>JAQVCW010000047.1 GCA_028689585.1 Lachnospiraceae bacterium | reverse complement strand
GAGCTTGGCTTTGCCGATGGTATTTTAAAAAGAAATACCGAGGATATGGTGGAGCAACCTGCTGTATCCATGATGTATTCTAAGGCTTTGGTAGTAAATTCCTTAAAGGCAAAGATAGCGGCTAAATGCCGTATTGAGCCTAAGGAAGTTGTAAAAGAGCGTTCTGTTGATGAATGCTTAAAAAAATTAGAGTTATTAAAGAACCACATTTAAGGGAGGAATTTAACTTATGAACATTAACGAATTACGTGAAAAAAGAGCAAAAGTATGGGAAAATACCAAGGCCTTTTTGGAAAGCCATCGCAGTGATAAAGGTACGCTTTCTGCGGAAGATGAAAATACCTACAATGTCATGATGGCAGATATTGATGCATTAGGTAGAGAAGTACAGCGTTTAGAAAAGCAGGAGGCAATCGACAAAGAACTTTCCAGAGCAGTTAATCAGCCTTTTACCAATAAACCGGGTGCGGCTACTATTTCGGATGAAACCTTGGAGAAAATGAAACCGGCACGTTCACGAGGCGGCTATGCTAAGGATTTGCTAAAAGCCATGCGCACTAACTTCAAACAAGTATCCAACCTTTTGCAGGAAGGTGTGGATGCAGATGGCGGTTATTTAGTGCCGGAGGAATACGACAAGCGTATTATTGATGCCTTAATGGAAGATAACATCATGCGCGGTCTTGGTACAATTATCACTACTTCCGGTCAGCATAAAATTAACATCGCTGCTACTAAACCTGCGGCTGCCTGGATTGAAGAAGGGGAATCCTTGCAGTTCAGCGATGCTAAATTTGCACAGACCTTGCTAGATGCCCACAAACTTCATGTTGCCATTAAGATTACCGAAGAACTTCTCTATGACAACGCCTTTAACCTTGAAAATTACATCATCACCGAATTTGGCAAGGCTATGGCTAATGCTGAAGAAGATGCTTTCTTAAATGGTGACGGTACAGGAAAACCTTTAGGCTTGTTTGCTGAAACCGGTGGTGCAACCGTAGCAAATACTTTAACTGCCGCCATTAAGTCAGATGATATGTTGGAGTTAATTTATGCTTTGAAACGTCCGTACCGTAAGAATGCCAAATTTATCTTGAATGACCAGACCTTACTTGCCATTCGCAAACTAAAAGATAACAACGGGGCCTATATGTGGCAGCCTTCTTATCAGGCAGGTGAGCCGGATAAAATCTTAGGCTATGATGTGTTTACCTCCGCTTATGCGCCTGCAAATGCTATTTCTTTTGGTGACTACAGCTATTACAATATCGGTGATCGTGGCGTTCGTTCCATGCAGGAATTGCGTGAACTATACGCTGGCAATGGCATGATTGGTTACGTTGTAAAAGAACGTGTAGATGGCAAGCTTATCCTGCCGGAAGCAGTACAAATTCTTAAATTGAAGGATACGGCTTCTGAATAAGGGGTTGATTTAAATGCCGGTAACTCTTGAGGAAACTAAGAATTATCTTCGCATTGATGGCAGTGAGGACGATGAACTGATTGAGAGTTTAATTTCGGCTGCAGCAGACCTTTGTAAAAATATATTACGAGTAGACGAGTTGGCAATTTCTGCGTGTTCCAAGGATACGCTTAGAATTGCTATTTTTTATGCCGTTTCATATCTTTATGAGCACAGGGAGGAGGCCAATCATAAGGAATTGGTACTTACCCTGCGTTGTCTGCTGTTTGGCTCTAGAGAGGAGCAGTTCTGATGCATATTGCCTCAATGGATAAGAGAATCACTATTTACAAGCCCGTATCGGTAAGTGATGAGTATGGCGGGAGGGCGGAAACCTTCTCGCCTGTATGCTCACGCTGGGCTGAATTTTTAAGACCAAACTTTGCCAATCATACAATGCAGGGTGATGGCAGGATCGAGGTTATTACTCAGGGTATTCGCCTTAGACCGATTGGTATCAGCAAAGGCTGGCAGATACATCATGGGGAATTAGTCTATGAAGTCCTTCATGTGGATGTATCTAACAAGCAGGAAATCATATTAACAACTGTGGAGGTGAAACGCTGATGGCAAAAAGTTTCTGGGTGAACACCAATAAAAACCATGCGATTACAGCCGCCATGGCAGATTTGGATAAGTACACAGATAAGACGAAAAGCAGGATAAGGAAAGCTATTTCAGACACTACAAATGCTGTAAAAGATAAGGCTGCAGGGAGAGTTTCGGTGAGAACAGGAGAACTCAAAAAATCCATAACGGCACAGCTTAGTAAAACAGGTAATGCAGGCTTTGTAACAGCCAAGGCACGTTATGCACACTTTGTGGAGTTTGGAGCTAAGGCAGCACTTATTATGCCGAAAAAGGGCAAAGCTATTAAGATTGGAAACCGCATTGTCCATCACGCACTGGTACCTGCCCGGAAGGCAAAGCCTTTTATGAGACCGGCAGCAGATGCCGAGAAAGTAAACCTGGAAAAAAGAATTATGGAGGCGGTAAAAGGTGAGCATCATTAATAAAAGAGTACCGATACTTGCTTTGCAAAAGGCTGTATATAAACTACTGTCTAGTGGGCAGACCACATCTGTTTATGACGATGTGGTGCCAACGGCAGAACTACCCTATATAACTATCGGTGCTATTAACATAAAGCCAAACGGCACTAAAGATAAGGCCATTTATGATGCCAGCTTGCAACTGCATCTGTGGTCAGAGTACCAAGGCAAAAAGGAAATAAACTGCATGATGAATGATGTAGCTACTGTCCTTGGATATGCCACTTTAGCTTTAGAAGAAAATTTTCAAGTTATCTCACAAGATATCGACTTTTTCGAGGCTTATGCCGAAGATGAGTATGGATATCATGGGGTGATAACACTTATTGTAAAAATACAGGATATGGAGTGTGAAAAAATATGAGTACAACTTTGGATAATATTAGTCTACCAACAAACCCGGATGTAAGTGCGGCAGAGGTCGGCAAGGACTTTTTGCTATATATTAATACCGGTACCGCGACTTTGCCGGAATGGCAGATGATTGGCGGGCAAAGAAACAGTGGTCTTACTCGCCAGGCAGAAACAATTGATGTATCCCACAAAACCTCTGGTGGTTGGAGTGCCACCAAGGCAGGGTTAAGAAGCTGGAGTATTTCACTTGACGGTTTAGTACTACTCCAAGATATCGGTGTAAGAGCAGTATCCCTTGCCTTTGAAGATGGCAAAAATGTTCATGTAAAACTGGAGTATCCGGACGGCAGCTATCGCACAGGTTGGGCATCGGTTACTGAGTTCAGTTTGGATAATCCCCATGATGGAGCAGCGACTATTTCAGGTACCTTGTCCGGCAATGGAGCACTATCCGCATTAACAAAGAACAGCACAGGAGGTATTGACTAATGGTAAAAAGCGTTACGGTAACAATTAATAATAAGACTCAGGCGATGGCTTTTAACATTAAGCGTCTGGCAAAATTTGAGCAGTACATCGGCAAGAGCCTGTTTTTCGTGATGAGTACAGGCGGGATTTTAAAATCCATGGATATTAACTTCACCTTGGCCGGGGTAGCTACTGCTCTTAATAAAGAACTGACCTTGGACGAGGCTGCTGAACTTGTTCAGGCACACTGCGATGGCGGTGGTCTTTTGGATGACATTAATGATGGCATTTACAGAGCCATTATTGCCTCAGGCTTGTTTGTCAAAAATGAAAAGGCAAGCAAAGGGGGAAACGCCTAAACTCCTTTGCTGAGTGGGTTGAGTATGCCGAGGAATTTGCCTATGGCGTACTCGAACTCAGACCAAGGGAGTTTGACGGAATAACACCTGGTGAGTTTTATAAGTTGCTAAAAGGCTATGAATCACGCAGGGAACTACAAAATACCACTACAGCTTATTTTGTTGCTAACATTATGAATCTCTTTGGCAAGTCATTAAAATCAGCTATCACAGTGGAGAAACTACTGAAACCACTATTAGGTGGAAATAAAAATTCCCCATCAGATAGAAAAGCTGATGAAGAATATTTGAAACAGAAGTTTAAAGGGAGAATCTGACGGGAGGGATATTTGTGTCGGTAATTTCAAATTTGATGGTCAAGATCGGGGCGGATTCCTCCGGTCTGAAAAAGGGACTTAATGATGCCAAGGAGCATATCCGAGGTTCCTTTGATACAGCACCTGTTCATGATTTCAGCACTCAGGTTGATATCTCGAGAAAATCCGTGGAAGGTCTTATTGGTAAATTAAAGACAATAACTATCTTGGCAGCGGGCGGCTTTGGCATGACGTCCATGATTAAGGGTATTGCCGAGGCTGGGGATAATTGCTACCAGCTGGCACAACGAATGCACATTACAACTGCCGAGGCAGGAACTTTATCTCGCATTATGAGTATTACGGGCGGTGATGTTACATCCCTTTCTAGTGCCATTATGCGGTTGGATAAATCTTTTTCTTCAACATCAACTGATGGCGAAAAGACCAGAGCCATTTTGGATTCCGTTGGGGTAAGTCTTACCAATTATAACGGACAGCTTCTTCCCGTCAATGAACAGCTGAAGAACTTGGCGAGTGGTTACAAAAAAGCAACAGAGGCAGGCTATGGTCAAGAGTTCATTATGAACACCCTGGGCGTTAAGGGCATGGCTCTTGTTGCCACCTTGGAGCAGTACAATGAAGCCGCCGAGGCCGCAGGCAAAGTAAAGACTGTGGGTATGGATCCAAAGGAAATGCATGAACTGAATATGCAGCTTAAAATCATGCAGATGGAAAGTGCCCAGATACAGAATGCCTTAGTGCTGGGATTTGCACCGGTCATTCAGAAGTTTCTTCCTGGTATTATGACAGGGCTTCAGACTACTGCTGTATTCTTAAGGGAAAATAAGAAAGAGATTGCAGCGCTTACTAAGGCTGCGGTTGAGTTCTATATTGCCATGAAGACCATAAGCCTGGTGACGAATGTCGGAGCAGGTATCCTAAATTTTTGGAAAACAGCCACGGTGGCAGCTACGGAAAGTGCTGTTGTTCAGGAAACTGTATCTGCTGAACTTTCTGCCAAGCAGATTGCCCAGATTAACAAGGTGGTGGCAAGGTCAAATCAAGGCTATGCAAAGATGGAAGCAGATGCCGTAAAGGCTGCCCAGAAACAGGGACTTGCCTCGGAAGAAGCCAAGCTGAAACTGGAAAAGGACTTGCTGTCCATTCAGTTTGAGACAGAAAAGACAGCCGCCTTCATCACGAAAACATTCACAGCACATTTTATGGAGGTTAATGCAGCAGCTCAGGCTATGGCAGCAGGAACAACTGAATCTATTGCAGCAACAGGTGCGGCCGCCACAAAAAGCACTACTGCCCAGACCGTTGCCACAGTAGAGCTTACGGCTGCCCACGTGGCAGAAGGAACTGCCGCTGTTAAGGCTGGGGAAAGCAATGTTGCGGCAGCCACTCTTGCCACTAAGGCCACTGTGGCTCAGACAGCCGCCAAGGGTGAGTTGACCATAGCTCATGTGGCTGAGGGCAATGCAGCCGCTGTGGCAGGAATAAAGTCCGCTACCTTTGCAGCAGGAGCATTGCGTGGTGTGAAAGCACTTCAAGCAGGTGTCTTGGCACTTACCGGCGGTTGGCTTGGCCTTGCTGCAGCCATTACCTATGCTGGATATTGTCTTTATCAGTACCAAAGCGAAAAGCTTGCCGAAGAAAAAGCACGTACCTATACGATTGATGGTCAGGACTATGAAGAAAAGGACGGCTATTTTTATACCAAGGATCGCATTAACCCAGATTGGCAGCCAGATTATTCAGATGAGTATAGCTATCTTGATGAAAATCGCTATATTAAAGGCGGTCAGCTTGTTACAGACAGTGAACTGGATACTAAGCTTCGTGATGCCTGGTGGGAACGACACAAGGATGATGAGGATTACAAGGCACAGTTAGAAAAAGAAGCCGCAGAAAAGAAAATGCAGGATGCAGATAATCGTCTGGCAGAACTGATGCAGAATATGGGCAATGGCTCTGGGGAAGGTGCTAAAGAGGCAAAGGTTGCAACTGAAAAACAGGCTGTATCTTACGAGGTAGCTGTTCCGGTAGGTGAGGCAGTGGTGGATGCCGCTATGAATCATCTGGGGGAAAGCTGGGGTGAAAATACCTGTGCTATCTTTGCATCGAGTATGTTGGAAGAAGCGGGTATCACCGGCTTATCAAATCCAAATGGCGATAGGATGGCCGAAAATGCAGGTGCAGCTTACCACGATGTCAACGATGGGTATCAGCCAAAGGCAGGCGATGTCATTGAGTGGGGCAGGCATGTCGGCATTTACGATGGCAAGGGTGGCTATATCGCAAGTAACACTAAGACCGGAATCCATCAAGGCTCTATGCAGGAGGCAGAGGAGTGGTTTGGCCCGGTGCAGGGCTATATAAGCACCTCTGAATATACCGGCAATAAGACGATAACTAAAACCATGGATGCATCATCTAAAGCAATGGAAGATACAGTAGCCAAGCTGAATAAGGCCAAAGAAGACGCTACAAAATTATTTAGCTCTATGGAAACAGAGATTCAAAGGGAAATCGGAACGGATTACAGCTACAGCATGAGCCAGGCTGATGCCAATGTTCGTAAAAAACAGTTGGAGATAAATCAACTGAAAACTGCAGGGGTAGATACTAGACTTTTGGAATCGGAGCTTTCTGATTATGAAGCGGTCATCAAAGATAAGGTGACGGATAAGTGGGAAAAAGCCAATGAGGAAATAAAGAACTCAACGGCAGTAACCTTAGCTGAGGTCAATAGCGATTATGCCAAAACCGCTGAAGCAGAATACCAGATTACCTTGAAAAAATTAGCAAGGGAACGCACTGAAAAAGAAAAAGAAGTCCTGAAGGATAAGGCTGATGCTGAAGGAAGACTTGCTCTTGATGAATGGTATGCTGCTGAATCATTAAAAGCACTGGAAAAAAGAAACAAATCCTTGCGTGACAATTTCAGCCGTACATTAGCTGATCTTGAGGAAAAGGGAGATTTAGCGTCAATTAAGATTGCCTTGGAGTCGGACGATGCTAAAAATATGATGGTTCTTGAAGGCCAAAGAGAAATTGCCAGGAAGTATGTAGAGATATGGAAAGGCGCACATAAAACCACAGCAGGAATGATAGCGGATTTAGCAGAAAGCGTGAACAGCTCTTTGGCAAGTAGCCTTAAAAACTTCATTACAGGCTCAGCAACAGCTATGGATGTAGTGCATGACCTAGGGAAAACAATACTCAGTACCATAGCTGAGATTATGGCAAAGAAAGCGGCTGCTCAGATAGTCACTTCAATCTTTGGTATAAAGCTTAGTAATGGTGGCGAAATTCCGGGCTTTGCTACAGGCGGTGTTTTGGCAGGTGGCTTTATCAGCGGTGCAGGGACAGGTAAAAGTGACAGCATTGTAGCCTACCTTGAATCAACTGGACAGTTTATTCGTCTGAGTGATGGCGAGTTTGTGATGACAGCAGAAGCTACAAGGAAAAACCGTCCGGCTCTGGAGGCCATGAACGCAGGAGCCTATGCCAATGGCGGCTATATCTATGCACCTACAGTAAGCCGAGCTGGTGGCAGTGGTATGACAGGTAATACTACACCGATAGCGCCGGGAGGTGTTATTGTCAACATCACTAATAATACTGACAGCAAAGTCGAGGCAAGAGAGTCTGGCTATGATGTTCAGGCACAAAGATACATTTTGGACATTGTCATTGACGGAGCACAGCGTAATGTGAATGGTTTTGGCAGTAATTTAAAAAGCGTAATGGGGGGATAGAATGCTTACATTTCCGGATATTGAACCAAATATCTCTGCAGCGAGTGGCTGCGGTGACAGTTATAAAATGTCACTGAAGGACAGCACAGTTACAACAGAGACGGATGCAAATTATAAGATGACCAGACCACGCACCACGAGAATGTTGGCTGCGTGGTCTTTTTCGTGGGTGGCATTATCTGTTGAAGAATTTAATGCTATTACTGCATTTTTTCGAAAGGTTGGTTCCTTTCAAAAATTCCTGTTTAAAAATCCTATTGATGGGCAGCTGTATACAGTTCGCTTTGCTGAGCACATGAATGACTGGCAGTATGTCTATCCTTATGGCTGGCAGGGAAGTTTAAAACTTGAGGAGGTTTGATTATGCAGGTTTGGTCACAGGCCGCAACTCTTGCCAAGAATAGTCTTGCAGCAGACACACCATTTCTGCTCTTTGTAGAGGTTATTTCTAAGGACTTGGCGGAGCCGGTTAGATTGGTTCGCAATACAGAAGATATTGTCTGGCGAAACAGCATTTGGACGGCTTTTCCTATTGAGGTGGAGTCATCTTCAGAGGATGGCAAAACCATACCGTCAATTAATATCCGTGTCAGTAACTGCGGTGGCATGGTTGGTGCGTATCTGCAACGATACAACGGTCTGGTGGATTCTGAGATACACATTTATGTTATTTTGGCCAGTAACACGGAGTCGAAGTATCCGGAGTTTGAACTTAATTTTCTGATTACTGAGGCTAAATACACAGAAAGCTGGATTACTTTTGTTTTGGGTGCAAGCTCGGAGCTGGTGAACAGGTTTCCGCTTTTTCGTTATAACAGGAATTTTTGCCCGTTTAAATGCGGAGATATCCGTTGTGGTTACGTGGGTGATGGTAATTGCGTTAATACCCTAGATTCTTGTCTTATACCAAAACGCTTTGGTGGTGAACCAGGGATGGTGAGTGCATGATGTTTTCAGATTTAATTGGTGTTCCCTTTGTAGATGGTGGCAGGGGTATGTCAGGCATGGATTGCTGGGGCCTCGTTATGGAGTGCTTTAAACGTCAAGGCATAGAAGTAAGGAATTACCACATATCTGCTATGGAATTACTGCAAATATCCCGTCAAATGTCGGAGGATGAAATCGAATGGGATAAGCTGCATGAACCAGTCTTTGGCTGTTTGGTGCTGCTCAAAACAGAGCCGTCAGCTTGGGCGAATCATGTGGGAATTTACATTGGTAATGATAAATTCATTCATGCCTATCCTATGGCAGGAGTTTGTATCTCCACTATCAGACGCTGGCGTTCACATCTTGTAGGCTACTATTATCCCAGGAGGTGAGTGAATGGTACGGATAATTACAATTGAAAATCCCTTTGAACCAAGGGTGCATGATGTTTTTGAAATGGTTTACACCGGACAGTCGATAGATTCTTATATAGAACTGTTTGGAAGAGATATTTATCTAAATGGTCAGCCGGTCGATACCATAACCATTCCTGCTGATGGTGATGAAATCATCTCCATGCCTCATGTATCCGGTGGCGGTGTGGGTAAAGTCTTAGGATTTGTGGCGATGGTTGCTTTGACTGTAGTCACTAGCGGTATTTCGTCTAATGGACTCACAGGCTTTCTTGGGCTCACTATCAAGGGAGGAACCTTAGCGAGTTGCCTTATGGCAGGGGCGGTGATGTATCTTGGTGGCCGTGTTATCAATTCAGTGTTTCCACAGCAGGCAGCAACTCTGGATTCTCAAACTTTTAAGGATACACAAGTATCACAGACTTATGGGTGGAATTTACCTACAGTGTCCACGAGGGAAGGCAGAATTGTAGGCGAAACTTATGGCACCTGTATACCACAGCCACAATTACTTGAGGAGCATGTGGAAACTATCGGTGGCAAGCAGTATTTAAACCTTTTGTATTGTGGCGGTTATGGTGAGGTGGACAGACTTACTAATTTAAAGATAGATTCAACACCTATTGACTGCTTTTCAAATGTTCAGGTAGAAAAGCGACTTGGCACCAATGACCAGGAGCCTATTTCCTTTTTTGATAATACGCCTACGGATCAGAGTGTGGGACTTTTGCTTGACCTCAATAAACCGCTTATCCGTACCACGGATTCCACCAAGGCATCAGCAATCGAGGTTGCTTTGGAATGGCCCAATGGTCTCTATCACTTAAATAATGATGGTGTCTATGAGGGCGCAAGCATTGTCTGCCGGATAGATTATCGTAAAACAGGCACCAAGGACTGGCTGTATCAAAACTCTTATACAGTCAGTAATTCATCACCCGAGGCATTTAGAAAATCCTTCAAGTGGAATGTGGGAGCAGCAGGGCAGTATGATGTAAAACTTGTGCTGACCACTAAGCCATCCGGTTCAAGATATATGAGCTACACCAGTTGGTCGATTTTGACTGCATATAACTCTGGACGGTATGCAAGACCGAATAAGGTCTTAATTGGCCTCAGAATTTTGGCTACAAACCAGCTTTCCGGCGGTATACCAAACCTGACATGGAAACAGACCAGAAGCAAGGTGTATGTATTTAATCCAAGGCTGAATTGCTATGAGATAAAGTCTGCTAATAATCCTATCTGGGCGGCTTATGACATTCTCCATGGCTGTCGGTATCTCAAAAACATCAATACCGACAGTTTTGAATACATCGTTGATGGCTGCGCTCATGAGAGGTTAGATTCATATTTTGACCAGTGGCAAAGTGCTGCTGCATATGCTGATGAGGAAATCATAAACCACGATGGGGAAAAGGAAAAAAGGTTTGAATTTGATGCCTTTTTTGATACTGCCCAGAAAAGATATGATGCTGCAGTGAAAGCGGCAGCGGTCGGTCATGCTAATATCATCATCCACGGCTGTAACTATGGAATTACTGTGGATAGACCGGGGATGATTACTCAAGTATTTAGTGAAGGCAGAACCAGCAAGTCCTCAGTGAATGGGTCTTTTTTGAGCCGCTTGGAGAGAGCTCGCTCTATTGAGATTACCTATAATGACGAAAACAATGATTTCAAAAACACACAGTTTACTTTGCGTAATAACCAATATGAACTTGATGCACAGCAGGATAACACCGCTCAGCTTACACTCTTTGGTGTAAAGCGGCGCAGTCAAGCATATCGAGAAGGAGTCATGGCTTTAGCGGCATCAGAGAGGCAGCTCCAAACCATAGAACTATTCACTGACATCAATGGTATCACTGCTGAGTATGGCGATATTGTGGGTTATGCCCACAGCGTCAGCAAGATTGGCCTAGCGTCAGGGCGCATTGTCAGTGCCACCAAGAATACAGTAAAACTTGATAAAACTGTCAGCATGGAGAATGGTAAAAACTATGAAATCTATATCCAGACCAGTATGGATGAGTTAATTCATAAAGCGGTAAAAACTGAGCCGGGGAATACAGATACTCTTACCTTGATGTCTGCTATGGAATATATTCTGGAGCAATATGACTGCTATTCTTTTGGCGAGGCGGAAAAAGCTGTAAAGCCATTTCGTATTGTAGGAGCAGAACGTGATGGAGACTTTCTAGTTAAACTAAGACTCATTGAATATGATGAGGCTGTGTATTCCACGGAGCTTGAGTACAGTAAATATCCGAAAATTGACTATACAGCCGAAGATAATCTTACGGCTGCCAATGTGACTGCAGTGGAATACACCTATGTGGAAAAAGACGGTACCGTGCTTTCTGCCATAGATGTTGTATGGGAGGGGCAGAGTGTTTATGGTGATACAGATGGTTACAGTGTTCTTGTCACTAACATGGATGATGAATCATCAGAGGAGTTTATTGTAAACGGTCTTGATTACAGATATACGGGAGCTAAGGTTGGCAGTACCTATAAGGTTTTGGTGCGGCCTATTGTCAGGGGCAACAGGATAAACGGAACTACAGTATTCGTCACCATCACAGGCAAAAATACACCGCCTGCCGATCTGTCATTTATGTCACTGGTGCTTAATGAGGATATGATAATAGCTGTAATAAAGCCAGTCGCTGAACCAGACCTTGACCATTATGAAATTCGCATGGGCAGTTCCTGGGATAATTCTGTAGCTATTACGGAGTTCGCCGGAACACAGGCTACTTTCAGAGCTAGCACCAATGGCACCTGCACATACTTGGTTAAGGCCGTTGATACCTCTGGTAACAAATCCGAAAATGCCTGCAAGCAGATTATCAATATTACCAATTTGGTGGCAGCAAACATTTTGTTTGAAAAGAACTATGGAGTGGGTGATTTTACCTCTTGGAATAATCTTTATGAGCATAATAGGGCATTAAAAATGTTGGACAAGAGGAACATCACTGACTTTGAATATTTCAGAGACATTTTTGGCCAGATATCCTATCTTAACGGTTGTGTCTATTTGCCACTCATAGATCTTGGCGAAAATATCATCGACTCGGACTGTTATTACATTGACAGCAAGGGTGTTATACATCAGCAAGACCTCAAGCGAATCCGTGATTACGAGAATTTCGGAGATATCTTTGCTGGTGCCAATGAGCTGACAGCACCGATTTCGCTTGCTAGTACATTCCTTGGCATTAAGGTGGATGGTGCGGGCGGTGATGATGTTATAAAGGAAATATATTATCGCACCAGCATTGATGGCTATACCTTTAGTGACTGGCTGCCGGCAGCGCAGACTGTTTTTAAGGGCAGATTTTTGCAAATACGGGTAGATGTAAAAAGCATTTCAGGCCATACACAAGGTACGATAAAAAATGTATCTGTCAGCATTGATGTACCGGACACAGAGATTATCTTGGAAAATATCCTGCTATCGGCAGGCGAGAACTACATCGCCTTTAATCATAGATTTATGACAGTGCCGTCCTCGGTGGCAGTGTTTACCTCTGACCTTGAGGGCCGGGCGGTAACCTGGCAGATTACTGATTGTGATGAAAGGGGTTGCAAGCTATGTGTTTATGATGATAAGGGTGAACTTTGTGAGGGAAAATTGGTCAGAGCCATGGTGCGAGGCTATTAAGGAGATGATTTTTAATGATAAAGTTTTACGACAGCATGGGAGCAGCACAAGGGATTTCAGTATTGTCTGATTTGGTGGATGCCTGTGATTTCTGGCAGAGCGACACAACCGTTGTGGTTGGACAAATTGCCAGAAGCTCTAGCGACAGTTTGATTTATGCGGAGTGTATTTCTGCTGGCACCACAGGTCTTATCGAGCCTGTCTGGGGCAAACAGGAAAATATAGAGATGAATGACGGCAGTGCCAAGTGGCTGGTGCATGATTTGAGAAATTCCAGGACTTCCTCTTGTGCCGATAAACTCTCCACACCACGTAAGATTAACGGCATTGAGTTTGATGGCAGCAAGGATATCGTTCTTCCGACAGATTCTGTGGATGATGAGTCCTTCATCGCCAAGGGACTCAAAATTGCAGCCTTTGCTGGATGTGAGGTGCTGGTGGGCAGTGGCATAGCCAAGGTCAACGGTAATACCGTCAATTTTAATGGCGGCAACATCACACTCTCCGAAAGAGAAACTGCACTCCTTTATATGGATGGTGATGGAAAATTAGGTAAAACCAAAGCTGTGTATCCCGTGGACTGCATCGATGATAACACCGTAGGCTTTTGGATTTTCAATAAGACTATTGCTGGTGAAAACATACCCAACATTGCTGTAGGTAAATCTGCTATAGCTCAGAAAAATGACTTTGTACCAAATGGCGGCATTACCTCTGTGGATGGATGGGCGGATTATGCACTTCAAACTGATGGCTTTACCGGATATTTCGAGTTGGAGAATAACTTTGGCTTTATGACAGGCGATGTACCCTTCGAGTATAACCTTCTAATAACACCAGATAAGATAGATGGTTCAGTGGATTATATCTTTAACTATGCGGGCAATGTTGCTACCATCTACATTAACAGCAATGGCCTCTTGTATTGTGGTGGTCAGAATACTGGCTATGTCTGTGAAACAGGCAAAACCTTCTTCCTGACCTATCAGTATGATAGCCGTATGGTGAAGGTGTTCATTAATGGCAGACTTGCTTTTAGTCTGGTGCTAGCCATCAGCTTGACATTAAATACAGGGCAGAATACCAGAATCGGTACCGCCTATGATAAATCGGATATGCTCCCGGCTACTTTTCACTTTTTGGAAATTCGCAATAAAATCCGTACCCAGGAGGAGATTGCGAAAATTGCCAATATGTTAATACTGCCTTGCTTTTATGAAAAGCATAGTTCTAAGTATCCGGAGCTTCCAGCAGAAAATACTAATTATACTGAATGGAAGTTTGATGATGAAACAGCGGATAATTTAAAAGAGACTAATGGCATTAACAGTGGAGTGCTGGGCGGTGCAGTGGTGCCAATTCAGGAGGACAGTCAGCTTGGCCTTGGGAAGGCTCTGCGCTTTCCAGGAGCTGCAACCTGCTATATGGATGTGGGAACAATGACACTTCCAGTGGAATTTACCATTGTGGCCATTGCAAATCCTTTCCAATTAATAGGACTTAATAGATTCTTTGGCAATAAGATTGGTACACCACAGACCTTTATGATGTGTACATCAGCAGATACTACGGCTGGTGTGGCCTTTTATACAGGTAATCAGAATGGTAATGCCTGGATTAATTCTGACATAAAACCAGATGCAGGCAGGGAAAACTTTATTGCCCTGAGAGCTACCAATAAGAATTTTTATTTCCGTGTGAATCGTCAAAGCTCTATCAGAGCAAATAACATTTGGCGTAAACAGGTAACAGAGAACTCCGCTATTGGTGCTTGTTATGGTACGGATTATGCATACCAAGGCACTCTATCTTATCTTCTTGTAGTGCCAAGAGCCTTGTCAGATTCAGAGATTCAAGTTCTTTATGATAATCTTATGGTCAAGGGCAGGAAGAATATTCTAGATGATGCCGTGCCTTCAAATGCAGTTGCAGTGGGAATGGTACGATCTGATAAGGATACAGTTTTTGAGTATAACGATAATGATTACAAATTTGGCAGGCGGGATGGCTGCTGTGGTGGAAACAGACGTGTATTTTTGGGTTTTAAGTATTTTTCCGGCAGCGGCCCATTATCTTGGGATAATCCCTTTGGGACAAGCAGGGTGAAAAGATATTTCACTTGGGCGGAGGATGCCTATGGCACCAATGAAATCGAGGCAATGAAGATGGTTTATGTCTATAACAGTGGCTGGGGTGGTTATTGGCCAGTTTCGGATAGTGTTACTGGTAATGATGGTGAGAAAATTGGCTGTTATATCAGCACATCCTATGGCGGGGTAACCTTGTACAATAGCGCTTGGAAAACATCCGGCTATATCGGCTGTTATCTTGAGGTGTTGGAAGATTATAAGGGGGTTGATGGAAGATGATGTATTACAACGAAATAACAAAAGAACTTAGCAGTATTCCACCATGGGGTACTGCCTTTCTTATGGAAAAAATTAAGCAGCTGCGCTATCCGGACTGGACAGAGGTTACTGATGATTTTATACCGCCGGAGTCACCTAAGGTAGAACTTGCGGAAACAGAGGTATCGGGGCAGGAACTGGATGTGGCGGCTGCCCTGGTAGAGATTTATGACATTTTGGAGGAGCGTGAAAAACATGAAAATTTATAAGTTTAAGGTCAAAGCCTATGCGGTACTCGTCAAGGGTGGGCGTTATATTCTGGATGAGAGTGAGCGGACTAATCCGCAGCAGGAACTCGTGCCGGAAAAATACCGGGAAAGTGTAGCTGAAAGCCTTGTGGAGGAATGATTATGGTTTTATGGACAGCTACAGAACTAAAAACAGGGACTCTATTTGGAATCCTGTGGGGAATGCTGGACTTTATGCTGGGAGGAATTGATGCACCGATTATGGCACTTAGCTGCCTAATCATGCTGGATTTTCTGACTGGTGTCACAGCCGCCTACAAAAATGCAGAACTCAATTCCCGTACAGGAGGTGCCGGTCTTATGCGTAAGGCCGGTATTTTTATCTGCATTATAATTGCCTACCTCTTGGATACAGCCACAGGAGTGATGATGTTTAGGGGGATGGTCATTACAGGCTTTGCCATTATTGAGGTTATGAGCCTTGTCGAGAACTTCGACCGCATGGGCTATGGCGAGATTATTCCCGTGTTTTTGCGGATACATCTGCAAAAGATTGCCGCTGAGAAGAACTTAAAAGTAAAGGAGCCTGATGACAAATGAAGATTTTTATCAATCCAGGGCATGCGCCAAACGGTCAGCCGGATCCAGGTGCTTGCAATCCGTACACTGGGCTGCAGGAAAGTGAGGTGGCATTCTGTGTAGGTGAGAAGACTGTGGACTATCTTAATGCTGTCGGCATTGATACAGAATGCCTGCAGTCGGATAGCTTGGCGGAAATATGCAGCAAGGCAAATTCTAGCGAGGCAGACCTTTTCATTTCCATCCACTGCAATAGTGCAGGTACAGCGGCTGCTAATGGCACAGAAACCTGGGCATGTGCAGGCTCCGCTGCTGGCAGGCAGCTTGCCCAGTGCATCAATGACCAGATCGTTGATGCGCTTGATACCACTGACCGCGGGGTGAAGATTGCCACGCCAGGCATCAACGGCTTGTACGTTCTCAGCAATACAGATATGCCGGCGGTGCTCGTAGAGCTTGCGTTCATCTCGAATGCTGAGGATGTGGTGCTCCTTACCGAGCAGCAGGATGAGTTTGCCCGTGCTATTGCCCGTGGCGTGACGGATTATTTCAATTGAGGTGGTGGACGTGAATGATAGGACTAAAAAAATTCTGGTGGCTATTGTTGTTGCTGTTATTGTCTGTGCCGCAGCTTTCCTTTGCAGCCGAAGCAGAGCCGATGTACCAGATAACGGAAATCGAGCTGATGACGCTCGAGAACAACTTGAACGAGCTAGACTCAATCAACAAGCAGCAGAAGGACAGCTTGATGAAGCTTCAGACACAGTTAAAGACCTCGGAGGAGAGATTACAGGCATCCGAGAAGAAGTCCATGAAGCTCGAATTACAGCTGACGGAATTAAAGAAGACAATGACCGAGCAGGACAGCTTATTACAGAATGCCGAGAAATCCTTGAACGAGTCCATCGCCGAGGAGAAAGCCAAGCAGGCGAGAATTAAGAGGGAGCGGAACTGGGCATATGGCATTGGTGCTGTACTGTTGTATGCTTTGGTCAGGAAATAAAATAGATGGTTTGATGCCCGCTGAGGATTGATTTCCTTGGTGGGCATTATTTTTTTTGCGAGGATGGTTCTTGAATAGAGCATTTCTGTCCTCTCACTGTTAGAGGAAATAACCTCATAACGATGGAAGGTGTCATCAAGAGTGACAGAAAATCAGAAAGCGCAAATCTGCGCACTCCGAAAACAGGGTGCCGGATATATGAAGATAGCTCATCAGACTGGCATATCACAGAATACCGTGAAATCCTTTTGCAGAAGGAACAAGCTAGAGACACAGAAAGCGGCTGAGGTATCTGCCGGAGAACAGTCTGTTTGCGCATGCTGCCAAAAGCCGATAGTGCAGAAGAACAAGGGAAAAAAGAAACGTTTCTGCTCTGATAGCTGCAGGAATAAGTGGTGGAATGCCCACATTGATATAGTGAAGCGGAAAGCCATCTATGAATATCAATGTCCGAACTGTGGGAAGTCCTTCGAGGTTTACGGCAACAGACACAGGAAATATTGCTGCCATAAGTGCTATGTGGAGCATCGATTTGGAGGTGGTCTGGATGGATAAGCAGGAATTTGCGAATGAAAAGCTATATCAAGTGACCATGCTCATGGCAAGGAAGATGCACGCCGAAGGCATTGTTTCGAAGAAAGAGTATGAGCAGATTGATACTGTTTTCCGAGAAAAATACCACCCGACTTTTGGTACATTATTTGCTGACATATCGTTGACTTCCAACGCAGAAAGAGTGATATATAGTAGCGAAAGGAAGTGATTCCATGCCAAAGATAAGCAGGATTGAGCCGATTGTTCCGGTCATAAAGCCACTGAAAAGAGTAGCTGCTTATGCAAGGGTATCCATGCAGTCGGAGCGGATGATGCATTCTCTTTCCGCACAAATCAGTTACTACAGCAAAATCATCCAAAAGAACCCCGACTGGGAATATGCAGGTGTTTACGCTGATGATTTCATCTCCGGCACCGACACGGTAAAACGAGATGAATTCAAGCAGATGCTTTGTGACTGCGAAGTCGGAAAAATAGACATCATTCTGACAAAATCCATTTCAAGGTTTGCTAGGAATACAGTAGACCTTTTGGAAACAGTAAGGCATCTCAAGTCATTAGGCATTGAGGTGCGGTTTGAAAAGGAAGGCATCAATTCCATGAATGGTGATGGAGAACTGATGCTGTCCATTCTGGCATCCTTTGCACAGGAAGAAAGCCGCTCCATCAGCGAGAATATCAAATGGGCAACCAAGAAGCGCTTTGAAAAAGGCATCCCAAACGGCAAGTTTAGAATATTCGGTTACAGATGGGAAGATGAACAGCTTGTGATAGAGCCGGAGGAAGCGGAGATCGTAAAACGCATCTTTCAGAATTTCCTTGACGGCAAGTCCAGACTGGAAACAGAGAAAGAGTTTGATGCTGAGGGCATTACCACAGCAAATGGCTGTCGGTGGGTGGACTCCAACATCAAGGGGGTTCTTACCAATATTACCTATACAGGCAACTTTCTCCTGCAAAAGGAGTTTATTGAGAATCCTATTACAAAACGCAGAAAGAAGAATCGCGGAGAACTGCCGCAGTATTTTGTGGAGAACACCCATGAGCCAATCATCGATATGGAAACATTCCAGTATGTGCAGGACGAGATCACAAGACGAAAGGAACTGGGGGCTTTGGCAAACAAGAGTCTGAACACCTGCTGTTTTACAGGAAAAATCAAATGCCCGTCCTGTGGTTTAAGCTATATGCATAACAGACGAAATGACCGAGGGGACATGGATTATTGGAACTGTGGGAGCAAGAAGAAAAAGAAGGTGGGAAATGGCTGCTCGGTTGGCGGCACAATCAACCATCGGAATATGGTGAAAGCCTGCATTGAAGTTCTCGGTCTTACGGAATTTGACGAAGATGCTTTTCTGGAGCAGGTGGATGTGATATATGTTCCAAAACGCTATACATTGGAATTCCATATGACGGACGGCAGGGTTATCATAAAGAACTGCCCCAACACAGGACACAAGGACTGCTGGACGGCAGAGTACCGTGCCGAGATTTCAGCAAAGCGAAAAAAGAATGGCACAAACTGCATAGGAGCTTCCGGCTTTACTGGAAAAATCAAGTGTAAGAACTGCGGGTGTAATTTCAGGAAAGCCACCCAGCCGTCAGCCACGGCAAAGGACGGAAAAGCCTATTACTGGCGATGTGCAGACCACGGAAAAGGCTGTAAGACCATAGGCTTGCGTGAGGATGTGCTGAAACCACTGTTTGCCGATGCCCTTGGAATGGCAGAATTTGAGGATGCCCTTTTCCGAAAAAAGGTGGATTTTGTCTGGGTGCTGTCGGAGACGGAGATGGAGATGCACTTGGCGGACGGCAGTGTGCA
Source organism: Lachnospiraceae bacterium (assembly GCA_028689585.1). GTDB lineage: Bacteria > Bacillota > Clostridia > Lachnospirales > Lachnospiraceae > Merdiplasma. The sequence continues at coordinate 1,180 of JAQVCW010000047.1, read as the reverse complement.
GGCACTGCTTTATGAGCCGCCAAAAAGAAAAGGTCTGCCAAGGACGGAAGAACAGAAAGAGCATATGCGAAAGGTCATGCAGAGCAAATGGACCCCAGAGCGAAAAGCCGAGATGAGTGAACGCATGAAGCAGATGAGAAAGGAGCGTGGAGAGAATTGGCGAAAAGAAAAGTAACAGCAATCCCTGCAACCATCAATAAATTCACTGCCGCTCCTGTGAACAGCAGGCAGAAACGCAGAGTTGCAGGCTATGCCCGTGTCAGCACTGACCATGAGGATCAGGCCACAAGCTATGCGGCACAGGTGGATTATTACACGAATTACATCCAAGGCAGAGAGGATTGGGAGTATGCCGGGATATACACGGACGAGGGCATTTCAGCAACCAATACCAAAAAGCGTGACGGCTTCAACCATATGGTGACGGATGCCTTAGCCGGAAAGATAGACCTTATTATTACAAAATCGGTCAGCCGTTTTGCACGCAATACGGTGGATTCCCTTACCACCATCCGAAAGCTGAAGGAACACAATGTGGAGTGCTATTTCGAGAAGGAAAATATCTGGACTTTTGACAGCAAGGGCGAGCTGCTTCTTACCATCATGAGTTCACTGGCACAGGAAGAAAGTCGCTCCATTTCAGAGAATGTCACATGGGGACACAGAAAGCGGTTTGCTGATGGAAAGGTCAGTTTCGCCTATTCCCGTGTGCTTGGACTTGAGAAGGGTCCTGATGGAAACATCGTGGTCAATCATGAACAGGCGAAAATCGTCAAATGGATATTCAAACGATTTATTGAAGGAATGACACCGCACAGCATTGCGGTGGAACTTACTGATAGGAGGATCAAGTCTCCTGGTGGCAAGGATAAATGGAACCCCGCCACAGTACGCAGGATGCTTTCCAATGAGAAGTATAAAGGCGATGCCCTGCTCCAGAAAGAGTTCACGGTGGATTACCTTGAGAAGAAAACCAAAAAGAACGAGGGCGAAGTTCCCCAGTATTATGTGGAGGGCAACCACGAAGCTATCATCGAGCCGAGTGTATTTGACTTGGTGCAGGTGGAGCTTGCTAAACGTTCCAAGAAAAGCGAAACGAGGTACAGCGGAGTCAGCATCTTCTCCAACAAGATAAAATGTGCCGAGTGCGGGGGCTGGTACGGGGCCAAGGTCTGGCACT
>JAQVCW010000046.1 GCA_028689585.1 Lachnospiraceae bacterium | reverse complement strand
CCTGATCCAGTTCTCTTTTTACAATGTGGCTTCCGGTCTCGTAAGAGCGGATGGTTTTATTCCACTCAATCAGATGATGGCTTCCTTTTCCATTCTTCTGGTGGTGCTGCAGGGATTTGAGTGGTGCGGGGAGAAAAAGTGGGGAAGAGGGCTGGCCGCTATTCTGATTCCAGTCCTGCTTCCTTATGTGTTCGGAACCCTGTTTCAGGTATGGAAATCCGGTACCTTTCTGCTGAGTCTTATGATGTATACGGTGACACCGCTGCATACGGCGATACAGGACGGGGGAACCGCTACTCTGATCATGGGAGTTGTGCTGTATCTGACACATAAAAGGCCGAAACTTCAGGCGGCGGGATTTGTGATTACCGTATTGCTTTTGGATGTTGTTGTGCCTTGCATGGTGATAAAAGGAATTACTCTTTCTCTCCTCTTTACTCAATTTTATGAGTGGATGGAAGTTTTTGCTGTGATCTTTCTGCTGTGCTACAATGGGGAAAGAGGGCATGGATCCAAACGGCTGTTTTACTGGTTCTATCCGGCTCATATTTATGCGTTGTATGCTCTGTCCTGTGTGGTATTTCCGCTGGTGAAATAAGGCTTGGGGCAGAAGAAATCCGGTGAAAGAAAACTGGAAAAAGAAGGCCGGTGACAGAAAGCCTGGTGACAGAAAACTGGAAAAAGAAATCCGGTGAAAGAAAGCCCGGCAAAAGAAAACTGGCGGGAGAAAAGCAGATAGAAGGAAAGCAGACAGAAAAAAAGCAGATAGAAAAAAAGCAGATTGAAAAAAGGCGTGGGAAAGGCGGAGAAAATGGCGAGAATTTTGGCAGTGGATGATGAAGAACAGATCCTGATTTTGATCCGGAATGTATTAAAAAAAGATGGTCATGAAGTCATTTGTCACACCGGGATTACGGAGGAGCTGATGGCGGATCTTCAAAAATTTGATCTGATTTTGCTGGACGTGATGATGCCCGGAACGGACGGGTTTACTTTCTGCAGGAAGATCAGGGATCAGGTGGACTGCCCCATTCTGTTTATCACTGCAAAGACGCTGGAAACGGATGTGGATTACGGTTTTCTGGCAGGGGCGGATGATTTTATAAAAAAACCATTTTCTATTGTGGAGCTGAGAGCCAGAGTCAATGCCCATCTGCGGCGGGAGAGCCGGCAAAAGCACCAGTGCATCGCGGTGGCAGATATCCGTTTTTTACTGAAGGAAAAAGAGGTCTGGGTTCATCAAAAAAAGCTCATGCTGACTAAAAGTGAATACGAAATCTGTGAACTTTTGATAAGGCACCGTATGCAGGTCTTTTCCAGAGAGCAGATTTATGAAACCATTTTTGGATATGAGGGAGAAAGTGATGCTTCCGCTATCACAGAACACATCAAAAATATCCGTAAAAAATTTGCAGAGGCGGGCGAGGAGCCGATAGAGACAGTCTGGGGGATCGGATACAAATGGAATTGAAAAAGCGAAGAGAAATCAGTATTAACCAGTATCTGTTTCTTTTTCTGCTGCAGTCCTTTCTGGCGCTGGTGGCAGCCATGTTTCTCTGGTTCGGCACAATAATGCTTCTTATCAGTACCAACCAGATGGTACCGGCTGATGCGGCGGAGAATGCAGTGGATGCATGGGCAGCAGGGCTGAAAGCGGATGATGTGGTGATGGGAGAGGACCTTCCGGAAACAGCGGGATATGCCATTTTTGAGAAGGCGGGAAATGGGGAGGAAAGCAATCTTTCCGGCGAGGCATTTAAGAAAGCAGAAGCCTTCGGGCGCGCGGACAAAGAAATCAGGCAGACGGAATTTGCCGGAATGATATATGTCCGAAGCGAGACCGATACCCAGGTCATTATTTTGACTTACCGGATCGGAGCGTACTTTCAAAATGAAACACTCCGGAAACTGTTTCCCCATCTGGAGACGGGATTGATTCTGTATTTTATGCTGCTGATGCTGCTGGCGCTGATTTTTGTCTGCGTGCTTCGCGGCAGAAAAATAAAGAAAAAGATGCAGATCATGAAAGATGCGGCGGTAGAAATCGGAAAACAGAATCTGGATTTCCAGATGAAAAATACAGGGATCAAAGAATTTAACCAGGTGATGACTGCACTGATGGAGCTGAAAGCAGAGCTGGAAGAAACGCTGAACAGGAACTGGAAGCTGGAGCAGGAAAAAAGAGAGCAGATGTCGGCCCTGGCTCATGATATCAAAACGCCCCTCACTATCGTGAAGGGAAATGCGGAACTGCTGCAGGAGACTGCGCTGGATGAGAGGCAGCAGGAAAATCTGTCCTTTATCACAGAAAATGCCGACCAGATCGAGCAGTATGTGGCGCGCATGATCGAGGCGTCGAAGATGATGAATGTGGGGAGAAAAGAAAAAGGGACAAAGGTTGTGTTTGAAAGAACGGAGATTAATTTGCCCTCATTTTTAGAACAGATAAGGCGAAATGCAGAACATCTTGGCAGGGCGAAGTCATTGTGCATCCGGCTGAAGCTGGAAGAACTGCCGGAAAAGGTTCTTCTTCCAGAAGAAAGTTTAAAAAGAGTTTTGTGGAATTTACTGGATAATGCGGTGCAGTATTCACCGGAGAACGGAATTATCTGCCTGTATGCCGGATGCGTGGAAGGCGGGGCCGCAGAGGCGGATGCGGAGAAGACAGAAGCAGAAGGGGAGGACGTAAAGGTGGAAAATGCAGGGACGGGAGTGGAGAACATAGAAAATGGTGGGCAAGATAACTGCGGGGAAGAAAAACTGCGGCTGATTTTCCGGGTTACCGATGAAGGCCCTGGTTTTTCCGGAGAAGATCTGCAGTCAGCTGCAGATGAATTTTACCGCGCGGATAAAAGCCGGAGCAGCAGAGAACATTTCGGAATGGGGCTGTTTATCGCAAAGCAGCTTGTGGAGGAAATGGGAGGAAAGCTCCTGCTGGGGAATGGAGAACAGGGAGGGGCAGAGGTAAAGATTATTTTAAAGCAATATTTTTGAGCTGCTTTCTGATAGGATTTTCGTTATTAATATGCTATACTGAGAATAAAGATAATTGGCAGCGACCGAAGTGGAACGCAGATACAGAGGTGCGCAGAGCATGCCATGCGAAGCATGACGGGCCTCACAGCAAGTACGCAGGGCATGACCTGGGCTTGCCGGCACCGGGTAAAAAACAATGAGACTGTCAATGGAAAATACAGAGAAAGAGGGCAATTTAAAATGAAATTGGAAGCATATTTTAAAAGTGTACTGGAGCAGGACAGAGCGGCAGTGGTGATCTGCGATCTGCAGCATGAAATCATATATATGAACCCCGCGGCGATTGAAAATTACGAAAAATATGGCGGAGCGGCGCTTCTAGGCAAAAGCTTACTGGACTGTCATGCACCGGAGAGCCGTGAGAGGATTAACGAGGTTGTAGCGTGGTTCGAAGAGAAGCCGGATCATAATATTGTATTTACATCTCACGATGAGCGGAAAAATAAGGATGTTTATATGGTAGCGCTGCGCGATGACAGCAGGGCATTGATCGGCTATTATGAAAAACATGAATACAGGAATCCGGAAAGTGGAAAAAGATATGATCTGAGCTGAAAATCAAAGTTCTTTGAAAGAGCTGAGTAAATAATATGTTTTAAAAGGGCTGTCGCACTAAGAGGCCGGGGGGCATCTCCTCAATCCAAATGTACTGCATTGCCTGAACTGGTGTCTTCCATCAGCGGACTTTACGTCCGATTATGGAAGATGCCTGTCCAGGCATAGCCGTACATGGATGAGGAGATGTCCCCGGCCTCTTAGTGCGACAGCCCCATTCGAAAATCCATTTAAAATCGCCTTCGGCGATGGGATTTTCTCACTCTTGTATCAATTTCTCACGGTCTGTGCAGTAAATGCTCAGACCTGCTGAACAGTTATGTTTTAAATACATATGGGGCTGCCACAGGAAAGCCAGGGGGCTGTCTCTTTAATCCAAATGTACTGCACTGCCTGAACGGGCGCCTTTCATCAGCGGACTTTACGTCCGATTATGGAAGATATCTGTTCAGGCATAGTCGTACATGGATGAGGAGACAGCCCCCTGGTTTTTCGTTTGACAGCCCCGATTTGGCCTATAAATGGAAGCATTTTGCTTCAGGGCTGAAAATTTAATGTTTAAATTTTTTCGGAAATGAGATTTTTTGCTCCATATTCCCGTCTAATGTATGTAAAATGAAAATAAAGGACACAGAGGCGTTCTTGAACAAATTCAACTCAGGCGCAGGGGAGAAAGATTAGAATGAAAGAGGCAAGAGAAACCACAGAATTAGTGAAAAGGGCAAAAGGACATGATCCGGATGCGTTCACAGAACTCATGCAATTCTACATGAAAGACATGTATCGAACCGCCATTGCAATATTGAGTAATGATCCGGATGCTGCGGATGCAATTCAGGATACTATCCTGGCAGCCTGGGAAAAGATCAGTACGTTAAAGGATAATCGGTTCTATAAAACATGGATGACAAGAATACTGATCAATAAGTGCTACGATATTTTAAAACAGCGTGAAAAGGAGATATTATTTGAGAAACAGGTAGATACGGCAGGAGGGAGAGATCCGGCGGTACAGGAGGATCCCAATATCAGATTTAAGGAAATGTTAGCCATTCTGGATGAAAAATATCGAGTACCAATGATGCTGTATTACGGGCAGGGGTATAAGATAAAGGAAATTGCGGAAATGCTGCATATTCCGAAAAGTACAGTTCAGACAAGGCTGGACAGAGGACGGGACAAGCTGGCGGTTTTTTATGAGTCGAGGATTGTGTAAAGTTCTATGTGAAAACTTTACACGCAGCGTCAGTCCATTTGCCGCAGGCAAATTTAGAATGGGCTGATGTGCCAGGGAAAGGAGCAATGATATGAAAAATGATACCTGCAAATTTAATGAGGATATAGAGATTCCGGAAATTGTAATGCAGAAAGCGAATGAGGCTTTTTCCCGGATTAAAATGGAGGAAGCAAACAGAGTGGTTTTTAAGGAAGTAAAAGCGAATAAAATAAATAAGAAAAAAAGATGGTTCCAAAATCATGCGGTTGCCGCCGCGGCAATAGGTATCCTCACAATAGGAAGCGTTACTGCAGTTGCGGCCATAAATCATATCTGGAGCCGGGGAATGCAGGGAACCTTACAGTCAACGGATGAACAGCAGCGGACATTAGCAGAACACGGAATGGCTGAAGTAATGTCAGCGCAGGAGCATTATTCTGATCTGGCGGTTACGGCAGGGGATGTCACCGTAACTCCGGAAACCGTGGTCGTGGATGAACGGTTCCTTTATGTTTCATTTTCGGTATCCGGATATCAGATGGAGAAAGGGAAACAGCCTGCTTTTCAGTATGTCAATGTCTATCAGGGAAATTCCCCGGAGGACAGTCTGAACCAGTTTTCTTCTTTTTATGATGGGATCATGGAGGATGAAAACGGCAATCATGTATATGAGGATGGTTCTGCACTGGAGGAAGATGAAGAGGGGAGCTGGATCGGTCATTATGCAGATGAAAAGGGCAATTTAGAATATGTAATTACTGCATTCGTTACGGATGAAAAAGATTCGTTGCTGGGAAAAACAATTCATGTAGATTTCACTAATCTTGGAACATATGAAATTGCAAGTGTAGTTCCCGATATAGCCGGCAACTGGAATTTTAAAATTGACCTGCCGGCAGTCAGCTCTGCCCAAATCATCCAGATAAACAAGAAGGTAGACGGAACCGATCTTATGCTGGAGAACATGGAGCTTTCTCCTGTTTCGGTTAAGCTTAATTATTGTGTCAATGGAGAAGCAGCGGCTGCAGATGACAGCAATGGCCTTCCGGAATTTCCGGAATTCCGGGGAGTGGTGTTAGCGGATGGAACGCGTATTTCCCTTCTGTCTGGCGGAGGCATGAGCGGATATACGGATGAGGCAAAGAAGGAGGCATTTACGCTTAACAGTTTTGACCGGGTAATCGACGTGGAACAGGTGGCAGCTCTTTTGATTATGCCGGAAGAGGGCAGTGAAATAGCAGAGATTCCCATTCAATAAATGGCAGTTTCAATGGCAGCCTGTGCCGCTTCAGAGATGATTTCACTTTTGCGGCCGAAAACGCTGCTCTGCAAAGAAAGAATATTTGCCATCATTTTGAAAATACGGTGTAATAATTTCATGAAATTTTACCTATTACACGAAAAAAATATGTATGCTAAGATAATATCAACTCAAGGGTGGTAGCTGGATACGTGAAAGCCTTTTCACATATCCGGCTGCTTTTTTTTGTGAAAATTAAGCTTAAAATTGAAAGGAAAGAAAAAATGAATCAAAATTCAAATCATTATCTTGTGGAAAAAAAAATCGGCTCTCTGATGCTGAAGTTTTCTATTCCGTGTATTATGTCACTGCTGGTTTCTTCTTTATACAATATTGTAGATCAGATCTTTATCGGGAGAGGCGTCGGTTATCTGGGAAACGGAGCGACTAATGTTGTATTTCCGATTACGATTATTGCGCTTGCTATTGCACTGATGCTGGGAGACGGATGTGCGGCCTTCCTGAGTATCTGTCAGGGAAAAAAGGATGCGGAAAGTTCTCATAAGAGTGTGGGAAATATTGTGGTTCTCATGACGGTAATCGGTATTGTGATGACCGTAATCTTTGCATTATTCAAGACACAGATCTTAAATGCATTTGGAGCTACTGAAAATAATATCGGCTATGCCAACGAATATTTTAATTACATTGTTATCGGAATTCCATTTTTTGTTTTTGGAAATGGAATGAATTCCATCATTCGTGCGGACGGAAATCCCAAATTTGCAATGCTGTCCACACTGGTGGGATGTGTTATTAATGTAATTCTGGATCCGATTGCCATCTTTGTTCTGGGATGGGGAATGCGCGGCGCGGCACTTGCAACCATAGCCGGTCAGATTGTCACCGCCTTGCTGGCAGTTTATTACCTGTTTCATTCAAAATCCTTCCGTTTGAAAAAGGAGAGCTTTATCCTGCGCGGTTCTCTGTTAAAGAAGGTGGTTCCTCTGGGCATCAGCAGCTTTCTGACACAGCTTTCCATCGTAGTAGTTATGGGTGTTATGAATAATACAATGGTTTCTTATGGATCCGCATCCAAATATGGTGCAGATATTCCCCTTACCGTAGTGGGAATTGTGATGAAGGTGTTTCAGATCGTCATTGCGGTGGTAGTAGGAATCGCAGCCGGTTCACAGCCGATTATCGGATACAATTATGGTGCCGGAGAACATGGGCGTGTAAAGAAAATCTATCTGACCATGATTCGGGCAGAAATTATTGTTGGTGTGGCGGCACTGTTCTTTTTTGAAGTATTCCCGATCCAGATCATCAATATCTTCGGAAGCGGTGATGCCCTGTATAATGAATTTGCGGTACTGTCTTTCCGTATTTATATGGCAACCATTATTCTGTGCTGTGTACAAAAAGCAACCAGCATTTTCCTGCAGGCATTGGGAAAACCGGTTATGTCACTGGGACTTTCCTTACTGCGTGACTTTATCTTAAGTGTTCCCCTCATTATTTTGCTTCCAAAGGCTTTTGGCGTGACAGGAGCTTTGTATTCAGCACCGATCGCAGATGTGATCTCTCTCTTTGCAGTGATCCTTATGATGGTCAAGGTGTTTAAAGAATTAGGAATGAATGAAAAAGGAAATTAACAAGTAAAAATAAGAGCAGAAAAGTTTCAAAAAGAAATTAGCACTCTCCCCTTGACAGTGCTAATAACATGTGTTATATTGCAACTAGAACAGAAAAGAAAAGGCTGTTCCATAATACGTGATAAATAACAGCATGCAAAGGGGGACTGTTTATGAATACAGATAAATTTACACAGAAGTCCAGGCAGGCAGTGAATGACCTGGAGAAGATCGCATATGAATTTGGACATCAGGAAGTAGAGCAGGAGCATCTGCTGTACAGTCTTCTGACACAGGAAGACAGCTTGATTTTGAAGCTGGTAGAGAAAATGGAGATCCAGAAGGAGCATTTTCAGAACCGGCTGGAGCAGGCGCTGAATGCCAGACCAAAGGTGTCCGGCGGCCAGCCCTATATCGGGCAGTATCTGAACAAAGCGCTGAACAAGGCAGAAGAGGAAGCGAAGACCATGGGAGACGAATATGTTTCCGTGGAGCATTTGTTTCTGGCGCTGCTGGATTATGCCAGCCCATCCATGAAATCCTTTTTTAAGGAGTATGGTGTGACGAAAGAACGCTTTTTGCAGGCCCTGTCCACTGTGAGGGGCAATCAGCGGGTGACCACGGACAATCCGGAAGCCACCTATGACACGCTCAATAAATACGGGCAGGATCTGGTGGAACGGGCGAAGAACCAGAAGCTGGATCCGGTGATCGGCAGGGATGCGGAGATTCGAAATGTAATCCGGATCCTGTCCAGAAAGACCAAGAATAATCCGGTGCTGATCGGAGAGCCGGGCGTCGGCAAGACGGCAGCGGTGGAAGGCCTTGCCCAGCGTATTGTGAAGGGAGACGTGCCGGAAGGATTAAAAAATAAGAAGATTTTTGCCCTGGATATGGGCGCTTTGGTAGCCGGAGCGAAGTACCGCGGTGAATTTGAGGAACGTCTGAAAGCGGTTCTGGAGGAAGTGCGCAAGAGCGAAGGCGAGATCATTTTGTTTATTGATGAGCTGCATCTGATCGTGGGAGCAGGCAAGACGGAAGGTGCCATGGATGCCGGCAATATGCTCAAGCCTATGCTGGCGAGAGGGGAGCTGCACTGCATCGGCGCCACTACGCTGGATGAATACCGGAAATATATTGAGAAGGATCCTGCTCTGGAACGTCGTTTTCAGCCGGTGCTGGTAGATGAGCCGTCGGTGGAGGATACGATCTCTATCCTGCGGGGACTGAAGGAACGGTATGAAAACTTCCATAGTGTAAAGATTACGGATGGAGCGCTGGTGGCAGCCGCTACGTTGTCTCACCGCTATATTTCGGACCGTTTCCTGCCGGATAAGGCGATTGATCTGGTGGATGAAGCCTGTGCACTGATCAAGACGGAGCTGGATTCTCAGCCCACGGAGCTGGATGAGCTTCAGCGCCGGGTGATGCAGATGGAGATTGAGGAAACGGCTCTGAAGAAAGAGACGGACAAAGCCAGTCAGGAGCGCCTGGCAAATCTGCAGAAGGAACTGGCAGAGCTGCGGGATGAGTACAATGGGAAGAAGGCCCAGTGGGATAATGAAAAGCATTCCGTAGAGAAGCTCTCCAGACTGAGAGAACAGATTGAAGCTGTAAAGAAAGAAATTGAAATGGCAAAGCAGCAGTATGACCTGAATAAAGCGGCGGAACTTCAATATGGAGAACTGCCCAAGCTGCAGCAGATGCTGTCGATTGAAGAAGAAAAGGTGAAAAATCAGGATCTGTCCCTGGTGCATGAAAGCGTAACCGAGGAAGAGATTTCCAAGATCATCTCCCGTTGGACCGGCATTCCGGTGGCGAAGCTGACGCAGGGGGAGCGGAGCAAGATCCTGTCTCTGGCGGATCAACTGCACAGAAGAGTCATCGGTCAGGATGATGGGGTAGAAAAGGTGACGGATGCGATCCTGCGTTCCAAGGCAGGGATCAAGGATCCCACCAAGCCCATTGGTTCTTTCCTGTTTCTTGGGCCTACCGGTGTGGGCAAGACAGAGCTGGCAAAAGCGCTGGCTGAAAATCTGTTTGATGACGAGCAGAATATGGTTCGTATTGATATGAGCGAGTATATGGAGAAGTATTCTGTATCGCGGCTGATCGGAGCGCCTCCGGGATACGTGGGCTATGAAGAGGGCGGCCAGTTAACCGAAGCAGTCCGGAGAAAACCGTATTCCGTAGTGCTGTTTGACGAGATTGAAAAGGCCCATCCGGATGTGTTCAATGTGCTGCTGCAGGTGCTGGATGATGGACGGATCACGGATTCTCAGGGCAGAACCGTGGATTTCAAGAATACGATCCTGATTATGACCTCGAATATCGGTTCTTCTTATCTGCTGGATGGCATTCGGGAGGATGGCAGCATCAAAGAGGAGAGTCAGGAGCTGGTGATGAACGATCTGCGTGATCACTTCCGTCCGGAGTTTTTGAACCGGCTGGATGAAATTATTATGTTCAGGCCATTGACGAAGGACAATATTGGTAATATTATTAACCTGCTGGTAAGGGACCTGAACCGGCGCCTGTCAGACCAGGATATTCACCTGGAACTGACCGAAGCAGGCAGGGAATATGTGATTGACGGCGGCTATGATCCGGTTTACGGCGCCCGCCCGCTGAAGCGTTTCCTGCAGAAAAATGTGGAAACACTGGCAGCCCGGCTGATCCTGTCCGGAGAGGCGATGCATGGTGATACCATCGTGCTGGATGCAAAGGATGGACAGATGACTGCAGTGGTGAAGCCAGAGATTGAAGTCGTTGGATAAGGAGAAATTATGATACCAAAAGATCCGGTGATGCTGCTAAGCTATGTGAATATGAAGTTACGGGATGAAAAAATAACTCCGGCAGAGCTGTGCCGGAGCCAGGATCTGGATTACAATGGATTAATTCAGAAGCTAAGATCAATTGATTATGAATATGATTCCATGACGAACCAGTTTATCTGACTGTAAAAAATATGCCCTTCACCTGCGCGGCTCTTGCCAGAGGTGAGGGGCATATTTTTTGGTAAAGCGGTGTTTTTACAATACAGCAATTTTCTTCTGGTAAATTTTTCGAAACAGGATCATAGAAAGGGTCATGGACACCAATTCTGCAATGGGGAATGCCAGCCATACCATGCTGAGGCCAAAGGCGCTGGCCAGTACATAAGATACCGGAAGGATTACCACCAACTGGCGTGCCACAGACACGATCAGACTGTACACACCGTTGCCAAGGGACTGAAATACGGAACCCGCTACGATACAGAACCCTGCAAACAGATAACTCCAGCTAATGGTGCGCAGCGCATTGCAGCCGATGGCCATCATATCATCGGAAGCATTAAACAGCTTCAGAAGCTCTTCCGGAATTGTCTGAAATACCACCAGTCCAATCAGCATCATGCCGGTGGCGGCAACCATACTCAGCTTGATCGTTTTCATAATGCGGTCCTTGTGCCGTGCTCCCAGATTGTAGGCAATGATGGGAACCATGCCATTGTTCAGGCCGAAAACAGGCATAAAGAAAAAGCTCTGCAGTTTGAAATAGACACCGAAGACGGCGGCTGCAGTGGAAGAGAACATCAGCAAAATCTTGTTCATACCAAAGGTCATGACAGAACCGATGGATATCATTATAATAGAAGGAACACCCACCTGGTAAATCACAGCAGCAGTGTGGCCGTCAAGACGCAGACGTTTTCCGCCGATGTGGATCTCAGGATTTCTGGTTTTATTATAAATCAGAGCAACGATCATGGCGATGATCTGACCTGTGACCGTAGCGACGGCAGCTCCGGCTACGCCCATTTTTGGAAATCCAAAATAACCGAAAATCATAATGGGATCCAGAATAATGTTGATGATGGCGCCAAGTCCCTGAGTGATCATGGTGTAGAAGGTTCGTCCGGTGGACTGGAGCAGACGTTCAAAGGTCATCTGAAGGAATAGTCCGAAAGAAAAAATACATACGATGGACATGTACTGAATACCGAATTCCACAATTTCCGGATCTGTGGTCTGGATCGTAAAGAAAATGCGGGAAGCGAAAATGCCGAAGAGGGCGAATGCGCCATAGGTAATCACGCTCAGCAGAATACCGGTATTGGCAGCTTTGTCCGCCCGGTCAAAATTCTTTTCCCCCAGACTGCGGGAGAGCAGCGCGTTGATACCGACGCCGGTACCGGATGCAAAAGCGATCATTAAATTTTGCAGGGGAAAGGCCAGTGAGACCGCAGTCAGGGCGCTTTCGTTGATCTGGGCTACAAAAATACTGTCCACCACATTGTACAGCGCCTGCACCAGCATGGATAAAATCATGGGAAAGGCCATATTAAACAACAATTTTCCAATGGGCATATAACCCATTTTATTTTCTTTTTTTCCAGTTCCGGGAGTTTCTTTTTTTTCCGTTGTTTCTGTTGAATTTTGTTTCATACTCATTTAAGTCCTCATTTTTCTAAAAGCAATTTACATTTTCCGTGAATCATAACAAACATTATTGTAAAGGGTATTGTTTATATTGTCAATGATAACCGTTTTCTGACGTTGACACTCTTTCTAAGGTTAGGTATAATTAAGAAATATGCCGGAGTGCGTATCGGATAGAAATTTTTAGCTGGTGGGCACGGATGGAATTTACAAGTTTATGGCAGAACGTGATATTCTGCCCACACGAAATGGGGAAAATAATGGACGAGAAGCAAAAAAAGAAAATTAACCGTGGCATAGTGATTGTCACAAGCATACTGGCTGCTGCAGTACTGGGATATATTATTTATGCGCTGGTTGTGACAAAGAAAATCGGAACCGGATATTACATCGTGATCATTTCTTTCCTGGCGGCGTACTGGCTGCTGACGAATGTAGTGGAAGTGGTCCTTACAAAAGAGCTGGAAGAAAAGACACCGGCGCAGATCAAGGCGTATAAGATCTATGCGTTTTTGAACCTGGTGGGAGTGGGCGGCCTCGGCTATTTTGCCATTGCCATTGGTGACAACAATGGTATGATGGGCGCTTTGATCTACGTGGCGACCATGATGGCGAAAAGACGGTACTGGGAAGAGTACATGGGAATTAAAAAAGAAGAGGATGATGTATCCGATGAAGACGTGATCGATGAAGCGGAGATGATTGCCGGGGCGGATGCGACTGATGAGGCTAAGGCGATTGCCAAGGCGGATGTGACTGCTGAGGCGGAGACGATTGCTGAGGCGGATGCGACCGATGAAGCGGATGCGATTGCCGAGGCAGATGCGACCGATGAGGCTAAGACGATCGCTGGGGCGGATGTGACCGATGAAGCTAAGACGATCGCTGAGGCGGATGCGACCGATGAAGCGGAGACGATCGCTGAGGCGGATGTGACCGATGAAGCGGAGACGGTGAAGCCTGAGGACAAGGCATGACAGAAGAGGGCGGATTCAAAGAAGCCGTCCGTGAAGAGGAATCGAAGCGTCATAGCTGACGCTGACAGCATAAAGGCGGAGCGCTGGCGTATCAGAAGCAGACAGCAGGGATAGAAGCACAGTTAAACACAGTTTAAAAATAAAAATAGAAAACATATTAAGCACACAGGTCACATAAGTAAATAAAGAGATATTTTATGGGATTGCTGCAGAATATGAGAAAAGCTGTGTCTTTGATATTGCTGCTGATTTGCACAGCAGTTTTCGTGAGTAAAAGTGCAGGTCATTCTTTGATGGAAGCGGTTGAGGTGGCTCCGCAGGTGGCCCTGACTTTTGATGACGGGCCGCATCCTGTTTACACGAAATTATTATTAGATGGATTAAAAGAACGGGGTGTGAAAGCCACGTTCTTCGTTCTTGGTGAGAACATTGAAGGAAATCAGGATTTACTGCAGCGGATGGCCGGAGAAGGCCACCTGATCGGAAATCATACTTACAGTCACAGAAAGCTGTGTGATATGTGTCAGGAAGAGGCAGTGAATGAGATCATGAAAACCAGCAGTCTGGTAAAGGGCGCAGTGGGGGAAGGGACAGAATATATACGTCCTCCCTTTGGGGAATGGAGTGCCAGGGTAGAGTACGAAGTAGCCATGTTTCCGGTGCTCTGGACCGTGGATACATTGGACTGGACCACAAAGAATGTGCCTTTGACCGTGGAAAGAGCCACAGCGAAGATCAAAGATCAGGATATTATTTTATTCCATGATTTTTATGCCTCGTCGGTACAGTCTGCCCTTCGTACCGTGGATATCCTGCTGGAAAAAGGGTACGAATTTGTGACGGTGGATCAGATCATTCTGGAATAAAAGGAAACGGACAGTGAAGAAAGGAGTTCATCATGGACTTATTTGAATATGCCAGAAGTACGGCGATGGCAGACGAGGCACCGCTGGCTTCCCGCATCCGGCCCAAGACGCTGGAAGAGGTGGTGGGACAGCAGCATATTATAGGAAAGGATAAATTACTGTATCGGGCGATTAAAGCGGATAAGCTGAGCTCGATTATTTTTTATGGACCGCCGGGCACCGGGAAAACTACGCTGGCGAAAGTGATTGCCAATACCACCAGCGCAGAATTTACTCAGATCAACGCTACGGTAGCCGGGAAAAAGGATATGGAAGAGGTGGTAAAAACAGCGAAGGATCACCTGGGCATGTACGGCAAAAAGACGATTTTGTTTGTGGATGAGATCCATCGTTTTAATAAAGGGCAGCAGGATTATCTGCTTCCTTTTGTAGAGGACGGGACGCTGATCCTGATCGGGGCTACCACGGAAAACCCTTATTTTGAGGTGAACGGCGCTCTTTTGTCCCGATCGGTCATTTTTGAGCTGTATCCGCTGGAGAAAGGGGATATCCGCACGCTGATTGAACGGGCTGTCTATGATAAGGAACGGGGAATGGGCGCATATAATGCTCAGATCGATGAGGATGCTCTGGACTTTCTGGCGGATATTGCCGGAGGGGATGCCAGGTCGGCATTGAATGCCATTGAACTGGGAGTGCTTACCACGAACCGCAGTGGGGACGGGCAAATACATATTACTCTGGATGTGGCTTCGGAGTGCATTCAGAAGCGTGTGGTGCGTTATGATAAGACGGGAGATAATCATTATGATACGATTTCAGCATTCATTAAAAGCATGCGGGGATCGGATCCGGATGCGGCCGTTTATTATCTGGCAAGGATGCTGTATGCAGGAGAAAGTGTGACCTTTATTGCACGCAGAATTATGATCTGTGCTTCCGAGGATGTGGGAAATGCGGATCCCCAGGCTTTGCAGGTGGCGGTGGCCGCCGCCCAGGCAGTAGAACGGATCGGTATGCCGGAGTCTCAGTTGATACTGGCCCAGGCGGTTCTCTATGTGGCGACTGCGCCCAAGAGTAATTCAGCTACTACCGCCATAGGAGAAGCCATGGATGCTGTGAAAAATTCCAAGGCAACCATACCGCCCTATCTGCAGGATGCTCATTATAAGAGTGCCGGGAAGCTGGGACATGGCATCGGATATGAATATGCCCATGATTTCCCGAAGCATTTTTCCCGTCAGCGTTATCTTCCTGAGGAACTGCAGGACCGGAAGTTCTATCAGACCTCAGGAAATGGATATGAGAAGAAGATCCAGGAATATCTGGACTGGATCCATGAAGCTTAATATCCCAGTGTTTCTCCGATCAGAATGACCTTGATCCTGCCTGGAAAACGGTTAAACCGGGTAATAAGGGTGTGGGCACAGATGCAGTCCGGGGACAGGCAGTCAGCACAGGAGCCGGTCTTGGAACAGGGAGTGTTCATTCCGATGCGGATGGCATTTGCAGGAGCAGCGGTGTTATGTACCCGGTTGATGGCAGCCTGCAGGTCAGGCTCGACCTTGTTCATTCCCACCATCATGAGGATGTGCTCCGGGCCATAGGAGAGCGCAGCCACCCGGTTTCCGGTGCCGTCGATATTGACCAGCTCCCCGTCCTTTGTGATGGCATTGGTGCTCATGAGAAAATAATCAGCTCCAAAAGCCTGGCGGTAGCATTCTTTTCTTTCCTCCGGGGTCTTAGCTTTTTCCCGGTCAAGAATGTGATAGCGGTCAGGATCCAAAGCCGCCACCAGTCCGGTTTCTGCGATAGTCACGGAGCCGCCCCAGGTGATGGTGGAACCCTCCGGCATCATGGAGAGCGCCATCTCCACTGCGCTTTTGCTGTCCGGGCAGTAATAGCCTTCCATGCCCCGTTTTTCCAGCTTTTTGATAATAGAACAGGCTAATGTTTCGTAATACGTTTGTACAGGTGTCATAAAAATACCTCCTTAGAATGAAATTACTATGATTGTACTAAACAAATGTGCAGGTGTCAAAAATATTATTGTTTCCTGGCGGGGGGTATGATAAAATAATGAGCAAAGCGCATGCAAAAAAACGCAAAAGGCGCGTTTGCGCTCTGCGTGGGTAATTGCCCGGAGGCAGGGCAATTACAAGAATGAGAAAAAAGCGCGTTTGCGCTTTGCAGTTACATGATGAATATTAAGATGATTTGCAATATAGAGGAGGAAATTATGAAACAGATATTGGACTTGATTAATGAGGAAGCAGTTGCTGCTTTTGAGGCTGCCGGGTATGACGGGAGTCTGGGTAAGGTTACCCTTTCAAACCGGCCGGATCTTTGTGAGTACCAGTGTAATGGTGCCATGGCTGCGGCAAAAAAATATAAAAAAGCCCCGATTATGATTGCGGGTGAAGTGGTGGAAAAGCTGAAGGAGAGCAGTGTATTTGCGGAAGTAAATGCGGTGAATCCGGGATTTATCAATCTGAAGCTGAGGCAGGAATTCCTGACCGATTATCTGCAGAAGATGCAGGCAGATGAGAATTTGTCCATAGAAAAAGCGGTGACACCAAAGACGATTATGATCGATTACGGCGGAGCTAATGTGGCGAAGCCGCTGCATGTGGGACATCTGCGTTCCGCGGTCATTGGAGAGAGCATCAAGAGGACTGGCCGTTTCCTTGGTCATAATACCATTGGAGATGTGCATCTGGGTGACTGGGGGCTTCAAATGGGGCTGATTATTACAGAAGTAAAGCATCGCCAGCCAAAGCTGCCCTATTTTGACAGTTCTTTTGAGGGAGAATATCCTGCGGAGGCACCGTTTACCATCTCTGAGCTGGAGGAGATTTATCCCTGTGCCAGCGGAAAATCCAAAGAGGATGCGGCATATAAGGAAGAGGCCATGCAGGCTACGTATGAGCTGCAGAACGGAAATAAAGGCTATCTGGCACTGTGGCATCATATTTTGAATGTTTCTATTGCTGATCTGAAGAAAAATTACGGAAACCTTCAGGTGGAATTTGATCTCTGGAAAAAGGAATCGGATGCACAGCCTTATATTCCGGATATGGTACAGTACATGAAGGAGGAAGGATACGCTCATATGGATCAGGGCGCTCTGGTAGTGGATGTGAAGGAAGAGACGGATACAAAGGAAATTCCTCCCTGTATGATTTTAAAATCAGACGGCGCTTCTCTGTACAATACTACGGATCTGGCAACGATTGTGGAGCGTATGAAATTGTTCCATCCGGATGAGATCATCTATGTGGTAGATAAACGGCAGGAGCTGTATTTTACCCAGGTATTCCGCTGCGCCCGCAAGACAAAGCTGGTGGAGGAAGACACAAAACTGAAATTCCTTGGATTTGGCACCATGAACGGAAAAGACGGAAAGCCGTTCAAGACCAGGGAAGGCGGGGTAATGCGTCTGGAAAATCTGATTTCCGGAATTAATGATGAAATGTACACCAAGATTATGGAAAATCATGAGGCTGATCCAAAAGAGGCAAGGGAGACGGCAAAGCTGGTAGCACTTTCTGCGATTAAATATGGAGATCTGTCCAATCAGGCTTCCAAGGATTATATTTTTGATATTGACAAGTTTACCTCTTTTGAGGGAGATACCGGCCCATATATTCTCTACACCATTGTCCGTATCAAATCAATCATGAAGAAATTTCAGGATGGTGGAAACAGTCTGGATCAGGTGCAGATCGGACTGGCTGCCGGTGACAGTGAAAAACGTCTGATGCTGGAGCTGACTCGTTTTGGCGCATCTATCCAGCAGGCATATGAAGAGATTGCACCTCATAAAATCTGTTCTTATATTTATGACCTGGCAAATGCATTCAACCGTTTCTACCATGAGACGAAGATTCTTTCCGAAGAAAATGAAGCGCAGAAAGCTTCCTGGATTGCACTGCTGAAGCTGACGCGGGATGTTTTGGAGACATGTATCAGTCTGCTTGGATTTACTGCACCGGAGCGGATGTAGACAGCGATATAAGATTTAGGAGGGAAAGGGGCCGTGAAAAAGCCCCTTTTTTTATATCATAGGGCAAGTTCGTCCTATGATATAAAAGCACTTCGTGTACAGATGCGCAGCTACGCGTGCGAGACAAAAGTTTAAGAGTTTATGGTGCTTCATCAGGTGGAGCGAGGAGCTTGCTAACTGTTACAGGAATAGCATCAATAGAAGTATTTGAGCCAAGGTTGGTATTGATTCCATTTGTGGATTTCCTTCCAAGTATAATGCAAAGCATATTAAACATTATTCTTTTTGTACCTTTTGGATTTTTACTTCCAATTTTTTTCTTAAAGAGAAGCAGAAAGTCAGAACCAAAAGGAAAAGCAGAGAAAAAAGAATTGATTGTACTCATTGCTTATGCATGGCTTGTAATGCTTACAATTCAACCATGGTTAGTGAATGTATGTGCTAAGACATTAAACTTATAAATTGCAGCTTTTCTCTCTGTTATAAATACAGGCAGCACATATTTACAAATTCCAAAATATTCTCATTGAATGGATGAATATCATTATATAAAAAACCAATTTCACGAGGTGGAATTGGATTCGATAAAGTTATTTCAATAAGTGTCCCTGATTTCAATTCATTCTCTATAAATTGCTTTACAACACAAGAAATTCCTATACTCATTTTTGCAAATTCAATCAGCATATCCATTTCGTTTACTTCAAGGATATGTAATGGAATGATGTTGTTTTTTGCATAATAACTGTTTATGTGTTTACGGGATATGTTGTCTTTATCAAGAAGCATTATATTAGCATATTCAAATATTTCATCATTTTTACAATTTAATTTTTCTCTATAGATCGGAGTACAAACAAAAATATATTCGATTGCTCCCAAAGAATGATATATTGATATTCCTAAATTTTCCGGTTTTACTGCCAGTGCTAAATCAATACTGCATTCCCCAAGCATCGAATACGCCTTTACCGAAGAAGTGCATGTAATTGCTAAATTTGTATTTGGATATAGACTTGAAAACTTTTTCAGATAAGGCATGAGGAAATGTTTACACAATACGTTGCTGGACGCTATGCGTAAATATCCTGTGTTGAATGGAAATCTAAGGCTTTTTTCAGCATCAGAAAGCATATTAAGTGCTTTTTTCGCACTCTCGTATAACAATCTTCCTTTTTCTGTCAGTTCTACGCCCTTTGACTTTCTAATAAATAGCGTAGTGTTCAGGTTTTCTTCCAATTTTTTTATGGTAATACTTACCGCTGGTTGAGAAATGTAAAGTTGAACAGCGGCTTTGGATATACTTTTATTTTCAGCAACTGAAAGAAAAATTTTATATTTTGTAAGATTATCAAATGTATCCATATTTTCTCCATATAATTACAATTTATATTATTTATAAAAACCATATATTTGAATTATATCATGGCAGAAAGTATAATTCAATAAAACATAGCAATAGGAGGAGGTTTCATATGAATACATTTGAGTTTGACGGAAAAAAATACAAGTTAGCTTCTAAACACCAAAAAGAATGGGGAGCTGAGTTGATTTCAGTATTATCATTCAAGGGAAATGAAACTGTGTTGGATTTAGGATGTGGCGATGGGGTTTTGACAGAACAATTATCATTACTTGTACCTTACGGAAAGGTATTAGGAATAGATGCTTCAATTAACATGATTGAAACAGCAAAACCCATTAGTAAAAATAATCTTGAATTTGAACATACAGATATTAACAAGATAAATTATGAAAATGAATTTGACCTCATTTTTTCCAATGCAGCTTTACATTGGATTAAAGACCATAAACGGCTTTTAAAAAATGCTTATAAAGCTTTGAAAACGCATGGGAAAATATTATGGGATTTTGGAGGTTGGGGAAATTGTTTTAATTTTTTAAATGTGATTCAAAATAAAATAATGGAAGATAAATATGCACAATATTTTATAGATTTTGAATGGCCGTGGTTCATGCCGTCAAAATCACAGTATATAGAATTGATTTCAACGATTGGGTTCTCTGCTTATACAATGAAAGAAGTAAATAAAGACAGATATTTTTCTAATGCTTCTGAAATGATTAAATGGATAGACCAACCTAGCATTGTACCATTTATACAATATATTCCACATGAATTAAAAGAAACTTTTCGTCAAGAAGTAATCGAAGAAATGTTAAAAAGAACGCAGCAGCCAAATGGTACCTGTTTTGAAACTTTTCGCAGAATTAGAATATATGCTCAAAAATAATCAGAAGGTTTCATTGCAATAGGCGGAACGACAAAACATCATTCTGGTGTGATTAGATGCTTGGTAATGAGTTTCTTTACCAATGTTGATTTAACATTTTATAAGCAAGAATTCCCCCTCCTCTTAGGTGGCGGGATGAATTGCAATTAGCCTGTCGCCATCAGGTGTTCTTCTGATTTGACCATATCTGGCCAATGTTTTGTTCTTCATAATAATTCTAATAAAATATAAAAACAAACACTTGTTCGATATGCGAATATATGCTATAATGTAATCAGTCAATAAATGGAATAAATACAAGGAGAATAGAGAAACATGAAGAATATGGATCACAACCAACATTCAGTATATCTTCTTTATTATCATCTGATTATGGTAGTG
>JAQVCW010000045.1 GCA_028689585.1 Lachnospiraceae bacterium | reverse complement strand
ACTGTTTTAATAAGATTTTTTACTAACCGTGCAAAGTCAGTAATCTTATTTTACTCTGAGGTATTACTTTTTCTCAACCTTCTTTCTTGGAATTCCCTATATTTAAATTATACAGGAAGCTCCTTTTTAAACAAACCCTTCCTGAATTTGCTTCCGGCATATGGGCTGACGTAAAGAAAGCCCTAAGCGTAAAGTCATTTACACTTAGGGCGAATAGATACTATCCGTGTTACCACCTAATTTCAGGAAATTCCTGCACTCTGCCATCACTGCCATGATGCCTCCCTGTAACGTAGGATATACGTCAGAACCTACTGAGCAAAAATGCCGTTGGGAACTGCTGCTCCAAAACTGCTTCGATAGTAACTCCGTAAGGATTCCCACCTGCCATCCTCTCTCTGAAACTTCATTCCTATCTACTACTTTCCTTCACTGCATTTGATTTTATTGATGTTCTCATCTTATGCTCTCAACCGCGATTTGTCAAGAAAAAATAAATGCCGCATCAAACATCCTGCTCATTTCCTTCCATCAGCTTCAAATAGTCGCCTTTATCAATATGCATCATGGAAATTCGATTCTGGTATCTTCGGAAGCCGTACACACAGTCCACATTCCGCACCAGGGACTGCAGACGCTCATCCGGAACGCACACGATCAACTGCAGATTCATTTTTCTTGCATATTTCAGGCAGACTGCACTCCGCTCCTGATCCATTTTGGAAAACGCTTCGTCCAGCAGCACCAGACGGATCTTGGAATCCCGCCTGCTCTGCTGCATATACAGCATGGCAAATCCGGCCAGCAGGGCCACATACTTGGGGTTCTGGCCTTCTCCGCCGGAATCCCGGCCCGCCATCTCATCCACCAGATTTTCCCGGATCACTTTTCCGGCGGCATCGGTGACCTGCTCAAACATACTGAAGGAAAGGTAGTTCCGGTAATCTGCGTATTTCTCCATTTCCTTTCGCCGCTGCTCCATCCGCTGCTCGTCTTCTTCCCTGGCAGGCATGAATTTATCGATCAAAAGCTGGATTTTATGCTCATATTTCTGGAAAAACGTATCTTCTCCCAGGCTCATCTGACCTTCAAATCCCAGATTATCCAGGTTCTTGCTGTCCAGCTCTTCCGCCATCAGCATATCATAGAACTGTCCATTTTCATTTTTTGCCGGTTCTATCTTGATCTGATAGGTGCTGTCTGAGAAATTGGTCTCCCGAAGCAGGCGGTTGATATCATAAGTGTGACGCTTCGCCGCCTTGATATCACCGTGAATCGTGGCAATCACATTTCCCCGCAGACTCTGATAAATAAAGTCGCACTGCTTCTGGAATTCCTCCTGATATTTTGGCTCGTAGTCATTCTGATACCGGTTCAGCAGATCCAGATAAGCCTGATTGGATTGTTCCGCTCCGTTAAATCCGCAGGAAGGGTAGGCCCTGATATAGTGATTGCGGGCATTCTGAAGTTCTTCCGCCTTCTCCTGCTCCTTTTCCTCCAGAGCGGCCGCTTCTCCGTTTTTCTGATTTTTCAGAGCCTGTCCGGAACGCTTCTGCAGCGCCGCTTCCACTTCCCGTTCAATGTCTTCATTGGAAATGTATCCCTGCATCCGCTCTTCCAGAGCCTGTGTCTGAAAACGGATATCACTCCGGATCTGAATCAGCCGTTCCTCCTTTTCCCGTTTTTCCATCTGCAGCTTCTCCGTCTGGCCCTGAAGCTCATCCCGCCTGTTCTGTAAAAGCCGGGCTTTTTCTTCCATTTCCCGGAATTTTCCTTCCGACAGCTTTTTGATTTCCTGTTCCAGCTCCTGTTTTTCCGCCAGTGCTCCGGCCAGTTCCGCCTCCGCCGCGGACAGTCTCACCAGAACCTCCGGCCCGCTGTGAAGTGCTTCAAATTGTCTGGAAGCGCCCAGTGCCAATGACATGTCCGCCAGCTCCCGGTATTCTTTTGTCAGCTTTTCCGCTTTCTTTTTGTAATCCTCCAGCTTCGCCCTGGAGACACTGCTTCCGATGAAAGCGCGGGTCGTATAGTCCTTTTTTCTCAGATGGCGGAACACAAAATTACTGTAGGAATAACAGTCCGGCGTCACGCCATTTCTGACCTGTTCCAGCTCTTCCACAGAATGACATTTCTGAATACGTCCCAGATACTGCTTCAGACAGGTATCCACATAAGCTTCCTTTGCCTCTACCGCTTCATACAGGGAATTTACCGCTGCTGTGGGATTGCTTTTCACCACCGCATCGGAATTGATCAGATCGATCTCTTCATATCCCCTCATTTCCCGAAACAGTACCGCTGCATCATGAGCAAATCTTGGTTCCGTGATCAGGGACACCTTTACCCTGGCCAGCCTGCCCTCAATGGCATTCTTCCACTCCTCTTCCCGCACATCAAACAGATCAGCCAGGATATACACCTTGATCGTCCTGCCATAACGGTCACTGAGCCGGCGCTCCAGAGCCGCTCTGGCTTCCCTGAGTCCTCTGTCGTAGGATTTCCGGTTGTTCTGCATATCATCAATTAACTGCTGCAGCTCCTGCAGCCGCTTTCCCGTATCCCGTTTTTCCTGATTGCAGTTTTCCAGCTCTTCTTCAATATTTTTTCCGGCTTCCTTCAACTGCTCCTCAAGATGGCTGCACTGCTGCACCGTCACTTTTCCTTTGCAGAAGCGTTCTATTTCATGAAGCAGCGGATTGCTGATATAGTCCGTGACGGTTTCGTCCTCTTCCCACCGGCGCAGGCCCCGGGTGATGCTCCTCCACTGGCTGCTGTCACCTGCCAGCATACTGCATCTCCTGGACAGCTCCACCAGATACTTCCGTTTGCTGCCAAGGTCACTGGACTTTAAATCCGCCCTGACCGAGATCAGCGCTTCCAAGGCCTGATCCAGCTCCGTTTTTTTCTGCCTCGCTTCTTCCTCCAGGCGGCCAAGCTGCTGCATCAGATCAGCCTCCTCCTGTTCTCCTGCGCTGATCTTATTCCTGGAATCCTGAATATCAATGTAACGGATCACCGCTTTTGTCCGCACGATCTCTTCTTTTATCCGAAGCAGCTCATCCCCGGAATGTTTTACCTCATCCAGAAGGCCGATCCGTTTTCTCAGGTCTTCGATTTTCTCCTTAATGTCCCGGTATGCCCCCAGTTGAGCACTGATGTCCGCAATGGTGTCCGCCTCGCTTTTGGGAAACATATAGTCCCGGATAAACTGACCGGTTCCATTGGTCATTTTCAGCGCAATTGCATTCCGCTCCATGATGCCAAATCTGGATCCGTCAATATTTCCAAGTATTCCGTCATATAACGTATTCAGATACGCTTCCTTCGAAGGATAGATCCGGTTCACATCCACTCTTCCCCGATTGTCCGGTGAAGCTGCCCGCTCCTGGATCAGTTTCCGTATTTCTTTTCCCGTATAGGAAAGCCCTTCCTCCGTCAGATAACCTCTTTCCGGCATTTTCCCGCTGTGGCTGAAATAGATATACTTGCGCAGCTCCCCATCATTTCTATGTACTTCAAAGGCAATCCCCGCGCAGTTCACGATGTGAGTTCCCGTATCCTCGATCTCCAGCACGATGGCGGCGCAAAAATCCTGGCCTTCCCGGTTTGCGGAGCCATCCTTCTGCTCTCCCAGCAGATAGCCCAGAACACTCCGCCTGTTTTTTGCATCATCCGCCGCCCGGTTCAGAAAGCTCGGTGAAAAGCTGCCGTACAGAATAACCTGCAGCGCATCCATTACCGTAGATTTACCAGAGCCGCTCTTGCCGCTGAACAGATTCACATACTCGTGAAATTCCAGTACCTTGTGTCCGATTCCTCCCCAGTTATTCAGACACATCCGGGTGATGATCTTCTTTGGCATTTCCGTCATTCTCTGTCTCCTCCTCTTCCGCTTGATAGCGCTTCACCAGTTCTCCGATATCCGCTGCCGTACAAAACATCTGAATGGTGCTGTAAATATAGATCGGCGTGTCATCCTCCAGACTGCCGATGGCACCCGGCAGCTCTATCACCTGATGAGTTCTCAGCAGCACCAGAGCATCCTGCCATTCCTGCCTGGTCAGCTTTCTGGCGATCAGGTTGGTATTCTTCCCGTATTCCCGGATTTCTGCCAGACTGGTCACGGTGGCATTCAGCCCTTCCCCCATGATCTTGTCATGGTAGATCATCTTCAGCAGGATCACAAGCTGGGTGGTGGTCAGGCTCATCTTCTCCACAGGCAGTCCGTCTCCCCGGAGCCGGAAATAGTGTTCCTGCGGATCGTGTATCAGCTCACAGCCCAGCACACTCAGATAATCCCCGATAAATTCCCTGTGTCTGGCACAGGTTTCATATCGGGGATTGTCCCTTTGAATCAAGGTTGCCGGATCGCATTTCATCTGCAGAATACAGGTCTGGCGAAATAGTGACTGGATTGTCTTTTTAATATTTTCTGCCTCAGCTCCTGTCAGCATTTCGATATATTCAAGCATGGGGTTCCTCCTCTATTGTCAGGCCGGAAAACTGAAATCCTTCTTTTGTCCGGATTTCCTCTCCCAGCGTCACTTTTTCCTTCTTTGCAGTCATCTCTGTTTCCTCCTGCCAGAGAAACAGCAGCTTTTCCAGATCTTCCAGCGTCTGCACGGTCTTAGCCTCAGCCACAAATTTTCCCTCCCGCATATTTTTCCTGCGGAAATCCTGCAGCTCATGTCTGGTGTACAGAGGCTTTGGCACGAAATCAGCAATACCGCCTTTTAATTCCTCCCGGTTTTCCAGCGCCGCCATCGGCTGAAATTCCCGGCTGATCCGTTCCCGCCGATTATAAAAGCTGCCGTCCGACACCTGCCGAAACTGGGCCGTAAATCTCATTTTTTCCCGGATGCCTTCCAGGATCGTCTCCTTCCGGCTGCCAGAATCCAGCAGATTCACCAGCCTTATCAGATGGTTTTCCTCCTCCGTTCCTTCCTGAAGGATATAGCGCACTCTGGCCAGCGCACGTCTGGCAAAGACAGTTTTCTGCTCAATCAGTTTATTGTACTTTCGCTCGATCTGATCAAACTCCCGCTCAATCTGCCAGACCAGAATTCCGGTTTTTTCACAGATTTCCAGAGAGCGTTTTCCCCTGCGGACCGCCAGCGAATATCGGACTGCATCCATTGGATCCTTGGCGCACTCCGGCTGCCCGTTTTCCAGTTCCCGCTGGCTGCGCTCCAGCTCCTGCTTTCGCTGCTCGTTTTCGTTCAATATCTGGCTGATCAGCTCCTTCACCGCCTCTTTATAGCGGTAAAAGCTGTCCGTGGTGGTGAGGATGGCATACTTATGGCTGTCACTGTTGTTGATCTCTTCCACCAGAACCTCCTGTATGCCGATAAAATTCTTTCTCTGGGACAGCTTATCAAAATAGGCCCGCATGCCATCCTGCAGATTGGACAGAAGCTGGCCCAGCCTTTTGGAGGTCAGCAGCGCATTTTTGAGAATATCATTGTTCCGCTCCGGATCCGCATGAAAGGTAAACAGCGCACTGTAAATAGAAAGAATGCCTTCCCGCTCTGCTCCATCGTCCTCCTCCTGAAGTCTCTGGAACAGTTCCGTGAAGAGCTGGCTGTATTCCGGAAATGAAATCACATAGCTGTTCATTTTCTCATCGTAATCGCTCTTAAGCCATCCCCATTCCGTCAGGCGCCCCAGAATCGTGACCGCAGAAATCTCCCTGTGACATGCAGCGTCTCTCGTGCCCCGGCTTTCCTGCGCGTTGGGGCTTTCCTGGCTCTCTCTCATTCTCTGGCTTTCCTGCGCGTTGGGGCTTTCCCGGCTCTCTCCCCTGCTCTGCTCTTCCTCTGCTTTTCCGTCCTCAGCGTCAGCCTCCCAGCAGAATCCCGCTTTCGCCAGATTTTCATTGATGATCGCCAGGCACTCTTCACTGGTCAGTCCCAGGGCCGCATATACTTCATTATTTTCTTCATAGATCGATACCAGAATTTCCATATAGCTCCCCGCATTTTTGGTGCGGAACAGCTTGTAGAAATCTCTGGGAATCCGTTCCTTTAAAATCATACTTTACCTCTTTTATTGTAATTCACCACTCCGACAGCATCTCAATATATCCGCTGATCAGATCACTGGTCTTGCTTTCGTAGATGCTCTCCTTCGCCAGCGTAATGTCGTCCGTGATGATATTGTCCACGTTCAGATGGAGCATTCTCTGAATCTTTCGTTTAGAATTGACCGTCCAGACATAGATCTGCTTTCCGGCGTTGTGGATTCGGGACACCATGGTCTCTGTCGCGCTTCCGGCTTCGATGCTGAATGCATCTGCCGCTGTCAGACGGTTGATTTTCCCGTAGGCCAGACTCATCACATAGACCGTTGGAATGTCCTCCTCAAGCTCCTTCACCTTTTCCAGCACATAATATGCCTGTGAAGTGATCACACACTGTCCTTCAAATTCTTCCTGCTGAATAATATCCACCACGCACTTTTCAAATTCCGTTTCGTGTCCCGTAGGCTTCAGTTCAATATTCAGCCGCATGTTTTTTTCCTTCGCCCACTCGATCACCTCAGACAGCAGCGGGATTCTCTCCCCTTCAAATTCCTTTGAAAACCAGCGTCCGGCACCCAACCGGGAAATCTCGGCATACGTCAGCTCCCAGGTATTGCGGTTCACCCCCGCCGTCCGCTTAAAATTGTTATCATGCAGGACAAAAATCTGTCCGTCCCTGCTCTGCTGTACATCCAGCTCCACCCAGTCTGCCCCCAGCTCCCAGGCCCCCTCAAATGCAGCCATGGTGTTCTCCGGATAAAGTGCCGAAGCCCCTCTGTGTGCCGTGACTTCCATCGTCCACAGATATTCCACCGGCAGATTGGTTTCACCGCGTATCATCATGTTTGCATAAATGCCAAAGCTTGCGACTGCCGTCAGAAGCAGCAATGTTTCCGTGATCAGGATGCGTTTCTTCATTTTAGGCGTCTCTGCAAAAGGGGATGTTTTCAGCTCAATGACTGCTTCTCCCTCTGATTCTTTATGCATGTAAAATAACACGCTGATACAGCCATAGCACAGAGGCGCTTCCAATGCCACCATTACGATAAAGGTAACTGCCAGCACCACTACCACCGCTGAAATCGTTATATATTCCAGCAGTTCCCAACGGACCAGCAGATGCTGGATCACGAATACCAGAAAAATACCGATCCATATAAATATCAGGGAAAGCAGACTGCAGACCGCCTGAATGGACAGTAAAAACAGAAGATCCCTGAAGTGCCTTCTTCTGCCAAGCACTGCGCTTTTTTTCCTTGCCGCCTTAAAATCGCAGTTTTCCAGCGTAAAATAATGAAAAGCATAGATCCATCGAACGAGCAGTGCACCCATAATAATCGCTGCAGCCACCAAAGTCAACGATAAATACCATCGTTTTGAAATATATTCCTGCATAAAACCCGGAACCGCAATTGTCCCCACAAAGGTAGAAGCCGAACCGATATTTAAAAATGGAATAAAAAGCAGAATGATCAGCACAAACATTCTGTTTTTTCTCTGAAATGCCCGCGCCGCATTCTTCAGTGCAAATTTTGCCGTCCAGAACAGACTTGTCTTTCTTTTCTGCCTGGACTGGTCCATGATAAATAGAATGGCGCTGATGTCCACCAGAGAATATACCGTAATTAAGATAAAAAGGAGCAGCAGCGCGGCGATGGTGACCGGATTGCGCAGAAAGCGCACCGTATTTTCC
Organism: Lachnospiraceae bacterium; assembly: GCA_028689585.1. GTDB lineage: Bacteria > Bacillota > Clostridia > Lachnospirales > Lachnospiraceae > Merdiplasma. Next base: position 13,069 of record JAQVCW010000045.1, on the reverse strand, counting down.
GCAGTCAGATAATGATAGCCTGTAATATCCAGAATTCCATTAAACAAAGACCAGAAGAGCGGAGCGGCAATCGCCATGGATATAAATTTGTACATCAGTTCAAAGCTGACCAGCGTGCGCCAGTTAAACGCAAACAGAGCAGCCGTTTTTTTCGTTTTGTTCATTCATTTCACTCTTTTCCCAGGTATCATTCCTTTTTCAAAAATCCTTTCTTCTATATTTTATCCTTTTTAGATTTATTAAGCAACTTATATTCTATTTCCGGACCGCATGCGGTTACAGTTCTTCCTTGAAATGAGGACGCTTCCGGGCGGCTGCCCCAGGTATACCGCAGGTGCTGTTTCGAAAGCCAAGAGCATCTAAGGCTTCCGCAAGGTGTTCCAAAAGCAGGAATTGGGAGCCATAACTCACCTTCGGTTCAAACAAATGACTCCCAATTCCTATGGAACATCTTGTGGAACCCAAGATGCTTAGTCTTTCTGCAAATGCACCTGCGGTATACCTGGGGCAGCCGCCCGGAAGCTGTGCGTCAAGTAAAATCTGAACTGTAACCGCATGTGGACATTACAGTTTCTTTCGGTACAGGGCAGAAAATACCGGTCATACAAGAGTATTGTGCTCTTATAGGACCGGTATTTTTCCGTTCTGCCTGCTTTACTGGTCGCAGGATTTTCGTTCTTCCTTAATTTCCCAGTGTATCAGGAAGGTAAGCGTAGCCCGCAGCGCAATAATGCCTGCAACGATGGCGATTTCTTTCCACTCCCGCACCACGACGGTACGCAGTATTTCACTGCCCAGCTTGAATTCCAGCCCCATCGCCAAGCCGCTGGCCAGATAGATTCTGGTGTCCGGTTTTCTGGTCATGTATTTATACAGACTTACCAGACAGGTGATGATAATCACGCAGACGCCAATGTACTCAAACAGCAAAATCCCAAATTCTACCAGATGTTCCAATACGGTATGAAGCAGTTCCATCATTCCTTTGTCCCCTTTGCTTTTCTCTCAAAACACTTTCTCTCTGAGTATCTTCTCTGAACAGTATAATGAATACATGAGCTGTTTGTCAAGCTTCGGGGCTGTCACGTTTGTACGGAAATTCAGAAATGATTTTCAGTCGCACCAGGCTGTCTTTGATGGTCAATGACAGATACTCCGCCAGCTTTTTATTCCCGTCATAATACTTTTCTGCAAACCAGATGGTAAACTGGCGAAGCTGCTGCTCCAGTGCGGAAAATTCTGTTGTCAGCAGCACCTGCTTCAGCCGCTCCCTCTCCGGCTCTGTAAATTCCTCTTCACTTAGGCTTTTTTTAATCAGAGCATGTGTCAGGATATCGGTGTAGACTGCCTGGCTGATGTTATCGACCATGCTCCGGTAGGAAGCATCGTACCGGGACAGACATTTCACCACATAATTTTTCTCCAGTTTTCCCAGGAACTGCTGTTCCAGTTGAATGCACTGCAGATAGCGGTAAATGGCATCAATCCCCCGATACCTTCTCATCTTCGCCAATACCGGATAATCCAGCGTCAGGATGGTGTTCTGTGGCTGAAATTTCCGGTCATACCATTTGAAGAACTCCGGCATTCCCTTTGCAAAAGTATCCTCCAGGCATTGATTTCCATAGGAATCAAAGTCCTGCAAAACAGCGTGATACAATGCCATGGCTTTTTGCACCTTTCTGGTGACCATGTCATATCCCATCTGATAAGCTTCCCGGGCAGACATATGCCCGGTCTTTAATTCTGTGCCCGGCCCCTGTCCGGTCTGCCCTCTCTCCGCCTCGGCAATACAGTAGAGCACCGCCTGCATCAACTGCTCCGCCTTCTCATATGTGATGGAGGTGCTTTCCTTTCCCGTATATTTTTCCGTCAGCTCCGCCACGATCGGAACCAGTTCTTCCATTTCGTATCCCATACTCTGCCCCTTTTCTGACACAGGCCGCCCGCTCTGATCCATATCTCATCGCGGACATGGGCCGCATGTCACTTCATTGTATGTCACTTCATTATTTCCAGCACAGATCCTTTAATGCCTGCCGGTACAATTCGCAGTCCCATCTGGCAACCTCATCCAATTCCCGGTATGCGCCGTATCCATCGGTGTCTTTGTAATCCTCATATCCTGCACGTATGGCCCGGGCAAAATTTTCCAGGCAGGTGCCGGACAGGTATTCCAGATCACCGTAACAGATGGTCTCAAACTGCTCTTTCATAAAATGAATCAGTTCCTCATCCGTAATCTCGTCCATCATCTCATTTTTAAACAAATAAAAAATATCCTGCAGTTGAGTCAGAATATTCACATAGCTGCTCTGATCGATATAATCAGAATCACAAAATGCAAAAATAAGCTTTGGCATAATTCCCTGCCCAAATTCCACCCTCCGCTGCTCCTTCAGCGAATTATGACGCTCTGTGGCCAGCACCTGGGCATCCTGGTCCGTGAGCACAAGCCCGTATTTTTCCGAGTACACATTGGTATCCAGGATCTTTTGTATCTGGTTCTGCCTGTTCAATAATTCTATCCAGTTTTTTCCCATCCCATTTTCCCCCGTTTGTTCTATAATGAAGCATGATTACTGCTCGCACAGGACTGTGCATTCACTGCACAGTCCGTAAGAAAGTGAAGCAAGAGTAACGAAGCATGATTATACCACTGGAAATGCTGTGATACCAGTCTTGAAAAAAAGTCATTTTTGTGCTATTATAATTACAACAGGAAAGGAAGCTGACACGGTATTCGTATCAGCTTCCTTTCCTGTCATACTTCCTGTCAGCTCATCAGCCGGTACAGTACACGGTACAGCAGCTCCGGAACAATCGGCTTTGCCAGATGCGCATCCATGCCGACAGCCTTGCTTTTTTCAATATCCTCATCAAAAGCATTGGCCGTCATTGCAATGATAGGAATGGTCTTCGCATCCGCCTTGTCCCAGTGGCGGATATTGGTGGTGGCCTGCAGGCCGTCCATCATAGGCATCCGGATATCCATCAGAATGGCATCATAATATCCCACGGCAGATCGGGAAAATTTTTCCAGCGCTTTCAGTCCATTTTCCGCGGTTTCCACTGTGCACTTCTTTTTTTGCAGCAGCCTGGTGGCAATTTCCGCATTCAGAGGATGATCCTCCGCCAGCAGAATACGGCGTCCGGAGAAATCAAATTCCGGCTCCTGTTTTGCCATCTGTTCATGTATCGCTTCTCCATTCGCCTTCGTAAATGCGGAAACCAGAGTAGATTTCAGCATCGGCTTACTGATGCACATATTTACCCCGGCCGCCTGTGCCTCCCGTTCAATGGAAGCCCAGTCATAGGCCGTCATAATAATAATAGTCACATCCGCTCCCACTATCCTGCGGATGCAGCGGCTGGTTTCCAGCCCGTCCATATCCGGCATTTTCCAGTCCACCAGAATAAAATCAAAACTCATCTGCCGGTTCCACAGCTCCGCTACCCGCTCTACCGCCTTTTCTCCGCTGGTCACATACTCCGGGATCATGCCGATATCCTGCAGTGTTTTTGAAGTCTGCTCACAGACCAGAATATCATCATCCACCACCAGCGTCTTCAGATTAGCAAAGGAATACTCCGAAGGATACTTTCTCACCAGGGCAGGATCGATCGTAAAGGGCAGTTCGATCACAAACTCTGATCCCACATCCACAATGCTGTGAACCCGGATGGTACCGCCCATCAGCTCCACCAAATTCCTGGAGATGGCCAGTCCAAGCCCGCTCCCTCCGTAGATACTGGTGGTCGTTCCGTCCTTCTGCTCAAATGCCTCAAAGATCCGCTCCATATCCTCTTTCGCAATCCCGCAGCCGGTATCACTTATGGCAAAGCGCAGCCGGTCCGTCGTATGATGACGCAGCACAGAGCTGATGGAAAATGTGATCTTGCCGCCGGGCTCAGTGAATTTCACCGCATTTCCCAGCACATTGATCAGTATCTGCTGCAGCTTCATCGCATCACCGATATAGCCGTCATCCAGGCCATGAGCAGTCACCATTTCATAATTAATTCCCTTTTGATTGCACTGGCTGTATATCACCGTATTGACGCTGTCCACAAAATCCGCAAAATCAAAGGGTTCATTGCGCAGCAGCATCTTTCCGCTTTCGATCCGGGACATATCTAGGATATCATTGATCAGCGACAGCAGGTAATGTCCGGAAATTCCGATTTTGGAAATACAGTCCTGTATCTCTTCCTCATTTCCTCCTGACTGAGCCGCCAGTGCCACCATGCCCAAAATGGCATTCAGCGGTGTGCGGATCTCATGGCTCATGCGTGACAAAAAGCTGCTTTTCGCGCTGCTGGCCTGCCTGGCCGCCAGAAGGGCGCTCTCCAGCGCATCCTTCTGCATCTTTTCTTCTTTCACCGCTGCAGTGATATTGATGCCGGTTGCCAGGATATCCTGCTGCTCTTCATTCAGATAGCTGTACTGCATCCTCATGATTTTGCTGCTTCCATCCGCACCGGAGATTTTGGAAATAAACACGCATTTCTTATCCTTCTCCAATATACCTGTAATGTACTCCGGGGTTCGCGTTCTCCTGGCTTCCTGATAATCCTCTTCTGAAAGGCAGTCTCTCAGGGATACATCCAGATCCTCCCAGTAATTCTCTCCCTCCGAAGGAATTTTGAGAATTTTGCGGTCCGCTTTTGTAAAAGAGTAATAAGCTCCCGTGGATATATGAATCAAAATAATCCCGTCATAGTTGTCATTCGCCACTGCATTTAAAATATCCTGTGTCCGCTTCCGTTCGTTCACATCAGTGGTATAGAGAAATGCCAGAATATGGCCGTTGCCAGGCCCGTACATCATATGTATATGGCTGTCTACCCAGGTCACATCTCCCCCGGCATTCCCCCGGCTGTACTCGAAATGCATTTCCGTTATCCCGCTGTCCATCAGCCTCCGTAAATTGGAAACTGCAAATACTGTCTTAAATTCCTCCCGCTTTTCATCTCCCCGGATCCGCGCAGCCATGGCCAGCATGGCGTCACTGTAGCTTTTATGTTCCCCCTTCTGCTCTTCCATTGCCCCCGTACTCTCATAATCAATGATACGGTCCTCCGTAAGATCAAAATAACCTTTATCCTGAAGATCTGTTTCATAGAAGCTCCTGCGTTCCATTTCGTCTTCCATCTTCCGAAGCAGGTTCCGTTCAGAGGTAACATCTTCGGCCATACAGACCGCCGATTCCGGGATCCCATTGCTGTCATAAAAAGTAGTCATGGAAATCTTCAGCCACTGACCGCCCTCCTCAAGCTGCAGCTTCACAATGCCTTCCGCCTTGGGTTCTCCGCTCATAACCGCCGCATACATTCTCCGGACCTCTTCTGCGCTTTCCGGTGCAATCCGTCCGCTTTCGATCAGCCCTTCCGGCACATTACAGACCACCCTGGGGGTATGCAGGCGGGCCATCGTCCGGGAAGTATAGACATTTTTCTTCTCCTCAAAATAGCATTCCCAGATAAATAAATTCGAATTTTCCAGCGCAATCCTGAATTTTTTCTCCGCCCGCTGTGCCTGAGTATCCAAAACCATCTTTTCCTGCTCCAACTGCATACGCTTCAAAGGTTTTATCTCATCCGCATCCATATACGCAGCAATAATGATATCCCGGCCGCTTTTCAGCACCTTGTGCCGCGACCTCTGCGTAATCAGACGCCGTTCGCCGTTTTTACAGCAGATATGATACGTGATTTCGTAGACTCCGTGCCCGGTCCGTTCTCTGCCTTCTTTTTGTACGCGCTCCCGATCTGAGCTGTCCACTATTTCAATAGCTCTGCCCTGGGTTCTCTCCCGCAGTTCCTCCAGAGTATCATATCCCAGCATCTTAAGGAAAAGCGCGTTGGCATACAGAACACGATAATCCGGGTACAGATCCGTTACAATAAAACCATACGCCATCAAACTGTCCATTACATCAATATTCAGTTCTTCTAATATCTGCTGTAGATTCGTATTCATTCTTAAACTCCCTCCACTTATGCCTTTCCCATTCTGCAATGCAAAAACCCCGATGAAAGACATCGAGGTGGCCGCAGCTTTGCAACTGGCTGCCTCCCTCCGGAAGGCCCTATAGCTTTGCGTCCCCGCCTCACAGCAGGTTTGCCGATGCATAATCAAATTTTCGAAACTTACATAACGCTATTATACGACTGTGGAGGTAAATAATCCAGTTATTTTGATGCTTTTTGGAGCAATTTAAGCAGAGAAAAACCAATCCTTATTTTACATCACTGCTCATCTTATGCTTCAGCGCGAATACTGACAATACGTAGATGAGCACCGCATAAATTAAAATGATGAAAAGCGGTTCTGTCAGGTCTGCATACTCTCCCTGCAGTGCCAGTCTTGCCGCCTTCACACCGTGATAGAACGGGAGCGCCCTGCATACTTTGCCAAGCATACCGCCGATAGCATCCACATCCATCCAGATACCGCCAAGGATACAGGCTGCCGAGATCAGAATGGAGCAGATCCCGGGTGCCGCCTTATCATTCAGCAGCGATCCGAAGAGAAGACCGAAGGCAATGAAGAGGAACATGCTGGGAAACAGCACCAGAATGCACACCAGAATATTTCCAATCTGGAACGTATATCCGGTAAACAGACTAACGACAAAGGATGCCGCAAATGTAATGATACTCTGCGCAGCCGCAATAACCACCAGCGGGATCGTGTAACCTGCAATAAAATCCATTGGTTTCATCGGTGATGCATACAGTCTTGTGAGAAATGCCGTGGTGCGGTCTTTGGAAATCTGAAGACAGGCAAACAGCATCACAAAGGTCAGTCCGAATACGGCAATCCCCGGTGCCAGATTTTCGATCTGAAACAGGTCCATGTGTGCCTGTTCTGGTATACTGTTATTGACAATTGTCATAATTAAAAGCATTACCAGCGGAAAGCCGAGGCAGAAAATATAGCTGAGCGGATCTCTTACTAATTCTTTGATTGTTCTTTTACAAAATACGATGCTTCTCATCTATCTCACCCCCTGCTGCCTCGTTGCAATCGCAACGAATGCGTCCTCTAACGTCTCTTTTCCTGTCTGCTCCTTCAGTTTTTCCACTGTTCCCAGTGCCCGGATCTCGCCGTTTACCATGACTGCCACCTCATCGGACAGGCTCTCCGCCTCTTCCATATAATGAGTGGTCAGCACAATGGTGATGCTGCCCTTCATAGCCCGGATCACATCCCATAATTCCATTCGTGCCAGCACATCCAGTCCCAGCGTAGGTTCATCCAGATAAAGTACCTTCGGATGAGAGATCATTGCCATGGCAATGGACAGTCTTCTCTGCCAGCCGCCGGATAAAGTACCTGCTCTCTGGTGTTCGGCCTCATCTAACCCAAACTGCTTTAGCACATCGTCCGTCCTTTTTTTCGCTGCCGCCCGGTCCATCCCATAAACCTGCGCCATAAATTCCAGGTTCTCGCGTGTGGTGAGATTTGGCGCCACTGCAGTCTCCTGCGTAGATACGCTGCTGATCTTTTTTATCTCATCCAGCTCTGATAAAATACTGTGTCCGCAGACATATGCCTCTCCCCCGGTGGGCTTTGTCAGGCCTGTCAGCATTTTAATTGTCGTTGTCTTTCCTGCGCCGTTCACTCCCAGCAGGGAGAAAAGCGTGCCTTCCTCAATAGCAAAATTATTTCCTTTCACAGCCGTCTTATCCCTGTACTTCTTACTCAGACCGGTCATCTCTATCGCTTTGCTCATATTGCATCCTTCCTTTCTGCTAACTTCTGATTAATCTGTTCAATGGAGTGCTTACAGGTGCGGTACTGAATAATCCACACCACAGCATAAGATATGGAGTAGCTTGTGATGACGCTGACAAAACTGGATACATAGGTTCCCAGCCCCCAGCAGGTCACTGCGACCGGAACCCACACCACACTGGTCAAGACAAAATAGATCACGCTCTGTTTCAGCAGGCTCCACCGCTCCAGCTCCAGAAGTACGGAGAAACCGCCAAAGGCCGCACCGGTGCAGCCGATGAGAAGCCACTGCACAATCATTGCCAGGACCGGTGTTGCAAATCGTGCTGCGAACTCCGGCAGAACCGGAAGAAAACCGGCGTCTCCGTCCATGAATAACAGAATAGCTGTAATCACCACATTCAAAGTAACCGCATAGTGAAAGCTGCTGACCGCCCGATGTATTGCTCTTTTTACCATAATGATCGCCTCCTTATTGTTCATCAGCCCATCTTAAATTTGCCTTCGGCAAATGGGCTGACGCTGCCTACAAGCCAAGCGCCTGTTTAATCTTCGTTACATAGCGTCGCGATACATAAGTCTCGTTTTCATTTGCCAGAAACATCCGGATCGTTCCTGTCAGGCTGGTATCCAGCCGCCTGATTTTCCGGATATTCACAAGCTCAGAATTCGATATCCGCAGGAAATTCTTTTCCCCCAGCAGTTGTTCCATCTCATAGAGCCGCTTATGCAGCTCGAAAATCCCGCGTGCTGTCACGGCATAGACTTTTTTGTTCTGGGTATAGATTCTTATAATCTCATTTGTCAACAGCCTGTAAATCTCATGCTCATTGTAGCCTGCGATCTCAACGTTGACTGCTGTATTGACTGTCTCATACAATTCCTTTAATTCTTCATTCCGCTCCCGCCCGCAGATATGAATCTCCGGTTCTTCATATTTTGGTTCCAGAATCAGTTTTATTCTCATACACCCTCCGCATCCTCACTCCGTAACTTTTCTCCATAAAGAAATCATACTCGTTTCAAAAAAAAATGGAATAAAAAAACGACAAGTGGTCGATTTCTTATTCCATTCGGTCTTCACTGTTTTAATTTATTCCTGATCCGGCTTCTGGCCATCATGCGCCAGCCATTTACATTCCGTAACCTCCAGGTTGGAAAATATGGCTTTAAACGAAGATTCTTCCGGACTGCAGGCATAGATTCCAAATTGAACCTCACCTTCTGCCTCCCACATATGGCACACCCTCATCTGGGAAAAATGAATGCCGTCTTTTGAACATTCTATGCAGAAATCATTTTCTCTGCGGCTCAGGCGATACCACATTGTCTTAATCGCCGCGTCAACTGCCGTCGTTGCCCAATCCGAGTAACCGTGATTTGTCACCACGCTCCCTAAATGCTGAAATGCTTCGTTTTCATACTCAATGGATCCTTTCAGCCAGTTGTCACTGTCAAGATACAGAACTACTCCGCACTGATCAAAACGGTGACTGCTCTCAAATTCTGTCTTTACGGTAAAAGAAAAATATTTATCCTTTGTTTTCATTTGCAATACCGGTGCGTTGTCATTTCTAAAATGATAATAGGTCCTCTGCCATAGATCGGTAAATGGTTTGGTGATGATTTCTATTTTGTCCTCTTTTATCCGGAAACTTTCCGGTTCCCTGGTCCACTGCATTGATTTCGTATTTAACATATCTAAGTTCCTCCATCTTTATCTCTAATCTTCTGCTATTACAATCAGGTAATCCTCTTTGGTGAATGTGACAAAAGTATCCTTTACCGGATTGAGCACGATGGAGAGCCCGTTGCTATCCTTTGTTTTATAACCCACAACAATTTCGCTCCGCTTTCTGGCTATCTCTGTCAGCGTGTATATATTAACCGACCTGCCCAATTGTACATAGGAAGAGGCCGGCTTCATGTAGATTTCTGATCCATCAGCATCCAGAATGTCCTCAAACAGCGCCGCAAGCTCTCGGTTCTCCGATACCTGCGTCAGGATCAGATTCGCGATGGTACTGCCGACCACAAAATCATTTACCTTCGCTACCCTGGATAAGCGCTGATTTTCAACGGAGTGCATCTCGCTTGTAATATTGAATTTCAACTGCTTTCTGGATGCGATATCTCTTAGCTGCAGCAAAAGCAGCAGCGTTTTGGAATCTGCCTCATCAGCGCCCTTGTCTACAGCACCTTCTGCACCATCCGCCGACTGGTTCAGCAGCAGCACATCCGTGATCCCGTCAGCCAGCATTTCCATCAGGACACCCTTATTGTAAATATTGCACTGTCTTGCAGAAAATTGAAGGTGTGTAAATGCTTCCTCAAGCTGCATTCCATCCGTCAGAACCGGACAGGCAAGCACAACTGTGGAACCGTCCGCCACATATTGATCCAGTTCATGCAGGATGATTGGAAGGGAAGCATTGTACCCCAGTATCAGTAAATGATAAGGCAGATTTGCCGGACTTCCCTTCTGCTCATAATCCATCTGCAGTTCTGGTGTGTGGTTCTTGGGAACAGAAATTCCGTCATCCTCAGCCAGATGAATGATGCGGTCACCGGACTCGATTACCGTGTCCATCGGCGGATTCAGCATCAGCGCATCATTTCGCTCAATTCCAACTACCACAGAAGAGACAAAACAATTTAAAATGCTGCCAAAGGTCTTTCCCATCAGTTCAGGAAACTCTTCAAAATAAAATTCATCTCCGTCAAAATCAAAAAAGTCGGTTAGCACAAGAGACATCCCTGGCTGTCTGCAGGTATGTGCAATAATGCGCGCCAGGATATCCGTAAGATAAATAACCTCAGCCTTGCCCTCTCCGGCAATTTTGGCGGCATCCATATTGCCCTCATCATGAATCAATGTTGTAATATGCGCATCATTGTCAAATGCATCCTTCAGCTTCAGATATGCAACTGTCGCCAGCAGTGCCTTGATCACATTAAAATCATCCTGCTGGTTAATGATGATGGAACGCGCCGTCTCCACCGATGCCATCTCAAGGATATGATTATTTGTGAAATTTCCGGAACGGCAGATAATCTCGGTAGTTTTAAAATTGTCGATATGTGCCTTGATTTCCTCCTCCATGTACTCCTTGTCCTGCTCACCGATTACAAGAATGCATCCCCGCTTCTGATTGGAATTGGCTTCGATCAGTTCAGAAAGCAAAGTATAGATTCCCTCATTGAATCCAATGATTACGGTATGATTTTGCTCAATGACCACCGAAAATCCTTTGCGCAGGCTATTTAATTTTTCTTCAAACCCGCTGCTGATAATACTGATCAAAATACTGGTTACAAATATACCGCATAGCGTAACCATGCTCATGAGCACTACAAATCCCAGATTAGCGGTATCGTCTCCACCCAGTGTCCCCGCGTCAATCGCATGCATCAGACTCTGCCAGATGGATTTTCCGGCAGACAGATCCCCACTGCAGATGCTTCCCAGAACGCCTGCGATCAAAACAACAATTGCCGTCACCAGAAATAACATGCCAACCAGTGCAATCGTGCCCTTCCCCATCAGACGATCAAACCAGTATCTTATTTTTTTGCGAAACGATGGCCTTTTATTCATGTTTTGGTCCTCCCTATGGAGCATCAGCTCATTTGCTTTCAGCAAATGGGCTGATGCTGTATGTCCTCATTCTAAGCATTCTGTATTGACATGTCAATTGGTCAAAAGGCTCTTTTTCTCTTCTGCTCATAATCATTATTGAGTGGACTGGATGGAAAACGACCATTTCCGCAAATGCTGTAATCACCCTGAATTTCAGTCCTTCTGCCGTTCTCAATCAATTTTTATTGGTATTGATCGGAATTACGATTGCGATTATCCTGAATCTATTTCAAAATAACAGCCATACAAAGAAAAAGACTTGCGGAAGGTCTTGAAGAAGTTCATAAGGATATCTGACCGAAGACAGGCAATGCAGTATATCTCAGCGAGGCTGTGCCCCCTTCGGCTTTTAGATACATAAATAACGCCATAGATTGAAAATAACCACCACCGCCGCATATGTAAAAAAAAGTGCCTTATACGCTAAAATCAGCGCTGCATATTCTCTGATTGCTGCGGTCGGATGATAGTAGCTTGCTGTTTTTCCCCCAATGACTTCGCCTTTCACGCCCAGATTTCTGGCGAAAATAGCCGCTCTCAAAACATGAAAATTGTTTGTTGAAATAATGCAGAAATAATCCTTTGTCCGCTCCTCCATTATCTTCCTGGAAAACAAAAGATTTTCCCTTGTTGTCGCTGACTTGTCTTCTTTTATAATCCTTCCCTGCGGTATCCCCTTTTCCAGCAGATACCGCTCCATTGCCTGTGCCTCCGATACCGCTTCATCCTTTCCCTTTCCCCCTGAAACGAGAAAGATACTGTGGCTGTTCATTTTTTTGTCATATAAAAGCCCCCGATCCAGCCGGCTCGCCAGAAGCGGCGTCACACGGTCACCGGAAAGTCCGCATCCAAGGACCACAATATAGTCCGGTTTTCTTTTAATGGGGAGCCTTTGGTATATAACCGAATATAAGCCAAACCCGATCATCATCATCGGCAGATAGGCGGCCAGCTCCATGCAGATATTAAAAGCCGCCTCCAGCGCTCGTGGTATCATATAAAGTTCACTCTCTAATTGCTGCATATGAAGTGTATATAAAATCAGGCCAAGATAAACGGCGCCTACCCCAATAATCATCCCTCCTACCAGCAGTGTCAGACTATGCGCAATGGAAAAACCTTCTTTTTTTATAACGAATAATCCATCTGCAATCATACCTATCGCAAACAGAAATGCCAAAACCATTACCGGAACCTTCATCAATCCATCAATATCGGTCCAATAGACATAGCCTGCCACCACGGTAATGCTCTCCCATATCAAATAAAGTGTAAGAACCAGAAGCACACAATTCCTCATTCTCCTGCGGTCAGAATAAACAGACAACCCAAAAAGCACTGCAGTACCTAAAGTCAGCAGGTATAGAACCATCCGGGCCACCGGATAAATAAAAAAATCCATTCCTTTTTTTCCCTCCCTTCTAATTTTCAAAAGCCTTATAAAAAAAGTATATGATTCTTTTTTACAAAAAACAAGGAATATTTCGCTTGTCTGTCATCTTACGTTACTGTTCAGCCTTGAAATGAGCACGCTTTCCGGGTGGCTGTGCGTCAAGTAAAAAGCTGAACCAATGTCATTTAGATAACTTGCGGTTGCGAGGCACTATTTTAACAAAAATGGAGATACGGAATAAAACCCTCTGAACCAGGGGTGGGATGACAAAAAAAGAACGTCTCTTATTAAC
>JAQVCW010000063.1 GCA_028689585.1 Lachnospiraceae bacterium | reverse complement strand
ATCCTCACTCAATCACTCCACCTCCTCCCTGATTATGCTCCGCAGCAAACCGCCTCCGCTTCGCCTTAAACTTCTCCAGTTCGTCAAATTCTTTCTGCTGGTCAAATAATTCCTTTTCATCCTGGAACAACTTTGGATAGGTATCCCATGGATAAATAATGTCCGTTTCCTTTTCCCGGAAGATCCTGGATACAATGGCATCTGCCAGATTATAATCCTGCCATATTTTCTGCTTCTGATCCCGGAGCAGCATTTTATCATAAGCTTCCATAAGGTCATTTATCTCCAGTACGGAATAATTCCAGAATTCCTCTGGTTTTATTCCGCACTTTAATGCATCCGGATAAATCTCCGATAGCTGCTCCGTTATGGTCAGATCAGATCTTCCGCTGTTTCCAGAGAGTTCAGCATCGATTCCGCCTGTTCTGGTGTAAAAAAACCGGATACCGCCAGTGTGGGCATAATGATATCCGTATAGAACTTCATCTGGCTTCCACCTTCATCTACCCAGGCGTCAAACAATTTCTTTACTTTTTCATATGAAAACTTATGTTCCCATGGAACAATCGCAGCCTGCGCTACCGTCAGCATCACTGACAGCGGCGGAATTCCGTTTTCCGTTACCAGGGTGATGATATTCTGCCGATATTTGTTTTCCAGCTTCGTAATCATGGAGGTGTTCAGCTTCATCTTGAAGTCTTTTTCTCCTACGGTCCAGAAATGGAATGGTTTTCTCTTTTTCTTCTCCTCTTCAAAAGAAGTCACCTTTTCCGACTCCTCTTCCTGCATCAGATCTTCGTCTAATCCTTCTAATTTCTGCATCTTTTATTTCCTCCTTATGCCGGGTCCGTAATGGTAAAATCGCTCTGCAGTGACATGGAAAGATTAAATTCAATTGCTCCGTTCACACCTCCGCCGGTACGTTTTACCGACACCTGCGCATCGTATTCCGTGACCGTACCATCCTTTAACGTTTCCTTGAAAGATGCTGTTTCGCCGGAAGTTTCCAGTTCTCTCATCAACCGGTAAGGGGAAGTGGCAGACTTGTTTTCGTATTTAAACTTATAAGTCAGGTCCCCTGCATCACCGATGCCATTCTCGTACTGCTTCACTTCATCCGCCAGGCATGTGTTATCTACCTTTTCCGGATCTTTCCCAATTTCAGGAATCTCTTTCAGCCCTTCCAGTTTTGTGTAGGCTGTTGCTCCGCTCTTTTTATATTCTAACGTTGCTCCGTTTGCTAACATTTCTCATCATCCTCTCTTTCTTTAATCAGGCCAGTATGTTTCGTCTGACTCTAAATCAATAATCATCTCGTATCGCATTACCTTGTGTTTCATTCCGGATGGATCCGGCGCATCCTGACACTGTGTTCTTCTCAGCCCAAGAGCTGTGAGCGCACCATCCACTTTAAGGGCTGCCTCTGAGGTGGATTTGTTATCCCAGATATCAATCCGATATCTGACATAGGACTTGCTTTCTCCCTCAGAGCAATACTCATATCCCTTGTTATCCTCTTCTGTATACTGGATTGCCGGAAGGTCAACCCAGTCCTTTGGATACTGGTCAGAAACATTCTCAAACACCTTCGCCAATGCTTCATATACCTGGTCCTTTATATTTTTCACCTTATCGCCTCCTGATTGCTTCCTGCGTATATCTGCTCATTTCTTTCACAATGATTTCTTCATTGTTTTTCAATGCCGGATACATAAACGGATGAGCCTCAGAGCCAGTGCACTGGTAAAAGCGCCCCTGCGGTGTATCAATATAGAACCATCCATACCTCTCTGCTGTGTCTCTGTCCACCTCATTTGGCCTGCTGCCCTCATGGATCCACCATGGTGATTGCTCATAAGCCACAGCAACGTTCGGTGATATCCCCTCATGATTGGCCTGGCCGCGCGGACCAGTACCAAATTCTACGTAATTTGCGTACCTTTTGTTTGTATAACAGGTTCCAATCACTTTTCCATCCTGCTCCCGCACATCAGTAAATATACTGTTTCTCAGCTCACCGTTTTGCACATGTACTCCAAGCTTGGCCGCCTGCTGCACAATGCTAATTCCACGGCCTACTGCACGCCGCAGATCAAGATCAGACAATTTGTCCAGATCTTTGATTAATCCATTCAGGTTCATTGTACTAACACTCACAGTTTTTCCACCTCCAGACGAAGGAACCGGTGTGGTCGGATTGATACGATCCTGTAATCCGGCTTTCCCTCTTTCCCTGTATACAGACAAACACCGTCTGACTCCACGATATCCACACCAGATGCCAGAATGTAATGCGCAATCCCTTTTTCATCCACCCGGACGGTATATATGCCGCTGATCCGGATATTCTGAATGTATTTCAGCCGTTCCCCGTAGATCTCCGCCTGTATCTTTCCACTGGCTGGCCAAATTTCCGCTTCAAAAGAAGCGGCGGAACCATATGTGTCATAGGTCCCGCCTTCTTTGTCCTTCTGAGGTATTCTTTTCCTGTGGTAATATTCCTCTACCCTACTGCATTTTAGCCTCATGCGCTTTTCCTCCAATCCGTGCCAGCCGGTACCGGTTCAAGGTATCATAGATCTGTTTCGGTGCAGCATCGAAGCTGTAGGACTCCCCGCCCTCGCTTCGCCCGCTCTCTCCTTCCGTCCCACGCCGGTTCAAGGCGATCACTGCAAGATCACGGACTGTCTTTTTCAAGGCCTCCGGTAGCTGTGTGCGGTTTGTGTAAGATAAGACATATTCCTCCGCATCCTCCATTAAAAAGACCAACAGATCTTCGTCCTTTTCCCCGGTCAATAGTACCATTTTTTCCACTTCGGTCAATCAGACCACATCCTTCCATCAACCGTTTGTGATTAATCGTGCAATCGGAATTGCTTTTGGATCAAATTTGATGCTCCAGTTTGCTTTCGCGAATAACTGCGCATCTGTGGGAGACTCAGACCACCCGGTAGAAGGAATAGTAAAGCTAAAGCCATTTGGGTGAATGGTTTCTCTCATTCGTGTGATCAGCTCATCCTGACCACCGTTCTTTTTTGCTTCCCGGTGATTTTCTACCGGAACATCTACCCGGCCCTTGGCTGTTCGGATAACTCCGGAGCCAAGAATGTAGGTGGTGTACTGCTTCAGATCTTTGTTTGCGTCACTTCCACCGACCGGAGTACACGGAACACCGTCATCCACGATTGCGGTATAGCCATTTACGGATGCAATGCGCATCGGACGCTGGATACCATTTGCATCCGTATATTTCCAGTATTCCAACAACTGTTTGTTTTCCAAGGTTTTAGCAACGTCAGAGTGCATAACAGCAAGTTTGAATTCTCCTTTGTTGTCACCACATGCCTGCGTTGCCAGATCATTCAGATCTGTTTCCTCTATTTTTCTTGCGGTGGCCGTTGCAGATCCAAGATTGATTGAGTGATTGCTGGCCCAGGTCTTGGCGTATCCGCCGGTCCCTGTAATACCGAAAATAGCATCACAGAGACCAATCATGCGCTTCTGCCGCTTTTTCTGCCAATATCTTGCGATGGAAGATACAATATGTCCCATCGGATCCGCTCCGGAGAGTTCTGCTGTGAAGTTTCTGGCAAAAAATCCTTTTGCACGTCCGTACACGACTCCTGTCTGGGAACCGCCACCCACTTCTGATACTGTGATATCAGTCTGACCATCGTAGTTCTGATCATCCCCGTCCAGTGTGTCATAGAACGGAATAGTATAGATATTTCCATTACTTTCAATTCTGGACGCAATAACTTTATCGTTTACTACTGCACCGGATTCGATCATAGCTGTAAGATATGGATCCGGTGCCTCATTCCACATCTGCATAAACAGTTCCTCATCAAAAGGAATTCCAAAAATTGATCCTGCCATAGTTTATATGCTCCTTTCTTATACTTCCGCTAACTGCTTGTACAGTTCCGGATTTTCTATTTTCAGTTTCAAACGCTCTGTATAACCCATCTTTGCAAATTCTGCCTTTGTGGTGACATTATTCCCCGGAGCTGCCTTCGGTGGTATTCCACCTTTCAGACGATCCTGTACAGCCGCTTCTACCGCTGTCTGGAACGCTTTTTCTACAGTTGCAATGGATTTGCTGCAGGAGTCTGCATCGGCGTAATTCAGCATCTCTGCCAGCTCCACGGGCAGCTTCTTTCCTGCCAGTGTGTTCTTGGCTTCTGCCATCAGCTCTTTTTTGGTAATGGCTGCTTCCCTGTCCGCCAGCTCCTTTTCCCGCTTCTGCTGCAGGTACTGAGTTTTCTCCTCTTTGTTCATCTTCGCCAGCTTTTCCGCTTCTGACAGTTTGTCATCCGTCAGAGCCTGCCATTTCGACTGTGCAT
>JAQVCW010000062.1 GCA_028689585.1 Lachnospiraceae bacterium | reverse complement strand
TGCCACCTCTGCCAGTTCAGCGTGAAATTGTCCGGATACTGGACAATTTCACAGAGCTTACAGCAGAGCTTACAGCAGAGCTTACAGCAGAGCTTACAGCAAGGAAACAACAGTATGAGTATTATAGGGATGCCTTGCTAAATTTCGGTGTCTGGGGGGGGCGGACAAGTGATTGCTACTGGAGAACGATTTACCCGGATGGCGTGGAGTATAAAAAGCTCGGTGATATTGGTAAAGTATCTATGTGTAAACGAATCATGAAGGCCGATACCAACATGAATGCAGGAATTCCTTTTTTCAAAATCGGAACATTTGGAAAAGAACCTGATGCATATATTACAAAAGAAAAGTATATCGAATACAAAGAGAAGTTTTCCTTTCCTAACCAAGGCGATATATTAATCTCTGCTGCAGGAACAATTGGCAAAACTGTAATTTATGATGGCAATCCAGCATATTATCAGGATTCCAACATTGTATGGTTAGCTCACGATGAAAGCATTGTTCTAAATAAATATTTATTCTATTGCTATCAGATGAAACCATGGGTTGCAGAAACTGGTGGTACAATTGCAAGACTATATAATGACAATATAAGTAAAGCAAAAATTCCTGTCCCTTCTATGCCAGTCCAGGAACGAATTGTATCTATCCTTGACCGCTTTGATACACTGTGCAATGACCTGACCGCTGGCTTGCCAGCAGAAATAGCTGCTCGTCAGAAGCAGTACGAATACTACAGGGACAAGCTCCTGACCTTTAAACGCAAGGAGGCGTGAGGTATGTCTTATTTCAATATTGTAGCTCAGACTACGGAAAGCACCATTGTCACCGAGTATGAGCCAGATGCACGCAAGGCTGACAATTTCCAGTCAGAGGCAGCACTGGAGAATGAGTTTATCCGTATGCTGTCTGATGCCCATAATGGACAGGGCTATACCTATCTGTCCATTCACAGCGAGGCCGAGCTGATTGCCAATCTTCGCCATGAGCTGGAACGGCTGAACAACTATCAGTTCTCCGAGGACGAGTGGCAGCGGTTCTTTACTACTACCCTGGCCAAGCCAAACAGCAAAATCCAGGACAAAACCCGCATGATTCAGGAAGATAATGTCCAGGTGCTGCGTCGTGATGATGGCAGCAGCAAGAATATCACCATCATTGACAAGAAGAATATCCATAACAACAGTCTGCAGGTTATCAATCAGTATGCCATTGGACAAGAGGCTGGCGCACGCTATGACAACCGCTATGATGTGACTATTCTGGTAAATGGGCTGCCAGTGGTTCATGTGGAGCTAAAACGGCGTGGTGTGCCGATTCGTGAGGCATTCAACCAGATAAACCGCTATCAGAGGGATTCTTTCTGGGCTGGCTGCGGCCTGTATGAGTATGTGCAGATTTTCGTTATCTCCAACGGCACCAACACCAAATACTATTCCAACAGTACCAGATTCAATGCTATCAAGGATGCCAATGCCTCAGACAAGAAGAAAAAAGGCAAGACCAGCAACAGCTTTGAGTTCACTTCCTACTGGGCGGACAGCAAAAACAGGGTGATTACAGATTTGGTGGATTTCACCAAGACTTTTTTTGCCAAGCACACTATCCTGAATATCCTGACCCAATATTGCATCTTCACCTCAGAGGAGTTGCTGCTGGTAATGCGTCCTTATCAGATAACCGCTACAGAACGGATATTGAACCGCATTGAGATAGCCACCAACTACAAGAAGTATGGCAATATTGCCGGTGGCGGATATATCTGGCATACCACAGGCAGCGGTAAGACGCTCACTTCCTTCAAGACAGCACGATTGGCTTCGCAGCTTTCCTATATCGACAAGGTGCTGTTCGTGGTAGACCGCAAAGACCTGGACTACCAGACCATGAAGGAATATGACCGATTTGAAAAGGGTGCAGCCAACAGCAATACTTCAACAGCCGTCCTGAAAAAGCAGCTGGAAAACGCCAATGCCTATATCATCATTACCACCATTCAGAAGCTGGCTACCTTTATCAAGAAGAACGCCAGCCATCCTGTCTACGACCAGCATATTGTCATTATCTTTGACGAGTGCCACCGCAGCCAGTTTGGTGATATGCACAAGGCCATTGTTCAGAGTTTCCGCAAATACCATCTGTTTGGCTTTACCGGGACACCTATTTTCTCCCAGAATGCCAGCAAGAGCAATCCAAAATTCTGCACTACAGAGCAGACCTTTGGTGACCAGCTTCATACCTATACCATAGTCAATGCCATTAATGATCATAATGTGCTGCCGTTCCGAGTGGACTATATCAAGACCATGGACAAGGACGAGGCTATTGCTGATGAAGAAGTATGGGATATAGACAGGGAATCTGCCATGATGGCACCGCAGCGTATAGCTATGGTCACTGATTATATCCTGCATCACTTCAATCAAAAGACCTATCGAGGCGAAAAGACATACATATTTAACACGCTGACCAATATTGCCGAAGTGGCAGCCAAGGACAAGGGCGTAGTCAAGGAAATCAAGAACAAGCAGCGTCTTAGTGGCTTTAATTCCATTTTGGCAGTATCCTCTGTGCCTATGGCCAAGCTGTACTATACAGAGTTTCAAAAGCAGATGGCTGCACATCCGGAACTGGCTCTCAAAGTGGCTACTATTTTCAGCTATGGAGCTAATGAGGGCGAAGGTGATGGCATACTGGACGAGGAAAACTCCGAGGATACCAATGCCTTGGACAAGCCATCCAGAGATTTTCTTGATGAGGCAATCCAGGACTACAACGCCAACTTCAACACCAACTATGATACATCCAGTGACAAGTTCCAGAACTACTACAAGGATGTATCCCTGCGGATGAAGAACAAGGAAATTGACCTGCTGATAGTGGTCAATATGTTCCTCACTGGTTTTGATGCCACTACCTTAAACACTCTCTGGGTAGACAAGAACCTCAAAATGCATGGTCTGATACAAGCTTTCTCACGCACCAACCGCATTTTGAACTCCGTCAAGACCTTTGGCAATATCGTTTGTTTCCGCAATCTCAGCAAGCGTGTGGATTCAGCACTGGCACTCTTTGGTGACAGTGAGGCAGGAGGTGTGGTACTGCTCAAAAGCTTTGCTGACTACTTCTATGGCTATCTGGACGACAAGGGCAGACCAGTCAAGGGCTATGAGGAAATCGTGGAGAATCTGGTTGATAAATTCCCATTGGGGCAGCAAATTGTGGGGGAGGCAGCACAAAAGGAGTTTATTGTCACCTTTGGCAATCTCCTGCGTGTGAGGAATATCCTGACTGCCTTTGATGAATTTAGTACTGCAGATACCATGACCGAGCGTGATTTGCAGGATTATCTGGGAACATATCAGGATTTGCGGGACGAATGGAGAAATCGTGGCAAAAAAAGCACCAATATAGAGGATGATGTGGTCTTTGAAATCGAGCTAATCAAGCAGATTGAAATCAATATCGACTATATTCTGCTGCTGGTAAAAAAATATCACGATGATAACTGTCAGGATATGGAAATACTGGCTACCATACGCAAGGCCATGAACGCTTCTCCTGACCTCCGCAGCAAGAAACAACTCATTGAGAACTTTCTGGACAACATCAATGAGGTAGATGATGTAATGGACGACTGGAAAACCTTTATCCGGCAAAAGCGAGAGGAAGAGTTGCAGTCCATCATTGATAGTGAAAAACTGAAACCGGAGGAAACCAGACAGTTTGTTGCCAATGCTTTCAAAGGCGGCGAGGTTCATACCATCGGCACCGATATAGACAAGCTTCTGCCACCTATGCGCCGTTTTGGCGGCGGTGGCGGCAACAGGGCCGAAAAAAAGCAGACAGTCATAGAACGCCTCAAAGCATTCTTTGAACGCTTCTTCGGAATCAGCGGCGAGTTCATCGCCGAGCCGGAAACAAACGATGCTATAGATGCTGTAGAGGAAGAACAGGAACTCTATGTAGCAGATGGGCCTGGCAGATATATCGACTAAAAATATTCCCCTCTTGCAGAGTTTCCGCTCTGTGAACTGCTACCCGTCAAGCAGACAATGAAATAATTAAAAATTTTGGTGCTTTAATCCACAGATTTCAATGCGTAGAAATCTGTGGATTTTTTATGCGAGTCTGTGAAAGTTTTTCTGTAAATATTTGTCTGCAACGTTCTGCCTGAATTTAAAGCTGTATTTTTCCATGATAAAACCCCCATAAGTTAGATTTTCCAGTCTAACTTATGGGGGTCAGCACACTGCTCAAATGATAGGCTATTTGTTATTTTCGGGCAGAGAAAAAGGGTGGAAACACTTCCACCCTGCTCAACGGTTACATGACATCCACCGCAATCAATAAAAGCAACAAATAAGTGCGGGAAAACG
>JAQVCW010000021.1 GCA_028689585.1 Lachnospiraceae bacterium | reverse complement strand
ACATAAAATATCTGTTTTATCTTATTTGGGCTTTTGTGGAATTAATTACTTTTTCTGTTAAGTTAACCTCTTTCCTGTAACATTAACTGTCATTTTCACATTTTGCACTTTAAGTTAATGACATTGGTTCACAGCAGACTCAAACACCTGCTGTTTGAGTCGTAAGGAAGTGATGCAGGAGTGAGCAGGCTCCAATTTGCACAGCAAATTTCGGAATGAGCCTGTGAATGCTACTATTTACAGCCATGGAAACGTATAAAATGTGTCAAACATAAATTGGCTGTGAATAGTAACACATGGCGGAATATGGGAAAATTTCAAAGTCTTTACATTTTAAACAGAATGCATTATAATCTAGAATATCTTATGATATCTATACAAAACACAAGAAGGAGATTAATTATGGAAATTTCATCATTACAAAAAGCCAGATATGAGTATTCTCCCAAACTTCCCGGAATGCTGAGACATGGTATTGCAGATATTAGCGTCGAGGAAGGGAAAGAAACTCAGAGCGCAGCCGACCAGGAAAAGATCAAAGCTCTTTTTCCAAATACCTATGGCAAGAAGGAAGTTACCTTCCAGAAAGGCCAGAACACTTCTGAAGCAAAGAAACAGATTGTCGGTGTTATTCTTTCCGGTGGACAGGCTCCCGGCGGACACAACGTTGTCTGCGGATTATATGATGCCCTTAAGGCAACAAATGCAGAAAATGTTCTTTATGGTTTCAAAAAAGGCCCAAGCGGTCTGATCGAAGACGATTATCTGATCTTTGATGACGAATATATTAATCAGTTCAGAAATACCGGCGGTTTTGATATCATTGGTTCCGGCAGAACAAAGCTGGAAACAGATGAACAGTTTGCGATTGCTGCTGAGGTTTGCAAGAAGCACGGCATCACTGCCATCGTTATCATTGGCGGTGACGATTCCAATACAAATGCTGCTGTCCTTGCTGAATATTTTGCAGCTCACAACACCGGTGTTCAGGTGATCGGATGCCCCAAGACCATTGACGGCGACCTTAAGAATGAAGATATTGAATGCTCTTTCGGTTTTGATACTGCTACCAAGACCTACAGCGAACTGATCGGCAACATCGAGAGAGATGCCAATTCAGCGAAAAAATACTGGCACTTTATCAAAGTTATGGGACGTTCCGCTTCCCACGTTGCACTGGAGTGCGCTCTTGAAACGCAGCCGAATATCTGCCTGATCTCAGAGGAAGTTTCCGCTAAAAAAATGTCCCTTTCACAGATTGCTGATTACATTGCTGATGCAGTGGAAAAGAGAGCTGCAAAAGGATTGAACTTCGGTGTCGCAATCATCCCGGAGGGTGTGGTTGAATTTGTTCCGGAATTCTCAGCATTGATTCAGGAAATCAATGAGCTGCTTGCAGGAAGCAAAGCAGATGAATTCAACGCTCTTGCAACCTGGAAAGAAAAATATGCATTTATCGAAAAAGGCTTGACCAGCGAAACCATGAATGTATTTGCTATTCTTCCGGAAAGCATCCAGCAGCAGTTATTCCTGGAAAGAGATCCCCATGGAAATGTACAGGTTTCTCTGATCGAATCTGAAAAATTGTTCTCCGCGCTTGTAAAAGACAAACTGGAGGGGAGAAGAAAAGCCGGCACTTATAAAGGAAAATTCGGTGCCCTTCATCACTTCTTCGGATACGAAGGAAGATGTGCATTCCCGTCCAATTTCGATTCAGACTACTGCTACTCCTTAGGATACAATGCATTTATGCTGATCCAGTATGGTTATAATGGTTACTTGTCAAAGGTTTCCAATCTTTCCAAACCGGCCAACGAATGGGTTGCCGGCGGTATGCCGATCACCAAGATGATGAACATGGAAAGAAGACATGGAGAAGACAAACCGGTTATCAAGAAGGCTCTTGTTGAGCTTGACGGAAAGCCATTCAAATACTTTGAAGCTCACAGAGACGAATGGGCAGTGGAAACCTCTTTCGTATATCCGGGAGCAATCCAGTATTACGGACCTGCTGAAGTGTGTGACATCACAACGAGAACACTTGCTCTCGAACAGCAGTAATAAAATTGCAATTAAAAAACAGAGCCTTTTGGCTCTGTTTTTTTAATTGCGGCGTCCGGAAGGAAAGACTTTGAAGTGTTTACAAACGAATTGCACAATGATATAATAGATTAAACTATATTTTTTGTACTGAATGGACGGATAGAGGAATAAAGGTGGACAATAAAATGGACAATTTGACATATGCGGAATCGGAACAGGATCTGTTTGAAGCGGTTCTTTGCGGAATTTTTCGATTTTCGATTAATGAGGAAGCAGAAATACTTCAGTTTAACAGCGCAGGCGCATCCATCTATGGGTATGACAGCAAAGAAGCGTTTGCAGAAGTAACGGCGCATGGTCTGTTTGGCCTGATATACGAATATGATATCGAGATTGTCAAGCGTTTTATCCGCAGATGTGTGCAGACCGGACAGCCGGTGAATTTTGGACACCGGATTTTGAGAAAAGACAAGACGATTACTTATATTATGGGAGAATTCAGCGTTATCCGTATGAAAGACGGAAGCAGGGAGATCCAGAGTGTATTCATGGACTCTGGGAATCGTGTTGTACAGGCTGATATTCGAAAAAGCATTTTTTATAAGCCTTCTGAAGCGAAAAAGAACGCCAGAAAAATCATTATTGCAGATGAAGACGAGACCGGAAGGGCAGAGGCGAGAAATATCCTGTGCCCGGATTATGCTCTGATCGAGGCGAAGAGTGCTCAGGAGGTTTTATCGATTCTGCAGAAAGAAAAAGATGAGATCGCAGTGATCTTATCCAGTTTCTCCATTATGGTGCAGGACAATTTCGGTTTTGTGGCAGCGATCAAGAGCAGTATGCAGTATGCCTCCATACCCATCGTGGCTCTGGGGGACAATGAGGATAACGATATCAATGAAGAAGAAGTGCTGGCTTACGGGGCCAATGAATACCTGAAGCGTCCTCTGAATCCTCATATTATCAAACTGCGTCTGGCTAATCTGATGGAGCTGAGAGACACAGCGATACAGCGGAATGCGGTAGAGACGATCGTAGATAACATTCCGGGCGGCGTTATGGTGGTGAGAGTTTCTGACAAGCTGCAGCCGATTTTTGTCAGCAGCGGGATTGCGGAGCTGGGCGGCTGGGAAGAAGAGGAGCTTTCCAGGGTTATGGGCAGGGATATTATCGACACGGTGATTTCAGAAAAAGACCAGTCCCGTATCAAGGCGAAGATCACAAACGCACTGCCGGCCAGACTGCCGGTGGAATTTACCGCGCGGGCGCTTCATAAAAACGGAAGCACCATCTGGATCCATGCTCATGCTGTGTGGGTGAGAGAAGAAAACGGATTTCAGATTTATCAGGTGGTGGTTTCGCCGACCACGGTGACAGAGAAGATGTATCAGGGCATGATGGATGATGCACCATGGCCTATTTCTGTGTTTTCAATGGAAAATAATGAACTGCTGTATGTGAATAATGCAGCGGGCAAGCTGATGGAGGACACTCCGGAATTAAATAATTATCTGGAACAACTGACCTTCGATGAATATAAAATGAGACAGATCATTCCCCAAAACAGCAGCAAACATCTGACTCTGAATGGCAAGCTGATTGACTGGAACGGCATCAAGTCCCGGATTATTTATATAACGGATGATACGGAAAGCTATTTTGCCCAGATGGAGCGCCACGAGCTGTATGAAACAGAGCTGATAAAACAGTCTGTCCGGGAAGAAAATGTCATTGGTACGGCAGTTTTTAATCTGAGCAGGGACTTTCTGGTGGAATTTAATACGGAAAAAGTTTTTAACCGTTCGGTGGTGGAAGGCATGAAGGTGAAAGAATGCCTGGATCTGCTGCTGGAGTATATGGTCGATCCTCAGGAACGGGCCGAATTCGTGAAACGGTTCCAGGTGGCCAAGATGATAGAAGCCTTCCATAAAAATAACCGGAAAAACAGTATAAGATGCAGATATCAGGACCGCGGCAAAATGCTGCACTGGATACACTTTAAATGGAACATTATCGAACGCCCCATGGATGGGGATATTCTGGCTTTTATGTATGTATATGATATTGATGAAGAGATAATCCGCCAGACCGCTTATTCCAGAACGCTTGGAATGGAAGCGGAGGTGGTGAGTTATCTGAAACTGCTGGACGGAACGATCCATCCGCTGATGACAAAGGAAAATACGCTGTATGTACCTGAGTTTACCACGGGTAATTATGAGGAATATGTGGCTATGCTGCTGGAAAATGTCATTGATGCGGCGGACCGGAAAAAGGCGGCCGGAGAATTTGAGATGGAAAGCCTCCGCCGGAGTCTGGAAAAAGAAGATATCGTGTCGATCTATTACAGAACCAGATGGTATGCGAAGAAAGGGGTGCGCAGGCAGCAGCATAAAAAGGTTCAGGCCTTTTATCTGGACGAGGAGCAGCAGCTTATCTGTATGGTCTATACGGATGTGACCGATATTTATGAAGAGCAGCAGGAGCAGAACCGCAAGCTGCAGGTGGCATTGAATGAGGCGAAGCAGGCTAATGAGGCAAAGAGCATGTTTCTGTCCAGAATGAGCCATGAGATCCGCACTCCGATGAATGCCATACTTGGCCTGTCCGGTCTGGCGATCGATGAGACGAAGGATCCTGCGGCCATGAAGGAGTACCTGAATAAGATCAATTCCTCCGGGCAGTATCTGCTGGGGCTGATCAATGATATTCTGGATATGTCCAAGATTGAAAGCGAACGGGTAAAGCTGAGTCCGGAACCCTATACCATAAAGGAATGCATTGATTTTATCATGATTTCCATGAAATCCCAGATGGACGAAAAGGGACTGCATTTTTCCTATCAGGAAGAAAATGTGACGAAGGAAAAACTGATGCTGGATAAGATGCGTTTTCAGCAGATTTTCTTTAACCTGCTGTCCAACGCAGTGAAGTTCACAGGATGGGGCGGTCATATCGGTGTCTTTGTGACACAGCTTTGGAAAAAGGAGGACCATGTGAAGGTTCACATCATTGTAAAGGATGATGGGAAAGGAATCGCAGAGGACTCCATGCAGCAGATTTTTGAACCCTTCGAGCAGGCAAAGAATCAGAACTCCATTGAGTACGGCGGAACCGGCCTGGGACTTGCAATTGTAAAAAACCTGGTAAATCTGATGGACGGAACCATCTCGGTGAAGAGCACGGAAGGAAAAGGAACGGAATTTATTTTGGATATGCTGCTTCCCGTGGGCGGCCTGCAGGAGCAGGAAGTGAAGGCGCAGCAGACGCTTTTGCAGGATTATGATTTTACAGGGAAAAAGGTGCTTCTGGTAGAAGACCATAAGATTAACATGGAAATTGTTCAAAAGCTCCTGACGCGGAAAAACTGTATGGTGGATACGGCGCAGAATGGACAGAAGGCAGTGGATATTATGACGGCGGCAGGGGAGAAGGAGTATCAGGCGATCCTCATGGATGTGCGCATGCCGGTGATGGACGGCATTACCGCTACGAAACTGATCCGCCGGCTCCCAAGACCGGATGCTGGGACGATACCTATTATTGCAATGACGGCCAATGCCTTTGATGAGGATGCGCTGGAAACCAAGCTGGCAGGTATGAATGCTCATTTGACGAAGCCTATTTCGATGAATGTGCTGTATCAGACATTATATGAATTTATGTGACTGCAGAGATAAAAGCACCTGGCGGGATGCCCACAGGCGTGCGGTTTTTTTGCGGGAAAAAAGGAGCAGAAGAATATCATGGTTAAGGACTATTCGGAATTAAATGAAGAACATAAAGATATCCTGTTGGAATTGGGGAATATAGGAACCGGAAATGCGCTGACGGCGCTTGCCCAACTGACGGATCATCCGATCAGGATGGAGCTTCCGGCGATTAAGATCGTCAGTATCCAGCATCTTTCCACCATACTGGATCAGGGAAGCGATGAAAATGCAGGGGTTGCCATAAAGGTAGAGGGCAATCTGGAGTGCGTGGTTACGTTTATGCTGAATGAACATTTTACGAAGATGATGGTGGCGGAGCTGACCGGGGAAGGACTGGAGGATATCCACGGGATGAATGAAATGCAGCAGTCCGCCATCTGCGAACTGGGCAATATCATGTGCAATTCCTATCTGAACGCGCTGGCTGCCATGCTGACGCTGAGTCTGGATGTCTCTGTGCCGGTTCTGGCCTGCGGCAGCAGCGAAGAGATTTTTGATACTTTTTCCAAGGACTATCGGGATGAACAGCCGGAGGTCCTCTTTATCGAAAATACGTTCTCTTATTCGGAACAGGAGGTAGTCAGTCATATTCTGATGCAGCCTAAATTCGAATCCATCCAGGAAATCCTGGGACGTCTGGAGGACTGAATATGGCGGCGGAAGATAATTTTCTCTGTTTTCATGCTTCGGGGATGTATTTTATCCTGCCGGTCTATCAGGTGATCCGGATCTTATCCGAAAAGCTGCGGCATGAGGAGGATCATTCCCTGTTCCGGGCAGATGCGTTCGGAGAGATCCCCATACTGGATTTTCGAAAGGGACGGAGAATAGAAACGGAATCAGCTTCTGACAATGAAAAGAGCGGCAGCATTATTGTCCTTCTGGATCAGGAATATTTTGGAATCACAGTGGAGCGTATCGAGGGACTGATAGAAATAAAACCGGAAGACCAGTATGAGTTTCCGGAGCGCATCCGGGATGAAAGAAATGATTTTATCAGCGGGTTGTCCTACTGGCCGGAAAAGAAAAAAATATTGTACCTGCTGGATGGGGAGCATCTGAGAAAGTACATCCTGGCGGGGAATGACCCCAACGGCAAGAACGCAGAGGCGTTTTGTGACGACTGACAGGAGAGAGGATGCAGGAGAAGACGATTACCTACTTAAAATTATATCTGGGACAGATTTGTTTTGCCGTCCCTGCTGCAAATGTGGCGGAGATCGTGACTGAGCCGGTAACATCTCCGGTCCCTTCAGCCAGTCCGGGACTTTGCGGGATTTTATACCATGACCGCAGTATGGTGCCCCTGGTGGCTCTGGCAGAGGATACGAAAGGCGCTGGCACTGCGGTGATCTGCGGTGCAGGTGAAGAAAAGACGGCCTATCTTTTTGCCAGGGCGGATGGGTTTTTCCCTGTCACAGCCCGGATGCTGGAAGAGGGCGTGACGGAAAAATATGGCGGGGATACAGTTTATTTTCCGGATAAGTGCCAGGGGCACTTGTTTGGCAGCGACCGAAGCAAAACGCAGATGCAGAGGCACGCAGATACGAAAGAGGATAAAAGTATTGGTTAAATTAACAGAAAATGAATTTCAGACGATATCCGGCTATGTGCGTATGCATTATGGGATCAATCTGGAAAAGAAGCAGTTTTTGATAGAGAGCAAGCTGTGGATCGAACTGGCAAGATGCAAAGCGGATAATTATACGGACTACTGGCAGAAGGTCCGGATGGATCACACCGGGGAGATGGAGCAGAGGATGATCGATCTTCTGACAACGAATTACACTTATTTCTGCAGGGAAGAGGCTCATTTTTCTTTTCTGATGAATCAGATACTGCCGAAGCTGGATCAGAATTCCGGGGGGATGTTAAACATCTGGTGCGCTGCCTGTGCCACAGGTCAGGAATGCTATACGCTGGCCATGTATCTTCTGGACTGCCAGAATATGGGAAAGCTGACCATGCCTTTTCGCATTCTGGGTTCCGATATTTCGGAAAAGGCGCTGAAAGCAGCGGAAAAGGGGCGGTACGGGAGCGGAGATTATGCCAGGCTTCTGCCCCACTGGAAAGGAAATTACTGCGGGGCATTTGCGGGAGGGGAATTTGAGATAAAGCAGAAGGTGAAGGATCAGATCCGTTTTCAAAAGCACAACCTGCTGACCCCCTTGCCATCGGGAGGCATGTTTCAGGTGATTTTCTGCAGAAATGTATTGATCTATTTTCGGGAACAGGAGCGCAGTCAGTTGGTGAAGCTGATCTGTCAGTCCCTGAAGCCGGGAGGATATCTGTTTACCAGCTTCTCAGAGACGCTTCAGGGATGCAGCAATATGCCGCTGGAGTATATCCAGCCGGCAGTTTATCGAAGAACCGGAGGACAGGCAGATGAAAAAAAGAAAGATAAGAACCCTGATTATAGAAGATTCCAGACTGTATCAGGCGTACATGACCAAAATACTGGCCTCCGATGAGCAGATCGAAGTAGGCGGCGTGGCCGGAAGTGCAAAAGAAGCCCTGCAGCTTCTGGAGCAGGAGAAACCGGACGTGATTACACTGGATCTGGGCCTGCCGGATGTGACGGGCTTTGAGCTGCTGACCACATTAAAGCAGCGGTATGGAATTCCCATTATCGTAGTGACTTCTATTCCGAAAATGTGTGAAAAAGCGCTGGCGCTGGGGGCTGAGGATTTTGTTGAAAAGGTGCAGAGCGCAGAGAAGCGGGTGACAGAACAGTTTGCACTGCTTCTGAAATTAAAGATCAAGATGCAGGCCGGCAGCTTCAGCGGAACCAAAACTGCTGCGGCGCGTGTGCCGAAGGTTATGCCGGGACATCAGATCCGGGACAGCGTGATTGTCATAGGCGCATCCCTGGGCGGTACGGAGGCAACGCTGGAGATCTTGAAGGATCTTCCCGAGTGGATGCCGGGCATTCTGGTGGTTCAGCATATGCCGGTGGGCTTTACCAAGGCCTATGCCATGCGTCTGGACCAGAACTGCCGGATGACGGTAAAAGAGGCGAAGAGTGAGGATAAGGTGGAGAAGGGAACGGTGCTGGTAGCCAGAGGCGGATCTCAGATGAGACTGTATAAGACCGTGGATGGATACCGCGTCCGGATTACAGAAGATGACGGAAAATATAATTTTTGTCCCTCCGTAGATGTTTTATTTGAATCTGTGGCCATGGCGGCGGGGGAGCGGGCAACCGGCGTGATTCTGACCGGCATGGGAAGGGATGGAGCCGGGGGAATGGTTTTGATGCACCAGAAGGGTTCCTATACCATCGGCCAGGATGAAGAAACCTGTGCAGTATATGGTATGCCAAGAGCAGCCGCAGAAGCAGGTGCGGTGGATATACAGCTTCCGAAACAGGAAATCGCAGAACATCTGATCAGGCGGTTTGGAGAATAGAAAACATGAGAAAATCAAGGATGGACTGACATTCAGTTAGAGAGGACATAAGATGGATGAGAAATTGGTTTTGATTGCAGATGATGCCGCATTTATGCGCAAAATGATTAAAAATGCACTGCTGACGGCAGGACTTACCCGGTTTATCGAAGCGAAGAGCGGTCAGGAGGCGGTGGATCTGTATGCACAGCAGCATCCGGATCTGGTGATGATGGATGTGACTATGCCGGTAAAGGATGGCCTGGAGGCCCTGAAGGAGATTATGGCTATAGATCCGGGGGCAAAGGTGGTTATGTGTTCCGCCATCGGCCAGGACGGAACTATTATGGAGGCAATCCGTACAGGAGCCAGTGAGTTTATTGTAAAGCCGTTTAAAACAGATCAGATCGTAGAGGCTGTCATGGGATTATTACTTTAAAAGCCGGGAGGAACCAGAAGATGAAGATATTGAAAAACATGAAAATCGGAAAGAAGCTTTTGCTTTCTTTTGTTGTGCTGGTTTTGTTATTTGCAGCGTCGGCAGTGACTGGCATTGTGAGCATATACACCATAACTGAAGATATGTCAGAGCTCTATAACAAACAGTTTCAGGTGGCAGAGACAAGCCAGATGCTGAAAGCAGATCTGCAGGGGTATGCCAAGGGACTGGCCAGAATGTATGTCGGCAGCCAGACCATAGAAGGGATGAGTGCGGAAAAGCTGGCTCAGTACAGTTCGGAGAAGACGGCGGAGATGCAGGAGTTTTTTGCAGCCTATGGAACGGATCTGGAGGCATTAAATGCTCTGGATGTGACTTCTGAGGATCATCTTGCGATTATTAATGAGAACTATCCTGTTTTGCAGGAGCTGACGGAACAAATTCTGGATCTGTATGCAAAAGGAAAGAATGCAGAAGCATTCCAACTGACGATCGGAGAAATTGACGAAGCAGGTTATGCATCCAGTACTGCTTTGAATGAAGTATTGGAAGAGGCGACCAGCGAAGCAACTCTTAAATACCAGCAGAGCCAGACTGTTGCAAGAAGGATATATATGGTCATGATCGTCATATCTCTGGTGCTTCTGGCTGCGGCTGTTTTCCTGTGCATTCTGCTGACAAGAGCGATTACAAGACCGCTGAAGGAGATGGAGAACGCGGCAAGGCAGCTTTCCGAAGGACATCTGAGCCAGAAAATCACATATGAAAGCAAGGATGAAATCGGATCTCTGGCATCCAGCCTGCGCAAAACAATCGATATATTACAGACGTATATCGGAGAAATCGACAACGGCATGAGCGCGATTGGCAAGGGAAAACTGAATTACCGGACCCGGATGGAGTTTAAAGGAGATTTCCAGTCCATCAAAGTGTCTCTGAATAATATTTCAGCCAATCTTACCAGTGCCATGATTCAGATCAATACCAGTGCGGAACAGGTGCTGCGCGGCGCAGAGCAGATCGCAGGCAGCGGACAGGCTCTCTCCCAGGCCACTTTGGAGCAGGCCAGCTCGGTAGAGGAGCTGGGGGCTACCATCAATGAAGTTTCTTCCAGGATCAATGAAAATGCGCAAAATGCCATGGAGACCAGCCAGTTGACGGAAACGCTGGGAGAGAAGGTAAAGGAAAGCAGCAGTCAGATGATGGAGATGAGTCAGGCTATGAAACAGATGAAGGATATGTCAAACGATATTACCGGTATTGTAAAAGATATTGAAGATATCGCATTTCAGACCAATATTCTGTCTCTGAATGCGGCGGTGGAGGCAGCCCGGGCGGGAGAAGCGGGCAAGGGATTTTCCGTGGTGGCAAATGAAATCCGCCGTCTGTCTGCCAAGACGACAGAGGCCAGCAAGACCACCGGCGATCTGATCGGCCATACGGTTCAGATGATGATGGACGGTGTAAATATGGCGGAACGAACCTCAGAAAAACTGACGGAAGCGGTAAAATCCAGCCAGGTGGCTGCGGATAAGGTGGATCTGATTTCCCGCGCCTCCAATGACCAGGCAACCGCTGTGGTTCAGCTTCGCCAGAGCATAGCCATGATTTCCGATGTGGTACAGGAAAATTCCGCTACTGCCGAAGAGAGCGCTGCATCCAGCGAGGAACTGACCGGACAGATGCATATGCTTAAGGAGCTGGTAGGGGCATTCGAATATGACGAGCAGTAAGGCAGGGAGAGCGGCATGGGTTTTTTTAGTCCGGATATGGAATTTCTGATTGATATTTATCAGAGTGAGACAACTGATTTAATAGAAGAATTAAATAAATATCTGATGGAGGCGGAAGAAAAGAACCGACTGGAGGCAGATGCCATCAACGGTATTTTCCGGGTGGTTCATACCATCAAAAGCTCCTCGGCGATGATGGGGATGGCGGATATGAGCACCTGTACCCATCATCTGGAGGATCTGTTCTTTCTTTTCAGGGAAAATCCTTCCCTGTTAAAAGGCAGGGAAAATGAAACTTTTGATCTGCTGTACGCCTATTCTGATTATGTGAAGGATGAAATTGAACGGGTTACGGAGGAAGACTTCCAGCCTTCTCAGGTTACAGAACTGATGGACCGTATCTCCGGGGAACTGGACTGCTGCAGGGAAAAAAAGCCGGGCGTCAAGGACGGTGAAATGTGGCAGAGCGGGGAAGAAAACGGAATTGTACCGGAGGATGAGCCGAAAGAGAATTTTCCGGCAGCAGTGCAGCGCTCTGCAAAAGACGCTCTGTTCGATACGATACGTCTGCAGATCAGGCTGGCTGAAAAATGCCAGATGGAAAATGTGCGGGCATTTTTACTGATCAATCAGATAAAAGAGATGTGCAGCAGTCTGGTGTACCGGCCGGAGGATCTGGAAGCGGAGGGTGCTGCATTTCAGATCCGCAGTCATGGTCTGTATCTGGAACTGGTGTCTGACCGGATCGGAGAGGTGACAGACCGGCTGAGCTCTTCCCCCTATGTGGCATCGGTCAGAGAAGTGACGGAAAACGAGGAGGAGACGGACGAAGGAGCGCAGGAAAGAGAAGGCTCCGTTAAAGAAATTTCGGCAAGAGAAACGCAGGAAAGAAGAGCCTCGGACAGAGCAGCTTCAGATAGAGCAGCTTCAGATAGAGCAGCTTCAGACAGGGCAGCTTCAGATAGAGCAGCTTCAGACAGAGCAGCCTCAGGCAGAGCAGCTTCAGAAAGAGGGGACTCCCGGGAGAGCGCTTCAGACAAAAATACCGGAAGAGAAACGGCTTCTTCGGGGAGTGAAACGGGACAGAACGGGAAAGCGGTGGCGGAGCTTCCGGTCAATGCGAAGAGCGCAAAGAACAGCAGTATTCTATGGGAACGGATTGTGAAGCTGCAGGAGGTGACCGGAGAGCTGATCACAGAGCATACGGTTTTGGACAGCATGATTGAAAAACTGGGCAATCCCAAGGAGCTGGAAAACTTTTCCCTGACATTCCGACGGCTGCTGACTGACCTGGAGGAGCTGGTAAATTCTGCTTCCATGATGCCGGTATCGGCCATTGTTCCCCAGTTGTACCGCACTGTGAGGGACATCTGTAAAAAAGAGGGCAAGGAAGTTAAATTTACCGTAGAAGGAGAAGAAATCGAGGCGGATAAGAATTTGATGGATACCATGATGACACCGCTGATCCACCTGCTGCGAAATGCAATTGACCATGGCATCGAAGCCCCGAAGGACCGGCTTTTGGCGGGCAAGGATGCGGAAGGCAAGGTGACGCTTGAAGTAAACAGCGAAGAAGGAACTCTGGTCTTCCGGGTGAAGGATGACGGAAGCGGAATGGATCCGCAGATCATCATGAAAAAAGCTCAGGAAAAGAAACTGCTGACCAAGGATGCCGATGATTATACCAGAGAAGAGATTGTTAATTTTATTCTTGTGCCGGGATTTTCTACCATGACAGAGGCAAATGAGTTTTCCGGGCGCGGAGTTGGTATGGACGCGGTTCGGAGTGCGGTGGAAGAGCTGGGCGGCGTGCTGGAGGTATACAGCGAAAAGGGACAGGGTTCTGAATTTGTAATGCAGGTTCCGGTCACCATGACTTCTGTGGACAGCATTCATTTTATGGTGGGAGATGTGAACTGCCTCATTCCCGCCAAAAGTATTGAACGGATTTATTCCATGGCGGAGGTATCCGGCCAACTTTCCTTTGTGGATGGCAGAGAGCTGTTTCAGGGAAGCCGTATGCTGCCGGTGCTGCGGATGCGGGAAGTGTTTGGAATGCCGAAAGCAGAAGAGGGAGAGCCGGAACATCTGCTGGTGCTGCAGGGCATAAAGAGTGCGGTCTGTATTGCGGTGGGACAGATGATCGGGCAGCAGACTGCAGTGAAAAAAGAGCTGCCGGAGCTGTTTGACAGTGCGTACCGCGGGCAGACCGGAATTTCCGGCTGTGCGATGATTGGAGACGGCAGCCTTGGCGTGATGCTGAGTGCGGAGAAGCTGATACAGCTTTATCAGAAAGGTCTGGAAGAAGATGCAAGAGCAAAACACAATCAATAGGCCGAAGGACGGACTTGTCATTATTCGGCAGGGAGAGACATTTTATGGAATTTACAGCAGCCGGGTACTGGAAATTGTAAATGAACCCAGAATCACCGCTATGCCAAAGCAGCCGGATTATCTGAGAGGTCTGTTTAATTATAAAGGAAGAATTGTGCCGGTACTGTCTTTTGGAAAGCTCTGCGGAGAAGAGAGAAAGGAGCAGGAGCGAGTCTGCATTCTGTTTTCCCTGCATCACCAGACGATGGGCATGCTGGTGGAAGATGTGACAAAGATGATCTATGACGAAGGCCGGGAAATTCCCTGCAGTGAGGAAGAACGGATACGGGATCATATCTGCATCCGGAAGGTGCTGATGGAAACGGTGCCGGTCTTTGTGCTGGATCTGCCGGAAGTGATAAAACGGCTGGGCACTGCTGCCCGCACATGACCCCTGATATGCTCTGATACGTTATACTGTCTTTGCGGAGAACTGGCGCCGGTACTGCTGAGGCGTCATTCCGGTGGAGGTGCGGAAGCGCTGGGAAAAATAGCTGCCGGAGGAAAATCCGGTAAACTGAGCGATCTGTGAGATAGAATAGTCTGTGCTGCTCAGAAGGCGCTTGCATTCCTCTACCCGCCGCTCCAGCAGGTAATTGATGGGAGAAAGGCCATAGGTCTGAGTAAAGTGGTGCACCAGGTAATATTTATTCAGATGGGCGGTCTGGGCCAGTTCATTCAGAGTGACCGTGGATTTGAAGTGGCTGTCAATATATTCTTTTACAATAGAGATTTCTCTGCTGGCATTCGCCAGGGAGGCAACGGTCAGATGCATTTTCTCTGTGCGGAGCACGTAGATCAGCACCACATTCAGGAGCTGCTGGCAGAGCGTGGTCTGATAAACACTGTTTAGCTGCATTTCCCGAACCATGGTATCCAGACAGAAACGAATGGTGGCATGATCGGAGCGGCAGTTGATTTTTCCATAGGTCAGAGGACTGCCGTCCGGTCTTGCAAAGGTCAGTCCCTCCACGCCCAGAACAATATACTCCAGCGGTTCGGCATTGGAAGAACGTTCGGTATGTTCGGTGTGGGGACTGATCAGCACCAGATCATCGGTAAAGACGTCAAAAATTTCATTTCCCATCTGGAAAGAACCCTTTCCCCGGCGGACATAAAACAATTCAGTAAAATAGTGGGTATGAAGGACACTGTTCCAGTCAGTATCGTACATGGCAGAAGCGACGTAGAGCAAATGCCCCTGGAGAATGGATTCTTCCGGGCTGTCTGTTTTCAGATCGTATCTGCGATTGCTCATGTGTTTTACTCCTCCGCTTATAATTTCTCTGCTCCTGAGCAGGTGACTGAGCAAAGCACAGACACGCTTTTGCGTTTTCTGTATGTGCTCTGCTCTTTGAAGCTGCCTCGTCCCTGAACTGTTAAAACTTTAGTTATCTTGCGATTTCGCATCTATCAAAACTATAATATAAAACTGTAGAATATGCAAGAAATAAAATCGAAATTGGAAAAGGAACTGGAAAATAATTGGATAAAAAAACGGGAAAACTTAAAAAATAAATAAAATATTATGTAAAATGATAGAAAAGAGAATGGAAAGAGCAGGAAACTTAAAAAAATGAATTTGATAGGAAAAAGCAATATATATAAAAAAAAGAGCAATAAAAAGGTTTGCTAAGAAGAAAAATATTGCTATACTTAGATTATTCAAAGGGCAGTTGAACTGCCTGACATATGGAACAATTGTGATATGACATGGAACAGAGTAATGTTTCAAAAAATAAGGAGGAACTAAGATGAAGAGAAAACTGAGTATGGCACTGGCAGTAACGATGGTAGCTTCTATGGTGAGCGGAACCGGAGCAATTTCCGTACTGGCTGAGGACGCAAAGACTCATGAGGGTGAGACCCTGAAGGTAGCAGCGATTGAGACCGCTTATGGCGCGGATATGTGGACACAGGTATGTGATGCATTTACCGAACTGACCGGAGCTGCTGTGGAACTGACCACAGACAAGAATCTGGAGGATGTGATCGGCGCCAGCATGAAGAGCGGGGATTATCCGGATGTAGTACATCTGGCTACCGGAAGACCGGCAGCGTTGACCGAGACTCTGATCAAAGAAGACGGGCTGGAGAATATCACAGATGTGTTTGATATGACAGTTCCCGGTGAGGATGTTAAAGTAGGCGATAAGATTGCAGGCGGATTTACGGAGAGCTCCCTGACCAATCCGTACGGAGATGGTGAGAACTATCTGGCACCGATGTTCTACAGCCCATGCGGTCTGTTCTACAATGCCGGCCTGTTTGCAGAAAAAGGCTGGGAAGTTCCCACCACCTGGGATGAGATGTGGGCACTGGGCGATAAAGCGGCAGAAGAAGGAATTGCACTGTTCTCTTATCCGACCACAGGTTACTTCGATGCATTTTTCTATTCGATGCTCTACGAAGCAGGCGGATCCGAATTCTTTGACAAAGCGACCAATTATGAAGAAGGTATCTGGGATACAGAAGAAGCTAAGACCGTATTTGATATTATCACGAAGCTGGCTTCCTACACAGAAAAATCAGTTCCTTCCAACGCAAATAATGACAACTACCTGAAAAACCAGCAGCTTATTCTGGATAACAAAGCACTGTTCATGCCGAACGGAAACTGGGTAATCGGCGAGATGGCAGATGCTCCGAGAGCAGATGGATTTGAATGGGGCTTCATGGCACTTCCGGCTATTACCGATGGCGGAGACCGTTATTCCTTCGCATGGTTCGAACAGATGTGGATTCCTGCAGCAGCAGAAAATATTGATCTTGCAAAAGAATTTGTAGCATTTATGTATTCCGATACCGCAGCAGATATCTTTGCACAGAGCGGCGCAGTTCAGCCTCTGCTTGGCTTCGCTGATACACTGGAAGGCGACAGCAAACTGTACTACAGTATCTATGATGACGGCGCTAAGGTTGCTCTGGGTGCATTTGCTACCACAGATGCAGTAGAGGGCGTAAGCTTTGCAGATACCGTATTCGGTACCGTAAACTCTCTGGTCAGCGGAGACAAGACCGAAGAAGAATGGATCGAAGCGATCAAAGCGGACAGCGATCAGTTGAGAGCAGCTCTGAAATAAAACAACGGCATTAGATTAAGACGGTGGGCAGGAGGACTGCCTGCCGTTTTTTGAAAGGAGAGAGTCTATGAAAAAGGGACATAGACGGACAGGATTTGTAGCAACGTGTATCGTGCCGGCTACCTTGCTGTTCATTGTATTCATGATTATTCCCACATTTAATGTATTTAAGATGTCGCTGTATAAATGGGGCGGATATTCCAATAAAAAGAAGTTTGTCGGTCTGGACAATTTCCAGAAGCTGCTGGGAGATACAAAGTTTCTGCAGTCATTCCAGAATACCCTGCTTCTGATCGTGATCGTGACAGTGATCACCATGAGCATGGCCTTGATTTTTGCTGCCATACTTTCCAGAGAGAAGATCAGGGGCCAGAACATTTTCCGGGTAGTCTTTTATATCCCTAATATTTTATCTGTGGTAATCATCAGCGCAATCTTCAGCGCGATTTATGATGCGAACAATGGCATGCTCAACAGCCTGCTTTCTCTGTTTGGCAAGGGAGATAATCCCGTTTACTGGCTGGGAGATCAGAAGATCGTAATCTTTTCTCTGGCAGGTGCCATGGTATGGCAGGCCATTGGCTATTATATGGTCATGTACATGGCCAGCATGGCCAGCGTGCCGGAGACACTGTACGAAAGCTCGGCTCTGGATGGAGCCACCAGACTGCAGCAGTTCTTTCAGATTACGCTGCCTCTGATCTGGACCAATATCCGGACAACTCTGACGTTCTTTATCATCAGCAGTATCAATCTGAGCTTCCTGTTCGTCAAGGCGATGACCAGCGGCGGCCCGGATGGCAGTACCGAAGTATTCTTAAGTTATATGTATAAACAGGCTTATACCAATTCCAGCTATGGTTATGGTATGGCGGTGGGCGTTGTTGTATTTGTGTTCTCCTTTGGTCTGAGTGCGATTGTGAACCTGCTCACCAAACGGGAACCCATTGACCTGTAGGAGGTGGAGAGATGAAAGAACAGAAAAATGGAAAATCATTCAGCCTCTATAAGGTATTTGTTTATGCGATTCTGATTCTGCTGGCAGTGAGCATTATTGTGCCGGTATGCTGGGTATTTATGGCTTCTCTGAAGCAGAACAGTGAATTTTACGGCAATCCATGGTCACTGCCGGCCAGCTTTTATCTGCAGAACTTTGTGGATGCCTGGACCAAAGCCCGCATGGGAGAGTACATGCTCAACAGTGTGATTACCACAGCGCTGGCGCTGGGACTTTTGCTGGTGATCGCGCTTCCGGCCGCTTATGTACTGAGCCGTTTCCAGTTCCATGGAAGAAAGATAATTAATGTGGCATTTATGGCAGGACTGTTCATCAATGTGAACTATATTGTAGTTCCCATTTTCCTGATGTTTGTGGATGGCAACCTGTTTTTGAAAAAAATCGGACTGCCGCCATTTCTGCTGAACAATATTTTTGTGCTGGCAGTGGTGTATGCGGCCACAGCCCTTCCTTTTACGATTTATCTGTTGTCCGGCTATTTTGTGACACTGCCGAAGGATTTCGAGGAAGCGGCCTATATGGATGGCGCCAGCTATTCCAGAACCATGATCCAGATTATTTTCCCCATGGCAAAACCAAGTATCATTACGGTGATCTTATTCAACTTCCTGTCCTTCTGGAATGAATATATTATCGCCATGACGCTGCTGGCAGATCCCAAAGGCGGCAAGACACTTCCGGTGGGACTCATGAACCTGATGAAAGCGCAGAACGCAGCGGCTCAGTATGGGCAGATGTACGCAGGACTGGTTATGGTTATGCTGCCTACCCTGATTTTGTATATCTGTGTTCAGAAGAAGCTGACGCAGGGAATGACGCTGGGCGGACTGAAGGGATAATTACAAGTAGAAGGGAAGGGATTGCATGGAATATAGAAAAGAAAGAATAATTTTGATCATATGCCTGATCATTTTTGTGGTATGCATGGCTCTTGTGATCGGCGGACAAAAAAATATCGGTTATCCGGGACTGGGATGTATGCTGGCCGGACTGGCCGGGCTGCTGATCCTGCTGGGGTATTACAACCATAAGCACAATAAATAACTGACAGAGCGGTATAACTGCTTGGCAGGTCAGATTGCGGGACAGTTACGGGCAGAATAAATAGACAGGAGGTACCTATGGAAGAAAACAGAATGACCGGCCGGGTTACGATCCCTACCGATGTAGATGTGGTTTCAGAGACAAAGGAGCTGATCCGCCGCTGGGGCGCGGATGCGGTACGGGATTGTGACGGAACCGATTATCCGGAGGAACTAAAGAGGATAGATACGAAGGTATACAGTACCTACTACACCACCAGAAAGGACAATGCCTGGGCAAAGGCTCATCCGGAGGAGGTACAGCAGTGCTATATCATGACGGGTTTTCATACCGCTGTGGAGGATACACTGTCGATACCGCTGATGAAGGGCATATCACCGGAGCTGATGCAGGCCAATACCAGAGACGATATCCGCCGCTGGTGGGAGGTCATGGACCGCACGGCAGGAAAAGTGGTTCCGGTCAGCCAGTGGGAGTATGAGGAGGCGGATGGGACGGTTCGGATTCATCCGGCGGAACCTTTTCATGAGTATACGGTCAGCTTTCTTGCTTATCTGATCTGGGATCCGGTGCATATGTATAATGCTGTGATCAATGACTGGAAGGATGTGGAGCACCAGATTACGTTTGATGTGCGCCAGCCAAAGACCCACGAATACAGTCTGAAGCGGCTGAGGACATTTATCGAGGAGCATCCTTACCTGAGTGTAATCCGCTACACCACCTTTTTCCATCAGTTTACACTGGTATTTGATGAACTGAAACGGGAGAAATATGTGGACTGGTATGGCTATTCGGCTTCGGTCAGCCCTTATATTTTAGATCAGTTTGAACGGGAAATGGGATATCCGTTCCGGCCGGAATATATCATTGACCAGGGATATTACAATAACCAGTATCGTGTGCCCAGCCGGGAGTTTCAGGATTTCCAGGCATTTCAGCGCCGCGAGGTGGCGAAGATCGTCCGGGAAATGGTGGATATCACTCATGAATACGGCAAAGAGGCAATGATGTTTTTGGGAGACCACTGGATTGGAACGGAGCCGTTTATGGAGGAGTTTCAGACCATGGGGCTGGATGCGGTGGTTGGCAGTGTGGGAAATGGTTCCACGCTGCGCCTGATCAGTGACATTCCGGGCGTAAACTATACGGAAGGGCGGCTCTTGCCTTACTTTTTCCCTGACACCTTCCATCCGGGCGGAGATCCGGTGAAGGAAGCCAAGGAGAACTGGGTGACGGCCCGCAGGGCAATCCTGCGCAAGCCCATCGACCGGATCGGTTATGGCGGATATCTGAAGCTGGCCTGTCAGTTCCCGGATTTTCTGGACTATGTAGAGCAGGTCTGTGATGAATTCCGGCTGCTGTATGAGAATATTAAGGGAACCACTCCTTACTGCGCGGGCAGGGTGGCCGTGCTGAACTGCTGGGGCAGGATGCGTTCCTGGGGCTGCCATATGGTGCACCATGCCCTTTACCAGAAGCAGAATTACAGCTATGCAGGGATTATCGAAGCATTG
The DNA here is from genome assembly GCA_028689585.1 of Lachnospiraceae bacterium. Classification (GTDB taxonomy): domain Bacteria; phylum Bacillota; class Clostridia; order Lachnospirales; family Lachnospiraceae; genus Merdiplasma. The sequence continues at coordinate 64,288 of JAQVCW010000021.1, read as the reverse complement.
AGCGGCGCGCCCTTTGAGGTGCAGTTTATCAGCTTTGAAGACATTAAGGCGGATCCCCATCTTCTGGAAACGCTGGATGTGATCATCAATGTGGGAGATGCAGATACTGCTCATACCGGCGGAAGCTGGTGGGAAGATCCCACAGTCAGTGCAGCCATTCGGCAGTTTGTGTGGAATGGAGGCGGATTTATCGGAGTAGGAGAACCTTCCGGACACCAGTATCAGGGGCATTTTCTGCAGTTGGCGGATTTGCTGGGGGTGGAGAAGGAGACCGGCTTTACCCTGAATTACGATAAATATAACTGGGATGAAAAAGAAAATCATTTTATCCTGGAGGATGTGGCAGATGCGGTGGACTTTGGAGAAGGCAAAAAGAATATCTATGCCTATGCAGGCACCGACATTCTAGTACAGCGGGACAGGGAAGTACAGTTGGCGGTGAATGAGTTTGGAGAGGGCAGAAGCGTGTATATCAGCGGTCTTCCCTACAGCTTCGAAAATACCAGACTGCTGTACCGGTCCATCCTATGGAGCGCACACCGGGAAGAGAAGCTGCAGCAGTGGTTTTCCAGCAATATTCATGTGGAAGTACATGCCTATGTGAAAAACGGAAAATACTGTGTGGTGAACAACACCTACGAGCCTCAGGATACCATCGTATACCGTGGAGACGGCAGCAGCTTCGAAAAGCACCTGGAAGCCAATGAAATTGTCTGGTACGAATGTTAGGAGGAATACATAATTATGGAAGATACTCAATTATGTCTGAAGGAAGCGCTGGAGGCATATGCATGGAACGGCAGGGTAGAGGATGTCCGCAGATACGGAGCCGGGCATATCAATGATACCTTTGCAGTGGCGGCCAGAGGAATGGACGGCAGAGTGACCAGATATATCCTGCAGCAGATAAATAAAAATATTTTCAAAAAACCGGAAGAGGTAATGGAGAATATTGTGGGGGTCACACTTTTTCTGAAGGATAAGATCATGCGAAATGGAGGAGATCCGGAGCGGGAGACGCTGACGGCACTGCTGACCACGGATGGAAAACCATATTTCCGGGACGCAAAGCAGGAGTACTGGAGAGTATTTCCATTTATTGAAGATACGGTCTGTCTGCAGCAGGTGGAAAATAAGGCACAGTTTTTCGAAAGCGCCCGAAGCTTTGGAAAGTTCATGAGACTGCTGGGCAGCTATCCGGCAGAGACACTGCATGAGACAATTCCGCATTTTCATGATACACCCAGCCGTTATGACAACCTGATGAAAGCGCTGGAAAAGGATGCTTTTGGCCGGGCGGCCTCTGTGGAAAAGGAACTGGAATTTATCCGTGCCAGAAAAGAGGACTGTGCCCATCTGACCAGGCTGAAGGCAGAAGGAAAGCTGCCTGTGCGTGTAACTCACAATGACACCAAGCTGAACAATATTCTTCTGGATGTGGTTACCCAGGAGGGAATCTGCATTATCGACCTGGACACCATTATGCCGGGTCTGGCCGCCTATGACTTCGGAGATTCCATCCGTTTTGGGGCTGCTACCGCCGCAGAGGATGAGCCGGATACCTCTCTTATGCATTTTGATGCAAAACTGTATCAGACTTACCTGGACGGCTATCTGCAGGAGGCAGGCTCTGTACTGACGGAAGAAGAGATCGCCAGTCTGCCCTGGGGAGCAAAGCTCATGACGCTGGAATGCGGAATGCGTTTTCTCACCGACTATCTGGAAGGAGATCATTACTTCAAGATCAGCCATCCGGATCAAAATCTGGACCGCACCCGAACGCAGTTGAAGCTTGTATATGAAATGGAACAGTATTTTAGTAAGAATTAGTTTCCAGATTATAATATTGAAAAACCGGAATATCTAAAAGCGAATCATTCGCATGAGATATTCCGGTTTTTTAGTGAGCTGTCTCTTGGATTTTTGAAACAGGTATGATAAGATATGTCTAGCTTACGAAGTAAGCGTATGACACGAGTGCAGCGAAGTGCATGAGGCGATAGCGCAAAGCGCATGCAGAAAATGCAAAGAACGCATCCGGGCTTTGCGCAGGTAATTGCCAAAACAGGGCAATTACAAGATTATAAGGAGTATATTTTATGACTTACACAGGATATGACTTACTTTGGCTGTTTTTCCTTTATTCTTTTGCAGGATGGGTATTAGAAACAGTATTTGCAGTAGTAAAGCAGAAAAATCTGGTCAACAGAGGGCTGATCAATGGTCCGGTCTGCATTACTTACGGGGTTGGTGCGACACTGATCACCGTAGGTCTGAGTGAACTGGAGGGTGTCTGGCTGTTTTTAGGAGCAACGATCTATGCTACCGTCATAGAGTGGATTGCCGGACATATGATTGAAAAGGCATTTCATGAGCGCTGGTGGGATTATTCCAAACGTAAATGGAATTTAGATGGTTACATATGTGCGGCGTCCTCCATCGTCTGGGGAGCTTTAGGGTATATAGTGGTTACGTGGGCTAATTATTTCAGCCTGAACTTGTTTCATCTGATTCCGGGACTGCTGGGCAAACCTCTGATATGGGTGATGCTGGGAATTCTGGCTGTGGATAATCTGGCTTCCTACATGCTGCTTAAGGGCAGGAGCGGAAGACTGGATCAGTGGGAAGCGGCAAACAATCAGATTGCCAATGTCAGCGCACGGCTGGGAAAATGGATTGCCGGCCATGTGGAGCGGCGTATTCACCGTGCATACCCACAGGCACAGAAGCTGGAAGTGATTCCCAAAACCAAGACGGTATTTGCAGAAGGCTGTGATTTCTATAAAGTGATGGTTCTTTTTTTCATAGGCGCATTTCTGGGAGATATTATCGAGACGATCTTCTGCCGCTTCAGTATGGGATACTGGATGAGCCGCAGCAGTGTGGTATGGGGATCTTTCAGCATTATCTGGGGAATTGCCATAGCGGCGGCCACTGCCCTGCTTTATAAATATAAGGATCGGGAATCCTGGTTCCTGTTCTGGATGGGGACGATGCTGGGAGGGGGCTATGAGTACCTTTGCAGTGTATTTACGGAAATCGTATTTGGAAAGATATTCTGGGATTACAGCGGGATTCCGTTTAATCTGGGAGGCAGAATCAATCTGCTGTTCTGCTTTTTCTGGGGAATCGCGGCAGTGGTCTGGTTTAAAAAAATATATCCGAAGGTTTCCTCTCTGATAGAAAAAATTCCCATCCTGTTTGGCAAAATCACGACCTGGTGCCTGATCATTTTTATGTGTGCCAATATGCTGGTTTCCTGTATGGCATTGATCCGCAGCGAGGAGAGAACGAAGAACCTGGCGGCGACCGCTTCCTGGCAGGTCTGGATGGATGAGCACTACGATGACACCCGGCTGAACCGGATTTATCCGAACGCAAAGAAGGCAAATAAGATAGAACAGGCAGCGGAACAAAAAGCACAGGAAGCAAAGCGGTAGTGGAAACTTTTGTAAAAGTGAGTAAAAAGGTTGTAAAAAGCAGAACTATCAAGGTTGACCGAAGTGAAAAGTTGTGTTAGTATATGATACATGAATTAGTACAAGAAATTCTAGACAGAGTTTATTTTTTTCTTGAGTAGTCGTGGGAGGCAAAAATATGATCAGGCAAAAGATAACAGGCAACCGTAAAAGCAGCATTGGAGAAATCATTCCTCATATTGTACAGACAGCGTGTGCGTACAAGAGTGCAATTACATTTGAAGTGGATGAGAAACGTGTCAATGCAAAAAGCATTATGGGTGTGATGGCTTTGGCCAGCCAGGATATGCTGAAACTTCAGGTTTGTGCAGATGGCACAGATGAGAAAGAAGCAGTCGCGGCAATTACGGAGTTACTGCAGTAGGACAATTGCATAAAAAGAACAGAAAGTCTTGCCTGAGATGGAGAATCTGGAGGGGCTTTCTTTTTTTTGCAGTACAAGTTGTGATTGCATTGAGGGCTGCGGTGCGGTATGATAGGAAATAAGAAAAAGTACAAAGTTTGACAAAAAAAGACATGGATTAAGGGACAGGAACGTAAAATGTGGAAACGGGTGGAGAATAATCAGGCAGGAAGCGGTAAAATTGAAGAAAGCAAAACAGAAAGCTGCAAATCAGAAAACAGTAAGTTAAAAAACAGAGTGAGATGGGCTGGAATGCTGATGGCTGTCGGGATCGTGGGGATGAACCTGACCGGATGTAAAAGCGCATTGGCTTCTCTGGCGGATACATCCTGGAAGGTTACCGAGCTGAAAACACCGGAAGGTACGGCGTATGATGAGAAATCATACGATACCATCATCGGTCCGACAGTTTATCATTTTGATGAGAATGGTAAGATGCTGTGTACCATAGGGGACGCGGGAATGAATGATTCCACATATCAGTACACTTATGCGGATGGTGAGGTCACCATTTCCTCCGATGAGGTAAATTGTACTGGAAAGGTAAAGGGAAAGGAAATGAAGCTGCAGCTTGGGGTAAAAGGGGAGGCTGTTTTGACACGCCAGTAGAAACTGCAACACCCTGCAAAAAAAGTTAAAAAAGAATACTTGACAAATGTGGAATTATAATGTATCATATAATTCGTTGTCAGATATACGAGGGCAATGGAATGTGCGTTTAGCTCAGCTGGATAGAGCGTTTGGCTACGGACCAAAAGGCCGGGAGTTCGAATCTTCTAACGCACGCTGTATAGAAAAAGGGAACCTTGAGAAAAGGCACACACCCGTAAGAAAGTAGTTTCATCTTGTTGCAAGACGGCATAGCTTCGGCTATGCCGTCTTGCATTTTTTGTGCCGTGGGGCGGTCTGCTCGTCCTCTGCCATATCAAGGCTTCCAATGAAGTTCCAAACAACCTCCACCTTTTGGCGGCGGTGTCCACTGGATTTATCGGAGGCGTGGACGATTATCTTCTTCACAAACTCCGTCAGCTCTTTCTGCTCTGCTTCATACTCGGTGGATAGTTTCAAAAACAGTTCGCGAGAGATTGCACCCGCTATATCGTCCTCATAGATGCGCTTGAAAATACGGTCAAGCTCGGCTATGCGTTTTTTCGCCTGTTCCAACTCTTTCTTGCGCCGCTTGACCGCCTTTTCTGTTTCCTCAAACCGCTGTTTCAATACGGCTTTTTGGAAGGCGTGTATGTCGTCAAAGAACATCGCCGTTACATCGAATATCCGTTGCAGGACAAACTTTTTATTCCAAAGGTATTGAATGGAATATGGAGTTGCCATATACTACATAATTACGGACTTATTACAGAAAGAAACTGAGGTGTCGAAATGTATGACTGTATCATAATCGGTGCTGGCCCGGCGGGCAGCACCGCAGCGAAAACATTAGCCGACAAAGGCTTTAAGGTGCTGCTGGTCGAGAAGTTCAAACTGCCGCGCTATAAATCCTGTTCCGGCGTTCTTATCAAAAAGTCAATGGATTTAGTCAAACTCTATTTCGGGGAGAGTACGCCGCAGTTTACAATGTGCGCTCCCACCGAGAACAGGGGCATGATTTTTACCACCGACAAGGGCAAAGAATACCGCTTTGAGCAAGAGGGGCTTAATGTTTGGCGCAGTTCCTTTGATAATTGGCTTACCACAAAAGCGGCTGAAAGCGGCGCGGAGGTGCGGGACGGTACGGCGGCGATTGACCGTAAAGAGCAGGACGGCTATGTGACCGTCACGCTGCATGGTGAAAAAACTTATACGGAGGATGCAAGGTATGTTCTTGATTGCGAGGGCGTGGTCGGATCTCTCAAACGGAAAATTCTTTCCAAGCCGCAAGGCTATATCACAACATTTCAGACCTTCAACAAGGGAACGGTTGATTTAGACTACCATTATTTTTATGCCTACTTGCAGCCGGAGCTGTCCGAGTATGACGCATGGTTTAATGTCAAGGACAATCTGCTGGTGCTGGGCGTGTCCGTCAAAGACCCGTCCCAAATTGCGGGATATTATGCGCGTTTCCTTGCCTGCATGAAAGAGCTTCACGGCTTGCGGATTGACGAAGAAACGAAGTCGGAAAAATGGCTCATGCCCCACATTCGCCCCGGCTGTGCGGTACAGTACAGAGCAGGGCGCGTGTTCTTCGCTGGCGAGATCGCTGGTTTTCTTAATCCTATGGGCGAGGGCATTTCTGCCGGAATGGAAAGCGGTCATTGCTTGGCGTGTGCCGTTGCAAAGCATTTTGACGATGCGGATATGATTTGCGCTGATTACCGTCAAAGTACGGCTACGCTGAAAACCTACATGGAGCGTCAATGGGGCTTCGTGGCGGGTATGGCAGATACTTTCGCGGAAAAGAAGCTGAAATAAGGCTTGCCCACTCCAAAATCAAAAAACTCAAACTATTTTTCAAAAACTTGTGACGCAGCAGGATTTTTCCGGTGTATATAGGTGAAAGGCTTTACACCGAAAAGAACGGAGAAAATCATGGACGATGGGCAGATTATTGATTTATATTGGGCGCGCTCCGAAGCTGCCATATCGGAAACTGCGAACAAGTATAGCAAGTATTACGAGCAGTACGCCGCCGAAAAACGCGGTTCAGGGCAAGTGCCGCTTGCACATGACGAGTTGCAAGACTGTATCCCTGCCGCTGGCAGCGTGGAGCAAGCCATAGAGGACGCCGCTTTGGTTGAGATTTTCAACCGCTTCCTTGCCACCCTGCCGATGGAAACACGAAAGGTTTTCATGCGCTGGTATTGGTATTTAAGCCCCATCAAGGAGATTGCGGAGGATTACAGCTTCAGCGAGAGCAAGGTAAAAATGACATTACTTCGGGCGAGAAATGAGCTAAAACAGATTTTGGAGAAAGAGGGTATCACGCTATGAAAGAAGAAAAACGGATTTTGAATGTCCTCGGTCAAGTGGACGAGAAGTATATTGAAGAAGCTGCCCCCGGTAAAAGGGCGAATAAGAAAGCAAAGCACAAATCTCCAACTTGGACAAAATGGGGGGCGTTAGCTGCTTGTGTATGTCTTGTTCTTGCAGTTAGTATGTTTGGAAACCTTTTTGCTCCTAATATTGTCAAAGAACCGGGGCTTTTTTGCATGACAGCGTATGCGCTTGCCAAAAGCGATGAAATTGAACTTTATGAAGAACGCGAAATGCAAGAAGGCGTTGCACTTCCAAAAGAGTTTGGCTGGAGTCTCGCAATGAACAGCTACCCCGGCTTGCCGTTAAAGTTGTCTTTGCCCGAATATCCAAACGCAACATTTGATGTGACAATTAGCGATGGCGAATTTTTCCTTTGGGAACTTGGTAAATCAACTCAAAACATAACAGAACTTGGTTCTTCCTTTAGCGTAGATAATGGCACTACTCTATATTGGAGCAATGCACGCTACATGGGAACTGAAGCATACGCAAATGTTGTTATGCGTGATGGAAAAAACATTGTTGGTTATGCTGTAATTAAAATATATACAGCAGACATTGAAAATGCCCCTGCACAACTCTATCAAGCTATTATGCTCAAATCTGTTTCATTCCCTAAAGTAGATGGAAAGTATCAGAATGTTACAGATAAATATGTTGCTTCGGAAATGGAAAGTGCAAAAGCGGAATAACAATGGGAAAAATCGAATGGATATGGTAGAGGTGGAAAATGAAACATGGCTTTTATGCCCCATATGCTGATATTTTAGAAATGCCGACAAATTTTTAGCAGAATCCGATGTCTGACGCTATGTCAGGCATCGGAAATAAGTTATCGGCATTTATTTCAACCCGCATAATCTCTTGATCGTATCCTCATCGTTGGCATATTTGAATGCAACGTCATCTTTAAAGACTGAGCTGTCACTATCGCTGAGTTTATGCAACGCCTCTCGTTTCATTTCTTCAGTAACCTTGGCGTAGAAGCGTGTCGTTTCTATATTCGAATGACCAAGCCATTCCGATATAGTTGGCAGGGGAACGCCAGCCTGATACAAATGCATGGCTCTTGTCCTCCTGAAAAGATGAGAGTGCAGATGAAGCAGTTCGGGGGTATCCTTTTTGACCCTTGTCTCACATCCATCAAGAATTCTGCTGACATTGTCACTGGACATCTTATTTTTCCTGCCGTTACGGTACGAATAAAACATTAAGTTATCTGGCACTTTGTCCGTATGGTATTTTTCACAGTATCGTTCAAACTGTCTCCATATTTCCTTGGATAGCGGAATTATCCTGTGCTTCCTGCCTTTACCATAAAAGTGTACATCCGCTTCTCCATCGACGGTTTTCTTGATATCCAGAAGCCTTAATGACAGCACCTCGTTTATCCTGGCACCGCTTTCATACATCAATGATAGAAGGAAATGATCTCTCAAAGCATCACGATTGTCATCGACACTTTTAAGGATCATGCATACATCATCTATAGAAAGCCAAGTAAAATCGATAACTCTGTCATCATCAGTGTTGTTTATCTCGCAGATTTCCTCGTAATCGTCGAGAGCAATTGCATTTTTCTTGTAAAGATATCGACAAAAACCACGGATATCTGATAGCCTGTGATTTATGGTGGGCGCCACATTGTTCCGGTCTGATTTCAGCCATGACATGAATCGGACTATGTTTTTCTGGTTAAAATCCGATGTCTGCATTGTCTTGATGGTAATCTTGTGTTCAGCCTCAAGGAATGTCACAAAAAGATTTATACTATGTCTATATGAGGCAACGGTATCCTCATCGCGATTTCGGACACAAGGTAGATAGACCCTCATAAATTCCCCCATGAGTGATAATAGTCTGGGGTCTTTCGCTTTAATCTTCATCCTCTGGTACCTCCTTTCCATAAATGCTGGAAAGCAGACCCCAGTCGATTCCTTTGGACTTACGAAGCTTCTCAGGTAGGAGATGGACATAATAAAGAGTAGACGATAACTCAGAGTGACCCATATATGCTGAAAGGTATGGGAGCAGTTCCATAACATCCCTTCCAGAGTCTATCCAGCGGATTAGGTTACGTGAAGCGAATGCATGCCTAAGGTCATAAGGTCTTGGAGTTCCTTTCCATGGTATGCCACTTTTTGATGTCAGGTTCCGCCATACTTGATGATACCATGATGTCTCATACTGTGTGCCGTCCCACTTTTGAAAGAACCATTGCCTCGTTCCGGTTACAGAATCATACAGCCGACAGAGCTTCAACATGTCCTCGGACATGATGATATGGCGATCCTTATGTCTTTTAGACTGTCGAATATAAATATCTCCTGTATTCAGATCGATATCTTCGGCACGTATTGCTGGTGGCTCTTGTGGGCGCAAACCGCAGCAATAAAGGAAACGAGTATACACAGGCAGGACAACCTCAGGCAGATATCTCTTGCCACAGGTTCTCCCCGTGTAGGAATCGATTGTGAAAAAAAGACTGGACAACTCATCGTCTGTAAATAGATAAGGGTTGAACGCGGTCCGTTTCACGATATAATCATCGTCCGGGATGAAGTCCTCATACCCAAGGAAATGCAGGTATTTCGTGTATTCTCTCAAGAGTGAGATAAAAGCCGCCCTGCTGTTGTTACTGTATTGGTAATACGCAAGCCATTCATCAACCATTACAGAAGTTATATAATCGGATTCAGGATAGTTATTGACACAGAAGTTTATAAACGGAGGAACGGAACTCTTATATGTAGCCGTGGCATAGTCGATAGACTCGCGATATCTCATCATCTCATCGAATGCTTTATTGAGTCTGTTTTCAAGGATCATAAGTCACCACCTCCATTCTTGGAACTGGCGCTCTCCTTATGGTCAAAGTAGTAACCGGTTGAAATCGGGACATCCGAAAAATCCATTGCTACAAAGGATACCTGGTCCTTGTTATGTGTGATATATGGCTTATCCTCGACGATAGTTTTGTGCCCCATCATCTGAGATGCTGTCTCGATAGGGACTCCTCTTGAGACGATTATAGTCTCAAATGATCGCCGTATGCTGTGAAAGCCTCTGAAAGCTATCTTTGGGACCCCTGCTTTTATGCAATACTTGTCAATCATGCTCCCGAATCCCTGGGAGAGCCTGCGATGTGGAGCCTTTACAGTGACGAACACTTCTGGCATGTCGCATTTTGGACGCCATTCAAGGATGTAGTCAGCTAAGGCATTCATGGTGGTAGCATTCAGCTCTGAAACCAGAGACGTATGAGTCTTCGACTGGATCACCGACACTTTGTGGTGGTGCCAGTCTATGTCGGATGACTTTATATTTATGATGTCAATTCCACGAAGCCCAGTACAGTATGCAACAAGCACAATAGCCAGATCCCTTTTGCTCAGGGCATTGTCCATACCGGCCGCCTCTGCAATGCCTGCGATTTCTTCTTCGGAGTAAACGGGGATAATACGTCGATGGTCATTTTTCAGCTTAAGCAGCGTATAATCACGATGAATACCATCATTACCATGTTTTTTCAGATATTCGGTTGCATACTTTACACATCTAAGTGTACGTCCGGTGCTTCCGCTGTTTGAAACAGGAACCTCGTCTACGAGATAAGACATAACCATAGAGTCATCTATGCTCCTTGGCTTAATGCCTCGTTGTTCTGCATACCAGAAGAAATGTCTGGTAGGAGCACGGAGATCTTTCTTTGTTGCATCACTGATCGGGTAACTATCAAGCACCTGCTCAATGAGGGTATTTATTTCGTCAGATACAAGATATCTACGAGGGGATCTTTTTGTGTTTGAAAAATCCACCTCCCCCTTCTCGACTAGAGAAGAAAGCATACGAATGACCCTTAGTTGTAATCGTTGGTATTCCTTGCATATCTTTCCTTCGGAACAACGATTATCGAGTTCCTCCCTGTAGGCATCCATCAGTTTGGGAGAATATAAATCAACCTGAGATGACTGTGCAAAGCGGATTATAGAGTTACATATGCTCTGGTACTGCTCTGTGGATACTTTGAGTATCCCGTATGCTTTCACCTCCTTCATGAGCTGGTCTGTCAATGGCTTCAATAACGGATAAGAAACTGCCATATACGGCCTCCTTTCTATAGCGATGATTGTTACATCTCTATAGTAAGAAATGCCGATAAATATATAAAGTTCTACAAACTTGATTTTTTAGGAGACCAAACTCGGCATTTCTAAAATATCGGTATATGGGGGGTGGAAACGGCATTTGATGATATGAAAAACAAGATGGAGTTAGAAAACTTTACCGGGTATAAACAAATCATAATGGAACAAGATGTATATGCCACGGGTTACTTATACAATATCATGAGTGATATGATGCAAGATGCAGAAAGAGAACATAATAAACAGAAGAAAAACTATAAATATGAAATGCAAATAAATCGAAATATAGCTATAGGTACAATGAAAGAGGATGTAATAAAGCTTATTTTGGAAAAGGATGTTATGCAGCAACAAGCAATTATGGATTCAATAATCCATGAAATCAATTGCAATCTATTGCCTGTGAGGAGAGATAGATCTTTCAAACGAAGTAAAGGACAATTGGCCAGTAACCATTCAAATGTCCGGAAACGTTCTTATTGATACTCTTTTATATAGAACCGTTGGACACTTAATTGTCACTCATCAGCCTTATCGTCGCATATTTCATCACTGTGTAAGAACTATTGCACTTCAGCAGGAAATTGCCCGTCTTTGCATGGTAAGAAAAATGCAAAAAATAGTAAGGTAGTCACCACAATTCGAACAAAATGTGGCGGCTACCTTTTTCTAATTTCTTAAGTTAATGACATTGTGTATTCATGCGGCTTTGCGGGTGCAGAAATGGGGAGGGTAAGGGTTTTATACTCCCACCCCCAAAAACGGCGTTCTATTGCGTAACATCTGCCCTCTCCATACAGGTGAATATGGACAGAAAGAACGGACAAGAAGATGTTGACTTCTTGCCCGTTCCTCGTTGCAACCCTGTTTGTCAGCCGTTAAGTTAGTTTGTTGGTACTACTTCCTTATCGGCATTTGACTAATCAGCGGTTTCCTTTTTTTTGTAGAAATTGCCTTAGAATAAAAAGCTTAATTCTCCCCCATTCTGGAGTGATACAGATCATATATGACTGCGGCCACATCAGCCGCAGCTTCTTTTTGCCCATTTTCTTCCCATTTTAAAAACGCATTTAACAGCCCGCCGGAATAACAGTACATCTCATAGACAGAATGAGATAGTCTGGAGGAATAATATTGGATCATAAACTGATTAATACTGTCCAGCATGATGGAATGGAGCTTTTGCCGGGACAGGGTGAGAAAATAATTTTTATAACGGTCAAAAAACTTCAGAGAAAACAGAATATGGCTATAGTCCAGAAAGGCTCCGGCATTTGGATTCTGCGCGCATTCTTCCAGGTATTCACTGATCACAATCTGCAGATAATCCGTTAGGGCAGAATAAATAGAATCATAATAATTATAAAAAGTCATCCGCGCGACACCGGCTCTTTTTACGACCGCAGATATCTTTATTTCCTTGAGCTCCATATGCTGCATCAGCTCAAGAATGGCTTCCGATATACACATGCGGGTAAACTGCGTTTTTTTATTTGTATAAACGGATCCGTCTCCCATAAGATTACCTCCAAAATGGACATAAAGTGCCCTTTTGTCTATTGTAACACGATCATAATCACAATACAATAACACGTAGTAATAAAAACTACATTGGCAATACGGCTGCTGTTCATGGAGCATCCTGAGTACATGGCGGAGCAGGCAGCACATCGAAAACATTGATCAGGCGAGGAGAAAATTATGATTAAATTTATTGCGGATTCATCCGGTGATATGACGGCATATAAAGGGGTTAATTTTGAAACGGTTGCATTGAAGATTGATACCGATCGGTTCAGCTATACGGATGATAAGGATATCAATATACCGGAAATGCTGAATGCGCTTGAAAAGTACAAAGGCCGCTCATATTCCGCATGTCCCAGCACCGAATGCTGGCTTCAGGCTTATGCCGGCGGTGATGAAATTTACGTGGTCACCATGACCAGCGAACTGTCAGGGACCTACAACTCAGCCATGGTTGCGAAAAAGATGTATTTGGAAAAAAATCCGGATGCGAAAATAGAAATTTTTGATACCCTGAGCACAGGACCGGAAATCAGGCTGGTGATAGAGAAGCTGGTGGAGCTGAAGCAGAAAGGCTGGGATTTTGACCGGGTATGTAAAGAGGTGAAAGAATATATGGGAAAAACACGGCTGTTTTTTTCCTTTCTTTCGATACATAATCTGGCTCAGAATGGAAGAGTCAGCAAAATCATAGCCTCGGCGGTAGGTGTGCTGGGCATCAGCATTATCGGAACCGCCAGTACGCGTGGGAAAATCGAACCGATCACCAAGTGCCGCGGAGACAGAAAAGTAATCTCGAAGCTCCTGGAAGAACTGAAAAAAGCGGGGTATGCAGGCGGAAAACTGCGAATCAGCCATATAGAAAACTCTAAATTAGCCCGGAGAGTGATTGAGGCGGTAAAAGAAACTTATGGGAATGCAGATGCCATTATGTATGAAGCGCGCGGACTCTGCAGCTATTACGGGGAAAGGGGCGGCATCATAATCGGATGCGAATGCACAAAATCATTTGCATAAATTGCCGAAAAACTGGATTCTCAATACATATTGCTGTATAATATGATTACATAATCTGTTGAGGAATCTATGATAAGTGAAGCGGCTGTGAATTATGCAGTCAGACGCTGGGAGCTGAGAATGAGCCTTGATGTTTATCATCAGGGCTTTTGTGCTGTTTAAGATGGGCTGATGTGTTCATACACGGAGGAAGGCTTTATGAGATACTGTGTGGGGAAAAATCCGGAAAGAAAAAAGAAACAGGGGAAAATGCGAGCGTCAGATGGGAAACGTATGCTGAAACATGCAGTGCTGTTTCTGGTTCTGGCACTCAGCCTTATGATACAAGTAAAAACGGTTCAGGCTTCGGATGAGCGGACTGTGAGGATCGGCTGCTTTCCGCTGAACGGTTTTTTTGACATTGCTGCTGATGGAACGGTGACAGGGTATGGCGCAGATTATACGGACGCAGTTGCCGCTCATGCAGGGTGGAACTACCAGTATGTGCCCTATTCCAGTTGGGTGTCGGCACTGGATGCGCTGTCTGAAAATAAAATTGACCTGTTGGCACCGGCCCAGCATACGCCGGAGCGGGACGAACTATATACCTTTGATTCTTTCCCAATCGGTACGGAATACGGCTCCCTTTTGACTTTGAGCACAAATGATACTCTGACTTATGAGGATTACTCTGCCTTTAACGGCAGGAAGGTGGGCTGCGTAGAAACGCTGGTTTTTTTGGATGATTTCAAGGAATATGAAACCAGGAATGGATTTTCAGTGGAGCTGTCCTATTATAAGGATACACCGGCTCTGGTGGCTGCGCTGAATTCCGGTGAGGTGGATGCCATTGTGGCCAATATGATGGTCAAGACGGCTTCCATGAAGCTGCTGGCCCGTTTTGGTGCGGCTTCCTTCTATTATATGTTCAGTGAGCGGGGAAATGATCTGCGGGGAGAGGTAAACCAGGTGATCGACAAGCTCACGTCCAATCATCCGCAATTCCAGGGAGAACTGAGCAGCCGGTATTTTTCGGATTTCATCAAACTGCCCTATTCCAGAGAGGAACTGGATTATATCGCACAGTGCGGCACGTTAAAGACTGCCTGTGCTTCGAATTATGCTCCATTTTCTTATGTGGATGGGAAAACCGGGCTGATTGACGGAGTGGACCGGGCCATTTTAGAAAAGATTTCTGAAATCTCGGGCTTGAAATTTTCTTACGAGGCCGTTCCGGAGGGCGGAGGCAGTGAGAAGTTTTATCAGGAGCAGGGCATTACACTGATTGCAGGAGCGGAAAATGATGAAACGATAAGTCTTCATAACAGTAATTATACGGATCCCTATTTGACGGTCTCCAAATATTTTGTAGGACAGACGGACACGGTATTTGATTCTTCGCTTCCAATGAAGGTGGCTGTGATCAGTGCGGCGGATGCACAGATTTCGGCCTGGAAACAGTTCTATCCGGAATTTACATTCATACGCTGCAGTTCTATGGCCGACTGCCTGGACAAAGTGCGCAGCGGTGATGCGGATATGATGCTGGAGGACCGCTATTCCCTGGAAAATCTGCTGGCGGCACCCTGCAATCAGGACTTGAAAATTTTGCCGGCAGAAGCCCTGACGGGAAAGATCTGTTTTAAAATCGCTGCGAAGGAGAGCGCAGAAGAGGAAATTCTGAGTTCAATTCTGAATAAAGCCATCCGGCAGATTTCGGACAGCGATACAGAAAGGTACATCAGTGACTACATGCAGGCGGCCCGTTATCAGTACAACATTTCAGATTTTATTTATCAGTATCGTTTTCCGCTGCTTTTTGCCGGATTTGTTTTTCTGGCAGTGATGGTGACCATTTTCTTTTTAAACCGGTCAGGGAGGAAGGTGCGTCAGGCCATTAAAGAAAATGAAACCAAACTCCGTCATATCACGAACAATATAAAGGGCGGTGTGATCGTGCTGAAGCCGGACGAGGGAATGAAAATCACCTATGCGAATGATGGTTTTCTGGGAATGATCGGATGCAGCCGGGAAGAATTTGAAAAAAGTGAAAATGGTTCTTATCTTGCCTATGTGCATAAGGAGGATCTTCCTGTTATCAAGGATGCCATTGCCTCGGAAAAGCCGGAGCTTTCCCTGGAGGTACGGGTACTGAAAAAAGATGGAAAATACATTTCGGCGCTGTTTAACTGTACTTTGGGACAGTTGATCAACGGAGAAAGGGAATTATACTGCGTTATCATGGATATGACAGAGCAGAAAAAACTGCTGGAACGGCTGCGGATCGAGAACCGGAGAACAGAATTAATTCTGGGAGCGGTGGATGAAATTTTTTATGAAGTAAACTGTCAGACCAATCAGATCCACACATCGTCCAGGTTTCAGGAAAAACTGGGCTGGACACTGCCGGATCGGTATGAGGTGGGCAAACCGGAGGGGTTGGACGAGATGTGGAAGACCAGCCGTGAAGAAGCAAAGCAGCTTCATCAGGATACGAAGAAAATGCTGGTAAAGAAAGAGTCAGTCACCACAACCCTGAGGCTGGAATGCAGACAGGCGGGAGCGCCGGTATGGTGTGAAGTCCAGCAGCATCCCATTCTGGGAGAAAATGGAGAGATTGCTTCGGTCATCGGTCTGATCCGAAATGTGGATGAGATCGTAAAGGAGCGGGAACGCCTGATTGAACGGGCGAAAATCGATCCGTTGACCGGACTGTATAATAAGGAAGCGTTCGTCCGGATTGTAAAAGAGGTGCTGCAGGCGCAGCCGGGCTCCAATCATGCGCTGCTGTTTATTGATCTGGATCATTTCAAGTCGGTGAATGATACCCTGGGGCATCTCACCGGAGATCGGGCGATCTGCGAAGCTGCAGATAAGCTGCGGATTATCTTTTCTAATTATGATGTGATTTCCCGTTTTGGAGGAGATGAATTCTGTGTGCTGGTGAAGAATATTCCAATGGAAACACTTCGGGGAAAACTGGAATGGATGATGGAAAAGCTGCGGACGGATTATTCCAATGGAGCGGATGTAGTCCGTATTACCTGTAGCTGCGGTGTGGCATGTACCAAATATGCCGGGAATGAATATGGGCATTTACTTGAGTGTGCGGATCAGGCGCTGTATGCTTCCAAGGAAAACGGAAGAAATCAATATACATTTTACAGAGACGAAATTTCTTAAATTTTCTTAACTGTATAGTAGATTCGGCGGGGATATTGTATACTGTCTTTGACCAATGAATATTTGTAAGGAGCAAAGATAGATGGATATGACAAGAGTGCGTGCCAGAGAGTGGCAGGCAGAAAAGGAAAAAGAGCGGAAAAAGGAAATAGAACGAAAGAAAAAAAGAAAAAAGATACTGTTTCGGGCAGGAATAGGAATCCTTCTTTTGCTGCTGGCTGGGCTGGGTGTTTACGGATATCAGACGGTCAGAAATATGATCGGCCTCCATGTATCGGTCTATGGAAAGGAAATATCCAGACAGACACCGAGTCAGGCGGCAAAGAGAATCACAAAGGCATTTGGAGATAAAAAGATCATTTTTTATGAGGACGGGGAGCGGGTTTATGAAACGAAGCTCAGCCAACTGGGATATTCCCTGGATCAGGAAGCACTGGAGCAGTCTCTTGAGCAGTTGAGGGAGCAGAACCGGAAGAATGGAAAGCAGATGTCGCAGGGTCTGAATGAAATAGTACCCTATCAGATCCAAAAGGATGATGCAGTATTTTCCGCGGCATTGACGGTGGATCATTTTAAAATTGATTCGGAGCGGTTTGATTCTGTGAGCGCGTATATGGAGTACAGTGAGGAGCAGGGCAAATTTGTCATTGTAAATGATATACAGGGGAACCGGATCGACATGGACAAGCTGAAGCAGTACGTGGAGCAGTCTCTGGACGAGAACTTTAAAGAAGAGCTTCTGGGAGCAAATGTGATCATGGAAGTGAACCGGAATGTCTATGTGCCGGCCGTGGTCACCGCAGAATCAGAAGAGCTGAATACAAAGGTGCAGGGGCTGAATCAGAGCCTGGAGAAGTACAAGAACACTTCCATTACCTACACGCTGGGAGCTGCCACGGAGACCATCGATTCGGACACTATCTGCTCCTGGCTGATCATCTCAGATGATACAGTTCAGATTGATACGGACAAGCCCTGGGCCTACATAGAAGATCTAAGCACCCGCTACAATACCATTTATGCCCCGCGCAGTTTTGTGACGACGGGCGGTCAGACCGTGGAGATCAGCAATAACGAATACGGCTATCAGATCAATCAGGATGCAGAATTTGAACAGCTCCGCACGGATTTGGAGAGCGGCATGGCGATTCGCAGAGATCCGGTCTATGAACACGCCGGCTATTCCAGAAACGGAACAGATGACCTGAATGGATGCTACATCGAAGTCAGTCTGTCACAGCAGCATTTGTGGTTATATAAGGATGGCGGGCTGGTTACGGAAACGGCTATCATCAGCGGTCTTCCCACAAAAGAACGGGAGACGCTGACAGGAGCCTGGCCAATCGCATATAAGGCGAGTCCGTTCAACCTGACCAGCGATGTCTATGGATACGATACCAAAGTGAATTACTGGATGCCGTTTGTATATGGGCAGGGACTGCATGATGCAAGCTGGCAGACGGCCTTCGGCGGTGAGACTTATAGAACAAATGGAAGCCACGGCTGTATTAATTTACCGCCGGATCAGGCGGCGCTGATTTATAATACGATAGAGGGCGGATATCCGATCATCATCTATTGATGTCACTGTAAATTGGCCGTGAATGGTAACCTGGTAACCTGACAAATAGAATAGATGAGTTTACGCCTTGACAGTGCTTTCGGACAATGTTAGAATTGTAGCGCTGACAGGGAAGAAAGCAGGTTGAAATTTTATATTTATGCGGTTTATAAAAATGTATAGATTAAGCAGCGCGAAGCGCACGTTAAGATACCTTTATTTTTGCCGTTCATGGAAAAGATAAGGGTATTTTTTTGCTTTTGAAGAGACGTTCAAAGGAAAAAGGAGAGAAGAAAATGAGAGGAATAGCATACGGAGTAGGGGTAGGACCGGGAGATCCGGAGCAGATGACGCTGAAGGCGGTGGCATTGGTAAAGGAAAACGAGGTCTTTGCGGTTCCGGGGAAAGATCCCAGGGAGGCAGTGGCATATCAGATCGCAGTACAGGCGGTTCCGGAACTGGCTGAAAAAAATATATTCCCAATTTACATGCCCATGGTGCGTGACCGGAAAGTGATGGAAGAAAATCACCGGAAAGGCGCCAGACTGATCGAAGAGTACCTGGATCAGGGGAAAAATGTGGTTTATCTTACGCTGGGAGACTCTACGATTTACTGTACCTTCACCTACCTTCAGGCAATTCTGGAAGAGGACGGTTATCAGACCCAGTTGATCAACGGGATCAGTTCTTTCAGCGCGGCTGCCGCAAGACTGAATATGCCGCTGGTGGAATGGGACGAAGCGCTTCATATTATACCGGCAGTTCACAAGGGAGATGAAAAACTGGATCAGCCGGGAAATTATGTGCTGATGAAATCCGCCAGTCATATGAAGAAAACCAAGGCACTGCTGGCCAAGAGCAACAGAGAGGTTGCCGTGGTGGAAAACTGCGGAATGCCGGATGAGATGATCTACCGAAGTGTGGAGGAAATTCCGGATGATGCCGGGTACTTTTCTCTGGTCATAGCAAAGGAAAAGAGAAGCCGGGAATGATTGAAACCAGGAATCTGACAAAGAAATTTAATAATTTTACTGCGGTAGATCATCTGAATCTGCGGATTGAGACAGGGGAGTTTTTCGGACTGCTGGGGCCGAACGGAGCCGGAAAATCCACTACCATCAGCATGATGTCTACAGTGCTGCTGCCGACAGAAGGTGAGATCCTGGTGGATGGAAAGAAACTGGACCGGAAGGCATCTGCAGAGAAAAGAAAGCTGAGCGTGATCACGCAGGAATATTCCATGCGTCAGGACATGACCATGAACGAGGTCATGGAGTATCAGGGAAGATTATACTTCCTTCCGAAAAAGAAAATCAGAGAGCGCACGGAACAGTTATTCTCTTTTGCGGGGCTTTCAGAATATCAAAACCGGATTGTGCGTCATCTGTCCGGCGGAATGAAGCGGAAGCTGATGATCTGCAGAGGTCTTTTGATCGAGCCGGAGATTATGCTTCTGGATGAACCAACTGCCGGAATGGATGCCATTGCCCGGCGGCAGATGTGGAATCTGCTGAGGCAGATGCGCACCCGGGGGCTCACAATACTGCTGACCACTCATTATATCGATGAGGCACAGGCGCTGTGTGACCGGGTGGCATTGATCGATCAGGGAAAGCTGGATATTGTGGATACACCGGATAAACTGATCCGGACACTGGGCAGATATGCGGTGGATGAGACGGACCGGGAGACGTTAAATACACATTATTTCATGGACCGGGAGGAGGCAATAGCCTATCTGTCCAAATCGGACAGCAGTGCGGTGCTGCGTAATTCCACCCTGGAGGATGTGTTTGTAGAGCGGATCGGAAAGCAGTTTCAAAAAAAGTAGGGAAGATTTTGGATGGTCTGATGTTCAAAAGAGGAGAAAGAAAAAATGGGAATTATTACAGTACTGTGGGAAAAATGGACAGAGTTCAAACGGGATTTTTATAAGATAACCATTGCAGCCATGATTTCACCTCTTATGTACCTGATCATCTTCGGCATGGGGATTCAGACCACATCTCATGGAGAGCCTTATCTGAATTTTCTGATCCCCGGCATCGTGGCGATGTCCACTATGACGGGAAGCTTCAGCGCAGTGGCCCAGAACATGAGCGTTCAAAGACTCTATGAGAAAGCGCTGGATCAGGTCATGGTTTCACCGACTCCTCTCTGGCAGTTTATTCTGGGGCAGATCATCGGAGGCAGCCTGAGAGGGTTCTATGCGGGCAGCATTATCCTGCTTTTGACACTGCCAATCCGCACCGGGCTGATCTTTAATGGCTGGTCCTTTCTGATCATGTTCCTGAATGGCACCGTATTTTCTACGATTGCCCTGGTGATGTCGTTTCTGGCAAAAAGCTATACGGATGCACCGAGATTTTCTTCCTATATCATTATGCCGATGTCTTTTCTGTGCAACACCTTTTTTTCCACAGACCAGATGCCGGGCGGTTTTCGGCAGGCAGTTTCCATACTGCCGCTGTCACAGGCCAGCGGAATGATCAGGAGCATTTCCGCAGGAGAGCAGCCGGGGATGACCGGTTATCTGATATTGCTGGCATACCTGGCGGTATTTTCCTGCATTGCTTTTTTGTTCATTTATAAAAAGAAAAATCTGTGAAAATAAATCTGCGGAATTGTGTCAGGTTTTTTATGAAATCCTGACACGCAGCATCAGTTCATTTGGCGAGGATAAATTTAGAACAGACCGACGTACAGGGGAAGGTGGGAGAAAGATTGTGAAAAACCGATACAGGAAATGGCTTCATTGTTTGGCACCTCTTGGCGCGGCAGTGCTTTTGTGGCAGATGGTATCTGGCGGGGAGACTGTATTGCCCCAGATGATAACTTACGCGGCTCCCGGATATGACCAGGCCGCTTCCTCTTCTTCGGAGAAAGCCATCGGAAAATACGGAATGACACCGATTTATGCGGCGGATATTCAGGATGGCACTTATGAGGTAAAAGTAGAGAGCTCGTCTTCTTTCTTTCGGATACAGAGCGCACGGCTCACCGTGAAGGATGGCACGATGCAGGCGGTTCTGACCATGGACAGCAGCAGTTATCTCTATGCGTACCCGGGCACGGCCGGCGGAGCGGCAGCAGCCCCGCTGGAGGATTATCTTCCGATGGAAGAACAGGAAGAAGGTACGGTATTTACGATACCGGTGTCAGCGCTGAATCAGGAGACTGACTGCGCAGCTTTCAGCAAAAAGCGGGAAAAGTGGTATGACAGAAAGCTTCTTTTCGATGCATCGTCCCTTCCTCAGGAGGCATTTTCTTTTGCCATTCCGGATTATGACCGGATTGAAAAGGCCATTAAGCTGTACGACAAGACAAAGGGAACGGATACTAAGGCAGAACTGGCAGGAGAAGCGGCGGAAGAAGAAACGGAAGCTTCTGTGCAGGCACAAGCAAAACCGGTCAGCATGGAAGAGGACGATGGGGAATATTCCATCGAGGTAAGCATGACCGGCGGGAGTGAGAGAGCCAGCGTCACATCACCTACCTGGCTGTACGTGCGGAATGGAAAAGGCTACGCGAAGCTCTTATGGAGCAGCGTCTATTACGATTACATGATCGTGGGCGGTGAGACTTATCGGAATGAGACTACGGACGGAAGCAATTCCACCTTTACCATCCCGATTACCGCACTGGATGAGCCTGTAAATGTAATTGCGGATACTACCGCCATGGGAGAACCGGTGGAGATTGAGTATGCCCTGACTTTTTATTCCGATACCGTGGGAGCAACCGAAAACATCCCCCAGGAAGCAGCGAAAAAGGTGCTGATCATTGCGCTGGTGATTATTGCCGTGGGTGGAATCCTGAATTATCTGGTAAAAAAAAGAAGAAATTAAGAAATGAGAAATTTATTCGGCAAAATCATAAAAAATTAAGTAGTATTCTAAGAAGCATTGTGCTATAATTTTTTCGAAAAGATGAAATATCGTAAAGATATTTATATATCTAAAACAATAGGTGTCAAACGCAAAGAGATTTGCTGTTTGGTGAAAAGGAAAACAGGTGTAAATCCTGTACGATACCGTCGCTGTAAAAGGGAGCGTCTGCAAATATGTCACTGGGGAACTGGGAAGGCTGCAGATGCGTTGAACTTGAGTCAGAAGACCTGCCATTGTTAGTACATGAGCAAAAGCTCCAACCACGAGGATTTGGTTGTACTGTTGATTCCGTATGAATTATTGACGTACAAAAAGCATCGGAGTGGATCGGAGGATTCATTTCGGTGCTTTTCATGTTGCGCAGATACGAAAGCAAAACCATAGAGCAGAGCGCTTACCCAAAATGCAGAAACAGCATAAATTGTGTCTGCGCTTTGTACAGGTAATTACCCCGGGGCGATTACAGGTATGGAAGCTGGAACCTGGTACTGCTTAGATATTGAATATAAAAAATGTGTCAGCCCATTCGCCGCAGGCAAATTTAAGATGGACTGATGCTCCACAAAACCAGGAGGATGAGAAGAATGAAGAAGAGATTTAATGTAATCGCAGCATTGGGATGTGCCTTTGTAATGGCAGCAGCACCCGCAGCTATGGCAGGCGCAGAGACCGAAGCAGTGACCGAAAGCGCAGCGGAAGATACTGCTGAGGCAGCGGCAGAGACAACGGATGATCAGGCAGCAGCGGACAAAGTGGCGGCACTGATTGATGCCATCTATGTGCAGGAAAGAACCGATGACACCGACGCACAGTGTGAAGAAGCCAGGGCAGCATGGGATGCGCTGACCGATGCTCAGAAGGAGCTGGTAGCCGGTGAGAATGCAGATCCGGATTACTTTGGAAGAGATACCGGAGATGCATCTGCAGATGATCCTCTGAATCAGGATGAAATCGGAGAAAATGAACTTCTGGTAGTCAGCTTCGGCACTTCGTTCAATGACAGCCGTGCTGCAGATATCGGAGGAATTGAAAAGGCTTTGCAGGAAGCAAATCCGGACTGGTCAGTTCGCAGAGCGTTTACCGCACAGATCATCATCAATCATGTGCAGGCCCGCGACGGCGAAAAGATCGACAACATGGATCAGGCTCTGGAGCGCGCAGCAGCAAACGGAGTCAAGAACCTGGTAGTACAGCCGACGCATCTGATGCATGGCGCAGAGTATGATGAGCTCATGGAAGCAGTATCCGCATATGAGGATGAGTTCGAAACCGTGAAGGTGGCAGAGCCGCTGCTGGGCGAAGTAGGAGCAGATGCGTCTGAAGTTAACGCTGACAAGGAAGCAGTAGCAACCGCAATCACTGCAGAAGCAGTTAAGACGGCAGGCTATGATACCCTGGATGCAGCAGCAGAAGATGGAACCGCATTTGTATTTATGGGACATGGAACTTCTCATACAGCAAACGTGACTTATGATCAGATGCAGACTCAGATGGAAACCCTGGGCTACAAAAACGTATTTATCGGAACCGTAGAAGGAAAACCGGAAGATACCGCATGCGAAGCTGTGATTGCAAAACTGGCAGATGCAGGCTATAAAAAAGTAATCCTTCGTCCGCTGATGGTAGTGGCAGGCGATCATGCCAACAACGATATGGCCGGAGAAGATGCAGATTCCTGGAAGAGCCAGTTTGAAGCATCCGGCAGTTTTGACAGCGTAGAGGCTCAGATTGCAGGCCTTGGCCAGATTGCAGATGTTGAGAGCATTTATGTGGCTCATACAGCAGCAGTGATCGGTGGCAGCGGTGCAGAAGATACAGCAGATGCAGGGACAGAAGCCGCATCTTTGGAAGATGGAACCTATCAGGCAGAATTCAATACGGACAGCAGCATGTTCCATGTAAACGAATCAAAGGAAGGAAAAGGCGTTCTGACCGTTGAAAATGGAAAAATGATGCTTCATATCAGCCTGCCATCCATGAATATAGTGAACTTATTTGCAGGAACCGCAGAAGATGCACAGAAAGACGGAGCAGAGCTTCTTCAGCCTACCACAGATACGGTAACCTACAGCGATGGCACCACAGAAGAAGTTTATGGCTTCGATGTTCCGGTACCGGCTGTGGATGAAGAATTTGCACTCGCTTTGATCGGAACCAAGGGCGTGTGGTATGACCATATGGTTTCTGTTTCCAATCCGGTAAAAGCAGAGTAAATATTTCGATTCACAGCTCATAGGAGAACGCTGCCGTGTGGGCTGGGTATCCCACGGCGGCTGTTTTCCAAATCAGCCGTGAATAGCATCGAATAAATATTTGCAGAAAACAGAAGCGGTTGGCAACAAAAAATAAAGGGGGCTTTTGTGCATTTGGGAAAGAAGGAATCCAATTTGTGCAGGAGCTTTCTTTCGCGGTGAAAATCGAAACACAGCATCAGCCTGTTTGCAATCAGCAAATTCAGGCTGTGCCCATGTTCTAAAAAACAAAGGAGAGAAGAGATGAAGAAAAAAACAGCATCACTTATGCTTGCATGTGTACTGGCAGTGAATTTCACAGCCTTGGGAATAACCGCATTTGCAGAGACGACAGAACAGATGTCAGAACAGACGACAGAACAGACGACAGAACAGACAACAGAACAGACAACAGAACAGACAACAGAACAGACAACAGAACAGGCAGGCGGGATGAATCAGGTTACAGATGTAACAGGAAGAGAAGCGGAAGTACCTGCCAATGCTCAGAATGTAGTGCTTCTTCCGGGACCGGCATATGAAAAGGCAATGATCCTGGGGGTGACAGACCGCCTGGGCGGCATTACAAAATTCTGCAATACAGAATGGGCCAGCCTGATCCATCCGGAAATCAATGATCTGGTAGTTTTCGACAGCTCTTCCACACCGAATATCGAGGATATTATGAATTTGAATGCGGGGTTCGTCATTTGTCATGACTATCAGGAACTGGATGAGCAGTTGGATGAACTGAGCATTCCATATGTGATCACTCAGTGCAGCGGAGAACTTCCCTACAGTGATCTGGAAGGTTTTCTGGCATTTCAGGAGACGGAGATCAATGCCATGGCAGAAGCCTTTGGAGGAGATGCACTGGACCGTGCCAAAGCATGGTGCGATTATTTCGAAGAAAAAGTAGCATATGTCCGTGAAAAGACGGATTCTCTGACCGATGAAGAGCGTCCGCGGGTTTATTATGCACGTTCCGATGAAGGTCTGGTGACATTTTCAAAGAATTCCTATCCTCATTATCTGGTAGAACTGGCCGGCGGCAATTACGTGGCAAAGGCTACTCCAGAGGAAATGAACAGCACTCTGACCATCGAACAGATCATGGAGTGGGATCCGGAAATCATCTTTATGGGACGTATGGATGATACCGGTATTGTGCTGGAGAATGAAGCCTGGAGCGGTATCACCGCTGTAGCACAGAAGCAGGTTTATCTCTGCCCGAGCGGTGTATTTAACTGGGATTACAGCGGGGAGAGCGTATTGCTGATGCTCTATCTGGCAAAAAACATTCATCCGGATCTTTTTGCAGATCTGAACATGGAAGAAGAGATCAAAAATTATTATCAGACATTCTATGACTACGAGCTCAGCGATGAAAATGTACAGAACATTCTGAACCATATGGGCCCGTCCGCGCAGTAAAAGGAGAAATAAAAAATATGCAGAAGAAAAAAGGTGTCTTGGGAGTGCTGATCCTTCTTTGCCTGATTCTGTTCTGCGCAGGTATGTGCTGCGGCCGCTTTCAGATTACGTTTGGGGAGCTGGCCGCAGTGCTTGCGTCCAGATTTATCGATATTCCGGTAACCTGGTCGCAAAATGTGGATAATGTAGTCTGGGCAGTACGTCTTCCCCGGCTTGGAGGTGCCTTCTTTGTAGGGGCCTCTCTGGCTCTTTCCGGTACGGTATATCAGGGAATATTTCAAAATCCACTGGTATCCCCGGATCTGCTGGGGGTATCTGCAGGGGCCTGTGTAGGAGCTTCACTGGCTATTTTAAATGGCTGGCCCGGCACAGTGATACAGATACTGGCATTGGCTGGCGGCCTGGTGGCGGTTGCACTGACCAACGTCATCCCTCACTTGTTTCGCAACAAAAGCAATCTGATGCTGGTATTGGCAGGGATCATTGTCAGCGGTTTTTTCACTTCCGCTCAGGGGCTGCTGAAATATCTGGCGGATCCGGATACCCAGCTCGCCCTGATCACATTCTGGACCATGGGAAGTCTGGCGAAGGTGAGCGCATCGGATGTACTGATGATTATGCCGGGCATGCTGGTCTGTATGGGGATTTTAATCTGCCTCAGGTGGAGAATTAATCTCCTGGCGATTGGAGAAGTGGAAGCGCATTCACTGGGAGTGAATATCACCGCTCTGCGGGGGATTTGTATCGTATGCGCTACCGTCCTGACCGCATCCTCCATCTGCATAGCCGGAAGCGTGGGGTGGATCGGACTGGTGATCCCCCATCTGGGAAGGCTGCTGGTGGGCTCCGACAACAAACGGCTGGTTCCGGTCAGCATTTTCCTGGGAGCTTCCTTTCTGATGCTGATTGATACCTTTGCCAGAAATCTGTCCGGGACAGAAGTGCCGTTAAGCATTCTCACCGGTTTTATCGGAGCTCCGGCGTTTTTGGGATTACTGCTTCGGCAGAAGCGAGAGATTTGACAATCAGCGTCAGCCCATTTGCCGCAGGCAAATCTGGAATGGGCTGATGTTCGTATGAGGGCGGAACATGGATGAATTACTTTTAGAGGTAACACAAGCTTCTTTTTCCTATGGAAAAGAAGAACCGATTTTTCAAAATGTGGATCTCACTCTGAAAAAGGGAGAAATATTGACCATCCTGGGGCCAAATGGTGCAGGAAAGTCCACACTGCTGTCCTGCATCAGCGGTTTTCATAAGGTGAGCCATGGCATACTTCGGATCGGAGGACAGGATCTGTACAAAACGGCTCCGAAGCAACTGGCCCGTCAGATCGGCTTTGTTCCTCAAAACCAGATCAAAACCTATGAATTTTCTGTCCGGGAATATATCGCCATGGGGCGGGCGCCTTATCTGCGCTTTGGCCAGTCACCATCCAAAGCGGATTATCAGATGGTGGATGAAGTGATGGAACAGATGAATCTGCTCCCGCTGGCAGAGAAATCATATACAAAGCTGAGCGGAGGCGAGTGCCAGCAGGTACTGATCGCACGGGTTCTGGTGCAGCAGCCTCAGATCATCATGCTGGACGAACCGGTGAATCACCTGGATTATGGAAATCAACTGAAAATTCTGCGCCTGTTAAAACAACTGTCGGCCAGATCCTTTGGTATTATTCTGACCTCCCACATGCCGGACCACGCCCTGCTGCTGGAGGGAACCATCGGTATCATGGACCGGGAGGGGAATTTCACGCTGGGAACAGCAAAGACGCTGCTCCATGAAGAGCAGCTTCAGACGCTGTATGGCGAGAAAATCTGCCGCACCTACGTGGAGCAGGCAAAGAGGGAAGCGTGCATTCCCTATCCATTGTAGCTTTTATCTTTAAGATGTCGGTATTAAGAAAAAATTCAGTACGGGCTGATGTTCAATAAGGAGAAGAAATGAAAAAAGATACCAAAAAAGCAATTTTGGTGGTCAGCTTTGGCACCAGCCACAATGACACCAGAGAAAAAACAATTGATGTGATCGAAAATGATATCAGAGAGGCATACCCGGATTATCAGGTAAATCGTGCCTGGACCAGCAAAATGATCATGCGCAGGGTGCTGCAGCGGGACGGCGTGAAGATTTGGAGCGTATCAGAGGCCATGGAGGCCATGAAGCAGCAGGGAATTGAGGACGTAATCATTCAGCCGACCCATGTGATCAATGGTCTTGAGAATGAAGGAATGAAAGAAGCTGCACTGCGTTTTCAGGACGATTTTCACAGTATCCGCTTTGGCAATCCGCTTTTGACAACGGAGGAAGATCTGGATGAGATGACAGAGGCAATGGCGAAGGAATACGAAAATCTGGCGGAAAAAGAGGCACTGGTATTGATGGGACACGGAACCGCCCATTATGCGGATACGGTATATGCAGCGATGGACTACCGGTTCAAGGACAAGGGCTATTCCAATATTTTTCTGGGAACCGTGGAAGCATATCCCCGCGTGGATTCACTGAAACGGATGCTGGCTGCATTCGCTCCCCGGAAGCTGTATCTGGCTCCCTTTATGATCGTAGCCGGAGATCATGCGAAAAATGATCTTTCCGGAGAGGATGAGTCCTCCTGGTATCGTCAGTTCAAAAGAGAGGGATATGAGGTAGAATGCATATTGAAAGGATTGGGGGAGTACAAATCAGTCCGGAAAATATTCCTGCGGCATATTGCTTCCCTCATCCGGGAAGCTTCACGGCTTTGTGAATAATATTTAAAATGAAATAATGGAAATTGTTTTTTCCCTCGCAATCGGCTATACTGTTTGTAAATGACAGTGTGGCCGATTTTTTGGCAGAGAAGGCAGGTGTGGAGTATGAAGAAACCATTGGCGATTGGCATAGATAATTACAAGGCAATGATAGACCAAAATTATTATTATGTTGATAAAACGATGCTGATGAAAGAGATTTTAGATAAACAGGGCGCAGTAAGCCTTTTTACAAGACCCAGGCGATTTGGCAAAACGCTTGCACTCAGTATGCTGAAAACTTATTTTGAAAAGGAATATACCAGAGACGGTGTATTGTTGGATAACAGCAGATATTTTGAAGGAAAGAAGATTCTGGATGCGGGGGAGCGCTATACGGGTGAGATGGGACAGTATCCGGTGATTTCTTTGTCCCTGAAGTCTGCAAAACAGCCGGATTTCGAGACAGCTTACGTTTGTCTGATGAATGAAATTGGAAGGGAGTTTGACAGACACAATTATGTTGTTGAGTCAGATGCGCTGACGCAGGAAGAGAAGATCAGGTTCTTGCAGATCAGAGACCAGAAGGCTGAACATGCGGTCAATGTAACGGCCCTGCAGTTCTTATCCTTCTGCCTGGAAAAATACCACCACAAAAAAACGATCATCTTGATTGATGAATACGATGTTCCATTGGAAAATGCATATTTTCGCCAGTTTTACGATCAGATGATTGATTTTGTCCGCTCGCTGTTTGAATCCGCTTTAAAAACCAATGACAGCCTTCAGTTTGCTGTCATTACGGGGTGTCTTCGCATCAGCAGGGAGAGTATTTTTACCGGGTTAAATAATCTGCAGATCATTTCTGTGCTGAATGAAAATTATGCAGAGTATTTTGGCTTTATACAGGATGAAATAGACCGGATGGTTGAATTTTATGATTTAAAGGAAAAAGAAAAAGAATTAAAGGATTGGTATGACGGCTATTTGTTTGGTAAGACAGAAGTATATAATCCATGGAGTGTGATTAATTACATTTATTCCAATGTAACAGAGACCGTGGCGTTTCCCAAGCCATACTGGTCCAACACATCCTCCAATTCCATTGTACGGGAGCTGGTTGAAACTGCGAACAGTGAGGTGAAGCAGGAGATTGAAAAGCTGATTGCAGGGGATACGATTGAGAAGCCGGTGCATGAAGAGATTACCTATGGGGATATTCATAAATCCCAGGATAATTTATGGAACTTTCTTTTCTTTACCGGATATCTGAAGGCCGAAGGCCAGAGACTGGAAGAAGATACGATATACCTTACAATGAAGATACCCAATATGGAGGTACGCTATATTTATCGAAATATGATACGGGAGTGGTTTGCGGATAGGATCAAGGTGCGGGATTTCACAGCCCTTTACCAGGCTTTTCTTGATGAGGATGAGACAAAGATAGAAGCGGAAATCCGGGATATCCTGAAAATCAGCATCAGTTATTATGATGGAAACGAAGGCTTTTACCATGGAATAATGGCCGGACTGCTGCAGGGCTGGTCAAGCTACACCATAAAATCCAATCGGGAGAGCGGAGACGGCCGCCCGGATCTGGTTCTGATCCCATTGGATGAGAGAGATCCTCTGTATATTTTAGAATTTAAATACACAAAGGTTTTTACGGAAATGGATGCAGGCTGTCAGGAAGCATTGCAGCAGATCGAAGATATGAATTATGAGGAGGAATATCTGAATGAAGGGTATCTGAATATCCGGAAGCTTGGGATCTGCTTCTGCAAGAAGAGCTGCAGGGTGAAGAAAACACAGTAACTTTATGCAATGATAGAGAGATAGGGGATTGGAAAATGGAAAAGATATTAATCAGCGATATAAAAGGGATTAAAATCGGACAGGCTGAGAATGCTCAAGCTGGAACAGGATGTACCGTAGTTATCTGTGAAGCGGGAGCACCCGTGGGGCTGGATGTCAGGGGAGGCGGACCGGCCTCCAGAGAATCAGAGCTGACAAAGCCGCTTGCCAGTGCAGACAGGATTCATGCAGTGGTTCTGGCTGGGGGCAGCGCCTTTGGGCTGGATGCAGCCGGGGGTGTTATGGAGTATCTGGAAGAGCATGGCATCGGTTTTGATGTGGGGGTTACGAAGGTGCCGCTGGTCTGCCAGTCGGATCTGTTTGATCTTACGGTGGGAGATACCTTTGTGCGGCCGGATAAGAAGATGGGATATGAGGCATGTGTAAATGCTGAAAAAGGAAATTATAAGGATGGCAATTTTGGTGCA
Source organism: Lachnospiraceae bacterium (assembly GCA_028689585.1). Classification (GTDB taxonomy): domain Bacteria; phylum Bacillota; class Clostridia; order Lachnospirales; family Lachnospiraceae; genus Merdiplasma. Next base: position 33,443 of record JAQVCW010000021.1, on the reverse strand, counting down.
GGGACAGGGGCGACGGTTGGAAAGCTGTATGGAATGGATTATTGTATGAAATCAGGAATTGGCAGTTATGCTGTCCAAATCGGAGAACTTCAGGTGGGAGCCATTGTTGCGGTCAATGCACTTGGCGATATCTATGACTGGACCAAGGGCAGAAAAATTGCAGGACTTTTGGATGAGTCGAAGGCAGGATTTCGCTCTACGGTAGATGAGATGTATAAAAACTATGAAGTCGTAAAGAACAAATTTACGGGAAATACAACGATAGGAATCGTCCTGACAAATGCAGAATTTCAGAAGACGGAGCTTACCAAGATTGCAGGAATGGCGCATAATGGCTACGCAAGAGCTATTGCACCCGTACATACCTCTGCAGATGGTGACAGCATCTATGCGATGTCAGCAGGCAGTGTCAAGGCAGATCTGGATATGGTGGGCACCTTGTCAGCAGATGTGATGGCGGAGGCAATTCTCAGAGCGGTAAGAGCATCTGAGAGTGCATATGGATATCCGTCTGCAAAAGAAATGTAAAGGAAGCTTCACGGCTTTGTGAATAATATTTAAAATGAAATAATGGAAATTGTTTTTTCCCTGGCAATCGGCTATACTGTTTGTAAATGACAGTGTGGCCGATTTTTCGGCAGAGAAGGCGGGTGTGGAGTATGAAGAAACCATTGGCGATTGGCATAGATAATTACAAGGCAATGATAGACCAAAATTATTATTATGTTGATAAAACAATGCTGATGAAAGAGATTTTAGATAAACAGGGCGCGGTAAGCCTTTTCACAAGACCCAGGCGATTTGGCAAAACGCTTGCACTCAGTATGCTGAAAACTTATTTTGAAAAGGAATATACCAGAGACGGTGTATTGTTGGATAACAGCAGATATTTTGAAGGAAAGAAGATTCTGGATGCGGGGGAGCGCTATACGGGTGAGATGGGACAGTATCCGGTGATTTCTTTGTCCCTGAAGTCTGCAAAACAGCCGGATTTCGAGACAGCTTACGTTTGTCTGATGAATGAAATTGGAAGGGAGTTTGACAGACACAATTATGTTGTTGAGTCAGATGCGCTGACGCAGGAAGAGAAGATCAGGTTCTTGCAGATCAGAGACCAGAAGGCTGAACATGCGGTCAATGTAACGGCCCTGCAGTTCTTATCCTTCTGCCTGGAAAAATACCACCACAAAAAAACGATCATCTTGATTGATGAATACGATGTTCCATTGGAAAATGCATATTTTCGCCAGTTTTACGATCAGATGATTGATTTTGTCCGCTCGCTGTTTGAATCCGCTTTAAAAACCAATGACAGCCTTCAGTTTGCTGTCATTACGGGGTGTCTTCGCATCAGCAGGGAGAGTATTTTTACCGGGTTAAATAATCTGCAGATCATTTCTGTGCTGAATGAAAATTATGCAGAGTATTTTGGCTTTATACAGGATGAAATAGACCGGATGGTTGAATTTTATGATTTAAAGGAAAAAGAAAAAGAATTAAAGGATTGGTATGACGGCTATTTGTTTGGTAAGACAGAAGTATATAATCCATGGAGTGTGATTAATTACATTTATTCCAATGTAACAGAGACCGTGGCGTTTCCCAAGCCATACTGGTCCAACACATCCTCCAATTCCATTGTACGGGAGCTGGTTGAAACTGCGAACAGTGAGGTGAAGCAGGAGATTGAAAAGCTGATTGCAGGGGATACGATTGAGAAGCCGGTGCATGAAGAGATTACCTATGGGGATATTCATAAATCCCAGGATAATTTATGGAACTTTCTTTTCTTTACCGGATATCTGAAGGCCGAAGGCCAGAGACTGGAAGAAGATACGATATACCTTACAATGAAGATACCCAACATGGAGGTACGCTATATTTATCGGAATATGATACGGGAGTGGTTTGCGGACAGGATCAAGGTGTGGGATTTCACAGCTCTTTACCAGGCTTTTCTTGATGAGGATGAGACAAAGATAGAAGCGGAAATCCGGGATATCCTGAAAATCAGCATCAGTTATTATGATGGAAACGAAGGCTTTTACCATGGGATTATGGCCGGACTTCTGCAGAGCTGGTCAAGCTACACCATAAAATCCAATCGGGAGAGCGGAGACGGCCGCCCGGATCTGGTTCTGATCCCATTGGATGAGAGAGATCCTCTGTATATTTTAGAATTTAAATACACGAAGGTTTTTACGGAAATGGATGCAGGCTGTCAGCAGGCATTGCAGCAGATCGAGGATATGAATTATGATGAGGAATATCTGAATGAAGGGTATCTGAATATCCGGAAGTTTGGAATCTGCTTCTGCAAGAAGAGCTGCAGGGTGAAGAAACCATCAGAGCAGATCAGATGAATTATGCGAGTAAAGCTGACGAGCCGCTCGCTGCAAGTACACCAGGGCGTACTTGCAGCAAATTATGGAAAGAGAGAATGCATAACCACATTGTGGCCTGCGTTCTTTTTTTATACTTAAAACTAAAAAATATACAAAAAAAGAAAAGAAAAGTATAAAATACAGGGTGTTTTTTATAAAAAATAACACTCTTTAAAAAAATACGTTGTGCTAAAATAAAGATGGATATCCGGAATGGAACTATAAAAAGGGTTTTATGAGAAGAAAGGAAGAAATGATATGAAAGCATGGAAAAATAAAATGGGTATGCTGTCTGTAGTAATGGCGGCTGTGACACTGGCAGGCGGAATGAGTGCTTCAGCAGAGGAAAAGAAATCATTGGAAGTTGAAGTATTATATGTGGGGGATGCATTGGATGCATTTCGGACAATCGTATCTGATTTCTCAGAAAAAAGCGGTGTAGAGGTGGATCTGATCGCACCGGGTTCTGATTATGAAACCGTTATGAAAACCAGAATGGGTTCCGGAGATATGCCGGATGTATTTGTTACGCATGGCTGGTCACTTGCCCGTTATAAAGAATATCTGCTCAGTGTTAACGATGAAGCGTGGTTTGATACCATCGGGGACTCAGTCAAAGGTGTGGTGGAGGACGAAGACGGGCAGGTATATGTTCTGCCGGTTACCCAGTTGATCAACGGTATTACTTATAATAAAGATGTTCTGGAAAAGGCCGGTGTAGACAGTTCAGCCATTCGAACCGTGGAGGATTTCAAGGCAGCCTGCGAAAAGATCAGGGAATCCGGAGTGACTCCATTATTTCTGGGGGCTAAGGATGACTGGACCTCCGCATCTCTTCTGAATATTTTCTGTCCGGCTTATTATTCTGCGGAAGGAAGTAACTATTATGCAGCAGAGCAGTTGAAGGATGGAAGCTTCAACTGGAATGAGGAGGGCAAATATGTATTCGAAGATCTGCTTCAGATGCTGCAGAATGGATACTTTAACGAAGATCTGATCACAGCGGATGAACCGCAGGCTTATGAGGCACTTGCTACCGGAAACTGCGCATTCCAGTTTGGCGGAGTTTTCGTGGACCAGATCCAGAAGTACAATCCGGATGCAAATATTGGCGCTCTGCCGATCCCGTCCACCTCAGAAGAGGGAAAATCTCAGTATGCAATCGGAGAAGGAAGCGCATTCGGCATCTGGAAAGATTCAGATGCATTGGATGAGGCAAAGGAATTCCTGGCTTATCTGGCGGAACCGGAAGTGGCAAATCAGATCTCGGATCTGGACGGACAGATTCCTGCTCTGAATACCATGGATACAGCAGAAAATAAAACTTATACTGCATTCGCGGACAGCGAAGAAGCTTTTGCGGATGATCTGGATTATGATAACCTGTTTGACCGCGAGTATCTGCCAAGCGGCATGTGGTCCGTACTGACAGACAGCGTGATGGAGCTGGTCATGGATCAGACAGAGAATGGGGTAACCACTGCTGCTGATACAATGCAGACAAATTATGTGGAAAAAATGGAAATAGTTCAGTAATAGGTCAATAATGGGAAAAAGGGTGCCATGCGAAATCAGAAGCCTGCTTTTGTATGGCACCTGTAGGAAAACCTGACATGCAGCGTCAGCCCGTTTGCTGAAAACAAATTTAAAATGGGGTGACGTTCCCAGAAAGAAGAGCTAAATTATGGCAAAACGAAAACGAATTATGTATTTGTTTTATCTTCCGGCACTGTGTATAATCCTGATCTTTATTGCGAGACCATTGGCTGAGACCTTATATATTTCCTTTTGTCAGTGGAATGGTTATTCCAGCACGAAAAAATTTATTGGAATAAAAAACTATCTGGATATTTTTCGTGATTCACACTTCAAAACGGTATTTATCAATACGCTGATTTACGGAGTAATGTCAACACTGCTGCAGAACATCATTGGAATGGCCAGTGCTTTTTTTGTAAATTCCAGATTTAAAGGAAATGGAATTGTCAGAGTGGTCATTTATCTCCCGATTATGATCTCAGGTCTGGTCATGGGTTATATTATGTACTTTTTCTTTACCTATGACAGAGGTGTTCTGAATGAAATCCTGGCCTGGTTCGGAAGAGAACCCGTCAACTGGCTGGAGGACGGGACACGGGGTGTCTGGATCATTACCCTGATTAATACATGGCAGTATGCCGGAAACTGTATGATCATTTATCTGGCCGGACTGCAGAATATACCAAAAACTTATCTGGAGGCAGCGGAAATTGACGGTGCAAAAAGATGGCAGCGTTTTAAGTACATTAGTCTGCCCATGCTGATTCCGGCGATTACAACCTCTGTAATCATCAACCTGATCGGAGGCCTGAAGCTGTTTGACGGTATTGTGTCACTGACCAATGGCGGGCCCAATTATCAAACCCATTCGCTGGTATCGTATCTGAACAGCCAGTATTTTCTGAAAGAGAAAGCGGGCTATGCTTCTGCAATCGGTATATTTACGTTTACCTTTATTATGGTAATCGTGATCATTTTGAATGGATTTCTGCAGAAGAGAAGGGTGGAGACATGAAAAAAGGGTATTGGAAATATGTGGTATCGCTGCTCATTCTGGCAATCTATCTGATGCCGATCTATGTAGTAGTGGTTACTTCTTTAAAGCCGATTACAAATCTGGAACCAAGACTGACGCTGCCAAAGGAAATCTACTGGGAAAATTATGTCAGACTGTTTCGCGATACCGGGATTTTAAAGGCAATTTTGAATTCAATGATGATCACGGCGGGGACTCTGATACTGGTAGTCGTGGTGGGCGGCATGGCGGCGTATCCGATCGCACGGATGAAGAATCGGGCAGGAAACATTGCCAGAGTAATTGTAATGGGCGTAATGATGGTTCGGGGAATGGCAATGGTAGTCGGATTATATTCCGTACTGAGTTCAATGCACGCTCTGTCCACTTACTGGGGCATGATCCTTGTGGATGCCGCATTTGGCCTGCCGGTGGCGATCTATATGTATTCCAATTTTATATCCTCCATACCGGATGTGCTGGATGAAGCGGCAGCCATCGATGGGGCAGGGGTGTTTGGTACCTTCTGGAAGATCATTGTGCCGCAGCTAAAGCCGGTGACCGTATCTATCGTGGTAATGCAGGGAGTGTCAATCTGGAATGAATATGGATTCGCAACCTACATTTTGCAGAAACCGGATATGTATAATGTGACACTGGTGGTAAAGCAGTATTTCGGAGAGGCCGTAAAAGACCTGAATGGAGCGGCGGCTTCTGCTGTGATCGCCATCATTCCAGTGGTAATTGTTTATTTACTTCTGCAAAAATATTTTGTAATGGGCGCAGTTGACAGCGCAGTGAAGGGATAAAAGATGAGAATAACGTTTATAGGAGCTGGAAGTGTCACATTTACCAGAGATCTGGTGAGGGATCTGATGACATTTCCCAGTTTTCAGGATGCAGAGATTGCATTGATGGATATTGATGAAGAAAAGCTTTTTTATGCGGAGGAGGCGGTAAAAAAAATCATTTCCGCAGGCAGACACGGTGCCTCTGTCGTTACGACCACTGACCTGGAGACAGCGCTGGAAGGCGCTTCCGGCGTTTTGAGCGCCATTAATGTGGGCGATATCAGTGTATGGGGGAAGGATGTGGAAATCCCAAAGAAATATGGGATCAACATGTGCGTGGGGGATACGAGAGGAATTTCGGGAATTTTCCGCTTTATGCGCACGCTCCCGGAAATGATGAAAATATGCAGGGCAATGGAAAAATGCTGTCCGGATGCCGTATTTTTAAACTATACGAACCCAATGGCAATGCTCTGCCGTGCAATGCAGTCCGAAACTAAAATTAAAGTGACAGGACTGTGCCACAGTGTGCAGCGAACGGCAGAAATGCTGGCTGAATGGATTGGCGCGGATGCAGAGGATATCACGTATACCTGCGCAGGCATCAATCACCAGGCTTTTTATCTGGATTATAAATGGAAGGGACAGGATGCCTATCCGCTGATAAAAAAGGCGGTGGAAGAGCACTATCAGGAAGAAATCGTAAGAAATGAAATGTTCCGCCACCTGGGTTATTATGTAACAGAATCCAGCGGTCATGCTTCAGAATATGTCCCGTGGTTTCGGAAACGTCAGGATCTGCTTGAAAAATACTGCATGCATGGCACAGGCTGGAATCCAGGCCATTATTTTATGGCAAGGGATATCGTTCAGGCGAGAGAGGGTACCTGGAAGCAGGAATTTTTAAACTGGGCTGATGATCCGGGTAATTTGGACAGAGGAAATGAGTACGCCGCTCATATTTTTAATGCAGTCTTTGGCGATGGAACCTTGTATGAATTCAATGGAAATGTGAGAAATTTCGGACTGATCGATAATCTTCCGGAAGGCTGCTGTGTGGAGGTGCCGGTGCTGGCTTCCCCAAAAGGATTTGAACCGATCCATGTGGGAAAGCTTCCGAAACAGCTTGCGCTGCTGACCAATATCAGCGCCGGGATAGAAGAACTGGCGGTAGAAGGAGCACTGACCGGAAATCCGGAAAAAATATATCAGGCATGTTACTTTGATCCCCTCAGTTCTGCGGTACTGAGCCTGGAAGAAATCCGGCAGCTTGTGACAGAAATGTTTGAAGCGAACCGCGAATATCTTCCACAGTTCAGCCCAGGCAGGCAGTGAAGCGAACCGTGCATAAATAACTGGCAGGAGATGACATAGAGGACTATAATGACAGAAGATAGAAAATAATTCATACAAAAGGCAGCAAGAAGAGGAGCCGGCAATGAAAAAGAGAAGCTTGCATCGGAAAATCAATACTATTTTTCTGATATCAATGGGAATTCCATTCCTGATATTGATTCTCTTTGCCCACCCCTTTTTTGAACGGCTCATTTATGACAACAATCATACGGCAACGGAACTGACGCTTCAGAGTATGGCGAACCATATTGACAGCTACATTGACAACAGCGAGAAGTATTTTTCCCAGGGACTGTTTGATGATAATCTGGCCAGATTTTACTCCTATATTAACCGGAATGGGGTCAGGACAGATGACATAGATGCCTACTATAAGTATTATAAAATTGCAAAGAAATACAGGAATTCACTGGTAAGGTATTCTTATTCCATAGACGAAGAGATAAGGGAAATCAGCGTAGTGCCGGAGTCTTCCAATCAAAATAAGGTATTCTGTTTTCGAAAGGACCGGAGCACGGTTGAAATGTATGATCTGGAGGAAACGGAATATAAGCTTTTGTATGATGTGGTGAAAGAAAAGCCGTCTTATCATCTGGTTATTACGGCAAATGAAACATATAACAGCAATTCGGATACCTTCGTTATTGCAAGACAGATTAATAATATTGAGCAGAACAAACGGCAGGCGGTTGTTTTTTTGAAAATATCCAGGGACATTTTCAGCAATATCGTGAATAATTTCAATCCGGGAGAAAAAAACGGAGTAGTTATTTTATATCCGGATGGAAGTCAGGCTTATTCTTCTTCCGAAAAGATTGGCAGTATCTATCAGCAGATGGATGTGGAAGAAGTGCAGGATGCCGAAAGCTTTACCTGGGACGGGGAAAGGTATTACCTGACCTCCATTCCTTCAGAAAATGGTTTCACGATTCATTATATTGTGGCAAGAACTGCCATACTGCAGGAGGTCCGCAAGATTTTTCTGATTTTCATGTCTGTCTGGGTGCTGGCAGTTCTGATCGCCATTATTCTGTATTATGGGTTTTCTAAAAAAGTAAAGGTAGCCACCGAAAATATTATGCAGTTTATTGCCTCGTACTGGCCGAACAGACAGATGCCGGCTCCCAGGACGGAAGGGGGCAGTACGATTATTGAATTTGAGAATATCAGCACAGCCTTGACGGATATGAAGGACCGGGTGGAAACTCTGGTGGAAAAGGAATACTTAATGAAACTGAACCAGCAGGCGGCAGAATATAAGGCGCTTCAGACGGAGATCCATCCCCATTTCCTGAACAATGTGCTGAGTTCATTTCTGGCATTAAACAGAACAGATGATAAAAAAGGACTGGAAAAAGCTATTTTGAATCTGTCCAAAATGTTTCGGTATACGGCGGAACATGAATACGATACCAGACTTTCGGAAGAATGCCGTTTTATAGAAAGCTATCTGATGCTGCAGAAGCTGCGGTTTGAAGAACGGCTGGAGTATAAAATCGAATTGGATGAGGAATTGAAAGGCCTGCGTATTCCCAAGCTGTTGATCCAGCCCATTGTGGAAAATGCAATGAAACATGGTTTTCAGGAGAACCGGAAAATGCAGATTCTGATTAGGGCAGTCAGCTTTTTTGAGCGGGGGCGTTCCTGTGTCTGGATTATGGTGGCCAACAATGGGGTGCCGATCCGCCTGGAGGAGCTGGAGCGAAAAAACGGTGTGGGAGTTGAAAATGTGAAGGCAAGGCTGTATTCTGCCTTTCCGGAATCTGTAATGTATTATTCCGCTACAGAACAGTTTCCGACCATCTGCAATATACTGATTTTCCAAGGGAGAACGTGATACTATGGTGATTTTAATCGTGGACGATGAGCATCTTGTCCGCATTACGCTTCAGTCCATGCTGGAGGAATTGTATGGAGATGAAAATAGAATACTGCAGGCGGACTGCGCCGAGAAGATGCTGCTGTTTCTGGAAAAAGAGCATATAGATCTGGTATTTCTGGATATTAACATGCCGGGGATCAAAGGTCTGGAGGCGATGGAACGGGCGAAGAAGCCGGGAGATAATATTGAATGGTGTGTTCTTACCGGATACAACTATTTTGAGTATGCGAAAAAGGCGCTGAATCTGGGAGCAAGCCGGTATATCCTGAAGCCGCCGGATCCGGAAGAATTGAAGCAGTTTGTGGATCAGGTACGTCTGGAACGGCAGAATAAGAGCCAGAAAGAGCACGGATATTTTGTGGAGCAGATCTGCAAAAGCCTCTATATGAATGAGGAGTTTTACTTTGGAGAATCTGGCAGGTTTCAACTGTATTTCTTTCTGATTGACACCTTTGACGAAATGAAAAAAAGGAAAATTTATCAGGATCTGTATCAGAGTATCGAATTTTATGTCGCGAAGCAGCTTCCCGCCGAAGAGACAAAATATGGACTTTTTTTTCTGCATACCGGAGAGCTGTGTATGCTTATTAAAGGTGAGGCAAGGATGCGGATGAGCAGTTTTCTGCAGCTTCATTTTAATCGGTATCAGGAAGAAGCCATTCTGAACGGATATACCAGAGAGCTTTCCGGTCTGCAGGAGCTGAAGGCTGCCGTGAAGGATCTGGAGCAGCTAAAACCGCAGCGGTATTACTGTAAAAATCATGAAATGGTTCAGACGGAGAGGCTGGAGACGGACTCAGGGCGGATTCTCAAAGAAAATTTTGTCAGAGTGCTGGAAAAGCTGACCATATCGTATCAGAGTGACGATCTGGCCGGATTTCAGCTTTGCCTAAAAAATCTGAAAGAGGAATGGATCAGAGAAAATGAAAAATATTTTACGGCAGAGGTGAAAAATCATGTCAGCATTATGTGGAATGCCAGACTGGAGTCAAAAAATCTGGCAGATGTGCTTTTGGAACTGAAGGATCTGTTTCACCATAAAAAACTTCAGGAAGAAGCGGGCGAGGATATTATAAACCGGATCAAGGAATACGTGAAAAACAATTATATGGAGGATGTTTCAAGCGTAAGAATTGCAGAGCTTTTTCATATTAAGCCGACTTATTTAAGCCGGATCTTTCATGAGAAAACAGGCCAGAAATACATTGACTGTGTGACGGAAATCCGCATGGACCGTGCAAAGGAAATGATCGAGCAGGGAGAGACCTCCGTAAAACATATCAGCGAGCTGGTGGGCTATGCAAGTGAGAAGCATTTTTCAAAGACATTTAAAAAGGCGATGGGCGAGAGCCCTGCACAGTACAGGGCCCGGATCATGAACACAGGGGCTGGTCAGAAGGAGAATGGAGATGGAAATGAAACCGATCAGATACAATGAAAAAACAAAAATTTTCAGCTTGTCTACCGCAAACAGCATGTATCAGATGCAGGTAAGAGAATATAATACGCTGGTACATCTGTATTACGGCGCCAATATCGGCCAGACGGAAACTGCGTATCGCATTGTCGGAAGGGATCGGGGGTTTTCCGGAAATCCTTATGCAGCAGGCAGAGACCGCACTTTTTCCATGGACACGCTGCCCCAGGAATACTCCGGAAGCGGCAATGGAGATTACCGGATCAATGCCATTGAGGCGGTTCACGAAGATGGGAGCAATGTGCTCCAGCTTTCCTATGAATCCTATCGCATTCGAAAAGGGAAGTATGTGCTGAATGGAATGCCTGCCATGTCAGGTACGGAAGAAGAGGCTCAGACGCTGGAAATTGTGCTGCGGGATCAGGGGAGTGATCTGAAGGTAACGCTTCTCTACGGAGTATTCCCAGAACTGGATGTGATCACGCGGGCGGTGCGCATAGAAAACCGGGGCACGAAGAAGGTCGAGATTAAAAAGGCGATGTCCATGGAAATGGATTTTTTGCAGTCGGATCTGGATTTTATTCATTTTCACGGACGGCATGCCATGGAAATGATGATGGAGCGTCAGCCCCTTTCTCATGGCATTCAGTCGATTGAGAGCAGAAGAGGCTGTTCCAGCCATCATCACAATCCCTTTGCGATTCTGTGCAGCCCTCATGCCGATGAAGGCACAGGGGAATGCTTTGGATATTCTCTGGTGTACAGCGGAAACTTTCAGTGCGCCATAGAGGTGGATCAGGCAGATACCACAAGGCTTGTCATGGGCATCCATCCCTATCATTTTTCCTATTGTCTGGGACAGGGGGAGGTATTTGAGGCACCGGAGGTCGTGATGGCTTATTCGGAACAGGGACTTGGCAGGCTGTCACATATTTTTCATGATGCGTACCGGGCTCATCTGATCAGAAAACAGTGGGTAAATCAGAAAAGGCCTGTTTTGATCAACAACTGGGAGGTTACTTACTTTGATTTTGACGAAGAAAAACTATATCAGATTGCGAAGACAGGAAAAGAAATGGGGCTGGATCTGTTCGTGCTGGATGACGGGTGGTTCGGAAATCGAGAATCGGATCATTCCGGCCTGGGTGACTGGGTGGTCAATGAAAACAAGATCAAAGGCGGACTGCCGGAGTTGGTCAGACGTATCAATGCACTGGGCATGAAATTCGGACTCTGGATTGAGCCGGAAATGGTCTCAGAAGACAGCAGTCTTTACCGGGAACATCCGGACTGGTGTATGCGGATCCCAGGAAGAAATCCGGAGCGAAGCCGTTATCAGTTAAATCTGGATATTTCCAGAGAAGAAGTGAGAGAGCATGTCCTGGAGCAGATTTTTCAGATTCTGGACGGCAGTCATATTGAATATATCAAGTGGGATATGAACCGCAGCCTGGGAAATGTTTATTCTGCCGCTCTTCCCCCAGAGCGTCAGGGAGAAGTCTTCCACCGCTATGTGCTGGGCCTGTATCAGATGCTGGAGCGTCTGCTGGACCGCTGTCCGGATCTGCTGCTGGAGACCTGTTCCGGCGGGGGAGGAAGGTTTGATCCCGCCATGCTGCACTATTCTCCCCAAATCTGGTGCAGCGACAATACAGATGCGGTTGAGAGAATCAAGATTCAATACGGGACTTCGTTTGCCTATCCCGTCAGCGCAATGGGGGCTCACGTCAGCATATGTCCCAACCACCAGACGGGAAGAACTGCACCGATGGAGACAAGAGGGATCGTGGCATCGGCAGGCGCTCTTGGTTTTGAACTGAATTTGTCCCGAATAACTGAGGCAGAAAAGGAAACTGTCAAAAAAATACTGCAGGAGTACCGGGAAAAGGAAACCCTGCTTCAGACGGGAGACTATTACCGGCTGACCAATCCATTTCAAAATCAGGAATATGCTCTGTGGCAGGTGGTGTCAAAAGACCGATCGGAAACCATAGTAGAGGGCGTCCTGCTGAAATGCGAAGCAAATCCCCGGATCCGTCTGATCCGTCTGCGGGGCCTGCAGCCGGAAAAAATGTATCAGGATGTGGACAGTGGGAGGTGCTATACCGGAGGTGCACTTATGAAAGCAGGAATTCTGCTTCCAGTAACCAGCGGAGATTATCAGCCGGTGAAGTTCCGATTTATTCGAATAGAGGAATGAAGATAAGAGCCGCAAAAAATTTATAAATTATCCCTTACTCAAAATCAAGAAAGTGGCTGCTGCACTCTAAGACCGGGAAAAACCTCCCTGGCCCTGGTGCTGCAGCCGTTTTTATATGTTTTTTACTCAGTTTGCAGGAACCTGTCCGGTCTGCTGATATCCCTGTTTTGGGGGTGAAGCAGATTGTCTGTAAATCGCAGTTGATAATTTTTTTACGGAATGTTATACTTACAATTAGATTTTTTATAAATAGTTTGATGGTTAGGAGCGGAAAAGATGAAAAAGTTGGAAGAATACGTCAGAAGTATCCCGGATTTTCCGGAGCCGGGCATTATTTTCAGAGATGTGACAAGCGTACTGCAGGATGCAGATGGCCTGAAGCTGGCGATTGACGGCATGATGGAAAAAGTGGGAGATGCCAAAGATGTGGATGTGATTGTGGGAACAGAGTCCCGTGGCTTTATTTTTGGTATGCCGATCGCTTACAATCTGCACAAGCCATTCGTAATGGTACGGAAAAAAGGAAAACTGCCCTGTGAGACGGTTTCCATGGAATACGAACTGGAATATGGCACGGCTGAGATTGAGATGCACAGGGATTCCATCAAACCGGGACAGCGCGTCGTGATCATCGATGACCTGATTGCCACAGGCGGGACGGTTGAAGCGGCAATCGAACTGATCGAAAAGCTGGGCGGAAAAGTGGTAAAAGTGGTATTCCTGATGGAGCTCGGAGGACTGCGGGGCCGTGACAGGCTGCAGAACTACGATGTGGAGTCAGTGATATGTTATGAAGGTAAATAACTGATCGATGTGGAGTCAGTGATATGTTACGAAGGTAAATAACTGATCTCTGTGGAAAGACAGAACAGTTAGAATAATAGATAAAGACGGTGGAACTATATGCCAATGGTGGAAGAGACAAAGCAGCAGGAGATTGAAGAGATCAAAAAAGCAGATGCCAGTGTAAAGACGATGGAAGATTTTACCAGTCCGGAGATACTGTACCAGGAGCTGATTACCAGTGTGACGAAATACCATCCTTCCGATGATATTTCCATGATCGAGAAAGCATATCGCATTGCCTACGATGCACACAAGGATCAGCGGAGAAAATCCGGGGAGCCGTATATCATCCATCCTCTTTGTGTTGCCATAATCCTGGCGGATCTGGAACTGGATAAAGAAACCATTGTGGCAGGTCTGCTTCATGATGTGGTAGAGGATACCGTGATGACTGCGGAGCAGCTACGGGAAGAATTTGGTGACGAGGTGGAGCTGCTGGTGGACGGCGTGACCAAGCTGGGCCAGTTGAGCTATTCTGCGGACAAGGTGGAAGTGCAGGCGGAGAACCTGCGGAAGATGTTCCTGGCTATGGCGAAGGATATCCGGGTGATACTGATCAAGCTGGCGGACCGCCTCCATAATATGCGCACCCTCAAGTACATGAGGCCGGAGAAGCAGAAGGAAAAGGCCAGAGAGACGATGGATATCTATGCGCCCATCGCGCACCGCCTTGGTATTTCCAAAATAAAGGTGGAACTGGATGACCTGTCCCTGAAATATCTGGAGCCGGAGGTCTACTATGATCTGGTAGAGAAGATCGCCCTGAAAAAAGGCGAACGCCAGACCTTTGTAGAGAATATCGTGGCAGATGTGAAGATGCATGTGGAAGCGGCGGGCATCAAGGCCCAGATTGACGGACGGGCAAAGCACTTTTTCAGTATTTATAAAAAAATGGTAAATCAGCAGAAGACACTGGACCAGATTTACGATTTATTTGCAGTCCGTATTATTGTGGACACGGTAAAGGACTGTTATGCGGCGCTGGGTGTGATCCATGAGATGTATAAGCCAATTCCGGGGCGGTTCAAGGATTATATCGCCATGCCGAAGCAGAATATGTACCAGTCCCTTCATACTACGCTGATCGGGCCCCATGGTTCTCCTTTTGAGATCCAGATCAGGACCTTTGAGATGCACCGGATCGCAGAATATGGTATTGCAGCCCACTGGAAGTACAAGGAAGCGGCCAATGGCACCATGGCCAGCGGCCAGACCGGAGCGGAGCGGGAAGAAGAGAAGCTGACCTGGCTGCGCCAGATCCTGGAGTGGCAGAGGGATATGTCGGACAACCGGGAGTTCATGAGCCTGTTAAAGAGTGATCTGGATCTGTTCAATGAGAGTGTGTACTGCTTTACTCCTGCCGGCGATGTGAAAAATCTGCCCAACGGTTCCACACCCATCGATTTTGCCTACAGTATTCACAGCGCAGTGGGCAACCGGATGATCGGAGCACGGGTCAATGGCAAGCTGGTGACCATTGATTATGTGATCCAGAACGGGGATCGGATCGAGGTCATTACTTCCCAGAATTCCAAGGGCCCCAGCCGTGACTGGCTGAAGATCGTAAAGAGTACCCAGGCAAAAAATAAAATCAACCAGTGGTTCAAACAGGAACTGAAGGAAGATAATATCGTCAAGGGAAAAGAAATGATGCAGGCTTACTGCAAAGCAAAGGGCCTGAATCTGCCGGAGCTGCAAAAGCCGGAGTACACGGCAGGCGTGATTGGAAAATATGGCTTCCGGGACTGGGATTCTGTGATGGCCGCAGTGGGACACGGCGGCTTAAAGGAAGGACAGATTGCCAACAAGCTTCTGGAAGGCTATGAAAAGAATCATAAAAAGAAGATTACCGATGATCAGATCATGGAGGAGGCGCAGAAGTCCAAAGACAAGATGCGCATCACCAAATCCAAGAGCGGAATTACCGTAAAGGGAATCAATGATGTGGCGGTGCGCTTTTCCAAATGCTGCAGCCCGGTTCCCGGAGACGAGATTGTGGGCTTTGTCACGAGAGGAAGAGGAGTTTCCATTCATCGGACGGACTGCATTAATGTGGTGAATCTGCCGGAGGGCGAGCGGGTCCGCCTGATTGATGCGGAGTGGCAGCAGGCTGCAGATGCCCACAACAGCGGACTGTATATGACGGAGATCAAGATCTACGCCAACAACCGTACCGGCCTGCTGGTGGATATCACGAAGATATTTACGGAGCGCAAGATCGATGTGAATTCCGTAAATTCCAGAACCAGCAAGCAGGGGCTGGCTACCATCTGCATGGAATTTGAAGTTCCGGGAAAAGAGGCGCTCAATACACTGATAGAAAAGATACGTCAGGTGGAGAGCGTGATTGACATTGAGCGAAGCAGCGGCTGATGCTATGATGCCAGGATGGATCCGGATAGGAAAGAAGGGTACTGATCCTTAAGCTTTGACAGAAACCGGGGAGGAAAATATGAGCAGAATACAGATAGAATCCATGACGTTGGGGCCGGTGGCAGCCAACTGCTACCTGGTAAAAAATCAGGATATCGGTGAGCTTCTTATTATAGATGCGGCAGCATCGCCGGAGCGCATCAGACAGAAGATCTGTGATATGCAGGCAGTTCCCAGGGCAATTCTGCTGACACACGGTCATTATGATCACATCGGAGCAGTGGAGGAAATCCGCAGGGAATATGAGATCCCGGTTTACTGCATGGAACCGGAGGAAGAAGTGCTGGAATCCTCCCGGCTGAATCTGTCAGAGATGTTTGGACAGCCAATGACTCTGAAGGCGGATCAGTTGTTAAAAGACGGACAGAAGCTGGAACTGGCGGGACTGAAGCTGCAGGCGCTGAATACGCCGGGGCATACCCAGGGAGGCGGCTGCTATTATTTTCCGGAGAACGGGATCCTGTTTTCCGGCGATACTCTTTTTTGCGAGTCTGTGGGACGTTCTGATTTTCCCACCGGCAGCGCATCGGTGCTGGTGCGTTCCATCCGGGAGAAGCTGCTGGTGCTTCCGGATGAGACAAAGGTCTATCCGGGGCACAATGATACGACTGCCATCGGATGGGAAAGGGACTATAATCCATTTATCGGATAGGAAGTGCAGGAAGGGTAAGTCACGCAGGGCATGACCTATCTTTGGACAGGAGCACAGATGCCGCAAAATGAAACGGACAGTAAGGAGCATCAAATATGATAGTAATACAATTGAACAGACGGGATTTTGAGTATGATATCCATTCGCTGGTAAAGGCATTTTATCCGGGAAGCGATGTCATGATCTGCTGTGAGGAAGAGGGAGCATCGAAGGATGCGGCATCGGAAGCAGAACTGAAAATCTCGGTTTTTTATGAAGAAAAACAGATCCGGATAGAGTTCGCAGCAGGACAGGATACAGGGGCGCAAGAGAGCGGCAAAAGATCCGGGCAGATCCCTCTGGAAAATCCGGATGACCGGAAAGAGCGCAAGAACCAGTTGAAAAAGCTGCTGTATCAGATGCTTCTGGATTACACCGGGCAGAAGCTTCCCTGGGGCAACCTCACCGGCATCCGTCCCACCAAGATCCCCATGGCGCTGCTGGAGCAGGGCTATAAGAACAGTGAGATCGCCGCTTATATGCGGGAGCATTATGATACCAGCAGAGAGAAAACGGCTCTGGCTGTCATGATCGCCAACAGGGAACGCCATATTTTAAAGGACATCAATTACGAAAACGGCTACAGCCTTTACGTGGGCATTCCATTTTGCCCAAGTATCTGCCTGTACTGTTCCTTCAGCTCCAGTCCGTTAAAGGTATGGAAATCCAGGGTGAATGATTATCTGGATGCTCTCTGTAAAGAGATCGACGCTTCCGCAGAGCTGTTTGCCGGGAAAGAGCTGAACACCGTCTACATTGGCGGAGGCACGCCCACTACCCTGGAACCGGACCAGTTGGACCGGCTGCTCACCAGGCTGGAGGAGCGGTTCGACTACAGCCATCTGCTGGAATTTACCGTAGAAGCAGGCCGGCCGGACAGCATCACCAGAGAGAAGCTTCAGGTGCTGCGGGATCATAATATCAGCCGGATTTCCATCAATCCCCAGACCATGAATCAGAAGACGCTGGATATCATCGGCAGGGCTCATACGGTGGAGCAGACCATAGAAAGTTTCGGGCTGGCCCGCAGCATGGGATTTGACAACATCAATATGGATCTGATCGTGGGGCTGCCGGGAGAAGGCAGGGAGCAGGTAAGGCACACCATGGAAGAAATCCGCAGGCTGCGTCCGGACAGTGTTACCGTACATTCCCTGGCGCTGAAGCGGGGCACCAGGCTGAACCTGTTCAAAGAGGAGTACCGGGAGATTTCTTTCCAGAACAACAGCGAGATCATGGATATGACGGCACGCTGCTGCGAAGAAGACGGACTCTCTCCTTATTATCTGTACCGCCAGAAAAATATGGCAGGTAATTTTGAAAATGTGGGATACGCAGGAGAGGGAAAAGCCGGTATCTATAATATATTGATTATGGAAGAAGTTCAGAGTATACTGGCACTGGGTGCAGGCGCATCCACAAAGCTGGTCTACAGCCAGGACAGAATCGAACGGATCGAAAATGTGAAGGATATCAAAAATTATATCGAACGGATCGATGAAATGATTGCCCGAAAAGAAACAATTGTCAGGAAAGAAACGAAAAATGAATAAAAATGCAGGATATCGGAAAAAGGTCCATATCATTCAACTGAGCCTTGCAAAAGAAATCAGTCATGGTATGTGCGTCAGCAATCTTGCACTGGCAGTTGCCAGAGAAATGAAGCTTCCGGAGGATACCTGTTATGAACTGGCGGTGGCCGGTTTCCTGCATGATGTGGGAAAGCTGGAACTGAAAAAATATCTTTATGGCCGGGAAGAGGATACGCTGACGATTGAGGAAATGAAATATGTCAGGATGCATGCGGATCTCAGTGCAAAGATTTTGGAGCAGAACGGCTACCCTAAGCATCTGGTGGAATGGGTTCATGCTCATCATGAAAACTGCGATGGCTCCGGCTATCCCAGAAATCTCACCAGGGAGGAAATTCCTCTGGGAGCCAGGATTATCCGTATTTGTGACGTATTTGCGGCCCTTACTTCTGACCGCCCCTATCGAAAATCTTTTGATGCGGATGCGGCAGTGGAACTAATGATAGAAGAGGCGAAGAACTACGATTTAAAAGTATTTCTTGCTTTTTTGAATGTAATACATGAAAAAGACCTGGATGTCATTTTAGATAAAGGAAGCACAGAACAGTATCTGGGAGCGCTTCTGGAATAGACACCTGGGGTGATGTTCAAAGATGGAGGAAAAATAAATGGCAGAATCAATGAAGGGTTTGAAAAGAACCCACAGATGTACGGAAGTGACAAAAGCAGATATCGGTAAAACGGTAACGCTGATGGGCTGGGTGCAGAAAAGAAGAAACCTGGGAAGTCTGATCTTTGTGGATTTAAGAGACCGGAGCGGACTGATGCAGATCGTATTTGATGAAAATGATATCGGAAGCGAAGGCTTTGAAAAAGCAGGCAGTGTGAGAAATGAATTTGTGCTGGCAGTGGTCGGCAGGGTGGAACAGCGTTCCGGTGCAGTCAACGAAAAAATGGCAACCGGAGAGCTGGAGGTCCGTGCGGCTGCACTTCGGGTACTGGCAGAAGCGGAGACTCCGCCCTTCCCAATCGAAGAAAACAGCCAGACCAGAGAAGAACTGCGTCTGAAATACCGTTTTCTGGATCTGCGCAGACCGGATATTCAGAGAAATCTCATGGTAAAGAGCCGCGTAGCTACTCTGTCCCGTAATTTTATGGCAGAACAGGGCTTTCTGGAGATTGAGACACCTATGCTGGGCAAAAGCACACCGGAAGGAGCCAGAGATTACCTGGTGCCAAGCCGTATTTACCCGGGCAGCTTTTTTGCTCTGCCCCAGTCCCCTCAGTTGTTCAAGCAGCTTTTGATGTGTTCCGGATATGACCGCTATTTTCAGATTGCCAGATGCTTCCGGGATGAGGATCTGCGGGCAGACCGTCAGCCGGAGTTCACCCAGATGGATATGGAATTATCCTTTGTGGACATTGATGATGTGATCGAAGTCAATGAAAAATTATTGAAATACCTGTGGAAAGAGATTCTGGATATTGATCTTCAGACACCGTTTCGCCGCATGACCTGGAAAGAGGCGATGAACCGTTTTGGCTCCGATAAGCCGGATCTGCGTTTTGGAATGGAGCTGCATGATGTGTCCGATACCGTAAAGGGCTGCGGCTTCGGTGTGTTTACCGGCGCCATTGAGAACGGCGGTTCCGTCCGCGGCATCAATGTCAAAGGCCAGGCAGGAATGCCCCGCAAGAAGATTGATGCATTGACCGATTTTGTAAAGGGATATGGACTGAAGGGGCTGGCATATCTTTCCATACAGCCGGACGGCACATACAAATCTTCCTTTGCAAAATTCATGACAGAAGAGGAGCTGAAAGCTCTGTCCGCTGCCATGGAAGGAGAACCGGGTGACCTTCTGCTCTTTGCAGCAGATAAGAATAAGCTGGCCTGCGAAACCATGGGCGCTCTGCGCTGTGAACTGGCCCGCAGACTGGAACTGATCGATCCGAAAAAATTTGAATTTCTCTGGGTAGTGGAATTTCCGCTGCTGGAGTACAGCGAAGAAGAAGGCAGATTTACGGCAATGCATCATCCGTTTACCATGCCGATGGAAGAGGATCTGAAATTCATCGACACAGATCCGGGCAGTGTCCGTGCAAAAGCATATGACATTGTTTTGAATGGCTGTGAGATCGGCGGCGGTTCTGTCCGTATTCATCAGAATGATATTCAGGAAAAGATGTTCGAATGCCTTGGCTTTACGAAGGAGCAGGCACAGGAGCAGTTCTCCTTCCTGCTGAATGCATTCAAATACGGAGTGCCGCCTCACGCAGGACTGGCTTACGGCCTGGACCGTGTGGTGATGCTGATGCTTGGTCTTGACAGCATACGTGATGTCATCGCCTTCCCGAAGGTAAAAGATTCTTCCTGCCTGATGACTCAGGCACCGGCACCGGTGGATAAAAAGCAGCTTGAGGAACTTGGAATTACATTCAAATAGTAAAATAGGGGGACGGTTCTCTGGTTTTCAGAGAACCGTCCCCCTATTTTGTCTTTTCGGAAATCAGGAAGCCCGGAAGGTTTCCATCGCGCTCGTGATGTCGCCGAGAAATGCATTGGTGAGGGAATCGTCTATGTCCAACTGCCATGCATTGCCGTCGTTGATCAGGGTGACTGTCACATCGTAGGAGGCCGGAACGGCATCTTCCTGGAGCGCCTGCAGCAGATACTGGGCGGAGGCGTCGGACTGCTGCTCGTTGTCACTGCGAAGGGGCTCGGTGCTGTGGGCATAGAGAAGCAGACTGGATTTGTAGACATCCAGAACGTGAGTCATGTCCACGCTGGTGATGGAGATATCCGCCCCGGCAGAGGTACCGTCGATGGTACAGTCTTTTATTTCATAATCAAAAAACTCTGCGATTTTTTCCATATAGGCAGAATCAACGGCAGCGTAATATTTTTCGCTGTAGGTGGAAAAGATATCCTGAATGTCCAGATAGTTTACCCAGTCCTGCGCCGTCAGAGAAGAAAATTCTTCAAGATAGAAGGTGAGGACCTCCTGAGGGGTGAGCAGCATGGGATCATTGATCCAGGAAATAAAGCCGCTGACCAGTTCATTTTCCAGCGTGTCATCGGACTGGATCACCCAGATATTATTTTCCCGCACCAGATTGAAATAGGCGGTGGTGGCGGTCAGGTCATATGTATTTTCGGATAAAGTGTTCCGCAGCAGAGAAAAATAATCATTCAAAGAGTAAGGACCTGACTGATCCTGACTGATGTTGATATTGGCTGCGGTGAGGGAGCGGCACAGATCTCTGGCAAGGGACCGGGTGTCAATATTAATGATCTCCACACTGACTACAGCGGTGTCATCGGTAATATTCTCGGAATGAATATGATAATCAAAATTTTTAAAAAAAAGATCCACGGCCTCAGTGGTTTCCGGACCGACATCAGCAGAGGCCGCCGGAGCTGACATCAGACTTTCATAAGAAATAAAGTTCTGAATCGTTGTCTCATCCAGATTCTGTATGAGCTCAAGCTCCCGGTTCACTGCACTGGACGGACTCTCCAGACGTTCCTGATGAAAAATAAAAATAAGAATGACAGCAAGAAGCTGAAGAACCAGAATGGTTGGAAGGCCGATCGTAAAGGACAGATGCTTTGTCTTATGCCGGAAGAAATACATGCCGACAATAGAGCCAATGCTGCCGCCGAGCAGAGCGACTATAAATAAAGTCTTTTCAGCGATACGCCATCGTCCCGTGCGTGCCTTCCATTTGTCGATTCCCATAAGAAGGAACCCGCCAAAATTGATGATGATGATGTATCCGATTAAAAAAGTTTTCATAAAAATCCTTTCTTCCCCTTAGGGACAGTTTATATGAAAAGTCCTTTCTTGTCAATTACGGCAAAATGCCCGATTTCTTATTGCATTTCACAGAGTGTTCAAGAAGTCTTAAGAATTTGAAACTGTACAATTTAAGATTCAGGTGATAAGATAGCATAGATATGTCATATAAGGGAGAGTATTTTGGATGAAAAAACCAATTGCAGTATTATTAGTGCTTGTGCTGGCAGGCGGAGCGTCGGCAGGAGTGTATTATCACTGGTTTTATAAAGGCGCGGGGAGCAGTACATCCGGAGAACGGGTTTCTTCGGACAGTGAGAATGCTGTCTATGTGGATTCCGTATCCGTGCTGGCCGGCCTTGGCAGTGGAAATGGATTGATTCAGCGCTACGCCGGGGTGATCGAACCGCAGCAGACCTGGGAAGTGAAGCTGGAGAATGACCGTACCGTAAAAGAATGCTATGTCAAAGAGGGCGACGAAGTCAAAGAGGGTCAGAAGCTCTTTATTTATGATACCACAGATGATGAGGACAAGCTGGCTCAGGCGCAGATCGATCTGGAGCGCTGCCAGAATGAAATAGATACCTCCACAGCCAGAAAGGCACAGTTGGAGAAAGAAAAGAAGAGCGCCTCTGCGGATGATCAGCTTACCTATACCACGCAGATTCTGACCGAAGAGAACACGATCAAGAAAAGCCAGTATGAGTATAAGTCAAAAGAGCTGGAGATTGAGCAGCTAAAGACTACCATAGCCAATGCCGTCATCAGCAGTGAACTGGCCGGTGTGGTAAAGAGCATCAATGATCCGGGAAGCAACAGCAACAATTCGGATTCTTCCGATTCTGCGTATATTACGGTTCTTGAAGTGGGGGATTACCGCGTCAAGGGAACGGTAAATGAGCAGAACAAGGATCAGATCTATGACGGCATGGAAATGATCGTTCATTCCAGAGTGGATGAAAGCGTTACCTGGCATGGAACGATCTCAGAGATCAATCTGGATAAAGGAGAGTCAAATACAAACTCCAATTCCGGTTTTTATTCCGGCAGCAGTTCAGATAACGGCACTTCCTCCACCAATTATCCATTTTATGTGACACTGGATTCTTCCGATGGCTTACTTTTGGGGCAGCATGTTTACATGGAGCCGAATCAGGGGCAGGAGGATAAAAAGGAAGGAATCTGGCTGGATGATTATTATTTTGTCACCAAAGAGGATGGCACTTCTTATGCATGGGCGGCGTCAGCGAATAATACGCTGGAAAAACGTCCGGTCACACTGGGAGAGTATGATCAGGAGATGATGACGTATCAGGTGACAGACGGTCTGACCGAAGAGGACTATATTACATATCCGGCGGAAGAACTGACCGAGGGTCTTCCGGTTATTTATAATGATACATCGGCAGCTTCCTCCTCAGGGTTGGATATTTCCATGGATGGAGGAGAATACAGTGACGGCGCATCCTATGATGATACGTTTACAGACGGCGCGGCAGAGGACGGTATGGTCTATGACGATGGCAGCATGGACGGTCTGGATGGAGAAGTCTATGACGATGGCGGCATGGACGGTTTGGATGGAGAAGTGTATGATGACGGCGGTGCAGACGGTCTGGCGGACGGCGATGTCTATGATGCGGATGCCGATGTGATCAACGGTCTGGATGAAGACAGCGGGGTTACCTTGGAAGACGGAGAAGAGGTTTATGATGCAGACGCAGAGTAGGAATGTGAATAGGGGGAAGTCTTGTGGTCCTGAAATTAGATCATATTTATAAAGATTATATGATAGGAAAAAATATCATTGTTCCTGTCCTGAAGGATGTCACACTGCATGTAGAAGAAGGGGAGTATGTGGCAATTATGGGACCGTCCGGTTCCGGCAAATCTACCTTGATGAATATTGTGGGCTGCCTGGATCGGCCCACCAAGGGTACCTATGAACTGGCAGGGGAGAATGTGCTGAAAAAAGACGATAAGGATATGGCATTCGTCCGGCTGCACAATCTGGGCTTCGTGTTTCAGAACTTCCAGCTTCTGGCAAGACAGACAGCGCTGGAAAATGTGTCGCTGCCCCTGGTTTATGCAGGTGTGAAAAAAAAGGAACGGATGAAACGGGCAACAGAAGCGCTGACCAGGGTGGGCCTGGAGGATCGTATTACATTTACTCCCTCCCAGTTGTCCGGCGGACAGAAGCAGAGAGTGGCCATTGCCAGAGCGATGGTGAACCGGCCGAAGATCCTGCTGGCGGATGAGCCTACCGGCGCATTGGATTCCAAGTCCAGCACCCAGTTGATGGATTTATTTGAGAAGCTGAATGAAGAAGGGGTTACGATTATCATGATTACCCATTCTCCGGAGATTGCGGCTTATGCAAAGCGGACCGTGGATATTTTCGATGGAGAAATCTCTGAACGAGGAGGGGACACCCATGAAAATTAAGACGATAGCGATTACCGCAGTGATCCTGGCAGGCATTGGAGGAGGGATTGGATATGGTGTCTATTACACTATGCAGAACTCTAAAAAGCCGGTGGATGTGGTGCCGGTTTCGAATGTGAATCAGGGCTACTGGGGGGATAATTCCACCATTTACGGCTCCATTGTCTCTCAGGATTCCCAGAGTGTGAAGCTGAATGATGACTACGAGCTGGTGAAGGTATATGTAGAGACAGGGGACGAAGTGAAGATCGGCGATCCGCTGCTGGAATATGACATGACGCTGACAGAGCTGGAACAGGAGATGGAAGACCTGACGAAGCAGACACTGGAGTTGAATCTGGAGGCAATGAATCGGGCACTGAAAAAATTACAGAACACCAGGCCCGGCGCTTCCATAAGTACGAACGATGGCACAATGACGGCATCTGCGGAAGAAGTCCTGACAGATCCCGGAGTTTTCACGGATTCGGGCAGCGATGCAGGAAATCAGGCGGACGGCGGGCAGACCGATGCGGGACAGACCGAAGGCGGACCGGCGGACAGCGGACAGACCGATGCGGGACAGACCGAAGGCGGACAGACTGACGGCGGGCAGACGGAGCCGGATACGGATGCGGATCAGGGCGATGGAACACCGTCAGATGACCTGATCATAGATGATTCGGGTGAGGATAATTCGGAAGGCGGAGGAAATGCCGGCGAGATTATCAGCGATGATGGTTCTGCTCCTCTGGATCAGGAAGTGGTATCGCCGGAAGAGATTATTGCCAGTGTCAATGATTTTCTCACCAGAGTAAAGCAGCTCTCAGAGCAGGAAGAAGATGCACTGATTGCCTCCGATCTTCAGGAAGCACTGCGTATTTATCAGGAAAAGCTGACGGATGTGACGAAAGAAAAGTTTCAGGATGATTACCGGACAGAAAGAGAGCGCAATGTATATGCGCTGAAGACTTCCGTGTCAGATCTGGTGGGGGCAAGCACCACGGACGTGCTGCAGCAGGCATATAACAGAGTTCGGGTTTTGCAGTTGATTTATTATTTGCATCTGATCAATCCTCAGGGCCTCACACCGGATAAGATGGATGAAGCTTTTTATCAGGAAGCAGAAGCGTATGTCAGACTGGCGGAGAGTATTTATTATGATCTGAAGCTGGATAAGGTAGAGGAAATTCTGGAATATCAGGAGGTCCTTCCAAAGTATTATGAGGAGATCAGGGCAATGGCCGCTCATCTGAACAATTCACAACTGCTGGAAGAGACAGAAGAATCTACGGAAGATATGACAGAGTTTCCGTATGACGATTTTGGTGATTATGGAGATATGGGAGACGGCACTACCTATACGGCGGACGAACTGAAGCAGGCGATTGAGGAGCAGGAAAGTCAAATCGAAGAATGCCAGTTGGAAATTAGGGAATCCGAGCTGAAAATCAAGCAGTATCAGAGAAAGCTGGATAACAAGATTATCAAAAGCACGATGAATGGTGTGGTAAAGTCCGCGGGTACTGTGGATGAAGCGGTTTCCGATGAAGATTTTATTGTGATTACTGGCAAAGCAGGTATGTATGTAAAAGGAACCATAAATGAGTTAAAGCGGGATACCATATCTCTGGGGGATATGGTCAAGGGAACTTCTTATGATACAGGGCTTCCCTTTATGGCATCGATTACGGAAGTATCGGAATACCCTGTCAGCAGTGACGGCTACTATGGATATGGCGGTGATAACAGCAATGCATCCCATTACCCGTTCTTGGCCTATATTGAAGACGCGGAGGGGTTGACAGAAGGTGACGCAGAGCTGCAGTTG
The DNA here is from genome assembly GCA_028689585.1 of Lachnospiraceae bacterium. Lineage (GTDB taxonomy): Bacteria > Bacillota > Clostridia > Lachnospirales > Lachnospiraceae > Merdiplasma. The sequence continues at coordinate 7,302 of JAQVCW010000021.1, read as the reverse complement.
GTAGATAAGGATGCGGGAACCGGGATTTATCTTGAGAATTATTATATCAGGACAGAAAGCAGCGGCAAGAGCTATGTCTATATCCAGGGGAGCGACGGCCTTCTGAAAAAGCAGTACATCAGAACCGGCATGAGTATTTACGGCTCTGCGATGGAGATCAAGGAAGGTCTTACCACAGAGGATAAAATCGCTTTTCCTTATGGAAAGGATGTGGTGGAAGGTGCACAGACAAATGAAGTGGATACTCTGAACAGTGGATATTCATACTATGGAGTGGGTTGAGTAGGAGGTAAGATATTGTTTGAAAATATAAGACTGGCATTTAAGGGAATATGGTCCCATAAGATGCGTTCTTTTCTGACGATGCTGGGTATCATTATTGGTATTGCCTCTATTATAGCGATCGTATCCACGATAAAGGGAACTAATGAGGATATCAAAAATAAACTGGTTGGTTCGGGAAATAATACGGTAAAGGTAAAGATGAATCAGAACAGCTATGATTATGATATAAACTCTTCTGATATGATTCCATGGGGAATCCCTGTGGTGACCCAGGAAACAAAGGATGAGATACTGGCATTGGATGAAGTAGAAGCGGTGACAACCTATAGTTCAAGAAGAGCCTATGAAGGTGTATATTATCAGAATACGGCACTTACTGATGTAGCGATTCTGGGTATTGATACGAGCTATTTTAAAACTTGTAATTATGTGATAACGACGGGCAGAAATTTCATGCAGGAGGATTATGACCTGTACCGAAAGGTAATCATCGTAGATGATACTGCGGCAAAAATTCTGTTTGAGTCAGATAATCCGCTTGGAAAGACAGTAGAGATTTCAGGAACTCCATTTACTGTGATCGGTGTAGTGAAAGAAGCATCCAATTTCCAACCGGAAATTTCTTCCGTGGAGGAATATTACACTTATTATTCAGGGGATTCTTCTGGCTTTATGTATATGCCAAAAGCATCCTGGCCGATAGCGTACTGCTATGACGAGCCGGAGAATGTGGTGGTTAAAGCCACAAGCACAGATGATATGACACAGGCAGGATCTAAGACCGCCAAAATACTGAATGCCACCATAACAAATGCGGATTCAGATATTAAATACAAAGCAGAGGATCTGCTTGGGCAGGCACAGCAGATACAGGAGCTGAGTAATGCAACCAATATGCAGTTGATATGGATCGCGGGTATTTCACTGCTGGTAGGCGGTATCGGCGTTATGAACATCATGCTGGTGTCCGTGACAGAGCGTACCAGTGAAATCGGTCTGAAAAAAGCAATCGGAGCGAAAAAATCTGTTATTCTGGGACAGTTTCTGACCGAGGCGGCGGTGCTGACCAGCCTGGGTGGACTGTTGGGAGTCGGTGCCGGAGTCGGTGCGGCTCAGGTCATACACAGGCTCTCCGGCATTGCGGTAGCGATTGATGTGCCTGCGGCCATTCTGGCGGTTATGTTCTCCATGATCATCGGAATCGTATTCGGCTTCCTGCCTTCCGTACAGGCATCCAATCTGGATCCGATCGAGGCGCTGCGCAGAGAGTAGAAGCAAAGGAAATATGAAAAGAAAATATGAAAAAGGGGCTTGCACCGTGCAGGCCCTTATGTTATACTGAAAAAGTTGCAAAATAAGGCACGTATGCGGATTCCAAAGAGGGTGCCGGAAGGTTTCCGAGGAAGTATGAGGCATACGGAAGAAAACAACCAAAAGGAGAACAAACATGAGCGTAATTTCAATGAAACAGTTACTCGAAGCAGGTGTTCATTTCGGACATCAGACCAGAAGATGGAACCCTAAGATGGCTCCGTACATCTACACTGAGAGAAATGGTATCTATATCATCGATCTTCAGAAATCCGTAGGAAAAGTAGATGAGGCTTACAAAGCAATTTCCGATATCGCAGCAGACGGCGGAAGCATTCTTTTCGTAGGAACCAAAAAACAGGCACAGGATGCTGTAGCAGCAGAAGCTGAAAGATGCGGTATGTTCTATGTAAATGAAAGATGGCTTGGCGGTATGCTGACCAACTTCAAAACGATCCAGAGCAGAATTAGACGTCTGAAAGAGATCGAGGCTATGCAGGAAGACGGCACATTTGATGTACTGCCGAAAAAAGAAGTTATTGCACTGAAAAAAGAGATGGACAAACTTCAGAAGAACCTTGGCGGTATCAAGGAAATGAAGAAGATTCCGGATGCAATCTTCGTGATCGATCCGAAAAAAGAAAGAATCTGTGTTCAGGAAGCACATACCCTCGGTATTCCACTGATCGGTATTGCAGATACCAACTGTGATCCGGAAGAACTGGACTTTGTAATCCCGGGTAATGACGATGCAATCCGTGCAGTAAAACTGATTGTTTCCAAGATGGCAGATGCTGTGATCGAAGCAAATCAGGGTGCTGAAGAAGAGATCACGGAAGGCGAATATACAGAAGAAGCTCCTGTAGAAGCAGTTGCAGACGCTGAGTAATGAATCAGAAATGATGGAAGAATAATAACCAGGAGGAAGATAAAATGGCTATTACAGCAGGAATGGTAAAAGAATTAAGAGAATCCACCGGCGCTGGTATGATGGACTGCAAAAAAGCTCTGACCGCTACCGAAGGTGATATGGAAAAAGCAGTAGAATGGCTGAGAGAAAAAGGCCTGGCTAATGCACAGAAGAAGGCCGGCAGAATTGCTGCAGAAGGTCTTGTAAAAGTAATCGTATCTGACGATGACAAAAAAGCAGTAGCAGTAGAAGTAAATGCTGAGACAGACTTTGTAGCAAAGAATGAAAAATTCCAGACTTATGTAGCTCAGGTTGCAGAACAGGCTATGGAGACAAAAGCAGCAGATATCGAAGGCTTCCTGGCAGAACCATGGAAATTCGATACCACCAAGTCTGTATCAGAGGCACTGGCCGGACAGATTTCTGTAATCGGTGAGAACATGAACATCCGCAGATTCGTTCAGGTAGCAGAGGAAGCCGGCTTTGTAGCATCCTATACTCACATGGGCGGAAAAATCGGCGTTCTGGTAGATGTAGTTACTGATGTGGTTAATGACTCTGTAAAAGAGATGGCTAAGAACATTGCAATGCAGATCGCAGCTCTGAAGCCGATCTATGTAAGCGATGCAGAAGTACCGGAAGATTACAAAGAGCATGAGAAAGAGATCCTTTCTGTTCAGATCGCCAACGATCCTAAGATGGCCGGCAAACCTGAAAAAGTAATCCAGGGTGCTGTAGCAGGACGTCTTGCAAAAGAACTGAAGGAAATCTGTCTGCTGGATCAGGTTTATGTAAAAGCAGAAGACGGAAAACAGTCTGTAGGCAAATACATCGAAGAAGTTGCAAAAGCAAATAGCGCAAAGATCACTGTAAAATCATTCGTTCGTATGGAAACAGGCGAAGGAATCGAAAAGAAACAGGAAGATTTCGCGGCAGAAGTGGCTGCTCAGATGGGTAACTAAGCAAAGTTTTCTAATATAATTTTATAATGTTTTACAAGGCTCCAGAAGTCTTATAAACACTGAGTTTTCAAGTGGTTATAAGGATTTTGGAGCCTTTTTTTATTCCCCAGGTAAAACAGCAGAAAAATTGCTTTTGATGAATTACTGCTTCATATCGGTGCACTGTTTCGCAGAATTGGCATCACCAACAATAAACTGCTGACCATTGGGGATTTTACCATGAATGCCGAGGAAATGACGGTTACGGTGGCGGGCGAAAATGTACCTGTCACAGTGCGGGAATTTAACATCTTATTCAAATTGCTGTCTTATCCCAAGAAAGCTTTTTCGAGATCGCAAATCATGGAAGAGTTTTGGGATATAGATTCTGACGCAACACTTCGGGCGGTTGATATGTATATCGCCAAGCTGCGCGATAAATTTGCGGACCGCCCTGAATTTAAAATCATTACGGTATATGGAATGGGATACAAGGCGGTGATTTAATGAAAGAAACAAGATTCAAAAAAATTCCGCCGATTAATAAGCGTCTGTTTCTCTTGGAACTTTTAATCATATTTACCACAATTGTAATTTTGATGACGGCGCAGGCAGCTCTTTACGGAGTAGATATTTTGAACAACTCAAGTGGCTATGTGGGCTGGTATCTCCTTTACTGGGGGATTGCTGTTTTTGCGGCGGTGCTGCTGATCACATTTTTGCGCTACTGCTTTATTGATTACCCCGTTCAGGAATTGAGCCGTGCTGCACAAAAAGTGGCCGCCGGAGATTTCACCACTCGGTTGCCTCCTTATGCGGTTTCTGGCAAAAAGGGATATATTAACACGATGTATCATGACTTCAATAAAATGGTGGAAGAACTGGCGAGTACAAAAATTTTGAAGGATGATTTCGTGGCAAATGTTTCTCACGAAATAAAAACTCCTTTGGCTGTCATTCAAAATTATGTCACGCTTTTACAAGACAGAGCCTTCGTGCTGGCAGATGAAAGCATGGTGGAAATTATTTGGAACAATCTGCTCTCCAATGCAATCAAATTCACAGAAACGGGTGGGAAGATTGTATTAAAGCAGTATGCAAAAGAGGGTTTTGTCTGGGTAGTTATCTCAGACACTGGCTGTGGTATGGATAAGCAGACGCTTTACCATAGCTTTGATAAATTTTATCAGGGAGATACCTCCCATTCGAGAGAAGGTTACGGTCTTGGACTGGCTCTAACTGCCAGAATAATAGATTTGAATAACGGAGAAATTAATGTTACCAGCTCACCGGGGAAAGGTTCTACGTTTACGGTACATTTGCAGCAGCCCTAATTAAATATTAAAAAAAGCGAAACCGTTATTGGCTTCGCTTTTTATTTTTTTAAATTAACAATTTTCAAACATTTTGGCAGAATTTCTCAAACATTAAATTTCTATAATAGCCTCATGGTTAAATCAACTGGCAATTTAAATAGGAGGAATTTTTATGGAGGAAAATCAAAGCAACACATACACTTACCCGGCAAAGCGGCACGAGGAAGTGGAAAGTATTCGAAGAAAATACATGGCCAAGGATGCTGATAAAATGGAGGCAATTACAACAACAAAACTATCCAAGTCATTTAATGGACGCTGCTTTTTACTATTGCAGCGGACTATCTGATGAATAAACGGGATATATTATAATCCGTATTTACAGGAAGGAGGTTATCATGAAAAAACTTTTCATCGTATTAACAAAATCCGAAACGATACTGTCGAAACTGATTCATCTGGTTACGGCTGACACCTATACCCATGCCTCTCTTGCGTTTGAGGCGGACATGGATACACTTTACAGTTCATCTCGCAAAAATGGGTACACGCTTTTCCCGGCAGGTCCGTGTAAAGAACATTTACATAGCGGATATTTCAAAAGACATTCACATATTCCCTGCGCCATTTATGAACTGCAGGTAAGCGACGAAGTTTATGAAAATGCGAAAGCGGAGGTCAATCGCATTATGACTTGTGCAGACCGCTATCATTTTAATGTTTTGGGATTAATGCTGTGTCAACTGGGCATCCCTTACCATCGAAACCATTATTTTTTCTGTTCTCAATTCGTTGGGGAAATTCTGCATCGGTGTAAAGCGGTCGCCTTGCCTAAAGATACGTCCCTGATGAAGCCAAGTGATTATATGTGTCTTCCTGAATTGTTTTGCAAATTTAAGGGATATTTGAATGAGCTGGCTGGGCAGTCACATCCAGTTTTGGCGTGAGGCTATTATGAAAAAAATATCCACAATCCCTCAAACACACTATGCCTTGGATAATTCAGCAATCATCCATTTAGCTGTTATGCGAAAAAGGTATACCAACACGTTTCGTTTGACAGCCACACTGACAGAATCTGTTCATTCAGAAATCCTGCAAAAAGCGGTGGACAATGTAACGCCACAGTTTCCTACAATAGTGGCAGGAATCAGGAGAAGATTATTTCAATACGAAATTGTATCGTCAGAAGTTCCACCAACGGTACAGCAGCAGGCTGAAATTCTCGGTTCCATGACCAGCGCTGAAATTGCTTACTGTGCCATTCGTGTTTTGTACTGCGACCGGCAAATATCCATAGAATGCTTTCACTCCTTGACGGACGGATATGGTGGTCGTGTATTTCTAAACGCTCTATTGGTGGAATATTTCCGGCTTTTGCAAACCGGGAAGAGCTGCTTTACGGAACCGATTCCAAAGCGTGAAATAGACCCGGCAGAATGGAACGATGATTTTTTAACCTATGCAGGGGAAAAAAGCTGCTCTGCTGCCAATATTTCCAAGTAAGGCGTTCATTTCCCGGATGTGAGAGTAGTCTACATCATAGACAAAACCATAAAGAATCAGTTTCCGCAGAAAAGCCGATTTGTTTCTCATACCAGAGAAGCGGAACTTCTGATCTAAGATGTATTGCTCATTATCATTCAGGTGAAATTGTACAGGATTATTTCTGGATCGGTTTGTTCAGTTGTATGGACATAAATATCCATGCATTATTGCACCATATTGAACAGGGGATTTATCGTCTTTCCTTGGTGTGAAAGGGAAGATAGGTGTCTCACAAATAATATGTTTCTCAGAGCTACTGCAGGAGGAATAGAATCAGTTGAGAGTTAAAGATGAGGTGATAGAAAATGGCTGTTTTCAGATTCTGAATATGGATGTAATTGTTGAGGAAAATCATGGAGTGAAAGTATGGAACAGAAAAGAAAAAAGGAATCGCCTGCCTTTAATGTAATCGAGGCAGCAATCAATGGAGATGCGGAATCAATCAACATCAAATTGGCTTATTTCAAACTTTCTGCCATTGTTTCAAGTTTTTTAAAGTTGCAATGAAACTTAAGCACTTTGCCTGAGTCCATCTGCTTTTTATATATTTTTGATGCTTTCTTCTGGATGTCATCACGAATACCCACGCAAAATTGATATTCCTTCTGCATCAGTATTCTTCTATGCAATTCTTCTTCATCCAGACCATTAATTATATCTAACTCTGCATATGTAAATGCACCATCAATAATTGGAAACATTTTCTTGATTTCCAGAATAGATAAAATTCTTTGCTTATACATCTCAGGGTTATCATTTGTTTCCAGTTTTCCAGATAAAATATTTTTGTTTCTGATATCTACAATAATATCATCTTTATCAAAAACTGCTTTTTCCATATTGATAATTTCATATATTCGATAATTATAGCAATCTTCAAAATTACAGGCAATATCCACATGTGGTAAACCACCCCTTACAATCACTGGTTGTAACCAGCGAAAGAGCATAAGAAATTGCGATAGGTAATTTTTCTACATTACGTATTTTC
>JAQVCW010000061.1 GCA_028689585.1 Lachnospiraceae bacterium | reverse complement strand
CTGCAAAGCATCAACTGGCTAGTCTATAGCAGGGCTGGCCAAGGCTTTGCAACTTTGTCCAAAATGGACATGCAATAATGTCCAAAAATATTTTGCAACTTTGTCCAAAAAGTACTTGCAAAAAACAAATAGCCTTATTTCTTTTGAGGTATTCACTTACTTTCTGTTTTAGTTTCTTTTTCTTTTCAGTGATAGGTCTAACTTTCCATTCTCCACCGTGATTTAGAAAGGTAAATCCAAGATATTTGCTTCTCGTTGGTCTGACTACTTTTGTCTTAGTTGCATTCACTTTTAGGAACAGTTTTCTCTCTATCCAATCTGTTATGGATTTCATCACTCTGTTGGCTGCCATTTCACTTTTAGTGAATACCATTGTGTCGTCTGCGTACCTCGTAAAACGAAGTCCTCTTTGTTCCAGTTCTTTATCTAATTTATCAAGATATACATTAGATAATATGACTGAAATGGGTCCCCCTTGTGGCACACCGCTTGTTGTGGCTTTCTCTAGTCCTTTTTCCATTACTCCCGCTTTCAGATATTTCCGAATTAGGTTTAGTGTGGTACTGTCATTTACTTGTTCTCTAAGAATCTGAATTAACTTGTCATGATTTACCTTATCAAAGAATTGTTCTATATCAATGTCTATGACCCACTCATATCCCTCGTTCAGATATTCCAATGCTTGTTTTATGGCATCATGACAGCTTCTACCTGGTCTGAAACCATAACTAAACTCACTGAATATTTCTTCGTAAATATCTATAATGGGTTGAGCAATAGCTTGTTGTACCACTCTGTCTAAGACTGTTGGAATTCCCAATGGTCTTTGCTTTCCATTATCTTTTGGGATATAAACTCGGCGTACTGGTTTCGGCATATAGGTTCGATTTCTAATTGACTGGACAATTTCGTCTTTGTTATCCTTGATATATGCACCAAGTTCTTCGACTTTCATTCCATCCACTCCACCTGCACCCTTATTTTCCACTACTTTCTTATAGGCTTTGTTTAGATTTTCCTTTGATGTAATCACGTCTATTAATTCCATTTGTTGTTACTCCTCTGATTATCACAAAATTTATGCATAACACCCCTCTCGATATAGACAGTATTCCTCGGTTACGTTCCTACTTTTCCCATCCATCTGATTTCTGGCTAATGCATTATTCTCTTAATAACGATTTGTACTATAAATCGTTTCAGTCCTTCGGCTTTACGCTTACTATGACTTCATCTGACTCCCTTCCCAAACCTTTTTCGACCATATCTATTGATATGTGGGTAGGGTCTCCCAAGGTAAGACACTAATCTTTCATTCCACAACCTCTTGATTTACAATTTTGGTTATACGTTTACCCTTAGGGCTTCGGTTTGTATTGCAACCTTACCCACCTCATCGCCTTATCAAGTTTCTGTACGTAGGCTCAAGAACTTTGCTATGCGCTTCCTTCATCCATGCCATTACTGACACCAACTTGCGCTCCGCTACACTTGGCGGTAAATACCCGTGGTCAGACTTTCACTGACTAGATTAGTGCCATGCTTGGCACACAATAAAAAAGGTGCGAAAAAAATCGCACCTTTGCTAGTCATGTTCCAGTAATATATTACTGGTGTATTAAATTGGTCCTATCTTATCAGTGGTTCGGGAAAGTGTCAATACGTGTTTCAATTTTCTTAATATTATAAAGTAATCTGTGATATTTACATTATTTTACAAAAAATATTATTTGCTTTTAGAATAAATCCGCTTGAGAAACAATACGCAGATCCTATCTTGACCTTCGAAACAGTACAAATGCCATCCGGAATCTGCCGCCTGCCCTGTTCCCAATCTGTTTTCTGCTTTTGAAGATCTGCTCAGCTGCAGTCGACCCGTTCCAGCTCTTTCATGATAATCAGATGGTCTCCTTTTCGGATCTGGGGACTGTCCAGACCATTCATACTCATGATCCGTTTGGGCGTGGTGTAATATTTCCGCGCAATGTCCCAAAGACTGTCGCCCTCCTGCACAATATAGCCCACAATTCCCGGCAGTGCCTGCACCTTGTGCAGATCCAGGTCCTTTTCCGAAACATCTGCAATGCACTGCTGGCAATGGGGCCGGACTACAAACAAATTCAGGCTGATGGCCGCCCTTACTTCGATTTCTTCACTGTCTGCCATGGTGGCGGACAGCTGTTCCAGGCCCGTATTCATGCTGTAGCGGCATTCCTCATCCAGACCCGGAATATCCGCGAAATGGGAAAATGGAATGCTGCCTTCCAATACGGCAAAGGGCATGGTATCTTCTGCCGATACATACAGAATTTCAACCAGAACTGCTCCTTCGATCTGAATTCCGGTTTCCGTGATTTGTACATCATCGATTTTGATGTTCCCCTGGCTGCTGCAGATCTGCAGAATTCTGGGCTTTGTGCCTTCTGCCCGGATCCGCCCTGTAGCTCTCAGACGGGAGCTGTTGCGCATTACCATGCTTTCGTACGGCTCTTCTCTGGTAAAGATCTCCAGATCTTTTTCCGGAGAAAATACGTCTTCCAGAATTTCCAGTTCATCACTGGCATAGAGCTTAATATCCACATCCAGCGTTCCTTCCAGGTGGATCAGACGTTCTTCTCCGTCCATGTCCTGGCGGGCCTGCACCTCCATCTGAGACAGCGACACGGATACATCGGGTAGCAATTCTCCGGAACAATCCGGACAGTCCACTTCCCCTCGAAATGAAATGGTATGTTCCATCCATTGCTTCGATTCATTTTCATCCCGGCCGCTGTACAAAATAAATACAAACAGCTCCCCTTCTGCCAGAATTTTCCCCTCCATCAGCCGCACCTCATATCCCCTGAGCTGCACATTTTCCCACAGGATTTCCTGGATATCCGGCTTATTGGAGGAGAGCAGAATCTCATCCTTTACGCGGATAATGTCTTTTTTCTGCACCTCAAGCTGCATAAATTCCAGCTTTTTCTTTTTTTCGCACAATTCGATGGATCCCCTGACATCCACGGCAGCTGTCATGTCATAAATTTCATCTGTGACCGCCGTGAAGGTAAGCAGGCCCCGCATGCTCAGTTTTCTGGAATTAATCAATACTACGTTCAGATCTTCAATCTCACAGGTCAGCTGCACCGCTTCCCCTGCTTCTAATCCTTCCATATTAATGTATTCGTCGAATTTTAACTGCATATCCAGCCTATGTATCTGGCGCTCCTCCGCATCATCCATATACAGAACGCTGACCTGCAGATACCCCTTTAAAAGCAGCTTTCCGCTCTCCGCCCTGGTGCTCTCGATCACGATTTTTTCTTTGCTCTGAATGATCTGTTCCACATCCGGCTTGGCATCCGGCACATTGCAGTCTTCCTCCAGCGTGATCTGGTTGACGGCCCGCTTTGCCTGACGATACATATGAATATTTTTTTTCAAAACTTCCATTTCTGCACCTCCCTTTCTCTTGAACATCAGCCCATTCTAAATTTGCCTGCGGCAAATGGGCTAACACTGCATACCAGCCTTCCCGGGTTTCCAGACTGCTGTACTCATGCCAGCCTTCCCGGGGTTTTACTCAAAAACTACCTCTTTATCCCGATTTTCCATTTTCAGCACAATCACCGGGTAGGAGGGTGCTGATTTTTGCTGCTCTGTTTCCGATGGACCAATCAAAGTGGTTGCCACATAAATATTTTCTTCCCCTTCTGAACATTCATCTACCGCAATACTGTATCCCCCGGTCGCCTGCTTGCCATATCCCCTCACCACATATAGACTACCCTGATCGATATAGGCTACCTGGATTTCGCCTTCTTTGTGCTCTTCGATCACCTTTTCCAGCTCCTTCGGTATTTCCTCTGTCTCCACCACTGTAAAATCCAGCGGAGTGCGATTTTCTTTTCCTCCCAGATCCAGACTGCAGCCGGTCAACAGGAGTGTCAGCGGTATGACGGCCGCCAGAAGCCGGGCCATTCCTGAGCGTGGCGCTCTTTGTTCCCCCGAAAACTTCCTTTTCTGCAGATGCTCCATCCATTTTCTCATATTCCGCACCTTACATTTTCGTTTATAATTCATTCATATTAAAAAAAGCCAAAAAATATGACAGGCAAATCTGCCTGTCATACGATAGCCGTATCTGTTTTATCTGTCTTATCTATTTTATCTCTGGTATCCTGATTAATCTCCGCCTTTAGCCTCTGCATGTATTCGGAAAATTTCACCTGCTCCGTGCCATAGACCAGGTTCAGGTCATATTCCAGGGGAAGCCAGGTGGCAATATCCGCTTCATTATGGGAAATCAGCGCTTCCATTTTATCCAGGGCCTTATAAATCTTCGCCTCCAGCGTCTCCTGCGCCTCCATCTCCGTAAACAGCCGGACCAGTTCTATCCGGTAGGGCTCCGGCAGAGAAGCCAGCCACTGTTCTACTCTTCTGGTCTCTTCCACTTCGTGCTGCTCCGTCTTTTCAAAGGCCGGAATATCACCGGTAAATGCCTCACCCATATCATGGAACATACACATACGGATCACCCTGTCGATATCCGCTTCCGGAAATTCATCTTTTACAAAATAGG
>JAQVCW010000020.1 GCA_028689585.1 Lachnospiraceae bacterium | reverse complement strand
TACCCAGAACCATCTACTTTCGTACCAGATACAGTGAAATGTCCATCCTCTTGGCTCATTGATCTGAGATATGGAATAAAAAAATCCTTGAAAAACAAGGAAAAAACACTTGACTATATAGGGAGGATTTTAGAATGAGAAAATTTGAAAAATCGACGAAACTGGATAATGTATGCTATGATATCAGAGGGCCGGTTATGGATGAAGCGAATCGGATGATCGCAGCCGGGGAGAAAATTGTAAAGCTGAATATCGGAAATCCGGCACCCTTTGGTTTTCGCGCACCGGAAGCGGTGATTCGAAGGATGGAAGACAATCTCAGCAATACAGAAGGGTATTCGGATTCGAAAGGTCTGATCGAGGCCAGAAAAGCAATTGCAGAGTACTGTAAGAAAAAAAATATGCCCAATGTGACGGAGGATGATATTTACACCGGAAACGGAGTCAGCGAGCTGATCACGCTGTCCATGCAGGGGCTGCTGAACAATGGGGATGAGGTGCTGGTGCCCTCTCCGGACTATCCGCTGTGGACTGCATCGGTCACTCTTTCGGGAGGCACGGCAGTGCATTATATCTGCGATGAACAGGCAGGCTGGTATCCCGATATCGAAGATATGCGAAAGAAGATTACAGACCGGACGAAGGCAATCGTGGTGATCAATCCCAACAACCCTACGGGATCTCTCTATCCCACGGAAATACTGGAACAGATCGTGGAGCTGGCCCGGGAGTTTGAACTGATCTTATTTGCAGATGAAATCTATGACCGTCTGGTGATGGACGGACTGGAGCACACGGCATTGGCTTCTCTGGCACCGGATCTGCTGACGGTTTCCTTTAACGGGCTTTCCAAGTCTCATCTGCTCGCCGGATATCGATGCGGATGGATGTGCCTGTGCGGAGATAAATCCAGAACACAGGGATATATCGAAGGAATTAATCTGCTTTCCTCCATGCGTCTGTGTTCCAATGTACCGGCGCAGTCATTGATACCGGCGGCTCTGGGCTGCCTGGAGGATACGAAAAAAATGCTGGTTCCGGGAGGACGGGTATATGAGCAGAGGGAATACATTTATGAGGCGATCAATCAGATTCCGGGATTGAGCGTGGTAAAACCAAATGCAGCATTTTACATGTTTCCGAAGATTGATTCCGAACGTTTCCATATCACGGATGATGAAAAATTTGTTCTGGATTTCCTGCGGGAAAAGAAAATTCTGCTCACCCATGGCGGCGGCTTCCACTGGACCAGTCCGGATCATTTCCGGATCGTGTATCTGCCCTGTGTGGAGGATCTGGAAAAAGCGGCAGAGGCACTGGGGGATTTCCTGAAGGGATACCGCCAGAAGTAGAGGAGCGAAACGAATGACACTGACTCAGTTAAAGTATGTAATTACCATTGCAGACGCAAAATCCATGAACGAGGCGGCACGTCAGCTTTTTATTTCCCAGCCCAGCCTTTCTCTGGCAGTGAAGGAACTGGAGACGGAGATCGGTATCGAACTGTTCCGCAGGACCAACCGGGGCGTGGTGATCACACCGGAGGGAGAGGAATTTCTGGGCTATGCCAGGCAGGTAGTGGAACAATATCAACTGGTTGAAGCGAAATATGTGGAAAAAAAGAACGAAAAAAAGAAGTTCAGCGTATCCATGCAGCATTATACTTTTGCGGTGAGCGCATTTGTGGAGATGGTGAAGCAGTATGGAATGGATGAGTACGAGTTTGCAGTGCATGAGACTACCACCCACGATGTGATGGAGGACGTAAAGAATTTCAGAAGTGAGATCGGAATTCTGTATCTGAATGAATTTAATCAGAAGATTCTGACGAAGCTGTTCCAGGAGTACGGACTGGAATTTCATGAAATCTTCCAATGCGGTGTCTATGTTTATCTTTGGAAGGAGCATCCGCTGGCCGAAAAAAAGAAAATCACCCTGGCGCAACTGGAGAAATATCCCTGTCTCTCTTTTGAGCAGGGAGCTAATAATTCTTTTTATTTTGCGGAAGAGGTGCTCAGCACCTACGAATACAAAAGGCTGATCAAAGCCAATGACCGTGCTACCATGCTGAATCTGATGGTGGGCCTGAATGGCTATACTCTGTGCTCCGGCATCATCTGCGAAGACCTGAATGGCTCTGATTACTGTGCGGTTCCGCTGGATACGCAGGAGCAGATGATGATCGGCTATCTTTCCAGAAAAGGGATGCCCATCAGCACCCTTGGACGCAAATACCTGGAAGAAGTGGCAAAATACAGGGACAATGTGCTTCCGATGTGATAAAATAGATGAGCAAAGCGCATGCAGAAAACGCAAAGAGCGCGTTTGCGCTTTGCGTAGGCAATTGCCCGAAAGCAGGGCAATTACAGGATAAAATAGATGAGCAAAGCGCATGCAGAAAGCAGGGATTTGATAAAAATATGAGATTTTGCGGGGGCAGAAAATGGTCACTTTACTTGAAAAATTGTTTCTGGAGAATAAAAAACTGAATGCCGGAGAACTGAGGCAGCGCTACGGTGTAATCTGCGGCAGCCTTGGAATTTTTTTGAACATTATTTTATTTATTGGAAAATTTATTGCGGGGACGATCAGCAGCTCCATTGCAATCACGGCGGATGCGTTTAACAACCTGTCAGATGCAGGTTCCTCTGCGGTGACTCTGATTGGATTTAAGCTGGCCGGAGCCAAGCCGGATCCCTCCCATCCTTTTGGACATGGCAGGATGGAATATATTTCCGGTTTTGTAGTGGCGGCTTCGATTTTGATCATGGCCTTTGAGCTGCTGAAGAATTCGGCTGCAAAGATTCTGCATCCGTCTCCGGTAGAGTTTTCCATGCTGTCCGTGCTGATTTTGGCAGTGGCTATCGTGGTGAAGGCATATATGGCATATTATAACCGGCGGATCGGGACTAAAATTGATTCTGCCGCTATGCGTGCCACCTCCATGGACTCTCTGAGCGATATGATTGCAACCTCTGTGGTGCTGGCAGCTACGCTTGTGGGACATTATACCGGGTTGAATATTGATGGATTTTGCGGCGTGATGGTGAGTTTTTTTATTTTTTATGCGGGCATCAGTGCGGCGAGAGAGACTCTGAATCCTCTTCTGGGGCAGCCGCCGGAAAAAGATTTTGTGGATGAGATCGAACAGATCGTCATGGCCCATGAAGGGGTCTATGGCATTCATGATCTGATCGTCCATGACTATGGACCGGGGAGGCAGATGATCACTCTGCATGCTGAGGTGCCGGCGCAGGGAAATATCCTGGAGCTGCATGATGAAATTGATCTGATTGAGATGGAACTGAAGGAAAAGCTGGGCTGCATGGCTACGATACATATGGATCCCATCGTGACAGACGATAAGGAGACAGCAGACCTGAAAAATGACCTGAAAGCTATTCTGGAAAAGCTGGATGAACACATTTCCATGCATGATTTTCGAATGGTGGCGGGGCCTTCCCACACAAATCTGATTTTTGATGTGGTGGTGCCCTATGAATTAAAAATGAGCGAAAAAGAAGTGATAAATAAAATTCAGGAGCTGGTAAAAAAAGAACTGGGCCGGAATTATTATACGGTAATTAATGTGGATAAAACTTATGTGATGTAGTAAGTATTATACGAGGAGCAAAGCGCATGCAAAAAAACGAAAAAAGGCAGGTAAAATAATGAGGACAGGCATGGTTTTAGAGGGCGGTGCCATGCGGGGAATGTATACCGCGGGTGTGCTGGATGTAATGATGGAACAGAATATATGCGTGGATGGGGTGATTGGCGTCTCTGCCGGTGCAGTGTTTGGCTGCAATTATATATCCCATCAGATCGGGCGGACGATTCGGTACAATTTAAAATACTGCCGGGATCCCCGCTATATGAGCGTGCGTTCTCTTTTGAAGACAGGGGATCTGTATGGCGTGGATTTTTGCTATCATGAGCTGCCCCAGAAGCTGGATCCATTTGATCAGAAGGCATTTGAAGCATCTTCGGTGGAATTTTATGTGGTCTGCACCGATGTGCGGACCGGAAAAGCAGTCTATCACCGCTGTGATAAAAGGGATGCGGAGGATCTGGAATGGATGCGCGCTTCTGCTTCTATGCCGGGGGCATCCCGTGTGGTGGAGATTGGAACAGAAAGGCTGCTGGATGGCGGTATAGCAGATTCGATTCCTCTTCGGTATTTTAACCGGATCGGTTATCATAAAAATATTGTGGTGCTGACGAGGCCCAGAGGATACAAAAAGAGTGCAAACCGTTTTCTGGGACTGATGAAACCGGCTCTGAAAAAATATCCGGCGGTGATAGAGGCGATGGCCGGCCGCCACATCATGTATAATAAGGAATTGAAATTGACAGAGAAGCTGGCGGAGGAGGGCAGGATTTTCCTGATCCGTCCCAGCCGGGATCTGAAGGTAGGGCGTACCGAGCGGAATCCGAAAAAATTAAAGGCATTGTATCAACTGGGGCGTGAAGACGCAGCGGCACGACTGGAAGAGATGAGGCGATTCTTACAATGAGAAAAAAATATCTGGGCTGGATCCTGCTTGGACTTTGCACTGTGTGTGCCGCCGGAGACTTTTCAGGTCACGGGGCGAAGGAAGCTGTCGGAATGATTATAGTTGAGGCGAAAGCAGAAAGTACAGAGGCAGCAGACGCAGGGGAAAAATCGGAGGAAAATACATCGGCTTCCAACGCTGCAGAAGTGACAAAAGGGGATGCGGACGTCATCATCTCCGCGATTCAGAGGTCTTCCAGGCTGCCGTCATTTCAAATCGATACAACGGTGAACGCAAATTTGAACGGAAAGGTGATCCGGGCTGAATACAACCTTCAGTCAGACATTCACGTTGTTCAGGATGCGGCCGGCGAAAAGCTGCAGATGACGATGGTTAATACCTCCGGCACGGGGGAGGAGGACTCCGAAGTCTCGGAAGCCTATTATAAAGACGGCTGGTATTATTCCCGGGACAGTAAGGGAAACCTGAAAAAAACGGAAAAGTCTTCGGAGGAAGTGATGGAGATGGTGACCAGCATTACAGATATGGTAACAAATGCTTCCGGCCAGGTGGAGATTTTAAAAAAAGAAACGGATGGAGAAAACACGAAATATACTTATCGGATTCCGAATTATCTGGCAGAGGAGTATCTCGATACCATGTCAGAAAGCCAGATCGCGGAGGACACCGCACTTGAAAATGTCACAGCCAGTGTGGAGTCCCTGCAGTTGGTAAGCACCATAGCTCCGGAAGGACTTCTGGTACGGCAGGAACTGGAATTGTCCGGTGCCGTGAAGAAGCTGCTGTTTAAGGTGCCCGTTGATGTGACGGCTACAGCAGAGTTTCAGCCGATGCAGGAGACAGAACTGGAAATCCCGCTCTGGGAAGAAAAATGATCTGTGGTTGAAAGTTGAACAGAAGATGTGTTATGATGGACGAAAAGTTCATCTCGGTGAGTGATTCCCCACTGAGATGTAAGCCATCGGCGGACTGCAGAACGGTTCAGATGTATAATGTCAGCAAAGCTGACGGACCGTCTGCGTTCTGCGTTGGTCGATAGAAGGCGGAAAAAGAATTCAAACAGGAAGAAAAAGAATGCAGAAAAAACAGATTATAAAAATATTAATGACCGCAGCTTTGTGTATGGGCCTGACCGGCTGCATCGGAAAAAGTTCCGGAGGTACCCTGACGCAGCAGGGAATGGAAGCCATTGAGTCCGGCGATTATGCCGCCGCAGGGGAAAATTTCAATCAGGCATTGGCAGGCGGAGAGGATGAGGTACTTGCTTACCGGGGACTGGGGCTGAGTCTGATGGGACAGGCGAATTATGAGCAGGCCCTGGAGGCATTTGAACAGGCCCTGTCCTATACTGACGAAAAAATGCCGGATACCGTGGAGGATATTCAGCTCTATAAAGCATCGGCGCAGTTCCGGCTGAAGGATTATGAGGGCACCATAGATACGTGCAGCACTATATTGGAAAATGACGATCAGATGGTGGACGCATATTATCTGAGAGGAGCGGGCTTTCTCTGCCAGGGCTCTCAGGATAAGGCCAAGGTGGATTTTGACCAGGCGGCTGCGCTGACACCGAAAGATTATGAATTATATTTGAATATTTACGAAGTGTATCAGACCCAGAATCTTTCGGGTGTGGGAGATGAATATCTGCAGACGGCACTGAATATAGCGCCCTCCGGTGTGGAAGACTATTACAGCATCGGACGCATCTATTTTTATCTGGGACAGTACGATGAGGCGCAGACTGCTCTGCTTTCGCCGGTAGATCAGGAATATCAGCCGGCGCTGTATCTGATGAGCCGGATTTATCTGGAGCAGGAGGACTATGCTCATGCGAAAGCCATGTATGAGACAATACAGCAGAAAAACGGTGACAGTGCAGAGGTATATAATGGCCTTGCACTGTGCAGCATAGCGGCAGGAGAGTATGATGAGGCGCTGACCTATATTTCTCAGGGGCTGGCGCTGAATGAAAATGCGGGCCGTCAGGAGCTGCTGTTTAATGAAATTGTGGCTTATGAGAAAAAACTGGATTTTGGCACAGCAAAAGTAAAAGCCCAGGCATATGTGGAAGCATATCCCACGGACGAGGCAGGGCAGAAAGAAATGGATTTCCTTTCGTCCAGATAGGAAGGAAACGGCAGCCGCGAAGCAAAGCTGCGTCCGGCGTCCGGCAGAAAACAGAGACAACAGGAAAATAGATGGAGAAAATAGAATGGCAGAACCAATCAAGCTGGAAAGTCTGGAAGAAAGAGTTATCCTGGTAGGCATCAGCCTGCAGGATGAGCGTGAGACGGAAGAATCCCTGGACGAATTGCAGGAGCTGGCGGATACCGCCGGTGCCCGGACTGTAGGGAAAATGATACAGAAGAGAGAGTCTGTGCACCCGGGACTGTATCTCGGGACAGGAAAAATCGCTGAATTGCGGGAAATGATAGAGGAAACGGGGGCAACCGGCATTATCTGTGATGATGAACTGTCACCGGCTCAGCTTAGGAATCTGGAGCAGGAGCTGGACAGCAAGGTGATGGACCGGACGCTTTTGATTCTGGATATATTTGCTGCCAGGGCTGCCACCAGCGAAGGTAAGATTCAGGTAGAGCTGGCCCAGCTCCAGTACCGTCTGGCCAGACTGGTGGGGCTGCGCAGCTCTTTGTCCAGGCTGGGCGGAGGCATCGGGACCAGAGGCCCGGGAGAGAAAAAGCTGGAAATGGACCGGCGTCTGGTCAAGAGCAGAATCGCCCAACTGCGCCGGGAGCTGCAGGATGTGAAACGGCACAGAGACGTCATCCGGGAACGCAGAAAGAAAAACAGGGTGCCGGTGGCAGCCATTGTAGGCTATACCAATGCAGGAAAATCCACGCTGCTGAACACGCTGACGGAAGCGGATGTACTGGAGGAAGACAAGCTGTTTGCCACGCTGGATCCTACCACCAGAACGCTGGTCCTGGAGGGCGGACAGGAGATTTTGCTGACGGATACGGTTGGCTTTATCCGCAAGCTTCCCCATCATCTGATCGAGGCATTCCGCAGTACGCTGGAAGAGGCAAAATATGCAGATGTAATACTTCATGTGGTGGACGCTTCCAATCCCCAGATGGAAAAGCAGATGCATGTGGTCTACGACACGCTGGAGACTCTGGGGGTGCAGGGAAAGACCATAGTAACGCTGTTTAATAAGCAGGACCGCCTGGAAGAACCGGTGTCCATGCGGGACTTTCGGGCAGACAGGGTGCTGGGGATATCCGCCCGCACCGGCCAGGGTCTGGAGGAAGTGAAAACACTTCTGGAAGAAATACTGACGGAACGGCAGATTTTGATTGAACGCCTGTATCCTTACGAAGAGGCGGGCAAGATCCAGTTGATCCGAAAATTCGGGCAGCTTCTCACCGAAGAGTACCGGGAGGATGGAATTTATGTCAAAGCATATGTTCCCCAGGAAATTTATGGGAATGTGTGATTGGACGACCGAATATTTGAAAATTGTATCACAAAAAGTAAATATAGCGAAAGTTAGTCTGGAGACAGATGGAAACAGAAACAAATCTCATACTTGTCCGGCAGATGATGAAAGAAAATGAAATTGTCAGAAAACACTATATCTAGTATTCAATGAAAATGAAAATACATAGATATGGTGTTTTCTATTGACTTAAATTTGGATGTCTGATACTATGATAGAGGAAAGAAGCACAGTGCTTCCTTCCGCAGAACAACAAAGAAAGAGAAAGGTGATGGGAATGTTTCGTGTAGTAAAACGTGACGGAGAGGTAGCAGATTTTAATCTGAGTAAAATAGGTGATGCGATTGCCAAGGCATTTGAAGCAACTCAGATGGAATACAACGATGATATGACCAATCTGCTGGGCCTTCGGGTGACAGCAGATTTTCAACCTAAGATAAAAGACAGCCTGGTGGATGTGGAGAGCATCCAGGACAGCGTAGAACACGTACTGGTTCAGACTGGTTATGCAGAAGTGGCGAAAGCATATATTCTGTACCGCAAGCAGCGGGAAAAGATCCGCAACATGAAATCCACGATTCTGGATTACAAGGAGATTGTAAACAGCTATGTAAAAGTAGAGGACTGGCGTGTAAAGGAAAATTCCACAGTGACTTATTCCGTGGGCGGCCTGATTTTGAGCAATTCCGGTGCCGTGACGGCCAATTACTGGCTGTCAGAGATCTATGATGAGGAGATTGCCGAGGCTCACCGCAATGCGGACATCCATATCCATGACCTGTCCATGCTGACCGGCTACTGTGCGGGATGGTCCTTAAAGCAGCTTATTACCGAAGGGCTGGGGGGCATTCATGGCAAGATTACTTCGGCTCCGGCGAAGCATCTGTCGGTGCTGTGCAACCAGATGGTAAACTTTCTGGGAATCATGCAGAACGAATGGGCAGGAGCTCAGGCATTTTCATCTTTTGATACCTATCTGGCGCCCTTTGTAAAGGCAGACCATTTGAACTATCCGGAAGTGAAAAAATGCATCGAATCCTTTATTTACGGAGTCAATACGCCCAGCCGCTGGGGAACTCAGGCGCCCTTTTCCAATATCACTCTGGACTGGACGGTTCCGGGGGATCTGGCAGAGCTGCTGGCCATTGTGGGCGGAAAAGAGATGGATTTCTGCTACAAGGACTGCAAGCCTGAGATGGACATGATCAACAGGGCATTTATTGAGACCATGATCGAGGGGGATGCCAATGGACGCGGTTTCCAGTATCCGATTCCAACCTATTCCATCACAAAGAACTTTGACTGGTCTGATACGGAAAATAACCGGCTTCTGTTTGAAATGACCTCCAAATACGGCACACCGTATTTTTCCAATTATATCAACAGTGATATGGAACCCAGTGATGTGCGGAGCATGTGCTGCCGTCTGCGTCTGGATCTTCGGGAGCTGCGCAGAAAGACCGGCGGTTTCTTCGGTTCGGGAGAGAGTACCGGAAGCGTGGGCGTAGTGACCATCAATCTGCCCCGCATCGCTTACTTGTCCAAGAATAAAAAGGAATTTTTCAAGCGGCTGGATCGTATGATGGATATTTCGGCCCGTTCTTTGAAGATCAAGCGAAATGTGATTTCCAGGCTGCTGGACGAGGGATTGTATCCGTACACCAAAAAGTATCTGGGCAGCTTTGACAATCATTTTTCCACCATCGGACTGATCGGCATGAATGAAGCAGGACTGAATGCCGGATGGCTGGGCAGGGATCTGACCCACGAAGAGACTCAGAAATTTGCAAAAGAAGTACTGAACCATATGCGAGAACGCCTGGTTATTTATCAGGAGGAGTACGGCGATCTGTACAACCTGGAGGCAACTCCGGCGGAATCCACCACCTATCGTCTGGCGAAGCATGACCGGGCCCGCTGGAGCGATATCAAGACCGCAGGAAAGGAAGGGGATACGCCATACTATACCAACAGCTCCCACCTTCCGGTGGAGTTTACTTCCGACATCTTTGATGCTCTGGATATTCAGGATGAGCTGCAGACACTCTATACCTCAGGGACCGTATTCCACGCATTCCTGGGTGAGAAGCTTCCGGACTGGAAAGCGGCGGCGAATCTGGTAAAGACCATAGCGGATCATTACAAGCTGCCTTACTACACTCTGTCTCCTACCTACTCGGTATGTCAGGAGCACGGCTACATTGCAGGCGAACATTTCACCTGTCCCAAATGCGGGAAAACAGCGGAAGTATACAGCCGCATCACCGGCTATTACCGACCGGTACAGAACTGGAACGACGGCAAGACACAGGAATACAAGAACCGTAAACTGTATGATCCGAAAGAAACCTCTCTGAAGAAGATTTCAAGTGCAGTTGTTACCATAAAAGAAGATGAGGTTCAGGTAGAGCCCGCCGGCACGGTCAAGTATCTCTTTACCACCAAGACCTGCCCCAACTGCAAGATCGCAAAGCAGATGCTCCAGGACGAGGACTACACACTGATCGATGCGGAAGAGAATCAGGACCTGGTGTCTCAGTACAGCATCATGCAGGCTCCGACGCTGGTGGTAGTGGATGGCGAAAAGGCTAAGAAATATGTAAACGCATCCAATATTAAAAAATATGTAGATGCCAGAAGATAGAGCCTCCGGTCTCTATTGTGATATTGAACTATGAAATGCTGTAAAATTTTAAGTTAAATTTTACAGCATTTTTTTGCATATAGACTGCCTGTGATGAAGTAAACCTGCTTCCCAAATTTGGGAGCAGGCTTGATGAGGCTGAGAATAATTTACAACGTAAGGTATCATAGAAAATACCAGGTATTTTTCATAATCTGACGCAGTGTGTATTTTAGAATTTTATACACAAAAATAACGGCCCGCATACGCGAACCGTTATTTTTAATGGTCAGATATTAGCATTTAACAACGTTAGCTGCCTGCATTCCGCGAGCGCCTTCGGTCAAATCATAAGTAACGGCCTGGCCTTCTTCGAGAGTTTTGAAGCCGTCTCCCTGGATGGCTGAGAAATGTACGAATACATCTGCTCCATCTTCGCCGGTGATAAATCCATATCCTTTTTCTGCGTTAAACCATTTTACTGTACCTTTATTCATGACGGGTACCTCCATTTAGATTATGAAAAATTTGTTTCGATTACTGGTAATAAAAAAGTCACTAACCATACAGATTACTACAAGGCGCTGATTTCATAATCGAAAATAGCTTGTGATATCTTATAACCGTCAATCTTAATTGCCCCTTGATTATATTCCCTGAAATCTAATATGTCAAGGGGAAAATCGTTAAAACTTGAGAAAGAATGTAAAAATGATAAAATACTTCCATTAATGAGGGAAAAAGCGGCTCTGCAGCAGCCAAAATGCAAAATTACAGTTCTTCTGAAGCGGATTCAGTAGATGCCTCGCTGTCTTCCTCCGGAAGTGCGTTCAGAGTTTCCTCTTCTTCCACCATTTCTCCCTCCGCGTCTTCGTCCGTGTATTCTTCGTTCAGATTACCGGCTACTTCGGTGATCTGCGCATTGCTTAACAGGAAATCCTTGGTACGGGCTTCATATAACTGCCAGATCAGATAATCTTTGCCATAGTCGGTAGCGAAGGTACTTGCATCTTCATATCCATAATAGGAATACTGGCTCTGGATATAATCACCGTAATCATCTGTGGTGAGTGAAATATTTTCTTTTTCACAAAGAGCGCTGATGAACAGACGGCGGTTTACGGTATCCAGAATCTCTGTTTTCAGATCTTCGTCCGTCATTCCAAATGCTTCATAGATTTCGGATTCGCTCATTCCAAAAGAGGTGGCAAATTCAGAATAGCTTTCCTTGACAGATTCTTCGCAGGAGTTGTACAGATCCTCCGGATAGTCTTTGAACGTGCAGGTGTCCATGGCAGCCAGCATTGCATTTTCGGAAGCTTCGGAATTGCTCTGCTCATCATGGTTCGCGGTGAGGGTTTCTTTGAGGGAAGCTTCGAAATCTGCTTTCGAATCATAGCCCAGCTCGGTTTTTACAAAGTCTTCGGTATATTCCGGAATGATAGTTTCTTCTATCTTATTAATAGTTACTTCAAAATTGACGGTTTTGCCATTCCAGTCATCATACCAGGCATCTTCATCGTAGGAGCAGGAGAATGTCTTGGTGTCCCCGGTCTTGGCGCCGGTCAGTTGACTGTCAAAATCGGGCCCGAATTCTTCATATCCCAGTTCTACGCTGTAATTTTCCTCAGAGGCAGAGTCTTTTGTCTCTCCTTCTATGGCAGCGGTGAAATTTACGGTGAGGACATCACCGATCTGCGCCGCCCGATCCACTTCCTGAGTGGTGGAGTAATCATAGAGGTAATTTTCTGCTTCCATATTAATTTCATCTGCGGTCACTTCGTAGACCGGCTTTTCAATGGCAATTTCCTTATAATCACCAAGGGTTACATAGCTGTTGGCACCGTCAATCAGATATCCGGTAATCGGTTCTGCCGCCGCGGTGGTCTCTGTCACCATTTCGGTGGAGTTTTCTGCTGCAGACTTATCTTTGCCGCAGCCAGAGACAGATACAGTCAGGGCGAGTCCGGTCAATAAAAACAGGGCTGTTTTTTTCATCATAAATAGTATCCTTTCCTGAATTGTTTTATATTCCATTTCAATATAGCATTTTTGTGGCTTTCTGTAAACTGCCGGTGTATCTATAGCGGTCTTCAAAGCCTGTTGCCAGCTACCGTTCGGTCTTGGAATGAGGACGCTTTCCGGGCGGCTGCCCCAGGTATGCCTCAGGTGCACCTGTAGCATACCTGGGGCAGCCGCCCGGAAGCTGTGCGTCAAGTAAAAGGCCAAACGGTAACTGCCGCCAGCTATATTTTAGATAATAATTGTGACAGGAATGTGAAAACATGGTATAATAAGAACAAATCGCATGCAAAAAACGCAAAAAGCGTGCGAATGTCCGGCTGGATACAGAGCGGGCTGAGTAGGCGCATACACGAAGCGCATAAGGTGAATAAAAGAGAAAACAATAAGCTGCAGTTTGGGAGAAAACCGGGTCTGCAGAAAATAATAAAGGAGTTATGAATGAAGCTGTTACTCCCTGAGAAAGTGAAAGAAATTTTGAAACAGTTGGAGGCCAATGGATATGAAGGGTTTGCGGTGGGCGGCTGCGTAAGGGATTCAGTTCTTGGCAGGATTCCGCAGGACTGGGACATTACTACATCGGCCATGCCGGAAGAGGTAAAGCGGATTTTTCCGAAAACCTTTGATACCGGCATTGAGCATGGAACGGTGACGGTTCTTCTGGAAAAGGAAGGGTTTGAAGTGACCACGTATCGGATTGACGGAGAATATGAGGATTCCAGGCATCCGAAAGAGGTGCAGTTTACTTCCAGTCTGGTACAGGATCTGCAGAGGCGGGATTTCACCATCAATGCCATGGCCTACAGTGACCGGACCGGTCTGGTGGACGAATTTGAGGGCCTGGAGGATCTGAAGAGAAATGTGATCCGGTGTGTGGGGGATCCGGAGGAACGGTTTGGAGAGGATGCACTGCGTATTTTGAGAGCAGTGCGTTTTTCGGCTCAACTGGGATTTCGAATCGAGAAAAATACGGAGACGGCCATTTCCAGACTGGCTCCTGCGCTGCAGAAAATCAGTGCGGAACGTATTCAGACCGAGCTGGTGAAGCTGATGATCTCTGACCATCCGGATTGGGTGAAAAAAGCATACGAGACGGGAATTACCGCGGTGATCCTTCCGGAGTTCGACCGGCTCATGGATCAGCCGCAAAACGGTTCCCACCATATTTATTCTGTGGGGGAACATACGCTGGTCGCGCTGAAAAATATCAGGGCGGATAAAGTCCTGCGTCTGACGATGCTGCTTCACGATATGGGAAAACCCCAGATGAGCCGTCTGGATGAAAAGGGAATTTATCATTTCCGCGGACATGCGGCCTGCAGCGCTCAGATGGTAAAAACAATTATGAAACGGCTGAAGTTTGACAATGATACCATGAACAAGGTATACCGCCTGGTGCTGAATCATTCCCTGTATCCGGAGCAGAGTCCGGAAGGGGTGAGAAGAGCGGTCTGCCAGGTGGGAGAGGATCTGTTCCCGGAATTTCTGCAGGTGAAGCGGGCGGATACGCTGGCCCAGCACCCGGGGGTGCAGGAGGACAAGCTGTGCTACCTGGACGAACTGGAGAAAATATATCAGTCCATTCTGGAACGGGGAGACTGCATGTCTCTGAAGGCTATGGCAGTCACAGGAAAGGATCTGATCGCTGCCGGGCTGAAGCCGGGAAGAGAGCTGGGGGTTATCCTGGAGATGCTGCTGGATGATGTGCTTACACACCCGGAACATAACCGGAAGGAGTATCTGCTGGAGCGGGCCCTGAATTACGCTGCATCCGCCGCGAAATAAAAACCGGACGGCCAGCCTGAAAAACAGTTGATGTATCTGAAAATGTTGTATATACTGTATTCGGTGAAACACAAACCACAGCCATTGCAGCATATATGGCAGCATCAGCCCGTTTGCCCAAGGCAAAGTTAAGAGGAGCTGATGTTCAAATATCAATGATTGGATGTTCAAATATAAGATATCATACAAGGAGAAAAGGAAATGAAATTTATATCTACACCAGTAAAAGGCATGAATGATTTTTTACCGGAGGACATGCGTTTAAGAGAGCATGTTCTGACTTTGATCAAGCAGACTTACGCTACCTACGGTTTCGATCAGATCGAGACTCCGGCGATGGAGCATATTGAGAATCTTACCGGAAAACAGGGCGGCGAAAATGAAAAACTGATTTTTAAGATTATGAAAAGAGGACGTGAACTGGAAAAGGGAATGGAGACAGGAGAGCTTTCCGACAGCGGCCTGCGCTATGATCTGACCGTGCCTCTGGCCCGCTACTATTCCAACAATAAAAATAATCTGCCCACCCCGCTGAAGGCGCTTCAGATCGGAAATGTATGGAGAGCGGACAAGCCTCAGAAGGGACGGTTCCGCCAGTTTACTCAGTGTGATATTGATATTATTGGAGATTCCTCTATAATGGCTGAGATTGAGCTGGTGGCGGCTACTTCCAAAATGCTTACCAGAATTTTTTCCGAGGTGGGGATCCGGGAGTTTACCGTTCATATCAATGACCGCCGTATTTTAAAAGGGATGGCGGCAGCTTCCGGCTTTACACCGGAGCAGTATGATGATGTGTTCATCATTCTGGACAAGATGGATAAGATCGGTCTGGAAGGGGTGAAGGAGAGCCTTCTGGCAAAGGAATATCCCGCAGAGGCAGTAGAAAACTACATCCGCATGTTTGAAAAGATCACACCGGATCTGAAATGCGGTGAGTTCTGCAAGGATACCTGCGCTTCCAGTCTGGAGGCAAAAGTGCCGGAAAATATCGATACAGTCATGAACAGTGTGACCTGCATGGTAGAGGATGGGGTGCATATCGTATTTGATCCTACACTGGTAAGAGGAATGTCTTACTATACAGGTACGATTTTTGAAATCAGCATTGACGGCTACAACTTTTCCATTGCCGGCGGCGGACGCTATGATGAGATGATCGGAAGATTCTCCAATCAGCCGGCCTGCGCATGTGGTTTTTCCATCGGCTTTGAGAGGATCATCACCATATTGAAGGATCTGAACTGGAAAGAGGACGAGGGCGGCAAGCTGCGCACGGCATTTCTGGTGGATGAAAAAGCGGATCCGGCCAAACTGCTGGAGGTATTTAAAAAGGCAACGAAGGTGAGAGAGCAGGGCATGATCGTTACGGTACAGCCTCTGAAGAAAAATGCGAAGTTCCAGATCGAAACGCTGGAGAAAAACGGATACACGGATATCAAGAAAGTATACAACGACACGGAGCTGTAAATTCTGGAATAACGTCCGCCTCCTTTTCATAAGCTAGAGGGAGCATGAAAAGGGGGGCACGGAATGAATGACAGAGGGTTGAAGGTATTAGAGCAGTATGACCTGGAAATCATCAGCACCAGACGAGGCCGGGGATCTTACCTTTGTGAAACCAATCAGGGGCTGAAGCTGCTGTGTGATTTTGAAGGGTCAGAGAAAAAGATGGCTTTTCAAAACCGGATCTTTCAGCGGCTGAAAGAAAATGGATACAAAAATGTGGATACTGCGCTGGAAACGAAAGAAGGAAAGCTGGTATCCGTGGATCGGGATGAAAACAGGTACGTGCTGAAGGACTGGTACGCGGGCCGGGAATGCAGTGCTTCCAGTGAACGGGATATTCTGGATTCGGTGGCAAATCTGGCCAGGCTCCATCAGTGCATGAAGTTTCCGGGAGAACCCAGGGAATATCAGGGCATCGGACTGACCCAGGAGCTGGAGCGGAAAAACCGGGAGATGCGCAAGGTGAGGGCTTTCATGCGGAAACGGGAGCCGAAGCATCCGTTTGAACAGTTGTTTCTCAGCAGTTTTTCGGTTTTTTATGAACAGGCCAGCTACGCACAGGAGGCGGTGAGAGCCGGTGAATTTGATGCGGTTCAGAAAAAGCAGGTGGAAGAGGGCATGGTATGCCATGGGGAGTACAATTATCACCATGTGCTGTTTCTGGATTCCGGGATGGCGACCACAGGGTTTGAAAAGTGCAGATTTGACGATCAGGTGGTGGATCTGTACCAGTTCATGCGCAAAATTCTGGAGAAACAGGACTGGGATATCCGCCTTGGCCTGAGGATGCTGGAATGCTACGAGAGAATCCGGCCTCTTTCCACAGAGGAACGGAAAATTCTGCATCTGCGTATGGTATATCCGGAAAAATTCTGGAAACTGGCGAATCATTACTGCGGCAGCCGGAAAGCGTGGATACCGGGGCGGTACCAGCAGAAGCTGGAGCTGCTGAACCGACAGTTGGGACAGCGCAATAATTTCCTTAAAATACTGGAATAACAGTTTATTTCTGGCTGTAAATGTAATATAATAAGAACAACTGTGATGGCACCGGGCAGTAAAAAAGGCGGTGTAAGAGGAAAAAGTACATAGGAGGTAGTGAGATGGACTACAAGAAAGCTTACGAGGAGTGGCTGAACAATCCGGGATTTGACGAGGCCACAAAAGCAGAACTGAGAGCAATTGCAGAGGATGATAAGGAAATCAGAGAACGGTTTTACACAGATCTGGAATTTGGCACCGCAGGGCTTCGAGGCATAATTGGTGCAGGTACGAACCGCATGAATGAATATGTGGTGAGGAAAGCAACACAAGGTCTGGCGAACTACATTATCGGGCTGAATGGTCAGGGCAAGGGTGTTGCAATTGCCTATGATTCCAGACATATGTCACCGGAATTTGCGGATTTTGCAGCATTGTGCCTGGCAGCAAATGGAATTAAGGCATATGTATTTGAGTCATTGAGACCGACTCCGGAATTGTCCTTTACCGTGCGCAGACTGAACTGTATCGCAGGTATCAATATCACTGCCAGCCACAATCCGCCGGAATATAATGGATATAAGGTATACTGGGAGGACGGCGCGCAGATCACACCGCCTCATGATACCGGAATTATGGCAGAGGTTAAGAAGATTACCGATTACAGCTCCACAAAGACCATGAAAAAAGAGGCGGCGCAGGCAGCCGGACTTTATCAGGTCATCGGCGCAGAGATTGATGATGCATTTATCGCAGAGCTGAAGAGTCAGGTGCTGCATTTAGACGCAATTAAAGAGCAGCAGAAAAACCTGAAGATCGTATACACCCCGCTCCACGGCACCGGAAATGTTCCGGCCAGAAGAGTCCTGAAGGAGCTTGGATTTGAAAATGTATATGTGGTAAAAGAGCAGGAACTGCCGGATGGTGATTTCCCGACAGTCAGCTACCCGAATCCGGAAGCGGCAGAGGCGTTTGAACTTGGCCTGAAGCTGGCGCAGGAAGTGGATGCAGATCTGGTACTGGCTACGGATCCGGATGCAGACCGTTTGGGCGTGCGTGTCAAGGACAAAGACGGGGTTTATCATGATCTGACCGGAAATATGTCAGGCTGCCTGCTGGCGGATTACGAGATCGGACAGCGCAAGGCATTAAAAGGTCTGCCTGCAGATGGAATGCTGATAAAAACCATCGTTACCACGAATATGGCGGATGCAATTGCGAAATACTATGGTGTAGGCTTGATTGAAGTCCTGACCGGCTTCAAGTATATCGGACAGCAGATTCTTGGCTTTGAACAGACGGGAAAGGGCTCTTATCTCTTTGGATTTGAAGAGAGCTATGGCTGCCTGATCGGAACCCATGCCAGAGATAAGGACGCGATTGTAGCTACCATGGCGCTGTGTGAAGCTGCGGCATATTACAAGAGCCAGGGCAAGACGCTGTGGGATGCTATGGTGGAGCTGTATGAGCGCTACGGCTATTACAAGGATGATATCAAAGCGGTTTCGCTGAAGGGTATCGAAGGTCTGCAGAAGATCCAGGAGATCATGGAGACGCTGAGGAAGGATACACCGAAGGAATTCTGCGGATACAGGGTATTATCTGCCCGGGACTACAAGAAGGACGTGATCAGGGACATAGCTTCCGGAGAAGAGAAGCCCACCGGTCTTCCATCCTCCAATGTGCTCTACTATGACCTGAGCGATGATGCATGGCTGTGCGTCAGACCTTCCGGAACGGAACCAAAGGTAAAGTTTTACTTTGGCGTGAAGGGCACTTCCCTCGAAGATGCCGATCAGAAGTCGGCAGCATTTGGCGAACAGGTGCTGGCTATGATTAATGGTATGCTCTGATGAGTTTTGAGGAATTTCGTGAGATCGTTGGCCGGCTTCGGGGAGAGGACGGCTGCCCATGGGACAAGGCCCAGACCTTTGAGAGTCTGAAGCCATGCATGATCGATGAGATGACGGAGGCACTGGCCGGGATCGATATTTACAGGGAGACGGGTGATGCCGGTAATCTGTGTGAGGAGCTGGGAGATGTATTGCTGCAGGTGGTGCTGATGGCGCAGATTGCGGAAGAAGCCGGGCTCTTTACCATAGATGATGTGATCCGGGGCATCGGAGAGAAAATGGTCCGGCGCCATCCTCATGTATTTGCAGGTCAAAGTGTGAAGGACCGGGAAGTGCAGCGTCAGCAGTGGGAAGAGATCAAAAGCCGGGAAAAGCAGGGACAGAATGCGAAGCAGAAGGACAAGGAAAAAGCTGCTTTTTCCCAGGCGGCAAAACAGGTTAGGGAGCATTTAGAAAAAAAGCTGAAAAGAAGTTAAAAATCCATGAATAAATTGCCGAAATTCCCAAAATTCCTTGACAAAAAGGGCATTCCATTATATAAGTAATAGCAGGGCTTATCAAGAATTGAATAGGTCAAAAGGGGCTTTGCCCGTAAAATGATAAAAAACCAGAGGAGGAATTATTCCATGAACAAAACAGAATTGATTGCTGCTATTGCAGAAAAGACAGAATTGACAAAAAAAGACGCAGAGAAGGCTTTAAAGGCTTTTACCGATGTGGTTGCTGATGAACTGAAAAAAGGTGAGAAGGTTCAGTTAGTTGGCTTCGGTACTTTTGAAGTTTCTGAAAGAGCTGCAAGAGAAGGCAGAAATCCTCAGACCGGAGAGACCATGGAAATCAAAGCTTCCAAAACTCCTAAATTCAAAGCTGGAAAAGCTTTAAAGGATAGCATGAACTAATTATTCGGCTGATATGGGACAGGGCTGGCGCAGCGATGAGTTGTGCGGGCCCTGTTTCTTTGTTTGTAGGAAAGCGTTTCTATACGAGAACAGCCTTCGGCATAAGGGCTGCAAAGATTGGAAGCGTAAAAGGAGAAAAGAATGAGATTAGATAAATTTTTAAAGGTATCCCGTTTGATTAAGCGGCGGACTGTGGCGAATGAGGCCTGCGATGCAGGACGTGTGCTGGTAAATGAGAAACCGGCGAAGGCATCCCTGAATGTTAAGGAGGGAGATATTCTGGAAATTCAGTTCGGTACGCGCACGGTGAAGGCGGAAATACTAAGTGTTCAGGAAACGGTGAAAAAGGATGAAGCAAAGGAACTTTTCCGCTACCTGTAAGAGTTCTGAGCTCTGAGTTCTGTTCCGGGGCTTTGCCGCATATACTGGAGAAAGAGCAGAAGCCGGAGCACCGTATGGAAGAGAAGAGAGAGAAGCGGGGGCATAAACTTACCATTGATAACAGGAAGAGCGGTACGATCAGTGGGATAGTGGATGTCCTCGCTTTTGATATGAATGAAATCCTGCTGGAAACGGAGCAGGGGCTTCTGAGCGTGAAAGGGAAGGAACTGCATATCAGCAGGTTGACTCTGGAGCGGGGCGAGGTGGACCTGGAAGGGAATATTGACAGCCTGATCTATTCCAATGGCTCCGGAAAAAATAAAAAGCATGGTTCTTCCTGGAAGCGGTTCTTTCAGTGACTTTTATTTATGAGTGAAGTTATTTATTATGAAGTAAAGGTTTTTCTTATATTTGCGCTGTATGGGATGTTCCTTTTGCTCGGCTATGACGGGATACGGGCCTGGCGCAGGGCGGTGAGGCATGGAGTCTGGTGGATTGCGGCGGAGGACGGCCTTTTTTGGTTTGCTGCGGGAATTGCTACTTTCGTTATGATCTTTATTTATCAGGATGGAACACTGCGCCTGTATACGGCGGCGGCAGTGGGATCCGGCATGTATTTGTACTCGAAAATCTTCAGTAAATGGGTGGTAAAGGGAACCGCTGCGGTATTATGTCTTTTTTTTCGCATTTTCTCTCAAATTCTAAAAAAAATCGACGATTTTTGTCAAAAAATAGTTGCAAAATTTGTCAAAAAAGATTAGACTGTACATATTAACAATTGGGAGAATGTGATATCATGGTGAAGAAAAAAAGAAAACGTGCCAGCAGCAGCAATCGGCGTGGAATGGCCGGTATTGCATTGGTGGTGTTTACGTTATTATCGGTGCTGCTGATGCAGAGCCACAGACTGGAAGCAAAGAATACAGCTTATGCCAGCCAGCAGGCACAACTGGAAGTTCAGATAGCAGAAGAAGAGGCGAGAGCGGATGAGATCGCCAAGCTTCCTGAATACACACAATCCAAAGAATATATTGAAAAAGTAGCCAGAGAGAAGTTCGGACTGGTCTATGAAGATGAAATTATATTTCAGAAAGCGGAATAAACTGTCGCGGAAGCGGCAGTTTTTTTTCGTATAGGAAAGTACGCCTATACGAGAACAGCCTTCGGCATACGGATGTGCAGCAGGGCGCGCGGAACAAAAGCTGTGCTGCCTGTGCTGCACTAATTTTTTCTCCTCCCTGAAATGACAAAAAATTCACCTGGAAGGAATTATAATAGGATAAGCTGTTATAACCAGGGGAGGGGATTTTATGGTGGAATTTTTTGCGGCCGCATTGATTGTGAGCGGGTTTTGGATGCTGTTGGAGCTGGCGCGTTTTCTGCTGCAGGGACTGGAGCGGGAACCGGTGATGGCAGAGATTTCTGCAGGACCGGGACGGGATTATGTGGAACGGTATGCAGATGCTTTTTCCAGACTGGCGGAAAGCTATCAGGAGATGCCAAAGCAAAAGGAACATCTCGGTGACGAGGAAGTGGAGAGCATATTTGACCGGGTACACGGTGAGGTCTGCACCGGCTGTTTCCGGGAAGAGCGATGCTGGCAGGAACAGTATTATGAGAGCTGCAGCATGGTATATGGCTGTCTGCGCAAAATGGAAAGAGGAGAAGTGACGGAGAATGACCTGGGGAAATTCGGAGGCTACTGCTGCCGGGCGGAGGAGTATGTGGAGCAGTTGGGGCGGATTTTCCGGCAGGAGAGGATTAATCTGCTGTGGAATAACCGTCTGCTGGAGCAGCGGGCAGCCGCGGGGGAACAGATTATGGATACGGCGGCACTGCTGAAGCAGATGTCAGAGCGGATATACCGGATACAGGGACTGAAGGAGAAGGAGCGGAAAAAGCTGGACAAGGAGCTGCGGTATGAAAAAATACAATGCCAGAATGCATGGATTTTTCGCAGGGAGGAAACTTATCCGGAGCTGTATGTGACCATGCGGATGAATGGCGGAAGCTGTATGCAGGCCAAAGACGTGGCGGATATTATGTCGAAAGCGATGGGACGGCGTATGGTGGCGGCCGGGGACTGCCGTCTTACGATCAAGAAGGAATATGATACTTATCACTACGTGACAGATACCGAATATCAGATGTTTTGCGGC
This sequence comes from Lachnospiraceae bacterium, assembly GCA_028689585.1. Classification (GTDB taxonomy): domain Bacteria; phylum Bacillota; class Clostridia; order Lachnospirales; family Lachnospiraceae; genus Merdiplasma. The sequence continues at coordinate 63,412 of JAQVCW010000020.1, read as the reverse complement.
ATTGCCAGAATGACGAAAACAGGAGAACTGGTGTCGGGAGACAGCTTTGCATTCTGGCAGGGGGAGCGGGGGCAGGTTATCATGAGTCTGGCGGACGGAATGGGATCAGGAGTGGAAGCCTGCCAGGAAAGTGAAAAAGTGATTGAGCTGCTGGAAAAGTTTTTGGATGCCGGCTTCTCTCAGGAGACGGCGGTGCGCATGATCAATTCCTCCATGGTGCTTCAGGATCATCACAGAATTTTTTCTACTATTGATTTGTGCATGGTTGATTTATATAATGGAAAATGTGATATTATCAAAGCCGGAGCCAGTGCCACTTATCTGAAAAGAGGAGACACGCTGGAATCGATCCGATGCCAGACGCTGCCGGCCGGGGTGGTGCAGGCGGCGGATTATGAACGAACCGAACGCCAGCTCATTTCCGGGGACATGATCATTATGATGACAGACGGAGTGGCGGATGCCTTTTTGGAAAAAGGGCGGGAAGCGCAGCTAGAACAGTTGATTCTGAAAACAAAGACCAATAATGCAAAGGAATTTGCAAGAAGGCTTCTGGAACAGATTTTACTGAAGCAGCAGATGCAGGTCAGAGATGACATGACAGTGCTGGTGGGAAAGATATGGGATAAATAAAATGGACAGGATAACCGAGAAAATTTTACAGACAATTGAAGAATATGAGATGCTTCTGCCGGATGAACATGTGATTGCCGGAGTATCGGGGGGCGCGGATTCGGTCTGCCTTCTGTACATTTTGAAGGCATGGCAGCAAAAGCATCCCTGCAAGATTACCGTGGTTCATGTGGAACATGGCATCCGGGGCAGGGCCAGCCAGATGGATGCAAAGTGGGTGGAGGAGTTGAGCAGGGAGTGGAAAATCCCCTGTGAACTGCGCCATATCGATGCAAGGCTGCTGGCAAGGGACACGGGACAGACGCTGGAGGAAGCTGGCAGACAGGCGCGGTATGATATTTTTGAGAGGATCCGCAGGGAGCTGGGCGCAGATAGGATCGCAGTGGCTCACAATGAAAATGATCAGGCGGAAACGGTTTTGATGAATCTGATCCGGGGAAGCGGCCTGCGGGGACTGGGAGGCATCCTTCCGGTTCGGGAGCGGATTATCCGGCCTCTGCTGTTTACTTCCAGGCAGGAGATTGAAGCGCTGCTGAAAAGAGAGAATATTTCTTACCGGACGGATCAGACCAATTTTGAGACAGAATATACCAGAAATAAAATGAGACTGCAGATACTGCCTGCACTGAAGGAAATTAATCCGAGAGCGGTGGAACATATTGCGGAGAGCGCGCAGCAGCTTCAAAAAGCGGAGCTCTTTCTCCAGGAGCAGACGGACCGGCTGTATCGAAGCTGCGTGCGGCCGGAGGAGGAAGAAATCTGCCTGGAGCTGACGGAATTTTTACAGGCGGAGGAACAGCTTCAGGAATATGTTCTGCGCAGGTGCATCGAAACGCTGCAAAAGGGGCGGGGGCTGAAGGATTTCACCCGGGTGCACATTGGGCAGCTAAAGCATCTGGCTGCCATGCCCTGCGGAAAACAGATGGATTTTCCGGGCGGAATGGAGGCTGTGCGGCTGAGGGAAAACGAGCTGGTTTTCCGCAAAAGAGAGAAAGCAGCGAAGGGAGCAGACCGGAGAGCAGACAGGGGAGCAGACAGCGCCGGCTCCGCTGCAGGGGAAGCAGGCTGCCGGATTTTGGCGGAAGGCACCTACAAAATAGGAAATCATAAGTTTGAAGTTTCTTATTTGGAGAAAGATGAAAATTCACAGTCATTTCCAGAAAAAAAGTATACGAAATGGCTCGCTTATGATACAATGAAAAATAATGTGTGCATAAGAACCCGGCGCACCGGAGACTATCTGGTGGTGAAACAGGACGGCGGCAGAAAAAAGCTGAAGGACTATCTGATAGACCAGAAGATTCCAAGGCAGGAGCGGGATCAGGTTCTTTTGCTGGCGGAGGGCTCCCATATTTTATGGGTGGTGGGACTGCGCATCAGTGAAGATGCCAAGGTTACCGAAAAGACTGCCAGAATATTAAAAATACAGATGATGGAGGAATAAAACATATGAAGGAAAATATTCGGGTGATGATACCGGAAGAAAAAGTCGATCAGAGGATTAAGGAGCTGGCAGAACAGATCAGCAGAGATTATGAGGGACGTACCGTTCATCTGATCTGCATCCTGAAGGGAAGCATTTTTTTCACCTGTGAGCTGGCGAAGCGCATTACGGTTCCGGTGACTCTGGACTTTATGTCGGTCAGCAGCTATGGCAATGATACGAAATCCAGCGGCGTAGTAAAGATGGTGAAGGATTTGGATGAACCGCTGGAGGGGAAGGATGTTATCGTGATTGAGGATATCATTGATTCCGGCCGAACCCTGAACTATCTGCTGGAAAACTTAAGCAGCCGGAAGCCGGCCAGCCTTCGTCTGTGCACTCTTTTGGATAAACCGGAGCGCAGGATCAAGGATGTAAAGGTGGATTATACGGGTTTTGCCATACCGGATGAATTTGTCATCGGGTATGGACTGGATTACGCACAGCGTTTCCGCAATCTTCCCTATATCGGAGTGATCTCCTTTGAGGAAGAAAATTAGAACCGGAGGATCCGGACAAAAATATAAGCCATAGTTTGGCAGGATTTGAAAGGAGTATGGAAATTGAATAAAACGACAAGAGGTTTCGGCGTCTATCTGCTGATACTGCTGGTCTTCGTTATGCTGGTGTTCACACTCAGGGAGAACCTTGATGGCAAATCAAACAGTACCTACAAAGAATTTCAGGACATGCTGACAGAAGAACAGGTAGCCAAAGTTGAGATTACTCAGAACCGGGAGGTACCCACCGGTGTACTTCAGGTCACGAAAAATGACGGAAGTATCCAGACGGTAAATGTCTCCGATGTAAAAGAAGCGGAGACGCTTTTGAAGGATTATGATGTTGCTGTAAGCGTAAAGGATGTGGAACGGGACAGTCTGTTTTTGACCACGATTCTGCCCATTCTGCTGACCGGAGTCATGATTTTGTTCTTTGTGGCTTTTATGAACCGTCAGGCCGGAGGAGGCAACAACAAAATGATGAATTTCGGCAAGAGCCGGGCGCGCATGATTACGCCGGATGCCGGAAGAGTGATGTTTAAAGACGTGGCCGGACTGAAAGAAGAGAAGGAAGACCTGCAGGAGCTGGTAGAATTTCTCAAAGAGCCGGAGAAGTTTTTGAAGGTAGGCGCAAGGATCCCCAAGGGGGTACTTCTGGTGGGCCCTCCGGGAACCGGTAAAACTCTGCTGGCTAAGGCAGTGGCAGGAGAAGCGGGAGTTCCGTTTTTCAGTATTTCCGGATCTGATTTTGTGGAAATGTTTGTAGGCGTAGGCGCTTCCAGAGTCCGTGACCTGTTCGAGGATGCGAAAAAACATCAGCCCTGCATTATTTTTATCGATGAAATAGATGCGGTGGCCCGAAGAAGAGGCACCGGAATGGGCGGAGGCCATGATGAGAGAGAACAGACGCTCAACCAGATGCTGGTGGAGATGGATGGTTTCGGCGTGAATCAGGGCATTATCGTGATGGCAGCTACGAACCGTGTGGATATTCTGGACCCGGCTATTCTGCGTCCGGGACGTTTTGACCGTCAGGTGGCGGTGGGACGGCCGGATATCAAGGGAAGAGAAGAGATCCTGCGGGTACATTCCAAGGGCAAGCCCCTGGGAGATGATGTAAGGCTGGAGGAGACTGCCAGAACAACAGCGGGATTTACCGGAGCTGATCTGGAAAATCTGATGAACGAGGCTGCGATTATGGCTGCAAAAGAACGCCGTGCCTATATTGTTCAGGAAGATATCAACAAAGCATTTGTCAAGGTCGGTATCGGAGCGGAAAAGAAAAGCCGCATTATTTCAGAAAAAGAAAAGAGAATCACCGCCTACCACGAATCAGGCCATGCAATTTTGTTTCATATCCTGCCCGATGTGGGCCCGGTTCATACTATTTCCATCATTCCTACCGGACGGGGCGCTGCGGGCTATACCATGCCGCTGCCGTCAAGGGATGAGATGTTCAATACCAGAAATCAGATGTTTGAAAATATTGTAGTCAGCCTGGGAGGCCGTGTGGCGGAAGAGCTGGTGATCAAGGATGTGACTACGGGCGCATCTCAGGATATCAAGCAGGCTACCGGGATTGCCAGATCCATGGTGACAAAATTTGGTATGTCAGATAAGCTGGGACTGATCAATTACGATCAGGAGGACGATGAGATTTTTATTGGCCGTGACCTGGCTCATACCAGGGCGTATGGAGAGCGGGTTGCTACCATTATTGATGAAGAAGTGAAAAATATCATTGATGAGGCGTATGCAAAAGCGAAATCCATTATCACGGAATACGAAGAGGTGCTGCACAGCAGTGCGGCGCTGCTGATGGAAAAAGAAAAGATCTCCAGAAATGAATTTGAAGCGCTGTTTCCTGCAGGTGCAATAGAAGCAGCTCCGGAGGTTTAAAGGACAAAAATTGGGGTTTAGGCAATGTGCTGAAAATATTATGTTAAAAGTGCACAAAAAATATGGTTGATATTTGTGAAGTTTGTGCACACTTAAAACGGGGTATATGTTATTATAATTCTCGTAAAACCCCCCAATACATTATATAGTTTTTGCTACACCCCATAAGAGAAATACCTTCTCCAAAAAAGACAGCTACCGAGAGCTGTCTTTTTTCATGCCCTGGGATTAGCCGGAAAATTACAGTTCAGCCTTTTACTTGATGCACAGCTTCCGGGCGGCTGCCCCAGGTATGCCACAGGTGCATTTGCAGAAAGCATAAGCATCTTGGGTTCCACAAGATGTTCCATAGGAATTGGGAGTCATTTGTTTGAACCGAAGGTGAGTTATGGCTCCCAATTCCTGCTTTTGGAACACCTTGCGGAAGCCTTAGATGCTCTTGGCTTTCGAAACAGCACCTGTGGCATACCTGGGGCAGCCGCCCGGAAGCGTCCTCATTCCAAGGCTGAATTGTAAGACCGGAAAAGTTCACAGCAAGGTTTGCCTTGTAGAAACTGGAAATGTGTTATAGAATAGAACTAATTGAATGCAAGGAGAAAATGCAGCATGAACAAAAAAAATTATATGCAGAGTTTGAAGACTGCCCGATATATATTCCAGATGCATCCCGTTTTTAATGTGGATGCACTGTTTACGGATGAGACGGAAAATTATGTATGTCCAATGGAGCCAAAGGTGGGGGAAAAGGTGGTGATCCGCTTCCGGACGGCGAAGGACAATGTGGACATGGTATATTTTGTCAGCGATACGATAAAAGAACCTATGCAGATGGAAAAAACGGATGAATATTTCGATTATTATTCGATTGAACTTGTGATGGGGGCGGAAGCGCTGCATTACAGCTTCGAAATCGAGAGCGGCAGAATTCACTGCTTCTATAATAAGCTGGGGATGGCAAGGGAGAGAAATGAAAATTATACCTTCTGTATCCAGCCTGGTTTTGCTACGCCGGACTGGGCAAAGGGGGCGGTGATGTATCAGATTTTTACGGATCGTTTCTTCAACGGAGATCCGGATAATGATATTCTGGATCGGGAATATATCTATATCGGAGAAGGTACCTCCCAGGTGACAGACTGGGGAAAACGCCCTTCCGCTATGGGCGTGCGTGAATTTTACGGAGGAGATCTGGAGGGAGTGCGGCAGAAGCTGGATTACCTTCAGGAGCTGGGGGTGGATGTGATTTATTTCAATCCGTTGTTCGTATCCCCCTCCAACCATAAATATGATATTCAGGATTATGATTATATCGATCCTCATTTTGGAAAGCTGGTTCAGGATGAGGGAGAACTGCTGGCAGGCTGGATGACTGAAAATACGCAGGCCACCCGTTACATGGAACGTGTCACCAGAAAGGAAAATCTGGAGGCGAGCAATGAGCTGTTTGCCCGTCTGGTGGAGGAGATCCACGGGCGCGGCATGAAGGTGATATTGGACGGAGTGTTTAATCACTGCGGTTCTTTTAATAAATGGATGGATCGGGAACGAATTTACGAGCAGCAGGCGGGATATGAAAAGGGTGCCTATATTTCGCAGGACAGCCCATACCGTACTTTCTTTCATTTCACAGAGGAGGCATGGCCATACAACCCGAATTATGACGGCTGGTGGGGACACGATACCCTGCCCAAGCTGAATTATGAAAATTCGCCCAAGCTGGTGAAATATATTCTGGATATTGCAAAAAAATGGGTTTCTCCGCCTTATAATGCGGATGGCTGGAGACTGGATGTGGCAGCGGATCTGGGGCTGAACAATGAATACAATCATCAGTTCTGGAAACTGTTCCGCAATGCGGTGAAAGAGGCGAATCCAGACGCGATTATTCTGGCGGAACATTACGGTGATCCGGCGACCTGGCTGAAGGGGGATGAATGGGATACTGTTATGAACTATGACGCATTCATGGAGCCTCTGACCTGGTTCTTTACCGGCATGGAAAAGCACAGCGATGATTATCAGGCCGGACTTCTGGGAAATTCGGAGAGCTTTATCGGTGCCATGAGCTATCATATGGCGAGCTTTATGGCACCTTCCCTGCAGGTGTCCATGAATGAGCTGTCGAACCATGACCATTCCAGATTCCTGACTAGAACCAATCATAAAGTGGGACGGATGGATCACTTTAATTACGATGCTGCCTGCGACAATGTCAATCCGGCCGTCATGCGGGAGGCTGTGGTGATGCAGATGACCTGGCCGGGAGCACCGGCGATCTATTATGGAGATGAGGCGGGAGTCTGCGGATTTACCGATCCGGACAACCGCAGGACTTATCCCTGGGGAAATGAAGATAAGATGATGCTGGATTTCCATAAGGCGATCATCCGTGTCCATAAAGAACATGCGGTGCTGACCGGCGGTTCTCTGAAGTTTCTGCTGGGAGATTATAACTGTCTGGCCTATGGCCGTTTTGATGACAGCGAGCAGATAGCAGTGATTTTCAATAACAACGATATCGAAAGAGAAGTGAAGGTGAGGGTATGGCCTTTGGGAGTGGCAAGGTCTGCTGTCATGAAGCGGGTATTCTATACCGATGCTGAAGGTTTTTCCACAGAGGAAGTGGAATGTCCGGTCAGCAATGGTGAGGTTGTACTGAAAATGCCGATGACCTCTGCGGCAGTGCTGATTTGCCGGAAATAAATAAAGGAAAGATTAAGAAATTACTAATAAGTACATCACGATTTCTTCGCAGCCCCTGTGTTACACTAAGACAGAATATCAGAATTGGACTGATGTTTCGGAATTGTGTCAAGTTTTCTGTGAAAACTTGACATGCAGCGTCAGTCCATTTGTCGAAGACAAATTTAAAATGGACTGATGTTCCAGAAAGCGGGGAACAGGGGATGAAGAAAAAAACGGTAATTTTTGTGATTATTCTGGCGGTCATATTGATTGTTTTTTGCGGCACTTATCTTGGAATCGGACTGCATTATGAAACACATTTTTTTAAGAATACCTCGGTGAATGGGATCGATGTATCCGAAATGACGGTAGAGCAGGCAGAAGCCGCCATTGCAGATATGGTGGAGAATTATCAGATCACAGTGAATGAATTAAACGGCGGCCGGGAAGTTATTCCGGGCAGCCGGATAGAGTATCATTTTGTATCGAAAGGGGAAGTGCAGCAGTTTATGGACAGCCAGAATATTCTGGCCTGGCTGCCCTCTTATCTTTCCGATATCCGGACATTTACGATGGATGCCGGCACCCGGTATGATGAGAATCTGTTAAAGCAGGCGATGCTTGAGCTGGACTGTTTTGATGAAAGCAGGATAACACCGCCAAAAGATGCGGAGCTGGTACAGAACGCAGACGGCACGTATCAGGTGAGCGCAGAGGTGGAAGGAAATCAACTGGACAGCGGCCGGGTGTATGAACTTTTGAAACTGGCGGCTGCCGGCAGCGCGGCAGAAGTGGATCTGGTACAGGAAAACTGTTACAACAAACCGGTGATCTACTCCAATGACACCGCATTGAATCAGAAGGCGGATACCCTGAACCGCTATGCCAATATGACAGTAACCTATTACATGGGTGGAGATGTGGCGGTGACTCTGGACAGCGCCACGATTAACAGTTGGCTCACCCTGGATGAAAACAATAATCCGGTCTTTGATTTCGGGACAGTGCAGAGCTATGTGGCAGAGCTGGCAGCGGATTATGACACGATAGGTACCTGGGAGCCGTTTAGAACCTCCCTGGGTGAGACTGTCTACGTGGAAGCCAGAACCTATGGCTGGCAGATGAACCAGGAGGAAGAGGCGAATCAGCTCTATCAGATCCTTCAGGCAGGGGAATCCGCAGAACGCTCTCCGGTCTACTATGAATCAGCCCTGACAAGGGGAGAAAATGATCTGGGAAATACCTATGTGGAGATTGATTACACGAACCAGAGAATGTGGTATTACAAAGATGGAGCGTTGATCGTGGATACTCCGATCGTGACCGGCTCTGTGGCAAACGGCACAGAATCCCCGGAAGGGATGTTCTGCCTGGTGGATAAATCAGAAAATGAAACCCTGAAAGGGGAAGGCTATGCCACACCGGTGGATTACTGGATGCCGTTTTTCGGCGGAGTCGGCATTCATGATGCGGATTCCTGGCGGGGCAGCTCCTACGGCGGCACCATCTACCAGACCGGCGGTTCCCATGGCTGCATCAACACTCCTACAGCTAATGCGGCTGCCATCTACGCAAACATAGACATAGGCACTCCCATCGTCTGCTACAAAGCTACTATTACTCAGGGCGGTTCTTCCACAGGAAATACCGGCGGTGATGTGACCGTGACGGACGGCACTGCTGCACCCGATGGAGGTACCGGGACATCCGATGGCGGAGATATCACCGTAATCGACGGAAACACGGATACCGCGGCGGAATCAGGGAATGCAGGAGAAGAAGACTGGGCGGATGAATCGACCTATTGGGAGTGAGAGGCTTTCACACACAGCCTGTCATATGTCATTACTATTCCCGACTCATAGGAGAACGCTGCCGTGTGGGCTGGGTATCTCACGGAAACGCGTGCAGCACTCTGGTGAGCTAACCGTTAACTTCAACATAAGACGCTCAGGGAAAGCCTTCGCGTCTAAGTTTACGTAAACGGTGGATCTCACCGCCGTTAAAAGCGCCCGCTCATGGTTTCCTTTGAGATACCCAGCCCACACGGCAGCTGTTTTTCAAATCAGCCGGGAATAGTAAGTCATATGTCAGGCTTTCAAAACTTGGGGGTGTACTTTGCCCCCTTGTTTGTGTATAATGAAACGTAAAGATTTTTTATCTGTGGAAAACTTATGTCAGCCCATTTGCCGAAAGCAGATTCAGGATGGGCTGATATTCTATACGAGGAGGAACAGGAATGAAAATCGTAGTATTGGCAGGCGGCATCAGCACGGAGCGGGAGGTTTCCATCGTATCGGGAACAAAGGTATGCGAGGCACTGCGCTCAAAAGGACATCAGGCGATTTTGGTGGATGTATATTGCGGAGATGAGAATACAGCCGTGGAAAATGCTTTTGCAGATGACTATGACCTGGAAGCGGCCGTAGCCCGTATTCAGTCATTTAATGAAAAATTAGATACCATGAGCGGAAGAAGGGAATTTTTTGGACCAAAGGTTCTGGAGTTGTGCAGGGCGGCAGATATTGTATTTCTTGCATTGCATGGAGAAAACGGCGAAAATGGAAAAGTGCAGGCGGCGTTTGACCTGCTGGGAATCCGTTATACCGGCAGCGGATATTTAAGCAGCGCGCTGGCGATGGATAAAGAACTGTCAAAGCAGATGTTCCGGGAATTTCATGTACCAACACCGGCCGGCATTGTGCTGCGCAGAGACGAAGAACGAAAACCGGCAGCGAACAATGGGGTAGGACTTCCCTGTGTGGTAAAACCAAGCTGCGGAGGCTCCAGTGTAGGAGTATTTATTGCCCATACAGAAGAAGAATATCAGAAAGCTTTGGAAGATGCTTTTATGTATGAGGATGTGCTGATCATAGAGCAGTATATTAAGGGACGGGAGTTTTCCATAGGAGTGGTGGACGGAGTGGTATATCCGGTAATCGAGATTGCGCCGATTCAGGGCTTCTATGACTATAATAATAAATATCAGGCAGGCAGTACCATTGAAACCTGCCCGGCGGAGCTCTCCAGAGAACTCACAGAAAAGATGCAGGCCTGTGCTCTGCAGGCTTATGAGGCTCTGCGCCTGGAAAGCTATGGCCGGATTGACGTGATGATGGACGAGGAGAATCAGATGTACTGTCTGGAGGCGAATACCCTTCCGGGTATGACACCCACCAGCCTGCTTCCCCAGGAAGCGGCAGCTATGGGGATGGATTTCCCCAGCCTGTGTGAAAAACTGATTCAGGTATCTTTGTAATCGCCCGAAAACAGGGCGATTACAAGCAGGAGCAAAGCGCATGCAGAAAACGCGGAAAGCGCGTTTGCGCTTTGCATAGGCAATCGCCCAAAAAACGGGGCGATTACAAGCAGGAGCAAAGCGCATGCAGAAAACGCAGAAAGCGCGTTTGCGCTTTGCGTAGGCAATCGCCCGAAAAATAGGGCGATTACAAGTATTATTAAGAGGATGGGTGCGGAAAATGAAAAATTTAACGCTGCGCCATATTGCGGAAGCATGTGGCGGTATTTTGCATGAAAAAAATAATTCAGGGGAGCTGGAGGTTCAGGCGATTGTCACGGACAGCCGTCAGGCAGGCCCCGGAGCATTGTTTGCGGCAGTGAAGGGAGAGCGGGTGGATGGCCACAGCTTTATTCCTGCTGTCTTTGCGCAGGGAGCGCTCTGTGTACTGACGGAACATGATCTGGAGGAGCCGGATCAGACCGGGCGGGAAATGATCGCCCGGAAATCGGCTGAGCCGGACCAAACCGGGCAGGAATCGAACAGGGACAGGCAGAATCAGCCGGGGTCCTGGATCAGGGTGATTTCTACCCTGCAGGCCCTGAAGGACATCGCAGAATACTATCTGATGCAGTTGAATATTCCGGTGGTTGGGATTACCGGGAGCGTAGGCAAGACCAGCACGAAGGAAATGGTGGCGTCCGTACTGTCACAGAAATACAGAACGCTGAAGACACAGGGGAACTTTAATAATGAACTGGGGCTTCCCTTGACGGTATTCCGGCTGCGGGAAGAGGATGAGATCGCGGTGCTGGAAATGGGCATCAGCGATTTTGGAGAGATGCATCGTCTGGCTAAGATCGCACGCCCGGATACCTGTATTATCACCAATATCGGCCAGTGCCATCTGGAGTTCCTCGGGGACAGAGACGGAATACTGCGGGCAAAGACGGAAATCTTTGATTTTTTGAAAGCGAATGGGCATATTATATTGAATGGCGACGATGATAAACTGATGACGATCCAGAATGTAAACGGAATTACACCGGTATATTTTGGAATTTATCAGAAGCCATCTATTTATGCCGATGAGATAGAGAGCCGGGGGCTGAAAGGGATTTCATGCCGTATTCATACGCCGGAGGGGGCATTCGGAGCATTGATTCCGATCCCCGGAGTGCACATGGTATACAATGCGCTGGCCGGCACGGCAGCGGGGCTGACCTATGGGCTGACGCTGGAGGAAATCAAGGCAGGAATCGAAAGTCTTCAGCCTTTGAGCGGGAGATTTCACATCATAGAGACTTCGGACTATATAGTCATTGATGACTGTTACAATGCAAATCCGGTTTCCATGAAAGCTTCCCTGGAAGTGCTGCAGGATGGGCTGGGAAGAAAAGTAGCTATTCTGGGCGATATGGGCGAGCTGGGGGAAAATGAGACAGCCCTGCATGAAGAGGTGGGGAGCTTTGTCGCCTCCTGCCGGATCGATAAGCTGATCAGTGTGGGGCCGCTGTGTGGAAAACTGGCAGAGAAGGCGAAAGAAGGAAATCCATCGCTGGAAGTGACCGCTTATGACACGCTGGATGCGCTGCTGGCAAACCTGCAGAATGAAATTAAAAAGGGAGATACCATTCTGGTGAAGGCATCTCATTTTATGCAGTTCCCAAAGGTGGTAGAGGCGCTGCAGACGAAAAACGCAGTTGATTAATTCGGGAGAATACTATGTACGTGATAGCAGGCCTGGGAAATCCGGGCAGAAAATATGAAAAAACGAGACACAATGCGGGGTTTGACACGTTGGATATTCTGGCAGACCGTTACCGCATTGATGTCTCCACCGCCAAATTCAAGGCATTGTGTGGAACCGGGGTGATTGACGGGCAGAAGGTAATACTGGTAAAACCCCAGACTTTTATGAACCTCAGCGGGGAGAGCCTCCGCGCGGTCTGTGATTTTTATAAAATTGACGTAGAGGAAGAGCTGATCGTGATCTACGATGACATCAGCCTGGCGCCGGGCCAGCTTCGGATCCGGAAAAAAGGCAGCGCGGGCGGCCATAATGGCATGAAGAGCATTATTGCCCAGTTGGGGACACAGGTATTTAAGCGAATCAAGGTGGGCGTGGGAGAAAAACCGCAGGGATATGATCTGGCGGATTATGTGCTGGGGCACTTTTCCTTTTCAGAGCGGCTGGATATGGAAGATGCTTTTGACCAGGCGGCCAGGGCGGCAGCGGCGCTGGTGACAGAAGAGACAGAGCATGTGATGAATCAATATAATACGAAGAAAGAAAACTGAGCAGTCCGGGTGTCGGTCAGGAAAGAATGGAGCAAAGCGCATGCAGAAAACGCAGAAAAACGCGTTTGCGCTTTGCGAAGGTAATCGCCTGGGGACATGGCGATTACAAGAAGGAGCAAAGCGCATGCAGAAAAGCGCGTTTGCGCTTTGCGAAGGTAACCGCCTGGGAACATGGCGATTACAAGAAGGAGCAAAGCGCATGCAGAAAACGCAGAAAGGCGCGTTTGCGCTTTGCGAGGGTAATCGCCTGAGGACCTGGCGATTACAGGAAGGAACAGGGTTAGAGATTATGAAAGCTTTTAGTGCCCCTTTGAGGGAACTGGGAGAATTTGAAGAAATTGAAAAAAGACTTTTGAGGAACAGAGGTATTCTGCAGGTGACAGGCTGCATCGATTCTCAGAAATCTCATTTCATCCATTGTCTGGGCGATGGTTTTTCCCATAAGATCATCGCTGCTTCCAGTGATTTAAGAGCAAAGGAAATTTACGAAAATTATAAATTCTTTGACCGTAAGGTACTGTTGTATCCGGCCAAAGATTTTATTTTCTTTCAGGCGGATATTCACAGCAATCTGCTGGAGCGGCAGCGGGTGGAGGTGCTGAGGGCATTGGTGGAAGAGAGCGATGTGACGGTGATCGTGACCATGGCAGCCTTCATGAATCATCTGATGCCGTTTGAGGCCTGGAAAAAGCAGATCATCCGGCTGGAAAACGGCAGTGCTCTGGATCTGGATGAGATGAAGAAAAAGCTGGTGGAACTGGGCTACGAGCGCAACGTCCAGGTGGAAGGCCCGGGACAGTTTGCGGTCAGAGGCGGTATCCTGGATATTTTTCCGCTGACGGAGGAGACGCCGGTCCGGATAGAGCTGTGGGGGGATGAGATCGATTCAATCCGCAGCTTCGATGCCGGGAGCCAGCGCTCCATTGAAAATCTGGATTCCGTATCCATCTATCCGGCTTCGGAACTGATCCTGGAGCCGGAAGTGAGAAAACGGGGCCTGAAAAAGATTGAGGACGAGGCGAAAAAGCAGGAAGAGATCTTCCGGAAGGGAATGCATACGGAAGAGGCTTACCGCATCAAGACGCTGGCGGGAGACTGCCATGACCGTCTGGTGGATTTTGAAGACGCTTCCGGACTGGATGGCTTCCTGGATTATTTTTATTCGGATACGGTGTCGGTTCTGGACTATTTTCCGAAGGATACGGTGATTTTTCTGGATGAACCCAACCGGCTGGCCGAATCAGCGGAAGCCTCCGAACAGGAATTTCGGGAAAGTATGCAGCACCGTCTGGAAAAAGGATATGTGCTGGGCGGGCAGACAGGACTTCTGTTTTCCTGTCAGCAGATGATCGCCAGGCTGAGCGGTCAGAACTGTGTAGGATTGTGCACGCTGGAAAATGCCAGAGGATCCTGGAAGGTCAGCGGAAAGTATGATATTTCCGTGCGGGCGGTGAACCCCTACAACAACAGCTTTGAGGTTCTGGTAAAGGATTTGCTGCGGTGGAAGAAGGACGGCTATCGGGTGATTTTGCTGGCGGCTTCCAGAACCCGCGGAAACCGGCTGGCGGAGGATCTGCTGGAGCAGGGACTGAATGCATTTTATTCCGAAGAGGAAGAACGGCTGGTGTCACAGGGGGAGATTTTGGTGACCTACGGCAATACCCACCGGGGCTATGAATACCCCATGATCCGGTTTGTGGTGATTTCGGAAAGCGATATTTTCGGAAAAGAAAAAAAGAAGCGAAAGAAGCAGAAAAACTACGAAGGCCGGAAGATCAACAGCTTTTCCGAGCTTTCCCCAGGTGATTATGTGGTGCATGAAAATCACGGGCTGGGCGTCTACCGGGGCATTGAAAAGGTAGAAGTGGATCATGTGATGAAGGATTACATGAAGATTGAATATGCGGACGGCAGCAATCTTTATGTGCTGGCCACCCAACTGGATATGATTCAGAAATATGCAGATGCGGATGCCAGAAAGCCCAGGCTGAACAAGTTGGGCAGTCAGGACTGGAACAAGACCAAGACGAGAGTGCGGGGAGCCGTGCGTGTCATTGCGGGAGAGCTGGTGGAGCTGTATGCGTCCCGTCAGCAGAAGGCCGGTTTTGTCTATGGACAGGACACCGTCTGGCAGAAAGAATTTGAAGAGATGTTTCCGTTTGAGGAGACGGAGGATCAGCTTCAGGCCATAGAAGCGGCAAAGGCGGATATGGAGAGCGCCAAGATTATGGACCGGCTGATCTGCGGCGATGTGGGCTACGGAAAGACCGAGATTGCCATCCGGACTGCATTCAAGGCGGTGCAGGAGGGCAAACAGGTGGCCTATCTGGTGCCCACCACCATTCTGGCCCAGCAGCATTACAATACCTTTGTCCAGCGGATGAAGGATTTTCCGGTGCGCGTGGATCTGATGTGCCGTTTTCGTTCTTCCGCAGAGCAGAAAAAAACGCTGGCCGACCTGAAAAAAGGGCTGGTGGATATTGTCATCGGAACTCACCGGATCCTGTCAAAGGATGTGGCTTTTAAAGATCTTGGAATGCTGATCATTGATGAGGAACAGCGTTTTGGCGTGACGCACAAAGAGAAGATCAAGCAGATGAAAAAGGATATTGATGTGCTGACGCTGACCGCTACACCGATTCCCCGCACCCTGCACATGAGCCTGATCGGCATCCGGGACATGAGCGTGCTGGAAGAGCCGCCTCAGGACCGCCTGCCCATCCAGACCTTTGTAATGGAATACAATGAGGAAATGGTCCGGGAGGCTATCAGCAGAGAGCTGGCCAGAGGGGGACAGGTGTACTACGTCTACAACCGGGTAAATACCATTGTGGAGATGACCAATACAGTATCCAAGCTGGTGCCGGAGGCCCGGGTATCCTTTGCTCATGGGCAGATGAAGGAACGGGAGCTGGAAGAAATCATGTATGATTTCATCAACGGGGACATTGATGTGCTGGTGACCACCACCATCATTGAGACCGGACTGGATATTTCCAATGCAAATACCATGATTATCCATGATGCGGACAATATGGGGCTTTCCCAGCTTTATCAGCTCAGGGGCCGGGTAGGACGTTCCAACCGGACCTCCTATGCATTTTTGATGTACCGCAGAAATAAGATGCTCAAGGAGATTGCGGAAAAGCGCCTTTCCGCCATCCGGGAATTTACGGAGCTGGGCAGCGGTTTTAAGATCGCCATGCGCGACCTGGAAATCCGCGGTGCCGGAAACCTGCTGGGCAGTGAGCAGCACGGACATATGGAAGCGGTGGGGTATGACCTGTACTGCAAGCTGCTCAATGAATCCGTAAAAGAACTAAAAGGCGAAGCCACGATACAGGAGGGCTACGAGACTGCCATCGATCTGGATGTGGATGCCTTTATTCCGGACCGCTATATCCGCAACGAGGGGCAGAAGCTGGATGTCTACAAGAGGATCGCGGGCATTACCGGTGAAGATGAGTATGACGATATGCTGGAGGAACTGATGGACCGTTTCGGAGAGCCGCCAAAATCGGTACAAAATCTCCTCACCATTGCCTGGCTGAAAGCCGAGGCCCATCAGATCTATATCACCGATCTGCTGCAGAAAGGGGACGAGATCCGTTTTGTTCTGTTCGAGCGGGCCATGCTGGATGCCTCTAAGATCGATGGATTTTTAAAGGGATATCAGGGAAAAATGAAGTTCACCATTGACACCAACCCCTATTTTACCTATCTGAAGCCACGCAAAGGCGGCCGGGATAATGAGGATGTGCTGATACTGGTGAGGGAACTGCTGGAAAATATGAAAAAACTGATCCAGGAGATGTAATGCCGATATTGTGAAAAATGTGTGCAGAATAGGGAAAAAAGATTGCCAGAAGGACGGAAAAAGGATATAATTGAACGCAGAATAATTGGATGCGGTATGCACCTGATAATATGGAGGAATAGTTTTATGAATAAGGGTTTAAAAAGAGGTCTGGTTTTTGGTATGACGGTATGCTTAGCAGCATCATCACTGGCCGGATGCTCCTCAAAGTCAAATGAAGTAGATACAGCAGCGGCGATTGCAACCTTCGACGGAGCAGATGTGCCGGCAGGCGTAGTGAATTTCCTGCTTCGCTATCAGCAGGCGGGATTTGAGACAAATTACGGTTCTTTCTTAAAGAGCTATTACGGAGAGGACATCTGGAATGCAGATCTGAGCGGTTCCGGTACTGCTTATGGCGATACCTTCAAGTCTACTACGATGGATAATCTGGAGAAAATGCTTCTTTGTGAAAAGCATATGTCTGATTACGGCGTGGAGCTTACAGAGGATGAGACCGCAGCGATCAAAACCGCAGCAGCCGATTTCGTGGCGGCCAATGGTGAGGATGTGCTGAAAAAAATGAGCGCGACAGAAGAAAGTGTAGCGCGTGTACTTACTCTTTATACCATTCAGAATAAAATGGAAACCCAGATGAGCGCAGATGTGGATACGGAAGTATCCGACGAAGAGGCAGCTCAGAGAACCGTTTCCTATGTAAGCTTTACCCCGATCGAGACCGAAGCCTCCACAGAGAGCGAGACTGCAGAGGACACTGCGGAGGGCGTGACCGAAGCCACCACGGAAGCGGCAGGCGGCGAAGGGGAAACAGAGACCGAGGCGGCCACCACGGAAGCAGTGACTGAAAAGGCAACCGAAGCAGCCACCACCGAAGCGGCGGTTACCGAGGCAGCAGCGACAAAGACAGGATCAGCGGATACAGAAGCTGAGACCGAAGCGGAGACAGCAGAGACGAAAGCCGCAGCGGCCGAAGCCGAGGCGGAAGATAAGACAGCAGCGGCCGAGACAGAAGCTGAGACCACAGCAGACCAGACAGAAGCCGTTTCGGAAGGCAGCACCGAAGCAGTTACGGAAGCTGAGACCGAGACAGAAACCGAGACAGAAACCGAAGATGCGGCTGCTATCGCAGCCAAGGCAGAAGCACAGGCCAGAGCAGAAGCGTTCCTTGAGACCGCCAGGACAGCCGATGATTTTGCAGCAGCCGCTGCAGAAGCAGCCGATGCCGATGAGAATGCATCTACTTCTTCCTATACCTTTGGCTCCGATGACACCTATCCGGATACCGCCATCATTACAGCGACAGAAGGACTGGAGGACAATACACTTGTTCCGGAGGTTATTTATGCAAACAACGCTTACTATGTACTGCATGTAGACAGTGCATTTGATGAAGCGGCTACCGAAGAGAAGAAGACAGAGATCGTAAACACAAGAAAACAGGATGCCATCAGTGCTCTGTACGATAGCTGGATGGAAGAGGTGGAATTTGTCACCGATGAAGATCTGCTGGCAAAACTGAATTTTGACTATTCTCTGATGATGGAGACTGAAGCGGCCACGGAAGCCGTGACCGAAGCCGGATCAGAAGCAGCCGGCGAAGATGCTTCGGAAGTAACCACGGAAGGCGCTGCAGAAGATACCACGGAAGCAGCAGTTACGGAAGCAGCAGAAACTGCTGCTGAGTCTGACAGTGAAGCAGAGACCGAGACAACCGCAAAATAATAATGTCATAAGAACAGCCGGAAAACAGGGCTGCATTCCCAGCCAAGTCATTTTAAACAACAGCAGACGGGAAAGCGGTGCCTGTTTTTCAATACTCAAGAAGAAAATAGAGCGAAAAGAAGTGGAAGAAAGGTACGGGGCTATTTGATGAAAAAAGAGAACATCCCCAAGGAGAGACTAAACAATAAAATACAGAAGAAAATCCGGTATGGGTGGGAGGAACGCAATAAGTTCTTTGAAGCGGGAGCAGAGGAGATCGCAGCGGAAAATCTGAGGATGCTGGTGGATGTGAGTATGGCATCCACTTTGGTGATACTTTTTTTTATCATGATTACTCCCTTTATTGTAACAGACTGGAAGCCGTCCATCTGGCATCTGATGGCGGCACCAGCAGCATTGGCTTTTTACCTGGTCTCCTTCTGGTATCGCAGCAGAGGCGGAAACTCAATCGGTGTCATACGGCTGATGTGCCTCAGTTTTATTGCCTGTTTAATGACTATCGTTATCGGGATCGATGCGATGCAGTATGGGAATCAGCCCAGCGCTTTTATGCAGGCCATGCTGATCGCACTTCCCTCACTGTTTACCTTCCGGCTGTATGTGATCTATACAGAGATGGGAGTTTTTGAGATAGCTTATATATTTTTTACCTTTTCCTATAAAGGGGAGACCATGGCCAGAAATAACTGTTTCAGTTCTATTGTTGGTTTTGTATTTTCTTTTTTTGTGGCCGGTCTGATCCAGCGGCTTCGGGCAGAAGCGTATAATATGAAAAATCAGTATAAGCAACTGAGTATGATTGACAGTCTGACCGGTATCCTGAATAAAGCGAACGGGGAATTTTTGATACGGAGCTATCTGGAGGAACGAAAAGCCGGGGAAAGCTGTGCCCTTCTGATCATGGATGTGGATAATTTCAAAAAGATCAATGATACAAGGGGGCATCAGATCGGTGACCTGGTGCTGGAGGCCGTTGGAGAAGTGATCCTGAGAACCTTCCGCAGTACGGATATCATGGGACGGTTCGGCGGAGATGAGTTTATCATCATGATGAAAAATGTTCCTTCCGAGGAAGTGGTGAGAAAAAAGTGCCAGAAGCTTCTGGATGAAGTCCATGATCTGTCCCGCCGGTTTCAGTGTGAACTCACCTGCAGTATAGGTGTGGCCTGCCTGGAACAGAATGATATCGATTATGAGACACTGTTTGCCATCACGGATGATATCCTGTATGAAGCAAAAACTACGGGAAAAGCCAGGGTTGTCCTGCGGCAGGTGATGGAAATCAACAGCCGTAAGCGGGAAGAAAAGCATGGTGAAAATGTATAAAAGGAATTCAGCATATGTATCAAAAAGAAAAGAAAAAAATTGGTTAATTTTTTAACGTATTCCCCGGATTAAAACTTGAATTTTGTCATAAAAATGTGCTATGATACAAACATAAGCTATACGACTGACGGACAGTGGAGTTTACCACAGGGAGTATAGCGTTTACAAATGCCGACCGTCTGGGCTAATAGGCCCGGATTGCTCGGCATTTTTTAGGTTTATATCCGGACCTTTCGAGAAAATCTTCTGGAGCAGTGGAGGTTAAGAACCCGATCAGCAGGAACGCAGAGGCGTTCTTGAATTAAAAAAAGGAGGTAAGCTTTTGAGCAGATTAAGTATTACGACAAAAAGTACAGCGCAGACCACAGTGGAGCGCCTGTACAAAGATCTGGAACGGCGTATCGTAGCCAGCCCTCCGGGATTGTGTCCGGTGGATATGGCTTTTGCCTTTCTGAAGCTGTGCCATGCCCAGACCTGCGGCAAGTGTGTACCGTGCAGGATAGGACTTGGCCAGTTGGGAAAGCTTCTGGATCAGGTACTGAATGGAGAAGCCACGATGGAGACTCTGGATCTGATTGAGAAGACAGCCAGGGTGATTACGGATACGGCAGACTGTGCCATCGGTTTTTCCGCAGCCAATATGGTACTGAAAGGAATTACCGGTTTCCGTGATGACTATGAAGAACACGTACTGTACGGAAAATGTCTGGCTTCTCTGGAACAGCCGGTGCCCTGTGTGGCTCTGTGCCCGGCGGGAGTGGATATTCCGGGTTACATTGCACTGGTGGCAGAAGGACGGTATGAGGATGCAGTCCGGCTGATCCGCAAGGACAACCCGTTCCCCACTGCCTGTGCGCTGGTATGCGAGCATCCCTGTGAAGCGCGCTGCCGGAGAAACATGGTGGATACTTCCGTGAATATCCGCGGGATGAAGCTGGCTGCCGTAGATTATGCCGGGGAAGTACCGGCTCCGCCGCGGGCCGAAAAGACCGGCAAATCGGTGGCGGTCATCGGCGGAGGTCCCAGCGGCCTGAGTGCAGCGTATTATCTGCAGCTTATGGGGCATCAGACTACGGTTTTTGAGATGCACAAGCATCTGGGAGGCATGCTGTATTATGGCATACCCAGCTACCGCCTGCCGAGAGAACGTCTGAATGAGGATATTGACAACATACTTTCCACGGATGTGGAGGTGAAGCTGGAGCACTGCATCGGCGAGGGAGAGGGCAAGACCACCATGAACGAGCTGCGGGAGAACTATGACGCGGTTTATATTTCCATCGGAGCCCATACAGACAAGAAAGTGGGGCTGGAAGGGGAAGACGCCAGAGGCGTGATTTCCGCGGTGGAGATGCTGGGACTGCTGGCGGACGGCGGAACCATCGACATGAAGGGAAAGAGAGTGACGGTGATCGGCGGCGGCAATGTGGCTATGGATGTGACGCGTTCCGCGATCCGTCTGGGTGCGGAAGAGGTGAAGGTAGTTTACCGCAGACGTCAGGTGGATATGACTGCACTGCCGGAAGAGGTGCGAAGTGCAGTGGCAGAGGGAGCGGAGATCTGTGAGCTACACGCTCCGGTTCGGATAGAGACCAACGAAGCAGAAGAAGTGACCGCACTGATCGCCCAGCCGAAGATGATCGGAAAGGTGGGCAGGGACGGGAGACCATCACCCACGGACTGTAAGAAGGCAGAGGTGCGCATTCCCTGTGATATTGTGATCGTAGCGATTGGACAGGGCATTGAGACACATTACTTTGAAGACAGGGGAATTCCAATTAAGCATGGAGTCATTGCAGCAGAGAACTGGAGCGCAGTGGAAAATGCTCCCGGCGTATTTGCAGGCGGGGACTGTGTGACCGGACCTGCCACGGCGATCCGGGCGATTGCGGCAGGAAAGGTGGCGGCGGCCAACATCGACAATTATCTGGGATACAATCACATCATTTCCACCGATGTAAAGATCCCGGCACCGAGGATCAAGGACTATCCGGCCTGCGGCCGAATCAATGTCAAGGAAAGACCGGCCCTGGAGCGGAAAAAGGATTTCGAAGCCGTGGAATGCAGTCTCACGGAGGAAGAAATCTGTCAGGAGGCGGGAAGATGCCTGCGCTGTGATCATTTTGGATATGGAATTTTCAAAGGAGGCAGAGAGACAAAATGGTAAATATAAAAATAAATGATATTCCGGTTTCGGCGGCTGAAGGAGCAACCATTTTGGAAGCGGCAGCCTTGGCAAATATGCCGGTGCCCAGCCTTTGTTATCTGAAGGACATCAATGAAATAGGGGCCTGCCGGGTATGTGTGGTAGAGATAAAGGGAGTGAATCGTCTGGTTCCGGCCTGCGACAACACCGTACAGGAAGGGATGGAGATCTATACCAATTCCGCCAGAGTCAGAGAGGCGAGAAGAACCAATGTAGAGCTGCTTTTGTCCCAGCATGACTGCCGCTGTCCGTCCTGTGTACGCAGCGGAAACTGTTCGCTGCAGAAGGTGGCGAATGATCTGGGGATTTTTGAAAGTCAGTATGAAACAGATCTGCCAAAGAGCAGTTGGCCGGCTTCTTTCCCGATGATAAGGGATGCAGGACGGTGCATCAAATGTATGAGATGTATTCAGATCTGTGACAAGGTTCAGAAATTACATATCTGGGATATTGCGGGGACCGGTTCAAGAGTGAACATTGGCGTTTCCCATAACCAGCAGATCACCCAGGCGGAATGCGCGCTGTGCGGCCAGTGTATTACCCACTGTCCGACGGGAGCGCTGCGGGAGCGGGATGATACCCTGGAGCTGACTTCTCTTCATGGAGCATTTGCGGATGAGAACAAGATAACCATCGTGCAGATCGCACCGGCGGTACGGGCGGCCTGGGGCGAAGAACTGGGACTGTCCCGCAGTGAAGCTACGCCGCAGCGTATGGTTTCCGCGCTGAAGGCGCTGGGATTTGATTACGTGTTTGATACGGATTTCGGTGCGGATCTGACGATTATGGAAGAGGGCAGCGAATTTCTGGAACGGCTGAAGAAGAAAGACGATTATAAATTCCCCATGTTTACCTCCTGCTGTCCGGGATGGGTGCGGTTCCTGAAATCTCAGTATCCGGATATGGTGGATCAGTTGTCTACGGCCAAGTCTCCTCATCAGATGCAGGGGGCGGTGACCAAGACCTGGTTTGCACAGAAGATGGGCATCGATCCGGAGAAGATCTACAATATTTCCATTATGCCCTGCGTGGCGAAGAAGCACGAAGCGGCCATCCCCAATATCAATGACAGCGGCCAGAACAGGGATGTGGATCTTGTGCTGACCACCAGAGAGCTGGTGAGGATGATCCGGGCAGATCATCTGGTGGTGCAGGACCTGCCGGAGACAGAGTTTGATAATCCGCTGGGAACCGGCAGCGGCGCAGGTGTGATCTTTGGCGCCACCGGCGGAGTGATGGAAGCAGCGCTTCGCTCCTGCTATTACCTGGTGACGGGAAAGAATCCGGCGCCGGATGCATTTTATATGGTGCGGGGGCTGGACGGCTGGAAGGAAGCCAGCATAGATATTCAGGGAAGTACGGTACGTGTGGCAGTGGTCAGCGGCCTTGGCAATGCCAGAAAGCTGATCCGGGCACTGCGCAGTCAAAAAGTTTCTTATGATTTTGTCGAAGTCATGGCCTGTCCGGGAGGCTGTGCGGGAGGCGGAGGCCAGCCCATCCATGACGGAGAGGAGCTGGCAGGAGATCGGGGAGATAACCTGTATTTTCTGGACCGCTCCAGTGAGCTTAGATTTTCCCATGAGAATCCGGACGTGGTTCGCCTGTATCAGGAATACCTGGGGCATCCTCTGTCCCATAAGGCACATGAACTGCTGCATACGGATCATCACGGATGGAAAATGCCGAATGAAAAGTAACTACGAGAAGTAAGTAATATTAAGGAAAGCTTTGGACAAGAAACTCCTTCCAATTCAGACTGTTTCACATGATTTGTCATAAAGATGTGAAGTAAGTGAAATGGAGGAGTTTTTTGTGTAAAAAACTTTACATAAATTTTACATAAAACCTTCTTTCAAATTTACATTTCTATGATATATTCTAATGTAGGAAAGCTTGAAATTTTCTAAATTATTACTACAGAATGCATTTCACGAAATTTCGGCATAATAATAAGGGATTAGAATGAAAAAGAGTGGGAAATGCACAGTTTGCAAAAGTGTTTGCAGGAAAAGAGGAAGGGTATGGATTTTTTTGCGATTTTGACAATGGTGGGCGGGCTTGCGTTGTTCCTTTATGGGATGGAGACGATGGGAGCCGGACTTTCCAAGCTGTCAGGAGGGCGTATGGAACGGCTCCTGGAGAAGCTGACCTCCAAACGTATTATGGCGGTGCTTCTGGGCGCGGGTGTGACGGCTGTGATACAGTCATCTTCAGCGACCACGGTTATGGTAGTAGGTTTTGTAAACTCCGGGATCATGAAACTGACACAGGCGGTGGGGATCATCATGGGTGCCAATATCGGTACTACGATCACTTCCTGGATCCTGAGTTTATCCGGAATTGAAGGCTCCAGTTTTTTTCTGAAAATGCTCAAGCCGTCCTCCTTTTCACCGATTCTGGCGGTGATTGGCGTCGGCTTTCTGATGTTTTCAAAGAATGAGAAGAAAAAAGATATAGGAAATATCATGGTCGGCTTCGCAGTGCTGATGTTCGGAATGGAGACCATGAGCGGTGCGGTGGCTCCTCTGGCTCAGATGGAAGGCTTCACCAGGATCTTCACCATGTTTTCCAATCCGATTCTGGGCATGGTCGTGGGTGCAGTGCTGACAGCAGTGATCCAGAGCTCTTCCGCATCCGTCGGTATTTTGCAGGCGCTGTGCGTGACCGGGGCAGTATCCTTTGGAACGGCACTTCCTATTATCATGGGGCAGAATATCGGTACCTGTATTACAGCAATCATGTCCAGTGTGGGCGCCAGCAAAAATGCAAAGCGGGCGGCTGCAGTGCATCTGTATTTTAACATGATAGGTACGATTCTTTTTATGGTTGTATTCTATTCCATCAACGCATTTGTACACTTCGAGTTCCTGAACGAAGCGGCAGCCCCGGCAGGGATTGCAGTGGTGCACAGTCTGTTCAATATCGGAGCTACCATTGTTTTGTTCCCGTTTGCAAAAGGACTGGAAAAGCTGGCGATTCTCACAATTCCGGAAAAGGCAGAGCCGGAAGTGGCAGCAGTTTCTCAGGACTTTGCACGTCTGGATGACCGTTTCCTGGACAAGCCGGGCTTTGCCATCGGAGAATGCCGCACTGTGGCAAACAGCATGGCAGCTCATGTACAGGAAGCCATGGAGCTTGCGCTTTCTCTGTTTCAGAATTATGACAAAGCGAAGGCAGACCGGGTGGTGGAGCTGGAAGACCGGGTGGATAAATACGAAGATGCCCTGGGTACTTATATGGTAAAACTCAGCAGCAAGGATCTGTCCAAGCGGGAGAGCAAGATGCTGTCTCTGCTGCTGCACAGCATTGGCGACTATGAGCGTATTTCGGATCATGCCGTGAATATTATGCAGGCATATCAGGAGATGCAGGAAAAGAAACTGGATTTTTCACCGGGAGCAA
Organism: Lachnospiraceae bacterium; assembly: GCA_028689585.1. Classification (GTDB taxonomy): domain Bacteria; phylum Bacillota; class Clostridia; order Lachnospirales; family Lachnospiraceae; genus Merdiplasma. The sequence goes on along the minus strand of JAQVCW010000020.1, from coordinate 38,200 downwards.
AGGAAGAACTGGTGGTATTTTCAGAAGCCATCCGGGATATCGTAAGCATCACAACGACTGCCTTTGTCAAGGGGGATCAGGTCCTGGCCAGAGAAGTGGAACCGCTGGAGCAGGTGGTGGATACCATGAATCTGGAAGAAAAACAGAGACATATCCAGCGTCTTACCCAGGGAAAATGTACCATCGAGCTGGGCTTTATCCTGTCGGATATTTCCACCAACTTTGAACGGGTTGCGGATCACTGCTCCAATATCGCAGTGTATCTGCTGCAGATCAATGAGGATAATTTTGATACCCATGAGTTCCTGGATATGATCAAGGATGAGAGCAACGAAGAATTCAAGCAGGAATATCAGGTAATGAGTGATAAATACAGACTTCCAGAGTTAAAGGATGGAGAATAAGATGGCACTAGTATATATTGTAGAAGACGATACGGACATACGTGAAATTGAGATGATCGCACTGCGCAACAGCGGCTATACGGTCTGTGATTTTGAAAATGCGAAGCTTTTCTATCAGAAGCTGGAGGATAAAATACCGGATCTGGCTCTTCTGGATATTATGCTGCCGGACGAAGACGGATATGAAATTGTCAAAAAGCTCAGGGCGAATCCGGCGACCAAGAAGCTGCCGGTGATCATGGTGACGGCCAAGACCAGTGAGATCGAGATGATCAAGGGGCTGGACTTCGGCGCGGACGATTATATCAAAAAACCATTTTCCGTCATGGAGCTGATCACCCGGGTAAAAGCGGTGCTGAGGCGGACTCTGGAAATTGATGACAGCAAGTATGTGACGCTGGGAGAAGTTTTTCTCGACAATGAACGGCACATGGTATACGTCCATGATGAGGCCATTGATCTGACCTATAAGGAATACGAGCTGCTGAAGCTGCTCATGGTGAACACCGGTATCGTCATGACCAGAGAGATGATCATGCACCGGGTATGGGGAACCGAATTTGAGGGAGAATCCAGGACAGTGGATATGCACATCAAAACCCTGCGCCAGAAATTGAGTGACAGCGGAACCAGAATCAAGACAGTCCGGAATGTGGGCTATGTGATGGAATAGGAGCTGCTGAATGAAGAGAAAAATCAATTCACAGCTATTGGGAATCGCTGTGATCGCGATTATTTCCACGATGCTTCTGGTGTCGGTTGTTTTTTATGAGCTGTTTCGCAAGCAGGTGGAAGCAGATCTGCGGGTAAATGCGGACATTTTGAAAAGCACAGACATTTTCCGGGAGGATAATGTAATAAATCTTCATATTGATATGGAGGATCTGCGTGTCACCTGGATCAGTCAGGAGGGCAATGTGCTCTATGACAACGGCGCAGACGTGGGAGAGATGGAAAATCATGCACAGCGCCCGGAGGTGGAAGCAGCTTTCCTTTCAGGGAAGGGTGAGGATGTGCGCAAGTCAAGCACGCTGAATAAAAGCACCTTTTATTATGCCGTCCGTCTGGAGGACGGTTCGGTGCTGCGCGTAGCGAGGGAAGCGGAGAACATCTGGAGCGTGTTTGAAAGCGCCATTCCCAGTATCGCGATTGTCATTCTGATCATGATCATTATCTGTATTATACTGGCGCATTTTCTCACCTCCAATCTGCTGCGGCCCATTGAAGAAATGGCAGTGAATATGGATGATTATACGATTGCACCGGCTTACAAGGAACTGGTTCCGTTTGTGCATACCATACGGGCTCAGCATGAGGATATCCTGAAGGCGGCAAAGATGCGCCAGGATTTTACAGCGAATGTATCTCATGAATTAAAAACACCGCTGACCGCGATTTCCGGATATGCGGAGCTGATGGAGAACGGGATGGTGAAGGATACGGAGATCCTCCGTTTTTCCGGAGAGATCCGCCGCAATGCCACCCGGCTTCTGTCCCTGATTAATGATATCATCCGCCTTTCCGAACTGGATTCCTGCCGGGAAAAGGACAATTTTGAGAATTTTGACCTGTATGATCTGGCGGAAAAGTGCGTGGAAAACCTGAATATCAATGCCCAGAAGCATGATGTGACCATTGAGCTTCGGGGCGTGAGGGAGATCATCCGGGGCAACCGGGATATGATTACGGAGCTGATCCTGAACTTATCGGACAATGCCATCCGCTACAACCGCAAGGGCGGAAAGGTGGCGGTGGTGACAGGGGAGAAAAACGGGAAGGTCATGCTGGAGGTTTCGGACAACGGCATCGGGATCCCCAAGGAGCATCAGGACCGGGTATTTGAGCGCTTTTACCGGGTAGATAAGAGCCGTTCCAAGCAGACCGGCGGAACCGGACTGGGGCTGGCAATCGTAAAGCATATCGTGGCGCTGCATGATGCGGTTATAGAGCTGGAAAGCGAGCCGGAAAAAGGGACAACGATACGGGTACTGTTCTGAAAAAAGGGATGGACAAATACTGGGAAAGGTAAGATAATATAAGAGTATCAATTGTCTTAATTAGAAAGTGAGGAAGGTATTATGGCAGATTTAAAGGGATCTAAGACAGAAAAGAATTTAATGACAGCGTTTGCAGGGGAATCAGAAGCGAGAAATAAATATACATACTTTGCTTCTAAGGCAAAAAAAGACGGTTATGTTCAGATTGGAAACATTTTTGAAGAAACCGCTAATAATGAAAAAGAACATGCTAAGATGTGGTTCAAGCTGCTGACCGGCGGCGTGGGAAGCACCATTGAGAATCTGAAGGCTGCAGCCGACGGCGAGATGTATGAATGGACCGACATGTATGCAGGCTTTGCGAAGGAAGCAAAGGAAGAAGGCTTTGATGACATCGCAAAACTGTTCGAAGGAGTAGCGGCCATCGAAAAAGAGCATGAGGAAAGATATCGCAAGCTTCTGGCAAATATCGAAGGAGATCTGGTATTCAGCAAGGATGAAGATGTGATCTGGCAGTGCAGCAACTGCGGCCATGTCTGCGTCGGCAGGAAGGCTCCGGATGTATGTCCGGTATGTTCTCATCCGCAGAGTTATTTCGAGGTAAAAAAAGCAAATTATTAAGAATAAAAAGCGTGAGAATGGAGGAGCTTTCCATAAGACTGGAAAGCTCCTTTTTGGCTTCATTTTACCCTCTGCAACCCCCGGTTGACACATTTCAAAGCGCACTTGGTAGTTGTCAACCGCTTTTTTTGCTATAGTTTCTCTATAAGTTACGATTCATGGCTGACAGGATAACGCTGCCGTGCGGGCCGGGTATCTCACGGAAACACCTGCAGCCGGGGAAAGAGAAAAAAGGAGGAAATGATTTATGATATTAGCAGACAAGATTATCATGCTGCGCAAAAAATACGGATGGTCTCAGGAGGACCTGGCGGCGAAGCTGGGAATTTCCAGACAGTCGGTTTCAAAATGGGAAAGTGCGGCTTCTGTTCCGGATCTGGATAAAATCATCAAACTGAGCCAGCTCTTTGGTGTCAGTACCGATTATCTTCTGAAGGATGAAATTGAGGAAACAGAGAATGATCCCTGGGAGGACGGGGAGGAGGACAGGAAAGAAGCGCAGGGCAGACTCATAACGCTGGAGCAGGCCAACAAATATCTGGGGCTGTCAGAAAAAATGGCGCTTCGGACCGCTTTTGCTACGGCGGTCTGTATTCTGTCACCCGTGGCGCTGATTATACTGGCAGGGCTGGCAGAGGCCGGGATCGGACTGTCTGAGGATCTGGCAGGAGGGCTTGGCCTGGTGGTGCTTCTGGTGCTGGTTGCCGGTGCTGTGGCTTCTTTTGTCTGGGACAGCATGCAGATGGAGGAATTTAAATATATAGAAGAAGAGGATTTCCAGCTCCAGTATGGAATTGCGGGAATGGTGGAAAAGAAGCAGGAAGCGTTCCGGGATGTCCATCGAAAATGTGTGGTGGTGGGCGTGACGCTCTGCATTTTGAGCGTGATACCCCTGGTATGTCTGGCAATCATCTACCAGGAGGACCTGGCGGCGATCATGGGTACGGCAATTCTTCTTCTGCTGATTGCCTGTGCGGTATTTCTGTTTGTCTGGTCCGAGACGATCAGCGAAAGCTATCAGAAGCTGATGCAGGAAGGAAAATATTCACCGGAGGGCAAAAGGGAAAGTAAAAGAAACTCTCCGATCAGCGGCATTTACTGGAGTCTGATCACAGCAGTCTATCTGGGAATCAGCTTTTATACCATGCGCTGGGACCGCACCTGGATCATTTGGCCCAGTGCCGGTGTGCTGTACTCTGTGGTCTGCGGATTTGTCAGTGTATTTCGAAATTCAGGATCCGGGGAATAAAGAGACGGAATCAATCCCCTGCGGTCAGATCCTCTGTGGGGGCGGACTGGTACTTTGCTTTGTAGGCATGATAAAAAGAAGCATAATTTTTGAACCCGCTTTGATAGCAGGCCTCTGTGATGGACAGTCCCTTCTGGATGTAGGTGCGGGCGGCAAAAAGCCGCTTTTCCGTAATGTATTTCCACACGGTGCAGCCGGTCTCCGCTTTGAAAAGATGCATCAGATAGGAACGGTTCAGAAATACGGCGGCAGCGATGGTATCGATGGACAGCTCCCCGCAAAGATGCTCCCGGATATAGTCCATGACCTGAAGGATCACCGGATTGGCGGTCACGGATTCTGAATAGGAAAGATTTTCCTGCACCAGCAGGCGGTTCAGGCAGATCATGAATTCTACGGTCTTGATCTGCTGATACAGACCGGAAGCGTAAGCGCGGCTCTGGCAGGAAAGGGCAAGCTCATTCTCAAGAGGCAAAAGCCGGGCGCGGTCTGCATCCGAAGGGCGGAGCAGGCTGGAGTGCTGGCGCTGGCCCTGGGTAAAGCAGTGGAACAAATCAAAATCTTCCCCCCGGTATCTCTGAAAAAAATCAGAAGAGAGGTAGAGAATGATCCGGTCATAGGGGGAATTGTCGTGAATCACAGGCCGGTGGATCTCCCCGGCATTCACCAGGATAATATCTCCCGGCTGCATATCGTACTGTTTTCCTTCTACCACATAGCTTACGTTGCCCTGCAAAAGGATGAGCACCTTGCAGAAATCGTGGTAATGCAGTTCGAAACGTTTCTGCTGCTGATCCACCAGATGAAACAATTTGAATTCACCGGTGAGATAGCCGGTCTTTTTAAATGAAGATTCCATATGGACTCCCTTCTTTTTTTGATTCCAAGTATACCGCATTATATTTAATATGAAAAGCAGAAAACTGATTTTCCTTTCAGATAATGCCTGCTATATTATAGTAAAAGGAAAGCGCAGCGGGCGGATTGCAGAAGCGGAAAGGCGGTAAAGGTATGGATACTATTCTTTTGAAATATCATAGTTCCGGAAGGGATTATTTAATATATGATGCCTGTAAAAATGATATTGTGTTGAATCAGAAAGCGGTGCTGGCCATCTGCGAACGGAATTTCGGAGTGGGCTCTGCGGGCATTCTCGCAGGGGCGGTGCTGCCGGATGGGGAACTCCAACTGAAGCTGTACCTTCCGGATGGAAGAGAAGCGAAGATCGGAAACGAAGAGATCGGGATCTACGTATTTTATCTGAAGCAGGCAGGATATCTGGGGAGAAGAAGTCTGTGGCTGCACACGGTGGAGGGAATGCGCGCGCTGGAGGAGACGGCTTCTAAAGAGCATGGCGCAGAAGAAATCGGAAAGCTGTTTCTGACGGAAAAGTATATTCAGAGAAACCGGCTGTCAAGAAGGCGCAAAGTCTGCTGCCTGTAAAAGTCTGCTGCCTGTGAAAGTCTGCTGTCTGTAAAATAGAACTGTACAAGAACCGGGGAATCCATTATAATAAATCTGTATGATGCAGCATAGAAAACAGACAGATGGTACATAAAGATGACCGGATCAGGAACAATAATGAATAAGAATAGAAGAACGGCGGGTGGCCTGATGGTCTCCGCCTTAAAAGCGTTCCGAACATGACATACGTCCGCCTGTCTGCTGAAGGTGAATTTAAAATGGGCCGGCATTTCGGGATACCGGGGAGGAAAAAAGGATGACATATGAGATGATTGCACTTGACATGGATGGGACGGTGCTCAATGATGAAAAACAAATTGACGGAGCTACACGGGAAGCAATCCGGATGGCGCTGGCAGCAGGGAAAGAGGTGGTCTTCTGCACCGGACGGAGCTATTCGGAGATGAACGAATTTCTGCCGGATTTCCGGGGAATGCATTACCTGTGCGGAGAGAGCGGCGCGCTGGTCTATGATCTGAAGGAGAGGACGCCGCTGAAGCTCACCACGCTTTCCGGAGCTTCCATTCTGCAGATAAAGGAGGCAATCAGAGGAAGAGATGTTATGGTACAGATCTTTCGGGAAGGGCAGTCCTATCTGGGGCGGAAGTATTTTCCACTGATGGATCTGTACGGAATGGGACAGTACCAGGAAAGCTTCCGGCACAATGCCAGACTGGTGGAGGATATCTTTGAAGTGCTGGAGCCAAACGGGGACGGAGCGGAGAAGATCAATCTGTATCACAGAAATGTGGAAGAGCGTCTGGTGACGCTGGCAAAGCTGGAGGCAGTGTCGGTGCAGTCCACGATGGTGTTTTCGGAAGAGACTTCGCTGGAGTGCTCTCCATCAGGCATCAGCAAGGCGGCAGGACTGGCGGAAATCTGCAAAGTGAAAGGAATTTCCATGGAGCAGGTGATCATGGTGGGAGATAATGAAAATGACCGGGAAGCGCTGTGTGCAGCCGGACTGGCGGCAGCGATGGGCAATGCAGTACCGGCGATCAAAGAAATATGTGATGTGGTGCTGGCGGACAATAATCATGGCGGATGCAAAGAGGCGATAGAAAAATATCTGCTGTAAAGCACAGGATCAGATTTAAGAATCACGAAAACAGACAGGAGAGCGATATGCAGACAAGAGAAAAATTTGGTTCCAGGCTGGGATTTATCCTGGTATCCGCCGGATGCGCGGTGGGACTTGGGAATGTGTGGAAATTCCCTTATATGTGCGGGCAGTACGGCGGCGCGGCATTTATTCTGATTTACCTGATATTTCTGGGAGTTCTGGGTTTTCCGATCATGGTATGTGAATTTTCCGTGGGACGGGGGAGCCAGCGGTCGGTAGCGACTGCATTTGAAGAACTGGAGCCGAAAGGAACCCGCTGGCATCTGTTTGGCTATTTCGCCATGGTGGGAAACTATCTGCTGATGATGTTCTATACCATGGTGGCGGGCTGGATGATGTGCTACTGCTTTCGCAGCGCGGCCGGTGAGCTGACCGGGGCCGGCGTGACCTCCGGACAGATCGAAGAAAAGTTTTCTGAAATGCTGGGGAATCCCGGTCTGCTGATCTTCTGGACCATTGCGGCCATCGTGCTGTCCTTTGGCGTATGCTCCATGGGAGTTCAGAAAGGGGTGGAAAAGATCACCAAGGTGATGATGATCTGCCTGCTGGGACTGATCGTCGTGCTGGCAGCGCACTCCATCCGGCTTCCGGGAGCGGAGAGGGGAATCGAATTTTACCTGATACCGGATTTTCAGGCGATGCAGGAAAAAGGGATCGGAAATGTGATTTTCGGCGCCATGTCCCAGGCATTTTTCACACTGAGCATAGGCATCGGCTCCATGGAGATCTTTGGAAGCTATCTGGACAAAAGCCGTTCCCTGACCGGAGAGACCGTCAATATTACCCTGCTGGATACCTTCGTGGCTCTGATGGCAGGGCTGATCGTCATACCGGCCTGCTTTGCATTCGGCATTGAGCCGGATGCCGGGCCTTCCCTGATTTTTATTACTCTTCCCAATATTTTTCAGCAGATGGGCGGAGGGCAGGTGTGGGGAACCCTGTTTTTCCTGTTCCTCTCCTTTGCAGCGCTGACTACGGTGATCGCAGTATTTGAAAATCTGGTTTCCTTTGGAATCGACCTGCTGGGATGGAGCCGGAAAAAGGCGGTCTTATCCAATATCCTGATCGTGACCGTTCTGACACTGCCCTGCATCCTCGGCTTCAACCTGCTCTCGGGACTGCAGCCGCTGGGAGCCGGGACCACCATCATGGATCTGGAAGATTTTCTGGTATCAAACAATCTGCTTCCGCTGGGTTCCCTGGTGTTTTTGATGTTCTGTACCAGAAGGAAGGGATGGGGCTGGGACAACTTCCTTCGGGAGGCAAATGCAGGAAGCGGAAAGAAATTTCCGGGCGGGATCCGTTTTTATATGACCTGGATCCTGCCGCTGATCGTGGTGGTGATTTATCTGAAGGGATATTATGATAAATTCGCGCCCCAGGGGCCGCAATACTTAATTCCCTGGATGCTGGCGGCATTTGTCTTTCTGGCATTTGTCTTCTGGTTGGGCATATCGGGCGGAAAAGAGAAAAATAATCACAAAATGGGAAAATAGGACAGAGGTAGTGAAGATGAATATTAATGAGATCGCAAATCTGGCCGGCGTGTCCAGAGCCACGGTATCCCGTTACCTGAATGAGGGATATGTCAGCCAGGAGAAAAGAGAAAAAATTCAAAAGGTGATAGAGCAGACCGGTTATCGCCCGCTGGCTCAGGCACAGACCATGCGGACCAGAAAAACTCATCTGGTGGGGGTTATCATTCCGAAGATCAACTCCGATTCCATCAGTCTGATCGTGAAGGGGATTACGAAAGTCCTCTCGGAAGAGGGCTATCAGATGCTGCTGGCGAACACGGACAACAATGAAAAAGAGGAATTGCGGTATCTGAACATATTTCAGCGGCATCAGGTGGACGGAATCCTGCTTTTGGGTACGATCCTGACCAGAGAACATCAGGCGGAGCTGAAAAAGCTAAAAGTGCCGCTGGTACTTCTGGGCCAGGAAGTAAAGCAGAATTCCTGTGTCTATCATGATGATTATAATGCCATGAAGGATCTGACAGAGCAGGTGATCAAAAAAGGAACCAGGATCGGCTACATCGGTGTTACAAAGCAGGATGCCGCAGTGGGCAGGCAGCGTTACCTTGGATTTTTAAATGCCATGGGCGAGCAGAAAAAAGAGTTTGATGAGAGCTGGTATGGGGAGGCTCTTTTTGATGCGGAAAGCGGCTATGAGAGAACCGGGGAGCTGCTGGAGCAGCACCCTGACCTGGACACCCTGATCTGTGCCACGGATACCATTGCTATTGGCGCCATGCGCTGCCTGAAGGAACGGGGGCGGCACATACCAAAAGAGGTGCAGCTTGCCGGGATGGGGGCTTCCAGGATGTCGGAAATATGTGAACCCCACCTGACTACCGTACAGTATTATTATGAAGAATGCGGCGAAGAAGGCGCAAGAATACTGCTTTCCCAACTGCAGGACGGGCAGGAGCTGCGGCGGCAGATGAAGCTGTCCTATGATGTGCTGATCCGAGAGTCGGTGCGGTAAATAGCGCTAGAGGAGTGTGAGCTGCTCCTCTGTTTTTTTGTTGTATTTCTTTCGATATCCGGAACACAGGAAAAGGATATTATAAAAATAAATGAAATCGATACCGTAAATATGAATAAAAACAGCGTGAAAAAATTGTATAAATTACCCTATTTACAGAAGAAAGACGAAGTGATATATTAATAAATGTGAGATTGATACCACATTGGAATAAATAAGCTCAAAAAGGGAAGACTGGAAAGGGAGAGGAGAACGATTATGGATTATCGTGCAGCGGCAGAACAGATCCTGCAGAAAGCAGGCGGGAAAGAAAATATTGTTTCCTGCGCACATTGTGCTACCAGATTGCGTATGGTGATTGGTGACAATGGAAAATGCAGCAAGGAGGCTCTGGAAGAGATTGAGGGAGTCAAGGGGGTTTTCGAAGCATCCGGACAGCTCCAGATCATATTGGGAACCGGAGTTGTGAATAAGGTTTATGATGAATTTATCCGCATTGCCGGCATTTCCGAAGCGTCCAAAGAAGAGGTGAAGCAGGCGGCGAATGCAAAGCAGAATGTGCTGAAGCGTATGCTGAAGACGCTGGGCGATATTTTCGTTCCCATCATTCCGGCCATTGTAGCCAGCGGCCTTTTGATGGGACTTTTGGAAGGTCTGTGCAATGCGTTTCCGGCGATGGCAGGCTCCGGCACCTATACCATTTTTCATCTGTTCAGCAATGCAGCCTTTACGTTTCTGCCGATTTTGATTGCCATCAGTGCGGCAAAGGTATTTGGCGGCAATATTTTCCTCGGTGCGGTTATCGGTATGATCATGATCCATCCGGATCTGCTGAATGCCTGGTCCGTGGCCGGCGCAGAGACGGTGCCCCAGGCTGGAGTGTGGTTCGGCCTGTACAATATTAATCTGGTGGGTTATCAGGGACATGTGATCCCGGTGGTGATCGCGGTCTGGATCATGTCCATGATTGAAAAGAAGCTGCATAAGATCGTTCCGGAAATGATCGATCTGTTTGTGACACCGCTGGTTACGGTTCTGGTGACCGGCTATCTGACACTGACTGTGATCGGGCCGATCTTCTCCACGGTGGAGAACTGGGTGCTGTTTGGAGCAAAATCACTGATCACGGTTCCCTTTGGCATCGGAGGTGCTATTATCGGCGGTCTGTATGCCCCTACGGTAGTGGCGGGTGTGCATCATATGTACAATGCGCTGGAGGCCGGACTGCTCAGCGCGGAAGGTCTGAATACCTGGATGCCCATCGCGACTGCGGCCAATGTGGCACAGGGCGCGGCAGCACTGGCGATTGCCCTGAAGACGAAAAATAACAAGACAAAAGCAATGGCATTGCCTGCATCACTTTCCGCATTTCTGGGAATTACGGAACCGGCTATTTTCGGTGTGAATATCCGCTACATGACTCCGTTTATCGCAGGATGTATCGGCGGTGCCTGCGGAGGACTGGTGGCCGGCATTCTCCATATCGGAGCCACCGCTTATGGAATTACCGGTGTGTTTGGTTTCCTGATCACCACTGCATATGCATGGCAGTATGCACTGGTCATTATTGTGGCATCCGCGATTTCTTTTGGGATTTCCTGGGCTCTGTTTAAAGAAAAGACTCCGGCAGTGCAGGAGGTGAAAGCGGAAGACAGACATATTACGGAAGATGGACATATTATAATAGAAGAAACAGTATTTGCACCGCTGACGGGCCGCGCAATTCCCATGTCTCAGGTGCCGGATGAGACCTTTGCAGCACAGGTGCTGGGCCAGGGGATGGCGATTGAGCCGTCAGAAGGAAAAGTGGTAGCGCCATTTGCCGGGACTGTGGCCACCATGTTTCCCACGGGACATGCGGTAGGTCTGGTCAGCGACGGGGGAGTGGAGGTTCTGATCCATGTGGGCATCAACACGGTGGAGCTGGACGGGAAATATTACAAATCCCATGTGAAAGATGGTGACAGGGTGGAAAAAGGCCAGCTTCTGCTGGAATTTGACCAAAAGGCCATCGCAGAGGCAGGATATAATCTGACGACTCCGGTCATCATCACAAATACAGAGGAATACAGTGCAGTGGCCGGGCTGGCAGAAGGCGCGGTGACGGCGCTGGATGAGCTGGTGAGATGCAGAAAATAAAATAAACAGTGGGAGAAAGAATAATGGTGAAGTATGACAAGACAACTGCACTTTTAAGAATGGCAGATCAAAATGCCAGGATAGACCCTTCCGATTTCTGGCGCTGTGGATTTCATCTGACTCCGCCCGCCGGCTGGCTCAACGATCCCAATGGGCTTTGTCGGTTTCAGGGATATTATCATGTCTTCTTCCAGTATGCTCCGGCATATCCGCAGAACGGCCAAAAGGCGTGGGGGCATTACCGGAGTCCGGATCTGATAAACTGGGAGTATCTGGGGATACCCCTTTATCCGGATACGGATCTGGATAAGGACGGAGCTTATTCCGGTTCTGCGCTGGTTGAAAATGACAGGATGTATCTGTTTTATACCGGGAATGTGAAAGAACCGGGAGAACATGATTTCACCCATTCCGGGCGTTTGTCCAATACTATTTTGGTGGAGAGCCGGGACGGCATTCATTTTTCGGAAAAAAGGTGTGTACTGGATAGCTATCCGTCCGATTATACCTGTCATATCAGAGATCCCAAGGTCTCCGGAAAGGACGGCCGGTACGATATGGTGCTGGGCGGCAGACGCCGGGAGGATAAGGGGGCAGTCCTTCGGTATACCTCAAAGGATAAGGAAAACTGGGAGCTGGCGGAGGAGATCACCACAGAAAAGCCCTTTGGCTATATGTGGGAATGTCCGGATTTAATTCAGATAGGGGAGCGGCATTATCTGGCTGTCTGTCCCCAGGGATTGGAGGCGGAGGAATATCGGTTCCAGAACAATCATCAGGCAGGATATTTTCTGCTGACAAGAGAACGGACAGCGGAAAATTTTGTGGAATGGGATATGGGATTTGACTTCTATGCACCCCAGATTTTCATGGATGAAAAGGGGCGCCATATCATGATAGGCTGGATCGGGCTTCCCGATGAGCCTTACGGCAACCGGGATGAGAAGAATGGCTGGACTCAGGCCCTGAGCCTTCCCCGGGTATTGACTCAGACCGCAGAGGGACTGCTGAGGCAGTATCCGGCGGAAGAGCTGGAGCAGTTGAGAGAAAAGAAGGTTTTGCAGAATCCGATCCGCTATGACTGGATTGTGACAAAAGAAAAGAAACAGACCGTTACACTCCGGCTGTCCAAAGAACTGGAACTGAAGATAAACGAACAGGAAGTGCTTTTACAGTTTACAGGAGACAGCGGAGCGGGCAGAACTGCGAGAAAAGCGCTTCATGCAGGCATTGAGGAAATCCGCGTCCTGGCAGACGGTTCTGTTTTGGAAATTTATTTTAATCACGGTGAAATGGTGATGACCACTCGCATCTACCAGGAAACGCCTGGCTTTGAAGTGGGCATCGAAGGGAAAGTGAGCAGCAGCACCCTGTATGAAATGAAAAAGATGAGCTGGACGGATCTGCGGTGAAGCCTGCAGGGCCAGCCCCCGTCATTGAGGAAGATTACAGCTTCACCACCTCACATACCGCAAGTATTCCGTCTTTTACATGAAAACGAATATCGTATCCGGCGAAGGCCACTCCGTACCTTCGCTCCGGATCATTCTGGTAAGGCGGCCTTGGATCCTGACGAAGGATGCCAAAGGCTGCTTTTCTCTTTTCAGGGGGGATGATTTCCAGCAGTTCGGGCGGAAAAGCCACCTCCAGCTCATAGTCCTGCACATGATCGGCGAAACCGCAGACGGCATCCGGGTGGCTGTCCACATATTTCAGATAGGGCTTGATATCATAGATCGGAGTTCCATCCATCAGATCAGCGCCGTTTACGTGGAGCACAGGCCCAAGCCGGGGATCCTGGACAATTTTCTCCAGACGCACACAAGAGAGCCCGATGGGATTGGGACGAAAAGGGGATCTGGTGGCAAATACGCCCATATGAGTCTTTCCGCCCAGCCTTGGCGGGAGCACAGTGGGAGACCAGGTATCCCGAATCGCCTCGGAAAACTGCCAGATCAGCCAGATATGCGAATATCCCTCCAGTCCCATAACGGCATGAGGATTGCGGTATTCCGGCTCAAATATAATCCGGGCCGTCAGCTCCGGTACAATACCGGCCTGTCTTGGAATGCCGAATTTTTCTTTAAAATCACTTTGTATTCTTGCAATGAGCTTCATATTTTTTCTCCGCAAATATACTTATCCGTTACCACGTCGCAGTTATCTCCATAAATCACCCGCTCCAGCCGGTTTTGCGGACTCAGGTCCCGCGGCGCGCGCAGGCGGCTGTCATCGAGGACCACCGCATCAAATTCATATCCCTTTTCAAAGCTGCCGACCTTGCCGAAGAAAGAGCCGCCGCCCTTGGAAGCCAGATAGAAAGCTTCCGAAAACAACAGAGGAGCCTTCGTGGAATCCAGCAGTCTCCAATACATTTTGGAAGCAATGACGGCTTCCTTGATCGAGCGGAACATGGAGACAGAAGTTCCGCCGCCGATATCCGTGCCCAGCCCCATATGCAGTCCTGCATCCAGATAGCGGCGGGCCGGTGCGATACCGGAGGAAAGATTGAAATTAGACTCTGCGCAGTGGGCCACGTATACATTGTTCTGTTTCATCAGGGCGATTTCAGCTTCGCCGGAATGAACGCAGTGGGCCATGATAGTGGAGCCATTGGTGCCGAAGGTGCCGAACCGGTCATAAGCGTCACCATAAAATGCCGAGGAGGGGCATAATTCTTTGACAAAATCAATCTCCGCGGGATTTTCCGACAAATGGGACTGCAGCGGCAGATGCGTTTCTTTTTGAATTCGTCCGATGGAGGTCATCAGCTCATCACTGCAGGCCGGGATAAAACGCGGCGTCAGAATGGGGTGTATGTGTTCAAAATGGCATTGGGACAGCCAGTCCAGGAGATTTTTTTCTCCATTTGTCTCACTCAGGGCTTCCGGGGCATTGCGGTCCATACTGACCTTGCCCACGCAGCCGTGAAAACCGGCTTCTTCCAACTGGCGCATCAGCTCCAGCGTCCCTTCCGTGTGCAGAGTGCCGAATGTGCAGATACGGGTGGTGGGAGAATGCTTCAGATCCCTTACAAAGACAGAATAAGCTTCTCTGGCATAGCCCGGATCCGCATATTTCGCTTCCTCCGGAAAAATGCAGGCATTCAGCCAGGGCATCAGCTCCAGATCCATGGCAAAGCCGCAGACGGTGTACTGGGGCGCATGCACATGCAGATCGGTCAGGCCGGGAATAATCAGGTTATTTCCATAATCAATCACTTCAAAATGCTGATAGCATTCCGGGAGACGGGCAAAGACACCCTGGCAGAGCGAATCCTGACATACGACATAGCTGTCTTTTGCTGCGATAAGATGATCTTTCTCTTCTGTATATAAAATAGTTCCTTTTAACACGAAATTTTTCATGGCATATTAGTCCTTTCTCGAACAGGTTATGTATGTATTATAAATTTAATACGGTATTACGTCAATAAGAGCATTTAAGATGACCGGAATTGTGGATCCGGGAAACAAAAAGGGATAAAATTGATAAAAAGTAAATTGTTTTTTGAATTTTATTGGCAAATTATTTCTTAAATTTTATTTGACCTGGCAATGGATTTTTGTTATATTTAAGATAAGTAACAGTAAATAAACCGATGATAAAAGACAATCAAAGAGGATAGTGCAGACAGAGTAAACGGTGGATGAATGATTATTATTCAAAAACATGACAAGACCTGCTGCATTGTCCTTTTTGTGCAGGTTCGGCTCTATGCCGGATGGGATATCTAGGGGTACCATTCAATTGCTGAACTGTTATTTAAAAGCAGATTCAGAGGAACATAATGATGATGTCAGGTTTTCTATGAAAACCTGACATGCAGCGTCAGCCTATTTGCGTCAGGCAAATTCAGGATGGCTGATCTTCAATTTAGGAGGAAAAAAATGAAAAGAAAAACAAAGAGCATAGGAAAAAGGCCATTTTCATTGAGAGCACTGGCTGTTGTACTGGCTTTCTCGATGATGTTTACCTCTTCTGGTTTTCAGGTGCTGGCTGAAGAAGCGGGTACAGAAGGCCAGAATCAGACAGAAACCGGTGCTGGAGGATCCGCAGCGGAAGAAGAGGCAGCCCGCCAGGCAGCGGAAGAAGAAGCGGCCCGTCAGGCGGCAGCGGACGCGGCAGCAGCGCAGCAGGCAGCGGATGAGGAAGCGGCCAGAGCGCAGCAGGAAGCAGCAGCCCGTCAGGCGGCAGAAGAAGAAGCAGCCCGTCAGGCAGCGGCAGATGAGGCAGCCAAACAGGCAGCAGCGGACGCAGAAGCAGCCAGAGCGCAGCAGGAGGCATCCGCTTCCAATGGGAGCGGCAATACAGAAAATACAGAAAACAGCAAAAAGGAAGATACCACAGAGGCCGGATCAGAAGAAAAGAATCCGGTAGTGGCAGGCAGACTGGTACTGAAGGTGGATTCCGCCTCTGTGCAGAATGCAGGGGAACCGGCCAGAATCGCAGTGGAATATGGTCTGGGTTCTGAATGTGAACTCTCTTCGGTAGATGTCAGACTGTATATTTGGAACGGTACCGTACAGCTTCCGCAGTTTGGCGCAGGCAGCTCCTACACCGATCCGGGCAGCGGACGTACCTTTACTCTGGGTACGGATTCTGACGGGGATACCTATATCGGCTACAGCCTGAAGCCAGGCGAGAGCTTCCGCCAGGAATTTTTGTTTGCAGACTCCGGCGTGACACCGGGCAGCTCTGCAACCTTCGATGTAGCGGTGGGAGCCATCGGTGAGATCCCTACGGATAATGAAATTCAGAGCGCCCATGGACAGGTGACGTATGCCCTTCCGGCAGAAGAGACCGAAGCACCTGAGACCGAGGCAGAAGAGACCGAAGCGCTTGAGACTGAGGCAGAAGAAGCGACCGAAGCGCCTGAGACTGAGGCAGAAGAAGCGACGGAAGCACCTGAGACTGAGGCAGAAGAAGCGACCGAAGCGCCTGAGACTGGGGCAGAAGAAGTGACCGAAGCGCCTGAGACAGAGACCGAGGCAGAAGAAGTGACGGAAGCACCTGAGACTGAGGCAGAAGAAGTGACAGAAGCACCAGAGACAGAGACCGAGACAGAAGAAGTGACGGAAGCGCCTGAGACTGAGCTGGAAACCGAGACCGAAACCGAGTTGGAAACCGAAACCGAGACTGAAACCGAGACGGAAACTGAACTGGTATACGGAACAGAGTTCCACTATGAAGACAGCAGTGTATCCGTGACGGCATCCGCTTCTGAAAAAGCGAAGCTTCCAAAGGAGGCGGTACTCAAAGCGGATCTTATGTCTGCAGACAGTGCAGCATATCAGGAAGCGGTGGCTTTGGTAGAAAGTCAGCTTGGTTCTGCAGGAGAAGGACAGGAAGCAGACTATGTGTTTTATGATGTATATTTTGTATTTGATGGAGAAAGAATCGAACCGGCAGAAGGTCTGGTAAATGTATCCATTCATTTTAAGACACCTGTGCTGGAGCAGCCGGATAAAGAAATAGAAGAGGTAACGGTAGTACATATAGAAGAAGGAACCGATACAGTTCAAAATGTGACTGGTAATGTAGATATGACAGCCCAAGGTGGAGTGAGTTCGGTAGATTTTTCTACATCGAGCTTTTCACCGGTAGGTGTGAGAACACTGAGCGGAGCAGTTGTCAGGGGAGTTGCGGGGACTAATCTTTCTGATTTTATTGACAGTGTAACTATTATTACGAGTGACGGCAGTGGTTTTGATCCGGAAAATGCTACGGCAAATAACGGATGGATTACGCTGGAAATGACATTTTCTGAAACCCCCGGTGGAATGCAGTTCACGCCAGACATTGATTTGAACTATGATATGACGAATGGCGGGACTATTCCAATTACCGGTTTTTCATCTGTGAGCGGAGATATTAAAGATTCAAACGGCTTAAAAGGTGCGGATGGGAATATTATAAGCTATGGTACCTACCACATTAGTTCCAACGGTATGGTTACAATAATATTTAATGAAAATGTAAATGAATATTATAATCTTGCAGGAAAGCTTACTTTTGCAGCACAGTTTGACAAAGACAAGATAGAAGGCAAAGACGAAATAACAATCACGTTCCCGGGAGAAACAACGGGAAAAGATTTGTATTTTAAAGATGGTGCGGCTGTAGTGGGTAAGAAAACGGCTGCTTCTTATGACGCAGCAAGAGGCGGATTTGAATTTACAATCACAGTCAAGGCAGATGAAGCTGGACAAAATATTGTGTTAACGGACAAGCTGGGTGACAATCTGGTATTTGATAAAGACAGCCTTGCAATCTCACCGTCGATACAGCATCAACTTTCAGAAGTGACCAATACAAGCTTTAAATTGTCAATTAATTCCTTAGAGAAGAATACGGAATATCAAATCACCTATTTTGCAAAACTGAAAGACGGTGCGGCTGCCAGCTACAATGGAGCGGTAGACGGACTTACAAATAGAGTGGAAATGTCCGTGAATGGAAAGGATGAGGTTACCTTTGACGGTCCTGCATCTTATACGCATGTATGGGTAATGAAATCAAATACAGGTCTGAATGAGAACGGAACAATAGACTGGGTATTGACAGCGAATCCTTCGGCAGATCAGCCAATGAAGGGTGTGACCGTGAGTGATACTCTGAAGACGGATGGAATGGATTATGATACTTCATCACCGATTCATGTAGTTAAGAAGGACAAAGATGGTATCAGCACTTCATATGACCTGCCATGGTCAGATGTTACGATGTCATCGGATGGTAAGTCCTGGAGTTATACAATATCTGGTGATGATGAGTGTATGTACTCCTACCAGTTCACGTACTCCACTACTCTGGAGAGCAGCGAGGGCGGCAAGACATATACCAATACAGGTAAGGTAGGAAATTTTAGTGCAGATTCCAGTGTGACACTTACAGAAGAAGAGATTGGAACCGGAACCGGAAGCGGAACCGGAACCGGTGTGGTAAAGGAATATGAAGAAATCATAACAGACCCGGTCACGGGAGATAAGTATGCTCATTGGACAAGTACAATTACCTTACCTGCCGGGCAGAATAATAATGTATATTATATTGATGAATTGTATGGAGCGCAGGAATTTGTTACGCCCATGACGGTAAATAAGGGGGACGGTTCTTACTCAGACATAACAGTGGAAGGAATTTCAACGGCTCCTATGTTAGCTTCCTCAACAACAAAATTGTTCCGCTTGAATTTCGGAAGTTTGAAGTTGGAGCAGAAAACGGAGATAACGATTTCCTATTATTCAAAAGTAACACAGGATGGAACAGTAAGAAATATAGGAAGAGTCAGCAACAGTGGAAAGACAGTCTCCACATCGACTTCTACCAATACTTATGATTATGATTTTAAAAAATTTGGTTCCTATAATTCAACTACAAAAGAATTGACATGGACGATTGTGCTTCAGGATGGTCAGGCACTGGGAACGGAAGCGGATATTGTCGTTACCGATACTTTTTCAGACAATCAGGAATATGTGAAGGATTCTGCTAAGCTTAATGACAAATTTCCGATATCCGGAAGTTGTGCTGGCAATCAGGTCACATTCACAATTCCGAAAGCATATTTTGAACTGCTGACAGGGAGAGTGGAGCTGACATACAAGACCACTTTAAAGAATACAGATGGGCTTCATGATAAAATCTCTACGACAAATAAGGCATCCATTTCAAGAGGGGATAAGGTATTAGGAACTGCAGAGGCAGTCTATGAAATAGCAGGTAATGTATTAAGCAAGGAACTGATCACAAGGCCAAGTACGAACAACGGATATATCGCTTCCTACCGCGTGAATATCAATGAAACCGGTGCAGCTCTTCTTCCGGCGGATGTAACGGATAAGAAATTTGTGATTCAGGATTCCATCGCGGAGAATATGGAGTTTATCGTATCTTCACTTGAATTAAAACAGGATGGGGCTGTAATGGCAAATACAGCTTATACTGCAGAATTTAATGATAAGACACTCACCATTACGATTCCGGATGGAGACGGACATAAATACACGCTTAGCTATGATGTGTCTGTGCGTAAATTGACATCATCACCGGAGGAAACGGTACCTTACGAGAATAAAGTCAGCTTTAG
Source organism: Lachnospiraceae bacterium (assembly GCA_028689585.1). GTDB lineage: Bacteria > Bacillota > Clostridia > Lachnospirales > Lachnospiraceae > Merdiplasma. Next base: position 18,618 of record JAQVCW010000020.1, on the reverse strand, counting down.
CGTGAACGGAAAACAATATGTGGATTCCGTTAAGGATGTAATTACGGTTACACAGTCCGCATCGGGAGGTGCAGGCGGTACAAAGCTCTATTTCACCCTTACCAAACATGACAGAAAGGGGAATACCGCTTTAGACGGAGTTTCTTATAAGTTCTATGATGTAGGCGATAAGGCCGAAGAGGATCCTTCCGCTTGGACTTTAATTGGAACAGGAACCACAAACGCCAGCGGCAAAATCATCATAGGTCAGTCAAATGAGACGGGAACTCATGTAATTCCTGTTGAGGGCGGTTTGATAGTAGGTCATAAATATGCATTGGTGGAAACTGCAACAAAAGAAGGATATATATTGGATGAAACACCATACATTTTTAATTTTGACGAAACGATTTTAAATACACAGAACAAGGACTTTTTTAATGATCAGAAGACAAAGGTAACGGCGACAAAAGCATGGTCAGATAATAATAATGCATATGGCTTCAGACCATCGTCAATTACATTTACGCTGTTTGAAAATGATACTGCCACCAATGACAGCAAAACATTAACAGTAAATGATGACGGAACCACAACGCCGGCCAGTGCAGTTTGGGATAATCTTCCTAAATACGATAAGCAAAATAATCCAATCCGTTATACCGTGAAGGAGACTTCTTCCCATGACGGTTATACGGCATTTGTATCCAGGGAAGCGAATTTGGAGGGCACGGAGTATATTTATACCGTAAAGAATACTTATACACCGGAAACAGTAACCAAAGCAGTTACAAAAAAATGGGCAGATTCTAATAATAATGATGGAAAACGTCCAGAAACAATAACACTGAATTTGCAGTATAAAATTGGTGAAAATGGAACCTTTGCAAATGTAGATGCTGCTTTTATCGCTGCGTATGCAGTCAGTGGTAAAACAATTCAGTATCATATCACAAATAGCAGCGGCAATTACTGGTCAGACAGTACCAATGGCACAGTGGAGCTGACAGGCGGCATGTCTGCCGAGACGTGGGGATGCCAGTGGCAGAATCTGCCTGAATATATTCAGGGAGAAAAAGTGATCTATGAAGTGCAGGAGACGGTGTCTTCACTTCCGGAGGGATATACTGCTGATGATACGAATGGATATGCAGGCACTGACAACACCATAATAAACAATTATACACCGGACATCACATCTAAAACCGTAAAGAAATACTGGTCTGACCCGGTAAATGTTGATGATGACGGAAACCGGCCTACAGAGGTTAATGTTCAATTAAAGCAGACTTATAACAATATCACTAATAATTATGGAGATGAAGTTGCTTTAAATGCGAGAAATAACTGGACTAAAACCTGGGAGAAGCTTCCGAAGTATGTGCGGGTAGACGGAACATCATACCCTGCTGTATATACGGTAGAGGAGACTGCAGTTCCACAGTATACGACAACATATTATAATACTGCAGACGCATCAGGTGACGCTGTAGATGCGAGTGCAGCTACCGGAGACAGTATTTCAATTAAAAATGTGTATACACCTGAAAAAATTTCAGTAAAAGCTGTTAAGTCATGGATTGATAATAATAATAAAGATGGATTCAGACCTGTCAGTATCGTGCTTACGCTTCAAAAATCTTTAGATGATAATACTTGGACTGACGTAGGCAGCAAGACACTTTCTTCATCTGATCAGTGGGCGCCTGTGACCTGGGAAGAACTTCTGAAATACGAAAATAACAAGGCAGTGAAATATCAGGTGATAGAAAAAGATGTACCGGATCACTACAGTGTATCTTATGATGTAACTGTCTTTGAGGCCAAGGATGTCCCAACGGGAGCTACAAAACAAATTGCCGTGACGAACACTCATGGTGCAAAAGCTGCGTTGCAGTTTACTGCCCATAAAATACTGGCAGGCAATCGAAGAAAGACACTGCAGGCGGGAGAGTTCGATTTTATTGTAACAAATGCATCAGGAACTACGATAGCGAGCGGAACCAATGCAGCCGATGGATCAGTAACATTCAATCCGGAATTAGAATTTACTTCGGTGACAGAGCAGGGAAAACCGATCGTATATACGATCAGTGAAACAAGTGGTTCTGACAGCAGCATTGACTATTCAGCAGAATCTTATACGGTAAAAGTAACAGTTACTATGGACGAAGCTGGTCAGTTGACAGCGACACCTGAAATTACAAAAGGAAACACGTCTGTAACTGGATTTGAAAAGGTTACATTTACGAATAATTACAAAGCTTCCGGAAGTACTGTGATCAATGGAACAAAGACATTGACAGGCAAAGCACTGACTGCGGGAGAATTTAGCTTTGGTCTGTATGAAACCGCAGAAGCCACTGCTCCAATAGCAGGATGTACAGGCAGTGTCTCTGCAGATGGATCTTTCAGCATCCAGACACCTGTGTATACTCAGGCAGATTTAGGAGCAGATGGTGCCGGAACAAAGACTTATTATTTGAAAGAAATAGCAGATTCCGGCAAAACAGAGATATATGATTATGATACTGCGGTATATAAAGTAAATATCAGTATCGTGGATGCAGGAAATGGTGTATTGACGGTTACGCCGGAGATTACAAATCTTAAGGGTGAAGTAACGACGGCGGACTTTACAAACAACTATAAGGCATCAGGAGGACTTGTTCTAAATGCATCAAAGAGTGTAATGGGAAGACCGGATGTACCGAGTGAGTTCCAATTTGAATTATATGATTTAGATACATCGGACAGAGAATTAACCGCAGCAGATACGCCGCGGCAGACCGTTACAAATGATGGAGCATTCATTTCTTTCACACCAATTGAATACAAGGTTTCTGACGTTGGAAAGACTTATTACTATGCAGTGAAAGAAAAACAGGGATTAAATGGCGCTTATACCTATTGTACTGATGTATATAAAGTAAAAGCGGTTGTGAGCCTTGGAACTACACCGGGTTCAATTCAGGTGGAGACTGTGTATTACAAAGGCAGCGCAGCTTCGGGGAATGAGACAGAGAGTATCTCATTTGAAAATGAATATCAGGCAGAAGGTTCCATTACCCTGACCGGACAAAAGAATCTGGACGGAAAAGAACTGGCTGAAGGACAGTTTGAGTTTAAGCTGTATGAGGTAATAAACAAAGGTCAGCAAAATGAAAGCGAAAATCTGATTGGAGCATCCGTTACCAATGATGCGGCAGGTGGGATTACCTTCCCGATGATAAAATACACTCAGGCTCAGATCGGAACACATTATTATCGTATCAGAGAAACGAATAAAGAGATCCATGGTTATACTTATGCAGCTCCTGTAGATATCACGGTAATTGTGTCTGCAACGGGCACAGGTGTGTTGAGCTGTGTGGCAGACAAGGATGGAATCGGTACAAATGGAATTATTTTTAATAATACGTATCGTGCGGCTGCCGAGGTAGATCTGAAAGCAGAAAAGGTATTGACCGGAAGAACTCTGGAGGCAGGGCAGTTTAGCTTCTCTCTTACCAGAATAGCTATAGGTGATTATGATGAGGATAATCCGGATCAAAGCAGTAAGAGCAACAGTTCACCTGATTTAGATGGAAAGGGAAAAGTAACATTTGATACGCTGAACTATGATCAGTACGATATCGGAAAGACTTATACTTATGAGATCAGGGAGGAAATCCCGGATCCCAAGGCATCAGGATATGCGTATGATGATGCGGTGTATACAGTTACAGTGGAGATCACAGATCCGAATGATAATGGTGTACTGGTACCGGTGGTCACCTATGCAAAGGGAACCGATGAATATCAGGGAGTGCCGCTATTTACGAATGAATATAAGGCGAGCGGAGAAACAACCATTTCAGGAACAAAAGAGCTGACGGGTAAATCTTTGGAAGATGGTGAATTTACATTTGTGCTTTGTGATGAAAACGGGACACCAATGAAGAATGACCAGGGAGTGGAAATCACAGCTACAAATATAGATGGTGAATTCAGCTTTGATGAAATTCTCTATGACCAGGATGATGTAGGTGACCATGTCTATAAAGTAATTGAAAAGGACGATGGAAAAGACGGATATGAATATGATAAAACTGTTTTTACAGTAACCGTTCATGTAGCAGATCAGGAAGATGGAAATCTGATCGCGACGCAGAGCATACAGTCTGATAAGGGGGATGCCAGTGCGGTTGTCTTCCATAATGTATATGAGGCAGCCGGCGCAGCTAATATCGCAGCGTTCAAAGATTTGCAAGGGAAGGTTCTGACGAATCAGCAGTTTAGTTTTGAATTGACAAAATTGGTGGATGGTTCGGAAACATCGGTTGAAACAAAGAAAAATGATGCTTCAGGAAAAGTTTCCTTTGCGACATTGAGTTATGATCAGACTGAATTGGGTGATCATGTTTACTTTATTCGCGAAGTAAATGACAAGCTGGATGGTTATGAATATTCCACAGAAGTTTATCGTGTGACAGTGACAGTAGAAGATAAAGAACATAACGGCAACCTGTCTACGAGCATCAAATATGAGAAACAAAAAGTGGAAGAAGAACAGATAACTTATGAAGAGACAGATGCTGCTAAGGTGGTATTTACGAATCAGTATGCTGCCAGTGCAGGCTTCACTATTTCCGGCACGAAGAAACTGACCGGAAACAGAGTTCTGGACGAGGATAATCAATTCCAGTTCAAATTGATGGATCAGGATTGGAATCCTATAAAGGACGCAGAAGGAAATGATATCGTTGTATTCAATGAGGCCACGGATCTTGATGAGGCGGTCTTCGAATTCCCGGAACTGACTTATGATCAGGATGATGTCAAGGACGCCGAGGGAATGGTAAAAGAGTTTGTATATTATGTTGAGGAAGTAAAACCTTCTGAGAAAAATGAGTATACTTATTCTGATTTCTGCTACAGAGTTACGGTAGGGGTTCAGGATACCGGAAATGGCAGTCTGAAAATTACAGGACCGACTGTGGAAGTCAGTGAGTCTGCGACAGATTTGTTCAAGCCGGCAGAGGATAATGAAATCGTATTTACGAATCATTATAATGCGGAAGGAAAGTTGTCACTTCAGGCTTTCAAGAAAACCAACATTCCGTTGGAGGATCTGCAGGAAAACAAATTCAGCTTCCGTCTGGCGGGTTCTGAAATTAATATGATAGCAACCAGTGATGAGTCAACCGGTATTGCAAAATTTGCAGATATTTCTTACGATGAAGATGATATCGATGCTACGTACTATTATGTGATTTCCGAGCTAGCGGGAAGCAACAAAGGATACCAGTATTCTCAGGAAAATTATCTGGTTAAGGTAGAAATCACAGATAATCTGGATGGAACCCTGAATGTGAAGAAAACCGTAACAAATAGTGATTCAGAAGAGGTGGATCCTGATAAGAATGAAATTGTCTTTGAAAATGAGTATACAGCCAGTACAGATCTGGAATTAAAGGCGAAAAAGACTTTGAAGGGAAGAAACCTGGAGGCAGAGAAGTTTGAATTTGTTCTGTCTGATGAAGATGGAAAAGAACTTTCTGTAAAGAAAAATACGGCAGCAGGAGAAGTGACATTTGATAAGCTTCTTTATACTCAGGAGGATATTGGAAAGACCTTTAGCTATACGGTAAGTGAGAAAGATACAAAGGAGCCTGGATATCAGTATTCTTCAGATGTTTATACGGTGAAAGTTACCATAAGTGATGCCGGTAATGGAACACTGAAAGCGGAACCGGTCTATACTCATATCGCAGATGGCACAGAGACTGCAGCTGATACAATGGAATTTGTGAATGAGTATTCTGCGGAGGGAAGTTATTCTCTGACAGCAAATAAAGCTCTGGATGCTTCCGTAAAAGAATTGAAATTGAAGGCGAAGGAGTATCAGTTCCAGATTTTTGAAAAGGATGCAGAAGAACCGATAGCAACAGGAACGAATGATAAAGATGGCCTTATCACTTTCAGTGAAATAGAGTATTCGATTTCTCCGGAGGATAACAGTGATCTGGGTGAGCATACTTATACAGTCAAAGAGGTGAAAGGCGGCAATCCTGCTATTGTGTATGATACCAGCGTATTTACCATAAGAATTATGGTGACAGACCTTGGTAATGGTAAGCTGGGTGCTGAAGTAGTGGATATCACAAAGAAGGGCAGTCCGGTGGATGGCATCGAATTTGTAAATGATACGACAAAAGTACAGATTTCCAAAAAGGAGATTACGGGAGGACCGGAATTGCCGGATGCCGAGCTTCAGGTAGTGAAGCCGGGAAAAGATGGTGCAGAAGATGAAATTATCGAAAAATGGATTTCCGGAGAAGAACCTCATTATATTGAGGCAAAACTGGAAGCAGGCGTAACTTACATTTTGCGGGAAATTACTGCACCGCTGGGATATACGGTAGCTGCAGATGTGGAATTCACTGTCAGCACAGACGGCACAACGAATGTGGTGGAGATGATTGATGAAGCAACAGTGACTTCCATTTCCAAGACAGACATTACCACCAGTGAGGAACTTCCGGGTGCCAAGCTTCGGATCCTGAAGAAAAACGAAGCAGGTGAAGAAGAGACAGCTACGACAATTTATTACAAAAATGATACGGACACACCGGATGAAAAACTGGAGTGGATTTCCGGGGAAGAGCCAAGAGTGATCAGAGGACTTCCGGCAGGAAAATATATCCTGAGAGAGATTACCGCTCCGAACGGTTATACCGTAGCGGAAGATGTGGCATTTACTGTTTCAGATGATGGTACCGTGAAAAACAAAGCGGAGATGAAAAATGCTCCGATTGAACTGAAAATCAGCAAAACCGGATTTACGCTGAATGGCGAGGTTGTTCCTCTGGAGGGAGCAAAACTGGAAATCCGGGAAAAGACAGAAAATGGAAGCATCGGAGATATTATTACCAACGTTTATGGTGAGAAGATGAGGTTTGCATCTGCTGAGAAAGCGGTGGTGCTGAAGGGTGTGAAGCCTGGCAGCTACTGGCTGGTGGAGACAGAAGCACCGACAGGATATACCGTGGCAGATCCGATTGAGATTACCATCAATGAAGATATGACCGTTTCACAGAATCCATTGACCTATATCATGGAGGACTGCCCGACCGAGGTAAGCATCAGCAAGACAGATATTACCACCGGAAAGGAACTTCCGGGAGCAAGCATTCAGATCCTGAAGAAAAATGCAGATGGAACGGAAGAGACAGCTACCACGATCTACTATGTGGATGATGAGTCTACACCGAATGAGAAGCTGCAGTGGATTTCAGGAGAAGAACCGAGAATTATCCGGGGACTTCCGGCAGGAAATTATATTCTTCGTGAAACAACGGCACCTGCAGGCTATGCAGTGGCCGAAGATGTGGAATTTACCATCACGGATGAACTGAAGGCAGAGACTAAGGTAGTCATGGAGGATAAGCCGACGGAAGTAACCGTGAGCAAACGTGCGATCACTGGTCTGGCAGAGCTTCCGGGGGCAACGCTTCAGGTACTGGATGCCAGCGGAAATGTAGCCACCACGATTTACTATGTGGATGATGCAACTACACCAAATGAAAAACTGGAGTGGGTATCCGGTGAAGAAGCCAAGGTGGTCAAAGGCCTGAAACCTGGCAGATATACGCTGAAAGAGACTCAGGCGCCGGATGGATACGGCATTGCAGAGACCATCGAATTTGAGATCACGGAAGGCAAGTTCAGTGCTCAGCAGGTAATTATGAGAGATGAGACCACCAAGGTACACATTTCCAAGATGGATATCACAAATAAGAAAGAGCTGGCGGGAGCCCATCTGATTTTAAAGGATGCGCAGGGCAATACCGTTGCTGACTGGGTATCCACCGGTAAACCGAAGGTATTGAACAAAGAACTGATTGCAGGAGCAACCTACACTCTGATCGAGATTTCCGCACCTTCCGGATATGATATTTCCAATGCAGTTACCTTTACGGTAAATACAGACGGAAAAATTCAGACAGTAGTGATGAATGATGAAGTATCCAGCGGAAACGGAAGCATCACAATACAGAAGCTGGTTATGATGGATAATGAGTATACGGCCATTGATTATACCTTCTATGTGGCACTGTTTTCCGATGAGGCCTGCACTCAGAGGGTATCCAGCGTGAAGCCTCTGGAGGTAAGCGGTTCCTATACGACTTCCACCATATTTACAAAGCTGAAATATGGCACCTATTATGTTGCAGAGACCGATGAACTGGGCAATCCGGTCAGTTCAGGAGAGTTTATTGTATCGAACCAGATTATTGACGGCAAGGCAGTGCTGACTCCTACTGCGGCTACGGCGAAGTCCACTATTATCAATCACGTTACCGGCTTCAACCCGGGCTATTACAAAGACGGCAAGATTACGGTGGATAAGAGAGTCCTGATCAATGGCACAGAAGGAAATGTAGATGATACCTTCTACTTTGCACTGTTCTCAGACGCAGCATTGACAAACCTGATTACAGATCTGGGAATACAGGAACTGAGCCTGCAGAACGCGTCTCACGGAACCGTCACTTTTGAAAATGTACCATACGGTGAGTTCTATCTCGCTGAGACAGATGAGAATGGTATTCCGGTAGATGACAGCTTTGCATATGACGTGACGATCTCTTCCTACTGCAAGATCGATGCGGAGAACCTGACGGTGACACGTACCGTAGTAAACTCGAAAGAGGAAGAAGAAGAGACCGAATCCGAGACCAGCACCACAACTACTACGACGACCACCACAACCGGCGGCAAGACGACTACAGGAACCAAGCCGGTGAAGACTGGTGATAACACACCGATTTATCTGTATCTGCTGCTTCTGGCAATATCGGCTGCAATCATTGGCGGCCTGGGATACAACAGAAAACGCAGAAGAAAAGATATCTAAGCTTTAAACAGAAATAAGTAGATGAGAGTGGCCGCTGCCTGGTAAAAAGGGCAGCGGCCATTTTATAAAGTTGTTTATAACGCTTTCAGAATAATCAGGGGTTGTGGAGAAAACTGCGGAAACTCAAGTATGAGTTGTCAGAGGTAAAGAAACGGTCTTTTCCTTTTGGCATTACTTACATTCGTTTTTACGTTTTGTAAGTAGCTATGCATAGAAAAACCACCCTCTTAACTTTGGCCGGTTGAAGGGTGGATTTTCTTTCACATTTCTAAATTGGTCAAACCACTTTGGGCGGTTGTTCCTTTTATGCTTATAATATAACACGTTTGTTCAGTCTGTTCAATAGAAAGTTCAGGGGAAATTTTTCAAATACCTTTACACTCTGCTCCTGTATATGCCGGACTACAAAAATGAGCCCGCAGGTATAGAAACTTCGCTTACGAATATTCGGAACATGAACTGGAAATGCAACTAATGCGAACGACATCTTGCAGAGATGCAGGGCGTTTTCTTTATGTACAGATTGTAAATTTTTGAACTTAAAATTGACTTTTGTGCTTGTAAAACATATAATTATAAGCATAAAAGAAAACAAGGAGGAAGAGCAATGGGAGCAACAGACGATATTATGAAAATGGCAAAAGATAATAATTGTGTAGTAACTACGGCAATGGTTGTTGCTGCCGGAATTTCTCGTGGAAATATAAAGTACCTTGTGGAAAAAGGAATGTTGGAAAAATCGGCACGTGGTGTATATATTTTGCCTGAAGTATGGGATGATGAACTTTTTAATTTGCAAAGCAGATTTAAAAAAGGAATTTTTTCGCATGAAACAGCCTTGTTTTTATGGGACTTAACAGATAGAACACCGAATGTATATGCCATGACTTTTCCGTCAACGTATAACCTTACAAAACCGAAAGAAAGCAGAGTTAATTGTACGCAGTGCAAACCAGAATGGCATGAGGTTGGCGTGACTGCGGTAAAAACTCCTGGAGGAAATCTTGTAAAGGCATATAATCGGGAACGGACGCTTTGTGATATTCTACGTCCAAATAGTTCTGCTGATATACAAACGATTACGGAAAGTTTTAAACGATATGCAACTGGAAAGAATAAGAATATACCGCTTTTATCGGAGTATGCAAAGATATTTAAGATGGAAACAAAGCTGAGAGCATATTTGGAGGTGCTGCTATGAAAAATGCAATGCAACTAAAAGCAATTATAAAGAATCTTGCAAAAGAAAAGAATATCTCTGCCCAGCTCGTCATGCAGAATTTTATGCTTGAAAATCACAGAGGATTATCGAAAAGCAGTTAATGCCAATGTTGCCGCCGTTGTAATTCATCCAGATTGGACAGCGAGAATGATTTTATTAAAAAATTTTCTGTAAAACTTGCATTTTTTTAAGGTTTGCTGTATACTATAACTACTAATTGGGGTATGTGTTTGCGGACACATACTTGAGAAAGCCGGAGAAATCCGGCTTTCTTGCATTTTTGAAATGTTTTGTTCTGATAGATTTAAAAGTTGGGGACTTAACGCATCAGGACTTAGGGCAGATGCAGATGTATGTTCATTAGTATGAACGAGAGCTTATGAACGAAGGGGATAATCCGCAGATAGGTATTGTGTTATGTGCGGACAAAAGTGAATCTGTAGTTAAATATACATTGCCGGAAAATGAAACACAAATTTTTGCTTCAAAGTATAAATTATATTTGCCGAGTGAAGAAGAATTATTGAGAGAGTTAAATCAGGAATATCAAGCATTAGAAGCTGGTAAGCCAGAAGAAGATGTTGGCGGTATGAGAGAAAAATCAATTGACTGTTTGGAACGACAGGACGGTGAAAAAATGAAAAAATCAGAAGACGGATTACATAGCGTGGAGAACGAAATTCTTATATATCAAACGGAAGACGGACATACCAAAATTGATGTTAAATTTGAAAATGAGTCTGTCTGGCTTACGCAGGCGCAATTATGTGAATTGTACCAAACTAGTAAATCTAATATCAGTGAACATATTAAACACATTTTTGAAGAGGAGGAGTTAGAAGAAAATTCAGTTGTTCGGAAATTCCGAACAACTGGAGCTGACGGGAAAAAATATAATACAATCCATTATAATCTTGATATGATTATTTCTCTTGGATATAGGGTGAAATCTAAAATTGCTACAAATTTTCGTCGTTGGGCTACCGAACGCCTAAAAGAGTATATGATAAAAGGCTTTACGATGGACGATGAAAGATTGAAAAATCTGGGAGGCGGAAATTATTGGAAAGAATTATTAAACCGTATACGGGATATTCGCTCATCTGAAAAGGTTATGTATCGGCAGGTGCTTGATTTGTATGCGACAAGTGTTGATTATACTCCAAAGAGCAGTGAATCCATTGCATTTTTCAAAATGGTACAAAACAAATTGCATTATGCGGCACATGGACATACAGCAGCAGAGGTTATATATGAGCGTGCAGATGCAAGCCAGCCTTTTATGGGCTTGAAGAGTTTTTCGGGGGACTTTCCTGTATTAAAAGATATAAGTATTGCAAAGAATTACCTTAATGCTGAGGAATTGAAAATTTTAAATAACATTGTATCAGGATACTTTGATTTTGCAGAAATTCAGGCGATTCGTCATAATCCCATGTACATGGCAGATTATGTAGAGCATCTTGACAATGTTTTAAAAACTACAGGTGAAAAAGTGTTGCAGGGAGCTGGAACGATTAGTCATACACAGGCAATCGAGAAAGCAACAGAAGAATATAGAAAATATCAGGTACAAAACCTGTCGCCAGTTGAAGAGGAATATTTGGAAAGTATTAAAAATATTCATAGCACTGTGAAAAAGAATGGTAAGAATTGAAAAGTTTTGTTCTGAGCCGGAAAATGAAACACAAATTTTTGCTTCAAAGTATAAATTATATTTGCCAAGTGAAGAAGAACTATTGAGAGAGTTAAATCAGGAATATCAAGCATTAGAAGCTGGTAAGCCAGAAGAAGATGTTGGCGGTATGAGAGAAGAATAAATTTTGCATCAGGGTGGTGCAAAATTTATGGTATCCATAGTTGTGGGAGAAGGGACGCACGGGCAGCGTTAGTACTGCAGAAAAATTGCCCATATTTTCGTGATTTTGTGTGGATATGATTTGAATTTCTACTCACGTTGAGACGGTAGTACTTCTTTCCCACAAAAAGCCAGACAGCGTAATCAACGTAAAAGTCGAGTTTGGAGAGGGTGAGGACAAAGTTCCGTTAAAAGCAATCGCTGAAAGAGTAGAAGCCTATAAGCCGAAAGAGAGAGTTACATACAAGATGATAAAGGAGTATGTTGAAGAAAAATATGGGATCAAGGTACACTCCGCATATATTGCAGAGGTTAAGAGAGATTTAGGCTTGCAGATATACGAGGCTCCAAATGCGGTAGAGGAGTTGAAACAGCCGAGAAAACATCCGACGGCGGAAAAAGTAACGGCTATTAAGGATGCGTTGAAGTATTTTAAAATAATTTAATAGATGTAAAGAAGGGAGTAGTTACTTATGTCAGAACATCCAAGAGTATTTATTTCATATAGTCATCAAAGTGTAGAATATGAGAATAAAATTTTAGAATTTGCAAATCATTTACGGTCTGAGGGGATTGATGCAAATGTTGATTTGTATGAGGAAGCTCCAGCAGAAGGATGGCCTAGGTGGATGGAAAATGAAATTAATAATTCTGATTTTGTTTTAATTGCAAATAGTAGGTCGTATTACGAAAAGTGTTATTCTGACAAAAAGGGAAAAGGAATATCTTGGGAAGTTAATATGGTATATCAGCATATTTATGATGCGACTACAACTAACACAAAGTTTATTCCGATTTTTTTTGAGGAGGAAGAAGAACAGTACATATTAACGCCGTTAAAATCCTTTACCTATTATAATGTGGGAAAAAAAGAAGAATTTGAAAAATTATATTGGCGTTTAAGGGGTGTTTCTAAGATACAAAAACCACCTCTTGGTAATTTAAGACCACTTTCCCCAAAAGAGCAAAAGACAATGTTCTTTTCAACTCCGATTGATTTAGATAAATGGAATGCTGCTGAATGGAGAGGTATGTTATATTTGTTTTATCCGGGAGCTGTTCCAGTTTTAGGGCTACTATATCGTAATTATACAGCTGCGAAATCCATATTTATTGATTGGAAAAAGAATGCTAAGGATAATTTTGCTGATGACTTTATAAAGCTTAATTATATTACACCGCCATTTCCACGAGATTGTTGGGTTTACACTGATAAAGAAAGAAGTTTTGGGAAAGGTTATTTTGTTCATATTGGACCAAATACAGAGGAATCAATAGGGCGAGCAGTAGCATCAGGACTGCAACCAGAAGAAGTATTCCTTGCGTCTTTCAGTCGATACCAATGGATGGATGAATTAAAGGGTTCAAAAAATAGAGATTTTTTTCAGCACCTTACAAAAGACGGTTCTGGATACTTGTTAATGCCAATTGGAATTAAAGATACAAAGAAACCAATTGAAGAAAGCAATCTTATTATCGATTTTGATTATGCAATACGAATGAAGAATGTAACATTTAAAACAGGACTTGAAGTAGAGGATAATGATTTGTGTAAAGTGGTATTAAGCAAAGCAGAAGAAATATAAAGAAACGATGCCATAGTGAGTTGCGAGAATTTTAAGTATTAGTTTATTATATTTCTAAGGAATACATAAATTAAGAAATCGGGAGGAAGTATGTATCAAGTTGATTTTTATAATGAGGTCTCTGGATTAGCCACGTTTGTAATTGAAGGTGAAAATTATTCTGAGGATGGTGAAAGTGCAGTTGTTCCAGTTGCGGTATTAAAAAGAACAGATGTAGACAGTGTTCCGTATAATTTTGACATTGAAATTTGTGAATCACAATCTGATGAGGCGATAGTAATTAGTATTCCGGCACATTTTAGGCGTATAGGCAAGAGGGAATTCTATGTTCGATATGAAGAATTGGTTACGAGGAAATATTGGGATAGTGCTGTTGGATTAAAGTTATTCATGGAAACAAAAAAGAGTATTATTGAAGAACGTTCTGGGGAGATAGGAGATATTTCGTTAGAACATTATGACGATGATGGTGCTTATATTTGTTTGCAATATAGCACAAATATAATTGCAGATTCTCTTGAGAACCTTTTGATGGATATAGAGCAATTGTATGGAGAAATAGCAGGAGCTACAGATATTGCATTAGGCTCACCTTTTCAGCAAATTGGTGATTGTGAAAAAGAAAGTGAATTTACAATTAAAATTTTGTTACCTCTTTTTAGAAAATTAGGATTTGTAAATGTAAAGTATAATCATGGAAACAAAGAATTTGGAAAAGATGTTACTTTTGCTAGAAGAACGGAATTTGATGAGTATGAATATTATGGTGTGCAAGTGAAGTACGGAGATGTATCTGGAGGTGTAAATGGAGATATAAATGAATTAATAATGCAAGCAAAAGATGCTTTCGCTATGCCGTTTTATGATGTGTATTCAAGGAATAAAGTAAGAATATCAAAAGTTATTATTGCTATTTCAGGAAAATTCACATCGAATGCGGTCGAAAAAATAATTGAAGGTATACAAGATTATCCATTAAAAAATAATCTTATTTTTCTTGATGGTGAGAAAATAAAAAGTTTAATGAGTAGGTATAGTAGATTTTAGAAGAAATTCCATGTATAGCTGTTTGCTTATGATTATCTTATCTTACATGGAAAGGGAAAAGTAAAGGTTGAATTAAAATTGTTTTGCCAATTGAACGAAAATAGGGAATTGCTATATTGTGGTTTTAGATAACAGCACAGGCTGCTGCTAGGGATGCAATCTAAAATAGCTCTTTCATTTGAGTTTATGCTTACATACGAACAAGCCTTGGCGTATCGGAAACTGACAGGGCATACTGTTCGTAAAGGCTTTTGGCAAGATTTAAAAATACAAGTTTATATCGATTTGGACATTGAGTGTCGTTGAGAAATCAACGGCACTTTTTGCATATAAAAATAAAATTCAGGAGGTAATGAAAATGTCAATACGAGAGAGTAACATTAGGGTAGCGGTTTACGTTAAGAAGTTTTCAGAAAAGGAGACAATGCTTTTCCCAGAAAGAAATCAAGAGGAAATATGCACAAAAATTATCGGTGCTAATGCAGATTGGAATTTGGTTGGAATATAACAAGATGAGTATTGCTCTCATAAACCAGCTCATCCACAGCTTAATCAGTTAATCAAGGACGTAGAAAACGGGAAACTTGATTTAATAATTACGCCAGAAGCAGAGAGGGTTGGAAAAAACGCTGTTTCAGCATATGACTTGGCACAAAAGTTTTTAGAAGATGGTGTCGGAATCAGATTTGTAGAAAACAATATTTTTACAAAGAATCCGATGGGGTTGTTGAAATTGGAGATTATGGCTCAGATGCTGCAAAAGAAGAAAGAACGTCAATCGGAAAGCATTAAAATTGGAATAAAAAAGAAACGGGAAAAGGAAAGATAAAAAAGCGTGAGTTTTTGAAATTTGCACATTCGCCAAGTAGCGGTTGTATCTCTATAATATAGAGTGTACAGCCGTTTGTTTTTTGCGGAGGTATTCAATGGAAAATGTAATAAAAGAAGAAGCGAATAGTATCGAACAATCTTGTGAATACAGAGAGGATGAAACTGAAAGATTCAATGTGTTTATTAAAGAGATGGTACAGATTGTAGAAAAATACGGCAAATTAGTTTTGCAGGATTTAGATTGTGTTGCGTAATTTTACGCAACCTTACATATTACATTTTTCTAAATTATCGGAGGTGGCAGAATGAACAGAGAAGGCAAGAAATGTGTTCTATATCCAAGAGTAAGTACAGAAATGCAGGCTGATGGATATAGCCTTGAGGGTCAGAAAAATAGTTTGAAACGATTTGCAGACCGAGAGGAAATGGAGATTGTAGGTGTATATGAGGACGCAGGAAAGTCAGGAAAATCTATTGAGGGGCGACCTGCATTTAAGAAAATGCTGTCCGATATAAAAAACGGATTAGAGATAGACTATATTTTAGTATACAAGTTGTCACGTTTCGGAAGAAATGCGGCGGACATTTTAAATTCATTGGAGTTCGTTCAGTCTTATGGCATAAACCTTATTTGTATTGAAGAAGGAATTGACTCATCACAGACAAGTGGAAAGCTCTTAATATCTGTTCTTTCTGCTGTTGCGGAAATTGAGAGAGAAAATATTATTGAGCAGACAATGAATGGACGCAGGGAAAAAGCCAGACAGGGCGGTTGGAATGGTGGATTTGCCCCTTATGGATATTATCTTGAGAATAATCAGCTTTTGATAGAAGAAACAGAAGCGAAAGCTATTCGCATTATCTTTGAGAAGTTTGGTGATTCTGATATTGGACTTGGCGGAGTGGCGAAATATCTTAATCTTCAAGGAATTAAAAAGATACCACGTCAGAATGGGAAATTGGAAACTTTGAGCAGCCATCTTATACGACAGATATTAGATAACCCTGTTTATTGCGGTAAAATCGCATACGAAAGAACAAGAGAGAAAGTTAAAGGAACTAAAAACGAATATAAGCAGGTTCGCACCGACGATTATATTTTAGAGGATGGACAGCACGAGGGGATTGTCAGCGAGGAATTATGGGAAAAGGTTCGTGCAAAGCGTATCGCCACAGGAATTAAACAACCATCAAAGGTCGGCAAAGACAGGGCACATCTTTTGACAGGTGTATTGAAATGCCCTATGTGCGGAAGCTCAATGTATACTAACAAACACGCTTGGACAAATAAGGACGGCACATATAGGGAAGTCTATTATTATATATGTGGGCGAAACAAGCAGGAGCGAGGACATCATTGCGATTATAAGGCTTCTTTGAGAAAAACGGATATTGAGCCGCTTGTTATCGAAGCGGTCAAAGAATTGGTAAGTGACAAATACTTTGCCAGAGAAATAAAAAGTAGAATTGTAATACAGACAGATACAAGTAATGTTGATAAGGAAATCGCAAATTATGAAAGCAAACTGAAAGAGGTTGATTTGAATAAAGCTCGTTTGGAACGGGAGATAGATAATTTTCCTGCGGATGCCCGTTATCGTGAGAGAAAAATCCACGATATGACATTAAGGCTTGATGGACTGTACGATACGATTGTTGAGTTGGAGGAACGAATTGAAGACGCAAAATTACGAAGAAGTTCTATTGAGATGGAAACAATTACTCTTGAGAACGTTTATAAAATTATGAAGAATTTTGAAAAGCTCTATGCTATAATGAGTGATGAAGAAAAGAAAAGCGTTATTTCTTATCTCATAAAAGAAATTCATATATACCCAAATGGAGAGGCGGAAATGCCGTTGAAATCAATAGAGTTCAATTTCCCGATATATCGTGATAGTAAGGAAGTAAGGAAAGTTTTGTGGGAAAGAGGTAATACTGTTGAGACGGTTGTGCTTTTGTCCCACAGATTACCAGATAGCATTATAAATGTTAAAGTTGAATTTGGAGAAGGTGAAGGAAAATTGTCTTTGGATGCTATTGCAGAACAGGTGAAGAAGTATCAGCCGAAACCGAAAATCACATATAAAATGATACAGGAGTATGTTGAGAATAAATATGGATTCAAAGTACATACTGTTTATATTGCAGAAGTGAAGCGATCTCTGGGGTTGACAATGTGTGATGCACCTAACACTGTGAAAGAATTGAAACAACCGAGAAAACGTCTGCTAAAAGAGAAAGTAGAAGCAATAAAAGATGCACTGAGGTATTATGAGGTGATTTAATGGAGGAAAGCATATATCAGATTGCGAAGAAAATAAGTAAACTTTATCAAGGAGCATACGATGTCTATTTGCCGTTGGTTGAAGTATTGGTATTTACACACAGGATTTTGAAAATGAATTTATTTTATTGACGGATACAGTCTGCTGTAAAAGTAATGATCCAACCGCAAGGATATAAAATCGGATGTGAAATCAAGATGTGGTAGAATTTTTGATAGAGTAAGAAGACAGGAGGTTTGTACAATGGATTCTAATACCTTAAAAACAATATTGAAAATTGGCGAAACAGTTGCTGTGGAGTTCAAACGCTGTGGCAATGGTATCGAATCAGACACCTATGATAGCGTATGCTCATTTTTGAATCGCTTCGGTGGTGATATATTTATGGGTGTAATGGATGATGGAACTGTAAATGGTGTTCCACCAAAAGCCGCATCGGATATGGTGAAGAATTAGAGAGTTTTGACTTTTTGATGAATTTCATAAAAAAGCATTTGCCAGATAAATTTTTCCTAGAGGATGAAAATAGAGTCAGCCTGCGAAACATCATCGCCAGAGAGATTGTTAGCAATACACTTATGCACAGAATATACAAGCTCCTATGCGGCAAAACTGATTATCAAAAACGATCGGATGTATACAGAAAATGCAAACAGAGCGACAAATAATGGATTTATTACACCGAATAATCTTGAGCCTAATCCAAAGAATCCATTGATTGCATCATTTTTCAGAAATATCGGTAGAGCTGATCGCTTGGGGTCTGGCGTTCACAAACTTTTTAACATTTTATAAGCAAGAATTCCCCCTCCTCTTAGGTGGCGGGATGAATTGCAATTAGCCTGTCGGCATCAGGTGTTCTTCTGATTTGACCATATCTGGCCAATGTTTTGTTCTTCATAATA
>JAQVCW010000019.1 GCA_028689585.1 Lachnospiraceae bacterium | reverse complement strand
GTCGCAAGCTTATCCAAAGGATAACGGGTTGTAAGAAAATCGGATGATATAAAAATTTCTGTGTGTGGTTTTGAAGGTATGTCATGTAATATATTTGTGCAGCAAATGTATTACCTTCTCACTTACCATTGTGCGGAGCACAATTTTAAATGTAAGTGATCCCCTCTCGTAAACGGTATCAACAATTGTTGGTGCTGTTTTTTATTGCAAAGAAGAAAAAAGCGCATGGTCTATTTCCACACGCTTTTTCTTCTTTTTTTCTTTTCTTCATATAAAGCCTGGTCTGCTTTTTCCAGGATTTCTGAGAGGATCGTTCCCGTTTCAGCGTTGCAGGTAAATTTGTGATATCCCATGGATAACTCAATATAATACGGTTTGTCAGAGGCCAGATTGAACTCCCTTGTTTCGTCTTTGATCTTGCGGATGATATTATCTTCCAGACTATCTTCCAGACCGGAGTCTTCGGAAACGATCATCGCTACAAATTCATCTCCGCCGATACGCCCCACAATTCCATGGTCCTTTACTGCATTCTGCAAAGCTTTTGCGCTGTACTGAATCGAAAAATCTCCTTCGGCATGTCCGAAGCAGTCATTAATTTCTTTCAGATGATCCACATCGGCGAAAATCAGAACCCCTTCTTTTCCTGAATGAAGTTTGTTTAGCCGGGTTGCCTGCTCCAGGAGGCCCCGGCGGTTGAGGCAGTTGGTCAAAGTGTCATATTCAGAGATAAAGTTCAATAGTTCATTTTTTTCATGGAGCTCCTGAAGCAGCTTTTCCAGAGTGTGCTGTGTTTCCCGCTGCTGACGGGAGAGCGCGTGAAATTTCAGTGCATTGCCGATCTGCATACTGATCAGGTAGGAGAGAGCCAGATTAGAAGGATCAATTTCCGATACCAGAATACCATACTGCATCTCTCCGGAAAAAAGGCAGAATACACTCATGGAAAAAGGGGTATTTCCGGTATGAAATGAGATCATTCCATTTTCGGGGGACAGGACAGGACGGTCTTGTTCCTGAAAAGAAACGATGTGATTGCCCTCATGATAAGCGGCCAGATGCATTTTTTCCGGAAGGCTCCATGCTTCGTAGGCCCGGTGCAAAATGGGCTGGTCAAAAATATAGAGATAAGAGCTTTTGGCCCGCAGTGCAGGCAGTTTTAGCATGGCGGCCCGGTAGAATTCCTGATCGTTTTCAAAGTGATTCATCATATCTCTGGAAATCAGAGGAAGAAACCAGGTTTCCTGCTGGAACATGAAAAACTTTTGCTGATCATGATAAATAATGTGGGCGAGAATGGCATGCTGTACTTTTTCCCGGATGTCCGCTAAAATCTGATGCCTTTCCAGAGGGGAAAGGTGTGTTTCGGAAGAGGCGGGGAAGGTATTGATGTAATCACAAAGCGCTTTATTTAATGCATAGGGTGAAATATACTGGGTACAGGGGCTGTCCAGAAAAGCCTTTAATTTTTCCAGTATCTTTTCATGATTTTCTTTTTTCAAAAAGTCGGTCTTTAAAAAAGGCAGGATATTTGCACGTACCCGGTCTTTTACGGTATCATTGGAATCGGACAATAAAATAGAGATTAAAAACTGCTCATTTTTATCTGTCACAGGAGTTTCTTCCGGTAAACAGGCAGAGCAGCCGCAGGAGCTTCTAAGCTGTACATGAGCAGGAATGATCACGGCATGAGGACGCTTCCCTCTGCACAGCTCAATTGCGTTCATGATTGCCATATAGCCCATGTCATAGGCATTCTGGAGCACAGTAGTCATAGGGGGATCCATGGATTTGGATACCTCCCAATCATCGTAACCGGTGATGGCCAGGTCACGTCCTACCACGATTCCGCGTTTTTCACATTCGCTGTAAGCGGCTGAGGCCATTACATCATTTGCACAGACCATGGCTTCCATATCAGGAAAATGGTCCAGAAGATAGTTGATCTGATTTTCGACGCAGGCGGAAAAATCACCATATTGAATTCTGGTTTCGTCAAAAGGAATTTCATACTTTTTCATCACGTCTAAAAATGCATGCTTCCGCTCAGATGCATCCGTATTGCCGGCGGGGCCGGCCAGGTAGGTGAAATTTCGATATTTGTGATCCCTGGTCAGATGCTCTGTGAGCTCATACATTCCGTTGTAATTGTCCGAAATAATAGAGGTACCCTGATGAGTTTCATCCGATTCTTCCAGAAGCACATAAGGAATGCCGGAGAATTTCTTCAAAAAAGCATTTTTATTATTATTCTCCAGAAAAATGCCCAAACTTCCATAGGCAATAACCAGTGCATCCACTTTTCCCAGCCAGGCATAGTCATATACGATATTAAACTGATAATCAAAATCATCTTCGGAGTTTTCCCCGAAGTAAGACCGATAATAATATCGGCTATGTATTCCAAGAAAATAAAGAATATTTACATTCAGTTTTTTTGAGGAGCGATGGATTTCCTGCATTAAATCCATGGTATGGGGCGAATTGGCATTGCCGATCAAAACACCTATTGTATAAGTTTTTTCCATATCCATACTTCCAATCAATTTTTTTACTTCGAAGCAGTAAATATATCTAAAAATGTACCAAAATTATAGCATAGAGAGTGTAATTTTACAATAATAAGACGCTCGACTTAATATGACAGGCAGGATAAACGCATCATTTCTTTTGTAAAAGCTATTGACTTTTAGCATTGATTTGTTCCATACACTTTTTGGCCGTTTAAATGTATTACATATTATTGAACTTTGACCATTTTTAGTCTATGCAGAGCCAACTGCGCCATATCAGATCCATAACAGTCAACTATATAGCACTAATGTTATTATAAATATTCAATCTATTATTACTTTTTACTTTGAATTATTTCTGGTTTTCGCACAATTACATTGATGCGTTTATCCTAATATGACAGGAGAAATATGTGCTGCTGATATGGTTCAATGGATTACTTCCGGAAGCATTATCACATTGTAAAGATAAAAATTGTGTGATATGCTGAAAGCGGATTTTTAAAGGCCATTCAGTTTGAATGAAATGAGCTTATATTCAGTAACGGGAGGCATAAAATATGAACAAGATACGATTTGAACGGGTATTAAAGGAAATGGAGCAGGCAGGAATTGAGCAGATGCTTCTGACGAATCCTCATTCCATTCATTATCTGGCAGGGCATTATGAAGAACCCTGGGAGAGATTCTGGGCGTTGTTTATCAGCAGCAGCAAAGAACACTGCCTGGTTTCCAACCGGTTATTTACACTGGATGAGGTGAACGGCATTGATATCCTGTGGTATGAGGATGGACAGGATGCCTGCAGACTGCTGTGTTCCCGGATCGATAAGAACAAGCCGCTGGGAGTGGATGATGGGCTGAAGGCGGTATCTTTGCTGCGGCTGATGGAATTAAATGCTGCGAAGAGCTATCGCCTTTCCTCTTTCTGCGTGGATAAGGTTCGTGCCAGAAAGGATGAGGAAGAGCTGGAACGGATGCGCACGGTGTCCCATATCAATGATCTGGCTATGGCAAAATTCAAGGAGCTGATCCATGCCAGAGTTACGGAAAAACAGGTGGCGAATCAGATGCTGGATATTTACCGTGAACTTGGCGCGGATGATTATTCTTTTACCCCGCTGGTGGGCTTTGGAGCAAATGCGGCGGCAGGTCATCACGAGCCGGATGATACGGTCTTAAAAGAAGGGGACTGTGTTCTGTTTGATGTGGGCTGTATCAAAGATGGCTATTGTTCGGATATGACCAGAACTTTTTTCTACGGACATGTGGATGAAGAGAGCAGAAAGATCTATGAAACGGTATTGAAGGCGCAGCTTGCGGCGGAAAAGGCGATCAAAGCGGGCATGGTTCTGAAAGAAATTGATCAAACTGCAAGAAAAATTATTACAGATGAGGGTTATGGAGCATGTTTTACGCACAGGCTGGGGCATTTTATCGGACGTGAAGTGCATGAAAAGGGAGATGTCTCACCGGTCAGCGAGATTCTGGCGCAGCCGGGCATGACATTTTCCGTGGAGCCTGGAATTTATGTTCCGGGTAAGGTGGGAGTACGCATTGAAGACCTGGTGATCGTGACAGAAGAAGGGGCGGAAATTATGAATCACTATCCGAAGGAGCTTCAGATTATTCCGGTGAGCTAAGTGCGCCCAAATCCAAAATTTCAGAAATCATAATGCTTGACAAGCGCAACTGTAACTGATATAATTACAGTTACAAAGAGGACGCTGACAGGTTAAATAGAAAGGAGATTTTTATGAGGAAGAAAGCAGGATTTTTGGGTTTTGTGACAGGCATTATTGGATTACTGATGGCAGGTGGTGCACTGGCGGAGGAGAACGGAGTGTCAAAGCTTACAGCTGGGCAGGCATATGAGAGAATGCAGAGCGGTGATCCCGTTGTGGTGGTAGATGTGCGGACGAAGGAAGAATATGATGCAGGACATATCGAGGGCGCAGTGCTGATCCCAAACGAAGAGATCGGGGAGATAAAGCCGGATCTTCTTCCGGTTGAGGATGCGGAGATTCTGATTTATTGTAGGAGCGGCAACCGCAGTGCACAGGCAGCGGCGAAGCTGATGGAGCTGGGGTATACGAAGGTCAGTGATTTTGGCGGCATCAATGACTGGACCTATGAAACTGTGGATACGCCATGGGAGGATAAGGCGGCTACACTGGCATCCTTCCGGGCAGCGGATCTGAATGGCCAGATAAGGGATGAAAGTTTTTTTGCATCAGCGGAACTGACGATGGTCAACGTATGGGCTACCTACTGCGGACCGTGTCTTCGGGAAATGCCGGAGCTGGGTGAATTGAGTCAGGAGTACGCGGATAAAGGAGTGCAGATTGCCGGGGTGGTGATCGACACCAGAAATTCCGATGGTACGATTGTGCAGAGTCAGGTGGAGCAGGCCAGAGCCCTGGCAGCGCAGACCGGAGCGGAATATGTGCATCTCCTGCCTACAAGCGATTTGATTCAGGCAGGGCTTGGCGGTATTTATTCAGTACCTACCACATTTTTTGTGAATGCTGACGGAGAACAAGTGGGAGAGACCTACGTAGGTTCCCGCAGCAAGGAAGACTGGAGCGCAATTATTGATGAGGTGAGTGCACAGTGAGGGAGTGCACCGGCCGCCTCTATAGGCGGTGGGCAATAATTTATCTGCCGAAGGAGAAAAAATGACAGCAGAATTTTCATTAGCAGTTCATGGACTTGTTTTCCTGCTGCATAAAGATACCATTGTTACCAGCGATGAGCTGGCGGCCAATATCTGTACAAACTCTGCCAGAGTGAGAAAGGTGATGGCACGGCTGAAACATTTTGGCCTGGTGAGATCATCTGAGGGGAAAGGAAGCGGATACCATTGCATTGACCATTCGGAAGCAATTACGCTGCGTCAGGTTTTGAATGCACTGGAAGAAACAGCGGTATCCACCAACTGGAGATCCGGAAGCGTGGACATGGACTGCCAGATTGCCTCCGGCATGGGGGCGGTCATGGACGATATTTATGAAAATATGAATTTAAAGTGCGAAGCTTATCTGGAGAGCGTTACGATTGGAATGATTCAGGACAGGATTTTTCAGCGCTGACCGGATAGTCAAAATGGAGACAGACATATGAAGCGAAATAAAACAGGGCTCATCCGAATCTGCGTGCTGGCGGCTGCACTGCTATTGATCGCAGCAGGGATACAGCAAAGACAGCCGGAAATGGTGCTGCAAAAAGCAGTCCATATCTGTCTGGAATGCATCGGGATCGGATGAAGCTGAAAGGGTGAAAAGATGCAGCAGGAGAAAAATGAAAACAGGCAGGAACGCCAGGAAAAGAAGCAAAGCAGGATGGAAAAGATACGGCAGGGCATGATCAGAAATAAGCGCCACCTGATCCAACTGGCGGCTGCACTCCTGGCGAATGCCAATTTCAAAGGATTTTGGAGCGGAACAATCTGGCAGGGCAAAAGCAAATCAATCTGCGTGCCGGGTCTGAACTGCTATTCCTGTCCGGGAGCGGTGGGGGCCTGTCCCATCGGATCCCTGCAGGCGCAGATCAGCGGAAATCAAAAGGGAATTCCTTATTACATAGCAGGTACGCTTCTTTTATTCGGGGCGGTGCTGGGCAGGGCTGTGTGTGGTTTTTTGTGTCTGTTTGGATTTATTCAGGATTTACTTTATAAAATCAAGACACCCAAAATCACTGTGCCGCCTAAAGTGGACAAGGTACTTCGTTACCTGAAATATGTGATATTAGCAGTATTTGTAATCGGTCTGCCGCTTTTTATCAGTGATGAGTTTGGCATTGGGGATCCGTGGTTCTGCAAATACATCTGCCCTGCCGGAACTCTGGAGGGCGGTGTCTTTTTGACTCTGATGAATCAATCGCTGCGCAGCATGATCGGAGTGCTGTTTACCTGGAAGCTGTTTTTGTTATTTTTGACAATTATTTCTTCTATTCTAATATACAGACCATTTTGCAAGTACATCTGTCCTCTGGGGGCTATTTATGGTCTGTTTAACAGATTTAGCTTTTTTCGGATGGAAGTGGATCAAAGCGCCTGTATTCATTGTGGAAAATGTGAAAAACAATGCAAAATGCAGGTGCCTGTGTTGACAAATATCAATTCTGCAGAGTGCATCCGCTGCGGTGACTGCAAAAGAGCCTGCCCGGTGGGGGCAATTCATCTTGAAAAAAGATGAGACTCCCACCTCGCATCAAGAACGCAGAGGCGTTCTTGATGCGAGGCTGTCATGGAAAGTCTATCGGATAAGTAAAAGATGTATACTGCGAATGCGAAGGGAGCAGGCTTGCCTGTAAACAGCAGCGAATTTCAGCGGCCGGTTTGAAACCGGCCGTTTCTGTGTCTTGCATCCATGGAAAGAGGGTGGTATATTAGTATAAGCGTTCCTGGATAACCTTATGATTCGCTTATACCAGGCAGTGATTACTTTAACAGAGAAAGCTGGAAAGAGAAATGGAAAATGATTCGACGGTAAAGAGTATGACGGAAGGCAGGCCGCTGCCATTGATCCTGAAGTTTATGCTGCCGCTGCTGCTGAGCAATGTAGTGCAGCAGACATATAATCTGGTGGATGCCATGATCGTGGGAAGAATGCTGGGGGCCAGTGCGCTGGCCAGCGTGGGTGCATCCAGCAGCGTGCTGTTTTTGGTACTGGGATTTTGCGGAGGAAGCTGTGCGGGATTTTCGATACCGGTAGCACAGAATTTTGGCGCAAAGGATTATCCGCGGATGCGCAGCTTCATCTATCATGGTATTTTGCTGACGCTGGTGCTGGCGGCGGTGATCACTCTGCTGACCTCACTTTTATGTCCCCGTATTTTACATATTTTGAGGACACCGGAGGATATCTACCCGGATGCATACAGATATCTGCTGATTATTTTTCTGGGCATTCCCTTTACCTTTCTTTATAATTATCTGTCCAGTATTTTACGGGCAGTGGGAAACAGCCGTATGCCGTTTTTGTTTCTTACCGTATCTGCAGTACTCAATATCTTTTTGGATTTTTTCTGCGTGGCGGTACTGCATCTGGGCTGTGCCGGAGCGGCCATTGCCACCACGGCATCTCAGGCTCTGAGCGGATTTTTCTGCCTGATCTATATCTGTAAGGCAGTTTTGATCATTCAGCCGAAAAAAGAAGACAGAATTTGGAAGAAAAAGACGGTATTTCATTTGCTGGGCATGGGGATTCCGATGGGCATTCAGTTTTCTATTACGGCAATCGGCAGCATGGTAATGCAGTCGGCGAATAACAGCCTTGGCAGTATCTGTGTTTCCGGCTTTACGGCAGGGACGAAAATCAAGCTTTTTACCATATGTCCGTTTGATGCTCTGGCAACGGCATTGGCCACCTACGTAGGCCAGAACTATGGCGCCCGGAAGTTCGACCGGGTGAAAAAAGGAATTTTGCAGGGAATGGCAGTTGGGGTCGCCTATGGGATCGCCGCAGGCATTGCACTGATTTTATTTGGAAGAAATCTGGCCTCTCTTTTCCTTACATCGGATTCAGTGGAGGTATTGGATGCAGCGGCACAATTTCTGCGCTGCCTGGGCTATTTTTACTGGATGCTGGCGTTGGTCAACATCTGCCGCGCCAGTGTCCAGGCGCTGGGCTATCCGGGAAGAGCGGTTTTTGCGGGCGTGATCGAGATGATAGCCAGAACGTCTTTCAGCATGATACTGGTTCCGATCTACGGATATGCGGCTATCTGCTATACGGATCAGTCCGCATGGGTCACTGCCGGAACCTACAGCACCATCGTATGTTTGTGGGCCCTTCGGAAAATGAAAAGCAGATAAGTCCTGCGTCAAAAATGGGTGCAGAGAACAGATAAAAGATGTATGGGGGATAGAGTGCACAGTCTGTTTAAAAAATAAAAAAACTTCCTTTGATGCCCTGCCCTGTTGGTCCTGGCATCAAAGGAAGTTTTTGTTCACGGTTAAAGTTCAGAAAGATAGGTTCCTTCGTTTACAACATATTGGCATGCATCACAGACAGTCTCTTCAACCGTCTTGCCCTCTTTTTCAAAAACTTCAATGATCTGCCCGCATTTTGGGCATTTTACCTCTTTCAGGACAGGAGTTTTTTTGCCTTCCTGACATCCGTCTAAAAGTGCCATTTGATTGCCTCCTTTACAAAGTGATAAAGCCTTGATTAGTGAAAATAAGTTGAATACATATATTGATTATAACATGCAGGCTGAGAAAATACAAAATTAATTATAAATAAACAGCCATTTGGATTTTGTCAATAAGGAAAGCGTAAATTTAACCTGCATTGTTGATACACGCTTATTTTGTATTGTTTTCTTCGCGTTTGAACTCGAGAATATCTCCCGGCTGACAATCAAGGACATCACAAATTGCTTCCAGCGTTGAAAACCGGATAGCGCTGATTTTCCCTGTTTTGATTTTCGAGAGATTGACATTTGCAATTCCGACCTTTGCCGCAAGGTCATTAAGAGATATTTTGCGGTCAGCCATCACTCGGTCAAGCCTTAAAATAATAGCCATATAATATCCCTCCTTACAGCGTCTCATCTGCCTGTGTTTGCAATTCCTCACCGTATCTAAAAATATAAGAAAACAAGAACAGAAGAACAGCAATAAGAATAAAACTGCCATCATACATATGTTCAACACTAAGAATGGAACCTGACGGAAGCGCTGCTTCTGATAATGCACTTATCACAAAATGTTGAGAGATTGCCTTAATTATAATCTCTGCAATTCCATAAATCAGGGAAAACCAGCCAAGCTTCTTAAAGTTTTTACTTACGGCGGTATCAAACGGTCTGCCTTCCTTCATCGGCTGCAGCATTTTTCTTACCACATGAATACCATACAGAACAATAGGCCCTGCCACCACAAAAAGTGCTGCCATCATAGGAAATGTTTGTGTGAGATTAACGCTTGAAATATCAGTTCCATTATAGGCAATTCCATTGAACGAAAGAACCATTGCACTAAAATCATTTTGCTGCCAAAGCTGTTCACCGCCGATTAACATCACGGCAGCAACCACGACAGCAGCTGCACACATTACCAGAAGTAACCAGAACACAATTTGCAAAAAAATATCAAGTCCTTTTGCAATTTTTGATAACTCTTTCATTTTCAACCTCCTTTAAATTATGGATTATGGCTACAGAATACAACTTAAAATTACGATTGTCAATTATTTTTTAATGTTTATCATTAATTTATATCTGTTTTATATTAAATTTCGCTTTTGAGGTTTTGTATGCCGCTTTTTCTCGCCGTCTCGTTCGCCGCTTTTCGGCGTTCCTTGCTGTATGGGGCGGTCAGCCGGAAGCAGAGGCGTTCTTGAAAATGCCGGCCAAATCATATTATCTGTTCACGTAAGCGCTGTAACGTGCTATAATCTGGCTATGAAAAATAAATATGAAGATCTATACAATGAATTAGTATTATATGGGGAGTCAATTATTACCTCAAAGGAGTTTGCGCTTGCGTGGGAGCAGCCCCATCATTTTAACACATCGCTGGGAGAGCATATTCTGAAGGTGGCGTATGAGAGCCTTGCTATCTGCCGGAGTTTGGAGGGACACGGCATTTTGGTCAATACGCAGGCGGTGGTAAGAGGAGCGCTGTGCCATGATCTTGGAATGATAGGCAGAACGGAAAAGTTTGCAAATAACAGAGAATGCTGTCATCAGCACCCCATTGATTCCGTGAAGATCGCCAGCCGCATTCTTCCGGAACTGGATGAAAAGACGCAGAAAATAATACGGCGTCATATGTGGCCGCTGTCATTGCATCCGCCCGGCTCGAGAGAAGAGTGGATTGTAGTTCTGGCGGATAAATACGTATCCATGCGGGAGTTATTTGAACGCAGGCGGGCCTTTGAGGGTATTTTCCACAGGGGCTGAGAAGCTGCGAAATATCGTCTGGCATGGACGAGGTGAAAGGAAAGAATATCATCATGGAAAATCAAACAGTTGAAAAAAAGGCGGCCACAAAAAATGGTGTGAGCCGTATGATATTTGTAATGCTGTCCATTTTACTGGAAGCGGCACTGATTATTTTGATGTTTACCAGTCTGAACAAATATGCGGAGTGGATTAATATATTCACCAGGATACTGGGGCTCCTGCTGGTTCTTTGGATTTATGTAGATCATAAGACCTCTTCCCTGAAAACACCGTGGATCATGCTGATACTGTCATTTCCCATATTTGGAGTGATTTTGTTTCTTCTGATCGGGCTGAACGGTTCCACAAGAAGGATGAGCCAGCGCTATCAAAAGATTGATGAAATGCTTCTGCCGATGCTTCCGGATCATGAAAAGCTGCTGGATGAGATGGCAGCAAAAGATGAAAATGCAGCAGGCATTGCAGGCTATATCAGGAAGAAAGCAGGTTATCCTGTATACCAGAACACAGATGTGGAATATTATGACGATGCCGCAAAGGGACTGGAGGCACAGCTTCACGATCTGGCCAAGGCGGAAAAATTTATCTTTATGGAATACCATGCCATTGAGGATAAGGAGTCCTGGCAGCGGGTCCAGAAGGTGCTGGAAGCAAGGGTAAAAGCCGGCGTGGAGGTACGGGTATTCTACGATGATATGGGAAGCATAGGTTTTATTAATACTGATTTTGTGAAAAAAATGCAGGAGGCAGGAATCCACTGCCGGGTATTTAATCCATTTGTACCGGGGCTGAATCTTTTCCTGAACAACCGGGATCACCGGAAAATTACGGTTGTCGATGGAAAGGTTGGATACACAGGGGGCTACAATCTGGCAAATGAATATTTTAATCTCACTCATCCTTACGGCCAGTGGAAGGATACCGGCATACGCATCGAGGGAGAGGCGGTCAGAAGCTTGTCCGTCACATTTCTGGAGATGTGGAATGCAGTGAAGGAAAAGGATAAGAATGATACGGATTTTGAATCGTATCTGCCCAAAACCGATTATACAGCCAGGGAGCAGGGCTTTATTCAGCCCTATGCGGACAGTCCCATGGATGAGGAGCAGGTGGGCGAAAATGTGTATATCAGCATGGCAAACAAGGCGAATCGTTATTGCTATTTTGTCACGCCTTATCTGATCATAACGGATGAAATGAATCATGCACTGGGGCTGGCGGCCAAGCGCGGTGTGGATGTACGCATTATCACACCCGGAATCCCGGACAAAAAGATTGTGTACGGTGTGACCAGATCCTTTTATAATGGTTTGGTCCGCAACGGAGTCCGTATTTTCGAATGGACGCCTGGCTTTTGTCATGCGAAAATGAGCATTGCGGACGATAAGATGGCTACCTGCGGCACCATCAACCTGGATTACCGGAGCCTGTACCATCATTTCGAAAATGGATGCTTTTTCTACGACTGCAAAGCCGTAGCGGATATAAAAGCAGATTTTGACTCCATGTTCCCACAGTGCCGTGAGGTGACGGAGCAGTATAAAACGGGGCGCTCTGCCGTAATGCGTATGGGACAGTTGTTCCTGCGGCTGTTTGCAGGACTTTTGTAGTTGCTTCACATGAAAATTCGATACTTGCCGTCAGGTTATGGGCCAATACAGTAAAAGCGGCCATGTCTGCTTTCTGTATTTTAGCGGTGTGAATTTTGCATTTTCGTGCTATACTTTAACGGAAACAGGAAGCAAAGCGGAAGAAACGTTACTATTAAAAGAGGAGTTGTGCTATGAACCGATCAAAGGGCGCGAACAGACTGATATTTATAATGATTGCGATTTCCATCATAAGCCCGTATGTGATTATTTTTATCTTTGGAAATCAGGAATTTACCCTGTACCAGAATCTGGCACTGAGCCAGGCTATTTATCTGATACCGGTTTTGATCTATATTATTGCTACAAGAGGTCAGATCCTCAATGAACTGCAGCTTAAGCCGATCCGGATTTCCATCATCCTGATGGTGATTTTATTTGCGGTGCTGATGATGCCGGTGATGTCCTGGCTGAATCTGGTTTCCATGCTGTTTGCCCGGAATTATATGGCATCTGCACTGACGGAGGCCGTGGATACGCCATTTGCGATGAATCTGCTGTATGTGGCGCTGATTCCGGCGGTATCGGAAGAATTTATGTTCCGGGGCATATTTTTTCACAGCTACCGTCCGGCGGGGATTTTAAAAGCGGCGCTGGTCAGCGGCTTATGCTTTGGAATGCTCCATATGAATCTGAATCAGTTCTGCTATGCATTTGTGCTGGGCGTGGTGTTTGCCTTTCTGGTGGAGGCTACGGGGAGTCTGATTTCTTCGATGCTGGCGCATTTTGTCATTAATTCCAGTACGGTACTGGTACTGGCGGGAGAAAGTGCAGTATCCTCTCAGGTAGATTTATCGGCGGCAGCGACAGCCATTACCAGAAGTGATATTATGATGATGCTGGGGTTCTATACGGTGCTGGCTCTCGTCTGCGGGACACTGGGCTATGCAGTGCTGACCTGGCTGGCAAAGCACAGCGGACGGACGGAGCATATGCGGAAGCTGCTGGGGCGCAGAGATGGAGGTCACGGAAGATGTGTGACATTTTTCCTGATCGCCACGGTGCTGCTGGCATTTGGATATATGATACTTACGGAACTGATTGTCTCATAGAAAAGACTATTTTGTGAGAGGTGCCCTGCGGCGTATGGATAAGACTGCGCCTGCAAAGGATGCGGTGTGCAGGGGCGGACTTTTGCCCGGAACAGGCAGATAAATAACAGGAGGCAGCATGAATTTTACACATTTACACGTCCATACAGAATACAGTCTTCTGGATGGTTCAAATAAAATAAAGGAATATGTAGCCAGAGTCAAAGAACTGGGCATGGACAGCGCGGCGATCACGGATCATGGCGTGATGTTTGGCGTGATCGATTTTTACCGGGCGGCGAAGGAGGCAGGAATCAATCCCATCCTGGGATGCGAGGTCTATGTGGCGCCGGGCTCCCGCTTTGACCGGGAAAACGGCAAGGGCGCCAATGATGACCGGTATTATCATCTGGTGCTGCTGGCGGAAAACAACACGGGATACTCAAATCTGATGAAGATCGTCTCCAAGGGATTTGTGGAAGGCTTCTATTATAAACCCCGTGTGGATATGGAAGTGCTGCAGCAGTATCACAAGGGCATTATCGCGCTGAGCGCCTGCCTGGCGGGCGAGGTACAGCGTATGCTGGCCCGGGGATTTTACGAGGATGCAAAAGAGTCCGCATTAAAATATCAGGCCATCTTTGGCAAAGAAAATTATTTTCTGGAGCTGCAGGATCATGGTATTCCCGAACAGAAGATGGTGAACCAGCAATTGCTGCGCATGAGCCAGGAGCTTGGCATACCCCTGGTGGCGACCAATGACGTGCATTATACCTATGCGGAGGACGCGGCATCTCATGATATCCTGCTGTGCATCCAGACGGGAAAGAAGCTGGCGGATGAAGACCGGATGCGCTACGAGGGCGGCCAGTATTATGTGAAATCTCCGGAAGAGATGGCAGCCCTGTTTCCCTATGCTCTGGAGGCATTGGAAAATACCCATAAAATTGCGCAGCGCTGTCATGTGGAGATTGAGTTCGGTGTGACCAAGCTGCCGAAGTTTGATGTGCCAAAGGAATATACCTCATGGGAATATTTAAATAAGCTCTGCTTTGACGGGCTGGCAGAACGGTACCAGCCGGTGACGGAGGCATTAAAGAAGCGCCTGGATTATGAGCTGGACGTCATCAAAACCATGGGCTATGTGGACTATTTCCTGATTGTGTGGGATTTCATCCGCTATGCCAGAGACAATGACATTATTGTGGGCCCGGGACGGGGCTCTGCAGCCGGCAGTCTGGTGTCCTACACCCTTGGAATTACCAAGCTGGATCCCATCCGCTACAATCTGCTGTTTGAGCGGTTCCTGAATCCGGAGCGGGTATCCATGCCTGATATTGACGTGGATTTCTGCTTTGAACGGCGGCAGGAGGTCATTGACTACGTAGTGCGAAAATACGGAAAAGACAGGGTGGTTCAGATCGTGACCTTTGGTACCCTGGCTGCCCGCGGTGTGATCCGGGATGTGGGCCGGGTGATGGATCTGCCCTACGCCCTGTGCGATACCATTGCCAAGATGGTGCCCATGGAACTGAATATCACCATAGACAAAGCGCTGAAGGCCAGTACGGAGCTGCGCACCATGTATGAAAATGACGAGAAGGTGCATACGCTGATCGACATGGCAAAGCGTCTGGAGGGCCTGCCCAGGCATACCTCTATGCATGCGGCGGGCGTGGTGATCAGTCAGAAATCAGTGGATGAATATGTGCCCCTTTCCAGAGCCTCGGATGGTTCCATTACTACTCAGTTCACCATGACTACCCTGGAAGAACTGGGGCTGCTGAAAATGGACTTCCTGGGCCTGCGTACCCTGACCGTGATCCAGAATGCGGTGCGCATGGCGGAGAAGAGCAGCGGCCTCACCATTGAGATGGATCGCATTAATTATGAAGATAAGGATGTTCTGGCTTCCATCGGAACCGGCCGGACCGACGGCGTGTTCCAATTGGAAAGTGCGGGAATGAAGAGCTTTATGAAGGAGCTGAAGCCTCAGAGCCTGGAGGATATTATTGCAGGTATTTCCCTGTACCGTCCGGGCCCCATGGACTTTATTCCCCAGTATATCCGGGGGAAAAATAATACAGACAGTATCACCTACGACTGTCCGCAGCTTGAGCCTATATTGGAGCCCACCTATGGCTGTATCGTTTATCAGGAACAGGTAATGCAGATCGTGCGTGACCTGGGCGGATATACCCTGGGCCGAAGTGACCTGGTGCGAAGGGCCATGTCCAAGAAAAAAGCATCGGTCATGGCAAAGGAGCGTCAGAATTTTGTCTATGGCAATGTGGAAGAGAAGGTGCCGGGCTGCGTGGCGAATGGCATTGATGAAAAAGTGGCGAACAAGATCTATGACGATATGACGGATTTTGCCAAATATGCATTTAATAAATCCCATGCGGCTGCCTATGCTGTGGTTTCCTATCAGACAGCATGGCTGAAATATTACTATCCGGTGGAATACATGGCTGCTTTGATGACTTCTGTGATCGATAATGCCGGAAAGGTAGCAGAATATATTATGAGCTGCCGCCAGATGGGAATCCGTATTCTGCCTCCGGATATCAATGAAGGGGAAGGCACCTTTTCCGCAGACGGGAAAAATATCCGATATGGCCTGTCTGCGATTAAGAGCATTGGCCGTCCGGTCATCGAAGCGATTCTGGAAGAGCGGAAGCTGGGGGGCAGATTTGACAGCCTGAAGGACTTTGTCCAGCGTCTTTCCGGAAAAGAGGTCAATAAGCGGACGATTGAAAACTTTATCAAGTCCGGCGCTTTTGACTGCTTTGGCGCTGCCAGAAAACAGCTTTTGCTGGTATATGCGCAGGTAATGGACGAGGTGGCACAGGAGAAAAAGGCTTCTGTCAGCGGCCAGATGTCCCTTTTTGATCTGATGGGAGAAGAGGATAAGAAAGAATATGAAATCCGTCTTCCGGATGTGGGGGAATTTGAAAAAGGGGATCTTCTTGCATTTGAGAAGGAAGTTCTGGGAATTTATGTCAGCGGTCATCCGCTGGAAGAATATGAGGAAATGTGGCGCCGCAATATCTCCGCGGTCAGCAGTGATTTCGCTATCGATGAGGAAATCGGCGTCCCGAAGATTGAAGACGGGATCAAGGCCATCATCGGCGGAATGGTAGAGGGGAAGACGATAAAATATACCAGAACCAACAAAACCATGGCATTTTTCACTTTGGAGGATCTGGTGGGCACCGTAGAGGTGGTGGTATTTCCGAGGGATTACGAGAAATACAATACATTGCTGAATGAAGATGAGAAGGTCTTCGTTCAGGGCCGGGTAGCGGCGGAGGATGAAAAACCAAGCAAGATGATCTGTGAAAAAATCTGGAGCTTTGACGATGTGCCCAAGGATCTGTGGATCCAATTCGATACCATGGAGGAATTTCAGGCCAAGTCTTCGGAACTTTACCGGCAGATAACCGGCAGTGACGGCAAGGATGAAGTAGTGATCTATGTAAAGAATCCCAAGGGCATCAAGCGTCTGGGTCCGCAGTGGAGCGTGAAGGCTTCCCCAAATCTGATCGAAGCGCTGGCAAAGCTGTATGGGAAGGATAATGTGAGGCTGGCGGCGCAGAAAAAAAGATAGGCGGTTAGAACTTTACAAACGGGGAAAAATGCCTTAATATAGAAATGGATTTTAATCTGGTGGGATAATAGATCCCGGCTCAGGCAGAGAGCTGTCGGGCAACTTGGCTACCTTAACAGGAGGATGAAAAAATGGCTGCAAAAATTAAGACAATAGGTGTTCTGACCAGCGGCGGAGATGCTCCGGGAATGAACGCTGCGATTCGTGCAGTGGTTCGAAAAGCGATTTCTTTAGGAATGAATGTAAAGGGTATTTATCAGGGATATAAGGGATTATTGAATGAGGAGATTACAGATCTGACAGCCAGGGATGTGTCAGATACGATTTCGAAGGGCGGAACGATACTGTATACGGCCCGCTGCAGGGAGTTCCGCACGGAAGAGGGACAGAACCAGGCGGCGGATATCTGCAGAAAGCATGGGATTGAAGGTCTGGTCGTGATCGGCGGGGACGGTTCCTTTGCAGGAGCTCAGAAGCTGGCTGCCCGCGGGATCAATACCATCGGCGTGCCCGGCACCATCGATCTGGATATTGCCTGTACGGAGTATACCATCGGTTTTGATACGGCTGTAAATACGGCTATGGAGGCTATTGATAAGGTAAGAGATACTTCTACTTCTCATGAGCGCTGCAGTATCATTGAAGTTATGGGCAGAAATGCCGGATATATTGCATTGTGGTGCGGTATTGCCAATGGCGCCGAGGATATTCTGCTTCCGGAATCTTATGACTATGATGAACAGACACTGATCAACAATATTATCGAGAACCGGAAACGCGGAAAGAAGCATCATATTATCGTAAATGCCGAGGGCATTGGCCATTCCAGCAGTATGGCAAGGCGTATCGAGGCGGCCACCGGCGTAGAGACCAGAGCGACCATCCTGGGGCACATGCAGCGTGGCGGCAGTCCGACCTGCAAGGATCGTGTGTACGCATCCATGATGGGTGCATATGCGGCGGATCTGCTGGCGGAAGGCAAAACGGACCGTGTGGTGGGTTATCATCATGGTGCATATGTGGATTTTGATATTAATGAGGCGCTGGCAATGCAGAAGAATTTGTCAGAGTATATGCTGAGAGTCAGCAAAGCACTGAGCATCTGATCCGATGGCGATGCGCTTTGGAAAGGATTCGGGGCGGTTTTGAGTGGATAAGCGGATATTACCTGCGGGGAGCTGTTTTCTAATTCATTGTACTGGAAATGAGCAGGCTTTTGCCATGATCGGATGTAACGTCCATTGATGGCAGAGGGTTTGGCCCATCCGGTCCATTTGGAGAGGAAGACGGTTCCCCGCATTCGTGTTCCCGTATCAAAAGTGCTCCTGTACGAGAACCATTTTCTTTGTTTTAGAATAACGAACCAGATAGGAGAAGAGTATGATTACAAGTTCGGCGAATGGCCAGATTAAAAATATGCTTCTATTAAAGAAGAAGGCAAAAGAGAGAAATGCCAGAGATGTATTTCTTGTGGAAGGAATCAAGATGTTTCGGGAGGTGCCCAAAGACCGGCTGCAGAAGGTGTTTGTATCCGCCGGGTTTTATGAAAAGCCGGAGCATAAGGCATTGCTGCAGGGACTGGAATTTGAGGTGGTGTCGGATGCGGTATTTGACAGTATCTCGGATACCAGGACACCGCAGGGGATTATCTGCGTGGTGCGGCAGTTCCACTACCGGCTGGAGGATCTGACGAAGTGCGCTTCCGGTCAGCCTCCCCTTTGCATGATACTGGAAAATCTGCAGGACCCCGGAAATCTGGGAACTATTTTCCGGACGGCGGAGGGGGCCGGTGTGACGGGAATCCTGCTGAGCCGGGACTGCGTGGATCTGTACAATCCCAAGGTGATCCGGTCTACCATGGGATCGGTGTACCGGATGCCGTTTTACTATGCGGAAAATTTCTATCAGGTAATTGAGCAGTGGAAGCAGCAGGGGATTGGGCTGTATGCGGCCCACTTGAAAGGTAAGAATACATATGATAAGGAAGATTACCGGAAACCATCCGCTTTCCTGATCGGAAATGAAAGCCAGGGTCTGACGGATCAGGCGGCCGGTCTGTCAGATCATTATATTCGTATCCCCATGAGCGGTCAGGTGGAGTCTCTGAATGCGGCGATTGCTTCGGCGGTGCTGATGTATGAGGCAAGACGGCAGAGAGGATAACACGCGGCTGTTTTTCAAATCAGCCGTGAACTGTATCAAACGGATTCTGGATATAAAAATTAGGTATTGACAAACAATCGCATATGAATTACAATAAGTTCGTAATAAGATTTAATATAATTGTAACAAATAAAGAATGAAAAGCGGAATTTTGTAAAACAAGTGAAATGTTCTGCTCAGGGAGGTAACATAGATATGCGATTGAATAAAAAACATATGGCAGTGTGCACTGCGGCAGTGATGACATTTTCCATGACTGCAGGGATGACCGCGATGGCCGGCAGTGATAAGGCATTCAGTATTGATATGACGAACAGTACAGACGAGATGTGGGCTGGTCTTGCGATGGCAAATGATGATATGGTAAGTACCGGAGCGAATATCAGAACGACACCCAGTGAAGAGGGCACAGTCGTTGGTTTCCTGTATAGAGGCGGTGCAGTAAAGGTGCTGAACAAAGGGGAGATCTGGACGGAAGTTCAGTCCGGTGATCTGACAGGATATATTAAAAATGAATATCTGACCTATGGCAATGAAGCAAAGGGCCTGGCAGATTATTATGGTGTAGAGGGTGTGGAAGCATCCTGGAATGACGTAAAGGTATTTGCAGATGCAGATGCGAATGCGGACATTATACATTCCGTCGATGACGGGAAGACTTTTCCGGTGGTAGAAGACAATGGCCACTGGCTGTCAGTACAGCTTGGCGCGGATCACATGGCATATGTATCGGAAGAAGATGTGACAAGAGTTCTTCTGGTAGATGAAGCAGTAGCTCTGGATGGAGAAGCTTCTGATAATGCATATACACCGGAGACGGCCGCTGCGGAAGAGACATATACAGAAGATACTTCTTCTGAAGATACTGCTCCTGATTATACGGAAGATACTTCTTCTGAAGATACTGCTCCTGATTATACGGAAGACACTTCTTCTGAAGATACTGCTCCTGATTATACGGAAGGCACTTCTTCTGAAGACACCGCTCCTGATTATACGGAAGATACTTCAGCAGATGAAGATTATACCGAGGATACCACAACGGATGAATCTTATACGGATGATGTCTATACAGACGATGACAGTGATGAGACAATCTATGATGATGGAACCACAGAAGAAGTGGAAGATGCAGAAGGGGCGGAGGAATACATAGACGATTCCGTAGAGTATACGGAAGAAACTGCTTCAGATTCTGCATCAGAAGAGTATACAGAACCGACAGAGGAGTATGTAGAAGAGACAGAAGCGTACACCGAACCTTATGTAGAGGAAACAGAGGCACCTTCCGATAATACAGCATCCTCCAGTGATCTGGATTTGCTGGCGGCGATTATTTACTGCGAAGCAGGAAATCAGAGCTATGAAGGCATGGTAGCAGTGGGCGCGGTAGTTATGAACCGTGTAGCCAGCTCTTCCTTCCCGGGTTCAATCAGTGAAGTGATTTACCAGAGCGGTCAGTTTACCCCGGCATCTTCCGGTGCCCTGTCAAGTGCTTTGTCCGGCGGAGTCCCCAGCTCCTGCTATGACGCGGCATCAGCAGCGCTGTCAGGAGAGAATCCGGTAGGCGGAGCATTGTACTTTAACACTGGTTCCGGACAGGGAATTCAGATAGGAGCCCATCAGTTCTATTAAAATGACTCAGACAATAATGATGTAAATTCCAAAAAAGCAAATAAAAAAGTACCTTACGTTCCCCGTGAGGTACTTTTTTGGTGCGCCCAGCATGGGCGCAATCTAAGGGGTTAAAGTCCCTAGTCTGCCCTAGTAGTGGGAAAGACATAGCCAATGGCAAGGGTGTCGTGGGTGACTGCGAATCTGAAGGAAGCCGGATGGCAAATCTCTGGTCTGACGAACAGAAATCACATAAGGCTATACGTTAAGGATAAGATTGCCAAACAAATCAAAGTCCAATAACTACTCGGAGTTAACTGTAGTAAATGTGGCAGATAGATGGAGAGGAAGATTGCGTTCTTACCTGGGGAGGTCTCATGGACATAACCAATGCAACATAAAACTTGCGGTTATGGTTGAAATAAGATTTGCCATGAGAAGTCAGCCGAGGTCATAGTACTAATGCGGTTGCAAACGTGTTAGGAAGGACTGAACTTTAGGAGGTGTGAGTTAATGAATGTAACCAAGAATGAAATTAAGGACA
Source organism: Lachnospiraceae bacterium (assembly GCA_028689585.1). GTDB lineage: Bacteria > Bacillota > Clostridia > Lachnospirales > Lachnospiraceae > Merdiplasma. The sequence continues at coordinate 65,573 of JAQVCW010000019.1, read as the reverse complement.
GACAACTTCATAATGAGGGCTATCAGCAAATGGTATCTGCGGAACGGAAAGAGTATGCCGAAGCGTCCGCTTATTCAAGGATTACTGAAAACAACGACACTATCACAGATTTTCAGACGGACAGATTAATGGAACAGATTTTACAATCGGACAACCTTAATAAGGCATACAAGAAAGTGAAATCTAACAAGGGAACAGGCGGAGTTGATGGGATGAGCGTGGATGAACTTCTAACGTTTCTCAAAGACAATCAAATGCAACTAGTCCAGAAGTTAAGGGATGGAAGATACAAACCCAACCCAGTCCGTAGGGTAGAAATACCCAAAGAAACAAAAGGTGAATTTCGAAAACTGGGAGTGCCAACTGTAGTTGACCGCGTATTTCAACAGGCAATTACACAGGTGCTGTCTCCGATATTTGAGAAACAGTTTTCGGAAAACAGTTATGGTTTTCGACCACAAAGAGGTGCACATGATGCACTGAAACAATGCCGACGAAATGTTGATGACGGGTATGTGTATGTAGTAGATATGGATTTAGAAAAGTTCTTTGATACAGTGTGTCAGAGTAAGCTAATTGAAGTATTATCACGGACTATCAAGGATGGAAGAGTTATTTCGCTTATCCATAAATATCTCAATGCGGGAGTTATCAGCAGAGGGGTATTTGAAAAGACAGAAGTTGGTATGCCACAAGGTGGACCATTAAGTCCATTACTAAGTAACATCATGCTGAATGAGTTAGACAAGGAACTATCGAGCAGAGGACATAGATTTGTGAGATATGCAGATGACTGTATGATTTTCTGCAAAAGCAGAAAGAGTGCAGAAAGAACCTTGAAAAACATCATGCCATATATTGAGGAGAAACTTTTTCTGAAAGTAAACCGAGAGAAAACAAAAGTGGCACACATCAGCAAGGTGAAATATCTAGGGTACAGTTTTTACCGAAGTAAAGGAAAATGTAGAATCAGAGTACATCCAAAATCCATAGCGAAAATGAAAGCAAAGTTGAAAGAACTCACATCAAGAAGTAACGGATGGGGAAATGAATACAGAGCATTAAAGTTGACGCAGTTTATCAGAGGATGGGTGAATTACTTTGGTCTTGCAGATATGAAAAGAATACTGCGAGATGTGGATGAATGGCTTCGTCGAAGAATTAGGGCAATATATTGGAAACAGTGGAAGAAAATCAAAACAAGATATCGAATGATTAGGAAGTTTGATGTGCCTGAATGGAAAGTACATGAATTAGCAAACTGTCGTAAAGGAATATGGAGAGCGTCTGTAATGCTAAACAGTGTATTTACCAATAAAACAATAGCCAGTCTAGGTTATATGACCATGACTGACTATTATCTGAAAATATGTGAAAACTAGAGAACCGCCGTGTACCGAACGGTACGCACGGTGGTGTGAGAGGTCGGCTAGTCAACTAATGGCTAGCCTCCTACTCGATTTGTATAGGCCTGCGCCCTGTGATATAAAAACACTTCGTGCACAGCTTTTCTGAAATATCAATGTTCGTGTTCTAATCCTGCATCAGTTCTTTCATGATATACTCATAAACCATCTGGCATTTTTTATCCCATTGCTGGCAGATTGCTTTTGCCTGATTTTCATCCGGAACGGTCAGTGTCAAATCAATTAAGTCGGAATATTTTTCTTTCACACGGCAGCGGACGTTAAATTCGTTGGTGGTGTTTCGATAATAGTCTGCCAGGACAGATACCTCATTGCGCAGCTTCATTTTATTTTCTTTCAGATACCGGTCGATGTCATCGCGAATGGTCCTGGAAATCCGGTTCTCAAAGAAACGCAAGGTTTCCTCGCCCTCAGAGGTAATAGTATAGTGGGAACTGTTTCGGATGGTTTCCTGCCGGACCAGACCAGAATCGGACAATTCTGACAGCACGGACTGCAGAGTAAAATAAGTAGTGTAGCCCTGTTCCAGAATGAAATCCGAAATCTGGGAATTTGTCAGCGCAAAATCAATTTTTTTCAGCATGTAAAGAACAATCAGTTTGTAAAGTGTAAATGGTTCAGACATAAGATACCTCCTTTTGATAGAAACGCCCCTGCCAGCTCCCCTGCTTTTTTAATTCTTTGTGCAGAGTGTTCAGTACCCGGCGCTTATCCAGACTCCAGAGGGGAGCCAGCAGCAAATCTCTGGGGCCGTCACCGGTAAGGCGGTGAATGACGATATCCGGGGGCAGGATTTCGAGGCAGCGGATAATCAGCCGGATATATTCATCCAGAGCCAATACACTGAAAGGGTGCGCCTGATAGTATTCTGCCAGATCGGTATTTTTTAAAATATGCAGCAGCTGCAGCTTGATTCCCTGAATGTCCTGGTGACCAAGATAATCAACGGTCTCCAGCATTTCATCTTCCCCCTCACCGGGAAGCCCGAGTATGGTGTGGACGATAACCTCCAGATGCCGGGCTCTTAACCTGGCCAGGGAAGCCTCAAAACAGGAAAGAGGGTAACCGCGCCGGATAAAAGCGGCCGTCCCGGGATGAATCGTCTGAAGTCCCAACTCAACCCAAACCGGTTTGATCTGGTTTAGCTCCTCAAGAAGGTCCAGGACTTCAGGAGAAAGGCAGTCGGGCCTGGTGGCTATGGACAGTGCAGCGATTTCCGGCGGAGTGATCGCTTCTGTGAAAATCTGTCTCAAATAAGGCAGAGGCGCATAAGTATTGGTATACGCCTGAAAATATGCGATATATTTTTGTACCGGCGGCTTATTCTGCAACAGAACTTTTTGCGCTTCCATCTGCTGTGAAACAGGCTGGCAGGCGGTTCCTGCAAAATCTCCGGAACCGCCTTCGCTGCAGAAAATACAGCCTCTGCTTCCCAGGGTTCCATCCCGGTTGGGGCAGGTCATACCCCCATTCAGGGAGAGTTTATATACTTTTTCCCCAAAACGTTCCTTTAGTTCATAATCAAGAGAATGATAGGGCTTTCCATCCCAGTTCATTATGGAAGACTCCTTTCAAGATAAAGCCTCCTGCGGATTGCAAAGCGGCGCTTTTTAATATCATACCATTTGGGAAAATTGAATTCAAGGAAAAAGTGAAGGGGAGCGCATAAAGGGCCGCTGTTTTTGTAAATGTCTGCCTTTACACGGCGGAAGAATGATGATAAAGTAAAGGGTAAAAGGGATTTTTGTTGATAGATCAGAGGAGAACGGACATGGTACGGGGGAATAATAAAAAAGGTGTGGATAAAAGGCAGAATACAAGGCGGAAAAGACGTAATCCGAACCGGAACAATCCGGTCATAAAACGTCTGGAGATCGTCCTGGGGGTTCTTTGTGTTGTCCTTGTGGCGGCGCTGGTATGGCAGAATTATTATAGTGCGCACACATATCAAAAAGGAGAACTGGCGCAGCTCGCCCAGGGAGAGACGCAGTCCAGGCTGAAGTTCATGACTGAAAAGATGACGGAAGCGCCGGCGGCAGGTGCTGGCAGCGGCACGGGTACTGCTTTGGCGGAAGGCGGTTCTGAAAATACGGGAGCGGCAGAGGACGGAACAGGAACTTCTGCAGCAGCGGCAGGCACATCCGCGGATAGCCCGAATGAGACTGCTGTCGCTGCGAATACGACAACTGTGGTAGAGTCAGCGGAATCGGCCAGTCTGAAAAATCAACTGATGGGAGTCCTTCCGGGAATCCAAAAGCCGGGTTCTACAGAAGGGGAACTGATTGCAGCAGCGGACCGTATGGCGGCAATGTATGACTATGATGCGGCTTCTGAACTGCTTCAGAAATCATCCGCATATAACGACAGCACGGCCATGCAGGATGCGGTTCGAAGCTATCAGGCCACGAAATCCACCTGCGAGCCTTATCCGATAGAGCAGATTACCCATGTATTTTTCCATACCTTGATCAAGGATGCGAAAAAGGCTTTTGACGGTGATCAGTATGAGGATGGATATAATCAATATATGGTGACGATTGATGAATTCAACAGCATTATCCAGCAGATGTATGATAATGGTTATGTGCTGGTTACGCTGTATGATATGGTATCGGCTGCGACGAATGCTCAGGGCGAAAAGGAATTTTCCGCGGGCAGTATCATGCTGCCGCAGGGGAAAAAGCCATTTGTGCTGTCACAGGATGATGTATGCTATTATCACTATATGGATGGTGACGGATTTGCCTCAAAGCTGGTGGTGGATGAAAATGGGGCTATTCGGAATGAATATATAGAAGAGGACGGAAGCATTTCTGTGGGTGATTATGATATGGTTCCGCTGATTGACCGCTTCCTGGAGGAACATCCGGACTTTTCCTACAGGGGAGCCAAGGGTTATGTGGCTCTGACCGGCTATGACGGCATCCTGGGATACCGCACGGATGTCAGCTATCAGACCAGAGAAAATCTGGACGGCTATCAGGAAATATTCTTCCAGGAGAATCCGAATTTCAGTGAGGCGGACTACGAGAAAGAATGCGCCGAGGCAAAAAAGGTAGCGGAAGCCATGAAAAAGGATGGATGGATTTTTGCCAGTCATACCTGGGGGCATGTGGGGCTGGGAGAAAATTCCACCACCTTTGACCAGTTTAAAGCGGATACGGATAAATGGGATGAACGCGTGAAGCCGCTGATCGGGGATACGGATACGCTGATCTATGCATTTGGAGGAGATATCGGCGGCGTGCCGGACTATTCCGGTGACCGGTTCGATTATCTTAAATCGAAAGGATTTGATTTTTTCTGCGGCGTGGATTCCGCCGAATACTGGGTACAGCTACGGAGCAATTATGTCCGCCAGGCCAGAAGAAATATTGATGGATACAGGATGTTTTATAATCCGGACATGCTTTCCGATCTGTTTGATGTGAGCAAAGCATGGGATCCGCTGCGTCCGGCTTCGGTGCCGCAGATTTAACCGGGGACTTAAGGAATATTAATAAATTATTTATGGTATCCTAATAGAAAATATGATACGATAATAATTACGATTGCTGTGATGGGATTAAACAGCAGCTAAGAAAATAAAAAGGGGAGAAATGGAATAGTGGATGAAAGAGAACAGCGAATTTCACAGCGGCGGGCAAAACGCAGAAGAAATGAATTGATCATGAAATGCATTATTGTACTGCTTTTACTGGTAGTCATTGCGCTGGCAGTGGTGCTGGTGAGAGAAGTAGTACTGAAGCAGTCGAAAGGAAAACAAAACAGTGCAGTGGTGCAGACGGAAGGTGCTTTGGGAGAAGGCAGCATTACGGAAGCAGCACAGAACCTGGTAACGGAGGCAGCAGGAGAAGGCGGTTCTGCTGTTACTGAAGAAAATGCGGCAGGAGCAAACGGAGCGGAGACACAGGCCGCAGCGGAAGGCGCCGGCACGGCAGTGACCGGTAATGAGGCACTGGACAGTGCGAATCTGATGGCGGCACAATATGACTATGACGGGGCGATGGCTCTGCTGCAGTCTGCGTCGGATTACTCTTCCAACACTGAGCTGCAGAGTGCTGTGGCAGGATATCAGACTGCGAAAGATTCCTGTGTGTCTTATCCGCTGGATCAGGTTACCCATGTGTTTTTCCATACATTGGTTAAGGATACCGACAAAGCTTTTGACGGAGACAGCAAAGAGGGCGGTTACAATCAGGTTATGACCACGATTTCCGAGTTTAACAGTATTATTCAGCAAATGTATGATAAGGGATTTGTGATGGTCAGCCTGCATGATATGTGCACCATAAATGATGACGGCACCGTATCCAGAAAAGAGATTTATCTGCCGGAGGGGAAAAAGCCATTTGTGCTGTCTCAGGATGATGTGAGCTACTATCATTACATGGGAGGCGACGGATTTGCAGATAAGCTGATCGTGGATGAAAACGGTGAAGTGAAAAACACCTATATTGAAGACGACGGAAGCACGTCCATCGGAGATTATGATATGGTTCCGCTGATTGATACCTTTGTCAAGGAGCATCCGGATTTTTCCTATCATGGACATAAGGGCATTCTGGCGCTGACCGGCTATGAGGGAGTTCTGGGCTATCGTACCGACGAGGTATACAAGACCAGAGAAGCCAGCCGTGTGACCGAGTATCAGCAGAAGTTCTTTGATGAGAATCCGGATTTTGACTGGCAGGCAGATGTGGATGCGGCGACAGCAGTGGCCAATGCCATGAAGGCGGATGGCTGGGAATTTGCCAGTCATACCTGGGGCCACATTAACCCGGTAGCCTATGGATATGACTCCACCGTGACCGACACAGAGCGCTGGCTGAACAACGTAGCGCCGGTGGTAGGCGATACGGATGTGCTGATCTTCGCGTTTGGTGCGGATATCGGGGACTGGCAGCCGTACACCAGTGATAATCAGTTCTTCACCTATTTCAAGAGTCAGGGATTTGATATCTTCTGCAATGTGGATTCCTCTCAATACTGGGTGCAGTATGGAGATAATTATATGCGCCAGGGCCGGAGAAATCTGGACGGATACCGGATGTACTATAATCCGGATATGCTCTCTGATCTGTTCGATGTGAACACCGCCTGGGACAGCAGCCGTCCGACACCAGTGCCGGAAATGTAGTAAATATAATACAAGTGCGTCACCTGGCAGCCGCCGGTGGCGCATTTTCACATCTCAGCAGCGGGTTTTCTCGTTGACGGAAGAAAATGGATAGACTATAATTAATACGTTCAAAAATATGACGATGTGCTGCACCGTGCATGATGGAAATAGAAAATGCATGATGGAAATAGAAAATATTGGTGGGAGGATACATGGCAAAGAAACAGGAAAATGAGGCAAAAGAAACTCTGGTAGATACAATTGCAAAAAATATTAAGCTGGATATTATAAGACAGGAGCTTCACCCGGGACAGAGGATACAGGCAAAGGAACTGGCAAATAAGTACGGAACCAGTGAGACACCGGTAAAGCTCGCCCTGAATCGGCTTTTATCAGAACAGGTAGTTGAGAATTTCCCGCGTCAGGGGATGCAGATCAAGGCGATGAACGAAGAGGATGCAAAAGAAATTTTCAGCCTTCGTCTGATGATGGATCTGTATTATACCAAGGAAATTATTGAAGCGGTACAACTGAATAAATTGCTGCGCGTCGCTCTGGCAGATAATGTGAACAAGCATCTGGAAGTGATTAAGCGGTATGCGGACCACAACAATGTGGAATTGTACATGGAAAATTATATGCTGGACAATGAATTTCATGAGCTGTATCTGAAGTGCTCCGGCAATAAAAAACTGGTAGATCTTTATCACAGTGTGAATCCGTTTATGTACAGCAATTATATTTTCAAAAAACAATCCAGTGAAAAAGATATTTCAGGAGTTGTGGAGCATCAGGAAATTATTCAGGCTATCTTTGATAAGGACGAAGAGCGCCTGAGGCATTGGCTGAGAGTGCATAATAATAATGCGGTCAGATCCATTGACGTGATTATGAAAACCGACCGTATTATGTAGTTCCTATTCACCCGCCGCTGTTTCGTCAGGAGTTTTGAGCGGTTTTTGCTCAAAATCCCGGGAAATGCAGCGTAAAACTGCGTTATTTGCGGTTTGCGTGCATCCCATCGCGTGCTGCCAGATACGGTGGGAACCGTATCCGGTAAACGGGAGCGAACAGTAAAAAGCAGAAACAAAAAAACAAGCAAAAACAAAAATGTACAGTAAAAGCAGAAACAAAAATGTACGGTAAAAACAGAATTAGCAATTGACGAAAGAAAAAAGCTGAGGTATAATTAACTTGTCAGACAAGAGGAAGCTTCATGGAAAAAGAACGAATTAATGTAACGAACCAGATCATCGAGTATCTAAGACGGAATATTGAAGCGGGTGAATGGAAAAAAGGGGAGAAAATCCCCTCCGAGAATCAGCTTACCAGAGAGCTTGGAGTCAGCCGGGCCAGTGTACGCACTGCGATTCAGCATCTGAACGGCATCGGAGCGCTGGAAAGTGTGCATGGGAAAGGCACTTATCTGATTAATTCAGATGTGCATAGCTGGGGCAATTTTGAAGATGTGATCACGGTACGGGATTGCAGGGATATAGCGAAGGTGCTGGAGTTTCGGCAGATCCTGGAGCCGGAAGCCTGCTATCTTGCGGTGAAGCAGAAAGGGCCGGAGCTGGTACCGGTACTGGAACACTATCTGGAGGAGATGAAGCAGAGCTTTGGATCGAAGCAGCAGTTTGTCCAGGCGGATCTGAAGTTCCATGAGGCAATTGTCCGTTCTTCCGGGAATCCGCTGCTGGAAAAAAGTATGGCACAGGTATTTCGCGAGACTGTGGATTACCACGAAAAGATGAATGATCTGTTTGGCTATCAGGAAGGACTGAAGTATCACAGCCGCATTCTCCAGGCGGTAAAGGACAGGGATGGCCTGATGGCGAAGGAAATGATGTATGAACACATGCAGAGCGGTATTGACCGGCTGAACCTGTAGGGGCGAAACCGCGGTGAGAATAGAAATTGCAGAAGCAACGCAGAGAAAATAGAAACCGCAGAGAGAATAGAAATTGCAGAGAACGGAAATCGCAGAGAGAACAGAAATTGCAGAGAAAACGGAAGCCGCAGAAGCAGCGCAAAGAATAGAAACAGCAGAGAGAAACAGCAGAGATAACGGGCAGCGAAAGCTGTCTTTATCAAAACGGTAACTTGTCAGACAAGATGCTGAAAATAAAAATTATTATATTTAAGAAAGCGAGGGAGGCTGTGATGGGAGTCAAAATCAAAGACATCAGGGTGATCTGTACGGCGCCGGAGGGCATCAATCTGGTGGTGATTAAGGTGGATACGGATCAGCCCGGATTGTACGGGCTGGGATGCGGTACTTTTGCGTATCGGCATCTGGCGGTGAAGCATCTGGTGGAGGAATATCTTCGTCCGCTGCTGGTGGGCCGGGAGGCGGCGGCCATTGAAGAAAACTGGCAGCTCATGCATCAGAATGCATACTGGCGGAATGGGCCCATCGAAAACAACGGGATTTCCGGTGTGGATATGGCGCTGTGGGATATCAAAGGGAAAATGGCAGGGATGCCGCTCTATCAGCTTTTCGGCGGAAAGGTAAGAGAAGGGGTGCCGGTATACCGCCATGTGGATGGAAGGGATCTGAATGAAATATGCGAAAATATAGAACGGTTCCGGGAAATGGGACTGCGCCATCTGCGCTGCCAGTGCGGCGGCTATGGAGGCGGCGGTTATCAGGCGGCTCCGGACAGTGCACCTCATGGAGCGGGCGCGGGGGTATATCTGGACAGCCGGGCCTATCTTCGGGATACGGTGAAATTATTTGAAGGGATCCGGGCAAAGGCGGGGGACGAAATTGAACTGATTCATGATGTCCATGAGCGGATCGCGCCCGCAGAAGCGATCTGTCTGGCAAAAGCGCTGGAACCATTCCATCTGTTTTTTCTGGAAGATCCGCTTCCCCCGGAGCAGTTGTCCTGGTTCCGCCGTCTGCGGGAACAGACCGGCATTCCGCTGGCAGAGGGAGAACTGTTTAACAACTGCCAGGAATGGAAACGGCTGATCAGCGAGCAGTTGATTGATTTTATCCGGGTTCACATTTCTCAGGTGGGGGGCATCACACCGGCCCGAAAGCTGCAGATTTTTGCAGAGCAGTTTGGTGTCCGGACGGCCTGGCATGGCCCTGGGGATATGTGTCCGCTGGCTCATGCTGCGAATATTCACATTGACCTGGCGGCGCAGAACTTTGGCGTACAGGAATGGTCCGGCATCGAGCCGCCGAATTTTGTGATCCAGGATCTGAAAGGGCCGCATGGCGCTCTGCTGGAGGTATTTCACGGACTTCCGGAATTTAAAGACGGTTACGTCTATGCAAATGATAAGCCGGGCCTTGGCATAGAACTGGATGAGGAGGAAGCTGCGAAATATCCCTGTGAAAATACGGTGACCACCTGGACACAAACCAGAAACAGGGACGGTTCTTTGCAGACTCCGTGAAAAATCAACAAACAAAACCAACCAAAACAACAAACCAAGGAGGAAAACAGATATGCATGACTTATTTAACATCGAAGGAAAGAAAGCAATCGTAACAGGAGGAACCAGAGGACTTGGATATGGAATGGCAGAAGGGCTGATGGAGGCCGGCTGCGAAGTGGCAATCACAGGAACTTCAGATAAGGTATATGAAGTGGCGGAAGCATTTGCGGCGAAGGGATATGTGTGCCATGGAATCAAAACAAATTTTGCAGTCAGAGAAGAGGTTTACAGCGGATTTCGCGGATGCCTGGAGGCACTGGGCGGGGATCTGGATATTATTGTGAATGCGCATGGCATTCAGAGAAGACACAGTGCGGAGGTATTTCCGCTGACAGACTGGGATGAAGTGATGAATGTCAATCTGAATTCGGTATTTATCCTCTGCCAGGAGGCGGCAAAGATCATGCTGGCAAAAGGCTATGGCAAGATCATCAATATCGCTTCTATGGTTTCCTGGTTTGGCGGACAGACAGTTCCGGCATATTCCGCAGCCAAGGGCGGCGTGACTCAGATGACCAAGGAGATGAGCAATGACTGGATCGCCCGCGGCGTAAATGTAAATGCAATTGCGCCGGGCTACATGGCAACGAAGATGAATGAGGCGCTTCTGGATGAAACAAATCCAAGATACCGGGAGATCACAAATCGGATTCCGGCCAACCGCTGGGGTACCGGAGATGACATGAAAGGGGCCTGCATTTTTCTGGCATCCCATGCCAGTGACTATCTAGGAGGAGCAATAATTCCAGTAGACGGAGGATATCTTGTAAAATAATAATCAAATTGAGGGGGGATAAAAAGGCAGGACAGATGCGCTGTTGTAATAATAGACAAAAAAATGACATAAAGAACGTTAAATATTACTAATTGATAAATTGGAAAAAATAAGATATAATTTATTTATTAAAAAATATTATTTAAATGAAATAAAATCTTTTTTCACATTAAAAATATTTAATTGTGCAAAAACCAATGAAACAGAAGGGTGATATGATATGCGGATACTTGCCTTAGAGTCCAGTACGACCTCAGCCAAAGCGATGGTTTATGATACGGAGACCAAAGAAACCCGGATCCGGACAGAAGCTTATGGAAGGATGTATGAGGAAGCAACACTGCATAATGCGGACATCGTTTATGAAAAAACAATGGCGGCGGGCAGAAATGTGTTACAGGGGCAGTCAGTGGATGTGGTGTCTTTATGTACCGCATGGCACAGCGTTTGCCTGTGCGGTCAGGATATGAAACCTGTCACTCCGGTTTACCCATGGTCTTATACGGGAGCCTCTGATATTTGCAGAGAGTTGAGAAAAGATGAAGCTTATGTAAAACGGTATTATCACACCACGGGATGCATGGTAAATGCAACCTATCCATTTTTCAAACTGCTGATGCTGAAGCAGCAGGGCTACCGCCTGGAGGATTACTACATCATGGGACAGGGTTCTTATAATACCTACCGTCTCACAGGCAAAAGAGTGGCAACACAATGCATGATATCCGGAAGCGGGCTGTTGGATATAAAACATAAGACCTATGCCTCCGATTTATTGAAAGAAGCGGGAATTCCTGAAGATCGTCTGTCGGAACTGATTTCGTATGAAAAGATGTATCCGCTGGGAGAAGAAGGAGCGAAGCTGCTGGGGATTTCGCCGGGAATACCGGTGGTACCGGCCAATTCGGACGGGGGATTGAACCAGGTGGGAGTAGGCGCCCTGGCAAAAGGGGTTATGACCTTTTCCGTTGGCACCAGCGGAGCCATCCGGCTGACCACACCGGAAGCATTGATACCGGAGACACCCAGTACCTGGTGTTATTTATCACCGAAGTCCTATATGAGCGGTGCTGCGGTAGCCGGATGCTGTATCTGCATTGACTGGCTGAGAGAGCAAGTTGGAAATGGTATCTCTTATTCTGACCTAGAGTCAGGTGTTATAGATACAAGAGACACCCCAGTTTTTCTTCCTTTTGTATTCGGGGAGAGATGTCCGGGCTGGGAGGATGAACGTGCAGGCGGTTTTAGCGGACTGCGGGCGCATCATGGTATCAAGCATATGTACAGGGCGGTGCAGGAGGGTATCTTATTCAATATTTACCACTGCTACCAGATGCTGACAGAAATCAACGAAGAGCCGACAAAAATCAAATTGTCCGGAGGTATTCTGAATTCAGAAGCCTGGACGCAGATGTGTGCGGATATCTTTCAAAAGGATATGGAAGTTGATGAAGTGCAGCAGGGATCGCTGATGGGTGCTGTGGTACTGGCAATGGATTTGATGGGAGTGAAAAAGGCAGAAGCTTTTTTTGTAGAACCCAGCAGGGTCGTAAAACCAAATCCGGACAATGCGGAAATTTACCAGGAGAAATTCCGGCGTTACCTGAAGTATTATTACCTGGAGAAGTAAAAAACAAAAAAATAAAAGGAAAAGCAAAGGAGAGTAAGAGTATGAACACAAAAAAATTAGTAGCATTATCATTGGCAGCAGCAATGGCAGGCAGTATGGCGGCAGGTACCGCAGCGATGGCAGATGACACCATCACATTTCAGATTGGTTTCGTAGATCCGGATGGTTCCCCTTATGTAAAAGGTGGACAGGCAGTGGCAGAAGCAGTAGACAAGGCTACCGAAGGAAAGATTAAGATCAATGTAGTTGCGGGCGGTGCTCTGGGCGGAGAACGTGACATGATGGAATTGACCATGAGCAACAACCTGGATATCGCTACCTCAGCAAACTCCGTACTGACGAACTTCATTCCGGAGATGGCTATTCTGGATCAGGCTTATCTGTGGGCAAACGCAGACGAAGCGCATGCAGCAGTGGACGGACCGGTAGGTGATCTGATCGAAGCAGCAGCAGAAAAACAGGGCTTCCACGTAATCGGCTATATGGAATCCGGTTTCCGTAATGTATTCTCAAAGGATCCAATCGAATCCATTGATGATTTCAAGGGTGTAACTATCCGTACCATGGAAAACAAATATCATCAGGCAGCATTTACCGCATTCGGCGCTATGCCGGTAGCTATGGCAGCAGGCGATCAGTTTACCGCTCTGCAGCAGGGTACCATCGATGCCTGTGAAAATGCAATCTGCAACTGCTACAACAATGGTTTCTATGAAATTACCAAACATATCACCAGAACCAATCATGCATTTGTATACATCATGCTCTGCATGTCTGACAGCGCATGGAACAAAATTCCGGAAGATATGAGAGATACGTTCCTGGCAGCAGTTCAGGAAGGCTGCAATGCAGAAAGACAGTATCTGGTAGATGAGAACACTGCAGCAGAAGAAAAACTGACAGCAGAAGGCGTGACCTTCCATGATATCGACACTGCAGCTCTTCAGGAAGCATACAAAGCACAGGCAGAAAAAGAAGGCTTCACCTTTGATCCTGCATGGCAGACTGCTGTAGATGATGCAATTGCATCTGTTCAGTAAAATCAGCATTCCAACATTATACAGAAAATGAATTTAATCCGGAGTCCGTCTGTGAGTGTGTCAGGTTTTCTATGAAAACTTAACATGTAGCGTCAGTCCATTTACTAAAAGCAGATTTAAGATGGACTGACGTTCCATTTGCAAATGGGCTCCGAGTCTTTAAGCATGGAGGATAAGATGAAAAAAACATTGAATATCTGCCAGAAAATCGAAGATATTATCATGGTTGCTACTTTTGCGATTATGGTGCTGGCAGCTTTTATCCAGGTGGTAAACCGGAATATTACAAAAATCCCGGTTACCGGTTTTGAGGAAGCAGCGAAATACTGCATGGTTTATATGGTACTTCTTGGTACGGAAAAAGGACTTAGAGATGGTACACAGATTTCAGTGACTGCTCTGGTTGACAAATTAAAAGGAAAAGCCAGGCTGGTGCTTCAGATTGTGGCAAAAGCGCTGGTTACACTCTTCTCCGCAATTATGTTTAAAGAGTCCTGGAGTTTATTCCAGATGCAGATTACTTCCGGTCAGACCTCCCCTGGTCTGGGCCTTCCGATGTATATTCCTTACTTCGCGCTGATACTCAGTTTCGCTATCATTACGCTGGTTCAGCTTGGAATGCTGATCACGATGTGCGGTGACCTTCGTCTGAGTGACGCACAACTGCAGGAAAGAGAAGCTGCAAAAGCAAAAGAGGAAGCAGAAGCCTATGAAAGGGCAGTACAGGAAGAGCAGGCGAAGCTGGAGAACGCTCAGAAAGGGGGAAGAAAATAATGACAGGATTACTTTTATTTGGCTCATTCGCAGTATTATTGATTATCGGAGCTCCGATTGCCATCTCCCTTGGTATTTCCACCATGTGTGCAATTGTATTCAGCCCGGAGATTCAGCTTGGACTGAATGTAATACCGCAGCGTATTTTCGGAGGTCTGGATTCCACCTCTATTATGGCGATTGCTTTCTTTGTACTGGCTGGTAATATTATGACAAAGGGCGGTATTTCCCGCCGTCTGGTTGATTTTGCCAACTCCATCGTAGGCGGTGTCCGCGGCGGTATGGCGATTGCCCTGGTTCTGGCCTGCGCATTCTTTGCAGCATTGTCAGGATCCGCACCGGCTACTGTAGTTGCCATCGGCGTTATGCTGTACGATGATATGATTCGCCTTGGCTATCCCAAAGAGAGAGTAGCCGGACTTTTAGTAGTTTCCGGCGGCCTGGGGCCGGTCATTCCCCCCAGTATTATCATGGTAGTCTATGCTACGATGACCAATGCCTCCGTAGGTGATATGTTCCGCTCCGGTATGGCCATCGGTATCGTTATCATGGTGATTCTGATGATCGTAGTTTTATTCTTTGCCAAAAAGGAAAAGTGGCCGAAGGTAGAAAAGAGAGTCAGCATGAAGGAACTGGGCGTCAGCTTTGTAAAAGCGATTCCGGCGCTGATGCTTCCTATCATTATTCTGGGCGGTATTTATTCCGGTCTGCTGACACCGACAGAGTCCGCAGCGATTGCAGTAGTATGGTCTCTGATCGCAGGTATGTTTATTTATAAAGAAGTAAAGCTGAAAGACCTGTATCAGATTTTCCTGGATTCTGCCAAGAGCTCCGCTATGATCTTATTCATCATCGCTACCTCCACTGCATTTGCATGGCTGTTCGCATTCTCCGGAATTTCCGCACAGTTGGTAAGCTTTGTAATCGGCCTGAACTTAAATCCGACCATGTTCTGTCTGATCGTAGCTATTATTCTTCTGATCTTTGGTACCTTCCTGGAAGGTATTGCGACTGCGGTTCTTCTGGTTCCGGTACTTTGGCCGATCGCTCAGTCACTTGGCATTAATGTAATTCATTTCGGTATGA
Source organism: Lachnospiraceae bacterium (assembly GCA_028689585.1). GTDB lineage: Bacteria > Bacillota > Clostridia > Lachnospirales > Lachnospiraceae > Merdiplasma. Next base: position 50,266 of record JAQVCW010000019.1, on the reverse strand, counting down.
TTGTATCTATTTCAAACGTTATCGGTACCATGACACCTCCGGTTGCAGTTAATATCTTTTCCGCAGCCAGTGTTTCAAAACTGAAGATGGGCGCCATTGCAAAGGGACAGGTTCCGTTCTTTATCGGATATGTGGCAATCTTCTTCCTGGTAGTGCTGTTCCCTGTATTTTCAACGATCTGGCTGTAAGATGACAGAGCCCTCAGAGATGGAAACGTGAGTTTTCTCTGGGGGTTAAAATCTAAGGTTTGGCGGTAACATAGAAAACTAAAAACAGAGAAAATAAAAAACAGGCGGGGCAGACCGTCCTGCAAAGGAGGATATTATGCAGAATATGGATAATAAGGCAAGAATGGAAAAATGGAAGGTGCAGTCTTCTGAGGAAGCGGGATTTTGGCCGGTGATTACTCCGGAGATGGCCGAGAGTAAGGAAGAGTATATTTACCGGTTAAATCTGAAAAAGGGAGATTCTTATACCCTGAAATCCGGTGAACTGGAGATGCATCCGGTGCTGATTATGGGCGCTGCCACGCTGAGTGGAAATGCAGTGCTGAATCAGGAAATGACCCGTTTTGATGCATTTTATATGCCGGGTAAGGAAGAGGTGACGATCACCGCAGAAGAAGACTGCTTCTTCTACGTGGCAGGCGCAAAGGATGAGGGATATGGACATACCTTTTTCCGTAAGTTTGAGCCGGATGCACCGATCGGGGATATTCATCAGATCCATGGCAGGGGCGTGGGAGAGAGAGAAGTTTATATGACTCTGTCTGACAAGGACGATGCTTCCAGAATTATCGCGGGTGTAACCTGGAGCAGAGAGGGTACCTGGACAAGCTGGCCGCCTCATCAGCACGAGAAGGATCTGGAGGAAGTATACTGTTACTTTGATATTCCGGCTCCGAAGTTCGGTTTTCATGTAAGCTATCTCAAGAGCGGAGAGACCGATGATATCGTGGCTCATACCGTACATACCGGTACCTGTGTGGAAGCACCCTGCGGATATCATCCGACCTGTGCATCACCGGGCAGCAAAAACGCATATTTCTGGGTGCTGGCAGCATTTTCCCATTCCAGCAGAAGATATGACCTGGCAAAGGAAGATCCGGCATTTACAGGAAAATAAAGTGAAATGGGGAACCAGAGGCAGTTTGGATAAAGCCTGCGGTGCTGCCAATGCGCCGGGGCGTATCCGGAATTTATGAGGAGGAATTTTGAGATGACAGATATTATGCAGCAGGTAGCTGAAAGAAAAATAGTTCCAGTGGTAAAACTGGATCGTGCAGAGGATGCAAAACCATTGGGAGAGGCATTGTGTGAAGGCGGCCTTCCGGTAGCGGAGGTGACCTTCCGGACAGATGCGGCAGAGGAATCCATCCGGATCATGAGAAAAGCATTTCCGGATATGCTGGTAGGAGCCGGAACCGTGGTAAACGTGGAACAGGCAAAGAGAGCACTGGATGCAGGAGCCACTTTCATTGTATCACCGGGATTTTCCGCAAAAGTTACGGAATTTGCCATTGAGAACAAGATACCGGTGTTTCCGGGCACCTGTACTCCGACGGAAGTAATGCTGTGTATGGAATATGGACTTAAGGTGGGAAAATTCTTCCCTGCAAAACAGTACGGCGGACTGGATACGATCAAAGCGCTGTCCGCACCATTTCCATCCATGAAATTTATGCCGACAGGCGGGATCAGCGCTGCCAATATCAAAGAATTTCTGGCATTTGACAAGATCATTGCATGCGGCGGAAGCTGGATGGTGAAGGATGCTTTTGTGAAGGAAGGCAATTTTGCAGAGATCGTCAGACTGACAAAAGAAGCAGTTGCGCTGGTAAAATAAAACATGAAAACGTGTGACATAGCAGTTTACGGGCTGGGAGTCATGGGAAGCAGCCTGGCAAAAAATATAATGTCCCATGGTTTTGCGGTGGCAGCATACAGCAAGAGCCCGGAAGAAAGAGCACGTTTCCAACGGGATACGGGGGCGGATACGGTGTGCACCACCGTGGATGAGATGCTGGAGGGGCTGCAAAGTCCGCGATGCATCTTTCTCATGATTACTGCCGGGCGGCCGGTGGACATGGTTCTTGAGGAATTGTGTCCCAGGCTCAGGCCTGGGGATGTCATTCTTGACGGAGGAAATTCCTTTTACCGGGATACCGGCCGCCGCTATGAAGAGTGCAGGAAACAAGGGATCTGTTATGTGGGCATCGGCGTATCCGGCGGAGAAAAGGGCGCACTTTATGGCCCAAGCATGATGGCGGGCGGCAGCCTGGAGGGATGGAAGCAGACCAGACATATTCTTCAGACCATATCGGCACATGCCGATGGCAAACCCTGCTGTGACTACATCGCTGCAGGCGGAGGCGGCCACTATGTAAAAATGGTGCATAATGGAATTGAATACGCCATTTTGCAGCTAATTGCGGAGATCTGGTATTTTATGAGCAGTACGCTGGAAATGTCCGGAGAGGAAATCCTGTCCTGCTTTCAGTCCTGGAAAAAGGGCGGACTGGATTCCTATCTGATGGAGATCAGTATTCAGGTACTGCAGAAAAAAGACAAAGATGGATCGCTTCTGGTCGATAAGATATTGGATGTGGCAGAACAAAAAGGAACCGGGAAATGGACCATGCAGGACAGTCTGGAACGGGGCGTGTATATTCCTACGATCTATGAAGCCCTGTCAGCCAGAAATTTTTCCGGGAAGAAGCGGCTGCGGATGCAGGGGAGCGAACAGCTCCAGGCCACCGTGCAGAAGGTATTCGTAGAAAATCCGGAAGAAACTCTGGGAAATGCGCTTTTGCTGGGAATGATCCTCAGCTACAGCCAGGGCTTTGAGCTGATCGCAAAGGCTTCGGCGGAAGAAAACTGGGCCATTGATTTTGGCAGATTAATTGATGTATGGAGCAATGGATGCATTATCCGAAGCCGGCTTCTTGCAAAGATCAGGCAGACCGGGATATTGATATCCGCAGATGAGCCGCTTTTGCTGGAGCAGGGATTTTCCTGGCTGAAGGAACTGGAACCGGCCCTGCGGGAAACAGTGGGAAAATCTGTGTTGTCCGGCACTCCGCTCCCGGCGCTGGCCGGTGCACTCGGCTATTATGATTATTACCGGATGAAGCAGATGCCGGTGAATTTCATCCAGGCTCTGCGGGACTGCTTTGGTGCACATACCTATCAGCGAACGGACCGGGAAGGGCATTTCCATACAAATTGGGAAGAATAGAAACGAGGAGAAGACTATGAGTACATATAAGGTAATTGTAACTGCCCGTTCTTTTGGAAAGACAGATTCAAAGGCAGCAGATCTTTTGAAGGAAAACGGCTGTGATGTGATTAAACTGGATGCTGCGAATGGTCCTCTGGAAGAACAGCTAAAAAAGGAAATTGTGGATGCAGATGCAGTAATTGCGGGTTTGGAGGATTACACGCCGGAACTGATCGCATCAGGAAAAAAGTTAAAGGTGATTTCCCGCTATGGAGTGGGATATGATAAAGTCGATCTGGCATCTGCCAGAGAAAATGGGGTTCAGGTGACCATTACCCCGGGCGCAAACGGGGATTCCGTAGCGGACCTGGCCATGGCACTGATGCTGGATCTGGCCAGAAATGTCACCACGATGGACAACTCCATCAAGGCAAAAGCACAGAAACGTCCATCCGGTGTGGAGATGTGGCAGAAGACGCTGGGCATCATCGGAGCAGGACGGATCGGGCAGGGCGTCGGCAGACGGTGCCGCGGCTTTGACATGAAGATCCTGTGTTACGATATGTACCAGAATGAAGAATTTAAAAAGGAATGCGGTGCGGAGTATGTGGATATGGATACCCTCCTTCGGGAGTCTGATTTTATCACCATCCATTCCCCGCTGACCCCGGAAACAGAGAATATGATCAGCACGGCACAGTTTCAGATGATGAAAAAGGACGCCATTATCGTAAATACAGCCAGAGGCGGGATCGTGGATGAGGCAGCCCTCTATGAAGCGCTGAAATCCGGAGAAATCCGGGGCGCCGGACTGGATGCCACGGCAGAAGAGCCGCCCTATGACAGCCCGCTGCTGGAACTGGACAACTGCATTCTGACTCCTCATGCGGGCGCTGCTACAGCAGAAGCCAGCAGCAAGATGAGCTATATGGCGGCATGCAATGTGCTGGATGTATTAACGACAGGTAACTGCAAATTTGCCGTGAAATAAAGCGGTCAGGGACATGCCGCCCCATACGCCAGCGGTTTTTCAAGACGGCAGCGAATAGCAACATGCAAACAAAGTCAGCCTATTTGCCGAAGGCAAATTCAGAATAAGCTGATGTTCTTAGAATGTGTCAAGTTTTCTGTGAAAACTTGACATGCAGCGTCAGCCCATTTGCCAAAGGCAAATTTAGGATGGCTGATGTTCTTATAACGGAGGTAAGAGGATGAGAAACTTTACAGATCTGACAGGAAAAAAGGCAATTGTAACCGGCGGAACCAGAGGTCTGGGCTATGGTATGGCAGAGGGACTGATGGAGGCAGGAGCGGAAGTGGTTATCGTAGGCTCTTCTGACAAGGTGAATACGGTGGCGGAAGAACTCTGCGGCAAAGGATTTACCTGCCATGGCTTGAAAGTGAATCTGGGAGATGCAAAGGATCGTGCAGAAGGCTTTGATAAAGCGGTAGAACTGCTGGGCGGCCATCTGGATATCCTGATCAATGGGGCCGGAGTACAGCGCCGCCATCCCAGCGAAGAGTTCCCGGTAGAAGACTGGAACTATGTACTGGAAGTAAATCTGAATGCAGTATTTGACTGGTGCCAGAGAGCAGCCCGCACCTTCATGGCACAGAAGAGCAAAGGAAAGATCATTAACATTGCATCCATGCTTTCTTTCTTTGGCGGCTTTACCGTACCGGCTTATGCAGCTTCCAAGGGCGGTGTTGCACAGTTGACAAAGGCATTCTGCAATGAATGGGCATCGAAGGGGATCAATATCAACGCACTGGCTCCCGGCTATATGGCAACCGAAATGAATACCGCGCTGCTGGATCCTGCAAATCCAAGATATGCTGAGATCACCGGCCGTATTCCGGCCCATGAGTGGGGAACTCCGGAAGATATGAAGGGACCTGCTGTATTCCTGGCATCATCCGCTTCTGATTACCTGAATGGAGCAATCATTCCGGTAGACGGCGGTTATCTGGTAAAATAACAGATAAAAACAGGACGGCAGTTGTGCCGGCCTGTTTCCTGTGATATAGGAAATTCCTCGAATTTCCTATATCACAAAAAGCAGCAAAGCTGCAAGGATGCGCAGCTTCGCGCGCGGAACAAAAGCTGTGCTGCTAAAGAAACTGGCTCGCGGGGTGTGCGAAGCACACTTTTGTTCAAGACAAATTTAGAATGGGATGACGTTCCAGAATGGAGGAAGCTATGCAAAAAGGATGTATGTACTGTGAGGAAAACGAAACTCTGCAGGGTATGATGATGCCTCTGACGGAGCTTCCCATGTCGAAAGTCTATCTGTTTCGTGACCAGACCTACTATGGAAGATGCGTAGTTGCATATAAAAAGCATGCGGACGAGTTGTTTGAACTGTCCGATGAGGACAGAAATGCATTCATGAAAGATGTGGCTGCAGTCGCAGGAGCAATCAGCCGGGCGACCGGAGCGGAAAAGATAAATCTGGGAATGTATGGGGATAAAGTGAAGCATGTTCATTTCCATGTGGTTCCAAAACAGATCGGTGGTCCGGGATATGGCGGTACCTTTGAGATGAGCTGCAATCCGCCAAAACATCTTTCCGAAAAAGGATATCAGGAAATTATTGAGAAAATCAAAAGCTTCTGCATGGAAGGCTGAACAGTAATCTGAAGCGTTCCGGGATTGAGATAAAGGAGAACATATGGAATTAAAAAGTCAGGAAATGCGCAGGCTGGCACCGGAGCTGGATCCGCTGCGGATCGGTACCGGCTGGAAGCCCGAAGAGCTGGCTCTTCCTCAGATATTTATTGAAAGCACCTTTGGAGACAGCCATCCGGGAAGCGGCCATCTGGATATTCTGGTGAATGAAGTCAGAGAAGGGGCTGCGCAGGCCGGCGGACATGGGGCCAGATATTTCTGCACCGACATGTGCGACGGAGAAAGCCAGGGGACGGACGGGATCAACTACAGTCTAGCCAGCCGGGAAATGATAGCCAATATGATAGAAATACAGGCCAATGCTACGCCCTTTGATGCGGGTGTCTATATCGCCAGTTGTGATAAGGGGCTGCCGGGCAGTCTGATGGGCCTGGCAAGAGTGAACATTCCTGCTATTGTGGTACCGGGAGGCACGATGAATGCCGGACCCCAGATGCTGACGCTGGAACAACTGGGAATGTACAGTGCAAAGTTTCAGCGAGGAGAGATTGACGAAGAGAAGCTGAACTGGGCGAAATGCAATGCCTGCCCAAGCTGCGGTGCCTGCTCCTTTATCGGGACGGCATCTACCATGCAGATCATGTCGGAGGCACTGGGCCTGGCGCTGCCGGGCAGTGCCCTGATGCCGGCCACCAGTCAGGATCTTCTGGCCTATGCCAGACAGGCAGGGGTACAGGCGGTAAAGCTGGCTGTTATGCCGGGGATGTGTCCGAGAGAAATGGTGACGATGGACAGCTTTGAAAATGCGATCCTGGTACATGCAGCCATATCCGGCAGTACCAACTGTCTGCTGCATCTGCCCGCGATCGCCCATGAATTTGGAATTGAGATCAGCGGAGATACCTTTGATCGTCTGCACAGAAATGCACATTATCTTCTGGATGTGCGTCCCGCAGGACGCTGGCCGGCGGAGTGCTTCTATTATGCCGGCGGAGTGCCTGCCGTCATGGAAGAAATCAAAGCTCATCTGCATCTGGATGTAATGACTGTGACCGGAAAGACGCTGGGAGAAAACCTGGAAGAATTAAAACAGAATGGATTTTATGAGCGCTGCCAGAAAGGACTGGTGGAGTTTAACGCCCGTTATGGATGCAGTGTGACGAAGGAAGATATTATCCGTCCGTATGACAAGGCCATCGGAACCGATGGAAGTATCGCCGTTTTGAGAGGGAACCTGGCCCCGGAAGGTGCTGTGATCAAGCATACGGCCTGCCCGCAGGAGATGTTTCGCGCGGTGCTGAAGGCAAGACCTTTCGACAGTGAGGAAGCATGTCTGGATGCGGTATTGAAGCATCAGGTGCAGAAGGGGGATGCTGTCTTTATCCGTTATGAAGGCCCGAAAGGAAGCGGAATGCCGGAAATGTTCTATACGTCCGAGGCAATCAGCAGTGACAGGGAGCTGGGACGAAGCATTGCACTGATCACAGACGGCCGTTTTTCCGGAGCATCCACAGGACCGGTTATCGGCCACTGCAGCCCGGAGGCCGCAGACGGCGGACCAATCGCCCTGGTGGAAGAAGGAGATTTGATCGAGATCGACATCATGGAGCGAAAGCTGAATATTATTGGTATTCACGGTGAAAGGAAGACTCCGGAAGAAGTGGAAGCGGTACTGGAAGAACGCAGACAGAACTGGCAGCCGCGAAAACCAAAATATAAGAGCGGTGTTCTGCGGATGTTCAGCGAACATGCAGTCAGCCCGATGAAAGGGGCTTACCTGGATTATTAATGGCATTATATATAGGAAAGGAAAAATATGGAACTGAATTTAAGACCGGAAAAAGAATGTAAATATGATGCAGTATCACTGGGCGAGGTAATGCTCCGCCTGGATCCGGGAGAAGGCCGGATCCGTACCGCCAGATCCTTTAAGGTATGGGAGGGCGGCGGAGAGTACAACGTCATCCGCGGCCTGAGAAGATGTTTTGGAATGAAGACCGGCGTACTCACTGCATTTGCGGAAAATGAGATGGGATTGTTGATGGAAGACCTGATTTTGCAGGGCGGTGTGGATACTTCCATGATTAAATGGATGAAAACTGACGGTATCGGCCGGATCTGCAGAAACGGTCTGAACTATGTGGAGAGAGGATTTGGCATCCGCGGAGCCCTAAGCTGCTCCGATCGTGCCAATACCGCCATCTCCAAAGCAAAACCGGAGGATTTTGATTTTGACTATATCTTTGGTGAACTGGGTGTGCGCTGGCTGCACACGGGCGGAATCTATGCTGCATTGTCAGAACAGTCCAGTGAGACGGTCATCGAAGCTATCAAGACAGCGAAAAAATACGGAACCGTGATTTCCTATGACCTGAACTACCGTGCATCCATGTGGAGTGCCATCGGCGGTCAGGCCAAAGCCCAGGAAGTAAACAGAGAGATCGCAAACTATGTGGATGTGATGATTGGAAATGAGGAAGACTTTACAGCCTGCCTTGGATTTGCTATCGAAGGAAACGATGAAAATCTGAAAACACTGAACCTGGACGGCTACAAAAAAATGATCAATCATGCGGCAGAGACCTATCCGAATTTCAAAGTGGTAGCAACCACTCTGCGGGAGGTAAAGACGGCTACGGTCAATGACTGGAGCGCACTTTGCTGGGCAGATGGCGAGATTTACAAAGCAAAAGATTATAAAAACCTGGAAATCATGGACCGGGTAGGCGGCGGAGATTCCTTTGCTTCCGGCTTGATCTATGGTCTGATGACAACAGGTGATGCGAATCTGGCGGTCAACTACGGTGCTGCACACGGCGCACTGGCAATGACCACACCAGGCGATACGACCATGGCCAGCAGGAAAGAAGTGGAAGCAGTCATGGGCGGAGCAGGAGCCAGGGTGCAGAGATAATTTACATAAGGATGCGCAAAGTGTTTGAGCTTTGGTAGAAGTATCAAGCAATTTTATGAGGCTTGCCGTTTAAACGGTGAGTCTCTTTTTGCCGTAAAAGGATACCTGCTATGAATATTGAAAGAATTGTTGCAGCCATTCTTTTGGTATGCTAAAATTACAACTAGTAAAAGACTGATATTGTTTGGTGCGGCATGTACGACAATTGACAGGAAAGAGGGATAAAAATGCGGCTTTTAATAAAGAATGGAAGAGTATTGGATCCAGCTTCGGAAAAGGATGGCATCTGTGATGTGCTGATAGCGGATGGCAGGATAGAAAAAGTGGCAGAGCATATAGAAGATACGGCAGATCAGGTTATAGATGCTTCCGGTTGTTTTGTGATGCCGGGGCTGATTGATCTGCATGTGCATCTGCGGGATCCGGGGCTTACCTATAAAGAAGATATTGAGACAGGAGCTAAGGCGGCGGCCCGTGGCGGATTTACCACGATACTGGCTATGCCGAATACAAAACCGGTGATTGATACTCCGGACAGAATAGCCTTTGTCAGAGAAAAGGCAAAAAGAGTGGCGCCGATCCATGTGCTGCAGATTGGTGCAGTGACCATGGGGCAGAAGGGGGAGGTGCTGGCCGATATTGCAGGCATGGTGAAGGCCGGCTGCCCGGCCATCAGTGAAGACGGCAAGTCAGTGATGAACTCACAGCTTTACCGGGAGGCTATGGATATTGCGGCAGAACTGGATATTCCGGTGATGGCTCACTGTGAAGATATTTCTCTGGTCAATCACGGTGTCATGAATGCGGACGATGTGTCAGAGAGGATGGGCATGCCGGGAATCCCCAATGCAGCAGAGGATGTGATCACTGCCAGGGATATCCTGCTGGCAAAAGAGACCGGAGCCAGACTGCATCTGTGTCACTGCTCTACGAAAGACAGCATGAAAATGATTCGCTGGGCGAAAGAAGAGGGCATCAAAGTCAGCGCCGAAGTCTGCCCTCATCATTTTACCCTGATCAGTTCTGACATTAAAAAGGATGACAGCAATTTCAAAATGAATCCGCCTCTTCGAACCGGAGCGGACCGTGCAGCACTGCTGGAGGCTTTGAAGGACGGCACCATAGATGCGATCTCCACAGATCATGCGCCCCACAGCGCGGAGGAAAAGAATCAGTCTATTCGGAAAGCGCCTTTTGGCATTGTGGGCCTGGAGACAGCAGTTGGGCTGACCATTACCCGGCTGGTGGAGCAGGAGATTATCACACCGCTGCAGATGGCCCGGCTGATGAGCTTTCAGCCGGCGGGAATTGCCGGGCTGGATAAGGGAACACTGGGCGAAGGAAAGCCGGCCGATGTGGTGATCATCGATCCCAAAGAAGAATATGTGATTGATAAAAATACATTTGCATCAAAAGGAAAGAACACCCCGTTTGACGGATGGAAGGTCAGAGGAAAAGTGAAGATGACCATCTGTGACGGGAGGGTGGTATACAGAGATACTGTGGAGCAGCCGCTTTTGGGGCGGAGAGATGGAGGAAAATTATGATACAGAAACTGATCAGCAAAATACAGAAAACAGGTGCACCTATTGTAGTCGGACTGGATCCGATGATGAACTATATTCCGGAGCATATCCAGAAAAAAGCATTTGGGGAATACGGAGAGACACTGGAAGGCGCGGCGGAAGCGATCTGGCAGTATAATAAGGAAATTGTGGATGCAGTCTACGATCTGATACCGGCAGTGAAGCCGCAGGTGGCGATGTATGAGCAGTTCGGCATTGAAGGCATGAAGGCTTTTAAGAAAACCGTGGATTACTGCAAATCCAAAGACCTGGTGGTGATCGGTGACGTGAAGAGAGGGGACATTGGTTCTACCTCTGCGGCTTATGCGGTGGGACACCTTGGACATGTGACGGTTGGCAGCAAAAAATATGCACCCTTTGATGAGGATTTCGCTACGGTAAATCCCTATCTGGGCTCAGATGGAATTAAGCCGTTCCTGGAAGTCTGTAAAGAGGAGAAAAAGGGACTTTTTATTCTGGTGAAGACCTCCAATCCGTCCAGCGGAGAATTTCAGGACCGTCTGATCGATGGAAGACCTTTGTATGAGCTGGTGGGCGAACAGGTTGCCCGCTGGGGAGAAGAATGTATGGGTGAGAAGTACAGTTATATTGGTGCTGTAGTGGGAGCCACTTATCCGGAGATGGGCAAAACGCTCCGTAAGATCATGCCGAAATCCTTTATCCTGGTGCCGGGATATGGGGCGCAGGGCGGAAAAGGCGCTGACCTGGTGCATTTTTTCAATGAAGACGGACTGGGCGCTATCGTGAACTCTTCCAGAGGAATTATTGCAGCTTACAAGCAGGAGAAATATGCAAAATACGGTGAAGAACATTTTGCAGAAGCCAGCCGTGCTGCAGTGGAAGATATGGTGGCGGATATTGCGGGAGCGCTGAAGCAGGCAAAATAGAAGTCAGGAGCAGTTACTTTTTGAAGGTATAAAAATAAAAGACAGGAGCTGCGGATATTATGGCAGAAAAATTCAAGGAAACAGCAAAGATTGTAAGCCAGGAAAAGATTGGAACGGGGATTTTCAGCATGTGGCTGCAGACAGAACAGATCGCGGGAACGGCCAGACCGGGCCAGTTCATTTCTGTGTACAGCAGGGATAAGAGCAGGATGCTGCCCCGCCCTATCAGTATCTGTGAGACAGATCGGGATAAGGGAAGGCTTCGGATTGTATACCGGGTAGCGGGAAAAGGAACGGAAGAATTCTCCGGATATCAGGCGGGAGAGATGCTGGATATTCTGGGCCCGCTGGGCAATGGTTTCCCATTGGAACGCATGGCAGAGGGGAAAAAGGCTTTTTTGATCGGCGGCGGCATTGGAATTCCGCCCATGGTGCAGCTTTCCAAAGAATTAAAGGGCGAAAAACAGATGGTTTTGGGCTATCGGGATGAACTGTTTCTGACGGAAGATCTGAAGGCGAACGGCAGCCTGTTTATCGCTACCGAGGATGGCAGTACGGGAACCAGGGGAAATGTCCTGGATTGTATCAGAGAACATCAACTGACGGCTGACGTGATCTATGCCTGCGGTCCTACACCGATGCTGCGGGCGCTGAAAGCATATGCGGAGGAAAACGGCATTGAGTGCTGGATTTCGCTGGAAGAGAAAATGGCCTGCGGAATAGGGGCCTGTCTGGCCTGCGTATGCAAATCAAAAGAAGTGGATGCGCATTCCAAGGTACATAATAAGCGAATCTGTAAAGAAGGTCCGGTATTTTTGTCAACGGAAGTGGAATTATAAGCGGGGCAGGCCGCGGGAGCGAATTGAGAAGCGGAACAGATGAACAGCCCGCGGGGACGAATTGAGAAACGGAACGGATGAACAGACCGCGGAAACGAATTGAGAAGCGGAACGGATGAACAGCCCGCGGGAGCGAATTGAGAAGCGGAACAGATAAACAGCCCGCGGGAACAAATTGAGAAGCGGATCGTACCCGCAGGCCCTGCAGGCAAATTTTCAGACAGACTTTGCAACGGGCGAAAGAGAGGCAGCCAACATGATAGATATGAAAGTAAAGATAGCCGGTGTGGAACTGAAAAACCCGGTTATGACAGCATCCGGGACCTTTGGATCCGGTATGGAATTCAGTGAATTTGTGGATCTGAACCGGTTGGGGGCAGTGGTGACCAAGGGAGTGGCGAATGTGCCGTGGCCGGGCAACCCCACACCGCGGATAGCAGAGACCTGCGGCGGAATGATGAATGCCATCGGTCTGCAGAACCCGGGAATTCAGGTATTATGCGAGAGAGATCTTCCATTTCTGCAGCAGTACGATACGAAGGTTGTTGTGAATGTGTGCGGAAAAAGCACCGAGGATTATTGCGAAGTGGTGGAACGTCTGGCCCGGGAGCCGGTGGATCTGCTGGAAATCAACATTTCCTGCCCCAATGTGAAGGAAGGGGGCATTGCTTTTGGACAGAATCCAAAGGCAGTGGAAGCAATCACCGCGGAGATAAAAAAGAGAGCAAAACAGCCGGTTATCATGAAGCTGAGCCCAAATGTGACCGACATCACAGAGACGGCCAGAGCAGCAGAAGCAGGGGGAGCAGATGCGCTGTCTCTGATCAATACCCTGACCGGAATGAAAATTGATGTGAACCGCCGTACCTTTGCGCTGGCGAATAAGACCGGCGGCGTGTCCGGACCAGCCATTAAGCCGATTGCAGTGCGCATGGTCTATGAAACTGCCCGGGCGGTGAAGCTGCCGGTGATTGGCATGGGCGGCATTTCCTGCGCTGAGGATGCACTGGAATTTATCCTGGCGGGAGCTACTGCGGTATCAGTGGGTACGGCCAATTTCCGCAATCCGTCTGTGACGATGGAAATAATTGACGGAATTGAAAAATATATGGAACAATATCAGGTAAAAAATATTGCGGAGCTGATCGGAGCAGTGAGATAATCCGGCGATTATGCGATTATGCGGTCACTTCGGTGTCAGGTCTGGGGCAGGGTTGATAGAATTTGAATTTAGCTGTCAACTATTAACGAATATTGAAGTAAATGGATTTCTTTTTGGCTTATCATTCTTGGATTAACAACTCCTTATGTAGATAGTTATAATGTTTTTCAAGTGTTGAGACAGATAAAAAAAGGAGATTACTTGCAGTTTTATGGAGATGATTTATATGCTTTTCCTGACAATCTATAAAGTAAGACAAATCCGGTTTGTAGAAAACAAACATTGAAGTGCGGAGGGATTAAGCATGTCGGAAAATAAGAAGAATATTGATAAGGATATAAAGAAAACGGTAAAATTGGGGATAACTTTTGGAATTGCTTTGTTGCTACTGCTCGTGTATAATATGGGCGTGGCAACAATATGGCAACAGAAAATCAGTAAGACAAAATAACATATGCAATAGAGATAAAAACAAGGCAGTTTCGATATAAAACTTAAACAAATATTTTTAATATCAAACTGGAATTCGTATATCACGATTTTATAGTCGATTATCTACGCCCATAGGGCTTTAATAAAATCCTCTGAAATCCTTGAAAACAAAGGATTTATCGCAATGTGTTCACCTTATCCCTTTATACGATTTCACACCGTTTTATTCTGCCCTCGCCACCTCATAAGGGAAAAAGCAAGGGCAAGAAAATCTGATAACAAGCTATAACAGTGTGTGGCAATCGGGGAAACTGTGATGTATGTGCGAATATATCTTATTAGAGGATTTTAATATGGACAAGTACATTTATGATAACAATAACGGGCTTTGGTACGAACTGCAAGGAGGTTACTATATTCCCTGTCTTACCTTACCCGCCGAAAAAGAAAGACCTGTCGGCATTTGGGGACAGCGGCACAAACGCTATCTAAAAGAACACCGAAAGGCAACCTATACATCGCTTCTCACAAGCGGCAAATTAAACGCTTACCTTGCCAATATAGACGAACAGGCAGAGGAAATGTTTTCTCGGCTGGTAGAGCAGATGGTGGCGAAGCAAGGTATCACAGAGCAGATGGAAGCAGAAAATCAAATGCTGTGGGTCGGACGGATGAACAACATCCGTTCAGCGGTAATGGAGATTGTGTTAAGTGAATTGATTTACAACTCACTAAGCGAGGGCGGAATGGCTACGGCTGTTCCGCCCCCTTTCAACATTGTTCATACTTGTGTAATTGAATTTTCGGTCGAAATATGCCATAATTAATGTGTATATATTTGTTTTTTGAAATCTCACAAAGCAGAAGCTGTACAAGTTAAGCTCTTGAACAAAATAGTTTCACAGTGCTAAAAGGAGAAGTTTATGCGAAAAAAGATAATCAAAAGGATAGGTGTTTCCCTTCTTGTCATCGTAGCTGCGCTGGCGTTATTTATCTTGGGATGTTTCATCAATAATCGCATTCAGCTAAAAAAGGAAGATGCCTTATTCATTCCGACCGGGCAGCTTGTAGAAGTGAACGGTCACAATATTAGTGTTTATTCCGAGGGCAGCGGAGAACAGACGATTGTGTTTCTGTCAGGTGCCGGGACTTGTTCTCCGATATTGGATTTCAAATCTCTCTATTCTCTTTTGAGCGATAATTACAGAATTGCAGTAGTCGAAAAAGCCGGATATGGCTTTAGTGATGATTGTGATGTGCCACGGGATATAGATACTGTTTTATCCGAAACAAGAAAAGCATTAGAATTGGCAAGGATACCCGGTCCGTATGTGCTGTGTCCGCATTCCATGTCGGGTATTGAAGCCCTTTATTGGGCACAGCAATACCCCGATGAAGTTACGGCAATTATTGGATTGGATATGTCTGTCCCAGCCGCTTATGAAAGTATGGAGATAAATCTTCCAATTATGCAGCTTGCTTCTTTTGCAGCTCACGCAGGAATAACTCGCATAATACCAAGCCTCGCAGAAAGTGACGCTATAAAGTACGGTACTTTGTCAGATGAAGAAAAAGAACTTTACAGAGCGATTTTTTATCGCCGTACCGCAACAAAGGCTATGTTGAATGAAGCCGCTGAAATAAAGACAAGTGCGGAAAAGGTGGCAGTAGGAACAACCGTCAATGTACCTATGTTGATGTTTGTTTCCAATGGCTCGGGTGGCACAGGCTTTGACGAAAGCACTTGGCGCAATTTTCAAAACGAGTTTGCCACTTCCGTTCCTAATGCAAAAGTTATCGAACTTGATTGTCCGCATTATGTGCAAGACCACGCCTACAATCAAATAGCAGATGAAATAGGACAATTCCTTTTATATGCTGAATAGCTGTAGTTTGAGTTTTTAATAAAACTGAGAAAAACAATCATGCGTTTTAAGATATTTTATCTCTAATAAGTTATGTAGAACACCGTTCAGCAATCTTGCTGACGGTGTTTTTGTCTTATCTGCTGTCTCTGTCAAAGGATTTCTTTTTGTGCGGTTGCTGCTTGCTCTGCTGCTGAAGTTGCCTTAGCCGTTCACGGACGCTTACGGGTTCGGGCGGCTTTTCTTTTTTAACAGGTTCTTTGCCTTCCTTTACTTGGCGTTCCCACTTGGCAAGGTCACGGTTGTAATCCTCTACAATGGCTTCCGCCTTGCGGTAGGTTTTCATAAAGGCGCTGGCGTCGGGATAACCGTCATCCTTGAGGATTTCGGGCAGTGCGTCCAGCTTTTCGCTCTTTACCCTTGAAAAGCCCTGTGGTTTCGCTTAACTGCTGTTTCAGCTTCGGCAGAACATTGTCCTGCAAGTTCTTGATTTCTCTTGCCCTGTCCTGTATGCGTATCATTAGCTGCTGCATTGTGCGGAACTCCGCCATATTGATATTGAGCATCGGCTTCGGCGGCATATCCTTTTCACGGATAAGGTTTTGCAGAAAGTCTTTCGCCTTGCCTACGATACTGCGAAACAGATTCGGCAGCCAACCTTTGCTTTTAATGGACTGGCTAACCTTGTCGTGTATCTCGGTTTGCTTGACCTCTAATATCGCTTCTTCCGCTATGCCCGTGATAAGCGCCATATCCGCCGTCCTGTTCCACTCCTGCCTTGCGGTATTGTCGGCTTCAATCTCTGTGGCTCTGGGGTTGTTCTTGCCTATCTTCTTTGTCGGCAGGTACACGCTGCTTTTGTCAAACACCTTTAGGTGCTGTTCGGGATCTGAAATGTGGCGGTTGATAAGGTCGGTATAACTCTCCTTTACCTCCCGAAGAAACAGCTCGCTCTTGTTGCGGTCATTCTTTACGGAAAACATATGACTTTCGTAAACCTCGCCCTTTGCAATGACGGTGCAGCCCTTGCGGATTTTTCCGTCCTCGTCGGTGATTTCTTTTTTCGTGCGTACCCTTTTTCCGTGCTCGTCATAGTACACGTTGCGGCTGGCAATCTTGACTGCGGGTGTGGGGAGCAGCGTCCTCTCACTGAAAATCAGATGAATTTGGTAATTGGTTTTGCGCTTGAGAGCGGAGACAGGCTTGAATCGAAGACAGTTTGCGGAGCATTTTCAGATACCGCTTCGAACTGTAGAAGAGTGGGAGGCAGGTCGTAGGAAGCCCCCAGAGTATATTCCACGTTTGATAAAGTATCAGATTATGTATGAACAGCAATTTGGTAAGCGAAATATAAAGGAAGATTAAGATTTTTTTGAATTGCAATCTGCGATTTCAAATTTAGATTGGAGGATTAGATGGCAAAAGATGATGTTAGAGTAGAGAAGAGTAGTTCAGAATTCGACTTAGAACCAATACATATTTGAAATCTTATCTATGTGGTGCGAGGAAAGCAGGTAATGTTGGATAATGATTTGGCGGTATTGTATCAAGTGGAAACAGGTGCATTGAATAGGGCTGCAAAAAGAAATGAGAAAAGATTTCCAGAGGATTTTAGGTTTCAGCTAACGGAGGATGAGTATTCAAACTTGAAATGCCAATCTGGCATTTCAAGTTTGGCAAATTCAGGATATGGTGGTCGCCGAACAATGCCATATGTTTTTACAGAGCAAGGAATATCAATGCTTGCAAGCGTACTCCATAGTGATGTTGCAATAAATACAAGTATCAGTATTATGCGTGCATTTGTGGAAATGAGACACTTTATCGCAAATAATCAGTTCTTATTTGAGCGGATCAGTGCAGTTGAATTGAATCAGCTTGAATATCAAAAAAAGACGGATGAAAAATTGGACGAAATTTTTGAATATATTTCCGACCATGAGGAAGCGCAACAGAAAATCTTTTTTGATGGACAGATATACGATGCTTTTAGCTTACTAATTGATTTGGTTGGAAGTGCCACCAAGAGCATAATATTGGTCGATAATTATGTTGATGTAAGAACCTTAAATATCCTGTCCAAGAAGAAAGAGGATGTGTCAGTAATCATTTATACTGTTAAGAAAACCAGATTGTCGGATAAGGATGTGGAAACATTTAATCAGCAGTATCCGAGATTGGAAGTGAAATACACAGGTGTATTTCATGACAGATTTCTAATCCTTGATGATAAAAATGCATATCATATAGGAGCATCATTAAAAGATGCAGGGAAGAAATGTTTTGCCATTAGCCTATTAAATGATTCTGGTGTGATTTACGATATATTGCAGAGACTTGATATAGAATCAGAAGAAAACCCTTTCATGACAAGGATTCGGAGGTGCTTCAGAGCGATAATTCGCAAAGGCAATTCATTTTTAACTGATTGATAATCTTAATATTTTATGGTAGAATGGAAGCGATATTTGGAAACCCTCCTATTCTACACGTAGGAAGGAAGTACAGATGGGTAAATCCCTTAATGATAAAGAACTGGGAAAAGGCATATCACAGAGAAAGGATGGTCTTTATCAGGGAAGATTCGTGAACCGTTTTGGCAAGAAACATATTGCCACGTAACGGAAGATACCTTGTTTGATGAGATGAGGAAGATGGAAGCGGTGTAAAGTGTGTAGTAGAGCAATTTGAGACATTATGATATAGGCGTAAAGCCTTGAAAACAGGAGGTTTTAATATAAAATGGAACAGTATAAACAGGAATTTATAGAATTTATGGTAGACTGCCAGGTTTTGAAATTTGGAGATTTTACCACAAAGAGTGGAAGAAAGACACCGTTTTTTGTAAATACCGGATTTTACCGCACCGGCGCGCAGCTGCGCAGACTGGGCGGATATTATGCAAAGGCGATTCATGACAAGTTCGGCCTGGATTTCGATGTGTTATTTGGACCGGCTTACAAGGGAATTCCGCTGACCGTGGCGGCTACGATTGCTATCAGCGAGCAGTTTGGCAAGGATATCAAATACTGCTCCAACCGGAAAGAAGTGAAGGACCATGGAGATAAGGGAATCCTGCTGGGCAGCCCGATTTCTGACGGGGATAAGGTGATCATAATCGAAGATGTGACCACGGCAGGCACTTCCATCCAGGAGACACTGCCGATCATCAAGGCTCAGGGCAATGTAACACCGCTGGGACTGGTGGTTTCTGTGGACCGTATGGAACGGGGACAGGGAACGAAGAGCGCATTGAGCGAGATCGAAGAAAACTATGGCCTGAAGACTACAGCTATTGTGACCATGGCGGAAGTGGTAGAGCATCTGTACCAGAGAGAATACAAAGGAAAAGTCATCATTGATGATGCCATGAAAGCAGCCATTGATGCATATTATGAGCAGTACGGAGTGAAATAAAAATTGTGCCGGCCCATTTGCCGCAGGCAAATTCAGGATGGGCGGATGTGGATGTCCCAAACAGGAGGTATCTCAATGAATGAAAAAGTGTATAAGACCATGACCAGGGCTGGTGCATCCAGCATTATACTGGGAATAGTGGTGCTGGTTACCGGACTGGCAGCAGGAATTCTGATTATTGTAAACGGCGCCAATTTATTAAAAAGAAAAAGCAGTGTTATGATCTGATGAAGGTAAGGACTGCGAAACGGATTCGGGCGGTAGGTGGAATTCTGTTTCTGATTTACATGATTTTACTGATTTATTTTCTGTTTTTTGCGGAAAGCTATGGGAGAGGCGGCGCAGGTGAATACCGTTATAATTTGATTCCATTGCGGGAAATCAACCGTTTTATTCGGTATCCGGATGTGTTGGGAATGCGGGCGGTGATAGTGAACCTGGCCGGCAATGTCATTGGCTTTTTGCCTTTTGGCGCCATTTTGCCAGTGCTGAGAAAGCCGATGCGCAGCTTGTGGAAGATTACACTGCTGAGTTTTGAATTCAGTGCGGCGATAGAAGTAATGCAGCTGATTACGAGGGTAGGCAGTTTTGATGTAGATGATATTATTTTGAATACGGCAGGCGGAATTCTGGGTTATCTGATATTTGCTTTGTGCAACCGCCTGAGGAGACGATATTATGGCTAGAAAGAAAAGTATATATGCATTTGAAGAAGCCAATCATTCCGGACGGGGCATTCTGGCAACGGTACTGGGCGGTATTTCCCTGCTGATTTTTATTATTCTGCTGGGAATCTGTGCAGCGCTGCAGGGCAGCGGCGGGGCATGGATTGGCTCTTTTGGATTCACTGCATTTGTGATCGCATTCTGTGGAATGGTATTCGGGCTGAACAGCTTTCATGAACAGTGCAAATCCTATATTTTCTGTAAAGTAGGGACGCTTCTGTGCGGATTTATGGTGGCGGTCTGGTTCTTGATTTTTTGTGTAGGACTGGCCTCCTGATGTTACCGGGAAAGCCGTCGCTGTTTTAAGGGTGAGGAGTGGAACACAGAGGCGTTCTTGCTCATAGAAAAAGTGTAAAAGAAAGGCAGAAATAAGATGAAACGATTAGAGCAGCAGATGAATTTTATTCTGGAAGTGGATAAATTAAAGCAGATCACACGTCAGAGCTACATAACCGGGGGCGAACGGAAGGAGACGGATACGGATCATTCCTGGCATCTGGCTATGATGTGTGCACTGCTCAGTGAGTATGCCAATGAAGAAATAGATGTGACGAAGACTATGATCATGGTCTTGATTCATGATATTGTGGAAATTGATGCCGGGGATACTTATGCCTATGACGCTGACGGCAATCAGACGAAGCGGGACCGGGAAGTGAAGGCGGCGGATCGGATCTTCAATCTGCTTCCGAAGGATCAGGCGAAGGAAATGCGGGCGCTCTGGGAGGAATTCGAAGCTCAGGACACAGCCGAGGCGCGGTTTGCCAATGCACTGGACAAGATACAGCCAATCCTGCTAAACGATGCCACCGGTGGTCTTGCCTGGAGAGAGCATGAAGTGGAGAAATCCCAGATTATGAGCAGAAATGAGCGGACTCCGGAAGGTTCAAAAGCTCTGTGGTCCTATGCAAAAGAGATCATAGAACGGAACCTGGGAACCAATATCATAGACGAGGATGCGGATCCGCTGGAAGAGCGCTGGAATCTTGCAATGATCAGAATTAGAGAAATGGAAACAGAAAAGACGGTACCAGTGCCTTTCTATGATTACTTTCAGCGCACGGCCGGCTTTTTGATGCAGATGAAAGAGCTGCGGGAAATGCTGAATGGAGAAGACAGTCCTGCCTTGTCCATTCAGGAGTGGCAGCAGCTCAACCATCAATTATATAAGGATATTTTGCCGGAACAGTATGAAACCAGCTATGGCAATCCTGCATTTGCAGCCAAAATGCTGGGAGCAGAGCAGGGAAAGCTTCTTGGTTTTCTTTATACCGAGCTTCGCGGTCTGATCGGCTATCTTTTCGAAGGACGCCTGCAGGAGGCGGTAGTGCATCTGGAGCTGTTTATCGAAATCTACAATGCCTTTGAACAGCAGTCCGTTCCTTCCTATAAAGAGATACAGCAGATTCTTTACTGGTTTGTCAGCGATTACAGCGATGTATTCGTGACGGAGCGCATCCGGGAATCTGTGGATCCGGCCAGAAATTTTGCGGTGAATATCATTATGAATTCCGATTTGACAGATATGACCTATCTGTATCGCTACGGAGAATATGTGACAGACAATGAACTGCAGACGGCCGCTTTTTTGAATTCGCTTAGCGAAGAAGAGATTCAGGCTATGGCGGATACCTATACGGAAGGGTACCGCATTGGCTTTGCCCATGGAGGCAAGGATTTGTCCAGGAAGATGACCGTGAATATTCGATATCATCTGGGCTTTGAACGAATGCTTCGCTCAGCCATATACAATTTCGAGAAAATGGGTCTGAAGCCGGTGGTTTCCCGTTATGCACTGAGCACGGTGAACAAACGCTCCTCTATGCGGCTGGGCTATACGGGCGCTGTGCCGAACCAGCAGTTTGACTATGATCACAGAGAGGACGCTGCGATTTACCTGGATAAAAAATTTGTGGAGCGCCGTCTGGGTGTGATGCGAAGCGCCTATGAGACCTTCAAAACATTGGCAAACGGTCATGCAGGTCCGGCAGTAGTGGAAGTATTTGGAGAAAAACCTTTTACTCCTGCGGCAAAAGAAGAAGCCTGCCAGTTGTCGGAAAGACAGCAGCAGCTTATGGTGTCCATGAACAATTCTGTGACACAGCTCACAAATCAATATATTATAGGAAAAGAACGCAGCTTTACCATTATTGCATTTCCAGTTCCGGAAATCGGGCCGGATTTCCAGAAGATTTTCCGGGAAACCGTAAAGATCAACACACTGGATTATCACCTGTATGAACGCATCCAGCAGACCATCATCGACACACTGGACTTGAGAAAGAGTGTCCATATCCAGGGGAAGAACGGAAACAGAACCGATTTGACCGTGGCACTGCATCCATTAAATATGCCGGGAAAGGAGACCATTTTTGAAAATTGCGTAGCGGATGTGAATATTCCGGTGGGAGAGGTGTTCACTTCACCGCAGCTATCCGGAACCAATGGTGTGCTTCACGTAAAACAGGTCTATCTCAACGGACTGAAATATCTGGATCTGTGCATTACCTTTACCGATGGAATGATCACGGATTATAGCTGCAGCAATTTTGATACTGCTGAAGAGAACCGGAACTTTATCCAGGCCAATCTGCTGTACCATCATGACACTCTGCCTATCGGTGAATTTGCCATCGGCACCAACACCACGGCTTATGCCATGGCACAAAAATATCAGATTGCAGAAAAACTTCCTATATTAATTGCAGAAAAAATGGGACCTCATTTTGCTGTAGGCGATACCTGCTACAGCTGGGAAGAAGATACTCCGGTTTACAATCCAGACGGCAAAGAGATCATTGCAAGAGACAATGCCGTATCACTGTTGCGCAGGGAGGATCCGGCGAAGGCCTATTTCGGCTGTCATACAGATATCACCATCCCCTATGAGGAGTTGGGCAGTCTTGAAGTCATCCATGCGGACGGAAGCCGTCAGGAAATTATAGGCGATGGCCGTTTTACCCTGGCCGGCACGGAAGAATTGAATATACCGCTTAAGAAACTCTGAACACTTTTGTTCTTGACAACCATAAACAGAGTTAGTAGAATTAATAACTGAATAAATCGGTGCAATTCGTTTTGGAACAGTGAAGCGACGCAGAAAATAGAAAACAGTAAAGGGAAACATAAAAAAGGAGAACAGCCATGGCAAAAGTAGGTATTGTAATGGGCAGCGATTCCGATATGCCGGTAATGAGCAAGGCAGCGGATATCCTGGATAAGCTGGGGGTAGAATATGAGATGACCATCATTTCTGCCCATAGAGAACCGGACGTGTTTTTTGAATATGCAAAAGGTGCAGAAGCAAAAGGCTTTAAAGTGATTATTGCTGGTGCGGGTATGGCAGCTCATCTGCCGGGTATGTGTGCAGCTATCTTTCCGATGCCAGTGATTGGTATCCCGATGCACACCACTTCCCTTGGCGGACAGGACTCCCTTTATTCCATCGTTCAGATGCCCTCCGGCATTCCGGTGGCTACCGTAGCGATCAACGGCGGTGCCAATGCAGGTATTCTGGCGGCGAAGATCCTGGCTGTATCGGATCCGGCTCTGCTTCAGAAGCTGAAGGACTATTCTGCTGAGCTGAAAGACCAGGTAGTGAAGAAAGACCAGAAGCTGCAGGCAGTTGGATATAAAAATTATACAAAATAATGTATGGGATCCAAATTGGGCGGCGGACAGCTGCAAATGCAGGAATAAAGTCCGGATATGAGACACAGCGCAAGACAGCATCTGTGAAGGATAGCAGAAGAGAAGACAGCATCCGTGAAGGACAGCAGAAGAGAAGACAGCATCCGTGAAGGACAGCAGCGCAAGATGGCATCCGTGAAGGACAGCAGCAGTGAAAGACGGCATCCGTGAAGGACAGTAACAGTGAAAACGGCAGCAGCGCAAGACAGTGACAGCGAAAATCAGTAACAGATAGTTTCCCACAAAAAAAGGAGAAAACAATGGATTATAAGAACGCAGGTGTGGATATTGAAGCGGGATACAAATCAGTTGAGTTAATGAAGGAACATATTAAGAAGACCATGCGTCCGGAAGTGCTGACCAACATCGGGGGATTTTCCGGAGCATTTTCTATGAGCAAATTTAAAGATATGGAGAATCCTACCCTGGTATCCGGTACCGACGGAGTAGGTACCAAGCTGAAGCTGGCATTTATCCTGGATAAGCATGATACTGTGGGAATTGACTGCGTGGCTATGTGTGTCAATGATATTGCATGTGCCGGTGGGGAGCCATTGTTTTTCCTGGATTACATTGCCTGCGGCAAAAACTGTCCGGAAAAAATTGCTGCGATCGTCAGCGGTGTGGCAGAGGGCTGTGTTCAGTCCGAAGCGGCGCTGATCGGCGGCGAGACCGCAGAGATGCCTGGCTTCTATCCGGTGGACGAGTATGACCTGGCCGGATTTGCAGTGGGTGTTGTGGATGAAAAAGATTTGATTACCGGAAAAGAGCTGCAGGCTGGAGATGTTCTTCTGGGCATTGCTTCTTCCGGCGTACATAGCAATGGCTTTTCACTGGTCCGCAAGGTATTTTCCATGGACAAAGAGACATTGGATACCTATCACGAAGAATTGGGCAAGACGCTGGGCGAGGCTCTGCTGGCTCCCACCAAGATTTATGTAAAGACACTGCGCGGCATCAAAGAGGCCGGCGTCCGCGTGAAGGGCTGCAGCCATATCACCGGCGGCGGATTTTATGAAAATATACCCCGTATGCTTCCGGATGGAGTGCGTGCGGTGATTAAAAAAGACAGCTATGAAGTGCCGGCAGTTTTTCGCCTTCTGGCAAAAGAAGGAAATATTGCAGAAGAGATGATGTACAATACCTACAACATGGGCATTGGCATGGTAGTAGCGGTAAAACCGGAGGACGTTAAGACAGCACAGGAAGCAATCGCAGCAGCAGGTGAGACATCCTATATCATTGGCCAGATTGAAAATGGCGAAAAAGGAGTTACTTTATGCTAAAAGCAGCAGTTCTGGTATCCGGCGGCGGCACGAATCTTCAGGCAATTATCGATGCCATTGATTCCGGCGTGATCACCAATACTAAGATAGAACTGGTAATCAGCAACAATAAAAACGCATTTGCCCTGGAGCGGGCGGCAAAACACGGCATTCCCGCCAGATGCATTTCTCCCAGGGATTACAACAGCAGAGAGCAGTTCAATGAAGAACTGCTGGCGGCTATTGAGAGCCGGGACATTGATCTGGTAGTGCTGGCAGGCTGTCTGGTGGTGATACCCGAGATCCTGATCCGGCGTTATCCCAATCGGATTATCAATATTCATCCTTCGCTGATCCCGTCTTTTTGCGGCACAGGCTTTTACGGACTGAAGGTTCATGAGGAAGCACTGAAGCGCGGGGTGAAGATTACCGGAGCCACGGTGCACTTTGTGGACAGCGGGACGGATACCGGTCCCATCATTCTGCAGAAGGCCGTGGAAGTCAAAGCAGGCGATACTCCAAAGGAGCTGCAGCTTCGGGTGATGCAGGAAGCAGAATGGAAGATACTGCCGGAGGCGATCAATCTGATTGCCAATGGAAAGATAGAAGTAGTGGACAATAAAGCTATTTTAAAATAAATGGGGGCTCCAAATGAAAATATTGATTATTGGCAGCGGCGGCAGAGAACATGCTCTGGCATGGAAGATCGCACAGAGTCCAAAGGCAGAAAAAATATACTGTGCACCCGGCAATGCAGGAATCGCAGAGTTTGCTCAGTGTGTAGATATTAAGGCAATGGAGTTTGACAAACTGGCGGCATTCGCCAGAGAAAAGCAAATTGATCTGACGGTAGTTGGCATGGATGATCCTTTGGTGGGCGGTATTGTGGATGTATTTGAAGCCCAGGGGCTCCGCATTTTCGGACCAAGAAAAAATGCAGCGATTCTGGAGGGCTCCAAGGCTTTTTCCAAGGACCTGATGAAAAAATATAATATTCCTACCGCAGGCTATGAAAACTTTGACGATGCTCAGGCAGCTTTGACTTATTTGGAAGAAAAGGCAGAATTTCCTATTGTGCTGAAGGCAGACGGCCTGGCACTGGGAAAGGGAGTTCTGATCTGTCAGACGCTGGAGGAAGCCAGGGAAGGCGTGAAATCCATTATGGAGGACAAGCAGTTCGGCTCCGCCGGCAACCGGATGGTCATTGAAGAATTTATGACCGGAAGAGAAGTATCTGTGCTTTCCTTTGTGGACGGGAAGACCATTAAGACCATGACCTCGGCACAGGATCACAAGCGCGCCGGAGACGGGGATACGGGCCTGAATACCGGCGGCATGGGAACCTTTTCTCCCAGCCCCTTCTATACAAAAGAAGTGGAAGCGTTCTGCGAAAAATATATTTTCCAGGCAACGGTGGATGCGATGGCAAAGGAAGGCAGAGAGTTTAAAGGAATCATTTTCTTTGGTCTGATGCTGACTGCGAAGGGACCGAAGGTGCTGGAATACAATGCCAGATTTGGAGATCCGGAGACACAGGTGGTGCTTCCGCGGATGAAAAATGACATTGTGGAAGTATTTGAAGCCTGCGTAGATGGAACTCTGGATCAGATTGACCTGGATTTTGAGGATAATGCAGCAGTCTGTGTGGTGCTGGCTTCTGACGGATATCCGGTAAAATACGAAAAAGGGTTTGAGATCAAAGGTCTGGACCGTTTCAAAGAGAAAGACGGATATTATGTCTTTCATGCGGGGAGCGCGTGGAAGGACGGAACAATTGTGACGAACGGAGGGCGCGTCCTGGGGGTGACAGCTACGGGCAGGGATCTGAAGTCAGCCAGAGCCAATGCTTATGAGGCGGTACAGTGGATTGATTTCCAGAACAAATATTACCGTCATGATATTGGAAAAGCGATTGACGAAGCTTAGAGCAGTCTGCACCGCCCAAAGATGGATTGTATTGCCGTGAAAACGGAAATGTCGGGGGCAGAAGTGAAGCAGCCGGTACGTTTCCGGCCAGAAAAGAAAAGAGGAGTAAAATGATGAAGTGGTTTAAAAAATGTAGAGCAGGTATCCTGCTGGCAGCCGTGCTGGTGCTGGTTTTTGCAATGCAGGTGTTAGCTTCAGACGATGATAATTCACTGTCTTCGCTGGGAATCCAGACAGAAGGTGCAACGGTATCGCCGGAATTTTCTTATGATACCTGGTCTTATACCGTTACGGTGCCGGCCGGGACGACAGAACTGAGCCTGGATCCGGTACCATCCAGCGGCAATGCGACCATCAGTGATATCAGCGGGACGACACTGGATGCGGATGGAAAGGGTTATGTGACCATTACGGTGCAGGCAGGCGGCGGTTCCACATTTACATACGAATTGAATGTAGTTTCTGACGGAACGGCACCTGCAGTGACTCAGACGGAAGCGCAGACAGAGACTGAGACAGAAAAAGCGACAGAAAAGGAAACCGAACCGGAGACGGAGGATTCCCGATATGTAAAGGTTGACAAGAATTCCCTCCAGGAAGCGGAAAATACCATTACGGATCTGAAGAGTGAAATAACGAACTACAAAGACAAAGTGGGCCTGTTTACAAAAATCATGTACGGCCTGATTGCATTGGCAGTCATACTTCTGTTTGTTGTGATTAATCTGCTTCTGAAAAAGAAAGATCTGAAGGCGGAGCTGAATGATTACCGCAGCTATGGATATTCCAACAGCCCAAAAGGGCAGAAGCAGGAAGAAAAGCAGCAGAAAAAGGTTCAGAAAAATCAAAAGGGCCAGGCAGTTTTCTACCCGGATGACAATGATTTCCGGACTTATCCCACAGAGCCTCAGGCCGGCGTGAAACCGGCGTCCATGCACAATGCACCAGCGGGACAGCCCTATGGAGCAGGGACGGCACAGCCGTTTGGATATGACAATCTGGATGTAAGGTCTCAGCAGTCTCAGAAAAAAGGCAAAAAAATGCCTCAGTATGAGCAGAAGCCAGTGAGTCAGCCTCAGGCACCACAGCCGAAGGCTCCGGTGGACCGCCAGCCGCAGGCACCTGCGAACCAGCCGGCAGGCCAGAACGGAAAAGGGAAAAAACAGGGCAAAAAAAGTGATGTAGAAGTAACTATGATTGATTTATAGAGCAAAGCACGCGTTTGCGCTTTGCGTGGGTAATTGCCCCCAAAAGCAGGGGCAATTACAAGGTTAGAAGAGGAGCAAAGCGCATGTGAAAAACGCGGAGGGCACGCGTTTGCGCTTTGCGTGGGTAATTGCCCCGAAAACGGGGGCAATTACAAGGTTAGAAGAGGAGCAAAGCGCATGAAAAAAACGCGAAGGGCACGCGTTTGCGCTTTGCGTAGGTAATTGCCCCGAAAACGGGGGCAATTACATGTTGCGGGGCGGTGTGATGATGCTGTCCCGCATATTTTTTCTGCTTGACAGATAGGTGATGCGTTTGTTATAGTGTCAATATAACAAAGGAGGCTGCGCTTATGATCATTGAAATAGATTTTCAGAGCGATGAGGCAATATATCTTCAGTTACGCAATCAGATTATTCTGGGGATTGCCACGGCTGTGATTCATGAAGGAGATACACTGCCGTCGGTCCGTCAACTGGCGGATGATATCGGTATTAATATGCATACAGTGAATAAGGCATATTCTGTGCTGCGTCAGGAGGGCTTCGTGTCCATTGACCGGCGCAGGGGGGCCATCATTTCGCTGGAGGTGGATAAGCAGCAGGTTTTAGATGAGATGGAAAAGAACCTGCGTGTGGTTCTGGCCAAGGCTAGCTGCAAGAATATCAGCAGAGAAGAGATTCACCGGCTGGTAGATGAGATTTTTTTAGGTTATGAGACTCAGGAGGATTGAAGATGCTGGAACAGTTTACAGACAGTGCAAAGCAGGCCCTGAAGCTGGCAAAACAGACAGCCAGGTCCTGTCATCACAGTTATATAGGTTCAGAACATCTTTTGCTTGGATTATTGCGGGAGCCAAAGGGCACAGCAAGGGTGATACTGCAGGAATTTCAGGTAGAGGAAAACAGACTGACGGAGCTGATCGGCCAGTTGATCGCGCCCGAGGGCGGTGTGGTGCTGGCGGAGCGGGAAGGATATACGCCCAGGGCAGAAGGGATTCTGCACAATGCGGTGGAGGAGGCTCATCAGTTTGATTCGGAGAAAGCCGGTACGGAGCATATTCTGCTGGCGCTTTTGAAGGATGTGGAGTGTGTTGCCACCAGACTGCTGCACACGATGGGAGTGAATCTTCAGAAGATGTACATGAGGATTCTGGACATCATGGGTGTGACGGAGGAACGCTATAAGGATCTGATGAAAAATGTCCGCACGGCAGGAGAGATCCAACAGAGCTCCACCGCTACGCTGGATCAGTACAGCAGAGATCTGACCGAACTGGCCAGGATCGGTAAGGTGGATCCCATTGTAGGGCGCGGCCGGGAGATCGAGCGCATTATTCAGATTTTAAGCCGGAGGACGAAGAACAATCCCTGTCTGATCGGGGAGCCGGGAGTGGGCAAGACGGCTATTGTAGAAGGTCTGGCCCAGCGCATTGTCCGGGAGGATGTGCCCAAGCCGCTGCAGAACAAGAGGGTGCTGTCTCTGGACATGGCCAGTCTGGTGGCTGGTTCCAAATATCGCGGAGAGTTCGAAGAGAGAATCAAGCAGGTATTGGCAGAAGTGATGGATAATGGAGATGTACTGCTGTTCATTGACGAACTGCACACGATCATTGGTGCAGGAGGAGCGGAAGGCGCTCTGGATGCTTCCAATATCATGAAGCCGTCTCTTTCCAGAGGCGAGATTCAGGTGATCGGTGCCACTACTGTGGACGAATACCGTAAGCATATCGAGAAGGATCCGGCGCTGGAGCGCAGATTTCAGCCGGTGATGGTGGAAGAACCCTCACCGCAGGAGGCGGTAGCCATTTTGAAAGGGCTGCGTCCGGTTTATGAAAAGCATCACAACGTGACGATTACCGATGAAGCAGTAGAAGCGGCCGTGAAGCTGTCAGAGCGGTATATCAATGATCGTTTTCTTCCGGATAAAGCAATCGACCTGCTGGATGAGGCGGCGGCAAAGCGCCAGCTTGGCCTGTACCGTCTGCCGGAGAAGATATTGTCCATGGAGCAGGAGATCCGGAACCTGTCCAAACGCATGGAAGAGGTGATCAAGTCAGGGGATTTCCAGGCAGCCCATGAGTATCATGAGCAGTTGGGAGAGCTTCAGAAAAAATACCAGCGTCAAAAGAATCAGACACAGAAGAAAATGATGGCTCATGATATGAGTGTTACGGAAGAGGACATTGCTCAGGTGGTGGCTTCCTGGACCAGGATACCGGTGCAGAGGGTGGCTGAAGCGGAGAGCAGACGTTTGCTTCAGTTGGAAAAGACGCTGCATAAGCGGGTGATCGGGCAGGAGGAGGCGGTAATAGCCGTGGCGAAGGCCATTAAACGGGGGCGTGCCGGGTTGAAGGATCCCAGACGTCCCATTGGCTCCTTCCTGTTCCTCGGGCCTACCGGCGTAGGCAAAACGGAGCTGTCCAAGGCACTGGCAGAAGCGGTGTTCGGCAGTGAGCAGTCCATTATCCGGGTGGATATGTCCGAATATATGGAAAAGCACAGCGTATCGAAGCTGGTCGGCTCACCGCCAGGCTATGTGGGCTATGAAGAGGGCGGCCAGTTCAGCGAGAAGGTTCGGAAGAATCCATATTCTGTGATCCTATTCGATGAGATAGAAAAGGCTCATCCGGATGTGTTCAATATCCTGCTTCAGGTATTGGATGAGGGGCACATTACCGATGCACAGGGGCGGAAGGTGGATTTCAAGAATACCATACTCATCATGACCTCCAATGCAGGAGCCCAGTCCATCATTTCACCAAAGCGTCTCGGCTTTGGCGCCACGGATGATGCAAAGAAAAATTATGAAGCCATGAAGGGCAATGTAATGGAAGAGATCCGCCGTCTTTTCAAGCCGGAATTTCTGAACCGGATCGATGACATTATAGTCTTCCATTCACTGAATAAAGAAGAGATCCGCAGCATTGTGACACTTCTGTTCCAGGAGCTGCAGCACCGCTGCAAGGAGCAGATGGATATTACCTTAAATATCCGCACCAGTGTCCGGGATTACATTGCTGAGACCGGCTTTGATGAAAAATACGGCGCAAGGCCGCTGAAGCGTGCCATCCAGAGCAAAGTGGAAGATGTGCTGGCAGAAGAGATTTTGTCGGGGAAGGTAAAAGAAAAAGATATGGTTACGGTTACACTGCACCAGAAGAAGATTGTGTTCCAGGTCAAGTCAAATGAACTGGAAAGCGGGGGCAAGGCATGATATAATACGAGGAGCAAAGCACATGCAGAAAACGCAAAAAGCGCGTTTGTGCTTTGCGCAGGCAATTGCCCGAAAGAATGGGGAATTGCTCCGATGCAGGGCAATTGCAGTCATAAGAGCATGAGGGGATTCACACAAAAAGACAAAACAGGAGGACATGAAAATGTCAGTAGTAAAAGAACTTCTGCGCGCAGAAGCAAATGGAACAATTAGTTTTGGAAATTACGAACTGGATCAGAAATCAAAGCTTTCCGATTTTGAACATGAAGGAGATTTATATAAAGTAAAGACATTCAAAGAAATTACAAAGCTGGAGCGCAACGGAATGCTGGTATACGAATCAGTTCCCGGAACGGCAGTGGATAATTTTGCGGCCAGCGGCAATGAAGTCTCTTTTATTGTGGAAGGTCCTGAGGATGCTCAGGTGATTCTGGGACTGGAAGAGGATATGGAATACAAGGTTCAGATCAATGACGAAGATATGGGCCCGATGAAGACCAACATGGGCGGCAAGCTGGTGCTCAGCGTAGAGATGGGAAGCGCTGACAAGGTGGCAGTCAAGGTAGTGAAGGCATAAGAAAAAAAGGTATAAGAAGAAAAGACATAAGAAGAAAAGATATAAGAAGAAAAGATATAAAAAGATAAGTCATAAAAAGATAAGGTATAAAAAGATAAGGTATAAAAAGAACAGGCATAAAAAGATAAGGCATAAAAAGATAAGGCATAAAAAGATAAGGCATAAAAAGAACAGGCACAAAAGGGAAAGGCATATAGATGGCAAAAGGGAAAACCAGCGTGTTTTTCTGCCAGAATTGCGGTTACGAATCATCAAAGTGGATGGGACAGTGTCCCGCCTGCAAAGAATGGAATTCTTTTGCAGAAGAGCCGGTACTGAAGAGCACGAAATCCGTGAATCGAAGTACCGGCTCTTCCAAACCTACTCAGTTGAAGGAAATCAAGACCGATTCCTCTTCCAGAAAAACGACGGGAATGGAAGAACTGGACCGGGTGCTGGGAGGCGGCATTGTGGCAGGTTCCCTGGTGCTGGTCGGAGGAGATCCGGGCATTGGAAAATCCACATTGCTGCTTCAGGTGTGCCGCAATCTAACCTCAAGGCAGGAAAAGGTATTATATATTTCAGGAGAAGAATCACTTCAGCAGATTAAGCTGAGGGCAGACCGGATGGGAGAATTTTCAGAATCTCTTATGATTTTGTGTGAAACGAATCTGGAGGATATCCGGGAGGCAATCAGCCGGGTGCAGCCGTCGGTGGTGATCATTGATTCGATACAGACCATGTACAATGAAACGGTGACTTCGGCACCGGGCAGCGTGTCCCAGGTCAGGGAGTCCACCGGGGTGCTGATGCAGATTGCGAAGGGGATGGGGATATCCATCTTTATCGTAGGTCATGTGACGAAAGAAGGCGTGGTGGCAGGACCGAGAGTATTGGAGCATATGGTAGATACAGTGCTTTATTTTGAAGGGGATCGCCATGCGGCCTATCGTATCCTGCGGGGAGTTAAGAACCGCTTTGGTTCCACTGATGAAATCGGAGTTTTTGAGATGAGGGAAGACGGGCTGCAGGAGGTGGAGAATCCCTCAGAATTTATGCTGGAGGGCAAGCCGGAGAATGCTTCCGGTTCCGTGGTTGCCTGTTCGATGGAGGGTACCAGGCCGGTTCTGATTGAAGTGCAGGCTCTCGTCTGCCACAGCAATCTTGCATTTCCGCGCAGGACGGCAGACGGCGCTGACCTGAACCGGGTGAATCTGCTGATGGCGGTGCTGGAGAAGCGCCTCGGCCTGCATATGTCATCCTGCGATGCCTATGTGAACATTGCAGGCGGCATTCGGATGAGAGAGCCGGCAGTGGACCTTGGCATCGTGATGGCACTGATTTCCAGCTTCAAAGATCTGGTTATCGATGAGAAGACCATTGTATTTGGAGAAGTGGGACTCAGCGGCGAGATACGGGCTGTGAGCATGGCGGAGCAGCGAGTCATGGAGGCAAAGAAGCTGGGATTTGAGAATGTGATTCTGCCGGAGGTCTGCCGGAAATCCCTGAAGAAGGTGACCGGAATTGGGATTACCGGAGTGCGTACTGTGAGCGACTTGATGCGGGTTATGACGTGACGTGATATCCGGCAGGAACGAAGCCGTGACAGCGGCGTAGGATGGAGAAATTTGTATGAAAAATAATATTGTATTGATAGGAATGCCGGGAGTAGGCAAAAGCACCATAGGAGTAATTGCGGCCAAGCAGCTTGGCTTCCAGTTCGTGGATGCAGATCTGGTGATTCAGCAGCAGGAAAACCGTCTGCTCCATGAAATTATAGAACAGGACGGAGTGGATGGCTTTCTGGCAATCGAAAACAGAGTGAATGCCTCCATCAATGCGGAGCATTCCGTCATATCCACCGGCGGCAGCGTGGTATACGGAGCAGAAGCCATGGAACATCTGAGAAAGATTGGCACCGTAGTATATCTGAAGCTGTCCTATCCGGCTCTGAGCCTGCGCCTTAAAAATCTGAAAGATCGGGGAGTGGTGCTGCGGGAGGGCCAGACACTTCAGGATCTGTACGAGGAGCGGACGCCCCTGTATGAGAAGTATGCCGATTTGGTGATAGACGAAGAAGGTCTGGGGATTGAAGAAACCAGGGAACTGCTGGAGCAGGCATTCCGGTGATATTTGACGGATGCAGTTCGCACCGTTGTCTGCCGGGCATCTTCATCTTGAAAGAAGATGAGACTCCCACTTTTATAGGTGGTGAGTAAATAGCAAGTTTGTCTTGGCGGGAGTCCAATCTCCTTCCAGTATAAAGCCTCCAGGTGGCTGCCCCAGATATACCACAGGTGCTGTTTCGAAAGCCAAGAGCATCTAAGGCTTCCACAAGGTGTTGCCTTCGTCTCAGCGAGACTACGTGTTCTCGATTGCTTTGCAATCGGAACATATTTAGGCTTTCTGCAAATACACCTGCAGCATATCTGGGGCAGCCGCCCGGAAGCTATGCGTCAAGTAAAAAGATGAACGGTAATAACATTAGATAAAAAGTAAAATTTATGCTTGGATTTCACACCTAATGGTGCTATAATTGCACCTATGGGGCATTAGCGCAGCTGGGAGCGCGTTACATTCGCATTGTAGAGGCCACGGGTTCGAATCCCGTATGCTCCATTATTAAAAAACCTTGCATCTGTGGGGTTTTTCTTACGCAAAGACAAAAAACAGCCGTCCGATAAGGGCGGCTGTTTTGAAAATAATCGATGGTTTTTTGATCCAAGCCGTTTAGCTTTCTGCAGCTTATTAACATGTTGCAGGAGGAATAAAGGGGGGAGATCAGGATGAAATGCTGCAGAGCGCGCTATTTTCTTTCCCTGGCCGTCCCTCGCGGAACAATGGCGAGCGGACCGTAGAGGCTGAGGCGCGCAGATGTTTTGGCATGCGAGGCATGACAAACCTTGCAGCAAGAACGCAGAGGTGTTTTTAAATTCATTTCAACAGAAAATTCAAAGAAAGGAGTTCATTCGATATAACATTTTACTGATGCTGATCGTGAACAAAATAATTGTACAATATATTGATCGATAAATTGTACGAAGCAGGAGTGATACCATGTTAGCAATTAATTATTCCACCCTGAGAAATAATCTGAAAAATTATTGTGA
The DNA here is from genome assembly GCA_028689585.1 of Lachnospiraceae bacterium. Taxonomy (GTDB): domain Bacteria; phylum Bacillota; class Clostridia; order Lachnospirales; family Lachnospiraceae; genus Merdiplasma. The sequence goes on along the minus strand of JAQVCW010000019.1, from coordinate 15,622 downwards.
TGCAGCCATAGATGAGAACGAAACTGTTATTGTTACACGCAAAGGTGAAAAGAACGTGGTTATTATCAGCTTGGACAAATATAACCAGATTATGAAGTCAGCCCGCAATTCAGAATACCTGGCTATGATTGAAAGAGGTATTGAGCAGTTAGCATCCGGCAGAGGACAGCAGCATGAATTGATTGAGGTAGAGGAAGATGAATAAGCTGTGGCCAGATCGTGTATGGGACGATTATCTCTACTGGCAAGCCCAGTTCCTGTCTTTGTCTGGTTTCACCAGAGACGAAGTCCTTAAAAGAATCAGAGAAAACAAAAAAAGCAGAAGCAATCCTCCGTTTAAATTCATCTGGAAAGAAAAGACGGAACAGATTGAGCGGGCTATCTCATTTTGATAATCATTATCGTTTTGAATACATGCTTGAATACCTTCACTTATCTCTCAAATGCCAAAACGCCAAAAACATTGTAAATACAACGTTTTTGGCGCATCTTAAAGCAGGGGATGAGAGAATCGAACTCCCACCAAAGGTTTTGGAGACCCCTATCATACCATTTGACCAATCCCCTATGTGACTGACTCACCATACATTTATATCATGCCATATAGTGTTTTGTCAATGATTTTTTGAAAATTCTAACCATGTTAAAACAGTGCATTAAAAAGGGAGCTATTGAACGTTCCCAACCTAACTTTATGTGCTATGCCCTTTTCCCCAAAGATAAGGTGCCGTTATTATTATGAAAATAAATTAGTACGTTGCTTTTACAGTCAAATACCTGCTGAAAACTTCAGCACAAAGTTTTTGGAAAAAAATATGACACGCTTTTGGAAAAGTGCTATGATAGAGTCAAAGGAAGATGTGTGATTTGCGGTGTATTCAGGATGGGCGGAGAAAAAACGTGCAGGCGGTTTGAGATATACGATTGGAAAAGAGGGGTAATGATGGCAGGTTATCTGATTAAAGATACAACGAGAGAAGAACGGGAAAAAATTGTGGAAGAGGCGTTGGGAAATATTTCCGCCAGTTGTGACGGGTGTGCAGCCAGGACTGCGGATATGTATCAGGCATATATTGAAGGGCAGATGGAGATCAGGGACATCAATATGCAGTACAATGCCAGATATGTGCGGGGAGATATAGACAAGCCGGAGCGTGAAGGGTGCGGCGTGATATAACTGCGCTGCGGATTAAGAAAAAGAGCATGTTTTATGAGAGAGGGAGGCAGATAATATGAAAATAGCGATTGTATACACCAGTCAGACGGGCAATACAAAACTGTTGGCCGACACGATAAAAGAGACCATGCTGCAGAAAAAAAATACAGAATGCTGTTATTTTGGAGCGCCAAATGAGCAGGCCGCAGCGGAGGCTAAGAAGGCGGATCTGGTGCTGGCTGGTTTCTGGACAGATAAGGAGAACTGCAGTGACGAGATGTCAGCATTTCTGAAAAATCTGAGCGGGAAGAAAGTATTTTTATTTGGAACAGCGGGCTTTGGAGGCTCGAGCCATTATTTTGAGCTGATATTTTCAAAGGTAAAGGAGCATCTGAATACTTCGAATATTCTGGTGGGTACCTATATGTGCCAGGGAAAAATGCCCATGGGTGTGAGAAAGATTTACGAGAAAAGAGCGGACCAGGAGCCGGAGAAAATAGCAGTTTTTTTGAAGAATTTTGATCAGGCAATGACTCATCCGGATGAAGCGGATCTGCAGAAATTACGGCAAACCGTGATGGAATTATAAGCATAAAGCGGCAAAGAAGAGCAGGAATGGAGTTTAAGGATGCGAAACGCCTCCCGAAACAGCGATTGCTTCGGGAGGCGTCTCATATTAAGGTGTATATCAGTCAGGACTTACTGACGCATCATCTCTGGATTAGAATAAATCTACTTTCCCGGCATACACTCCATTAATTACATAATAGGCAGCGTAATCTTCGGTCTTCAGATAAATTGCGATATCTGTGATTTCTTCTTCTTTATGTCCGGCCTTTACGAAGTCATCCTTTGCCTTTTCCTTGATGCACTCTACATTTGTTTCATTTCCTTCGTATTGAAGAATCAGTTTTGCATTGATTCCCTGTTTGGCTGCTTTTACAACATTGGAAGCCGCTTTCACAGCAGTATTTACTGCTTTCTTGGTTTCAACGACTTTTTTGGCAGCAGTTGTTTCCACTGCCTTTTTCACCTCAGCCGCTTTTTCAGAGACAGTTTCGTCTATCGTCTTTTTTACCTCAGCCGCTTTTTCAGAAACAGTTTCGTCTATCGTCTTTTTTACCTCAGCCGCTTTTTCGGAAGCAGTTTCGTCTATCGTTTTTTTCACTTCAGCCGCTTTTTCAGAAACAGCTTCGCTTGCAGCCTTTTTTACTTCGGCAGTTTTTCCAACAGCCGCTGTAGTTCTTTTTGTTCTGTTTGTCATAATTAACTCCTCCTTTTCTTCTTGTACAGTTTGACAGAAATCGGAGGGAATGTCAAGCGTTACCGTTTGTGCATCCCCTGTTTCGCGTGGTGCTTCCCATAAATTCTGCTCAAAAATTAGAAATATACAGTGATAAATCACGTAATTTTTGTGATTTATAGGGAAGGATGGAATGCTGCCGGTCACGAAGTGAACAATAACTGTCAGGTAAAAGAAAGAGATATTTGCACTTTTCCATGGACTTATGCTAGAATAGGCTCTGATTAATAAAATTGGATGATTTATAAAAATCAGGCGGAAAGCGTCTGGCTTGAGAGATCAGGACTGAGAAACCAGAATTAATATGAAGAAATGGAGACATAGAAATGAGTATATTAAATGTAGAGCACCTTTCCCACGGCTTTGGAGACAGAGCTATTTTTACGGATGTGTCGTTCCGGCTGCTGAAGGGGGAACACATTGGGCTGGTGGGAGCCAACGGAGAAGGAAAATCCACATTTTTGAATATAGTGACCGGTTCACTGATGCCGGACGAAGGCAAGGTAGAGTGGGCGAAAAATGTGCGTGTCGGTTATCTGGATCAGCATACGGTACTGAAAAAAGGGATGACCATTGAAGATGTGCTGAAAACAGCATTTTCCTATTTGTTTGAATTGGAGGAACGGATGAACCAGATTTGTGACCATCTGGGGGATGCGGATCCGGAGAAAATGGATGCGCTGATGGAGGAGCTGGGAACCATTCAGGATACCTTGACGCTCCATGATTTTTATATAATTGATGCCAAGGTGGAGGAAGTGGCACGGGCCCTGGGACTGCTGGAGATCGGGCTGGATAAAGATGTGTCCGACCTGAGCGGCGGGCAGCGTACCAAGGTGCTGCTGGCAAAGCTGCTGCTGGAAAAACCGGATATTCTGCTGCTGGATGAGCCGACTAACTATCTGGACGAGGAGCATATTAACTGGCTGAAACGATATCTGCAGGAGTATGAAAATGCTTTTGTTTTGATTTCTCATGACATTCCATTTTTAAATGAGGTGGTGAACTTGATTTATCATATGGAAAATCAGGAATTGAACCGGTATGTGGGAGATTACGACAAATTTCAGGAGGTCTATGCGGTAAAGAAATCCCAACTGGAATCTGCTTATCGCAGGCAGCAGCAGGAAATCAGTGAGCTGAAGGATTTTGTCGCACGAAATAAAGCGCGGGTGTCTACCCGGAATATGGCCATGTCCAGACAGAAAAAACTGGACAAAATGGATGTGATCGAACTGGCGGCGGAACGGCCTAAGCCGGAGTTTAACTTTAAATCGGGGCGCACACCGGGAAAGCTGATATTTCAGACAGAAGACATGGTAATCGGTTATGAGGAGCCATTGTCGAAACCCCTGAATCTGGTGCTGGAGCGTGGACATAAGGCAGCATTGGTAGGTGCCAATGGAATTGGAAAGACTACGCTGCTGAAGAGCATTTTAGGATTGCTCCCGTCTCTGAAAGGTTCCGTGGAGCTGGGGGAAAATCTTCAGATCGGCTATTTTGAGCAGGAAATGGCTCCGGGCAATCGAACTACCTGCATTGAAGAAATCTGGAAGGAATTTCCATCCATGACTCAGTATGAGGTCCGCTCAGCACTGGCGAAGTGCGGTTTGACCACCAAGCATATCGAGAGCCAGGTGCAGGTTCTCAGCGGAGGCGAGCAGGCGAAGGTACGCCTGTGCAAGCTGATTAACCGGGAGACCAATATTCTGCTTTTGGATGAGCCAACCAATCATCTGGATGCAGATGCCAAAGAGGAATTGAAGCGGGCATTGCTGGCTTATAAAGGCACCATACTTCTGATCTGCCACGAACCGGAATTTTACCGTGATATTGTATCCGAGGTGTGGGACTGCACGAAATGGACCACAAGGATTATATAACCTGTGGTAAGGAGGGACCCAGCGTGCCGGGAGGATGCCTTCTCACTTGTGGTAAGGAGGGACCCGGCGTGCTGGGAGGATGCCTTATCACCTGTGGTAAGGAGGGACCCAGCGTGCTGGGAGGATGCCTTATCACCTGTGGCAAGGAGGGCCTCCGGCTCCCGGAACAAAAGAAAGACATTCATCATAGATAAATAAAAAAGGATTTTATTTTCTATGAATAAAGAATGGTTGAGAGCGGCTGGAGTGAGGGCAATCCGCACGGTTGCCCAGACAGCTCTTGCAACGATTGGCTCGGAAGCAGTAATGAATTCAGTAAACTGGCAGACCGTAGTATCCGCATCCGTTTTGGCGGGAATCTTATCACTGCTTACCTCAATTTCAGGCTTGCCTGAGGTTTGCGTAAACGTGCCTGAAAATGAAAAAAATAAAATCTCGGGTGCATATTCCAAAGGGGTACCCGAGGAAAGTTCAAATGCACATTCTGCAAAATCTTCCAATGAACTCTCAGATTCACTTATCCAAAAATCTTCCGATAAATTATCAAATGCACTTTCTCAAGAGCCTTTCAATGGAATTTCAGATATACATCTCAAAAAATCTTCCAATGAATTGTCAAATACACATCCACAAGAATCTCTCAATGGTTTATCAGATGTACTTACCCAAAAATCTTTTAATAAAGTTCAAGGCGCATATCCCCAGGAATCTTCCAATGAATTTTCAAATACACCTTCCGAAGAAAATTCAAATCAATCGATGCAGGATTCTTCCAGAGAGTCGGGAACCCAATTGGAGAAGTCAGGGAAGGAGGAGGCAGATTGAAATTAACAATAGTAAAAAGCTATTGTACGAAGTTTAAAAGGTATGGGGAGAAACGGAGCGGAAAACTGGATTCCATTGAAATTCACAGTATCGGTACGGCGCAGAATTCGGCTCAGCCTATTCGGGATTACATGAACACCTATAATCCGGGGGGGATTGTGCACGCTATTGCAGATGCAGAAATTTCCGGAAAAATATTGGAAATTCTACCGGAAGATAATGTGTGCTGGGCGGATGCGGGGTACGGGAATCACCATTCCTATACAATTGAAATTGCAGAATCTGATTATATGAAATATCGCAGCGGCAGCGCATCTTATCAGATCACTCATGAAAATAAGTTCCTGGCTGATATTCGGAGGGGATATGAGACCGCGGTTTATTATACTGCCGCAAAATGTAAGAAATTCGGTTTCACCAATCCGTCCGGGAAGCTGGCAAATGGACTTCATGTAGTATACAGCCATCAGGAAGCAAATGCGCTGGGTCTGGCATCTGCTCATGTGGATCCCACTCATATTTGGGGAAAAATCGGGAAGAGCATGGATATTTTTCGAAGGGAAGTTGCTGCTGTGCTGAAAGAAGATGAACCGGAAAATCCAAAGCCGGAGACGGAAGTACCAGCGGAACCGGAAAATCCGAAGCCGAAGACGGATGTGCCGACGGAACCGGAAAATCCGAAACCGGAGACGGATGTGCCGGGAGGACCGCAGGAAAGCACCGGCATTATTGATACCATATGGCTGGGCTGGGTTAAGCGAGAATCCGGAGCGGCCGGATTTGGCCAGACCAACGGAGATTCCGGCAATGCTTATGGAAAATATCAGTTTGACCGGAGGTATTCCCTGGTTTCATTCATGAGCTTTTGCAGGGATTACAGCTCTGCCCGATATGCAGGCTTTGGCCCATATATTTCCTATGGATCCGGCAATTCCAAATTAAAGGGAAATCAGGCGCTCGCCCATCTGTGGACCACTCTCTGCGACAGGTATCCGGCAGAATTTGAGGCGCTTCAGGACAATTATGCCTATCATTACTATTATCTGGAAGCAAAAAAATATATTCAGAACTTATATGGCATTGTCATGGAAAAGCACAGCCCTGCATTGCGGGGAACTCTGTTTTCCATGGCGATTCGAAGCGGAACGCTGACCGGGGCCAGAAAATTTGAAGGCTGCAGTGATCAGACACCGGACGATACGATGATGGATCGTGCTTACAGCAAATACGGCAGCGTGGATGGAGGCCGCTGGACCAGGGCAGGACAGTGGGGGGATGCATTGACTGCATGGAGAAAAAATGAATATACACAGGTGAGTACTATTATCAAAGCCGATAGTACAGAGCCGCAAAAAACGGAGCCATGGCTTCGAGTCAGAAAATCCTGGACGGATGCGGGAAGCCAGATTGGAGCTTTTGAAGATTTGCAGCGGGCTAAAAATCTTGCCGATGCCAACCCGGGCTACCGTGTATTTGATGAAAAAGGAAATGTGGTCTATGCCGGAAAACCTGCAGTGTCGTTGGTGTTATATCTGGTACAGACAGGTTCTTTTGAACAGAGGGAAAATGCCGAAAACCTGCTGGTGCAATTAAAAAAAGCAGGCTTTGCTGCAGTAATAAAATCGGTTTCCTCACAATATCAGGTTCAGTCCGGAGCATTTCAGGAAAAGAAAAATGCCGAGACACTGCAAAAAAGACTGCAGGCAGCAGGATTTCCGGCAATTATAAAATAAGAAAAGGATTCCGGAAGAATGGACTGCAGCAGGTCACGATTCCTGAGGAAATGACATATGATATATTGAAATTGTGTCAAGTTTTCTATGAAAACTTGACATGCAGCGTCAGCCCATTTGCCAGAGGCAAATTTAAGATGGGCTGATGTTCAAAGACAGGAGGAATATTATATGTCAGATTATAAATCTGGTGAAACAGATCAGAACTTCGAAATAGATATGGAACAGGATGAGGAATTGTCAGGCTGCAATCTGTATGATGATTGCGGCAACAGAGGATGCTGCAGAAAATGCAGATGCTGCTGCCGTGGAGCGACGGGTCCTCAGGGCCCAACCGGGGCTCAAGGTCCAACCGGTCCTCAAGGCTTGTCGGGGCCGACCGGAGCAACAGGCCCTCAAGGTTTGTCAGGAGCGACCGGTCCAACTGGTCCTCAAGGTCTGTCAGGAGCCACCGGAGCCACCGGCCCTCAAGGTCTGTCAGGAGCCACCGGAGCGACCGGTCCCCAGGGCCCGACCGGAGCGACCGGCCCTCAAGGTTTGTCAGGAGCCACCGGAGCGACCGGCCCACAAGGTCTGTCAGGAGCCACCGGAGCCACCGGCTCCCAGGGCCCGACCGGAGCAACCGGCCCTCAAGGTCTGTCAGGAGCCACCGGAGCAACCGGTCCCCAGGGCCTGTCAGGAGCTACCGGGGCAACTGGTCCTCAAGGTCTGTCAGGAGCCACTGGTCCGCAGGGTTTGACCGGAGCAACCGGTCCCCAAGGTCCGTCAGGAGCCACCGGAGCAACCGGCCCGCAAGGTTTGTCAGGAGCGACCGGAGCAACCGGCCCCCAAGGTCCGTCAGGAGCCACCGGAGCCACTGGTCCTACCGGCCCGCAGGGGGAAGCATTAAGCACGATCTACCTGGCTTCTGACCAGTCTCTGCCGAGCGGCGGCTGGATGGGAATTGGAACATCCGGTTCCAGTTTTGTGAGAAGCAGCGTTGTTACTCCCGCCAGCGGAAGGATAACAGAATTTGTATTCAGCATCCGGGATAAGGTTCTTGGGACTGGAGATACGGTGACGGCAACAATTTATTATAGCGGATGTGGCTTTGGAGATCCGGTGTCTACAGGAATTGAGGCAGTAGTTCGTGGCCCGGTTAATGCCGTTACACAGAATTGCTGTGTTCATGTGACAGGAAATTTCCAATTTGAAGACTGCAGACTTCTGAGCGTGCAGGTAAGAACCAGCCTCGGAGTAGGTGCATTAAGTGATGGAGCTGCAGCAGCTATCATCATTACAGCATAGTTAAATACACAACTGCCGGCAGACTTTTTTGTGAGGCCTGCCGGCAGGCTGTATAGCTGCGTGCGCGGAACGCGCCGAACGTGCCGAACGTGCCGAACGTGCCGAACGTGCCGAACGTGCCGAACGTGCCGAACGCGCCGAACGCGCCGAACGCGCCGAACGTGCCGAACGCGCCGAACGCGCCGAACACGCGGAACGCGCGGAACACGCCGTAAGCGATCAGTGAAAATGCTGTGCTGCCCAAACACCTAATATCAATTCTGGCAAGGGAGAAGAAAATGAGCCATCTAAGATTTCATCTGCTGGGATTATCCCATATCGAAACCACGAAAGCGAATTCTGCATGTGCATATACTCAGAAAATTGTAAAGTTGGCAAGAATGCTCCGATCTTATGGGCATACGGTATATTTTTATGGAGTGGAAGGCTCCGAAGTGGCCTGTGATGAATTTATTTCGGTTCTGCCCCAGAGCATATTGGAAGAGGCCTATGGAAAATACGACCGGAGCAGAAATTTTTTCAGGCATGACCCAAATGATATTGCAAATACCGTATTTACGCTCAATGCGATCAAAGCGATACAGGATCGGAAGCAGGAAAATGATATTTTATTGTGTACCATGGGGAATTATCAAAAGGGAATTATAGATGGGGTAAATATGCTGACGGTGGAGTCCGGGATAGGATATTCAGGAGTATGTGCCAGACATCTGGTATTTGAATCCTATGCGTGGATGCATTACATTTACGGTCTGATGCACAGAGATGACGGCGAATGGTATGACGCGGTAATACCGAATTATTTTGATTTGGAGGATTTTCCGTTTGTGGAAAAAAAGCAGGACTATCTGCTTTATTTTGGACGGATTATAAACCGGAAAGGGGTACAGACCGCTTCTGATGTGGCAAAGGCTACCGGACATCAACTGTATCTGGTAGGCCAGGGAAGCCTGAATGATCCTGTAGAAGGACTGGAATTGGAAAAAGAAAAACATATTCACTATATGCCGGCGGTGGGGCCAAAGGAACGGGCAGAACTTTTGGGAAACGCCAGGGCGGTTCTGATGCCTACTTATTATATAGAACCTTTTGGCGGTGTGAATGTGGAGGCGCAGTTATGCGGAACTCCGGTGATCACCACAGATTGGGGAGCATTCCCGGAAACGGTGCTTCATGGGACCACCGGTTACCGATGCCGGGTATTCGAGGAATTCTGCTGGGCGGTAAATCACATTGATCAGATAGAACCTGCCAGGTGCAGAAAATGGGCTGCCGAAAATTATTCCATGGAGCGGATTGGAAAAATGTATGAAGAATATTTTCAGCGGATCCACAGACTATGGGGAGAAGGCTGGTATGAAAAGAATGAGAGACGGACGGAACTGGATTGGCTGAAAAAATATTATCCATAAAAATAGTTACAAAACAGTTACAATCCCCCTTCTTTGACGTGGTATACTGTGGATATAATACAGAAAGACAAAAACGCAGGGACATAGAAAACAAACGATTATGTCAGCCCATTTGCATACAGCGGATTGCGAATATCCGCTTTGACGATGGGCTGATGTTTAAATCACGGGAGTAACAGAATGAACAGAAATATTTTAGTGATAGAAGACGAACCGGCAATTAACGATCTGATCTGCATGAACCTGGAGGTGGCAGGATACATGGTAACCCCATTTCTGGATGGAGAAAAGGCCAGTGCCGGTCTGGCGCGGCATCATGAGTATGACTGCGCGCTGGTGGATATTATGCTGCCTGGAAAAGACGGTTTTGCGCTGCTTCCGGAATTGAAAAATTTTAATATTCCGGTGATTTTTCTCACGGCCAAAGCGGATGTGGGAAGCAAGGTGAAGGGGCTGAAGGACGGGGCGGAGGATTATATTGTGAAGCCCTTTGAAATGCTGGAGCTTCTGGTGCGGCTGGAAAAGGTGCTGGAGCGGCACATGACACAGGCAGAAGTGATTCAGATCGGGGATGTAAAAATTGATCCCCAGCAGAGAAAAGTGATGAAGAATGGAACGGAAGTTTATCTCAAACCCATGGAATATGATTGTCTGATGATGTTTGTCCGATATCAAAATAAGGCGCTGACCAGGGAACAACTGCTGGCCGGACTGTGGGGGCAGGAGTTTGAAGGTGAGACCAGGACGGTGGATGCCCATGTGGGACGCATCCGGAAAAAGCTGGACTGGCAGGATGTGATCAAAACGATTCCCAAGATCGGATATCGCCTGGAGGTGGAAGAATGAAGCTGGTTACCAAAATTTTTTTACAGGTGTTTACGGGCTTCTTTTTTCTGTCGCAGATGATATTTTTTTATACCCTTTCAGAAGCACAAAAGGAAAGCCTGAATGATATTCGACGGTATGAGGCCAGTGATTTTGGCAGCAGGGCTCATAAACTGGATGTTCTGCTTCAAGGTCAGAAGAGGTTAAATGAGGATGAGGCGCTCTATCAGATCGGCCTGAAGACATATTTCCGTGATATCTTTGGCGAAAATGCGGCCCTTTATCTGAATGGGAAGGAATTGTATAATATAACAAAATATGAATTTGACAGCAATGAAATTGGAAATCAGATAAAAAGTGTCGGGTATTGGGGAGATTTTTTGCAGGAGGATGAGAAGTCTCTTTATTATCACCTGAATGGAAGAAGACTGCTGATTCTATATTATGGCCCTTCCGAAGGAGAAAACAAAAATTCAGCGAGAGAATATGAGATCATCTGGTATAAGGATGTAACGGAGATCTATGAACGGACGAACCGTATGGCAGTCCGTGGGATTTTCTTTACAATAGCGGCCATGGCTGCGGTGGGAGGAGTGCTCTACCTCAGCCTGCGCCGCACGATGCGCCCGCTGCAGGAGCTGAAAAGTGCGGCGGCGGATATTGCCGGGGGAGCCTATGACAGCCGGGTGCCGGTGCGGCGAAAGGACGAAATCGGTGAGCTGGCAATCAGCTTTAATCAAATGTCGGATCAGGTGCGGATGCATGTGGCAGCGCTTTCCAGGACAAATGAAACCCAGCGCCAGCTTCTGGCCAGTCTGGCCCATGAACTGAAGACTCCGATGACGGCGATTATCGGATTTTCAGATACGCTGATGACGCTTCGGCTCAGTGAAGAACGAAAAAGGCAGGCATTGACCTATATCGGAAGTGAATGCCGCAGGCTTTCCAGACTGTCGGTGAAAATGCTTGAACTGACCGGATTATATGAAACGGAGGAAGAACACATTTCCATGGAAATGGCGGCGGTGGGAGAACTGCTGGAACAGGTTCGGATTCTGACGGCTCACCGGCTGCAGGAGAAGCAGATCAAGCTGGTAATCACCAATGCCTGCCCTGATCTGAAAAGGGAAATGGACCGGGATCTGATGATCAGTTTTCTGCTGAATCTTGTGGATAACGCGGCCAAAGCATCTGCATTCGGTGGAAAAATAGAAATTTTCAGTGAAGAGTCGAGCATTACGGTGAAAGATTATGGAAAAGGTATTCCGGCGGAGGAATTGGAGCATGTGACAGAGGCATTCTATATGGTGGACAAGTCCAGGGCCAGGAGTGAGGGCAGTATCGGGCTGGGTCTGGCACTCTGCCGGCAGATAGCCAGACTCCATGGCGCAGGAATGCGTATTGAGAGTGAAGCGGGAGTAGGCACAAGCGTGGTGCTGTCGTGGAAGGAAGCCGCTGGCCTTCAGGTGATTTGACAATAAGCGGGGGATGAATGGCAGGCGGTACAGACATAGATCAGCCGCAATTTTGGATAGAGCGTGTTTGAAAATTCATTCCTGCCATCTGCACGCCCCACTTTGACGACGGTTACAATACGGTTACAGAACCGTGGGGATTTGGTGCAGGGGATTACGGTATACTGTATCTCAGTGGTGGATATTAATTCTCCGCTGAGCTACAGACCTTGGGCGGGATGGCAGGCATGCCTCGCAGTAAGAACCCAGAGGTGTTCCTGAATAAAAAGAGGGGAATGCTTTTCAGCAGTTTCCAGAATTGAGGAGAAAATAAAACAGATGAAGAATAAAAAATTAATTTCATTACTGACAATCTGCCTTTGTGCAGGTGTGATGGCTGGCTGTGCAAAGACACCGGAGGAGTCTCTGGTGAAGCAAAAGGGAAGTGCCAGTCTGGGCAATTACGAAGAGGGCGCGCCACTGGATGAAATGAACGCAGAGCAATCCACTTCGGAAGGCGCAGAAAATGCAGGAAACGCAGAAGGCACCGGAACCGCAGATGCAGCAGGAACCGCAGAAGGCACCGGATCAACAGATGCCTCCGGCAATCCCGTGAACACTGGAACCGCCGTGAATATGGAAATTGGCAATGCCAGCGGCAATGCCGGAACCGCTGAAAGCCCTCTGCGCAAAGCACTGGGAGCGCCGGAACGCTACCAAAATGATTTTGAGGATGCCACCGGGAACCTTTCGGTTAAAACCGATGCCGTAGTAGAGATCCCGGATGCAAATCAGGTATCGGCGGTTTCGGTCAGTCAGCATCCGTTTGATCAGGCCCAGATTGATCTCATTACGAAAACATTTTTTCCGGATGGGGTGATTTATCGGCTGGATGATTTATTTGCCATGACAAAATCCGAATGTATGGCTAAGCTTGAAGAATTAAAGGGATATGTGGCCCAGGGCAATCTGGATCCATATAACTATGGAACGGATGAAAATGGGAATCTGCATTTTGATATTTATGAAGCCATCAGCAGCCTGGAGGAAGAATATGAAAACGCGCCAGAAGAGCGGACGCTGACAGAAGTGACTCCGGAACTGACACCATGGGAGTCAGATACATCCGATGGCGAGTCACTCCCCGGGGATTTCTATGGGCTGGTGAAGCAGCCGGACGAAACGGAGTATGTGTATACCTTAAAGACCTATGACAGTATGCCTATGGATATATCGATTGTGAAAGTACATGAGGATCCGAAGACAAAGGAGAAGCAATATCAGTCCGGCAGCCGGTGGATGGAGTATTACGTGATTTGCAATGCGATAAGCGAACATGGAAATACCGGATGGCAGAACGTACCCACGGAGGAGGAATTTAAGAATACACTGGGGATTACGCTGGAAGAGGCACAGGCAGAGGCGGAAGCAAAACTCTCAGAACTGGGGCTGACAGATATGAAGCTGAACAACTGGGATTACGGGATATTGGGGATGGAGCATCCGAATGACAGAGGGGATGATTTTACTTCAGAAGTAGTGGATGAGGGTATGATTCTCCACTATACCAGAGTGGTGAATCAGCTTCCAATTACATATACGCAGGCCATGGGCGGCAGTCTGGAGGATATGAACAGTGATATGCAGACCTGGTGTTATGAAATGGTGGATTTTGTGGTGACAAAGGATGGGATTGACAGTGTCTCCTTATGGAATCTATATGATATTGGCGAAACCAGAACGGAAAATCTGAGCCTGATGTCTTTTGCAGATATCATTAAGGTCTATGAAAAAATGATTTTAATTCAAAATGCGGCCATGATGGATTATGCGGAAACAGCCAGAATAAATATTGACCGGATTACCTTTGGGTATACCCGCATCTATGAGCCGGCCACTTCCAGCCAGACCGGCATACTGGTCCCGGCGTGGGATTTCTTTGGAGGTATCAGCCAAAGCATTCGAGATGAGGATGGGACACTGCAGGAATATCCGCACGAGGGTTTTAAAACGAACAGCCAGATTACCATTAATGCTATTGACGGCAGCATCATTGACCGCTCTCTGGGGTATTGAGATGCGCCAGATCCTGGCCGTTGTCCGCTACAATTTTATGGGCTTTTTCAAAAGCAGCAAGGTGATTTTTTCCTTTTTGCTGGGATTTGTGCTCTGCTATCTGCTCAGCAGTCAGGTAATGACCGTAATTGAGGCATATCAGACACCGGTGCAGGCAGCGGAGCCATTTTTATGGACGTTTGGGGACACTACGGCAATTTTGCTCAGTTCCCTGCTGCTGATGCTGTTGTTTTCGGATCTGCCCAAAATGAGTCCCGCTTCGCCCTATCAACTGCTGCGGATGACGAAGAAAAAATGGCTGGCGGGACAGTTTTGCTATGTAATTCTGGTAACTGCGCTGTACACCGGCATAATGATGGCATTTACGGTAGTGCTGTGCATGAAAAACAGCTATGTGGGTGATATCTGGAGCGAGACGGCCGCCATGCTGGGCTATTCCAAGCTGGGAGAGCAGATGCAGGTGCCTTCCACGGTAAAGGTGATGGAGAGCACTCTTCCCTATAGCTGCATGTGCCAGGTGCTTCTTCTGATTTTCTTTTATGCGCTGACGCTGAGCTTTGTGATCCTGGCCGGTAATCTGATTCTGGGAAAAAACGGCGGAATTATAATCGGGCTGCTGTACAGCCTGTATGGATTTCTGCTGAAGCCGGAGGTGCTGGGAAAGCTGCTGCATATGGAGCAGTACGAGATGTATAAAATCAATGTGCTGGTGGCCTGGATCAGTCCTCTGAGCCACGCCTCCTATGCCAGACACAATTTTGGATATGATACACTGCCCACGGTGAGCCAGTCCTGTATGGTATTTGGAGGACTGCTGGTGTTTCTGATTCTGGTGTGCTGCCGCAGTCTGCGCAGATATCCATTTCAATTTACGGGAGGCAGTACATCATGAACGGAGAGCTGGGACGAATGATTATGGGCCGGAAATTTCTGGCGGCGGTGCTTACCGCCATGGCGGGAATTGCATTTGGGGCAGCTTATCCGGAAATTAGGGAGCTGCTCACACCGGGCAGCTTTCTTTCTCTGGAAAAAGATGCGCTGCTGTCCAAAACGGTGGCTTTTTTACTGCCGGTGGCAGCGGTGCTGCCCTGGAGCGATTCCTTTCTGGGTGAGTGGAAAAGCGGATTTTTAAAGTCCAGCCTGCCAAGATGCGGCAGACGCAGTTATGTGGAGAGCAAGGTGCTGACAGTGGCCCTGTCAGGATTTCTGGCGTGGGTTCTGGCCGGAGTCCTGATGCTGGGCATATATTTTATCATTTATTTTCCATTGGAGCAGCAGGGCAGCATTTCACTTTCGGCGGTGACGGATTTCGTTGCAGTGCTGATCCGGGCCGGTCTGACCGGAGGCGTGGTCAGCACGCTGGGCGGCATCTGCGCCGTGGTTTCAGAGTCAATCTATATGGCCTGGGGGCTTCCCTTTGTGGGCTGGTATTTCTGTATGATTTTGCAGGAACGCTATGTGTCAGGGGCGCTCTGGCTGTATCCGCCGGAATGGCTGAAGGCGGAGGCGCAGTGGGGGGTAAACGGATTGGGGCTCTGGCTGTTTTTGCTTTTGTTTTTACTGAGTGCCATGGGTATCCTGGGAGGAGTGCTGTATGAAAAGCTTACCAGTATTTAAAAAAAATGAAGTTTTTATCGATCATGTGACAAAACGGTTTGGGGAAGATTT
>JAQVCW010000044.1 GCA_028689585.1 Lachnospiraceae bacterium | reverse complement strand
TCACTGTTTTAATAAGATTTTTTACTAACCGTGCAAAGTCAGTAATCTTATTTTACTCTGAGGTATTACTTTTTCTCAACCTTCTTTCTTGGAATTCCCTATATTTAAATTATACAGGAAGCTCCTTCATTATTTTTCATGTATCCATACGGTCATCTCATTTTCTCCACGGTTTGCCCATGTATAGTACGGGATAAAAGTCAGATTCACCAGTTCATAATTCCATTTTGTATTTTCTACATATAGCTCCTGCGAGTTCTCCAACGTTTTCAGACGATACCCCTTTGCATAAATCTCATTAATTCCCATCAGCTTCTCCGGTTTTTCTGCCAGCTTCAGGCCGGCATCTTTAGGAAGATATATTCGCTGAAGTCCTTTTCCATTGTCCGCCTCTTCCAGGCAATAAACCAATGGACCGCATTGGACGGCAACCTTTCCAACATCTTTTGACACCAAAGGATTTGCATAGATACGCTTTGGCTCAAAATCCAGCTCCAGCGTTACCTTGTCCCCTTTTTTCCATGTTCTTTCCAGATGTAAAAAACCATTTTCGACTGCCTGTGAAACTTCAAAAAAGTTAATCTGTGCTTTCCATTTTTCTCTGCTCCAGGATGGAATCCTCAGGCAGACAGCATATTTTCCTTCTGTCTCTGCCGTCAGATTTATTTTTCCTTTGTATGGGTACTCTGTCTGCACTTCAATGTCTACTGTTTGATCTTTCAACTGCAGTTTCGCTTTATTCGCTATATATAGATTTACATAAATTTCATTGTTGCAAATCGTATACATGTATTCCGGCAGTGAGGTAATCATACGACTCAGATTCGGAGGGCAGCATGCGCAGCCAAACCAGGCCGGACGAACTGGAAGAACATGGGCTCTGTCTGGATTTTCCCTACTGATGACAGGATCCACCTCCAGCGGATTCACATAGAAAAAACTCTTTCCGTCCAATGACATGCCTGCCAGACAGGTATTATACAAAGCCCGTTCCATGGTATCCGCATAATCTCCGTTTTGCTCTGCTTCCAGCAGACGTTTTGTGAAAAACATCACTCCTACGGATGCACAGGTCTCGCCATACACCATATCATTTGGCAGATCATAATCCGAAGTAAACATTTCCGCCTTTGGAGTCGATCCGATTCCTCCCGTCAGATACATTCTTTTCTGTACCATATTCTGATACAATCCTTTACACGCATCCAGCAGTTCTTTATCCTCTGTCAGTCGTGCCACATCAATCGCTCCGCTTGCCATATACATACAGCGGACGGAATGCCCTTCAAATGTTTTCTGTTCCCGTATCGGCAGATGATACTGCTCATATTTTGGACCGTTGCTGTACATTCCATAAGGAGGATACAGATAAGAAAAATGAGAGGCATGATTTCTTTTTTCAAATTCAATATCAAAATAGTACGGTGTTTTTCCTCTTTCATCGATGAAGTACTTTGCCAGCTTCAGATATCTTTCTTCTTTTGTTGCTTTGTACATCTTTACCAGCGCAAGTTCAATTTCTTCATGTCCCGGATAGCCGTGACGCTTGTTCTCCTCTGGTCCAAAACTGGCATCGATCAGATCCGCCATTCTGCACATGATTTTCAGCAGCTTATCCTTTCCTGTAGCCTTGTAATATGCCGCTGCCGCTTCCATCATATGACCTGCGCAATATAATTCATGGCATTCACATAGATTTGTAAATCTGTTCTGAGGCTCTCTGATTGTAAAATAAGTATTTAAATAACCATCTTCCTGCTGCGCTTTTCCAATAATATCGATGGTTTCATCCACGATTTTTTCCAGTTCTTCATTCGGATCACTCATGAGCCGGTAGGATACTGCCTCCAGCCACTTTGCCAGATCACTGTCCTGAAAAACCATACCGTAAAAATCACCTTTTTCCAGTCCTGCCGCTATTTTGAAGTTTGCAATACAGTGACTTGGATACCCTTCATCGTTTCCTTCTGCCACACTGAAATTTTCTATACTGTGATCCGGCACCGCATCTTTTGCTGTATCATTTAAGATTTCCCATTGACAGGGAAGGACCTGCTCCTTTACCAGCTTTGATATCCGTGCAAACAGGCCGGATGTAATAGATACTTCATCAATATTTGGTGTCGTAACATACTGCTTTTTCATATATGCCTCCATTTTATTTCCGATATCCACACCTGTCTTTTTAAAATATCCTGCTTCGTCCTATATCAGCGAAACAGGATATTCTAATCAAAAATTCACTTTTTTCTGCAGATATTTTTCGCTTTCGATTATTCCGAAATATAATACATATCCGCATTTTCTGCTGTCACTACTGCACATCCGGAATCACAGGTTGCCGGAAGTGATGGGAACCCTTTTGCATACCAGTCCGTTGCAGAGTTAATGCAGTCCTGATTGCAGAGCATGTATACATAAATCATGCTCCAGAATCCTTCAGCATAAGGAGACTGAGATAGAGTTGCATCTACAGAACCTGCTTTAATAGAATCCAACGTTGTCGTATCCGTATCAAAACCGACAATTTTCATCTGCCCAGTCAGACCTGCTTCTGCCAGTGCCGTTTCTGTGCCGAGTACCGCCTGCTGAAGCGCAGCGAAAACATAATCAATATCACTGTCTGTTGACAGGAGGCTGGCCATGTTGGTTGCCGCTTCATTTTCATCATTGCCTGCATCCACTACCTGAACCATTTCAATATCCGGATACTTTGCAGCCAGTTCATCCGTAAATCCATCAATTCTTTCATTAATATTTGACTGTCCGGTACGTGTCAGGCAGGCAACTCTTCCTGTTCCGCCCAGTTTTTCACCTATATAATCTGCTGCCGTGACACCGGCATCATAATTGGAAGTTCCGATAAAAGTAGTTCTGTCGCTGTCAGGTGAATCCGAGTCAAATGTCACAATTGGAATACCCGATGCAATTGCATTATTAATAGGATCCTTATAAGCGTCCGCATCCATACAGGTGACCGCCATACCCGTTGGATTCAATGCAATAATCTGTTCCAGTGAAGTGACCGCCGAGTTAACATCATATTCTGTTGTTCCTCCATACTTAGCTTCTACGCCAAGCAGACTGGCTGCATCCTGAAAACCTCTCCAGCACTCTGTCCAGAATGAATACCCTGACAAAAATGTCACCATATAATAGGTCTGATCCGGATGTGCTGTAATCTGTACCTCTTCCGCAAATGCCCCTGTTCCCAAAGATACTGTCATAGCTGCTGCCAACCCCAATGCTGCTAATTTTTTTGCTCTCATACCTTTTCCTCCTTTTTTTGAACATCAGCTCATCCAAAATTTACCTTTTTGAAACAGGCTGATGCTGCATGTCAGCTTTTCATAGAAAGCCTGACACATTCTTAATATGTGTGATTGTAACTATCTATGCAATTGCTCCCCTCTCTCAGGCAGAGCATAAGCATCCTTTTAGTTTTTCTTTCTGTTGCTCAGTACATCAAAGATAATTGCCAAAATCAAAATTGCACCTGTAATAAAGTTCTGCCAGTGAACGGATACATTCAGGATCACAAGAATATTGCTGATAACACTCATCATCACTACACCAAGAACTGCTCCTGCTACCGTTCCTTTTCCACCGGAAAGACTGACTCCGCCAATAACTGCTGCGGAAATAACTGTCATTTCGACTCCGGAGCCGGTGCTGGAAGTTGCAGTTCCGAATCTGGAAGCTGTCAGCACACCGGCCAGACCGGACAACGCTCCAGTCAGTACATATACCATTGTTTTTACCATTTTTGTATCAATACCGGACAGCATAGCTGTTTTTTCATTGCTTCCTACAAAAAATACATTTCTGGCAGCTCCCGATCTTCGGACCAGGATATCTCCGATAATGACTAAAACCAGACAGACAATTACCAAAACCGGTATACTTCCGATTGAGCCAGATCCCACATAGCGAAATGCTTCTACTCCTGCCGCATCCTGAAGACCAATGGAACCTCCGTTCGTCAGCACGTATACAATTCCTCTGGCCATCTGCTGCATACCCAAAGTAGTAATAAATGCATTCAAATTTAAGTATCCAATCAACAGACCATTTATCGCTCCACATAAAATACCTACCAGTATACCGGCAATACATGCAAGCCATATGCTTACACCACTGTTCGTCATTACTACTACTGATACGGCACTGAGTCCCAATACGGATCCTACTGCCAGATCAAACCCACCGCTGACCAACGCCAAAGTCATTGCAATTGCTATAATTGCATTACAGGAAAACCCAATCGCCGTTGTCCGCAGATTTGTAACCGTAAGAAATGCCGGTGACATAACTGAAATAAATACAATCAATGCCAACAGGATAGCAAGAACTGAAAATTCCTTCATTGAACGAATTTTTTTCCATACAGAAACTTTTTTGTTCTGCTCCTGTCCTTCTGCTGCAATCTTCATATCTTTTCTCCTTTACTTTGAACATCAGCCCATTCCAAATTTGCCTGCGGCAAATGAGCTGACGCTGTATGTCAAGTTTTCATACCAAACTTGACACAATTCTTTGAACATCAGCCCATTCCAAATTTGCCTGCGGCAAATGGGCTGACGCCGTATGTCAAGTTTTCATACCAAACTTGACACAATTCTTTCACTAAATTCTGAGATGACGGAAACAATTCGGCTCTGAGTAAGTTCCTGGCCGGAAAGTTCTCCCACCACTCTTCCTGCATTCACTACTACCACCCGGTCACAGATACCCACGGTTTCCGGCATTTCAGAGGATATTACCACTACGCTGATTCCTTCATCACTGAGTCTCCGCAATAGCTGATGAATTTCAGCCTTTGCCCCCACATCAATTCCTCTGGTGGGTTCATCCAGAAATAATATCTTAGGTTTCATGGCAAGAAGCTTTGCCAGCATTAATTTCTGCTGATTCCCACCGGAAAGACTTCCAATATTCTGACTTGCAGAAGAATACTTTACGTTTAATATTCCTTTATACTGTTTTGTTGTTTCTTCTGCCTTTTTTACTGATACAAAACCATGTTCTTCAAATGCTCTGATCTGTGGCGCAATCATATTTTCAATCAGTGACATTTCCAGAAAAAGGCCATCCTTTTTTCTATCCTCTGTAAGATAGCAGATACCGTGACTGGCTGCATCCCTGCAGTTGGAAATCCGTATCTTTTGTCCCTGCAGATAAATTTCACCGGCTTGTCTTTTATCTATACCACAGATTGCTCGTGCTATCTCCGTTCTTCCGGCGCCTACCAGGCCGCAGAGTCCCAGTATTTCACCCTGATAGGTGGAAAAACTGACATTTTCAAAATAAGGAGCTCTCGTCAGTCCTTCTACTTTCAATACTTCCTTTCCTCTGGAAATGCTTTTTTCCGGATAAAGATTTCCCAGTTCCTTTCCGACCATATTGGAAACCACATATTCTGCATTCGTATCCTTTACGGCTGCTGTCTCGATTACACTGCCATCACGCATGATGGTAATCGAATTGCAGATATTAAATATTTCATCCATTTTATGGCTGATATAAAAAATTCCAATCCCCCGGCCTGCCAGTTCATGTATTACTTCAAACAGACTTTTAGCTTCTTCCTCATTCAGACTGGATGTAGGTTCATCAAAAATCAAAACCTTACAATCGGATGACAATGCTTTTGCAATCTCTACCATCTGCTGCTGTGCTACGCTGAGCGTGCTGACCATTGCAGTCGGATGAATTCCTTTCCCGCTGTCTCCAAATTGATCCAGAATCTTTCTGGTTTCCGAATAAAGCCGTTCATTGTCTATCATTCCTTTATTCGTAGGAAGATGTCCTATAAAAATATTATTCCCCACCGATAAGTCCTGACACAGTGCTAACTCCTGGTGCACAAAACCAATACCGGACATCTGTGCATCATTAGGATTACGAAAATGAACTTTTTTACCACCCAGACTGATTGTTCCCTCATCTGCAGAAAATACTCCGGAAATGATATTCATCAAAGTGGATTTCCCTGCACCATTTTCTCCCACCAGTGCATGTATCTCACCTTTTTTCAGCGTGACCGTAACTCCCTTCAGTGCATATGTTCCCGTAAAATGTTTTTTGATGTTTTCTGCTTTCAGGATTATGTCTTGATCCATTTTTGCAACCCCTCCTTTCTCTCAGATTTTTGTTTATTTTTGTTTAATTATTTTCGTTTATGTTTATATCCTATCACATTTTTCTATTTTGTCAACATTTTCTATTCGTTATTGCTTATTTTAGTGCATTTATACATATTTTCTTGTTTGTTTTTGTTTATATTTTTTTATTTTTAATTTTCCCATTTGCTTTTTTTCTTTTTAAACACCGTTTTTTCTTATGTTTTTTGTATTTTTCAGAATGAACAATAAAAGAATAATTTTTTGCAATTTTTTTTGTTTTTGTGTAAATTTAGTGCTATAATATATTACATATTATGGAAAGAGACTCTGAGAAAAAACGCTTTACAGATTGTATTGCAGAAAAGAGAAGACACCTATGTGCCGATAACAGTTCTCAATATAAAATGCACTTTTTCCATACGATAAACTATCATGATAGCGCAGGGAGTTAACTATGTTACCAATTAAACGTCTGGAAGAAATCAAACAGGTGCTGACCGAGAAGAAGCAGGCAGATGTTCCTTCTCTGGCACAGCTATTAGATGTGACAGAAGCAACGATACGAAGAGATTTGGAAAAGCTGGAAAATGAACAGTTCCTTACAAGAACACATGGAGGAGCTGTATTAAATGAACCCGCTCATGCAAATATATCTTTATTTCAACTGCCTGAGGAGCACAATGAGATATTTCAAAACATCGGACAGATTGCCGCACAATTTGTTCAGAACAACGATGTTATCTTTTTAGGCCCTGGGATCAGCTCCCGCTTCATTGTCCGTCAGCTCCAGAATAAGATCAATGTCACTCTGATTACCACAGATTTAATGGTTGCCCATGACTGTTCCGCATACAGTCCGAATATTTCCGTGATTCTGACTGGTGGTTCTCTGAATCCAACCACCCTGGAATTATCCGGACAGATGACGACAAATTCACTAAATAATTTTTATTTTAATACCTCCTTTTTTGATATTGATGGAATTACCTTCAACCGCGGATACTCTGTTTCCTCTTTGAATAAGGCTTTTCTGATTCAGAACGTAAATCAGATTTCTCAAAAAAGCTTTGCTCTCTGCCCTTACAATCGTTTTGGCAGAGAATCTTCTGCTGTGGTAGGTGATATTAATCTGTTTCAATCCGTTATTACAAATGAACATCTGGAAGACTCTTTTAAGGAATACTACTTTCAACAGAAAATTCAGGTATTTGCAACTTTTAACGTTTAAATCAGCGCTGTAATATGGAGGTCTTATGGAAGAAGCAATCTTATCCTGTAAAAACCTCAGTTTAAAACTGGGCGGCATCTCTATTTTTGAAAATATCAGCCTCACACTGCATCGTGGGGAACTCCATCTTCTGATGGGTGAAAACGGAACCGGCAAGACATCGCTGGTCAATATCCTGAGTGGAATTTATCCTTTTCCCCTCTATACCGGCGATATCCATTATAAAGGGCACCCGTTGCGGCTTCATATGCCAAAGGATGCGATAAAACAACACATTGTTACAATTCATCAGGATATCGCTCTCTTTGAACGCATGACAATTGCCGAAAATCTTTATGCGAATTTGCCGGAAACCATACCAGTAAAAAGCACCATGTCTCTCAGCAAAAAAATCAAAATGGCTGACTTATTTTTTCATGAACATGGCCTGATGATTGACTCCTCCCGGCTGATATGTCATTGCAGTTCTACTACTCAGAGAACAATTGAACTTCTGAAGCTGTATCTGATGAAACCGGACTTACTTATTCTTGATGAACCAATTGCAGTAATTAACAGCCGTCATCTGGATATTTTTTTGCAATTAATTGCTTATTTGAAAAAAGGGGGGACCACGATTCTCTGCATTGCACATGACTATCAGGCTTTTCTCCCACTGATTGACCATTTTTCCATATTCCAGGGGAAATGCCTTGCCCATACAATAAACCGTTCTGATTATTCTCTCGAAAATGTGGAAAATATTTTAAAAAATGATTTTTGCCAAAGCAAATATCCCAAAATAAATATTAAAAAGGGCGCCGAGGTGTTGTGTGCTGAAAATCTCTGCATGAAAGATACATTAAAAGATATTTCTTTCACACTTCAAAAAGGTGAAATTCTCGGTTTTTACGGACGGGCAGGTTCCGGGAAAAATGCACTGCCAAAGGCACTCTTTGGTATCGAGCCCATCAGCCATGGTTCTCTCTATATTGACCGTCTGCCAGCCCGCATAGCTTCCCCTCAGGATGCCATCAATCTTGGGCTTGCCTATATTACAGATGAACGGTACAGCTACGGGTTATTCCATAATCTTGATTCTCTGGAAAATGTTTTTTCCATTAAAAAAAATCGGCATGGCCGTTTCTGGACGCGCACCGGTTTTGAATTTAAACAGTATCTGTCCTATGCTGAAAAAATGAATCTTCGGGTGCCGCCCAAAATCAATCCTCAGTATCTTTCCGGCGGACAGCAGCAAAAGCTCATCCTTATGAGATGGCTTATGTCTCCTGCAAAAATTTTTATCTTTAATGAACCAACCCAGAGCCTGGACATTCCATCCAAAATTGATATCTATAATCTATTCAATGATTTGATCATGAAGGGCTGCTCTATTCTCATTTTCAGTTCTAATCTGGAAGAATTAATGGGAGTCTGTGACCGGATTATCTATATCAGCCACGGTGTCATAACAGGAGAAACCTGCTATGGAGAAAATGTAAAATATGTCAAAAATCTAATTTAGTCAAAAAGAGACTAAGGGAAGAGGGGCATCTTCTCATCCATGTACATCTATGCTTGGACAGGCATCTTCCATAATCGGACGTAAAGTTCGCCGATAGAAGATACCACTTCAAACAATGCAGTACATTTGGATTGAGAAGATGCCCCTCATCCCTTAGTGCGACGGCCCCTTCGAAACAGCATCTTTTCCCTATCCCTGCTCCTCCAGCAGAGACGGCACCTCTTCTTCAAAGCTTTCCCGGCCAAGTTCTCCTATGGCCATTTCCTGTGTCTGTCCATACTGGTAGAGCTGATCCAGGTATTCAATGGCTGCGCGTATTTTGGTACGCAGCAGATATCCTCCGGATTGGATTGCCCTGGCAATCTCCTCCACCGGCACCTGGGGGTTCCAGTCATATGCCTTTCCATGAAATACCATTAATTTTTCCAGTATCTCGTTGATTTCCTCTTTGGTCAACGGCTGCAGCTGCTCTGCCCGGACGAGCTGATCCAGCACCGTTTTCATCGGCTCCTGATCTTCCGGATAGACCTCTGACAGTGTCTCATATTCATGCTTGGCTTCGATCACATCCTCGGCATAGGAAGCACCCAGGGCAAACATGGTATAGGCGGACTCCAGGTGATCACCCGGCATCAGAAACTCAGCCATATTTTTATATGCCCTTAATCTGGCTTTTTTGCCCAGCCTGCCAATCAGTTCCGTCTCATCAAACAAAATGACCCAGCCATTATATCCCATCTTCACAAATAAATGACTTAAAAAATCAAAATAATCCATGGCATGTTTCGTTTTGCTGAAATTGACATTATACTTTACCCTCTGCCCGAAAATTCTCCGGTAAATCTGACGGAGTGCGGCGTTTGAAATAAAATCACCTTCCAGATCTGCCTGCAACAGAAATTTTTCATCCTGATCTTCCGTATTCAGATATGATTTCAGGAGAAAATAGAGTTTATCCGTCTCCAGTTCCTTTCCTCCATGGAGCTGCATTTCATTGGCCAGAGGGCTGTTTGGCGTCATTTTTTCCAGTTCCTGCACAAATCCCGGCTGAAGGCGTTTTGGCAGAAATGTATTACTTACCAGCTTCTGGTACAGCAGATATAACTTGTCAAAAGGTGCCTCTTTGCTCAGCGACAGATAAGACACCACCATATTGTTGGAATGTGCCATATTAAAAACGGTATTCAGCAGATGGGTTTTTCCTTCCCCATATTTTCCGGCAATGATTTTCCCGGATGATTTTCCATTTTCACAGACCCGGTCTATCTCATCTGAGATATCTTTCATGATCTTTGGCCTTGCCTCTGAAAAATACTGTCCGACCGCACGGGATGGAATACCGGAACGCAAAGCCTCTATCACATGACGTGCTTCAAAATCAAACATTAGTCCCACCTCCCAGTGTAAACGCATTGACCAGTCCGGGAATCGCGATTGCTCCCACCTTTGACTGCTTCCGTATCTCTTCTGCCTTCTCTCTGTCCACCAGAGTGGCACTGATACCGCCTCTGGCTGCTGCTTTTGCCAGCTTCTCCGACATCTGCACAATGACTTCTGCAGTATATTCCTGTTCTGCCATTCGGTCCATATCTACGATATCCGTAAAACGGTTAAATTTCTGGCTGAGGATCTCATTCTGTATCCGCATCCAGAGCGCCTGATAAGATTTGATTCCTGCATTATCATTATCCAGCAGTTCTTTGTCGAACCCGAAAAGAAACATAATGTTCTTCAGGCTGTCGATGTCATCGATCAGCTGGCGAATGCTTTCATACGTATCCTCCCGCTTCAGCTTGGTATAATGTACGTTCTCCAGACTGGATCTGCTGATCAGCAGCTCCATATCATCTATAGTCACCAGCAGTCCTGCATATCCCGCCATATGTATTACCTGCGCCAGCGACCGGAGCATATGTCTGGCATTCAGCTTTGTAATCCTGACTGGTGAAAGTCCCAGGGAACGCAGAGAGGCAATTTTGACACTCCGATCCCCCTCCAACCACCCCAGCAGAAGTTCTTTATTCTGTTCTTCCAACAGGGGATGTCCCAGAATCCCACCGGTCAGCAGGCTGCAGGCCAGCGCAAAGTTGTTATCGATCAAAGGATTGTCCAGAAACATACTCTTCAGCTGCAAACGGATCTCTCTTCTGGTAATGGCATCTGCCAGTCCATCCCGAGACAGATAGTCCATAAATGTCATCTCTTTCGGTATTTCCTGATAATCAAATCCGCAGTTTTCCACGATCTTAAAGCTGCACCGTCTCAGGACTTCCATCAGATCACTCTGTCTCAGATTTTCCAGATATATTTCCCGAAAATCATGAAGCCAGATCTCCCTGGCTGAGAATTCAGCCGTCACATAATTTTCCTGCCTGGCAATATGCGCCGTCAGTTTCAGCAAATGGGACTTGCCGCTTCCCTTTCTTCCGGTTACAAATTTAATCTTGCTCCCGCCTTCTCTGATATATTCCAGAAGATATTTTTCTCTCCAGAAATCGGTAAGAAAAGACATCCCTGCCGACAATTCCTCCAGCAGCCCGCTGTCATCGGGAGCATCTCCCTGCACCAGCTGTGTATAGACTTTATCTTCCGAATCGTATTCCACTATATTTTCACTGTTGTACACGTCCACAACTGACCTCCTGTCTGTCCTGATCACTCCTGCCCCAAAATGCTCCTACTGAAAGAAACGGATTGTAGCCAAATACTGCTCCTGTCCATCCCGGTCAAGGATACGGATGGCCTGATTGATATTGCGGCTCGGGCCAAACTGGAACCTTCTGCCATCTTTCGTCTCCTCCGCCTCAGAACTGTACAGCCTTGCCAGGTCAAATGCGTAACTTTGCTGGTCATAGTCCCTGCGGTATCTGCTCATTGGAGTCAGAATGCGGTACAGTCTGGACAGGTAAAGATCCGTTCCCTGCTGTTTTCCCGCTTTCAGAATCAGAAGATCGTAGGCCTCTGCCAGTTCATTTAGAAAGGCTGACGCATTAAAAGATGCTTTTAAAAGACGATCCTGGCCGGCTTTAATCTTATTTACAAGACCAGACGGGCGCATACACTGTACTTTTTTTCGATCCATATAGATATCCTGATTCTCCACATCCAACCGGATCCGGTAAGGAAACATCTCATATACCGGAAACTCACCTTTTACATCCACTTCGTTTTCACTGCAGTATTCCAGCATTTGGCCGGCAAAGTCACCTTCTTCAAAATAAGCCTTCCGGTCAAATCCTGCAACCAGAATCTGCAGCTCTCCCTGCAGTCTCATCTGTTCTTCTGACGCTGCCTTCAGCAGTTCCACATCTTTATCAAAGCTCTTGAGATCTCCGCTCTCCATCTCCCTGCTAATCGACTTCTGCAGCCGCTGAATCAAAGCAGTCTTATCTTTTAGGATCTTCTCTAATGCCTGATAATTCTCATATAATTCTTCGTAATTCATTTTCATCCTGCCTCACTGTTCTCGATTATTCTATTCTCTGTTGTTTTCACTAAGTATACTGAATATCAGGGGAAAGTTCAATATTTTATTTTTTTTAGCCCCATGCTATACTATTAGTATTCACACAGCACTTCGAGTACAGGTTGGGCGTTCCTCGCAGCAAGAGTCCAGAGACGTTTTGAATTACAGAAGGCAGCGAGTAAGCAAAAACAGAAAAACTGCTGCCCGCCGGATATCTTAAACCGTCTGCCCTGGTTCCTTCTGCGGTGAAAATCTTAACGCAAAAAATGGCAAAAGAATGGAGTATCCTTATGAAGCTGCAATTATATCCCTGGCAGAAAAGCTGTCTGCAATCCTGGTTTTCCCATCAGTGTCATGGCATTCTCAATGTAGTGACCGGAGCCGGAAAGACCGTACTGGCTATTTCTGCTGCAGAACAACTGAAAAATACGCTGAATGAGCCCTTACGCGTTAAGATTATTGTACCCCAGACTGTCCTTATCCAACAGTGGAGCCATTCCATACAGAAGCTTCTTGGGATTTCCCGTCAGAAGATTGGTTATTACTATGGACTTCATAAGGATGAACCAGTACGTCCCTTTATGATTTATGTCATTAATTCTGCACGCTATTCGCTGTCCCGCCATATTTTACAGGACATCAGGGAGGGATTTTCCGTACTGCTGATTGCTGACGAATGCCACCATTATGCCAGTGCGGAAAATCGTAAAATATTTGAGTTTCTTCCCCGTCTGGGAGACCGCAAAGCTTCCTATTACTCTCTCGGGCTGTCCGCGACTCCCTATACTGATGGCTGGGAGCAGTATCTGGTACCCGCATTGGGACCGGAAATCTACCACTACTCCTTTTCTGATGCCCTGGAAAAAAGGACCATCAGCTCCTATACGATATACAATATAGCCCTGTCCTTCTCCCCTGAGGAGGAAGGCGAATATCAGGATCTGACGGATCGCCTTTCCCTCCTGACCGGAGTACTGGCAAAACGCTGCCCTTCCCTCCTGAGATTAAATGAAACGCAATATTTTCATGCGCTGAAGCATCTGGCTGCTTCTTCCGAATCAGATAAGATCTGCCTTATGGCAAGAACCGTACTGGCCCTTTATTATCAGCGAAAAGAGATTATCTGCTGCGCTGAAGCCCGGATCGGCTGTGTCCTGGAGCTCATTTCCAGGCTCTCCCTGCAGGATCGGCTTCTGATCTTTGGTGAGCGAATTGAACAGGCGGATATCCTTTACCGGGAATTAAATCTGCGCTATCCCAATCAGGTAGGCCGGTACCATTCGGAGATGGAAAAAGAGACCAGAAAAACAGTTCTGGACCGTTATCGAAACGGAGAACTGCGTATTCTGGTCACCTGTCGTGCCCTGGATGAAGGCCTGGATATTCCTTCCGCCAATATAGGCATTATTCTTTCCTCTTCCGCCACCAGACGTCAGCGCATTCAGCGCCTGGGGCGAATTCTGCGCTGCTCAGAACAGAAGAAAAATGCTGCTCTCTATTACCTGTATATCCGAGGCTGTTCTGAACAAACCACCTATATGGCAGAAGCTGAGCATCCCAGATCATTCTCACTTTCTTACTGTACTGCCAAAAGGCAGTTTCAATTTCAGGAATACGAAGCACTTGCATTTTCCATAGAATGGCATTTTCGGAATCTTGGAAAAGACGAAGCTGCCCAGGCGGAAGTCCGGCGCTGCCTTTCCCTTGGCCTTCTCCGCTCTGACTGGCTGCTGCCGGAAGCAGATTATGACCGCCTGGAAGCTGAAGCTGCCACCACACACCAGCAGAATTACTGGCTCTGCATGAAGCTGCTGCACGCAGAGTATGAAAAAACGGTTCAATAGGTCCACCCATTTACTGCGCAGACCTGTTGAAAGTAATGCAGGAATATCGAAATTCCGTCTGAGAAGCAGATTTGGATGCAGGAACGCCTCTGCGTTCCTGCTGCGAGGCGCCGTATCAACCCTGAGTGTCCGCAACTTTGGGCTGCAACTGTATTATTATCAGCATTTATCCCGTTTTCGTCCATCAACAGGTTTTTTTGCATCCTTCGGTATCATCCACATTCTTGTGACGCTTCGCAAGCATAATCAAACATATTATTTTTAATACCCGTATTTTATCTGATAGCGTTTCACAAAGAGAACGGATATCACCAAAGTCATACATTCAGCAATCGAAACAGACAGCCATAGTCCGTCAAGGCTTAAAAACCGCGGCAAAATTAAAATACAGCCCGCCAAAAAGATAAAGGTGCGGGAAAAGGAAATCGCAGCGGAAATAAGCCCGTTCCCCAATGCGGTAAACATAGAACTGAACATTGACAATCAGAAGCATGGTAAAGTCCTGTCGTGCTTCCTGCTCTTTTCCCTCACCCATCTTTTTCATAACAACGGCATTGCCGCCGCTTGCAAGCATCGCCGCAATTGCGGTTAAAATATTGAAATAAGGCGAAATAAATGTAAGCGCAGGAAAGGTATACTGGATTGTTTCGGAAGCCCAAAGGAAACTACCTCCATTGATGAAAACATCACGCAAATTACAATAAATTTTGAATAGCTGCAAAAAAGCATAATGAGCTAAACTATTATTGTCCATATCTCAACAGCAAAGATTTCTGGGTTCCCCTTTTAAAAACGCTTCAATATTGTATTCCGTCTCCTGTACCGATCTCTGTCTGGATTCCTGGCTCGCCCATCCGATGTGAGGAGTAATGACCAGTTTTGTGCTGTCCTGGATGGCAAAGAGGGGATTATCCTCTGCCATGGGTTCCTTTGACAGCACGTCCAGTCCTGCCGCTGCAATCAGATTTTCCTCCAGTGCCCGCGTTAATCCCATTTCGTCCACCACAGCCCCACGGGATACATTAATAAAAATAGCGCTTCTTTTCATTTTCTGAAATGTCTCATAAGTAAAGAGATTCCGACTCAGATCAGTCAGCGGGGTATGGACTGAAATAATATCCGCTTCCTGCAGCAGCGTCTCAAAGTCCACACATTGATAGGGCTGCTCCGTATTGTGTCCCGACAAAGAACAGTAGATCACCTTTGCTCCAAAACCCACTGCCGTCTGCGCCACCTTCTGCCCGATCGCCCCAAGCCCCACGATGCCCCAGGTCTTTCCGGCAATTTCCGTATATTTCATATCATAGTAGCTGCCTGTTGTATCCCTGATATAGGCCCCGGATTTTACAAACTGATCATAATATGCCATTTTTTCCATCACATAAAGCAGCAGCGCAAAGGTATGCTGTGCCACAGAATTTGTGGAATATCCCTTCATATTCGCCACCCTGATCTGATGCGCCCGGCAGTAATCCAGATCAATTCCATCCACACCGGTGGCCGTAATGGTAATCAGCTTTAACTGTTCTGCCGTCTTCAGGCTCCGGGCATTCATCTTAATCTTATTGATCATTAAAACGTCTGCATCCCTGATCCGTTCCCCGATATTTTCCAGCGTAGTGGTATCATATACCACCACTTCTCCAAATTGTTTCAGCCTTTCCAGGGAAATCCCCTTTCCAAGACTGGCCGCTTCTAAAACTACAATTTTCATCTCATTCGCCCTCGTTTTTAGCCACAAAATTAATCTGTTACGGCTTTTCACTTGACGCACAGCTTTCCGGGCAATTACCCGCGCAAAGCGCAAACGCGGGTTTTGCGTTTCTGCCATGCGCTTTGCTCAATCCCTCTTTGTTTCCAGCACTGCCACTCTCTTTGACAGTCCTTCCACCGACTTCAATATCAGATCCACGTTCTCTGCTTCCAGCTTCGCAACCCGGTAATATCCTTTAACCTCATTCAGATCCTTCTGAAATCCGTTCATCCTCACGTCCATGGTTTCCTGAACCCTTCCCACTTCTTCTAAGATTATATTTTCCGTCTCAGTGAGCCTGCGGTCCAGTTTTTCGTCCATGCTCTGATTCATTCTCTGTTCCAGGTGATCCATTTTCTGATCCATTCTCTGCTCCAGATGATCCAGCTTCTGATCCATTTTCCGGTCCATTCTCTGCTCCAGATGATCCAGCTTCTGATCCATTTTCTGGTCCATTTTCTGCTCCAGCTCTGCCAGTTTTACATCCAGTACCTCAGCCAGCTTTGTGTCCAGCACTTCTGCCAGCTTTACATCCAGCGCAACAGACAGCTTTGCATCCAGCATTTCACCCAGCTTTACATCCAGCACTTCTGCCAGTTTTACATCCAGCATCTCGGCAAATGCCTGCAGATCATTTTTCCCCAGCATCTCAATGCCTCCAATCTGTTCTCCTATTTTCCCATAAGCAGTACTTTTTTGCATTTTACCTCCCTCTGCCCTTTCGGCTGCAGGAGAATGCCATTCGTGATCTGCGGTACAAATCTCCTGCTTTTCATTTTCTGTGAATTAAAAGCAAGATTTTCGTAGAACGCCTGACAGCTTAGAATGTTAGATACATTTTTATCAAATGTAAAGAATCTAGAATTATCTGCTTTCTGTCATTCTAACACAAAGCAGATAATGTGTCAATTCATTTTTAAATGTTAACATATTATATATGTTGCATATTTATTTTTCAAAATTGCCGGAATGACTCCGGGCTCTTGCCGCGAGTTTTTTCATACTTTATTTGTTTTATTTGCTTTAATGGCTTTATTTACTTTATTTACTTTATTGGCTTTATTCGCTTTAATGGCTTTATTTACTTTATTTGCTCTATTTGCTCTATTTCGCCATGCGGTATATTTTCAACATATCTTCCCTGTTCAGCACCCGGAAACCGCCAATGGTCCTTTTGTCCTCATTGCTGCACTTGAATGCCAGCTCCTGAAGCTGCTCCTCTGTCAGATCATATCCCAGTTCATGAATGCTGATCGGCATCTCCAGCGCCTGGAAGAACCGTTCCGTCTCCTCGATGCTCTGCAATGCTGTCCTGGCAAAATTGCTGCAGTCCATGGGAATCCCCAGCACATTTACCCCATACTGGGCAAACCGCTCCGGCTTTTCCATATAGACATAACGGGCCCAGCTTCCCCATATTGCCGCCAGGCCTGCGCCATGGGCCACATCAAACATGGCGCTCAGTTCATGCTCCAGTTGGTGACTGGCCCAGTCCTCCGTCATGCCGCAGCCCGTCAGTCCATTGTGAGAAAGGCTGCCTGCCCACATAATCTGCGCTCTTGCTTCGTAATTTTGCGGATCCTTCATCAGCACCTTTGCATTGTTCATCACAGTCCTCATCAGACCTTCTGCCAGACTGTCCGTCAGCATTGTTCCGGATTCTTTGGAAAAATAACGTTCCATCGTATGAAGAATAATGTCCACACATCCGCTGGCCGTCTGATACTTCGGAAGCGTATATGTCAGTTCCGGATTCATCACGGCAAATCTGCATCTGCAGTAATTGCTGCTGTATCCCCGCTTGATCCATCCCTCTTCCTTTGTTATCACGCTGGAATTGCTCATTTCACTGCCTGCCGCCGCAATGGTCAGCACCGTTCCCACAGGCATACAGGCGGAAGCCGTTCTTTTTTGGGCATAAAAATCCCATACATCTCCCTCATTTGCCAGGCCATACCCAATAGCCTTTGCAGAATCGATCACGCTTCCGCCGCCCACTGCCAGCAGAAAATCCACCTTTTCTTTTTTACACAGTTCGATTCCTTCCCGCACCAGACTCAGACGCGGATTAGGCTTCACACCGCCAAGGCAGACATAGCTGATTCCTTCTTTCTCCAGAGACGCGCAGATACGATCCAGCAGTCCGGATTTCTTTGCGCTTGAACCGCCATAGTGAAGCAGCACTCTGCTGCCGCCCTGTTCCTTTATCAGTTTACCAGTCTCTGTCTCTGTATCCTTGCCAAATACCACCTTTGTCGGTGCATAATACTGAAAATTCTGCATTGTAATCCTCCTTATAGTGATTTATATGTTTCTGCTTACTGAGCGCATTCACTGCATTTTTCTCAGCACTCTCAAAACCTGTTCTTTTTGCTGCCAGCCGGTCAAATGGCTCTGCGTATTATTCATCAAAATCTGATATTTTTGCTGTTTCATTCTTTCTTTCATGTCCTCAGGGAATACTTTTTTCCACAGCAAAGCTCCTTCTTTATCCTGAAATGCCCTATCCCTTATATTTTATCGCTATATTTTGGCAATAGCAAGGAAATATCATTATTTTTGACAGACTGGAGTCTGCCCTGATTACTGTTTACAGCCAAGCCTGTGAACGGTAAAATCGCCGGTCCATTTAAAATTCACGTTCAATGAACTTTAAATGGACCGGCGATATATACAAATTTCAGTCATTAAAAAATATTCTGTTCCTGCAGATCCGGCGTACAAAAAATAGATTTGTCATTGATCTGTTCTTAAAGCAGCCCTTAACGATTATTTCCCCAGTAAATCAGTGCAAGCATATCCGGTCCCGTATGAGCGCCAATAATGGGACCGATATTGGAAATATATATTTCTGCATCCGAAAACTGCTCTGCCGTTTTCATGCTAAGCTGCTGTGCGGCTTCAAGATTGTCACCATGTCCAATCAAGACCAGTTTTCCTGTTTCTGGATTCCAGCCCTGTTCCATCTTGGCAAGCTGAGCGGCAATAGCCCGTTTACGGCCTCGCGGCTTTTCTTTTACCTGCAGACAGCCCTGTTCGTCAACGTGAAGTAAAGGTTTAATCTGCAGAACCGTCCCCATTGCAGCAGCCGCAGAAGAAATACGGCCGCCGTGACGAAGATGTTCCAATGTATCTATGGTAAACCAATGGCATACCTGCAGTCGATGTTCCATGACCCAGTTGGCTAATTCATTCAGGGTCAGTCCCTCAGCCTGCTTTCTGGCCGCCTCCCGCACAAGAAAACCCTCTCCCACAGATGCGCACAGCGTATCAATGCAGATGATTTTCCGCTCGGGGAATTCCTGCCGCAGCTCCTCTATGCACAGGTTTGCCGATTGGATCGTACCCGACATTCCGGAAGAAAAGCACAGATAAATGATATCTTTTCCCTGGCGCAGATACGGCACAAAACACTCAAAATAAACGGCAGGATTGATCTGCGAGGTGGAGGCAAAGCTTCCGTTTCTCTGTAACTCATAAAACTTTTTCACAGAGATATTTCCAACAGGGCTGTATGTATATTCACTTCCGCCGATTTCCACCGGCATAGGTATCATCTCCACGGATGGGACTTGCTCCATTAAGCTGTCAGATAAATCTGCTGTTGCGTCTGTAAATATCTGATAGGATTCCATAGCTTACTCTCCCGAATGGCAGCCGGAACAGCCGTCACAGCCATGCCAGAGCTTGTCCGCTGTGGCTTTCCAGCTTTCGGCATAAGGAACCGTCTTGTCGCAGAGGTGGTCGGCACTTTCCGGGCTTTGATAATCGGTATTGACTGCGCCGGTTTCAGCCACCATCTGCCGCAGCTTTTCCGGGTTTTCCAGCATGGGACAGGGGCGAAGCATATTGTCATTGAAGGGCTGACCATCATGATAAGCCATGAACAGAGGGCTTTTCAGCGCATCCAGCAGGCTGGTGTCATGGATGTTGCAGTTGGAATAATGGATAAATACGCAAGGCTCCACATCTCCCTTGGCATTGATATGCAGATAATTCCGGCCGCCGGCAATACAGCCCCCCACATATTCGGCGTCATTCTGAAAGTCCATGGTAAAGATCGGCTTGGATTCACGGAAACTGCGAATGCGGTGATAAACAGCCTCCCGCTGTTCTGGAGTGGGCATCAGTTCAAGAACGGCAGAATTGCCCACCGGCATATAATGGAAGAACCAGCAGAACAGAGCGCCGCTGTCGATCATATAGTCGAAGAATTTCTCGCTGGTAATATCCTCCCAGTTGCGGCTGGTATAGCAGGTGGAAATACCGAAAGGCAGGTTATTTGACTTCAGCAGACACATGGCATTGGCCACCTTCTCATAGACACCTTCACCTCGCCGGGAATCATTGGCCTCCTCAAAGCCCTCCAGTGAAATTGCCGGCACAAAATTCTTGACCCGAAGCATTTCCTGACAGAAATCTTCATCAATCAGGGTTCCGTTGGTAAAAGACAGGAATTCACAATCGGGATGCATTTCACACAGTTTTATCAGATCTGTCTTGCGTACCATCGGCTCACCGCCTGTATAAATGTACATATAGGTTCCCATTGCTTTGCCTTGGCGAATAATGGAATCCAGATCATCCAGCGTCAGGTTCAGTTTGTGACCGTATTCCGCGGCCCAGCAGCCTGTACAGTGAAGATTGCAGGCACTGGTGGGATCAAGCAGAATTGCCCATGGTACATTACAGCCTTCCCGCTGTCTGGTTTCTTCCTGAACAGTGCTGCCCTTCAGAGAGGCGTTGAACAGAAAGTTCTGAAAGAACACCTTCCGCACGCCGGGATCCAGTTCATATACCTTTAAGATTAACTGATACCAGTTGCTCTTTTCCTCAATGACCCTGCGGATAGCAGTACGCTGACTCCCATACCAGCCTTCCGGTGTAAATCTGTCCACCAGATCCATCAGCTTGGGAATATTATCTTCCGGGTTGCCCTCAATATATTTCAGGGCCTGATTAACTGCAAAGCTCTGCATACTGTCTTTGATTGAATTACTCATAATTTATTTCTCCTTTACGATGTTTTTTTTATTCGAACAATTCCCGTTTTCCTTTCCGGGTTTGAACTATGGCCTGATTATAAAAAAACAAACCGGCAAAGTCATGGGACACGAAAAAGTTCAAGTCCTAAATTATGACGCAATGCAGAATTTGTTACCTTTTGGGACACAGAAAGGTATTTGTCCCTTGTTGGTCAGGGATTCTCTTAGTATCATTTCAAAAGAAAATAGGTGTGCTCTGCACTTATGGAAGGAGCGAATACAGATGGAAAAGAACTTATCTGGAATGCTGGTGGAAACAGTCGTAAAAAAAGCATTAAAAAACATCGTGGATAGCCCGGAACGCGGCATTCGCAACCTGGTCGATATGGCTCTGCAATTTTCAAAGGGAAGATTTCAAACAAACTTTTTTACCGTGGCCCAGGCCATGCTTCAAAATGAGAATAGTGCTTACTACAGATTGGTTCGAGATACTGTGGCATATGCGGACATGGATCGGCTTTATACCTTTGGTATGAATCTTGGATATAACGGCTGTACCGTGGGTGCCCGGAATATCTGCAGAAATGAAGAAAGACTGAACTGCAATATCCCATGGACCATTTCAGTTCAGATAGATACGCATAAATTCAAAGAAAAGCGGGAGAAGTATGACACGCTAATCCGGGAAGGCGAAAATCTCGGCATTTATACATGGATGCTTTTTGACATGGACGATCCTCAAAAGCTTCTGGCCTTTGCCGGAGCTCATCCGGACAGCGCCTTTTGCATCTTCTGCAAAGCGGAGAATCTATCTGCTGCATTTTTAGATGAAGCATCAGATTTTTGCAATGTGATGCTGGTTGTCCGGTATGAAGAAAATATCGCTGATCTGTGTGCCGCTATGCGGGAAATGGGGCTGCTTTACTCTGTCTGGTATCAGTACGGGCAAGAGGATGCCGAGGTTGTCATCAATGACAATCTATTCAGCAGCAGCCAGCAGCTTTGTCCGGTTTTTACCGTTTTGATACCGGAGGCCGGATGTCCGGAGGAAATACGCCGCCTGGTCTATCAGGCCGCAAAGGAAGCCCGCAGCAGCCAGATTTACCGCACTGTGATTTGGGATTTTCAAGGAGATAACCGCTTGATTGATTCCATCATCTCAGGCGATTCCTGTTCCGTCTATTTTGACAGGGACGGTAATCTGTACGATTGGGATAAAAAGTTTGAAAGCAAGCCGCACAATCTGTTTCAAAACAGCCTCTCCGATATTTTAGCCAGTACCTATTCCAAAAATGCCGGTATGCCTGCGTCAGCAAAACAAAAGTGTGCTTCGCACCCGTTTGCGGAAGGCTGTTCTCGTATAAGTGCATTCCCAATACGGGAACGAACGTAACAGAACCGGATGGTCAAAACAACCACCCGGTTCTGTTACGTTTTTATTCATTAAATACATTATGTATTGCAACCGCTCCGCTGCGAATAATGCCGAGCAGCCTGGAAACAAATTGATCCGGGGGCATGCACTCCTTTTCCAGCAGCCAGCGCTCTATCGTACAAACGATGGCATCCAGATAGAAGTTGCATGTAAAGTCATCTACTCCATCGCCCAGCAAATACAAAAGGCGGTTCTTCAAAATCGGCGTCAGATATTCCCTCAGATGCTCCGAAAATGAGTTTTGCCCTTCAATTTTTAATGCTCTGCGATAAAAATTCCTGTTTTCATAGAAATAGTTACAAACCTCCTGAATTACTTCCACACGCTCCTCAATCTGTGCGGTTCCCGAAATGCACTG
Source organism: Lachnospiraceae bacterium (assembly GCA_028689585.1). Lineage (GTDB taxonomy): Bacteria > Bacillota > Clostridia > Lachnospirales > Lachnospiraceae > Merdiplasma. The sequence goes on along the minus strand of JAQVCW010000044.1, from coordinate 566 downwards.
GACAAATGAAATGATCTCGGTATCAAAGATCCAGTTAAGCAGATCGTACTTATCTTTAAAATGATAATAAAAGCTCTTGCGGTTCATATCACAGCGTTCACAGATATGAGCGACCTGAATTTTCTCAAAGGGAATTTCTTCCATAAGTTCCCGCAATGCGGCTGCCAATGCCCGCTTTGTAATGTTGGAATCAGCCATAGTGTTTCCCCTTTCACGTTATCAGCCTGAATTTCAAGTTGCCTTGGCAGAGATTTTGTTGTTTTCAGGTAATCATAAAAAAGCCCTATCCACCGAAGCGGATAAGTCTCGTCAGTTAAGGCGGCATCAGAACAGAAGCTCAGGATGTTGGCATCTTTGCGCTGACTGCTCCCTTTTTATGATAAGGATAACAGAAAACCGCCTTTTTTTCAACAGAAAAAGTCAAAACCTTTAGCCGGATCCAGGATAAACGCATCAAATTTTGTCTCTACCATCTTGACATTTTATTTATTTTATGCTTACCACTTCCATTTTTTCGTTTTATATGTTATAATGTATTACATTCTATGTAATACTATTAAGGAGGG
>JAQVCW010000002.1 GCA_028689585.1 Lachnospiraceae bacterium | reverse complement strand
AAGGATCTGGCGGAAGGAATCAAACTGGCCCTTCGTGATGAGGAGCTTTCTTTTTTTCTCTGCGGAACCATTGCCGGGGCACAGGAAATCAGAAAAAAACAGAAGTTTGACCTTTATATTCTGGATCTCACCCTGCCGGATGGAAATGGGCTGGATCTGTGCCGCGACATCCGCAGAACCAGCAAAACACCCACGGTCCTGCTGACGGCCAAGGATATGGAACTGGATATCGTGACCGGTCTGGAAAACGGAGCCGATGATTATATTACAAAACCGTTCAGCCTCATGGTGCTGCGGGCGAGGATCCGGGCTCTGCTTAGGCGGTCCGGCAGTCAGGCGGAGAAAGAATATGTGAAGGGTAATTTTGAGTTTCATTTTGAAACGATGGAATTTTATAAAAGCGGTGTGCCCATAGAACTGAGTAAGACGGAACAGCGGATTCTTTATCTGCTGGTCTGGAACGAAGGACAGATCCTTACGAGAGAACGCCTGCTGGAATGGGTATGGCCGGACGGAAGTGAATATGTGGAGGACAATGCCCTGTCTGTGGGGATCCGCAGGCTGCGGGATAAGCTGGAGGAGGTTCCTTCGAAACCGCACCATATCAGGACAATTTATGGAAAAGGATATCTTTGGGAAAATGAATGAAAACTATTTCATATTGGCGGCGGTGTTTCTTCTGGGGCTTGGGATCGGGCTCGCGGGAGTTCTGATCTGCCGGAGGCGGATGGATCATATCCTGTCGGAGCTTCTTTTAAAACTGGACCGGGCTCTTGGCGGAAAAGAAAATGAGGTCATTTATGATGAGACAATGGACGCGGCCATCACGGAGCGGCTGAACCGCCTGGTACAAAGCTCCGGGATGCGGCAGCAGCAGGCGGAAGAAGAGCGGGATTCTGTAAAATCCCTGATTTCTGATATTGCGCATCAGGTGCGCACTCCGCTTTCTAATATTCTGCTGTATTCCCAGATTCTGCAGGAAGACCTGGCAAAAGGGGATATCCAGGCAGAGCCGTATCAATTAGCTGCCAAAATACAGGTAAATTCAGAAAAACTGGATTTCTTTATGAAGGAATTAGTGAAATCCTCTTATATCGAAACAGAAATGATCTCCATAGCTCCGGAACAGGTTTCGCTGTCTGAGCTGGTGTTTGCTGCCTGCCAGCAGGCGGAGGTCGCTGCGCTGAAAAAGAAGGTTGAGATTAAAATGGAGCCGTTCCCCGATGAGGATGGCTGTTTTGCAGACCGGAAATGGACGGCAGAAGCCATCGGAAATGTGCTGGAAAATGCAGTCAAGTATTCTCCGGAGGGTTCTTCGGTGCAGATCAAAGTTATTCCCTATGATTCTTTTTTCTGTATTTCGGTGCAGGATTCCGGTATCGGTATCGCAGAAGAAGAGCAGGGATTGATTTTCCGGCGCTTTTACCGTTCCCCGGCAGTCACGGGGACTCCCGGGTTCGGGATCGGACTCTATCTGGTCCGTGAAGTTCTGTCCAGGCAGGGCGGATTTGTAAAGGTGAAATCTGCGCTGGGACAGGGCTCAGAATTTCAGTTGTTTCTTTCAAGGAGGACGGAGCATTAAGGAAGCCGCCACATTACAATCTGTCAGAATTGTCACTTTTCAGAAAGATTTGAGAAAGATTCCTGTTGTATGATGATTTCAGAAGAGGAGCGAAAGGCATCTCCCTCGGAAGAAAGTGAGGAAACATATGGACATACTGGTGACAAATCAATTGAAAAAGTATTATGGGAGCGGCGATACGGTGGTAAAGGCACTGGATGGAGTGGATCTGTCCATCAAGAACGGTGAATTTGCAGTCATCGTGGGAACCTCCGGCAGCGGAAAATCCACACTGCTTCATATGCTGGGCGGATTGGACACCCCAACCTCGGGGACGGTTCTTGTGGATGGAAAAGACATTTCCAAAATGAAAAAAGATGAACTGACAATTTTTCGAAGGAGAAAGATCGGTTTTGTTTTTCAGAATTATAATCTGCTTCCCTATATGAATGTGTACGAGAATATGGTACTCCCCATTAAACTGGATGGGGTTGAGCCGGATCAGAATTATATTTCCGAAATTCTTCAGATCATAGGACTGTCCGATAAGATCCATGCCATGCCGGGACAGCTCTCCGGAGGACAGCAGCAGCGGGTAGCTCTGGCCAGAGCCCTGGCGGCCAAACCGGCTATTATTCTGGCGGATGAACCGACCGGGAATCTGGACAGCCGGACCAGTATGGATGTACTGGGGCTGATCAAGGTGTCCAGTGAACGCTTTGGACAGACGGTGGTGATGATTACCCACAATGACGAAATTGCGCAGATGGCCGGCCGTATCATCCGAATCGAGGATGGGAGGTGCCAGCCGGGGACTCACACGGCGGAGGATGAAAAATGCCGCCCGAACCGGCTGCACCCAGATGGGCCGGGTACTCACACGGCGGAGGATGAAAAGTGCCGCCAAAAGCAGGCGGTTCCCGACGGTATCCGCCCCGCAGAAGGTGAGGTGGAGAAGGCGTGAAATCGTTCAAGGTAAAAAACAGAAACGTAATCCTTCAGATTGCCGGAAACACCTATAGAGGCAGCAAAAACAGAAACCGGCTAACCATTCTTGCTATTGCATTGACCGCCTTTCTGATTACGGTTGTCCTTGCGCTGGGCATCAGCTACTGGGAAACGGTCAGTACCCGCACCCTCTATATGCAGGGGATGGATTTTGATATTCAGCTCAGTGAGCCAAGAGAAGATCAGGTGGAGAAGATACGCTCCATGGACAAGGTGAAATATGCGGGAGTTATGGTAAAATGCGCTATTCTGGAAAAGTATCAGGACCAGGATGTGCACAATATGCGCATGTACTGGCTGGATGATACCGTATGGGAAAAACAGTGTATTCCGGCGATGGAAGAATGCTGGGGTACCTATCCCCGGGCCGAAAACGAAATAATGCTTTCCTGGACCGCATTGACGGAAATGGGAATTACTGATCCCCAGATTGGAATGAAACTGCCGGTCACTTATTATACTCTGAAGGAGGTGGAAGAACAGATCAGCCTCCAGAAAGAATTTGTGCTCAGCGGCTATTATCGGGATTATTCCGGAATCGACAGAGCCTATGTATCAGCAGATTTTTATGCGCAGACGGGCGTCACACAGACTGATTTTACCCAGGGCCTTCTGGTTATTACCTTAAAAAACCCGCTGTATTCCAAGGCAGACATCATCGAAATCCAAAATCAGATTGACATTAACCGCCAGACGATAGATGCAGATTATGAAACCATTTCCAATTTCCTGCAGGTTCTGGCAGGATTGACCGGATTCCTTTTCATGATATTTCTGAGCGGATATTTGTTTATCTATAATACCCTTACGATTTCCATTGCGAAAGATATCCATTATTACGGACAGTTAAAAACCATGGGAATGACCGCGGGACAGTTGAAAATGCTGATTTACCTGCAGGCGCTGTGGAATTCGGCCCTGGGCATCCCGGTTGGGCTTCTGGCCGGAGCGCTGGTCGCGCAGAAAATAGTGCCGCAGATTCTTTCTATTGTAAATCCTGTTTTGAACGCAGGTGAGATAGCCCCGGTTCAGCCCTGGATCTATCTGGTGGCGGTAGTATTTGCATTGTTTACGAACTTTTTCGGAAGCCGGAGACCTGCCGCAGTCCTGGCCGGCTGCTCACCGGTAGAAGCGCTGCATTATCTTGCGGGAAGGCAGAAAATCGGGCGGCGGGAGGCACGAAAAGAAAAGTCCCGGGAGGAGAGAGTCCGAAAAGAAGCGCAGACAGAAGATGGGGAGAAAGAAGAAGTCGGCCAGCGGGGATTTCTACCCAGGATGGCAGCCTGGAATATGTTCCGGGATAAAGGACAGGCCTGCATTATCCTGCTGTCTTTCACCATCGCGGTGACGATCTTTTTCCTTGCCAATGTGGTGGTGAAGCAGAATGATGCAAAATCCATTTTAAATGCTGTGTCCACCAGGGATCTTCGGATCTTAAATGAGACCACCATGTTTGAACAGAAGGACCTGCTGTCCGATGAGAAAATAGAGGAGATACGGGGACTGGAAGGGGTAAAATCGGTTTCTGCCGTAACCTCCTGTGAGATTGTGGTTCCCTATCAGGAAATCTATCTGACCTATATGGATTCTCTCCATCAGTCCAGATACACTCCTGGAAATCTGGAAAAGGATCTGGAATCCTGGAAGGAAGATCCGGAAGGTCCGTTTTGGGCACCGCGTCTTATTGGCATCGATGACATCGGGTTTACACTTCTGAATGAGCGACTGGGCGGTATTCTGGATCAGGAGCGGTTTGAAAAAGGTGAGATCGCTGCCGCATTGAATTTTATTGATTTGTCTCCGGATCAGGGCCTGGTGGGGAAGAAGACGGAATTCTATTTCCCGGGCCAGCAAGAGAAGCCGCATTACACGATAGAAATCGCCGCACTGGCTGATCCTCAGTTCTGTCCGGCATATTTTGGAGGCGGATATCTTCCCAGCCTGATCGTCAGCGAGGCTTATGCAAAGCAATTATCCGGAACTGCATTTACGGAGCTGATCAATATTACCTATGACGAGGCCTTTTTGGAAGCAACGGAACAGTCGGTGAGGTCCGTCTTCACCGGTGAGACTCAGCTCTCCTTTTCATCCAAACTGGAACAGTATGTGGATATGAAGAAAAGCGAAGACCAGGTTCGGGTTCTGGGAGGCAGCATTGGCATACTGATGGCATTGCTTGCGATTTTAAATTATATTAATATGATGGCGGCAAATATACAGAACCGTTCCCTGGAATTTGCAGTGCTGGAAAGCATCGGCATGACGGTCAGACAGCAAAAGACAATACTGTCACTGGAAGGGATCGGATATGCGGTGATTTCCTGTACCCTGTCTCTGATGGCAGGCATTCCGCTGGGATATCTGATATTCAACAGCCTGAAACAGTATGAACAACTGCCTTACATCATTCCATGGGGATATAATCTTCTGCTGATTTTCACAATCGTGCTGATCTGTATTTTTGTTCCAATTGTGTTATACCAGAAGATGCAGAGACAGGGGATGATCGAGAGGCTGAAGGGAAATGCGGAAATGTAGCCGGTCCTTTTGGTCTGCAGTTTTGAAAATATGACATGGAAAGCATTTAAGAAACCAAACTGCTTTTGAAGGGCACCAGCAACCGGGAAATTGCCGAACTGCTGCATATCAGTGTGCGCACGGTAGGCACACATCTGGAAAATATCTACCGAAAGCACAAGGTGAGCGGGCGTATGCAGCTCGCCGGGGTAATGGAAAAAGATGCAGCGAAGCTTGCATTTTGGGTAAAAGATACGTAATTCTACCGATATTCGCAGGTCTTCATTCCATTTCGGTCCGTGCTAAGTGCCACCGGCACTTAGCACCGTAGCGGGCTGCACTGAGGCTTTTTGGCTGGTGCTATCGGAAATATAGACAAGCTTAATGTGGCAGGTATTTAGGAAACGATGTACCGGGTAAGAACTGCGGCAAATTAGTCAGCCGCTGCAGCGGATAAGGCGGGAAAGCAGGTGCAGAAATGAATGTGAAAAAAATGCAGAGAATAATCAGAACAGGTGTTGTTTTGGCAGGAGTAATGGGCAGTGGACTTGTCGTATCAGCGGAAGGAACGTCCATTTCCGGGGAAGAGTTTATGGAAGCACAGTATATTCCGACACGGATGGCGGACTGTACGACCTGTGACTGTACCTGGATATATTACGGCGGGGAGAGCGATACCAGTGTATATTGCTGGTATCAGAAGCAGGAGGACGAATTTCTGTATGAACTGCAACAGTATCCGGAGGATACGATAGAGACTGTGTTAATGGAAAATGGTAATTCTTACTTTGAACTGTGGAGTGATGGCGAGGAGGGGGAACAGTACCGTGAGTGTTACGTGATTGACACGGATACGCTTCGGATCCTTCGCTATGATGTATACGAGGTGAGAGATCTGGCCGAAACGCCCATTTCCACGCTGATCACCACAGAAAATCCGGACTTTACGGTACCGGAGCAGTTTCTGAAAGCAGCAGAGGAAGCAGCAGAGGTGTCAACGGAGGAGAACACAGAGAAGGCAGAAGAGACAGTATTACTGCCCGTGGGAGAATAAAATTTTATATGTGATTTAGACAACAAGTAAAACTGGAAATTTAATAAAAATATTACAAATAATGATTGAAAAAACAGGATTTATCACATATACTATCAATATGGGGATTGGGAGGTGTGAATAATGCTGATTAGATTTGCCGTTGAGAACTACAATTCATTTAAAGAGCAGCAAGTATTTAGCATGGCTGCAGGAAAACAAACAAGGCATCCCTCGCACTGTTTTACTGTGAAAGGGAAACGTTTGTTAAAGAGTAGTTTCTTCTTTGGTGCAAATGCTTCTGGAAAATCAAATTTTGTGCGTGCATTGGATTTTATGCGTCGGGTAACTTTAATGAGTTCAGGGGCAATACGATATGATGATCGCTTTTTCCGTATTGATTCAGTGTGTAAAGAAACTCCGGGTGTTTTCCAAATTGACTTTATTGCTGAGAAAACTATTTTCTCGTATGGTTTTGCAATTAACTACTTGACGCACGAGTTTAGTGCGGAATGGCTTTACCGCTTAGATTCTTCAGAAAAAGAAACTTGTATTTTTGAGCGAGAACAAGGTAAGCAGATTATAACTGATTTGCGAATGGATAAGAAGTCCGAACTGCGATTCAATATTTACTGCGAAGATTTAAAAGCGGACGAACTACTTTTAAAAGAAGTTGGAAATAAAAAAATCGATGCAGATTCCGACTTGCATGATTATATTGTTGCGTATGAATGGTTTAAAAATCTTATCGTTGTATACCCTGACTCTCATGCTCATAATAAAAATGATTTTTTCTTAAATCCGGCATACAATACTGATTCCATGGCAGATATGCTTAGAGCCTTTGATACTGGAATAGAAGAGATCACAAAAGGAAAGCAATTGGCAGAAAAAGCATTTTCCTTCTTGCCTGACGAGGTCAAAAAAGATGTTTTGAATGATATAGAACAAACCATGAGAAACAAACTTCAAGATGGAGCCCGCTGCAAAATTGAAATTGGTGATTATCAGTTTGAAATTTCCATTGAAGATGGAGAAATTGTTGCAGAGAAAATCATGTTGGATCATGGAAACCCGGCAGAGTTATTTGAACTTTCTGATGAATCAGATGGTACAAAACGCTTGTTTGACTTAATTCCGTTGTATGAACTTGGACAAAAAGGAAAAATTATTATTGTCGATGAACTTGATCGAAGTCTTCACTCAAAGCTTACTGAGGAATATATTAGACGCTTTTTTGAAATCACAAAGGAAACATCTTGCCAATTGATTTGTACGACTCATGATCTTAATCTGATGGATTTACGAATACTTCGTCAAGATGAGATTTGGTTTGTTGAACGTGGAAAAGATCACAGTTCAAGAATATATTCATTGAGTGATTACAAACAGAGATTTGATAAAAACATATTAAATGACTATTTGATTGGTAGATATGGTGCTATACCATGTTTTCAAGACAACGAATGGCAGGTGGATAGTGAATGAGTTTACCTTATCGACTGGGAAGTAGTTCACTGTTTGTCCGTACACACGAGGATTCCGTAGAGCCAAAGCGTGTCGTTTTTCTCTCTACAGAGGGAACGAAGACAGAAGTGCACTATTTCAATTTTATTGAAAAATACAGAGAACGGCTGGAATTTTGGCAACTGTTACATGTCTCGGATGTTGCGTCGGAATACTCAGAATCGTTGGAAGATATTCTCAGGAATAAGCCGGATGAAAAGAGAAACTCTTTTGTCAGCAATCTGCTATATGAGAAAACAGGACAGAGGAAAGCAATTCAAGCTAAAACCTTTGAGAAGTTTTATTTGCCCAATGTAGACTTGGCAATAGAACGAGCAAAGGGGTTTGCATCAAGTGACCAACTGTTAGAAAAAATTGGCTCAAATTTGTGGGAACTGATTGAACTTTTGCGGGAAAAATAGCAGTATAGATAATGCAAGCCACTTGGACGGCATGAGAAATGCTCGTACAGGCGGCTTTTTGTTTCAAGCAACGAGCAAGACAAGATACCTAGTCTTTTCTAAATCCTCCGGATTAGAGAAAACCTCCGGTTTGAAAAAACTGGGGGTTAAATTCTGCACATTTTTGGTTGTGAAGCAGTATCATATTGTGCGTAAAGTAAAAAAAAGAAATATGTCAAAGAAAGTCTCTTACCATATCTGAAAATCATCTAAAATGCATTTGCTGCATTGCCTTTACGCCGCCAATCCGTTATAATGGAGGTATCTAATGAAACAAAGGATTTAGCGGACTATGCCTATTTTGTGGCGGCGCTGCGCCGCTGCCGGGAGCAGAAGATTTCCCTGAAAACAGCAGTAGAGCTGACAGTAGAGGAATGTATAGAACAGGATATCCTCAGGGATTTCCTTCTCAAGAACAGAAATGAGGTGATGCGGGTGCTGCTAACCGAGTACGATATGAAAAAGCATATCAGGCTGGAACGCCGGGATGCATTTGAAGAAGGGGAAGAGAAAGGCAGAGAAGATGGGATTCTAATTGGAGAAGCGCGTGGAGTTTTGATTGGACATACTGAAGGTGAATATGTGAAATTAATCAGCCTCATCCGAAAAAAACTGGTGAAAAGTATTCCACCAGAGGACTGCGCGGAGCTGCTGGAGGAGGATGTGAAGCTGGTGACAGAGATATATCGCCTTATGAAAGAATATCCAGGTAAGGATGATGAAGCGATATACAGGATGTATACTGCATCCATAAAATAACAGAGAATACTCTTTAAGCGGATGACAATCTATTTGGAGAGTATTTTTATTTTATATCATAGGAAATTCCTTCGGATTTCCTATGATGATGCATTCAAAAAGATAATGCAAGATATGAATTTTATGAGATGGGCGGTGTTGTTGATCCACAACATCAGTTTCCGGTTGTTATAAAAGGAATAGCTGATTGTTATGAAAAATCTGATGCAGAGTGGACAAGATCGCTTAATTCTTCTGGTGGAAAAACAACCATGAAAATTGATCTGCACCTTCATCCGGAATGGCAGCAGACAATTCTGGATAACGGATGCCTGTTATATGAAAGGAAATCAGTATGAGAGAAAAACTAATGAAAGAGATTGCAAATTACATTCCGGTCAATGAGCAGGAGGCTGCGGATAAGGCAGTCCTGTTACAGATGCTTCGGACTCAGGAGGATATTTTTGAGCGCACCAACCTGATCGCACACATGACAGCTTCGGCCTGGGTGGTGAATTCGGAGCACACCAAAGTGCTCATGGTTTATCACAATATTTACCATTCCTGGTCCTGGCTCGGCGGGCACGCGGATGGAGAGATGGATCTGCTGGCAGTGGCGATCCGGGAGGTGCAGGAGGAAAGCGGCATCCGGGATGTGAAGCCTGTGACAGCGGAGATTTTTTCTTTGGAGACTCTGACGGTGGATGGCCATGAAAAACGGGGAAAGTATGTTCCCAGTCATCTGCACCTGAATGTGACTTATTTACTGGAAGCAGATGATACGGTGCAGACGCAGATCAAGGCAGATGAGAACAGCGGAGTAGCATGGTTTGGTTTAGAGGAAAGCATTGGGAAGTCCTCGGAGAGATGGTTTCGGGAAAGGGTGTACCCTAAGCTGAATGAAAAGCTGAGGTCGTCCTGCTGATAAGCAGCAGACTTACCGGTCTATCATTTCGACTTTGGAGGCCCTGCCCATCAATTCATAATACCGTCTCCAATCGGCTACAGCCTGAAGCGGTATCGTTTCACCATTTATTTTGAGCGTTTCGGCAATCTGTTCCGGCATCAGAGAACAGTCATACTCTCGTTCGTCCTTTACAATAACAAATCCGGCCATGACATCCACATCCACACCGTCTATAGTGAATTCTAAAAAGTGTCTTGTCTTATATTGGGTATTTGGATTTGGCGGTGCCAATATTCCCATTGGCAGGAGTAATTCTTTTAATTTACTTACGTCATCCTCATATACCATAATATCAATATCATGAAAAACATCGGTCTTTCCCTTAAAATATAAAAGCATAGATGCGCCGACAGCCCATATCACATTGTTTTTATTCAGGACGTTTGCGATGCCGGATAATACCTTTAATTTTTGATCCAGTTCATTTAAGGGTTTCATTTTTTCTAAATTTTGATCCATAGATAAATTCCCTTCCTGGTAAGAACATCAGCCATCCCAAATTTGCTCCTGATATGATTTCAGCTCCGTTACGCTTTGTTCAATGCCATCCAGACAGAGTGCTCGATTCTCAGGAGTAAGACTGTCCGGATTCACGATCACAGCATTAAAATCCAGAAAAATGTGTACGGGTTTTACTGCTGTTTCCAGCATCAGCTTTTCAAACTCAATTTCACTGGCAGCAGTCAGAGAGTAAATAGCTTTTTCAGGCATGTTTTCTTCTTTCACGATGCTGCTCTTGATGTAAAAGGTGCAGCTACCGCCGCTTTCCGGTACCAAGAAAGAAGAACACGGTTCCCAGCGCAGAAAAGACCACTCCGGCGATCAGCATGGCGGGGACCTGGTACCAGTCGATCAGCTTGCCGCCCAGGAGATTGCCGAGGACGGAGCCTATGGTAAAGGCTACGGTGACCATGGCCTGGCCTTTTACCTTGTTGCCTGCATCCATGATCTGGTTCGCATAATAGACAGAGGCAGGGACATAGAGACCAAAGGAGAACATCTGCAGTACCTGCACGATATAGATACTGGTTACGCTGGTGCAGAAACAGAACGCAACTGCCTTGACGGTCCAGCACACGGCAGTGATGCGCAGCAGCTTTTCTACGGGAATATGCTTTACCAGTCTGGTGAACAGCAGCATGACAGGGATTTCACAGACTGCGGCGATGGAAACGGCAATGCCCATATGCTGGCTGTTTCCGCCAACATTAGTGATCATCTGAAACATGTATGTATTTGTCATGAAGTGAAACGTAAACATGAAAATAACACCTGCCAGAAAAATAGCAAAATATTGATACCGGCTGAAAAAACTGCCGATACCGGAGAAGGTGGAAGAGGCCGGAATGCGCTCCTCTTTGGCGGCCTTTGTTTCCGGATCTGTCTTTAGATCTGTATTTTTCTTTGTGCTCACAATATGAAATGTAACTGCCATTCCCAGAAAGACCAGATAGAGAACTGCGGATACACCGGGGACACTGACCGTTCCCACACGCAGGATCATGGTCCCCAGCAGGTAGGATACGCCTGCATAGGCGACAGAGCCAAGCCCTCTGGCCAGTCCGAAGTTGATGGGATCCCCCTGGTTGAGGTGATACATGCCGACGGAGTTGATCAGAGGCTGCAAAAGCTGAGTGGTGCAAAAGGCAATCAGGAACAGGAGGGCTACGATCCAAAAATGCTGTCCGGTAAAGCAGAGCAGGATAAGTGATACAAGGCTGAGCAAGCCAATGGACAGCATCAGCCCGCGCAGGGAGAGACGTCCGGACTGGTCTGCCCTGGCCGCTGCAAAGGGCTGCAGGATAGCAGCAAGGATGTTGGTCAGTGCCAGCAGTGTGCCTGCCTGTCCGGCGGTAAAGCCCTTTCCGTCCAGATAGACGGCCACATATCCGCCCAGCGCGCAGAAAATGCCCCAGTAGCTGCAATGCAGCAGAGTGTATCGAAGATTTAAATGTTTTGTTTCCATGGTTTAACCATCACTTTCTTTTTATGGATTCGGTATCATTTGGCTCCAGTATATCATTCTGCGGGGGCACTATCAAGAAATACAAAAAAATTCTGCCAGGCTGACCTGTAATTAGAAATCTCTGCTTCGGGAACAATTCAAATTGTCAGAAGTCAATTTAAGTGTTAAAATTTAAGATAAATGTATGCATAGAACACATCAGAAAAGTCGGACCTATCCTTTCCGAATGCCAAGCAGGATAAAAAACATGATAAAAAAAGCAGGAGGATGAAATGAGAAAAATTAAAATTATGGCGGATAGTACCTGTGACTTATCCCAAGAGCTGCTGGACAGATATGATATTTCCATTCTGCCGTTGTATATTGTAATGGATGAGAAGAGTTATCTGGATGGCATCGAGACCACTCCCGGTGAAATATATGCCTGGTCGGACCGCTGCGGCAAGACGCCCAAAACGGCGGCAGTGGGGATAGATGTGGCAGAGAGGATTATGAAACCCTATGATCAGGAGAATACCGACCTGATTATGTTCGGTATTTCAGAGGCAATGTCCTCCACCTGCAATGTATTCCGGCTGGTGGGAAAGGAAATGGAACATGCCAGAGTATTTGTGATCAATTCGAAAAACCTGTCCACCGGTATTGGCATTCAGGTACTCCGGGCGGCCCAAATGGCCCGGACGGGCATGGATGCACAGACGATTGTGTCCGCAATCGAAGAAGCGCGGAAAAAGGTTCGTGCCAGCTTTGTCATTGATACACTGGTCTATCTCCAGAGGGGCGGCCGCTGCAATGCGGTGACGGCGCTGCTGGCAGGAGCGCTGAGGCTGAAGCCTCAGATTTCTGTGGTGAATGGGGAAATGGGGGTTGCCAGAAAATTTCGCGGAAATATAGAAGCGGTGATCAGAAAATATGCAGGAGAGCTGGAAAGTGATCTGAAGGCGGCGGATCCCCAAAGGGTATTTATCACCCACTCCGGAGCGCCGGATCAGATTGTGAACAGTGTTTATGAATACCTGCAGAGTCTGGAACACTTTGAAGAGATCCTGATCACTCAGGCCGGCAGCGTCATATCCAGCCACTGTGGTCCCAATACTCTGGGTATCCTGTTCTATGAACGATAGAGTGGTATATCAGCCTAACGATACCTTTTCATCCAGCAGCCTTGCACAGGCATAGATGCTGGCGATCAGAACCGCCAGGTTGAACAAGGTGGCCGGAAGAGCATTGATGCAGGCCTTGAGCGCAGTGTCAGTGATATCGTAGATTGAAGGAAGAATGTCTACGATGCGGTACTGCACGTAGGTGATGACCAGAAAGAACACAATGCTGGCAACTGTTTTCAGCTTGCTGTTCTGCAGGAAGGTAACGCTCAGCGTGACCGAGAGGTACACAATTCCCACGGTGGCAAAAAAACTGACCAGGAAAATCAGCAGTTCCATCAGAAAGCTTAACAGAAGCTGATGGAGCGGAAGTCCTATATAGTTGAATAACTGCTGAATGAACTCAGAGAAGGTATTGGCATCCGGAATGGCGGAAAATCCAAGGTAGAGATCCAGCCATCCGAGAAGGCCTATAATTAGGGCCATGACGCTTCCCAGAATCAGAATGGTGATCAGCTTGGAAAGAATAATTGTAAAGCTGGTATTCGGCGTCATGAAGATCAGGTAGCTGCTCTTGGAATTCAGCTCTCTGGAGTAGTTCAGTGCAGCCAGGGCGAAAACCAGGAAGAAGCATACCGTGGCGTATAAGGTAAGGAAGACAGCGCTTACTCCCAGATGGTTTTCATTTTTGGTGAGAACGCAGTAAAGAAAGTAAAGCTCCAGTAAAAGCAGTCCGCCTCCGGCAGCCAGCAGTGCATTCCGGTCTTTGCGGAACTCATATTTCATTAGATTCAACATAACAATTCCTCCTCGTATAATAGGCTGGTGATAAGGCAATTTCCCGCTTTGCAGGTTCCTCCTTATCACAGGTTGACGCTGCAGGTCAGGTTTTTATTAAAAACTTGGCACAACCTCAGCATAAATCTCTTTATACATATCGACAATGGATTTTCCGTGTTCCTGACGGATAAGCTCCGCATCTCCCTCCAGTATCAGCCTGCCGTTTTTAATAAAGATGGCATGGTCAATGACTTTTTCCAGTTCATCCACCAGATGACTGGAGAGTACAAAGGTTTTTTCCGGAGTAAATGAGTCCAGAATGGTACGGATGATCCTGTCTCTGGCAATGATATCGATGCCATTGAGCGGTTCATCCAGCATGATCAGCTTTGCATTCCGGGACAGGGTGACTGCAATTTTTAATTTGGCCATCATGCCGGAGGACATTTTGGATACCTTCTGAGAAGGATCCAGATCCATGGTGGAGAGCAGAGCGCTGTATTTTTCCATGCTGAAGTCTTCAAAGAAATCCTGATAGTAAAGTCCCACATCTTTTCCCGTCATGTACGTATAAAAATAGGCCTCGGTAGGCATATAGGCTACCTGAGATTTGGAGAAAACGCCGATGGGCTGCTGTTCAAAGAAAATTTCTCCGCTGGTAGGCTTCACCAGACCGGCGGCTATTTTCATGAATGTGGTCTTTCCGCTGCCATTGGGCCCGAGAAGTGCATAGATGCGGCCTGTCTCCAGTTGAAGGGATAAATCGTCTACAGCGGCTTTGTTCCGGTATTTCTTGATCAAATTCTTACATTCTAACATATCATTGCCTCCTGAAGATTTGTGTGGTCTGTCTGGTTCCTGCTTTATTCCTGCAGGCAGCGAGCCAGGCAGCCATGTCTGCATGGATCGTTCATAGCTGCTTCTGATTTTCGGGCGGTCTGGAGCTTATCATCTCTGCCTCATAAGAAAGTGCGACCGCATCCAGAAGCTCCTGCTTTGTAAAACCGATGTCCTTTAATTCCCGGACCAGATCGCGCAGCAGCAGTCCGGCCATTTCACTTTTCAGCGATTCCAGACGTGCGGCCTCTTCGGTGACGAAGGTGCCGATACCCCGTCTGGTAAAGGTGAGTCCCTGCGTCTCCATTTCATTATAAATGCGCTGGGCGGTATTGGGATTGATCTGATAGGACTGTGCCAGTTCTCTGGTAGAAGGAAGTTTGGTTCCGGGGGGCAGGTGCCCGTTGATAATCTTTTTTTTCATGTCAGTAATTACCTGGACATATAAAGGAATACTTGAGCGGAATTCCACGATATCCTCCTTCCCGGCACAGCGATATCTTACTAGTGCACTAGTAAGATAGTACACTGAAAAAAAGAATATGTCAAGGGTTCGTTTTGACATTTTGGCAATAGTCATAAAGCTTTTTGATAATATTGCAAAAATAGAGCAATATAACTAAAAAAATAAGAAAAATAATTATTAAAATGGCAAAAACAACAATGATATATTGACATAAAATAAACAATTTGTTATTATTAATAAAAGAAAATGAAAAAAATAAATAAAATTATGAAAAATATCCATTCGGAAAAAGAAATTGAAATTACCGGGAGAAAAAAACAGTATTTTAAGAACTGCAATCAGAAGTTTCCGGAGAAAATTTGCAGAAGGGGGAGTGAAGGAATGGGATAAAAATGAAAAAAAGGAATAAAATAAGAATAAACAGGAAATAGAAAGGAGCTGACCAATGGGACTGTTTAAAGGCTTATTTGGAAAAAAGGAGATTATTCTTGGATCTCCGGTTTGCGGCAGGTGCGTCAGCCTGTCTGAAGTCGGAGATCCTACCTTTCGTGAAGGTTACATGGGAGAAGGTGTGGCGTTTCTTCCAAAGGACGGGAAAGTATTTGCTCCGGTGGATGGAACTGTGACCACTGCATTTCCTACAGGACATGCAGTAGCCATTACCACAGCCGATGGGATCGAGGTTCTGATCCACATCGGAATGGATACGGTAAAGCTAAAAGGCGATGGCTTCCGGTTAAAAGTGGAAACGGGACAGAAGGTAAAGAAGGGAGATCTGCTGGTGGAGGCGGATCTGAAGGAAATAGCGGCTGCGGGATATGACCTGGTAACTCCCATGGTGGTATGCAACAGCAGCGATTTTGCCAGAGTAGAAGGGAAGCCGGATAAGGAAGTCGCTGTGGGTGACGATGTGATTGCAATTGAAAAATAGCTGATATCAGGAAAGAGAGAATTCAGGGCAAGGGAGTCCTGAATGGGAAAAGGAGGGATATTTCTTATGATGAAATATTTACAGAAACTGGGCAAATCTATGATGCTTCCGGTAGCCTGTCTGCCGGTATGCGGTATCCTGATGGGATTTGGATATATTCTGGCTCCGGCTGCCATGGCTGGAGAAGTGGCCGGTTTTACCACAGGCGGTGTGGCATATACCATCGGTTTGTTTCTGATTAAAGCCGGCGGTGCCCTGATCGATCATCTTCCGCTGCTGTTTGCCATTGGCGTAGCGGTGGGGATGTCAGATGACCATGAAGGTACCTCGGGCCTGGCCGGTCTGGTATCCTGGCTGATGATTACCACACTGCTCAGCTCCGGTACGGTTGCAGGACTGACAGGCGCAGATGCTCCGGCTGCTTTTGGCAAGATCGAGAACGCATTTATCGGTATCCTCGCCGGTATCATTGGCGCTACCTGCTACAACAAATTCAAAAACACCAAGCTTCCCACCGCACTGGCATTTTTCAGCGGCAAACGTGCCGTTGCTATTGTGACAGCCGTGGTGTCGATACTGGCCTCCGGCGTTTTATTCTTTGTATGGCCGATCGTTTACGATGCACTGGTTGCACTGGGCGAGAGCATTTTGGGAATGGGTGCTCTGGGTGCAGGTATCTATGCTTTTTTCAACCGTTTGCTGATACCCTTCGGACTGCATCACGCACTGAACTCTGTATTCTGGTTTGACGTGGCAGGCATCAATGACCTGAAGAACTTCTGGGCAAATACCGGTATCCTTGGACAGACCGGTATTTACATGACAGGCTTCTTCCCATTCATGATGTTTGGTCTGCCGGCAGCCTGTCTGGCAATGTATCAGACAGCAAAACCTGCAAAGAAAAAAATGGTATTCGGTCTTCTGGCGTCGGCTGCCTTCTGTTCTTTCTTTACCGGTATTACGGAGCCAATCGAATTTTCTTTCATGTTCCTGGCTCCCGGCCTTTATGTAGTACATGCTCTGCTGGCCGGTATTACCGCAGGAATTACCGTTGCATTTCCGATCCGGGCAGGATTTTCCTTCTCAGGAGGTTCCATTGACCTGGTGCTCAGCTCATTTACTCCGCTGGCTCAGAACCCGTGGCTGATCCTTCCGATCGGCATTGTGGTAGGCATTGTTTACTATCTGGTATTCCGTCTGGTCATCACCGTGTTCCATATGAAGACACCGGGACGTGAAGATGACGATGCGGAAGATGAAAAAAATGTAAAACTGGCCAACAATGATTATACGGCAGTGGCAGCCATCGTGCTGGAGGGACTGGGCGGAAAAGAGAATATCGCTTCCCTGGATAACTGCATTACCAGACTTCGTATGGAAATCAAAGATTACACCAGAGTGGACGAAAAGAAGATCAAATCCGCCGGAGTAGCCGGGGTGATCCGTCCGAGCAAAACTTCTGTACAGGTAATTGTGGGAACACAGGTACAATCAGTTGCAGATGAGATGAAAAAGATGTTATAATGGGATCAAGTGCGGAACAGATGTAAAAGACATCGTGTCAGCCTGATCACAGACCTGTCTGTCAGGTGTCTGCATTTTGAAAATCAGACATCCGGCGGATCAGCGTGATAAGAAAGCTGCCGTGTGACCATGCGGCAGCTTTTATTAATGAAAGGATGGGGAAAGATATGAACATTGTGAGAGCAAAGGATTACGAGGATTTGAGCAGGAAGGCAGCCAATATTATTTCGGCCCAGGTAATTTTGAAACCGGACTGTGTACTGGGACTGGCTACCGGATCTACGCCGATCGGCACTTATCAGCAGTTGGTGGAGCGGTACAAAAAGGGAGATTTGGATTTTGCGGGAGTGACCACTGTGAATCTGGATGAATACAGAGGACTGCCCAGAGAGAATGATCAGAGTTACTACTATTTCATGCATGACAATTTATTCAGCCATGTAAATATACCGGAAGGCCGCAGCTTCCTGCCGGATGGTACCGAACCGGACAGCGAAAAGGCATGCACTGATTATGAACGCATCATCAGGGAAGTGGGCGGTGTAGACCTGCAGCTTCTCGGACTGGGACACAATGGACACATTGGCTTCAATGAGCCGGGCCCGGTATTTGAAGCGGATACCCACTGCGTCAGACTGACAGAGCAGACGATCAAGGCAAATCAGCGATTCTTTGCTTCGATTGACGATGTGCCGAAGGAAGCCTATACCATGGGCATTAAGACCATTATGCATGCCAGAAAGATTCTGCTGGTAGTCAGCGGGGAAGATAAGGCGGAAGCAGTGAAGAATTCTTTCTTTGGCCCGATTACTCCTCAGGTTCAGGCATCCATTCTGCAGCTTCACAAGGATGTGACTGTGGTGGCAGATGAGGCGGCATTATCGCTGATTAATGCCTGAAAAATGAACAGATAATTATGGAGGAAGGCAGGGATAGAAAACCATGATAATTAAAAATGCACTGGTCTACATGCCAGATGGAACCTTTCAGAAAAAGGATGTCCGGCTGCAGGGAAGTTGTATCGCTCAGGTAGGAGAGACCGGAATCCTGTGTGAGATCCAGGAACCCCGGGTATTGGATGGTTCCGGTTCATACCTGATCCCGGGACTGACGGATATACATTTCCACGGCTGTATGGGAAAGGATTTTTGCGATGGGACTGCAGAAGCATTTGATATCATTGCAGGCTACGAAGCCTCTGTGGGAGTGACGCAGATCATACCGGCCACCATGACTTATGACGAAGAAAAACTGATGGGTATCTGTAAGGAGGCCGCTGTCTATCGTGCCGGTCAGGCAGAGCGGGAGGATAAGGCGGAATTATGCGGAATTAATATGGAAGGTCCTTTCATCGCCATGAGCAAAAAAGGTGCCCAGAACGGCGCTTATGTGCATAAGCCGGATATCGGGATGTTTGAACGGCTGAACGAAGCCTCCGGTCAGATGATTAAGCTGGTGGCACTGGCGCCGGAAGTAGAGAATGCCATGGAATTTATCGAGGCGGAGCATGGGAAAACCGTGATCTCCATTGCACATACTGCCGCAGATTACGATACGGCAGTGACTGCCATTGGCAAAGGGGTACATCACCTGACTCATCTTTATAATGCCATGAACCCAATGTCTCACCGGGCGCCCGGTCCTATCGGCGCAGCAGCGGACAGCGAAGTCTGCGATGCGGAGCTGATCTGTGACGGTGTCCATATTCATCCGGCCACGGTGCGCAATACGTTCCGGCTCTTTACCGATGAACGCATTATTCTGATCAGTGACAGTATGCGCGCCACCGGTCTGGAGGACGGAGACTATGAGCTTGGCGGACAGCCGGTCAAGGTAAAAGGACGTCTGGCCACCCTGGAGGACGGAACCATCGCCGGATCTGCCACCAACCTGATGGACTGCCTGCGCATCGTAGTGAAGGAGATGCATCTCCCGCTGGAAAGCGCCGTCAAATGTGCCGCGGTCAATTCTGCCCGCAGCGTGGGCATCTACCATGACTACGGCAGCATCGAAGAGGGCAAAAAAGCGAATCTGGTTCTCTTGAACCAGACGGACCTGAGCCTGCGAAAGGTGATCCTCAAGGGGAAAGTAATCTGATTTTAGTCTGAATTTTTTCTTACAAAAGCTTGACTTCCTACGTTTCAACGTGTTATACTGTTCGGGCGTATGGAAGCAGGCTTTTTTTTTATGCCTAAAAGCTGTGGTTTTTAAGCGGGCCGCAGACGTAAACTAAATTTAAGAGAGCGAGGTGGAAGTTGTGCGTACTAGAATTACATTGGCATGTACGGAATGTAAACAGCGTAACTACAACATGACGAAGGATAAGAAAACTCATCCGGACAGAATGGAAACTAAAAAGTACTGTCGTTTCTGCAAGAGTCACACAGTACACAAAGAAACCAAGTAATCAGGCATCGGGCAAAGGAAGTGAAGAGTATGGGAAATGCAAAAGCAGAAAATACCCCCAAGAAAAGCTGGTTCGAAGGTCTGAAAGCGGAGTTCCACAAGATTATCTGGCCGTCCCAGCAGGACCTTGTTAAGCAGACGACGGCTGTTGTCGCTGTTTCTATCGTGCTCGGAGTTATCATCACACTTCTGGACTTCATTGTACAGCATGGTGTGGATATCCTGGTAAATATTAGTTTCTAGTTCAGAAGGACAAAGGGTGATTGTATGGCGGAAGCGTGCTGGTATGTGGTTCATACCTATTCAGGCTATGAAAACAAGGTAAAGGCCAACATTGAAAAGACAATCGAAAACAGACATCTGGAAGATCAGATTTTGGAAGTCAGAGTTCCGCTGCAGGATGTGGTGGAATTGAAAAACGGAGTACAAAAGACAGTTCAGAAGAAAATGTTTCCAGGTTATGTACTTCTTAACATGATCATGAACGATGACACCTGGTATGTCGTAAGAAATACCCGTGGTGTTACCGGATTTGTTGGTCCGGGATCCAAACCGGTTCCTTTGACGGACACAGAGATGTGCAATCTGGGAATCCAGGCGGTCAATATCGAAGTGGAATTCCAGGAAGGCGATACCATAAGCGTGATCGGCGGAGTATGGAAAGATACCGTGGGCGTGATCCAGTCTATTAACCAGAACAAGCAGAGTGTCACAATCAATGTTGAGCTGTTCGGCCGTGAGACACCGGTCGAGATCGGTTTTACAGAAATCAGAAAAATGTAACAGAAAAACCTGTGGAGTTTTTTCACAGAAGTGGGAGGGAAACCCCCGACATTACCACATAGGAGGTCATTATAATGGCAAAGAAAGTAACAGGCTATATTAAATTACAGATTCCTGCTGGCAAGGCAACACCAGCACCACCAGTCGGACCTGCTCTTGGTCAGCATGGTGTGAATATTGTTCAGTTTACAAAGGAGTTCAATGCAAGAACAGCAGATAAGGGAGATTTGATCATCCCTGTAGTTATCACTGTATATGCAGACAGAAGCTTCAGCTTTATCACCAAAACTCCGCCTGCTGCAGTTTTACTGAAGAAAGCATGCAACCTGAAATCAGGTTCCGGCGTTCCTAATAAAACAAAAGTAGCAACGATTTCCAAAGACAAAGTTCGTGAAATCGCTGAGATGAAAATGCCGGATCTGAATGCAGGCAGCATTGAGACTGCTATGAGCATGATCGCAGGTACTGCAAGAAGCATGGGTATCGCCGTAGAGGAGTAAGCATTACGCACAGAAGGAAGCCGGATCGAAAACGGGGCTGAATTCAGTGACTGTTATGCATCTTATGAAGAGAAACTCTGAAAAATGTAAATTGAACAAAGTGGGAGGGATATTCCCGCGAATACCACCAGGAGGTTATTTAATATGAAAAAAGGTAAAAGATACGTAGAGGCTGCTAAAGCGATCGACCGCACCAATCTCTACGAAGTAAACGAAGCTATTGGTCTGGTTAAAAAATCAGCAGTAGCAAAATTTGATGAGACAATCGAAGTTCATATCAGAACCGGATGCGATGGCCGCCATGCGGATCAGCAGATCCGTGGCGCAGTAGTTCTGCCGCACGGAACCGGTAAAAAAGTTCGTGTCCTTGTATTTGCAAAGAATGCAAAAGCTGATGAAGCTCTGGCAGCCGGCGCAGAATACGTAGGTGCAGAAGAACTGGTGCCGAAGATCCAGAATGAAGGATGGCTTGATTTTGACGTAGTAGTAGCTACTCCGGATATGATGGGTGTTGTTGGTCGTCTGGGACGTGTCCTTGGACCAAAGGGCTTGATGCCGAACCCAAAAGCTGGTACTGTTACTATGGACGTTACCAAAGCTGTTAACGATATCAAAGCTGGTAAGATTGAATACAGATTGGACAAGACAAACATTATCCACGTGCCAATTGGAAAAGCTTCTTTCACAGAAGAACAGTTAACGGACAACTTCCAGACGCTTATTGAAGCAATAAATAAAGCGAAACCGTCTACACTGAAAGGTCAGTATCTCAGAAGCGTAACCATCGCTCCGACCATGGGACCTGGCGTGAAGTTAAACCCGGTAAAGCTTGCATAGGTAATTAAAAAAAGGCCTTCGGGCCTTTTTTGATTCCTGTATGGGAAAGTGCTCCTATGGGAAAGAACTCGTATAGGAAAAAGCTCCTATAGGAGAGCGGTCTTCGGCATACGGATGCGCATTTTGTTCTCGTATGGGGAGATGCATCATGCCGGGGACAAAAAAGGATGGAGCTGTTCTGCCCGCAGACAGTCCGGCTCCAGCGGCATCGCCGGTTCATTTGCAGCTTATCTTCGGTGAAGAACCGGCTCATGGCTGGGTTTACAGCATTGGCGTATAACTTGAAAGCGCGTGTCAATTTTGCGCGTGAACAGTAAGGAAATCAACTGTCAGGTTCAAAAGAAGGTGATTTTTTGTGGATAAAGATAAATTACATGTTATAATAAGGAGCAAAGCGCATGCAGAAAACGCAAAAAACGCGTTTGCGCTTTGCGAGGGTAATTGCCCAAAAGTTGTGCCCGGATGACGGAAAGAATAGGTTGTGAGGTATGCCATGGCAAATATACTGATAGTGGATGATGAAGAGGAAATTGCGGATCTGATCGCATTGTATCTGGGGAATGACGGATATACTGTATTTAAATTTTATAATGGTATGGATGCGCTGCAGTGTATAGAGCAGGAGACAATTGACCTGGCGCTGCTGGATGTAATGCTGCCGGATGTGGACGGCTTCCATATCTGCCGGAAAATCCGGGAAAAGTATTTTTTTCCGGTGATCATGCTGACGGCGAAAGTAGAGGATGCGGATAAGATTATGGGATTGACCATTGGAGCGGATGATTATATTACAAAGCCCTTTAATCCCCTGGAAGTGGTGGCGCGGGTGAAAACTCAGCTTCGGCGGTTTACCAGGTATAATTTAACCAATGGCGCACAGCAGGAAAAAACGCCCGGCGAATATGATTTTCGGGGGCTTTCGATTAACAGGGAAACTCACAAATGCAGGCTGTATGAACAGGAACTGAACCTGACGCCTATGGAATTTTCGATTCTCTGGTATTTATGTGATCACAGAGGCAAGGTGGTGTCCTCGGAGGAGCTATATGAAGCGGTCTGGGGTGAAAAGTTTATTGACAACAATAATACGGTGATGGCGCATATCGGAAGGCTGCGGGAAAAGATGAAGGAGCCGGCGCGCAACCCGAAATTTCTGAAAACGGTATGGGGAGTAGGGTACAAAATTGAATGATACAAATAAGGAAATCATAAAAAAACTGGAACGCAGGATGATGAGAAAGACGCTGGTGCGGGTGTCCTGGGGCCTGCTGCTGGCTGCGGTAATTCTGACTGTTATCTATGTGGGCGCCGGATATTACTTTGGCCTGACACCGTGGCAGGGAACTGAAACGCTGTATCCGCTGCTGCATTTTCTGCAGGATTACGGGATGGTCCTGGGCCTGCTGACGCTGGCCGTCGGGGGTGTGGCGGCACTGCTTTTGGCCTGGAAAAAGACGTTTGATTATCTGTATGAAGTGATTGAGGCAGTCCGGAAGGTCTATGACGGCAGCGCGGATGCAATCAGTCTGTCGGATGGGCTGCAGGAGGTGGAGAACCAGTTGAACTATGTGAAGCTGAGCGTGCAGAAGAGTGAAAATGCCGCCAGAGAAGCGGAGCAGAGAAAAAATGATCTGGTTGTCTATCTGGCACATGATCTGAAAACTCCCCTCACTTCCGTGATCGGATACCTGACTCTGCTGACAGAGGAACGGGAGATATCGGAAGAACTGCAGAAAAAATATCTGGGAATATCACTGAATAAAGCAGAACGCCTGGAAGATCTGATCAACGAATTTTTTGAAATAGCCCGCTTTAATCTCACTGCACTGACGCTGGAGAAGAGCAGCATCAATCTGACCAGGATGCTGGAGCAGATTGTGTTTGAATTTCAGCCGATGCTGCAGGAAAAAAATCTGACCTGCACAATCGTTTCTCCAAGAGATTTGATTCTGACGCTGGATGCAGACAAGATGCAGCGCGTGTTTGACAATATGCTTCGCAATGCGGTGAATTACAGCTTTCCGGACAGCGAAATTGTAATTACTGCAGAACTGCAGGAGGAGAAAATTAAAATCACATTTTTCAATCATGGAAATACCATACCGGAAGAAAAACTCCGGCGTATTTTTGAACAGTTTTTCCGCCTGGATTCCTCCAGAGGCAGCCGCAGCGGCGGCGCAGGTCTTGGTCTGGCGATCGCAAAAGAAATCGTGGAGCTGCATGGCGGAACCATATCTGCAGACAGCAGAGAGGAACAAATCACCTTTGAAATTGTGCTTCCGCAGAGCCAAAATTGAGCAATAAAACAAAAAGTAGGAAAAACGTAAGAAATTCGATATAAAATGATTCGATTTTAAAAAGAAAGAAGAAAAGAAAAAATCCTTCTCATTGGATACAATATCAATATCAAAAGAAATGGGGAGGATACAGCAAGATGGACGGTGAAAAAAAATTCTGGCAGGAAACAGATGGATATAGCTGGTATGAAGAACGGGACGAGGATCTGCAGGGGTTTCAAAACAGCCGCAGGTACTTTGGAGGCAGGGATTTGGATGGCAGCCGCCAAACATCCGGAAGAGCGGACGGCGGGCAGCGGACGGCCGGAAGAGCAGCCGTCAGCGGTCAAACAGCCGGAAGAACGGACGGCGGGCGGCGAGCAGCCGTCAGCGGTCAAACGGCCGGAAGAACGGACAGCGGGAAGCGAGCAGCCGTCAGCGGTCAAACAGCCGGAAGAACGGACAGCGGGAAGCGAACAGCCGTCAGCAGTCAAACAGCCGGAAGAACGGACAACGGGAAGCGAGCAGCCGTCAGCAGTCAAACAGCCGGCAGCCGCCAAACAGCCGGAAGAATAGCCGGCGGGCAGCGGACGGCCAACAGAACCGGAAGCAGATATCAGCCCGGCGGTTATGCAGGACGCCCGGCGCGAAAAGCGCCAGGATGGAACGGGGGCAGAATAACAGCGGTGATTCTTGGGATTGCAGCACTGTTCGTTCTTTCCCTGTGCGCAACCCGGATAACAGATACATTGAAGCAGAAATCCGGCCATTCCGCTGAAATGGCAGAACAGAACCAGACAAACAGGGCAAGCTCTGCTGTTTATAATACGGAAGCTGCGGACGGCCAAAAGACAGGCTCCGCAGGACAGAGTCAAACAGGGCAGAATTTGGCAGCACAGAACCAGGCAGAACAGAACCAGGCAGAGCAGAATCTGGGACAACAGAATCAGGCAGAACAGAATCAGGCAGAGCAGAATCTGGCAGAACAGAACCAGCCGCCGCAAAATAAGGATGCCGAGAACTGGGAACTGCTGCTGGTCAACAGTACCCATCCGCTGTCAGACGATTTTACAGTTTCTTTGACCATGCTGGTTAATGATTTTCAGGCAGATGAGCGGATTGTGGATGATCTGCAGGATATGTTTGACACAGCCAGAGCAGAAGGACTGGATCCCCACATCAATTCGGCCTATCGTACCAGACAGATGCAGGAAGAAGAAATGCAGGAAAAGATTCAGGCATATGAGGCGGAAGGCTATGACGAAATAGGGGCCGCTCAGATGGCGGCCATGGTAGTGGCCCAGCCTGGGACCAGCGAGCATGAAACCGGTCTTGCACTGGATATCAGCTCTGCCAGCCAGAATAATCAGGCGGTGTATGACTGGCTGGCGGTGAATGCGGCAGACTATGGATTTATCCTGCGCTATCCTGCGGACAAGACGGATATCACCGGAATCGATTACGAACCATGGCATTACCGCTATGTGGGAAAAACTGCTGCAGAAGAAATCCTGAATGCCGGCATCTGTCTGGAGGAATATCTGGGTGCGGCCTGAGCGGCAGCCGCGGTCTGGTACCGCATCGTGAACGCTTCGATGATGCAGGGGCAGTAACTACGGAAAAATGTGCCCCTTCAAAGTGGAAATTAACTTTTCACTTTAGAGTTGCAAATAAAAAACAAAAACTTCTTGACAGGAAGAAAAGGGTATGTTATCTTAAACAGGATGACTGCCGAAGACAG
This sequence comes from Lachnospiraceae bacterium, assembly GCA_028689585.1. Lineage (GTDB taxonomy): Bacteria > Bacillota > Clostridia > Lachnospirales > Lachnospiraceae > Merdiplasma. Next base: position 202,353 of record JAQVCW010000002.1, on the reverse strand, counting down.
CAGGTGCCGTAAGGCATAAGGAGAAACCGCCTGCCGAGGAGTACGAATTCTGGTAAAAGAATTTTGAACCTCTCTGTCTATACAGAGAGGTTTTTATGTTTCATGTCTCAGGACTGCGGCATAGACCGGACAGAGATGTCGGGATACCATTTATTCGATGTACGGCGGCACACAAAATCTATAAGGAGGTGCACCATTTATGGCAAAAGTTGAACTCAAAAAACCTGTAGTGGAAGAGATTTCTGCAAATATTAAAGACGCTCAGTCCGTTGTTCTGGTTACTTACTGTGGTATTGACGTAGCAGCCGACACCGCTCTTCGTAAAGAGCTCAGAGACGCTGGTATTACTTACAAAGTATACAAGAACACAATGATGAACTTTGCGTTCAAAGGAACAGAATTCGATCCATTATGCAAACATCTGGAAGGACCTAACGCAATCGCTATTTCAAAAGATGACGTAACGGCTCCGGCAAGAATTATTGCAAAATATGCAAAAACAGCTCCGGCGCTGAAGATGATCGCTGGCGTGGTAGAAGGCAAATATTATGATGAGACAGGTGTAGCTGCACTGGCTACTGTTCCATCCAGAGAAGAACTGCTTGGCAAACTGCTTGGAAGCATTCAGTCACCAATCACTAATCTGGCTCGTGTTCTTAATCAGATCGCAGAAGCAAAAGAAGCATAGAAAAATATCATTTAAAAGAAAATCGAAATCAGGAGGAAAATAAAAATGGCAAAATTAACAACCGCTGAATTTATTGAAGCTATTAAAGAATTATCCGTATTAGAATTAAATGACCTGGTAAAAGCATGCGAAGAAGAATTCGGTGTATCCGCAGCAGCAGGCGTAGTTGTGGCAGCAGCAGGTGCCGGCGCAGCAGAAGCAGCAGAAGAGCAGACCGAATTTAACGTAGAGCTGACAGAAGTTGGTCCTAACAAAGTTAAAGTCATCAAAGTTGTTCGTGAAGCAACCGGTCTTGGCCTGAAAGAAGCAAAAGAAGTAGTAGACGGCGCTCCGAAGGTAGTAAAAGAAGGCGCATCTAAGGCAGACGCAGAAGAACTGAAGACCAAACTGGAAGCAGAAGGCGCTAAAGTTACTCTGAAATAATTTAGAAAAACATACATTCGAAAAAGGAATGAAAGTGACGGGAACTGTTGGCAAAACGGTTCCCGTTTTCGGCTCTAATGGCAAACTTTCTTATTGAACGAAAATTTGCGAAAACTGAAAATATTTCTTGACAATTTTGGCCAAACATGATAGAGTGTAGTTTGCATTATTTTGCAGGCTTATATTCAGGGTATCACTATGCCCAAAAGTTTGCACAAAACTGTAGAAAGAACAGAGGTGAAACATCAATGGAGAAAAACAGGATTCGTCCTATTGCAAATGGTAAAAGCTTTCGTATGAGTTACTCACGTCAGAAAGAGGTCCTTGAGATGCCCAATCTTATTGAGGTTCAAAAGGATTCCTACCAGTGGTTTCTGGATGAGGGACTGAAGGAAGTTTTTGATGATATCTCCCCGATTGAAGACTACAGCGGCAAGCTGAGTCTTGAATTTGTGGACTTTACATTGTGCGAAAATGATGTGAAGTACTCCATCGAAGAGTGTGCAGAGAGAGATGCTACTTTTGCTGCACCGCTTAAGGTGAGAGTGAGACTTCATAATAAAGAAAATGATGAGATCAGTGAACATGATATTTTCATGGGTGATCTGCCGTTGATGACCGCTACCGGTACCTTCGTGATTAATGGCGCCGAGCGTGTTATCGTCAGTCAGTTAGTGCGTTCTCCTGGTATTTATTATGGGATTGCCCATGATAAACTCGGTAAAGAGCTGTATTCCTGCACTGTTATCCCGAACCGTGGTGCATGGCTGGAATATGAGACCGACTCCAATGATGTTTTTTACGTTCGTGTAGATAGAACCAGAAAAGTGCCGATTACGGTATTGATCCGTGCACTGGGAATTGGCACCAATGCGGAGATTCTGGAATTATTCGGTGAGGAACCGAAGATTCTGGCGACTCTGACCAAGGATACCTCAGAAAGCTATCAGGAAGGTCTTCTGGAATTATACAAGAAGATCCGGCCGGGTGAGCCTCTGGCGGTAGAGAGCGCAGAGAGCCTTATTACCAGTATGTTCTTTGATCCGAGAAGATACGATCTGGCAAAGGTGGGCCGTTATAAATTCAATAAAAAGTTAATGCTGAGAAACCGTATCTTCGGCCAGATTCTGGCGGAGGATGTAGTTGATGCGTCCACAGGTGAGATACTGGCAGAAGCAGGGACGGAAGTGTCCCGTGAGCTGGCTGACCAGATTCAGAATGCGGCCGTTCCCTGCATTTTGATTCAGACAGAAGAACGCAATGTAAAAGTGATTTCCAGCATGATGGTGGATATCACCAACTTTGTGGATGTGGATCCGAAGGAAGTCGGCGTTACAGAATTAGTATATTACCCGGCTCTGAAAAAAATACTGGAAGAATATACCGATCCGGAAGAAATCAAGGATGCGGTCCGCAGATCCATTCATGATCTGATTCCGAAGCATATCACCAAAGAAGACATCATTGCTTCTATTAATTATAATATGAATCTGGAATACGGCATTGGAAATGAAGATGATATCGATCATTTGGGCAACCGCCGTATCCGTGCAGTGGGAGAATTGCTGCAGAATCAGTACCGTATCGGTCTGTCCAGACTGGAGAGAGTGGTTCGGGAACGTATGACTACTCAGGAACTGGAAGGGATTACCCCTCAGTCTCTGATCAATATCAAGCCGGTGACCGCAGCCGTGAAAGAATTCTTTGGTTCTTCCCAGTTGTCCCAGTTCATGGATCAGAACAACCCTCTGGGCGAGCTGACTCATAAGAGACGTCTGTCCGCATTGGGACCTGGCGGTCTGTCCAGAGACCGTGCCGGATTTGAGGTTCGAGATGTACATTATTCTCATTACGGAAGAATGTGCCCTATTGAGACTCCCGAGGGCCCGAATATCGGTCTGATCAACTCCCTGGCCTGCTATGCCCGTATCAATGAATACGGTTTCGTAGAGGCACCATATCGTAAAGTAGACAGAACAGATCCGAAGAATCCAAGGGTTACGGAAGATGTTGTGTACATGACTGCGGATGAAGAGGATAATTACCATGTAGCACAGGCAAATACTCCCCTGGACGCAGAAGGACATTTTATTAATAAAAATGTTTCCGGCCGTTACCTGGAGGAGACTCAGGAATACGAAAGAACCATGTTTGAATACATGGATGTATCTCCTAAGATGGTGTTTTCCGTGGCAACAGCACTGATTCCGTTCCTGCAGAACGATGATGCGAACCGTGCACTGATGGGATCCAACATGCAGCGTCAGGCGGTACCTTTGCTGACCACAGAAGCTCCTGTAGTCGGTACCGGTATGGAAGTAAAGGCTGCAGTGGACTCCGGTGTCTGCATCGTGGCGAAAAATGCAGGCGTGGTAGAGCGTTCCGAATCAAACAGGATTATCATCCGGACCGATGACGGCAATCGTGACGAATACCGTCTGATGAAGTTTGTCAGAAGTAACCAGAGCAACTGCTACAACCAGAGGCCGATTGTGCTGAAGGGCGAGCGGGTCGAAAAAGGCTCTGTAATCGCAGACGGTGCATCCACCTCCAATGGTGAGATCGCTCTGGGCAAGAACCCTCTGATCGGGTTCATGACCTGGGAGGGTTATAACTACGAGGATGCGGTTCTGCTGAGTGAAAAACTGGTAATGGACGATGTGTATACATCCGTTCATATTGAAGAATACGAAGCGGAGTCCCGTGATACCAAGCTGGGGCCGGAAGAGATCACCAGAGATGTTCCCGGCGTAGGTGATGATGCTCTGAAGGATCTGGATGAGAGAGGTATCATCCGTATTGGTGCTGAAGTCCGTGCAGGGGATATTCTGGTGGGCAAGGTTACCCCGAAGGGAGAGACCGAACTGACAGCAGAAGAGAGACTGCTGCGCGCTATTTTCGGTGAGAAAGCCAGAGAAGTCAGAGATACTTCATTGAAGGTGCCTCATGGCGAATACGGTATCGTGGTGGATGCCAAGGTATTTACCAGAGAGAATGGGGATGAACTGTCTCCGGGCGTGAATCAGTCCGTCCGCATCTATATTGCTCAGAAGAGAAAGATTTCCGTAGGTGATAAGATGGCCGGCCGGCACGGCAACAAGGGTGTGGTTTCGCGTGTGCTTCCTGTGGAAGATATGCCGTTCCTGCCCAATGGACGTCCGCTGGATATCGTGCTGAATCCTCTGGGTGTGCCTTCCCGTATGAATATCGGACAGGTGCTGGAGATCCATCTGAGTCTGGCTGCCAAGGCACTGGGCTTCAACATTGCCACACCGGTATTTGACGGTGCAAACGAAACTGATATTATGGACACTCTGGATCTGGCGAATGATTATGTCAATCTGGAATGGGATGAATTTAAAGAGAAGCATGGCGATGAACTGCTTCCGGAAGTGCTGGATTATCTGTATGAGAACCGTGAACACAGAGCACTGTGGAAGGGCGTACCGATTTCCAGAGATGGAAAGGTGCTGCTGCGCGATGGCCGTACCGGTGAATATTTTGACAGTCCGACCACCATCGGACACATGCATTATCTGAAGCTGCATCATCTGGTAGACGATAAGATTCACGCTCGTTCTACCGGCCCGTATTCTCTGGTTACACAGCAGCCTCTGGGCGGTAAAGCTCAGTTCGGCGGCCAGCGTTTCGGAGAGATGGAGGTTTGGGCTCTGGAAGCATATGGTGCTTCTTACACCCTGCAGGAAATCCTGACCGTGAAGTCAGATGATGTGGTAGGCCGTGTGAAAACTTATGAAGCGATCATTAAGGGCGATAATATTCCGGAACCGGGTATTCCAGAGTCCTTCAAGGTATTGCTGAAGGAGCTGCAGTCTCTTGGACTGGACGTGAGAGTTCTGAAGGATGACAATACCGAAGTAGAGATTATGGAAACCATTGATTATGGTGATACGGATCTTCGCACTGTCATCGAAGGTGACAGAAAATACGATCAGAATGAATCATTCGGTGCTCACGGATTTACTCAGCAGAAGCTGGAAGGTGAAGAACTGGTGGATGTGCAAGCTGAGGAAGACGAGGAGGTCGAAGGAGACGATTTCGTAGACCTGGATGAGAGCTTTGACGAAGAGTGAAAGGAGTACTGCCATGCCAGAAACAACAAATAATGAAACGTATCAGCCAATGACGTTTGATGCGATCAAAATCGGCCTTGCTTCCCCGGAAAAGATCAGAGAATGGTCTCACGGGGAGGTAAAGAAGCCGGAAACCATAAATTACAGAACTCTGAAGCCGGAAAAAGAAGGTCTGTTCTGCGAGCGTATTTTCGGGCCGAGCAAGGACTGGGAATGCCATTGCGGTAAATACAAGAAAATCCGTTATAAAGGAGTTGTCTGCGACCGATGCGGCGTAGAAGTGACGAAGGCCAGCGTTCGAAGAGAACGTATGGGACATATCGAGCTGGCAGCACCGGTATCTCATATCTGGTATTTTAAGGGCATTCCTTCCAGAATGGGACTGATTCTGGATCTCTCTCCGAGAGTCCTGGAAAAGGTACTGTACTTTGCCAATTATATCGTGCTGGATAAAGGAAATACCGATCTGACCTACAAACAGGTCCTGACAGAACGGGAGTTTCAGGATGCCAGAGAAAAATGGGGCGGCGCTTTCCGTGCAGGCATGGGAGCAGAGTCCATTAAAGAACTTCTGGAAGCCATTGATATGGAGAAGGAAGCGGAAGAACTTAAAAAAGGACTGAAGGATTCTACCGGCCAGAAAAAAGCCAGAATCATCAAACGTCTGGAAGTGGTAGAAGCATTCCGCGAATCCGGAAACAGACCGGAATGGATGATCATGACGGTTGTTCCGGTTATCCCTCCGGATCTGCGTCCTATGGTTCAGTTGGACGGCGGACGTTTTGCCACCTCTGATCTGAATGATCTTTACAGAAGAATTATCAACCGCAACAATCGTCTGAAAAGACTGCTGGAGCTGGGCGCTCCTGATATTATCGTGCGTAACGAAAAGAGAATGCTGCAGGAAGCAGTGGATGCGCTGATCGACAATGGCCGCCGCGGCCGTCCGGTTACCGGTCCCGGCAACCGTGCGCTGAAATCTCTGTCCGATATGCTGAAGGGTAAATCCGGACGTTTCCGTCAGAACCTTCTGGGAAAACGTGTAGACTATTCCGGACGTTCCGTTATTGTCGTAGGACCGGAGCTGAAAATTTATCAGTGCGGTCTTCCCAAAGAGATGGCGATCGAGCTGTTCAAGCCTTTCGTAATGAAAGAACTGGTAGCAAACGGTACCTCTCACAATATTAAAAATGCAAAGAAAATGGTAGAGCGTCTTCAGCCGGAAGTATGGGATGTGCTGGAAGAAGTAATCAAAGAACATCCGGTTATGTTAAACCGTGCACCGACGCTGCATCGTCTGGGCATCCAGGCATTTGAGCCGATCCTGGTAGAAGGTAAGGCGATTAAGCTTCATCCCTTGGTTTGTACCGCGTTTAATGCCGATTTTGATGGTGACCAGATGGCAGTCCATCTGCCTCTTTCCGTGGAAGCACAGGCAGAGTGCCGTTTCCTGCTGCTTTCCCCGAACAACCTGCTGAAGCCGTCTGACGGCGGCCCTGTAGCGGTTCCTTCTCAGGATATGGTCCTTGGTATTTACTATCTGACACAGGAAAGACCGGGCGCACTGGGAGAGGGCGGAATTTACAAAAGTGTAAACGAAGCAATCCTTGCTTATGAAAATAAGGCAGTGACTCTTCAGTCACGGATCAGAGTCCGCATGAGCAGAGTCCTCTCTGATGGCCAGAAGCATACAGAAGTGATTGAGTCCACTCTGGGACGGTTCCTGTTCAATGAGATCCTTCCGCAGGATCTGGGCTTTGTGGACAGAACGCTGCCGGAAAATGCGCTGAAACTGGAAGTGGATTTCCACGTAGGCAAAAAAGGCCTGAAACAGATCCTTGAAAAAGTTATCAATACACATGGAGCTACCAGAACAGCAGAAGTGCTGGATGATATCAAATCCATGGGATATAAATATTCTACCAGAGCTGCAATGACTGTTTCCATTTCCGATATGACGGTGCCGCCTCAGAAGCCTGAGATGATTGCAGAGGCACAGGATACGGTGGATAAGATCACACGTAACTACAAGCGTGGTCTGATCACCGAGGAAGAGCGTTACAAAGAAGTAGTAGAGACCTGGAAGGAAACCGATGATAAGCTGACCAAAGCGCTGCTGGGCGGTCTGGATAAGTACAACAACATCTTCATGATGGCTGACTCCGGTGCCCGTGGTTCTGATAAACAGATCAAACAGCTTGCCGGTATGCGAGGCCTGATGGCGGATACCACAGGTCATACCATCGAGCTGCCGATCAAGTCCAATTTCCGTGAAGGTCTGGACGTACTGGAATACTTCATGTCTGCACATGGAGCACGAAAAGGTCTGTCCGATACCGCTTTGCGTACCGCCGATTCCGGTTACCTGACCAGACGAATGGTAGACGTATCCCAGCAGTTGATCATCCATGAGATCGACTGTGCAGAAAGCAAAGATGAGATTCCGGGCATGTATGTAAAAGAATTTACAGACGGCAAGGAAGAGATCGAGAGCCTGCAGGAGAGAATTACCGGACGTTATTCCTGTGAAACCATTTGTGACACAGAAGGCAATGTTATTGTAGAAGCGAACCACATGATCACGCCAAAGCGTGCTGCCCGCATTATGAAGGACGGCCGTGACGAAAAGGGCAAGACATTTAAGAAGATTAAGATCCGTACTATTCTGACCTGTAAGTCTCATATTGGTATCTGTGCAAAATGCTATGGTTCCAACATGGCGACCGGTGAACCGGTACAGGTAGGTGAGACGGTTGGTATTATTGCGGCACAGTCCATTGGTGAGCCTGGTACACAGTTGACCATGCGTACGTTCCATACCGGCGGTGTGGCCGGCGGCGATATCACACAGGGTCTTCCCCGTGTCGAGGAGCTTTTTGAGGCACGTAAGCCGAAGGGTCTTGCTATTATCACTGAGATTGCAGGCAAGGCAGAGATCAAGGACAGCAAAAAGAAACGTGAAATTACCGTAACCAACGAAGAAGACGGCGAGACCAAGACTTATCTGATCCCTTACGGATCCAGAATAAAAGTATTGGACGGAACTTATCTGGAAGCCGGCGATGTGCTGACCGAAGGTAGTGTAAACCCGCATGATATTTTGAAGATCAAAGGTGTCAGCGAGGTTCAGGACTATATGCTCCGTGAAGTACAGCGTGTATACCGTCTGCAGGGTGTAGAGATCAGCGACAAGCATATCGAGGTTCTGGTACGTCAGATGCTGAAGAAGGTCCGGATCGAAGAGAGCGGAGATACGGAACTGCTTCCGGGCACGATGATCGATATTCTGGATCTGGAAGATATCAATGAAAAGATGATATCGGAAGGAAAAGAACCGGCAGAAGGAAAACGAGTGATGCTGGGTATCACAAAAGCCTCTCTGGCTACGGACTCCTTCCTGTCAGCGGCATCCTTCCAGGAGACCACCAAGGTCCTTACGGAAGCTGCAATTAAGGGCAAGATCGATCCGCTGATCGGCCTGAAGGAGAATGTAATTATCGGTAAACTGATTCCGGCCGGTACCGGTATGAAGCGTTACAGAAATGTAAAGCTGAATACGGGAGAAGAAACGTTGGAGCTGCAGGATGAACTGCTGCTGGAGGAAATGCCAGAGGAAGCAGATACTGCGGAAGAGCCAGTGACAGAAGAAACGGAAAGCACACAGGAAGCCAGTGAAGAACTGGTGGGTGTGACAGAAGAGTAAGGCAAAAAAAGGAGGCTGTGACAGCCGCGTGAGGATGCGAACGCAGGCAGAAGCAGCCGGCATTTGAAAGGCTGAGTTATAAAGATAAAGTAAGAGGGGTTCGCCGGCTGGCGAACCCCTCTTACTTTATCTTGTGTTCTTGTGTAGGGTTCGCCCAGCAGGATATCCATACCATTTTAACATTTATTTAGTGCTTCAATGTTATGATGGTATGGAAAGTACCGGAGATATCATCATAGTACATTTGTAAATCACCCTGATATTGTTTTACGACTTTTTTTATGCTTTTGATGCCGAAGCCATGTCTTTTGCTATCTGTTTTATGAGAAACGGGAAGTCCATTCTGATCGTACACAGGGGTGTTTCGGCAGGAATTTATGACTATGATAACGATAAAGGAGGAATGTTCCTTTTTTTCTACTGTGAGTTCAATAAAAGAGTCCGGAATATTTTCTGCGGATTCCACTGCGTTATCCAGTAAATTACAGAATAACGAAGTTAAATCGTGCTGATAAATATTTTCGACGGCATTGCTTCTGATATCTGTGAGAAAAACGATATGCTTATCATTACACTGCCGTTGATAGCGGCAGAGAATTGCGTTGAGCATTTCATTATCGCAGATTCGTGAAGTTTCTTTTAAGGCAGAAGATGCCAGAAGCTGTTGTATATAAGCATTTATTTTATCAGGAGCATTTTTTTCGTTAAGTAGTTGGATAGACTGCAAATGCTTTTTTATATCGTGAATTACAATGCTCTGATTTTCATTTTGTGAAACAAGCATTTCGTAGTATTCAACTGAATCGGATTCCTTCTGAAGCAGAAGCTGCATATCGGTGAACTCCCGGCTTTTTTTTCGATTGTGATGGTTGCTTCCAAAGACAAGAAGGTTGAGTAGAAGCAGAAAAACTGCACAGGCTGTTACCATAAAATTAATGGGCGAAGCAAAAGATGATGTTTCACCTATGGCAATAAATGTAAACATAATAAAAATGGATGAAATCGGAATCAGCATCAAAAAAATCTCAGAATGGTCATATGGCTCAACATTTGAAAATTTTTCCTTACACACTTGTAACAGGATATAAATGGCAGCAAAAAAGAAAATTTTGCTAAATACAGTGTAAAAAACGAGCCCGGCACCTGCATCAGATAGAAAATGCGGAGAAAATCTCGACATAATACCAAAACTGGCCAGTTCCGATACTCCCATAATGGCTGTAAGCATAGCAGAATGGAATAATGCAAGCATCCATTTAAGCTTGAATTGTGTATAAAGAAAGAGACCGTTTAAGGCAAAAAAACAAATAACATTAACCCCTGTATTTGAAAACAAAGATAACAAAAACAGCATTGCATACAGGAGCGTTAATAATGCCAGCCGGGTTTTCCAGGCCCGGTTAGAAACAAAAAGATGTGATGTGTATTGCCATAAAATAACAGCTTCCACGAAAAAACTAAATAAAAGTAAAATGGTATGTGTCATATGTTTTACCTCGTGCTTTCAAGATATAAAAGATAAGCATTTTTAAAGGTACTGTATTTTCTGCGTGTGAGGTAAGCAGTAATCTGCTGATTTGATAAATGCACGGTGGAACGATCAAAGTCCACTATATGTTCAAAATTGATTATAAAGCTCCGGTGCGTCCGGAAAAAGCTGTTTTCAGGGAGCAGTTTTAGCCAGTATTCCATATTATGAACGGAGTCAAAACTCTGTCGGGCAGTATGTACAATTACCCTTCGTCCCTGTGCTTCTATGGCTATAATCTGAGAAGCAGGAAATGAATAAACACCTTGTTTGGTTTCAACAGGGATTTTGGCAGAAATGGAATTGTAATAAGCTAAGGCATCTTTCATATTTCGGAAAAACCGCTGTTTGTCCAAAGGTTTAGATAGATAGCGGAATACATGAAAACGCATTGCCTCATCCAGATATTCAGAATAAGAGGTAACGACAAAAATTATGACGTTTTTATTTGTTTTTTTCAATTCATTTCCCACATAAATTCCATTCATACCGGGCATTTCAATATCCAGAAAAACAATATCTTTTTCACTTTTATCGGACAGTAAAGCTTCTCCGCTTGTAAATGAAAGCAGCTCAGGACATTTTATATGGTTCGATTCAAAGTAGGATTGAGTATATTTTTGTAATTGTTCAATCATCAGAACATCATCATCACAAATAAAAACACGCATTTTTTCACCGGACTTTCTATAAGAATTTACATATATCATATCATATAGAAATTCCAATTGCGAAAAATGCGTATGAAAAGACAGATTAATTACAATATTGGTTCATTATGTGCTTTTTTATTTCTTCTTACGATTGCCCATATCTTGATATTGGATAAACAACACTTTTGGTCAGTACCCCTTTATCCATTTCATATACTTCATCGCATAAAATTTCCACATCGTCTTTATTATGACTTGCTAATATAATTAATGTTCCCTCTTTTCGCAAATCAAGAAACAACGCTCTCATTTCTTCCACACCATCATGATCCAATCCATTCATAGGCTCATCTAAAATCAAAATTTGAGGTTTTTCCATAATCGCCTGTGCTATTCCCAGTCTTTGTTTCATTCCCATAGAATATTTTCCAACATGTAATTTACTGTATGGGTCAAGTCCTGCCTTCTTTAAAGAGGATATAATTTCTTCTTTTCCAATTTTATTTCTTATCATTGTTAAAAAATGCAGATTTTTAAATGCACTATAATTTTCCAAAAATCCGGGTTCTTCTATAATCCCTGATAAGTTTTCAGGTAAATCAATATCAAAACCCATTCTTTTTTCATTTATGATTATCTTACCCGATGTAGGTACAACCAATCCACAGATACATTTCATTAACATGGATTTTCCGGAGCCATTTCTTCCAATAATTCCGTAAATCTTTCCTTCTTTAAAGCTTACATTTACGTTATCTAATACTTTTGTTTCTCCAAAGCATTTTGTCAAATTTTCTATTTGTATCACATTTTTCACCTCTATACCTCCTGTACCATTACGCCAAGGTCTTTTTTACCTATTGCTTTTATAATGCATATGCTTAAAATAATAATCATTGCCGTATAAGCAGCCAGTACATAAGTAATAGTTGGATAATGGGTCAGTTCACCTACGTCCAATTTATTTAATGTTGTCCAGGAAACCGGAGAAAACCACTGTGCTCTTTCATTTCCGGCAACCGCCGCACTTAATATAATCAAAAACCCGGTTGCTGCTATCCCTGTACCTTTTGTCTTTGACAGAATATTACAAGCATATATTATCAGTCCTAAAACTCCTCCGCACAAAACAGATAATAACCACGTGAAAAACATTGCCTGAGCAGGTGTAAAATACGTCAAAATATACGTACTGATGGTTACTGCTGTTCCTTTTACCAGCGCAATATTCGAAAAAGCCAATGTACCCAGGACCTTTCCCCAGTCATTCATATAGTCTATATATCGTATATTTAATACAACAGTCATAGCTGCAACAAAAGAAAAATAAATAGCGGATGTCATAAAAAGATAGATAATCTGGCCTGTCCCCCATGATTTTCTCCTGCATCTCAACAATAGGTATATCTGGTTCTTATCAATAAATGGTGCATCACAATATATAAAAAGCAACGGTAACATAAATAAAATTCGTATATAGCGGTCTGTGTATAGAAATGGAAATAACCACGGTGAAGTATTCATTTCCATAAGCATTGCCTGTGTTGAAATTTCTTTTGTATAGCATTGAACAAATATCATTGTCAATATCAATAGTATCCAAATCCGATAATTAGTTCTCCATTTTCTGATATTCTGCATGGCAACAATCAGGGAAATTTTAACAGATTTCATTTTCCAACCTCCGTTTTACTCTTTTTCTGAAAATATATCCTTCTCCGAGAACCAGCAATGCAAAAACAAAGATTGTATAAAGATAGCTATATCCGGCACCCTTTCCCAGAATATCGCTTCCTTTTGTCAACAGATACATATTAAGATACGGTGGAAAGAACGCAGTTACTTCTTCCAGCAAATAACTGAAAATCAGTGGGGAGCATACTGCAACAAAGCTATTCGGAATATATGCTGAAATCATCAGTCCACTCATAACCCAAACAGTCATTGACAGCGCATATATGCTGACAATACTGCATACATACCAAAAGGAATTTTGATATAAAAGCACTCCATATGGCATTACTTCATTCAATGCACCTGTTTCATAAATTCCGCTGTAATCAGTCCCGGTGACAATCAATCCACTTATAAACAGTAATATTCCAATAAAGACCACAAGAAAAGAGATTGTAGCACAAACAACAATTTTGGAAATGATATAATTTCTCTTTCCTGTCCTGACTACAATATTTTTTATATACTGATGTTTCCAATCGTCATAAAACCCTGTCACACAAGACAACGCAGCAAAAATAACAATCAATTTTTTGAAAACGCTCAACCCGATTAAGAGATCTAATAGGTAATATATATCTTCACTGCCATGCATATATTTTTCTGTACTTATATAACATAAAAGCGCAACTCCCAATACGGATAAATATATTTTGGGTGAGTTGAATATTCTTTTATAATCTGATTTTAATTGCGATAAAATCAATATGTACCCCCGATCTGAAGCTCCATTCCTGTTTGAGCGTCAAAAATTATCGGAAATATACTGTTTTCTTCTATTGAATTGCTTTCTTCTTTATCCTGTGTATGTTCAAATTCCTGTCTGGCCATACATACGAACATAGGTTTCAGTTTATATTTTCCTGTTTTGATATCTTCTAACACAGGAACGTATTCCAAATTTATTTTATCTATTTCAATTTTATCTGTAATCAATATATTCCTGAATTTATTTCCAATATTTTCCAAAACAGCTTCCACATCTAATATTTTTTCTGAAAGCTGATTTTTTTCCACGGCATCATATATATTAAGAGCCTGAAAAGCTATAAGCCCCTGTTTTCCTACAATTCCAACAATTCTTTCTCCTGCCGCCGGGCCACTTCGGTATCCCACTTCGGTTATTGGAATCGAATCCAATGTCCCCTTGAATGCGATTGCATAAACTGCATCTTCTTTAGACCATTGGTGAGGGGCATTTCCATTGGGGTCTGTTTGCGAATAATCAGTATTTTCTTCCAACCTCTCATACGTCAGTGCATACACCCTGGGTTCTGAAACTTCCACTCCAATATTTTGAAGAATCCCCTTAACCTGTTTGACCGCATCCTGTTTATCAATGCCCGGAATCTCTGTCTCCGGGTATTTTTCTAATGCTTCATCGGTCAGATACGGCATTGTTCCATACAAATATCCTAAGTATGCATAATTCAATTCCAACTCCGTGTAATATTGTAAATTGCCAGGTTGTATTATAAGCATACTTCTGTCGTCCAAATATATATATTGGTCATTTAACTTATCGTTGTGCATATTCGACACCGTTTTGGTTTCAGTAATTTTTTTCCCATTACCAAAAACAGTGCTGACATTTTCTATATCCCAGTTCTTCAAAAGCACATGATTATCTTTCCATTCTGCATCCTGCTTTATATTCAATTCAGCATTTACATATAAGCCCTCGGCCAGCTCACATTCAATATTCGAGGCGTTCTCAACAACATCTTTTGTATAATTATCCTCAGTTTCTTTCGTGGTACCTAATGGCCTCTTACCATCTGGATAGCATCCGGTTAACCCCAAACATAGGATTAACACTACGCCTCTTAAAAGCCACCCTTTATTTCCAATTCCCTTCATCATGCATCTTCTCCTCGTATTTACATAAATAAAAAACTAATTTTAAAAACTTAGTTTTCGCTTCTCTGGTATTAATATCTATATACTATCAAATTTTATTATCTTTATTTTTGTCATAATTTCAATCCCCTTTGCCCCAAACGACATTTACAGTGCGTTTTTGGTCAATTTACATATTTTTTACTGCATAAGGTACTTGTAAAGCTCTTTATCCGCCCCATTTATGGCATTACATCGTATCATCCAATTAACTGCAGTGTAAGTGCTCAAAAAAAAGATGCCCTGTGCAAAGCAGAAAAAACTGCTATGCTTAGGGCATCTTTTTTTAAAATGTTTTTTATACGAGACGAAACGTTATTTTTTCTTTGGCTTGAAGATATGAGACAAAGGCATGTCATCATCCAGCTCATCCGAAGTGTGTTCCTGTTGTCCCATGTACTGGGGCGGTGTCTGAGGAGGATAGGAGTAGGGACCATCCTGATACGGGGGGCCCTGATACGGTGCGCCCTGATAAGGCGGTACATCCTGATGCGGGGGTTCCTGGTAAGGAGGGGCACCCTGGTAAGGAGGGGCACCCTGGTAAGGAGGAGCACCCTGATACGGAGGGCCCTGATAGGGCGGTACCCCCTGATTGGAACCGTTTGGATTGTATGTATTTCCATAAGGGCCGTTTGGGTAAGGGGGGTAAGCATTGGGGTTCTGACCGTAATAGGTCTGCTGTGCCTTCATCTGCTTTTCCAGCTTCCGGCGTTCTTTTTTAGAAAGCTTTGGCTGATCATTTTTCCTGACTGGACGGAAGAGAGTCATCCGGCCGGTCCAGCCGACAATCCGAACCAGGATAATTCCAAGGAGCACACCGACGCTGTCTATTCCCACATCCTTCCATGCGGGACTGCGCCCTGCCACAAAGGACTGGTGATACTCATCTCCGCAGGCAAAGGCAATACACAGCCCTCCCGCCAGCAGCACCAGCAGCAGTCCATGCAGGCCGTATACATATAATGGAAAGGACACGGCGATGGCCAGGAGAAAATACTCCGTCATATGTGCCAGTTTTCGGGTGACTCCATTGATTTTAGTGGCATAGTAAGATATCTGATCATCATCCATCCCCATGTCAAATACATTATCAGCGGTCTTGACAATCAGCCTGCTTGCCTTGAAGCTGACCGTTGAGGAAAGATTTCCTGTCTGTGCGGAAAATGAATAGATCATATACATCAGCAGAAGAGCAGGGACGAAAGAAAGCGGTTTTAAAAATGTTCTAATACGCAAATAATCACCTCCATAGACCCATATCTTAGCATTCCTATAATTTAAAGTCCAGAGTATTCATAAAAATATAAGATTTTCCTGCCGGAACAGGTAAAGAAGGGGAAATAGTTCTGTAAAATGCCGGAAAATTGCAGGAAATACCTTGACAAGAAAAGCGAGTGCCCGTATAATATGAAAGTGCGCGAGTAAACGCATAGGTTTTTCGTGCATTTATTTTCTATTTTATACAGGAAAAACAACTTTAGCAACCACGCAAATGAGCATTCGCTCATAATAAATCAGGAGGTGAAAGAAGAATGCCAACATTTAACCAGTTAGTAAGAAAAGGCAGACAGACATCAGTTAAAAAATCTACTGCACCGGCGCTCCAGAAAGGATTTAACTCTCTGAAGAAAAAAACTACCGATACATCTGCACCACAGAAACGTGGCGTTTGTACCGCAGTTAAGACCGCGACTCCTAAGAAGCCTAACTCAGCTCTTAGAAAGATCGCCAGAGTTCGTTTGTCCAATGGAATCGAAGTGACAAGTTATATTCCGGGTGAGGGACATAACCTGCAGGAGCATAGTGTTGTATTGATCCGAGGCGGTCGTGTGAAGGACCTTCCAGGTACCAGATATCACATCGTCAGAGGTACTCTCGATACAGCAGGTGTTGCCAAGAGAAGACAGGCCCGTTCCAAATACGGCGCTAAGAGACCAAAAGACGCTAAGAAATAAGTTTTAGAGAGCGACGATCAAGCAATAGACTAGTATCACAAACAGAACTATGTTGTTTCGTATCAAATGGAGGAATTCATATTCACCAGGTGGTTGCAGGTTAATATAGAAGTCCTTTCGCATGAAACGCAAATGTAGAACGACACATTGTGAGTACCTATGATCTAATGAACGGGATAGTGTATTACATTATCCGACCACTAATTAAGGAGGGAAGTACCGTGCCACGTAAAGGACATACTCAGAAAAGAGACGTATTGGCAGATCCTATGTACAATAATAAAGTGGTTACCAAACTTATCAATAACATTATGTTAGATGGTAAGAAAGGTGTATCACAGAAAATTGTATATGGTGCATTTACCAGAATGGAAGAAAAAGCAGGAAAACCGGCTCTTGAAGTTTTCGAGGAGGCTATGAACAATATCATGCCGCTTCTGGAAGTAAAAGCAAGACGTATCGGTGGAGCTACCTATCAGGTACCTATCGAAGTCAGACCTGACAGACGTCAGGCATTAGCTCTTCGCTGGATTACCATGTATTCCCGCAAAAGAGGCGAGAAGACAATGGAAGAAAGACTGGCTAATGAACTTCTGGATGCATCCAATAATACCGGAGCATCTGTAAAGAAGAAAGAAGATATGCACAAAATGGCAGAGGCAAACAAAGCATTTGCGCATTATCGTTTCTAAGCCGAAAGCACTTGGCGAAAGCAGATTCTGCTTAGCCGTGTTACAATTTTAGGAGGAAAAAATGGCTGGAAGAGAATATCCATTAGAGAGAACCAGAAACATTGGTATTATGGCCCATATCGATGCAGGTAAAACCACATTGACTGAGCGTATTCTGTATTATACCGGTGTTAACTATAAGATTGGAGATACTCATGAAGGTACTGCTACCATGGACTGGATGGAACAGGAGCAGGAAAGAGGTATCACCATTACTTCAGCCGCTACCACATGCCACTGGACATTGGAAGAACACTGTAAAGCAAAGCCGGGCGCTCTTGAGCATCGTATCAACATCATCGATACCCCGGGCCACGTTGACTTTACAGTAGAGGTAGAACGTTCCCTGCGTGTACTCGACGGTGCAGTCGGTGTATTCTGCGCAAAGGGCGGCGTTGAGCCACAGTCCGAAAATGTTTGGCGTCAGGCTGACACTTATAATGTACCTCGTATGGCATTCATCAACAAGATGGATATCATGGGTGCAAACTTCTATGGTGCCGTAGATCAGATCAGAAACAGACTTGGTAAAAATGCAATCTGCCTTCAGCTCCCAATCGGAAAAGAAGACGAATTCAAAGGCATTATTGATCTGTTTGAAATGCAGGCATATATTTACAATGACGAAAAGGGTGAGGACATTTCTATTGTCGAGATCCCGGAAGATATGAAAGATGACGCAGAGTTATATCATACAGAACTGGTGGAGAAGATCTGCGAGCTGGATGATGATCTGATGATGGAATATCTGGAAGGGGAAGAGCCTTCCGTAGATGCACTGAAAGCAGCTTTGAGAAAAGGCACCTGCGAATGTACCGCTATTCCGGTATGCTGCGGTACTGCTTACAGAAACAAAGGTGTTCAGAAGCTTCTGGATGCAATTCTTGAATTCATGCCGTCACCAATCGATATCCCTTCTATCAAGGGTACCGATATGGAAGGAAACGAAGTAGAGAGACATTCATCTGATGATGAACCGTTTTCTGCTCTTGCATTCAAGATCATGGCTGATCCGTTTGTTGGTAAACTTGCATTCTTCCGTGTGTATTCCGGCAGCATGAACTCAGGTTCTTATGTACTGAATGCAACGAAGGGCAAAAAAGAACGTGTAGGCCGTATCCTTCAGATGCATGCAAATAAGAGAGCAGAGCTTGATAAAGTTTATGCCGGTGATATTGCAGCAGCAGTTGGATTTAAGACCACTACTACCGGTGATACCATCTGTGATGATCAGCATCCGGTAATTCTGGAGTCCATGGAATTCCCGGAACCGGTTATCGAACTGGCTATTGAGCCGAAGACGAAAGCCGGACAGGGCAAGCTGGGTGAAGCTCTTGCAAAGCTTGCAGAAGAAGATCCTACTTTCCGTGCTCATACGGATCAGGAAACTGGTCAGACGATTATCGCTGGTATGGGCGAGCTTCATCTGGAGATCATTGTTGACCGTCTGCTTCGTGAATTCAAAGTAGAAGCCAACGTTGGTGCACCTCAGGTTGCTTACAAAGAAGCGATTACAAAAGAAGTTACCGTGGACAGCAAGTATGCAAAACAGTCCGGCGGACGTGGCCAGTATGGTCATTGTAAAGTTATCTTCAGCCCGATGGATCCTAACGATGAGAAGACATTCGAATTCGTATCCACTGTTGTTGGCGGTGCTATTCCGAAGGAATACATCCCTGCAGTAGGTCAGGGTATTGAAGAAGCTACCAAAGCCGGTATCCTGGGAGGTTTCCCGGTACTGGGTGTTAAGGCCAATGTATACGATGGTTCTTATCATGAAGTCGATTCAAGTGAGATGGCATTCCACATTGCAGGTTCTCTTGCATTCAAGGAAGCGATGCAGAAAGGTGCTGCCGTACTGCTTGAGCCGATCATGAAGGTAGAAGTAACCATGCCGGAAGACTACATGGGTGATGTTATCGGTGATATCAACTCCCGTCGCGGCCGTATCGAAGGTATGGAAGACATCGGAGGCGGCAAGATGGTCAAAGGATACGTTCCTCTGGCTGAGATGTTCGGTTATTCCACCGACCTGCGTTCCAAGACACAGGGCCGTGGTAACTACTCCATGTTCTTTGAAAGATATGAGCAGGTTCCGAAATCCGTACAGGAAAAGGTTCTGAGCGCAAAAGCGAAGTAGTTTCAGATACAGAATGCTGGAAAGCAAAATTAATTGTAAAAACTGTAACTAATCCCAAAATTAGGCTTGAAAAAGTTGCTGATTTGAAATATAATCAGTACTAGCCTATGTTTTGTAAAATAAACAATGATGCCGATTACGGCACAATTTATAAGGAGGACATTCAAAATGGCAAAAGCTAAATTTGAAAGAACGAAACCACATTGTAACATCGGTACCATCGGACACGTTGACCATGGTAAAACTACTCTGACTGCTGCTATCACCAAGGTTCTGTCAGAAAGAGTTGCAGGAAATACAGCTACAGATTTCGATCATATTGATAAAGCTCCGGAAGAAAAAGAGCGTGGTATCACGATTTCTACTTCTCACGTAGAGTACGAAACCGATAACAGACATTACGCACACGTTGACTGCCCGGGACATGCCGATTACGTTAAGAACATGATCACCGGTGCTGCTCAGATGGATGGTGCTATCCTGGTAGTAGCTGCTACGGATGGTGTTATGGCTCAGACAAAAGAGCATATCCTTCTGTCCCGTCAGGTAGGTGTTCCTTACATCGTTGTATTCATGAACAAATGTGATATGGTTGATGATGAAGAACTTCTGGAACTGGTTGACATGGAGATCCGTGAACTGCTCAGCGAGTACGATTTCCCGGGCGATGATACACCTATCATCCAGGGTTCCGCTCTGAAAGCACTGGAAGATCCTACCAGCGCATGGGGAGATAAGATCATGGAACTGATGGCAGCAGTAGATAGCTGGATCCCGGATCCTCAGCGTGCTACTGATCAGCCGTTCCTGATGCCAGTCGAGGACGTATTTACTATTACCGGCCGTGGTACTGTTGCTACCGGTAGAGTAGAGCGTGGAACTCTTCATCTGAATGAAGAAGTTGAAATCGTTGGTGTTAAAGAAGAATCTCAGAAGACTACCGTTACCGGTATTGAAATGTTCCGTAAACTTCTGGATGAGGCTCAGGCTGGTGATAACATCGGTGCTCTGCTTCGTGGTGTTAAGAGAGAAGATATCCAGCGTGGACAGGTTCTGTGTAAACCAGGTTCTATCAAGTGTCACACAAACTTTACCGCTCAGGTATACGTTCTGACCAAAGATGAAGGTGGCCGTCATACTCCATTCTTCAACAACTATCGTCCTCAGTTCTACTTCAGAACCACCGACGTTACTGGTCTGATCACTCTGCCGGAAGGCACAGAAATGTGTATGCCTGGTGATAACGTAGAAATGACCATCGAACTGATCCATCCAATCGCTATGGAGCAGGGTCTTACCTTCGCTATTCGTGAAGGTGGACGTACTGTAGGTTCAGGCCGTGTTGCTACCATAATCAAATAATTAAGATTATTCGATTAATCTAGATACCGTACCCTCGGGTACGGTGAAGTCCAAACGTAAGAATGCCCCAGAAACCTCGGTTTCTGGGGTTATTTTGATTCATACAGTGAAAGAATAAATACCTGCAAAGCAGATTATTTGATGCTGGAGAAGGACAAAAAATCAAGAGCGATTGACTGGATAATTTCAGACGCTTACACTAATCGCAAATTCATGGTTATGGATATTCAAGACTTCCCGAAAAAATGAGCAATCATGTAGCTGGCTGAAATCCCCTGCTTATCATCTCAGCAGGGGATTTCTCTTTATGATAGGTTTATCTATTCGGAATCAAAATATGTACATGAAACATATTGTAGTCCTCATATATATCGATCAGGCCATGCTGTACATGAATTATGCTGCGTACATTTTTTATACCAAATCCGTGTTCATAAAGATCAGATTTTGTGCTCTTCAGATCAGGATTGTTTTCAAGGACGGATTCGGAAATATAGTTTTGAATGATCAGACTAATCTTGTCATCTTCTTGAATGAGTTCAAATCGAATCAGTCTTTCCGAAACAGAATATCTTGTTTCGGCTGTAATGGCATTTTCGAAAAGATTAGATAAAACAACCATCAACTCAATATTTCGGTACATTGGATTCAGGTGAACATTGATCTGCAGGGCAATATCTTGTGCTTTGCAGGAGTCTGCCATTCGATGAAGAAAGGCATTCAGCATTGGATTGTCCGTATAGGTTAACAGAGTAGAATCAAGCGGCCCATCAAGAATGGCTGAGATGTTGTTTAATACTTCTTTTACATTTCCTTCCTGAAGCAGAAAGCGGTAATTGATCAGATATTTCTTTATGTCATGCTTCACAGCCCGTACCAGTTCATATTTTTCTTCAGATTCTTGCAGAAGTATTTTCTGGTCACGCAATTGCTGCTGAAGCATCTGATTCTCCAGTTCTGTCATATGATGGGAATAGATATTTTTCAGCATGTATAGTCCTGCAAATGATAGGATTATAACAAAGAGATCCAGAAAAACACAAAGTGCTGCGAGAGAAGGATTATTCTTTGCATAGTATAGAAGAATGTAGTAAACAAGAAAAGTGACTGAAAAATCACAGAAGAAAAACAGTGTAGCGATACCAAGTCCCTGCACGTTTCCTGTTAGCAGATGCATTTTCAGGTGGAAAGTAAAATATAAAATGAAAAACTCAACGAGATACAGAAAAATCAGAAAGAGCACTCTCTCCAGAGAACCTGGCGTGATCAGTACTTCCATGGAACTATATTTTAAAAGATGGAAGAAACTGAGCAGCAGGCTGGTGAGCAGTAGGTCAAAGGCATTAAAAGCAATATCGACGAGCAGTCTGCGCCACCATTCTCCCTGAAAGAGTATCATTATTGTTCCCAGACAGAAGAGAAGAGCCAGAATGGATACTGCTTCATTGGAAAGAAAAGGAATAGGCTGCCAGGTCAGAGCAGTATACAGAATACAGGATAACAGCAGTTTCCACCATGTGAACCGGACTGATTTTCTAAGAAAGATTGCAGAGGCATGCATGCAGTAAAAGAAAGTCAGGATACATGCAGTGAGTTCGACCAGATTATATAGTAAGGACATGTTTGTTTTCCCTTTCCCATTTCATATATGCAGACTGAAAAGAACTACGGCAGGTACGGGTGAGCGGGAAATCCTGGCCGTTCTTCAATATGACAGATTTCGCTGTAAATGAAGAAACATAATGAAGATTTATCAAACAGCCACGGTTTGCTTTGGCAAAATAGTGTTCGTTCAGGATGCCTTCATAATCACCTATTCTTCCACGGATATGTAAGATCCTGTTAACACAGTGAAAATCTAGATAATGTCCATACGGCTCGACATAATATAAGTCAGAAATAGGAAGCATGATCTGTGTTCGGTTTTCCTGTACCTGAAGCTCAAAATCCTTGTGCCGGGAGGATACGCTGCGAAGAAAAGCAAGAAGAGCCTCTCCGAGTTCATCATCCAGCAGTTCCTTACGAATAAAACGAAGCGGATGGTACTTAAAAGAGTCAAAAACGGCATCATGCATGCTGCTGACAAAAATGATGGAACTGTCATCTTTGCCGCATCCAGCTCGTATCTTTTCGGCTAATTCCGTGCCTGAGAGCTCCGGCATCCGGATATCCAGAAGATACAATTCAATCTGTCCACTGTAGGAAAGCAACTGACATCCCTCAGAAAAGATATGTATACTGACGCTAGTTTCTGTATTGTGGAAAAATTCTTCCACTTTTTTAGCAAGGTGTGCTGCGAAAATATTATCATCGTCACAGATCGCAATATGATACATGTTTTGTTCTCCTTTGAGTTCTTAACTGTACTGTACCAAGTCGCTAGCTTTAAGTACGTGAATCACCACAAAACAAACACTGAAACAATAAAAAAAACTGCTATGCTTATGTTATCATGGAGTTTTAAATTCAACAACTACATATCTTATTTTTTATTCGTCCGCCGCTTTTTTGGATGGAAATTTCAGTTAAACATCCGCGAATTGGTACAATCTCTACATTGCAAAATAGGGCCAGAAACGTGTCGTTCATGCCAGTTTGTTGAAATGAGAAAAAATTTGTGTTATGAAATAATCAGCAGGAGGTGTTTATGTGTTTGAATTCAATCGTCTTACAGAAGCACGGATTCTGTTTATGTGTGTATTGATGAAGATGGAGAGAAAAGTGGAAAAGAACAGATATAATCAGATAGTTATATTTCATAAATCAAAGCTGTTGTTGCTATACTACACAATCTCTTTCCTGGTGATTCGCGTAGGAAGTGCATTGATTATGTTCAGAGAGGCGGGGTTACGGGAACTTGAAATGACGACAGGTGGGTCCGATGATGGAGATATCCTTCTGTTGCAGCGGATTCTGTCAGCAGCAGTTCTTCTCTTGCTGATCAGTGCATGGAATAGTATGGATTACTGGATCTCCAACAGGAAGGAAGAGTGCTATGTTCGCATCTTATGCGGTGCATCCAATAAGGCTGTCGCCGGTTGGCTTGGTAATTGCTACTTTTTGCTTATTTTCACTGCGGGTATTATATCTGAAGCAATATGTATGATACTCAGCCGGATTCCATTTTTTCTGGCTGAGTATTTGAGGCATATCAACCGGATGGTGGTAGAGGTAAGCTTCGTGTTTCTCCTTGCAAGTGCTGCAATGGGAATACTGAAATATGTATACAAAAAGGGAAAATACCAGATGCTGATCCGATATGCCATATTTACAGTACAGATGCTGGCTGCATCGATCCTTCTGCTTGCTATGGGAAGTATGATCCGAAGATATGTCTCATTTGCGGATCATGTAAACAGGGTTGGAGACAGGTTCCTGGAGATTTCTTATGCAGAGGATACCAGTGGAGAATGGATGGAAGGCAGCGAAGAACAGTATCATGAACTGAACAGTTATATTCAATCAGTCACAGATGGACAGTGCTTTTCCTTTTATGCAGACAGCATCGTGCTTCAGGATGTACCGAATCCTGATAAATACATGAAATATCAGAATGACAATGTAAAGTATTTTGATGCTCTGTTTATCACGGAAAAAATACCGGAACTCTATATGTGGAACTGCGCGGAGGGGAAACTTCCGAAGGAAGAGGATTACAGCATCCGGGATGCCGCATATATCCCTGTGTGGATCGGATATGATCTTGGAGATGTTTATTCTATCGGTGATATCATCGATGAAAGCTATATTGTGACCGGTGTACTGGATAAGGATGCCTTTTTTCTGAATCCACGCTGGGAAGGAAAATGCAATGATCTGAGAAAAACGTTTGTATTTTCGATGGAATGCATGCTTCGCGAATGGGGCGGTGCGTATTTAAATCAGTTGAACGTAATTGCAGCAGATTCGGAAATTCAGGAAAAAATATCCAGTAAAGTGCAGGAAATGAATCTTGGAGAGATTGAGTTCCGCAGTATGGAAAGCCAGCTGGAGTATATCTATTCAGATCTTGAGTTTCAGATGCGTTTTCTGGGAAGTACGGTTATATTGCTGCTTTTGCTCAGTTTATCAAGTCAGATCTGTATTATGCTTTTTCTTGTTGAGTATCGCAGAAGAGAATACTGTATCCGGATGATCTGCGGAGCCTCTTTTTTCAGAATTTGTCTGATGATTGTCAGTCCTCTTTTTCTGATCCTGTGTTTTTCTATTGCACTTCCTGCTGTCCTTGGAGGATTGACTGATGGACTCTGGATGGCCGCACCACTGATCCTGCTCGGGGGCGTAGTAATTATTGCTTTCCCATTAATGCGATTATATCATGAGCCATTGATAGATTCACTGAATGCTGTATAGCGAGGAGCCTTTTGTATGGAATATTGTATGATTAGAATGAATAAGATCACAAAAGAGTATGGAAAAAATGAGAGCTATATTCGTGCGCTCTCAGAGATTGATTTTGAAGTAAACAGAGGAGAATTTGTTGCCATTACAGGAAGTTCCGGTTCTGGCAAAACAACACTATTGAATATTCTGGGATGTATGGATTGTCCGACCAGCGGATCTTATATGATTAATGGAAAAGAAACGGCTTCCCTTTCTTCTTCTGAACAGGCGAACGTTCGGAATCAGACCTTCGGGTTTGTCATGCAGAATTATGCACTGATCGATCATTTTAGCGTATATAAAAATGTGGAACTGCCTTTAAAATATACAAAGAAGAAGGTTACCTCCAAGGAGACGAGAATCTCAGAATTGCTGAAAATCTTAGACATCGAAGATAAGAAGAATCAGATGACAGCTTCCTTGTCCGGAGGACAGAAGCAACGTGTTGCTATTGCCAGAGCGCTGGTAAATGATGCTGAAATTATACTTGCGGATGAACCGACAGGCGCACTGGATACGAAAAATGGGATTCAGGTAATGGAGATTCTTTCGGGACTGCATCAGCAGGGAAAAACGATAATTATGGTAACGCATAATCCGGAACTGATAGGGTATTGTTCCAGGATAGTGAAGATGGAAGATGGAAAAATCGTATCTGACAAACTGCCTGGTCAGAATGGCTGAGAAGACTGTAGTATATGCCGTGAATAAGATTTCCATAGTCCGTGAAGGTGGACGTACTGTAGGTTCAGGCCGTGTTGCTGCCATCATCAAATAATTAAGATTATTCGGTTAATATTTTGATCCAGTACCCGCAGGGTACGGTGAAGTCCAAACGTAAGAATGCCCCAGAAACTTTGGTTTCTGGGGTTATTTTGATTCTGAAAATATTGTATCAAAACAGGATTAAAAAAATATTTGATAATCGAATAAGAATAGCATATAATATAAATGTAAAGAAAGTAAAGAAAGTAAAGAATACAAAGAATAAAAATAATTACATCAGACAATATATTAGGAAAATGGAACCATAATAATTTCTAAGGAAAGGATGATGAGCATGGAAGTAGCAAAGATCTCCAGCAAAGGCCAGATTACGATACCGGTATCGGTACGGAACCGATTGAAACTGAAAACAGGTGACAAGATTGTTATTTTAGAGGAGAATGGAAGATTTTATTTTGAAAACTCAGCTATGTTGGCATTTAAACGTGCGGAGGATGCATTCGAAGGTGAAGCACAGAAAGCTGGATTTGAAACGGAAGAAGAGATGCAGGAGTATATGAAAAAAATACGGAAAGAAGTGTGAGGGGGTATTAGCTTGCGCGTAATGCTGGACACCAATATCTTTATTTCTATGATTTTCTTTCCATCCAGTCAAACGAGAGAACTTGCAAAGAGTTTAGCGGATCAGCACCAGATTGTGATATGTGATTACGTGATAGAAGAATTAAGGCTTGTGACTGAGCGAAAATTCCCGGCAAAAAGAAGGTTTATCGATAGTTTTTTTATGGAATTGCCATTTGAAAATGTAGTGAACGGTGCCATAAATCAAAACTTCCAATGAATTTTGCTATTCACTGGAGAGATTTCTTTGACATATTTAATTATTGGTGTAAATATATTCATATAAAAGAGTGCTGCCGATAGACGGTTAGTCCGAATAAATATGTGCAAAATAGCCGCTTAGTTTACCAGACGTGGGCGGCTATTTTTGTGTCTTGTTACTCCCGATGGCATATCCGAGTCCAAAGGCAGTTAAGCATAAGCTAATAACTGCAATCAGACCTTCAGGTGTCAACATTGACATCCCCTCCTTTAAATGGAAAGTAAGCTTGACATGATGAAGTAATCATTATATAATAAATATGGAAAGTGTACTTTCCTTTTTGAAAGGGGGAATTTTTTTGAATGAAAAATAAATTAGAAGAAATGAGAAAGAAACATGGAATTAAGCAAGAAGAATTAGCAGATGCATTAGAGGTATCAAGACAAACAATCGGTTCATTAGAAAACGGAAGATATAATCCATCTATTTTATTGGCATTTAAAATTGCAAGATTTTTTAATACTACTATCGAGGAAATATTTCTATATGAGGAGGAAAAATTATGAATAAGAAAGATAAAATAACAATGGTAGTCTATATCATGGTTGGAATTTCAATGATGATAATTGGAATAATTATAGATGTTGACTATTATTCATCGCTTATTTTTGCAATGGGGGCAGGATTGAGCCTTAATAGCATAATGCAGTTTGTAAGGTATTATCATAACACAAAGCCAGAAAATATTGAATCTTACAAAGAAAAGCTTCGCAAACAGAACATTGATTTAATGGATGAAAGAAAAATTCTTCTGCGCAATAAATCAGGTTATATAACCTGGGCTATTACAATGGTATGCTGTTTCGTGGCGTCATTTATTGCTGCATTATTAAAATCTGAAAATATAGTAATTATTATTTTGTTCGTAATTGGAGTAGCGGAATATGTGGCTGCACTAATTGTATACAAATATTAGGATAAAAAAATGTAACATGTAAATTTTTACTAAGGGAAAACGGTGTCAAAACGGTGCCAAGAACTTCGACAAATAAAAATACAACATACAAAATTAACGATTTTATGCTGTTTATGCGACCTGAATCTAAACAAAAAACGTGAAAATACAGTATTCAAATAACGTGAAGGTGGACGTACTGTAGGTTCAGGCCGTGTTGCTGCCTTGATTCACTGTTTATCCTTCTGCATCATGTTCATCGAGTAATTGCTGAAGCGTAATTCGTTCCATTTCTTTTTGAATGGTTTCTCCAATATCAGAGTAAGGCTTTTCCAGAATAGCATAAATCTGACGACCGACAGGACAGTATTCAGAAGGATTTGGGTGCAGACCAATAAAGTGCGCTAAGCCATCTGGTTCAAGAGCATGATAGACACTCCAGATGGTGATTTTTGTGGGTGTTTGTTTGAGATATGCACCACCAACGCCACGTTTTATATCAATGATTCCACATTTTTTCAAAGAATTTAAGATACTTCTTATGGCAGCGGCATTACAGCCGGTGCTTCTGGCGAGTAATTCACTTGTGACTTTCGTTTGGTCTTGGGCATCCGCAATAACAATTAAACAATGAAGAGCAACAGAACATCTTGAACTCAGTCTCATAATCTTACCTGCCTTTCTATTATTACTATTCTATCATTATACTTCCTTTAATTTATGTTGTAAATATTGACTTTACATCCAATAAGTAATACAATCAAGTTGTAAAAAATAAAGATACAACAACGAATAACAAATATTGAGGGGTGGATATGTCATTATCGAACTATGAAATTATGCGCAATCAAATGCGTGAAAGATTTAAAAAGTACAATCAGGAAAAAATGATTACAAAGTTTGATCTATATTATGACGAGAAATTTCTTTTTCTTACCTTTGTGGGGAGAAGCTATCGAATTGGCAGAATGACTGGTATCGTCGAATGGTCCGGGGATCAGTTTCAATCAGTGCATGAAGCGGATTATAATGAATCTATGACTATTTATGATGTATTGTGCGATTCAAAAGACGGGTGTCATGCTTCAGGAGTGTTTTGTTCTATTCATGATGCCAAGGGGATTACACCAACACTTCCTTCGGGAGGCGGTATGTATCAAAGAACTGCCAGGCGTTATCAGAACTGTTTGGAACAATTACAGTACGCATGCAATACACTGGGTAAGCCAGTTGAACTAACAGGGGATGTTGCGGCTGAGCTTCCGGTGTTTCCCTTCCTTTCCGTAACGGTGCAGTATTGGGATGCAGATGATGAGTTTCCAGCCAGCATAAAATTTATGTACGACAAGAACATTCTGGATTTTATGCATTTTGAGACGGTCTTTTTTATGACAAATCAAATACTAAGGCGATTAGAAGAAATTGCAGATGAATATGCGAAACAGGTGGAAGCGAAATTAACGAATTTTGATAAAAAAGTATTGACTCCAACGTAACGTGATGCTGTATTCTATCATTAGGAGTCAGATAGAAACTGCCGGCGATTTCTTCTTACTCTAACTGATAAATAAGGAGTTGGTCATAATGAAAAGTGTAAGTCAGGTGACTGCATTAACGGGTATCAGTGCTCGTACTTTGCAATACTATGATGAAATAGGTTTGCTAAAACCCAGTGAATTAACTGCTGGCGGGTATCGCTTGTACAATGATGAGGCACTACAGAAGCTGATACAACTCCTTAGCCGCCTGGAGAAAGGAGAGCAATGTATGAGTTTTAAGGAATTTGATTTATCCGAATACATCAATGCGTTGGAAGATTTCAAACAAAATAGTTCTGATGCAATCGTGAAATATTGGGGAAGTGTGGAGAATTTTGATTTATTTGTTCAAAAAATCAAAGAAGATGAACCAGAAGTAGCGAAACTCGCAATCAAACAATTTGGCAGTGTCGAAAAATACACGGAAGCAATGAAGTATAATTTAGAACATTTTTCTGAGGTTATGGAACAGCAAATGTCAGGTGATGTCAAAGAAATTGGAGAACAAAGCGATGCTCTCTACGCTAAATTAGTTGCTGACAGGACAAAAGATGTGTCATCCAGTGAAGTACAGTCTATTGTTCATGAGTTTGATGATTTTATGCACAAACACGCATCTGCAGATTTGGTCGGGAAAGGGTATCGGAATGCTATTATTGATTCTTATAAAAGCGACTATGTAAAAGCTATTACCGATACAAAATATGGTTCTGGTGCCGCTGATTATATTGTTAAAGCATTTCAATATTATGTAAATAATAGTGTTGAATTTGACGGAGGAACAATAAACGATGAATATTAGAAAATCCAAACCAGATGATTTATCAAGAATAGCAGAAATATATGTTTTTAATAATAGGGTAAATTTTTTGCCTATATTCAAAGATGAAAGCTTTTCATTTGGTGATTTGCAAGTTGTTTCTATGGTTGATCATTACTTTATAAAAGATGAAATAATAAAAAATCTATATGTATTTGACGATGGTTTGATTAAGGGCTTTATTCAAATGAACGGTACGGAAATTTGTAAATTATATGTTGATACATTTTTTCAAAATGAGAGAATTGGAAATAAACTAATTAAATATGCGATTAAAGAACACCATGCAGATCATTTGTGGGCATTAGAAAAAAATACAAGAGCTATTTCATTTTACCAAAGACATGGATTTTATTTGACAGATGATAAGAAGTTTGAAGAGGATACCACAGAGTATCTTGTTCAGATGAAGAGATAAATATCAGTTTGTGTATAGGAAGGAGGCCGTGTCCACGAGTGCAGCATTCTATCATAAGACAAGTGCGAACGTTAATTTCAAGGAGATGAGTTTTCTTATCTCCTTGTTTCTGCATATGGTGGAAGAATGGATTTTTATAGAATAGACGAAAAGTATAATGAATTTCTGCGTGGATAATATAGAACGCATTTAGAAAAAAGCAGATAAGATTTATGAGATGGTAACTCAGAATCGAAAACAAATTTTTTTATGGAATTGCCATTTGAACCGGCATATACGCCAAAATCATTGGATTTAGATGATGAAGATCACAAAGCAAGACAGGAATAAATCAAGAAATATGTTTTGTTGTATATGCCGGATATTGTCTTATTTCGGGAGAAAGGGTGGTAGTCTCCTTGGCTGGAGAATTGTTCATTTTGGCAGTGACAGCTATTCTCTATTTCGCAGAAAAATTATGGAAAAAGAAGAAAGAGTAATAAAAAAATAATATATTTAACCGGGCAGCCGAGGGGCGTGCAGGTATCCATTCCGAGTCTTGCGGAAAGGATGATGCTTATGAGTACATATGAAGAATTTATGATTATTCTGACGGTTGGTCTCTTTATCATAGAAATTCTCAACTTGAAAAATAAGTAAAGCCGCCCTGTATCCTTGGCCGGATGGGCAGCTTTACTTATAAATCTGTTATAATTCGCCGGAACGGGTAGCTTGCACCTACCTGTCGGCTGTCTTGCTAAGTACATTATAATCAATTATTTGGTAATTGTAAACACAAAAATGATCAAAGGATGCGAAGGCCTTAATTTAAGTGCTTCACTACTTTGAATGTGAACCTTTAATTTAAGTGCTTCGCTACTCGCAAGTGCGATCTTCAAATAATACTTGTAATATGCTTTGACAGTAGAGTATGATGTTTACAGTAAAATATGAAGGTGAAAAGTATATGAATGAAACAGATAAGGGTTTTGAAGTTTTCTATAAGAATTTAAGTAACAGACGGAAATTTATAAGAACGATATGGATTATGTTAATCGGCATCCCTGTCTTCACGTTCGTATTACTTACGGTTGAGGATAAAGGATTCGTGCTTGTACTTGGTATCCTATCCTTATTTGTAGGTATATGGCAGCTTTTTACCACTTATCATAAATGGAAAAATGAAGAAAAACGGCTGTAATCCGCATTATTACAAGGTGATACCCTAAGGCCGAATTACCGCTCGAGAAGATCTCCTGACAGCAGCAAGATCTTGATTAGAACAATTATCTGCAATCATCGAAAATCATGAAACAGATAATGCCGTCATGGAGGAGTTAGCAGCAGATGGACGTGGTGCTCCGCTGGATGAAGCTCAAACATAAGAATGCCCCGGAAACCTCGGTTTCTGGGGTATTCTTATGTTTTACTTCATCAATGCGGAAAATTTCTGCCTTTTGGATTTCTTTTAAAGACCGGCATTTCCGTATTTTGCATCCAATGCAGCGCTGAACCAGCGGCCATTCATTACATTTGCAATAATATCCTTTTTAATCGGATCCGATACGGTAGTATCTTCGTCCATGGATTCCATAATTGCTTCGTAGGAGCTGGTTACATCTTTCATTTCTGCCGTGGCTTTTTCTGCATCTGCGTCAAGGACCATTGACTTCGGATCTTCTGCTGTCCATGCGGTCCATTCCACAGATCCCTCTCCATTCGGATTTCCGGAAGCAAGAAATGCTGTCAGATAATGATCGAAAAGAGAGGCCATGTCTGCATAGCCGGCAGTTGAGAAATCGGCAAAATTTCCATAGGTGTGATCCTGAGTCAGCATGGGGACAAAAATTCCGTGGAAAGAGCCCATTGCAGGTATCTGTGTCTGGCTGTTCATAGAACCATATTCTACTTGACACACATAAATATCAGCGTCATAATGATCATACATAGCTTGGGCACTGCATTGAGCATTAAAAATGCGATACATATCAGAACCATAGTTTACAGCAAATGCCTTTGCCTGATTTTGTTCCTCTTCAGACAGAGCCATGACCGCATCACTGAAAAAGTATCCGTCAAACTGGCTGAACAGGCTGAATTCGGTACTTCCTGTCAGCATAAGAAGCGGAACCGAATTGTATTCTGCTGTATCAAATCCTTCCTCCGGAAGAACCACGCCATCCTGATATAAATGAGGGAATCCGCTCATTCGGATGCTTGCATTTGTCATCAGTGTGACCAGCTTATCAGCAGGAATACTGTAGAGATATTCCTTTACATCCTCGCCATCTGTCAGCAGCCATTCTGCTGCTGCAGTTTCATCTGGTGCTTTTCCATCTTCTACTGCGAAAGGTGCGATGGCAGCCGCAATCAGGTCTGCACTGGTATCTTCTTTGGCCATAGTCATTCCGCCGGAAAAGACAATCGCTTTGTCAAATTTTCCTTTGAACAGAGAGCTGGTGAGCATTGCCATGACATCACGCCCGCCCGCGGAAAAACCGGACACGGTTATATTGTCGGGATTGCCGCCAAAAGCTGCGATGTTTTCTTTTACCCAGTCCAATGCCTGAGCAATGTCCAGCAAAGCATAGTTGCCGGTAGCATCCGCCTCTGTCTGAAGCGCCGGAAGGCAGTTAAATCCAAGCAGGCCAAGGCGGTAGTTCAAACTTACATAGACACAATTCTCATCTGCTGTAATCTGGTTTCCGGGAACCTCCATGGAAGTGCCGGTCTGGTTGTTTCCACCGTGAATATAAACAAGAACCGGCAGGTTCTCCGCGGTTTTGCCTGCATAGATATCCAGGTTCAGGGCATCCTCCACACCGGAGACCTTTATTTCGCCTGTGGTATAGTCGGTTCCGCACTGAAGAAAAGCTTCTCCCGGTTCCGTACAGTCCAGCACATCCTGCCATGCTTCCGGCTTCGCCGGTGCCGCCCAGCGCAGTTCATCTATCGGCGCAGCAGCATAGGGGATGTGATACCACACCAGGTTTTCTCCATTTTCAGCTCCCTGCACCTTTCCATATTCTGTTGCACGAACGGTCAGTTCTGCTTCCGGTGCAGCAGTTTCTGTTTCACCGCCAAAAGCGGTCAGGGACATTGCCAGCATACAGGGCAGAAGCAGTATTGTGATTTTTCGCTTTTTCATGATAATATCCTTTCTTCTAACTTTATTTTTTACATCTGATATCAGTGTACTTCCAAGTACCTACTACTTGCCAAAGAAAAAAAACGAGTTATTTTTTGTGAAAATGTTCCAAAAACAAGACGATTGCTTTGAAATCAGGAATGGAGGACGCAATGAACGAATTGTACAAAATTGGAGAGTTCGCTAAAAAACTGGGAACTTCCAAAGAATTTTTAAATTATTATGATAAGCAGGATCTTGTGAAGCCCTATTGGAAAGACGAGAAGGGGTATCGCTATTATGCTCCGGCCCAATGGGTGCATGTGATTGAGTATTTTAATCTGCAGAAAATAGGCTTCTCTCAGACAGATGCAAAAAACCTGCTGGAAAACGCAGGAAAAGAAGAGTGGATCGCTCAACTGAAGCAGCAAAAGGAAACGATTGCACAGCAAATTCAGAATCTGCAGGAGTATTATTGTGAAGCAGCACAGATGCAGGAAGCCCTTGAGCGCACAAAGGCAGAGCATTCGTTCACCATTGAATATCTGGAAAATTATTTTTTCTGTACAGAACCCAAAGAGCCGGCGGAAGAACAGCATAGGAATTGGAAGCACTGCCCCCAATTGCAGCATTTTTGGCAATATGTAAAATTATCTTCCCCCGCATCGGATAAACTGGTGAAAGGGAACCACAAAAGGATATGGGGATCCCTGACCAATCTGCCGCAGCGAGCTTTCTCCGATGCAGCAGAGATTCCGCTGCCTGCCGGAAATTGTTTTTGCTATTATCACAGCATTAAAGCGGAGTACGATAAAAACGGTACCTATTTAACTGATAATGTCTGGAATTTTGATGAACCGCTTCGGAAGATGAAAGAGTGCCGTCTGCAGCATGGTACAGATTTGTTTCAGCAGCGCCTGGCCCTTACCCATGAGGAAGATGGAGACTATGTTCAGGTAAAAACGGTTATTCCGATTCGAGAATGTCAGCATTGTGATAAAATCATGAACTAAAACTGCAGTATGAAGAAGTAAAGCAGCATTTTTTTGAAATGCCTTATTGATTTCCAAAGGGATATCAACTATAATAAGGAAGCTGTTGAACACAGCGGTGGTGGATTGATAATTTGTAAAAAGTCGGGATGCGTCCAGACTTTTTATTTTGTCATATATAAGATTGCAGATTTTGAGGAAAAGGTCCATCGGGCAGGAATTTTAACGAAAGATAGAAAGGTAATGGAAGATGTCGGTTGAAACAGTATTTATCCGGAAGATGAATGAGCTAGTAAAAATAGGAAGGGAACAGGGAAATGTTCTGAAAAAGCAGGAGATATCGGATGAGTTTTCAGGAGCTTCATTTTCGGAGGAGCAATTGGAGCAGATATATGTATACTTACAGAGCTTTCAAATTTCAATAGATAAAAACGAAAATAAGCCGGCAGAGGAAGCGGACGATTATCTTCTGGAGGAGAGCGAGACTCAGCCGGAGGAAAAGGAATGGGATAACAGCCAGCCCGATTTTTCAGTGGATGACCAGCTCCTGGATAAAGAAGTTTATTCGGAAGGGATCCTGGAGAACCATTTTTCTTCGGAGATACATTTAAAGGATAAGATCATGGATGCTTCTGAAAAAAGCCGGGCGGATTTACTGGATGAAGGCGGATTTCACAGTGGCAAAACAGATCCTGATGGGGAAAAAGAGGAGTTTGCTTCGGAGGAGGAATACAATTTAGATGCTGCTTCTTTGCTGGAAAATGTGGGTACAGCAGATCCGGTGCGGCAATATTTAAAAGAGATTGCCCGGTATCCGCTGCTGACGGCAGAAAGAGAAAATGAACTGGCCAAAAGGAAAGAGCAGGGAGACAAGTACGCTGAGGAAGAATTGATCAATTCCAACCTGCGTCTGGTGGTCAGCATTGCCAAGCGCTATACGGGGCGGGGCATGAATTTTCTGGATCTGATTCAGGAGGGAAATCTTGGACTGATCAAGGGTATCCAGAAATATGATTATACAAAAGGGTTTAAAATAAGCACCTATGTGACCTGGTGGATCAAGCAGGCGATTACCAGATCGCTGGCGGACAAGTCCAGGACCATCCGTGTTCCGGTACATATGGTGGAGATGATCAACAAAGTGGTGAAGACACAGCGGAGAATGACAGGAGAGCTTGGGCGGGAACCGAATCATGCCGAACTGGCCCGGGAACTGCATATTTCGGAAAACAAGCTTTCTGAGATATATCAATACGCGGCGGATCCGGCTTCTCTGGACACACCCATCGGGGATGAGGCCGATGCGACACTGGCTAATTTCATCGCGGATGACCAGATGACATCCCAGACGGAGCTGACAGAGCAGTCTGCATTGAGAGAGAATCTTCAGATCCTGCTGAACGGTCTGACCGACCGCGAGCGGG
The DNA here is from genome assembly GCA_028689585.1 of Lachnospiraceae bacterium. GTDB lineage: Bacteria > Bacillota > Clostridia > Lachnospirales > Lachnospiraceae > Merdiplasma. Next base: position 166,258 of record JAQVCW010000002.1, on the reverse strand, counting down.
ATGTACTGGTAAAACGATATGGCTTAGACGGCGGCGAACCAAAGACTCTGGAAGAAGTAGGCCAGGAATTTGAGGTGACCCGAGAACGTATCCGCCAGATCGAGGCAAAAGCGCTGAGAAAGCTGAAGCACAGCAGAAAACGGACTCTAATTATGGATTTCCTGTAAAACGAACCGGAACAGGAAACGAGGCGGAGGATACAAAGCTGGTCAATGCAGATTATTATGTGATGTAGCCTGTCGTTACCGGTCGAATAAATGGTCGAATGGATAGCAAATATTTCCTTGCACAGCAGCCGGAAAACTGTTATGATAAGAATTATCAATGCATGAGGAAAAATATTCAAACAGAAAAGTAAAAGGGAGTAGCTGGCATAACTTCTATGTATCTTTGGTCGTCAGGACAATAACCATGTTATTCGTCAAAGATTGAAACAGCGAGACTTTTACTGCAGCAGATGATTCACTGCTGCAGTAGGAGTCTTTTTTGTTTTTAAATTACTTTACTGTGTAAAAAAAACATGCAAATTGAAAGGAGAAAAAAATATGGATTTTTTAACAGAGGGGCTGCGGATGCTGACCTGGCAGCAGGTAGTAATGTATGGAGTAGGTATTCTTCTAATTTGGCTGGCTATTAAAAAGGAGTATGAACCGGCGCTGCTGCTGCCGATGGGATTTGGGGCGATACTGGTGAATTTGCCGGCATCGGGGGTACTGAATCAGGTGCTGCCGGGTGTGGGGGAGACGAATGGAATTATCCAGTGGCTGTTCCATGTGGGCATCGATGCATCAGAAGCGCTTCCGATTCTGCTCTTTATCGGAATTGGAGCCATGATCGATTTTGGACCGCTGCTGTCCAATCCAAGAATGTTCCTTTTTGGCGCAGGCGCTCAGTTCGGTATTTTCGCGGCAATTCTGCTGGCGGTGCTTCTTGGATTTGACCTGAAGGATGCGGCATCCATCGGTATTATCGGTGCGGCGGATGGCCCAACCTCGATTCTGGTTTCCCAGATACTGAAATCGGACTATATCGGGCCCATTGCAGTGGCGGCCTACTCCTATATGGCACTGGTTCCGGTGATACAGCCCTTTGCCATCCGCCTGGTGACAACGAAAAAGGAACGGATGATCCGCATGTCCTACAATGCGTCATCTGTCAGCAAAAAGACGAGAATTGCCTTTCCAATCGTGGTAACGATCGTGGTGGGGCTGGTAGCACCTTCTTCTGTGGCACTGGTCGGATTTTTGATGTTCGGCAATCTGATCCGGGAATGCGGCGTGTTAAATACCATGTCTGATACGGCTCAGAACACGCTGGCAAATCTGATCACCCTGCTTCTTGGAATTACCATTTCTTTCAGTATGCAGGCAGAGCGTTTTGTGACCGTAAATACGCTGATGATCATGCTGATCGGTATGTTTGCTTTCGTGGTGGACAGTATTTTCGGGGTGCTGCTGGCGAAATTTATGAATTTGTTTACCAGGGAAAAGATCAATCCCATGATTGGAGCGGCAGGTATCTCAGCTTTTCCAATGTCTTCCCGGGTGGTGCAGAAGATGGCCATGGAGGAGGATCCCGGCAATGTGATCCTGATGCATGCGGCAGGCGCCAATGTATCAGGGCAGATCGCGTCGGTGATCGCCGGCGGCCTGGTGATCAGCCTGGTGACCGGATTCCTGAAATGATAGCCTGCGAAGGTAAATTTAAGATGAGCTGATGTTCAGAGCAGAAAGGATAGAGAGATGAATAATGTATTGATAGCATTGGAAATTATGTGGAAGGGCATGGCCGGTATTTTTGCAGCAGTGCTGGTAATTATGATAATTGTTTATTTGATGGGAAAATTCGGCAAAAAGAAGTGAGAGCAGCTTTTGATCCAAGAAATGCTTCACCGTGAGCAGAAGACTATACATTATTAATGATATTGTTGTATCTTGTTTCGAATTGATTGGGAATAATTAATATAAAATAATACAAAACAATTGACAACAATAAGGAAATCTGCTAAACTTTAGTAGATTAACACGGTGATTATTTTAGACGATCGTAGTTGAAAGGAGAAAGGTATGTTAAAAAAACGTTTCACAGCTTTTCTATTAACTCTTGCCCTGGCTGCCACAGCAATTCCCGCAGGTGCCGCAGAGGCATCGGATCAGGTACTCAGCGTTGCAGTGAATGCAGAGATCAAAACTCTGGTTCCGTGGGCTGCATCTGAGGAAAATGCATTTTTAGTTACCAACCAGGCACAGGAAGGTCTGTTCCGTATGGACGCAGAGAACAAGCCGCAGCCGGCTCTGTGCGATACTTATGAAGTATCCGATGACAAGCTCACTTATACCTTCCATTTGAGAGATGGGATCAAGTGGAGCAATGGTGATCCGATCACTGCAGGAGATTTCGTATTCTCCTGGCTGAAGCAGATGAGTGCAGAAGCAACCAATGGTTACAGCTTTATTATGACCGATTACATTGTGAATGGTCAGGAATACAGCGAAGGAACCGCAGAGGCAGATACCGTGGGAGTGAAGGCTCTGGATGATCAGACTCTGGAAGTTCAGTTGAAAAATCCGACTCCATACTTCACAAATCTGTGTACCATGATCATGTTTTTCCCTGTGGATGAAGCGTTTTATGAGAGTGTTGGCGATCAGTATGCGTTAGCTCCGGACTCCATGGTTTACAGCGGACCATTTACCATTACCGAATATGATCCGGCGGTAGGTGCTACTTTTGTGAAAAATGATAACTACTGGGACAAAGATAATGTTCAGATATCCAATGCAAAGGTTCGTGTTATGAAAGATGCTGCCGCTGCATTCAACGCATATCAGGCAGGAGAGCTTTCTTATGTGAAGCTGGATTCCGCCAACGTGATTGCAAATCAGAACAGTGAAGAATTTTCTCAGACGATTGATTTCCGTTCTACCTACATTCAGTTCAATCTGACGGATCCGGTAGTTGGAAATGTAAATATGCGTCAGGCCATTTCACATGCAATCGAGAGAGAAGCACTGACCGGCTTTATCCTGGCAGATGGTTCTGCACCGGGTACCGGACTGATCGCAGACGGTATGGCAGGAAATGCAGAAGGTACGTTCCGTGAACTGAACGGCGATGTGACCAGCTTCGATGTGGATCTTGCAAAAGAATATTATGACAAGGCAGTGGCGGAGCTTGGCTCTGCACCGGCAGAAGTGAAGCTTCTGGTAGCAGATGATTCTGTTTCCAAATCAGTAGCTACTTTCCTTCAGAGTGAGCTGGACAAAAATCTGGGACTGAAGGTTGCCATCGATACCAAGACCGTACAGGGACGAAGTGAGCTGATGGATTCCAACAATTATCAGTTTGCGGTTACCGCATGGGGCGCAGATTATGATGATGCTATGACCTATCTGGATCTTTGGACCAACGGAACACCGTATCGTGGAAACTACACCAACGATGATTACAACGCATTGATTGCAGATGCAAAATCTCAGACAGATGATGCAGTCCGTCTGGATGATATGCTGCAGGCAGAAAAACTGCTGGTAGCAGATGATGCAGTAGTAGCTCCTATTTTCCACAGAGGCTCCGCTGCACTGACAAAATCCAATGTGAAAAATCTGATCATTCATCCGATTGGAGTTCCAATGGAATTCAAATATGCATACTTTGAATAATGCAGCTCTTTGAATAAAACATAAGAACAATCAGGGCCGGATACAGGAGAGCAGTAAGCTGCTTACCGCCTGTATCCGGCCTTTTGGATGAATGGTGTCAGCCCGTTTGCCAAGAGCAGATACGAAATGGGCTGATGTTCCGGAAAGGAGGATTTTGACATGGTGAAATATATATTAAAACGATTATTATTTATTTTCGTCACCTTGTGGATTATTGTTACCTGTACATTTTTCATGATGAAACAGCTTCCCGGCACGCCTTTTGATGCGGAGCGGTTTAGCATCATGACGCCTGCACAGCAGGAAAGCATGCTGGAGATGTATGGATTGAATGATCCGGTACCGGTGCAGTATGTAAAATATATTGGAAATATTCTTCACGGCGATCTTGGCACTTCTTTTTCCTATGTGAATCAGGATGTGGGAAGCGTGATTGCAGGAAGGCTGAAGCCTTCGGCGCTGATCGGTCTGCAGGCGGTGCTGATTGGTCTGGCGATAGGACTGGTTCTGGGTATTCTGGCCGCCTGGAAGCATAACAGCGGCATCGATTATCTGACGATGATCCTGGCGGTGCTGGGAGTATCGGTGCCCAACTTTGTGGCGGCAGCCCTGCTCCAGTATTACATAGGACTGAAATGGGGCATTCTGCCCATCGGCTTTTGGACGAGCTGGAACTGCTCCGTGCTTCCTTCCATTGCCCTTTCCTTTTCCGCCACGGCTATGGTAGCCCGTTTTATGAGGACGGAAATGCTGGATGTGCTGGATCAGGACTATATCGTGACGGCCCGGGCCAAGGGCATCAGCCAGATGCAGGTGCTGATGCGCCATGCAGTAAAAAATTCCATTCTCCCGGTGGTCACCATCCTGGGCCCCATCGTGGTCAATCTGATGACAGGTTCACTGGCAGTGGAAAATATTTACAGTATTCCCGGTATCGGCAGCCTGTTTGTAGATTGTATCAAGGCCAACGATTATCCGGTGATCATGGGTATCACGATTTTCTATGCGGCCTTTTACATGCTGGTGGTGCTGCTGGTGGATCTGGTCTATTCCATGATTGATCCGAGAATCCGGCTGACGAAAGGGAAGGAGGACTGAACATGAGAAATGAAGCAATAGAAGATTCCCTGTTTGTCAAAGTAAAGGTGAAAGCAGAAGAAAAAGAACATATTGCAGCGCCTGCGTCGGGTATGATTGCGGACGCGTGGCTTCGTCTTAGAAAGAATAAGGCGGCTGTGGTGGCATTATTTATCCTGATCGCTATTATTCTGCTGGCAGTATTTGCACCTGTTTTCTCGAAATACTCCTTTTCGGACACGGATTATGGAAGTGTATTTGCACAGCCAAATGCGGATCACATTTTTGGAGCGGATCAGTTTGGGCGGGATATGTGGGTTCGTATCTGGATGGGAACCAGAATATCCCTGATGATCGCGGCCGTGGCAGCGGTACTGGATCTGGTAGTGGGTGTTCTTTACGGAGCGGTATCGGCGCTGCTGGGCGGCAGAGTGGATGCTGTGATGCAGCGTATTATTGAAGTTCTGGTAGGAATCCCTCATTTGATCATCGTTATTTTATTCCTGATGGCTTTTCCGGCAGGGGTAGGCACGATCATAGCGGCATTGTCCATCACCGGATGGGTAAATATGGCGCGTCTGGTGCGGGCGGAGATTTTAAAATTGAAGAGCCAGGAATTTGTCATGGCTTCTCAGGTCCTTGGCAGCAGCAAGTTTTATATCATTATGAAAGATCTGATTCCAAACACCGTGGGCGTGATTGTAATCAATGTGATGTTTACCATTCCGAATGCGATCTTTACGGAAGCTTTCTTAAGCTTTATCGGTATTGGTCTTGCAGAACCCCAGGCATCTTTGGGTGTATTGATCAATGGCGGCTATCAGGTACTTCAGAACTATCCCCATGTACTGATTTTCCCGGCTGTTGTGATCGTTCTGATTATGGTATGTTTCAGTGTACTGGGTGACGGGCTGAGAGACGCGATGGATCCCCAGATGAGAAAGTAGGTGTCATGATGGGAAAAATACTGGAAGTAAATCATCTTACCATACATATAAAAACACATAAAGGGACTGTGCAGGCGGTACGGGATGTGAGCTTTTGCCTGAACGAACAGGAAACTCTGGCAGTGGTGGGGGAATCCGGTTCGGGAAAGTCTATTACCATGAAAGGAATCATGGGAATTCTTCCGAAAAACGGAAAAGTGACGGAAGGCTCGGTGCTTTATGACGGAAAAGAGCTGACGAAGCTGACAGAGCGCCAGATGCAGAATGTCAGAGGCTCAGAGATCGCCATGGTTTTTCAGGATCCTATGACTTCGCTGAATCCTACCATGAGAGTGGGAAAACAGATTGAAGAAATGCTCAGGGCACATAAGAAAGATATGACCTCGGAGCAGAGAAAAAAACGGGGACTGGAGCTGCTGGAGCTGGTTGGAATTTCTAACCCGGAGGAACGCTACCGGCAGTATCCTCATCAGTTGTCCGGCGGAATGAGACAGCGGGTGGTGATCGCCATTGCCCTGGCCTGTGAGCCGAAGGTGCTGATTGCGGATGAACCGACGACTGCATTGGATGTGACCATTCAGGCCCAGATCCTGGATCTGATGAGAAGTTTGCAGACGAAGATCAAAACTTCTATTATCATTATCACTCATAATCTGGGTGTGGTAGCCAATATCGCAGACCGGGTGGCGGTGATGTACGGAGGCAAGCTGGTGGAGACAGGCGCGGTCAGCGATATTTTCCACAATCCGCTGCACGAATATACGAAGGGGCTGCTCAAATCCGTGCCAAAGGCTCAGGAAAAGGGCGGAAGGCTGCAGGCCATACCGGGGACCCCGCCGGATCTGATGGATCCGCCAAAGGGATGTCCTTTTGCGGCCAGATGCATGGAGACCATGCTGGTATGTCAAAAATTTATGCCGGAGGATACAGACTGCAGCGAAAATCACAGATCTGCCTGCTGGTTACTGGATGAAAGGGCAGGAGGTGTATCATGATGACGAATCAGGAAAAACAGATATTGCTGGATGTGAAACATTTGAAAAAGTATTTTCAGGTGGGAAAAAAGCAGACACTGAAGGCAGTGGATGATGTCAGCATTCAGATTTACAAAGGGGAAACGCTGGGACTGGTGGGTGAGTCCGGCTGCGGAAAATCCACCTTTGGACGGACCATACTGCATTTGTATGAGCCGACGGAAGGAAGCGTAACCTTTGACGGGATTACGGTAGATCATTCTCTGGACCGGAAACAGGCCCATGAGCTTTCCAGAAGAATGCAGATGATCTTTCAGGATCCTTATGCGTCCCTTAATCCAAGAAGGAAAATCATGGATATTGTAGGTGAGGGGATGGATGCGCATGGTCTGGCGAAAAACCGAAAGGACAAAGAGGATCAGGTAGTGAATCTGCTGGAGACGGTGGGGCTGCAGGCGGAACATGCGGACCGCTTTCCCCATGAATTTTCCGGCGGACAGCGTCAAAGGGTAGGAATTGCCAGAGCGCTGGCGGTAAATCCGGATTTTATTGTCTGTGATGAGCCGATCTCCGCACTGGACGTATCCATACAGGCACAGGTGGTCAACCTGCTGGAGGAGCTGCAGGAGGAACGGGGACTGACCTATCTTTTCATCGCTCATGACCTGTCCATGGTGAAGCATATCAGTGACCGGATCGGGGTAATGTATCTGGGATGCCTTATGGAACTGGCAGACAGCGAGGAGTTGTTTGAAAACCCCATGCATCCCTATACAAAGGCACTTTTGTCCGCCATCCCCATACCGGATCCGGAGATTGAAAAGTCCCGGAAGCGGATTATGCTGGAAGGCAGTCTGCCAAGCCCGATCAATCTGAAAAATGAGTGCAAGTTTGCATCCAGATGCCCCAATTGCAAGGAGAGCTGCATGCAGAGGCAGCCGGAATTAAAAGAAGTATCGCCGGGGCATTTCGTGGCTTGTTCGTGTATTGAGTGAAAAGCCAGGAGGCTGGAAGTAAATTACAGTTCAGCTTTGAAATGAGGACGTTTTCCGGGCGGCTTACCTGGGGCAGCCGCTAGGAAGCTGTGCATCAAGTAAAAAGCTGAACGGTAACGGAAGTAAATGTGAATTTGGAAATGGGCTTCCATGTTAATTGGGAAACTGGTAAAATGGAGAATAGAGACAGAAGAGAATAGGGACAGCAGGGAATAGAGACAGCAGGGAATACAGACAGCGGGGAATACAGACAGGAGAGAATAGAGACAGCAGGGTTGAAAGTAGTCGGAGGACGTGACAAAATTTCATCGATGATAAGAGTAAGGAGAGTGCCATGTTTACGGAAGAGCGTCAGAGTGCAATTGAGGAATGTCTGCAGGAAAAAGGAAAAGTGAAGGTAAAGCAACTGAGCGAGAAGTTTCAGGTGACGGAGGATTGTATCCGGAAGGATCTGAAAATACTGGAGAATGCGGGAAAGCTGAAGCGCACGTATGGCGGAGCCATTTTGTCTCAGGACTATCCTCTGGCGAGGGACGTAATTGACCGGAAAAAATATCATATGGATCATAAGCGGAAAATTGCCGGGAAGGCTCTGGAGCTGATCAAAGAAGGAGAAACCATTTTTTTGGATATCTCCACCACTAATATTGAACTGGCCCGGCTTCTGGCGGCTTCTGGAAAACGTCTGACGGTGGTCAGCAATATGATCGATATTCTGCAGACTCTGGCAGTAAACAGCAATATTTCCGTGATCGGGACCGGTGGTGTCATGTACCGCACCGTGAACGGATTTATGGGATCGGCAGCCATCGAGGTGATCAAACAGTACAGCTTTGACCGGGCTTTTATGGGATGCTGCGGAATTGACATGGTGGATGGCACTTTTACCACACTGGGCGTGGAAGATGGATTGACAAAAAAAGCAGCATTGAACAGCAGCAGGCATAAGTATATTGTGATGGAGCGCAGCAAGTTCTATTTCAATGAGTCCTACAAGTTTGCACTGCTGGATGATATAGAGGGAATTATAACGGATGAATATCCGGACCCTGCCATGGTGGATACACTGGAAGCCGCCGGAGTGAAGCTTTATCTGGGTTACAGTTCAGCTTTGAAATGAGGACGCTTTCCGGGTGGCTGCCCCAGGTATACCCCAGGTGCTGTTTCGAAAGTCAAGAGCATCTAAGGCTTCCGCAAGGTGTTCCAAAAGCAGGAATTGGGAGCCATAACTCACCTTCGGTTCAAACAAATGACTCCCAATTCCTATGGAACATCTTGTGGAACCCAAGATGCTGCCTTCGTCTCTGCGAGACTCCGTGTTCTCGATTGCTTTGCAATCGGAACATATTTTAGTCTTTCTGCAAATGCACCTGGGGTATACCTGGGGCAGCCGCCCGAAAGCTGTGCGTCAAGTAAAAAGCTGAACGGTAACTTATCTGGAAAGCCTCCGGCGGTTGCTAAGTATTAGTGGCACTTGTTTGGCAACAACCGAAGTGGAACGTAGATGCAGAGGCGCGCAGAGCATGTCATGCGAAGCATGAAGCGCACCTCGTAGCAAGAACGCAGAGGTGTTCTTGAACTTGAAGACGATTTGTAAAGACCAGAATGAGATCATGAATTTAGGAGGAAGCAAATGAAAGAGTTTACGCTGGAGGTCTGTGCAGACTCAGTGGAATCAGTCCTTGCGGCAGAGCGGGGCGGCGCCAGCAGAATTGAATTGTGTCAAAATCTGGTGATCGGGGGGACAACCCCAAGCCCATGCCTGTTTCGTGAGATTCGCAATTACAGTGATATCCGGATCCACATTCTGATCCGGCCAAGATACGGGGATTTCTGTTATTCTGATTACGAATTTGCGATGATGCAGGAGGAAATACAGATGTTCCGGGAACTGGGAGCCCAGGGAGTTGTCATCGGCATATTGAAGCCGAATGGAACGCTGAATATCGGTCAGTTGAAAACGCTGATGGAAAAAGCCCGGGGCATGTCGGTGACGCTGCATCGGGCGTTTGATGTCTGCGCGGATCCGTTTGAGGCCATGGAACAGGCAATCGACCTGGGATTTTCCACGATACTGACCTCCGGGCAGAAAAACAACTGTCTGGAAGGGGCCGGACTGCTGCGCCAGTTGGTGGAACAGAGCCGTGGAAGGATTCAGATACAGGCCGGCGCCGGTGTGGATGCGGACGCAATTGAAACGCTGTACCGCCAGACGGGGATTCGTGCCTACCATCTCTCCGGAAAGACAGCACTGAACAGTGAAATGAAATATCGGAAAGAGGGCGTCAGTATGGGACTTCCGGAGATTGGAGAATTTGAAATACTGCGCACGGATGAAGAAAAGGTCAGAGAAGCCAGGCGCGTTCTGGAACAGCTTGGCAGTGGGAACAGGGAAGAAAGATAGAGAATGAGAACAGGTGGCCGAAGGAAACAAGATAGAGAATGAGAACAGGGGATCGAAGGAAGCTATGATATTTTTGGAAAAAAACAGAAAAAGAATAGAATCAAACTATGAAAAACTCAGATCAGAATTTCCGCAGCTTTTGAAAGAGGCGGATGAAAAACTGAAAAGCTGCCGGGATATTGTTGGATTGGCGGTTCGATACCTGTATACAGCCATGCCGCTCAGCGACATGGCTAATTATTCGTATGAGGTATTTTTGGATTTCGCCAGGCACGGTGCCGCACTGTGGGAAGAAAAAGCATGGGTGCGGGAGTTGCCGGAGGAGATTTATCTGAATTATGTGCTGCTGCATCGGGTCAATGAAGAGGAAATCAGGCCATGCAGAAAAGTGTTTGCAGAGAAGCTGGAAGGCCGGATATCGGGAATGACCATGGAAGAAACAATCATTGAGGTTAATTACTGGTGCGCGGAACAAGTGACTTATCACTGCGGGGATGAAAGAACCCTGTCCGCGCTGGCTGTCTGTGAACGGGGCTATGGCAGATGCGGAGAAGAGTCCGTGTTTACGGTGAATGCGCTGCGAAGCGTGGGAATCCCGGCACGTCAGGTCTATGTGCCCCGCTGGTCCCACTGCGATGACAATCATGCCTGGGTGGAAGCCTGGAGTGATGGAACCTGGAAGTTCCTGGGGGCCTGCGAGCCTCAGATGGTGCTGAACCGGGGGTGGTTTACGGAGGCATCCTCCAGGGCGATGGTGCTTCACGCACGGCTGTTTGATCCTGAAAACACAGAGGAATCCGTGATAGGACAGGAAGGAATGGCAGCCATGCTGAATGAACTGGAGCGCTATGCGGCGGTGCAGGAGATTGAAGTTCTGGTAAGGGATGAAAAGAAGCAGCCAATTGCGGATGCATCGGTAGAGTTTGAAATTTTAAACAGCGGGGAATATTATCCGGCTGCAGTCGTTTTAACCAATGAACAGGGAATTGCCAGACTGAAAACGGGATACGGATCTTTGCACTTATGGCTTCTGGCAGAGGGGTACAGAGGCAGTCTGCTAGTGGATACACGGGAAAAGCGCTCTTTTATTCTGGAGGCTGTGCCAGAGACGGAGTATAGCAAAGAGTGGGAAAAGCTGGATTTTTATGCACCCCATGATACACCCGTCAACACCGTGATGCCCACGCCGGAGCAAAAAGAGCTGGGCAGCATGAGGTTAAAGAAAGCGGACCGCCTGAGAACAGCGGCGAAATCCAACTGGAAAAATACTCAGTTGGAGATATTCCTGGAAAAAGGGACCGGAGCGCAGGAAGTGCGGTGCAGAAAGGCGATGCTCGATGCTCTGTCAGAAAAAGACCGGACGGATGTGAGCGCTGCGCTGCTGGAAGAATATTTTGAAGAGGCTGCAAAAAACAGCGGCGAATATCCGGAGGAGATTTATAACGCTTATGTATTAAATCCCAGAGTGGAGCATGAAATTCTGATGCCCTGCCGTTCGCTGATTAAAACCTGCTTCACGCAGACTCAGATCGAAGACTTTCGCTGCGAACCGGAAAAAATCTGGAATTGGATTGACTGTCAAATCAAAAGCTATCCCCAACTGGAACGCGCCAGCGTGATCACCACACCTTTGGCCTGTCTTCAAAGCAGAACGGGAAGTGAACATTCCAAATGGATTTTATTTGTGGCTGTAGCCAGGACCTTTGGCATACCGGCCAGGCTGAATCCGGAGAGCGGCGCTATGGAATATTGGAAGAGCGGTGCATTTGTGCCGGTTCTGCAGTCAGAGGAAAAGACAGCCAAAATACGGCTGAAGCTGGATCCTTCGGTTACATGGAAGTATTTTCAGAACTGGAGCATTGCAAGGCTGGTGAAGGGATCCTATGTTTCCCTGCAGTATTGGAATCTGTGCGGGCCTTATCATACCCTGGAGCTGCAGGTCTGCCCGGGACAATACCGGCTTCTTACCACCAACCGCCTGCCCAATGGAAACCAACTGGTGCTTCAGAAGGAACTGCAGATCGCAGAAGGAGAAACAAAAGAAGAAGTGCTTAAACTGCGGGAAACGGTACTGGAAGAGATGCTGGAAAAAATTATCGTGCCGGAATTTTATGTGTGCGATGAGAATGGTAAAAGATGGGGCGCGGCAGAGCTTACATCGGACGGTCAGGAATGCGGCGCGGCGGAGCTTGCATCGGATGGTCAGAAATGTGGTGCGGCGGAGCTTGCATCGGACGGTCGGGAATGTGGTGCGGCAGAGCTTGCATCGGACGGTCAGAAATGCGGCGCGGCAGAACTTACATCGGATGGTCGGGAAGACAAGCTCGCCGCGGGCAGGGATCGGATTTTCTTCTGGCTGGAAGAGCGCAGAGAGCCTACAGAGCATATTCTAAATGAACTTCTGGAATTAAAAGAGGAGTTTAAAAAAGTATCAGGGGCTTTGAATTTTGTAGTACGTTCCGGGGAGGCATTGCAGGATCCTACGCTGAAGCGGGTGCTGCAGGCGCTTCCGGACATCCGGGTTTATTATGACAGCTTTGAAGAAAATATTGAGCTGCTGGCAAGAAGAATGTACGTGAATCCGGAGCAGCTTCCTCTGATCATTGTATTTTCAGGGAGCCGCACCGGGATCTACGCATGCAGCGGCTATCAGGTAGGTACGGGAGCCATGCTGCTTTCGATATTAAACCGATAGGAGAAAATGGAGGAAAGCAATGGATTTTTCACAGATAGACGGAAAGCGTCAGTTCCGTTTTATGGAAACGCTGAATTATGTCAGAGCGGCAGGGACAAAAGAAGAAGAAAAAGCGGCGGATGGAATCGCGGCAATGGCGGAAAAATTTTCTGACGGTGTGAAAAAAGAGCCCTTTTCATTTGAATGCAGGATAGCGGAGCAGGAATTACTGGAAGTTATCTCACCATACAGCGGCATGGTCCCCGCCGCTGTATACAAAAACTGCGGTAATACATCCGCAGCAGGGGTAACGGCTCCGCTTTTCTATGCAGAAAATGGCGATGAAATCAGCCTTCGCCAGTCAAAGGGCAAAATTGTCATGATCAACGGACCGGTACAGGAGAAGCAATATCAGCAGATGATGGAGGCGGGGGCAGTGGGATTTATTTCGGTGAGTGGTTCTCCGGCGGATACCGGGGAGGCCCGCCATCCGGCGTGCAGAACCATAAAGCATCTGGCAAAAGAGGGAATTCCCGGAATCACGATTCACTATACCGATGCAGTGAAGCTGGCAGAATCAGAGGCCGCCACCGTCCGGCTGGCCGTTCGGCAGAAAAAGACGGTGCTCCATTCACAAAATGTCACGGCAGTGATCGAAGGGACGACAAAGAAAGACGAAATCCTGACGCTGACAGCACATTATGATTCCGTTCCGCAGGGCCCGGGAGCATATGATAATCTGGCGGGAGCAGCGATCATTATGGAGCTGTGCCGGTACTTTTCCCGGAACCGTCCGGCCCGCACGCTGCAGTTTATCTGGTTTGGTGCGGAGGAACAGGGGCTGAAGGGGAGCAGGGCCTATGTGGAGCAGCATCTGCAGGAGCTGTGCGATCATCAGTTTAATATGAATGTGGATCTGGCCGGACAGCTCATCGGGGGTAATGTCCTTGGGATCACCGGAACTGCCCGGACGGCTGACTGGTGCAGGAATTTGATGGAACAGGCCGGAAGGGGCTGTGAAGTAAAAAATCAGGTATGGTCCAGCGATTCCAATACCTTTGCCTGGAAAGGCATACCTTCCATGACACTGAACAGAGATGGCTATGGAATGCACACCTGTCATGATACCATGGAGCTGATCTCACCCTGGTCCCTGCAGCGCAGTGCCGGTCTGCTGGGGTATCTGGCGGAAACTCTGGCCAATGCAGAGCAGTTTCCATTAGAAAGAAAGATACCGGAAGAGATGCAGGCGGAGCTTCAGGATTACTTTTGCCGGAGGACATAATTTTTTCACAAAAATAAGCTTGACCTTAAAGTCAGCTTTAGGGTTATAGTAATCCCAGAAATTCTGTAATACAGCAAACCAAAGAACAGGAGAAAAATATGCTGACTTTTTTATGGATGGGATTGATCGCCGTTATTTTGATCGGAGGGTATCTTTACTGGCGTTTCGGAAAAATGCTCCGCTTTTGGGGACTGGACGGCTGCAAATGGTATCAGCGGGTCCTTCGGATGGGGCTTGCTCTGGTTTTGGCTCTGCCCTGCATAAATGTCTGGAGCACCTGGGCAGTGGTGGTTCTGATGTCAGTGGGCGTATTTGCAGTGGTGGATATCGGTGCATTTCTGCTTCGAAAAATTTTCCGGATATCCTCATACAAAGATCAGAGTGAAGAAAAAAAATCTGATGGCAAAGCTTTTAACAATAAGCGTTTCCCCAGGGGATATCATGTGCTGCAGGGACTTCATCAGAGCGGCGCTCTTGCCCTGGCGCTGACGGCCGTGATCCTGGGATACGGTTTCCTGAATATGCGCCAGATTCACAGGACGGAATATACGGTTTCATCAGACACATTGCAGCAGGAGTATAAAATCGCTTTACTGACGGATATTCATTATGCAACCATACAGCCCACGGAGCTTCTGACGGAAATGGTAGAGGAGCTGAATCAGGAAAGTCCGGATCTGGTCATTCTGGGCGGAGACATTGTGGAAGAGGGCACCTCAAATCAGGCAATGCAGGAGGTATTTGCCAGGCTGGGTGGTCTGAACACCAGATATGGCATCTATTATGTCTATGGAAATCATGACCGGCAGCCCTATACCGGCAACCGGACCTACACAGATAAAGAGCTGGAAGAAGCCATCACTTCAAATGGAATTCAGATTCTGGAGGATTCCTATGTGGAAATCAACCAGGATCTTGTGCTGGCAGGGCGGGATGACGCTGGTTGGAGGAACAGCTCTGGCCGGCTGTCCGTAGATGAGATCCTGAAGGATGTGGATCGGGATAAATTTATCATTACGGCTGATCATCAGCCGATTGCCGTTGAAGAAGAAAGTCAGGCAGGCGTGAATCTGGAAGTGTCAGGCCATACTCATGCAGGCCAGGTCTGGCCGGTAGGGATTCTTTCTGAACTGACGGGGGTGCTCAATTATGGGGAATATCAGAAGGGAAACACTCAGGTTATCGTATCCTCTGGCGTGGCCGGGTGGGGATATCCGATCCGGACGGAGGGACACTGCGAGTATGTTGTGATCAATTTGAAGTGAAATGGGAGGAAAACGGACCTGGAAAATAGTGGTTGGGTAAATTTACAAGCCATGGTATACTGACTATATAAAGTATTCTGATGTGATTTTATGTGGGGGTATAAAAAATGGCGTACAACAAGCAGATGACGGCTTTAAAAAACAAAAGAAATGTAATTGATATTATACGATTAAACAGTCCAATTAATAAAGCTGAGATTGCAAAGATGGCGGGCCTGAGTATCCCCTCTGTAATGAAGATCACGGACGAACTGGAGGAGATGAAACTAATCTGTTCCCTTGGAAGGGGAGAATCTACAGGCGGAAAACCTCCGGAAATGCTTACGTTTGTTACAAATGCATTCTATTTGATTGGTGTGGATATTGGAAGAAGCAGAGTAAAAGTCATTTTGATGGATATGGGAGCTCAGATTTATGAACGCCGTTATATGACATCTACAGCAACCGAAAATCCGGAGAGCTTTTTAGAACGGGTTGCAGATCTTGTGGAGGAGATAATCGCAAATGCTGATATCCCAAAAGAAAGGTTATTAGGAATTGGAATAGGGATGCCGGGAATTCTGAACCCGGAGAGTGGAAAGATTATCTTTTCACCGAATTTTATGTGGAAAGATGTGGAGTTACTGCCTGTTTTTCGAAAACGTTTTGCTGCTCCGGTATTGATTGAAAATGCAAATCGAGCCATGGCGCTGGGAGAACACTGGTATGGTGTCAGCCAGAATGTAAATCGGGTGCTGACTGTTAATTTAGGCTATGGAATTGGGGCAGCAATGCTGGATGGACGTAAGATTGACCGCGGAGGCAGTGGGTGCAGCGGTGAACTTGGTCATATGATTTTAAAAAAAGATGGGAATATATGCTCTTGCGGCAATCGTGGATGCCTGGAAAGCATTTCTTCCGGATATGCTATTGCGAAAACCGCGCAGCAGGAGGCAAGAAATAAAAATGCCGAAAAAATTCTAAAGGAAGCAGGAGGCATACCGGAGGATATTGAGGCAAAACATGTATTTCTGGCTGCGGAGGCAGGCGATATGACAGCACAGACGATTATACAGGAGGCGATAGAATATCTGGGTATAGGCATTGCAAACTGTATTAATCTGCTGGATCCGGACATGGTGGTACTGGCTGGAAGAATTATGTTGTCTTCTGATTACTTTTGGGAAGAGCTAAAGGCTCAGATTGGTAATCATCAAATGAAATACAGTGCTATGAATATTAGAATAAAAAAAGGTATTCTGGGAGAAGAAGCAACTGCAATCGGAGCAGCAACGCTTCCATTGAGACGTTTCATTAATTATGGGGCAAGTTATCAGGCATTAGTGGATCTGTAAAATATACAGATCCATTTTTGTGCATTATGACGGAAATGAGAGGAGATTTAAAAATGGTATTGACAAAATTGTAATGTTTGTTATACTGATTACAGATAAGTTACTTAACTTAACTAAGAAACATTAAATGTGTTACATTGACAGCAAATTTTTTTTCGTCAAGTACTTAGTTAAGTTAAATTAGTTAATGGAGGAAATGAGATTCTGAGAAAATATGATAAAACAATAATGGCGCAGTATAATCGGATGAATGTTTTACAGATTATACGGATGGAAGGTCCAATTAATAAAGCGGAAATAGCCAAAAGAGCTAATCTGAGCATTCCTACAGTAATGAAAATTACAGATGAAATATTGGAAAAAAAAGTGGTTCATGTGGTAGGGAAAGGCGAATCCAATGGAGGAAAACGTCCGGAGCTATTATCAATCACGGATAGTATTTATTATATTGTAGGTATTGATATCGGCCGCAGCCGGACAAGTGTGTTGATTATGGACTTGAAAGGAACCGTGATTTCAAGACGAACCATGAAAACAGGGCGAACAAATCCAGCAGAAAAGTTAATGGAAAGAGTTCTGGAACTGACAGAGAATGTAGTTTTGGACGGAGGAATTTCCAGGGAAAATCTTTTGGGTATTGGGGTAGTGACTCCGGGGCTGATTGATCTTGAAGAGGGAAGAGTGCTGTATTCACCGGATTTCGGATGGGAAAATGTGGATATACTATCTCCTGTTAAAGAAAAGTTTAAACTTCCGGTTCTTTTAGATAATTCCAATAAAGCAATTGCAATGGGAGAAAAATGGTTTGGAATTGCAAGAGATTCATCCTATTTTGTATGTGTCAACATAGGGCATGGAATTGGTTCGGCAATTATGGAAAATGGAGAACTTTACCGGGGAAATTCCGGAAGCAGCGGCGAGATTGGACATATTACGTTAGAGCCAAATGGATCGTTGTGCGAATGTGGAAACAAGGGCTGTTTGGAAGCACTTGCATCAGGTAAAGCCATTGCCCGCGAAGGAAGGCGGGCTGTGCAGGAGGGGGCATCTGCTCTTATATTAGAAAAGGCAGGATATGATCTGGATGCAATTGATGCAAAAGAAGTATTTGCTGCAGCAGAAGAAGGAGATGTGGCTGCCAGGCAGATTATAAAAAAAGCAGAAACCTATATCGGAATTGGATTAGCCAGCTATATTAATCTATTGGATCCGGATATGCTCGTGCTGGCAGGGGGGTTAACAAATGCCGGCAGAGAATTTATTGATCAGATAAAAAAGGTCGCAAAGGAAAGGCAGATGAAGTTTGCTGGAAGAAAGGTCAAAATACGGGTAGCAGAGCTGGGGGAACAGGCAGCGGCAATAGGTGCCGCATCTATGATTTTGAAGCGGTTTATTGAGAATGGGGATGAAATCCTAAAGATGAGATAAATCATGAAACGGAAAGAAAGGAGCGGAATATGGAAGAAACGTATCTGTTTGAAGCAGAAGGAATTACGAAGCAGTTTCCCGGAACCAAAGCATTGGATCAGGTTCAATTAAAAGTTTCCAAAGGAGAGGTTCATGCTTTGTGCGGAGAAAATGGAGCAGGAAAATCTACATTGATGAATATTATTGGAGGAATATTTCCGCCCACATCTGGACAAATGTTTTTTGAAGGTGAAAAAATTCAGCCTAAAAATCCCAGGGAGGCACAGCATATTGGAATCGGATTTGTACATCAGGAACTGAGTTTGTGTCCGCATTTGTCTGCAGCGGAAAACATTTATATAGGAAGGCTGCCTCATAAGAGAGATCGGGTGGACTTTAAAAAATTGTGGAAGGATGCAGATGAGGTCCTGAGTAAATTTGGAGCAAATTTCAGTTCGAAAAAACAAATTTCAGAGCTTACGGTAAGTGAACAGCAGTTGGTTGAGATTGCAAAGTCAGTGTCTTTAAACTGCAAGCTTTTGATTTTAGATGAGCCGACTTCGTCTCTGACGGATAAAGAAACAAAAAAACTTTTTGAAGTAGTCCATAATTTAAAAAAGGAAGGAATGGCGATTTTATTTATTTCTCATAGAATGCCTGAGATTTTTGAAATATGCGATAAAGTGACGGTATTTAAAGATGGAAAATATGTATGTACCATGAATACGAAAGAAATCAATTCGGAAGATATTATAAAAGCCATGGTAGGAAGAGAACTTGGAAATCTTTATCCGCCAAAGAGCAGCAGGATAGAAGAAAAACAGGAAATTCTCAAAATAGAAAATTTATGTGGAGAACGGTTTCAAAATGTCAGCTTCAGTTTGAAAAAGGGAGAAATTCTTGGATTTGCAGGGTTGGTAGGGGCTGGACGCAGTGAGATTATGCGTGCGCTTTGCGGAATTGATCCAAAGACAAAAGGAAGGGTTTGGCTGAATGGAAAAGAGCAGAACTTTAAGAACTTTAGAGATGCTGTAAATGAGGGCATTTGTTATCTGACGGAGGATAGAAAAAATCAGGGTCTCTTTTTGGGAATGAGCATCAAAAGTAATATGACAAGTGCAAATCTGAAGGCGGTTTCAAAAGGGATATGGTTAAAAGAAAAACTGGAACGTCAGCTTGCTGATAATTATGTAGAGCAGTTAGCAATTAAAGTTGCTGGAATTGAGTATCCGATCAGCAGTCTGTCCGGTGGCAATCAGCAGAAATGTCTCTTGGGTAAATGGCTGTCAATACATCCAAAAGTTATTATTATGGATGAACCTACAAGAGGAATTGATGTGGGAGCAAAATCAGAAATACATAATTTGCTGAGAAAGCTGGCAGAAGAGGGTGTTGGTGTAATAATCGTTTCCAGTGAACTGCCGGAGGTAATGGGCGTGAGCGACCGCATTCTGGTGGTACATGAGGGAAAACTCGCCGGAGAGGTATCAGGTGTGGAAATGATGACAGAAGAAAATATTATGCGGTTGGCATCAGGAGAATAGAAAGGATAAAGGAGAGATCATGAAAAAAGATAATTTTATCAAACGTTTTTTTGCACAGCGTGAAGCGAATGTGTTTGTAATAACGGTAGTTGCAATTTTACTGGTACAGATCATACAGCCTAAGTTCTTAAATTATAATAATTTAAAAAGTATCATGATTTCAGTTTCGTTAGATGGATTGATGGCCATAGGGCTTTGTATAGCATTGATCCTTGGCGGCATCGAATTGAGTGTGGGCGGTGTTGCTGCAATGAGCTGTGTTATTTCAGGTTATTTATGTTTGCAGGGATGGAATATTTGGCTGGCCTGTCTGATGGCAATTCTGGCAGGAATATTTGTAGGACTGTTTAATGGGCTGATGGTAAGTAAGGTTGGGCTTCCTCCGTTTATTGTTACATTGGGAATGCAGGGATTATCCCGTGGCGTGGCATATATTTTGACAGAAGGCTCCCCATTGTCTCTTTCCGGATATTTGCCGGACAGCTTCCGGTTTTTATCTACTGGCAGTGTGGCTGGAATACCCATGCTTTTTCTGATCTTTGTAATAGTAGCTGTTATAGCACACATTTTTTTGAAAAATTCCAATATCTGCCGCAGTATTTTTTATGTTGGAAGTAATGAGAATGCTGCGAAACAGTCAGCAATTAACGTGGACAGGGTAAAAATCAGTGTTTATGTGGTAGTGGCACTTTTGTCTACAGCAGCAGGAATCTTGAGTCTGGGACGTTTTAATGTGGCTACGCCAGAACTGAGTGTAGGGGCAGAAACCACGGCAATATCTGCAGCGGTAATTGGAGGTACTTCATTTACCGGCGGTGTTGGAAGCATTCTTGGTACATTTCTGGGTATTGTATTATTAAAGGTAGTAAATTCCGCAATGGTTATGCTGAATATTTCTGTGTACTGGCAGGATTTTGTACAGGGGGCTATTCTGGTATTAGCGGTAACATTTGATTATGTTACAAATAAAAAATCCGGGCGCCCCAACTTTTTCCAGAAGCTTCTTGGAAAACATTAACAAAGAGATACAAAACAGATTCATCGGGGATGCGTACGATCCTCTTGAATAAATAACTTACATAATTTTATCAAATGTATTGGAGGAAAAAACATGAAGAAAAAATTAATGAGCGTTTTATTAACAGCAGCAGTGGCAGTAGGTACTTTAGCAGGCAGCGCAGTTTCCGCACAGGCAGCTTCGATGCAGGGAGATTCTTCCGAAGAGTATTATATGGTAAGCTTTTTGTCAGGTATTGATTACTGGAAAACATGTTTTAAGGGAATGGAAGATGCTGCTAATTTGCTTGGCGTTACCGCAAAATATACAGGACAGACAGATGCAGATGTAGCTGGTCAGGTAGCTGTTCTGGAACAGGTAATCGCAATGAACCCGGCAGGAATTGCAATTACCTGTGTTAATTCTACTGCATTAGCAGATACCATTAATTCTGCAATAGATTCTGGCATTAAAGTAGTGACATTTGACTCAGATTCACCTACTTCGAATCGTTCTTCTTATTTGTCCACAGGAAATGAGGAAGCAGGCGCAAGTGCAGCGGAGTATCTGGTTCCGTTGTGCGGAAGCAGTGGGAAAATTGCTGTTTTGTATACTGTAGGAGCAGAAAACGCAGAGTCCCGCGTAACAGGTTTTAAGAACTGGTGTGCTGAAAATGCACCGGATGTAGGATTTGTAGATGTGAATGATGCAGGTGACACCAGCACAGCAACCGATAATATGGCTGCGGCTCTTCAGGCAAATGATGATATTGTAGGTGTATTCTGTGTGGATGGTGTAGCTGGTACCGCAGGACCTACAGCAGTAAACGAAAGCGGTATTGATGGTCTGCATGTTCTTGCTTTTGATGTGGATAAAACAGTTCTGGATATGATTAAGAGCGGTGATATTGATGCAACGGTAGCGCAGGGTCAGTACAATATGGGCTATTGGTCCCAGATGTTCCTGTTTACAGAAGCACATGAATTATCAGCAGTGGACCTGCCAGGATTTGTAGATACCGGCGTGACGATTGTGACTGCGGATACTGTAGATAATTATTATGTGACAGAATAAAGGAAAGTTGATTATTGACAAAAAGAGTTGACAGATATTCAGCGGGGGAGGAAATTATACCTCTCCTGCTGAAATTAAGGAGAGATAAGAGGATGAAATCTTTTAATTATTTTTCACCAACAGAAATAGTGTTTGGATGTGGAAAAATCAGTGAGGCAGCAAAAATCACAAAAGAATTTGGGAAAAAAGTTCTTTTGGTAACGGGGAGCAGTACATCTTCAGTTGCTCCGCTGGTTGCCCGAATAAAAGAAATTTTGGAAGCTGAGGGGTTGGAGGTGAAACAATTTGATGGAGTAATTCCTAACCCTACCACAGACTCCGTTACTGCTGGAGCAAATATGGCGAAAGAATTTGGAGCAGAGGTAGTTGTAGGTATTGGGGGTGGCTCTGCTATGGATACGGCAAAGGCAATTGCTGTAGAAGCAACTCACCAGGGAACCGCATGGGATTATAACTGCCATACGCAGGGACCTTCCGAAAAGACACTCCCGATTGTTGCAATCGGCACCACAGCCGGAACGGGATCACAAGTAACACAGTGTGCGGTAATCACCAAAACCAGTAATAAAGATAAATCAGCAATCTGGCATAAAAATATTTTTCCGAAAGCGGCGATTGTAGATCCTGATGCTACTGCCACTATGCCAAAGTCAGTAACAGCTCAGACGGGCTTTGACGCGTTTTGTCATAATTTTGAAGCTTATCTGTCTGTAAATACGAGTCCTCTGGTTGAGGTTATGGCTTTGGATGCTATTAGAATTGTTGCTGAATATTTGCCGAAGGCACTGGAAAACGGAAGTGATATGGAAGCGCGCTCACAGATGTGCTGGGCAGATACTCTGGGTGGTTTTACAAATTCCAACGCAGGTGTAACACTTCCGCATGGTCTGGGAATGCAGGTAGGAGGACATTGTCCGCACGTAACTCATGGACAGGCTTTAGCGGCCATTTATCCGGAATTTACCAGATATACTTATTCCTCGGCAATTGAAAAATTTGCAAAAGTTGGACGCATTTTCAATCCAGAACTGGATCAGGAGACCGATGAAGCAGCGGCAGAAAAAGCATGTGTGGAAATAGATAACTTTTTGAAAAAAATTGATCTTTGGATAGGATTTAAAGATTTGAATGTAAGCAAAGAGGATATTCGTGAAATTGCGGATTGCGGACAGGTGTTGGGAGACTATCTGAATAACCCGCGTGTGGCTTCTATTGATGAGATGTATGAAATATTAATGGCTTGTTATGAGCGGAAATAGGTGAGAATATGACAGAAACCGGAATATTAAATCGCGAAATTGCAGCGGAAATGGCAAAGATGGGACATACGGATAAGATGATGATTGTCGATGCAGGATTGGCTGTGCCTAATTCAACAAAAGTAATCGATCTTTCCCTAAGTAAAAATGTACCTACAGTAATTCAGGTGCTAGAGGAAGTTCTGAAACATTTTTCAGTAGAAAAAATAATATATTCGCAGGCAACGGTTGACGTGAGCCCTTCCAGAGAAAAGGAGTTCTTAAACCATTTTGAAAAAGATGTTGAGGCGGAGGTGGTTCCGCATCCGGTTCTGAGGGATGAAATAACAAAAGAGGTAAAATTTGTGATCCGAACCGGTGATTTTACGGCAAACTCGAATATTGTACTGGTTTCCGCCGGGGGGCCACGATGGTATTGTGAAAAATGAAGATATTATGAAATTGCTCCGCTTAATTTTTTTCAAAGCGGGGCAATTTTATGATTATGGCACAGTTGATTTATCGCATTTGTTTATTGACTTCTAATTCCTTGATTTTTTCCCGGAGTTTCCTGCATTCTTCTTCCATTTCAGCGTTCTTTTTTTCAGCCTTTGCTTTTTCTTCTTCCAGTTTGTCAATCTGGATCCGATACTTATCCAGGGGCAGCTCCAGGGCTCCGTCTAATAATGGTTTCATATCATCATAGCCTCCCAACTCTTCGTAGTGCTGGTAGATATGCTCATATAACTGACTTGTCAGTTCCAACAACTGATTTGCATCATCAGATGTTATATTTCCTACCTGCAGATTTGCTTTTATACTTCCGATTATATCACGCTGTACCAGCTTCTGCAATGCTTCCAGATTTTCTTCTGCAGGGGGTTTTTCAACGATTTTCTTTAATTTTAACAACTGAAAAGGGATCAAAACAATCATTTTCTTCTGGTTCAGTTCCAGAAGCTCATGTTCCTGATATACGAAATTTTTCACTTCATACTGAAATGTTCCCTGGAATCCGAATTGAATTGTAAGAATGCTTTTTTCAGGAATTTCAGACACTGAATCCAGATAAATAACTACCGGTTCTGGAAATTGAAAAACACTTTCCTCCTGCCAAAGGCTCATAGCCTGATGAAACCCATATTCGAAGACACGCATAATAATGGAGCCGTCCCATTTCATTTGTGCTTCCAGATGGTATGGGATTCCTTGGATGACGACCATAACATCCGCCAGTCGTTTACTTAAAAGTTTGCTGACATACTCTCGGTTAGGGTAATCTACGATACTATCTGGGGGATAGTTAGTGCCAAAAAGGCCATTGATCAGATTGATGATTGCCAGATTAGATAAGGAAAAGATACGTTTGAAGATACGGTCATAGATTTCTCGGACCTGCGGAGTCTGTTGTATCTGCTGCAACTGCTCAATTTGTTGATCCTGTGCTGGCTGCCTGGTCTGCACGCTTTGTTTTTGAGTTTGAATTAAATTTGTCATAGAATTGTTCCTTCCAGATGTGATAGTAAAAAGAATGTTTACGAGATATAAAAAAATGGAATATACATTATAAAATATCACATTCTAACTATAAAAACAAGCAGTTTTAATAATAAAATAATATTTAACAGATAAAACATATGACATATTAAATATCCGCTTCCTGCATAAAGCACCCTCAATACGCTGCGGAATTGATGCAGTCTGAACCATAAAAGACTTTTACTGACTTTTCGTTACCGTTTGGCATTGGAATGAGGACGCTTTCCGGGCAGCCGCCCGGAAGCTGTGCGTCAAGTAAAAAGCTGAACGGTAACACTTTTCTTCTTTAAATATCATAACGGACTTCATTTTTTTGAATTTTTGCGTTATAGTAGAGAGGACGTAAGACGAGAAAGATTTGAGGTCATGCAGCGTCAGCCCATTTGCCGAAGGCAAATTTAGGATGGCTGATGTTCAAATACGGAGGATAAATTATGCTGTCTTTTGAAAGTGACTATATAGAAGGGGCGCATCCGCAGATTTTGCAGCAGCTCCTTGAGACGAATCTGGAGCAGTTGTCCGGATATGGGAGTGATCATTACTGTGAAAGCGCCCGAAGAAAAATTGCGAAAGCGTGTGAATGCAGGGAAGCGGATGTTCAGTTCCTGGTGGGCGGAACTCAGACGAACCAGATTGTGATTGCCGCCATGCTGCAGGATTACGAGGGGGTTGTGGCAGCGCATACGGGGCATGTGAGTGCTCATGAAGCTGGAGCAATTGAATATACCGGGCACAAGGTGCTGGAGCTGCCATCCCATGACGGAAAAATCACGGCGGATGAATTGAAAGAATATCTGCAAAATTTTTATCAGGATGAAAATCATGAGCACATGGTATTTCCGGGGATGGTGTACATTTCACATCCTACAGAATATGGGACCTTGTATCGGAAAGAGGAGCTTAAGGCGCTGTCAGAGATCTGCCGGGAATATCATATGCCGCTGTATCTGGATGGGGCAAGGCTGGGATACGGATTGATGAGTGTCGATGTGGATGTAACACTGGCTGATGTGGCAGAATATTGTGACGTATTTTATATTGGCGGAACTAAAGTGGGAGCGCTTTGCGGAGAGGCTGTGGTATTCACAAAGAACAATATGCCAAAGCATTTTATGACCATGGTGAAACAGCATGGCGGTCTGATGGCAAAGGGACGGCTGCTGGGGATACAGTTTGATACTTTATTTACAGACGATCTGTATTTTCAAATCAGCAGGCATGCAATCGAAATGGCAGAACTTCTGAAACATATTTTTCGGGAAAAGGGGTATTCTTTTTATCTGGAGTCCCCAACGAATCAGCAGTTTGTGATTCTGGAAAATGCTCAGATGGATCAACTGAAAAGAAATGTGGCGTTCAGCTTCTGGGAAAAGGCAGATGCAGCGCATACTGTGGTGCGCTTTGCCACAAGCTGGGCCACGAAGAAAGAGGATATAGAAAAACTAAAAGAACTGCTATAAAAAAACAGGCAGGGCCCATTTGCCGAAGGCAAATTTAAGATGGGCTGATGTTCGAAAGGGGAGGAACCGATATGTTGGAATACAAATACGATACTCAATTGTTAATAGAAGGAAAAAATCTGGATGAAGATGAAGTGAATGATTATATTACGGAAAATTTTCAGGGAGACTGTCTGCTGGCTGTGGGGGATGAAGAATTGATTAAAATTCATTTCCACACAAATGAGCCATGGAAGGTGCTGGAATATTGTGCCTCCATTGGAGAAATCTATGACATTGTGGTGGAAGATATGGATCGTCAGACCAGAGGGCTGCACGGCTGAGTTTTGTCTGGCAGATGAAATGCAGATAAGGTAAAAGCAGGCTCAGGTTTTGGACGGGCAGACGTTTGCAAATATCAATTACAGGACGAGGAGAGAGAAGATGATCCGCAAAGCTGCAGAACAGGATTTAGAAGCTGTTGCCGGGATTTATGACAGACTGACTGATTTAGAAGAAACAGGAACGGGCTATACGGGGTGGAAAAAACATATTTACCCTACAATAGAAACAGCACGGAGCGCTTATGAAAAAAATGAATTGTTTGTCATGGAAGTGGATGGATGCGTGACGGCGGCTGCGAAAATCAATCAGGAGCAGGTTCCGGAGTATGCCAACTGTCAGTGGCAGTATGAAGTCCCGGAGGATGAGGTTATGGTGCTGCATACCCTGGTTATTGATCCCCAATACAGCGGGAGAGGATGTGCAACGGAATTTGTGAAATTTTATGAAGCTTATGCGTTGGAGCATGGCTGCCATTATCTTCGCATCGACACAAATGAAATTAATACACCGGCCAGAAAACTGTATCGAAAGCTGAAATTTACAGAGCGGGGAATCGTGCCCTGCGTTTTTAACGGTATTGAAGGCGTGAGGCTGGTTTGTCTGGAAAAGAAATGCGGGGAAGTGCCGGAAGTATGAAGCAGGAAAACAGAGAGGGCCGTCAAAGGATGTGCATCTCTCTGCAAGGATCGGAGGAAAATAAGATGAAGTTCTCAATTTTAGGACCGGGTGGAATTGCAGAAAAAATGGCAGCAGCGGTCAAAGGGCTGGAAGGGGTGGAAGCCTACGCGGTTGCTTCCAGAAACTATGACCGTGCCAGGGCGTTTGCAAAGGAATGGGGATTCGAAAAGGCGTACGGTTCTTATGAAGAGATGCTGGAGGATCCGCAGACAGAGCTGGTGTATGTGGCGACACCGCACTCTCATCACTATCAATACGCTAAGATGTGTCTGGAACATGGAAAACATGTGCTGGTAGAAAAATCGTTTACCGTCAATGCAATGCAGGCAGAAGAACTGATCCGGATATCGGAAGAAAAGCATCTGCTGCTGGCGGAGGCTATCTGGACACGCTATATGCCAAGCAGAAAGATAATTGACGATCTGCTGAAAAGCAATATGATCGGGAAAACCACTTCACTGACGGCCAATCTGGGATATCCGCTGGGATATGTGGAGCGGATGCAGAACCCGCAGCTTGCAGGCGGAGCGCTGCTGGACCTTGGAGTATATACGCTCAACTTTGCACTGATGGTTTTTGACGGAGCCATAAAAGAGGTGCACAGCTCCGCCGTGATGTCACCAGAGGGCATTGACTGGATGGACAGCATTACTCTTGTATTTGAGGACGGAAGAGTGGCGGATCTCCACAGCAATATGCTGGCGGCCACGAACCGGGAGGGCGCAGTTTTTGGAGAAAAAGGTTATCTGGAAGTGCAGAATATTAATAATTGTGAGGAAATACGGGTATATAATGAAGATCATCAGTTGCAGGCGCATTATCCGATACCAGAACAGATCAATGGATATGAATATGAAGTGCTGGCCTGCGTGAAGGCAATCAGGGAAGGGAAATACGAATGCCCGGAAATGCCTCATGATGAAATACTTCGGGTGATGCGGCTGATGGATCAGATCCGTGAAATCTGGGGAATGAAATATCCCATGGAATGCAGATGACACAGGAACAGAATTTGAGAGATAAAATAGAGATTTTGTATTCGAACCGCAAGACGATCTCCATTGAGATCCAATCCAGCCTGCGCATTGTAGTGAGAGCGCCCAAACGGATTCGAAAAAGTGAACTGAATGGCTTTATTGACAGCAGAATGGGGTGGCTTGAACAGCATTACCGGAAAATGCAGGAGCGGACAGAGCAGCAGAAGGATGCTGCGCCCGCGGCAAAGCTCCAACTGGAACATCCTCTGGAGTGGTATCAGAAGCAGGCTGCCATGACCATAGCGCAGCGCGCTGCTTTTTATGCACCACGGATGCAGGTGACTTATGGGCGGATAGCGATACGAAATCAGAAGACCAGATGGGGAAGCTGTTCCTCCCTGGGAAATCTGAACTTCAACTGGAAGCTGATCCTGCTTCCGCCGGAGCTTTTGGACTACGTGGTGGTGCATGAACTGGCGCACCGGAAGGAAATGAATCATTCCCCGGCCTTCTGGGAAGTTGTGGAGCAGGAAATGCCGGATTATCGGGAGCGGAGAGCTCAGTTAAAGAAAGCAAGAATTAAGACAGAATATGATTGAATGTCCGGCTCTGTAAGGCCGCAGAATTGGAAACAACGCCCTCGATATCCATAGATGTCCGGCAGCGGGAAAAGAAAACAGACATTGCAGCAGGAAGGACGGGAAAAGAAAACAGACATTACAGCAGAAAAGACGGGAAAAGGAAACAGACATTACAGCAGAAAGGACAGGAAAAGGATGAAAATCACATACATTGCCCACAGCGGCTTTATGGTGGAACTGGAGCGGACAGTGTTGCTGTTTGATTATTATAAAGGAACGATCCCGCCGATCCCGGAAGAGAAGATGCTTTATGTGTTTGTCAGCCACAGGCATGAGGATCACTTCAACCCGGAAATTTTCAGGATTCGTCATCCGCTGGAGCATCTTTGCTATATTCTGGCGTATGATATTAAACTGAATGAACGCAATTGCAGTCGGTGGGGGATCACGGAAAGCATTCGCTCCAGAATTTATTCTTTGCAGGCAGATGAAAAACGTTATCTTCCGGATGAAATGCAGCCGGATGAAATGCAGCCGAATGGAATTTTGACAGAAACGCTGAAATCCACAGATGAAGGAGTGGCTTTTCTGGTGACAGCAGAGGGACATACCATTTTTCACGCCGGGGATTTGAACTGGTGGCTGTGGCGGGAGGAAAGCAGCAGTTGGAACAACAGCATGACCGCTTCTTTCTGGCGGGAAGTGGAAAAAATTTCCGGGCGTGAACTGGACGCGGCATTTCTGCCGCTGGATGACCGCCAGGAGGAGGACTTTTACAAAGGGATGGACTGGTATCTGAGAAACTGCAGCGTGAAGTATGCATTTCCCATGCATTTCTGGGAGGATGACAGCGTTATTGAACGGTTTGAACAGTTAGAATGCAGAAAAGACTATGCCACGATCATCTGTGATACGGCTAAGAAAAATATCTGGGAAATCATGGACGAATAATACAGGAAATGCTATACTTGGATTAGTGCACCAAAGATTTAAAAAGAGCATTTTACTCCGGATGGGAACCATTCCGACGGGGAAAACTGACAGAAAAGATTGGAGGTTTTTCATGTATTGTTTTAGACAGGTAAAAGAAGATTTATATTGGGTTGGCGCGAATGACCGCAGACTGGCTATGTTCGAGGGCGTATATTCTGTGCCGGATGGAGTTTCTTATAACGCTTATCTGCTGCTGGATGAGAAAACAGTGCTGTTTGATACGGTGGACAAGGCTGTAGAAGATACCTTTTATGAAAATGTAGAGGCGGTGCTGGGAGCCAGGGAACTGGATTTTGTGGTGGTTCATCATATGGAGCCGGATCATTCCGCTACATTGGCCGGAATTGTCCGCAGATATCCCAAGGTAAAAATTATCTGCAATGCGAAAATTGCGGGGATGATGAAGCAGTTCTTTACCTTTGATGTGGATTCCAGAGTGGTTCTGGTGAAAGAAGGAGACAGCTTCTGCAGCGGAAAACACACATTTGCATTTGTGATGGCACCGATGGTTCACTGGCCGGAGGTAATGATGTCTTATGACACGACAGATCACATTCTCTATTCTGCAGATGCCTTCGGATGCTTTGGAGCACTGAATGGAGCGCTGTTTGCGGATGAAGTGAACTTTGAAAGAGATTATATGGATGAAGCCAGAAGATATTATACCAATATTGTGGGAAAATACGGAACACAGGTGCAGGCAGTGCTGAAAAAGGCGGCCGGCCTTAAGATTGATATGATCTGCCCGCTTCATGGATTTGTATGGAGAAAAGGCCATGGAGAATTTATCAGCAAGTATCTGTACTGGAGCAGTTATACACCGGAAGAGAATGGCGTAATGATTGCCTATGCATCCGTCTACGGGCATACAGAAAATGCTGCTGAGGTTCTGGCCTGCCGTTTGAGGGAGGCCGGGATCAGGACAGTGATGTATGATGTCTCTGTGACACCGGCATCTGATATTATTGCAGCCTGCTTCCAGTGGAGCCATCTGGTATTTGCGTCCACCACCTACAACGCAGGGATTTTTGTAAATATGGAGGCACTGCTTCATGATCTGGCAGCCCACAATATCCAGAACCGCACGGTGGCTCTGATAGAGAACGGCTCCTGGGCGGCTACCAGCGGCAGGCTGATGCGGGAAATTCTGGAAAAATGTAAGGGAATTACTTTCGTTGATCCGGTTCTCAGCGTGAAATCTTCGGTAAGGCCGGACCAACTGGCGGTGATCGATGAGATGGTAAAGGCGATCGCAGACACTATGCCCAAAGCGAAAGAAGCTGCTGCAGCGGAAAATAAGGTGGATGCAAACACCATGTTCAAGCTGTCCTACGGACTTTTTGTACTGACCGCGAAGGAGGGCAGCAGGGATAATGGCTGTATTATTAATACCACAACACAGATTACAGCCGCTCCGAATCGTATCGCAATCGCAGTCAATAAAGCGAACGCCACCCATGATATGATTAAGAATACCGGCGTATTTAATGTATCGGTAATTTCCGTGGACGCGTCCTTTGGACTGTTCCAGCATTTTGGCTTCCAGAGCGGAAGAGATGTGGATAAGTTCGCGGGCTTCACCCAGGCGGAACGCGCTGAGAATGGTCTGATGTATGTTACAGAGGGCACCAATGGCGTGATCTCCGGAAAAGTGATCGAGACAAGAGATTATGGCACCCATACTCTGTTTGTTGCAGAAGTGACGGAGGCGAAGATCCTTTCGGCCGCTGCCAGTGCCACCTATCAGTATTATTTTGATCATATCAAGCCAAAGCCACAGCCCACGGAAGAAAAGAAAAAAGGCTTTGTGTGCAAAATCTGTGGTTATGTGTATGAAGGAGAGGTACTGCCGGCGGATTTCATCTGCCCGCTGTGCAAACACGGTGCGGAGGACTTCGAACCGCTGTCCTAAACATTGAAGCAGGTTCATGCGTCAGTCCATTTGCCAAAGGCAAATTTAAGATGGACTGATGTTCCAAGATTGTGTCAAGTTTTCTGTGAAAACTTGACATGCAGCGTCAGTCCATTTGCCAAAGGCAAATTTAGGATGGACTGATGTTCCAAGATCCAAAAAAAGGAGGATTTGATTATGAAATATGTATGTGAAGTATGCGGATGGGAATACGATGAGGAAGCTGGATATCCGGAGGGCGGAATTGAGCCGGGTACAAAATGGGAAGATGTGCCGGAAGACTTTACCTGCCCGCTGTGCAGTGTTGGAAAAGATCAGTTTGAAGAAGCTTAGACCGGGCAAAAGAAACTCAGTCTGTATGGAAACTGCAGAATGACCACGAAAGAGGATGGGTGACCAGATGAAGATCAAAGTAATAAAACGTGACTTTACAGTATGCAAGGTCAGTGATTTCAGTAAAATTGATTTAACAGATAAGTATTGTTTTATCGGCAGGACAGAAGAGGAATTGTCACTGATCTGTTCCACAAAACATGCGCCGGCGGAGACCCTGGAACGAAATGACGGATGGAGAGGCTTCCACATTCTGGGCGAACTGGATTTTTCCCTGCTGGGTGTGGTTTCTGAGGTTTCTACGATTTTATCCAACAGCAAGATCAGTATTCTGGCAGAAGCAACTTATAATACGGATTATTTTT
The DNA here is from genome assembly GCA_028689585.1 of Lachnospiraceae bacterium. Lineage (GTDB taxonomy): Bacteria > Bacillota > Clostridia > Lachnospirales > Lachnospiraceae > Merdiplasma. Next base: position 134,219 of record JAQVCW010000002.1, on the reverse strand, counting down.
TCGTAAAAGCAGAAAACTTTGAAAAAGCCATGGAAATTTTGGCGGAGCAGGACTATAAGATTATTCAGTGAGCAAAATAGCCGGGAGATGACGGCTGCGCTGTAGAGGAACAGTCTCTGAGATAAGATCAGGCCTGGAAGGGTCCGGTTTGAAGGAGACTGTTTCTTTCTGCAGACGGATAAAGACTGTGTCAGCCTGTTTGTTCTCGTATAGGAAAGTGCTCCTATACGAGAACAGCCTTCGGCATACGGATGCGCAGCTGCGCACGCGGAACAAAAGTGTGCTGCGAAAGAAACTGGCTCGCGGGGTGTGCGAAGCACACTTTTGTTCAAGACAAATTTAAGATGGGGTGACGTTCAATGATAAGAGGGATAAGAAGATGGCAGGGCAGAAGTCGATACGAATGACAGAGGGGAATATCTGGAAACAGATATTGCTGTTCGCAGCTCCGCTGCTGGTGGGAAATCTGTTTCAGCAGTTGTATAATACGGTGGATTCCATCGTAGTTGGTAATTTTGTGGGGGAAAATGCGCTGGCGGCTGTGGGCTCCAGCAACTCTTTGATCAGTCTGATCGTAGGGGTATTTATGGGGCTGGCTACCGGATCCGGTGTAATTATTTCCCAGTATTACGGAGGAAAAAGGAAAGAAGAACTGGAGCGGTCCATGCATACTGCTGTGGCGCTTGGTATGATCGCCGGATTGGCGCTGATTTTTATTGGGATTGGAGTGTCCGGGCCCATTTTGAAACTGATGGGTACCCCCGAAAAGGTACTGCCCAGTTCGGTTTTATATTTCAGAATTTATTTTGCAGGTGCATTTTTTAATCTGACCTACAATATGTGCGCAGGTATTTTGCAGGCTGTGGGGGATTCCAAGAGTCCGCTGCGCTACCTGATGATTTCGTCAGTGACCAATGTAATTCTGGATCTTTTGTTTGTAATCGTATTTCACTGGGGTGTGGCCGGCGTTGGAATTGCTACGATCACCGCTCAGGCGGTAGCCATGGTGCTGGCGCTGCTGAAGCTGGGAGGCCGTTCCCTGTCCGGAAAGAAAAGGCCGCAGGAATTTCGCCTGGAGCTTGGGAAGCTCCGCGTGGATAAAAATATGGCAAAAAAAATACTGCTTTACGGCATTCCCAGCGGGCTGCAGATGGCGATCATTTCCCTGTCAAATGTGGTAATCCAGTCCAATATTAACAGCTTTGGTGAACTGGCTATGGCTGGATGCGCCTCATACGGGAAGATTGACGGATTTATTATGATGCCGATCATGAGCTTCAACATGGCTTCCATGACCTTTACGGGACAGAATGTAGGGGCGGGAAACGTGAAACGGGCAAAGAAAGGCATTCTGAGCGCCTGCATTCTGGGAGGCATTTATTCTGCTCTGGCCGGAGGCGCTCTGCTGCTGGCGGGGCAGTCACTGCTGTCCATATTCACCGGAAAAACGGATGTAGTGGAGTACGGAATGGTCATGCTGCGTATGCTGGCACCTTACTATGCGCTGATTGGAGTGAGCCATATTGTCTGCGGAGGTCTTCGCGGGGCGGGGAAGACCATGACCTCCATGGTGATCCTGGTGCTGAATTTATGTGTGTTCAGGATGATATGGGTTTACTTTGCGGTACCGGTGGCACCGCGGCTGGAAACGGTGCTGATGGGGTATCCCCTGACCTGGGTGACCTGTTTTTTGTGCAGTGTGGGATACCTTTGGAAAGGGCGCTGGATTGTGAGTGCCCAGGAGGAGCATACGAAGTCGGCTCAGTATTGAGCAGGGCGGAAAGCCCGTCACTGCCCGGGGCTGATATTCAAATTTACGGAGGAAAATAAATATGGGAAAGATGATATTAGACTGGAAACAGTATCTGGAAGCAGCCAGAGAAGCGGCGGGGGAGGGCATTGTCCTGTTGAAAAACGACCATCATGTGCTTCCGCTGCAGCCGGGGACGAGGGCGGCTGTATTTGGCAGGATGCAGAACCATTATTTTCGCAGCGGTACGGGTTCCGGAGGCATGGTGAACGTATCAAAGGTGACGGGAATTATGGATGCACTTTCGGAAGAGGAAGCTTTGATCCTGGATCAGGATCTGACAGAAGAGTACCGGAAATGGGAGGAGGACCATCCGATTGAGCTGGGAAAAGGCTGGGGGACGGATCCCTGGTCCCAGGCTGAGATGGAATTGTCAGAGGAAATCTGTGCCCGGACAGCGCAGAATAATGATGCGGCCCTGGTCATTATCGGCCGGACGGCCGGAGAGGACCGGGACAACGAGGATCTTCCGGGAGCATACCGCCTGTCAGCAGAGGAAGAACACATGCTGGAGCTGGTGCGGAAGCATTTTTCCAAGATGGTGGTGCTTTTGAATGTGGGAAATGTGATTGACACGCAGTTCGTGGAACATTACGGACCGGATGCCGTGCTGTATGTATGGCAGGGCGGCATGGTAGGCGGCGCTGGCGTGGCGGATGTGCTGACCGGCAGAAAGAATCCTTCCGGAAAGCTGTCGGATACCATTGCGAGACACATTTCAGATTATCCTTCGGATGCGGAATTTAGCAGCGTCACGGCGGATGTGTATACAGAAGATATCTATGTGGGATACCGGTATTTTGAAACGGCCGGACAGGATAAGGTGCTGTATCCTTTTGGCTTTGGACTGTCCTATACAGATTTTGAAATTACTCCGCTGCCCGGGCAGAAGACAGACGGCGGCGAAAGGTTCCCGGAGAAGAAATTCCTGCTTCCGGTGAAGGTGAAAAATATCGGCGCCTGTGCCGGCAAAGAGGTTGTTCAGGTCTATGTAAGCTGTCCCCAGGGAAAACTGGGCAAGCCTTACCGGGTTCTGGCAGGATTTGAAAAAACAGCTCTGCTGCAGCCGAACGAAGAAGAAAACATTACCTTCTGCCTGAAGGGGGAAGATTTTGCCTCTTATGATGATTCTGGTGTGACCGGTCATAAATCCTGCTGGGTGCTGGAGCAGGGCCGGTATGAGATTTATCTGGGAAATAATGTGCGGGATGCGAAGCTGGCGGATACCTTTATCATAAAAGAGACTGTTGTGCTGGAACAACTGGAGGAAGCTATGGCTCCGGTACGGACCTTCGAGCGCATGGCAGGAATGCAGGATGGGGATGCTGAACAATCAGCAGAAGCGATGCGGTGGGCAAACGTACAGGTGCGCACTGTGGATATGGAGCAGCGCTGCAGGGAAGGTCTTCCGGAGGAAATTCCATTTACGGGAGATCAGGGCTATCGCCTGCAGGATGTGAAATCCGGGAAAATCACCATGGATCAGTTTATCGGTCAGCTTTCGGATGAAGATCTGACCTGTATCGTCCGCGGTGAGGGAATGGGAAGCCCGAGAGTGACTCCGGGCACGGCAGCAGCCTTTGGCGGTGTGTCTGATATGCTGGTTCACTATGGAATTCCCTGCGCCTGCTGTGATGACGGCCCTTCCGGGATGCGCCTGGACTGTGGGGATAAGGCATTCAGCCTTCCCGGCGGCACGCTGCTGGCCTGCACCTTCAACCGGGAGCTGGTGGAAGAGCTGTATACCTTTTTAGGCATCGAGATGGTAAAAAACAAGGTAGACTGCCTGCTGGGGCCGGGAATGAATATCCACCGCCATCCCCTCAATGGCAGGAACTTTGAATATTTTTCAGAGGATCCTTATCTGACCGGAGAAATGGCTGTCGCACAGTTAAAAGGTCTGTCAAAATCAGGTGTGACCGGAACGGTAAAGCATTTTTGCGCCAATAATCAGGAGAAAGCCCGCCATGATCTGGACAGTGTAGTTTCGGAACGGGCTCTTCGGGAAATATATCTGAAGGGATATGAGAGAGCAGTGAAATCAGGTGTGGTGACTTCTGTCATGACCACATATGGAAAAGTAAACGGAACCCATACCGCCAGCCTTTATGATCTGACTACTACGATTCTGCGCAAGGAGTGGGGATTTCAAGGTATTGTCATGACTGACTGGTGGGCGGATATGAATGACCCCGTCCATCCGGAAAGCTCCAAAACCAATTTTGCGGCCATGGTAAGAGCGCAGAATGACCTTTACATGGTATGCCCGGAGGGCAGTGAGAACCTTCATGGGGACAACACAAAGGAAGCCCTGGAAAACGGAGCTCTGACAAGGAGCCAACTGCAGAAATGCGGAAAAAATATCTGTGAATTTCTGATGAATACCCGCGCTTTTGAACGGCTTTGGGGAGAAAATACAGAGGTGGAGCTTCTTCACTGTCCAGCGCTAGACAGAATGGATCAGGTGACAGAAGTGAGCTATCAAAAGGTTGGAAAAGAACTGGTATTGCCGCTGAATGAGGTAAATACGGCAGGCGGCAGTGAATACAGCTTCGGACTGGACATGGAGCAGATGGGCGGTTTTATCTTTGAATTCACAGCAAAAAGTGATCTGGGAGAACTGGCTCAGCTTCCGGTGGGCTTTTTCTTTACCACCGTTCCCCAGTGTGTTCTGACCTGGAACGGTACCCGGGGAGAGTGGGTGACCAAACGGATAAAATTTGTGGCCACCACCCGGTATGCGGTATTTAAGCTGCGCTTTGGACAAAGCGGTCTGACCATGCGGGATATAAAGATTACATTTGACCGGCCACTGGCGCAGATCGATGACTGGGATGCCTATGGCCGGAACTGAGGGGATTTTGCCTGTTACCCGGTAAGCGGTGCTGCTATTTTTGAAGACTGCCATAAGATGTTCAGGCTGCGTCCCTTCGGGCAGCAGCGCGGCAGCTTACCTCCATGAGTACAAAGAAGAGAAGCAGTGATACCGCAAAGAAGATAATGCAGTTTGGCAGTGTGATCAGCTTCATGATGTCCGAGAAAAAAGAAGGATTTTTTTTGACTGCGTTTGCCAGTGACAGGGCGCAGTAGTAAAATGCAAAGCCCGGCACCATGCGGATAAGGGTGAGCATATTGGTGCTGCTCTCTGCAGGAACCAGACTTAAAACCATATTCTGGATACCGATGACAAGGAGGACAAAGCCGACTATAAGCAAAAATAAGGTGGTGTCCGGAAAGCTGATCGGGCGGAAAATCCGGCTGACTGTGATAACCAGCAGGGCAGCGGTGAGATCATATATGGTCAGGAGCAGAGAAAAGAGATAATGTCCTGCAATCTGTTCTCCGTTTTTGGCCGGAAGCATTCCCAGAAAGCCGCAGTTGGAGCGCCTTTCCAGGCAGAATGGGGTCGAAGAAAAAATAATGGCACCGAACATGCTGTATAAAACAGCAAATAGGGGCTGGGCTTCCTTTTCATAAAGCAGTATGAAGCCGGCAAGCAGGGGAAATAAGAGAAACAGCCACTTATTGCCGCCGGCGCGCAGAATATCAATTTTCATAAACTGTAATTTTCTCATAATCTTACCTCTTTCTTTCTAGAATCATGTGAAGCAAAATCTGGTCAATGCTTGGTCTGGCGGTAAGCAGCCCCTTAGAGGGGACTATGGTATCTCTGGAAGATAAGAGCGCCTCAAAACCAAAGGAATTTACCTCCAGGCCAATCAGAGAATGCTTCAGCGGCTCGGTCAGATCCTCCGGCCCGCCTTTGACCAGCAGATAACTTTCCAGCAGTTCGTCTTTTGAATCACAGAGAACCTTTTTTCCTTTTTCAATAAAAAATATATAATCTGCAATCTGCTCCAGGTCTTCCAGAATGTGTGTGGAGAACAGGACACTGCGTTTGCCGTCACTGATATACTCCTGAAGAAGCGTCAAAATCTCTTTGCGCATGACCGGATCCAGTCCGTTGGTGGCTTCATCCAGCACCAGAAGTCTGGTATCCCGGGACAGGACGGAGGCAAACATCAGCTTGACCTTCATTCCGCGGGAAAATTCTTTGATCTTTTTCTGGTCGGGCAGGTTCCACTTTTTCTGATACTGATCAAAGACCTCCGGCTGAAAAGAAGGGTAAAAATCTTTCAGGATTCCTTTGATCTGACGGAGAGTCAGCTCTTCCGGATAATAGGAAGAATCTCCGATGTAACCGATCTTGTCACGATAAGCAATGGGATCTTCATCCAGGCTCAGACCATCGATGGATACGGTACCGGAGGCGGCATGGATCAACTGGGTGATAATGTTCAGCGTCGTGGTCTTTCCGGCCCCGTTCTGACCGATATAGCCCATAATATAACCGGCAGGAATAGAAAAGCTGATGTGATCCAGCGTAAAATTTTTATATTGCTTTGTGATATCTTTCACTTCTAATAAATTCATAAGATCCTCCATAAGTGAAATGAATGCTATTGTGTTTTCCACAGCATATCGACCATAGTGTGCAGCTCTTCCCGGGGGAGGTCGATCAGCCCGGCGGTCCGGATAGCGGTGTTCAGACCTTCCTCAATCCGCTTCAGGTACTGCTCCCGCAGAATGTCATTATTCCGGGAGAGCACGATGCTGCCCCGCCCCTGCGCAGTGGCAATAAAACCTTCCGCCTCCAGATCACTGTAGGCTCTGGACGTGGTGATGACACTGACACTTAGTTCTTTCGCCAGCCCGCGGATGGAAGGGAGCACTGTCCCGTCCGCCAACTGGCCGTTTAAAATCTGTTCCTTGATCTGTTCTTTGATCTGAGCATAAATCGGCAGCTCAGATTGGTTTGATATGATTATTTTCAAAAATATTCTCCTATTCTGTAAAAGATGATAGGTCATCCATTTTCTTTTTTCTGCAGATAAAAGAAAATAGATGTTAATAAAGTATATACTGTATATATAGTATTATATACACTTGGACGCAGATGTCAATAGCTTTTTGAGCAAAAATATGGCGGACATGCGGCAGCAATTGACAGAAGCCAGGTTTAATAGTAGAATCAATCTCGAATCGAACCGAAAATAAGGAAACTGGCGCCATTGTCAGTGCTGGAATGGAGATTATGATGAAAAAAGGGATTATTTTTGATTTGGACGGAACACTTTGGGATGCCTGTGATATTGTGACAGAATCCTGGAACATCTATCTGAAGGAAGCGGCAGCGGATCTGGGAATACAATTGACCGTGGAGCAGCTTCGCAGTGTAATGGGCAAGACGATGACAGAAATCGGAGAAATTCTGATGTGCAGAGCAGAGCCCGGACGGCGGGCAGAACTGACGGAAGGCTGCTGCACCTTTGAAGTGGAGTATCTGAAGGATAAGGGCGGAATTTTGTATCCGGATTTGCTGGAGGTATTCGAGACATTGTCAAAAGAATATTCTCTTTATATTGTGAGCAATTGCCAGGAAGGTTATATCGAAGATTTTATCGGCTGGAGCCATACGGAAAGCTACATAGAGGATATAGAGAACTTTGGCCGCACAGGAAGAGAAAAAAGCTATAATATCCGTTTGCTGGCGGAGCGAAACAAGCTGGACCAGGCGGTTTACGTGGGCGATACCGAAGGGGATTACAACAGCACCGTGGAAGCGGGGCTGCCCTTCATCCATGCGGCCTATGGATTTGGCAAGGTGCCGGCGGGCGTGCCGGCAGTCGGGAGCCTGAAGGAATTGCCGGAGGCAGTGCGCAAAGTGCTGGGCTGAGGAATTGCCGGAGGCAGATTACAGTTCAGCCTTGGAATGAGGACGCTTTCCGGGCGGCTGCCCCAGGTATGCCGCAGGTGCTGTTTCGAAAGCCAAGAGCATCTAAGGCTTCCGCAAGGTGTTCCAAAAGCAGGAATTGGGAGCCATAACTCACCTTCGGTTCAAACAAATGGCTCCCAATTCCTATGGAACATCTTGTGGAACCCAAGATGCTTAGTCTTTCTGCAAATGCACCCGCAGCATACCTGGGGCAGCCGCCCGGAAGCTGTGCGTCAAGCAAAAGGCTTGAACTGCAACGGGAGGCAGGGCTGACAGAATAATTATCGTTCCCAGCGTCCGGAAGCGCCGCAGGGAAGCACCAGGCCGCTTTCGGTGACGGGCAGTCCGATTTCCTGGGCGTCTACTTTGCCGCCATATTTTTTGAGCTCGGTGGAGATCATGTAGGTCAGCACTGCAGGAGCCAGTCCGGTGGTATAGGAGTTTACCAGGAAGAAAAGCGGATCGTCCGACAGCAGCTTTGCAGCCAGTTGAATAAAAGGAAAGATAGAGTCTTCGATTTTCCAGATTTCACCCTTTGGTCCGCGGCCGTAGGAGGGAGGATCCATGATAATGCCGTCATAGTGATTGCCCCGGCGGATTTCCCGCTCCACGAATTTCGTGCAGTCATCCACCAGCCAGCGGATCGGTGCGTCCTGCAGACCGGAAGAAGCGGCATTTTCCTTTGCCCATCCCACCATGCCCTTAGAAGCATCTACATGGGTGACGGAAGCACCGGCTGCCGCAGCCGCCAGTGTGGCACCTCCCGTATAGGCAAAGAGATTCAGAACCTTTACCTGCCGGCCTGCATTTTTGATTTTATCGGAGAACCAGTCCCAGTTCGCGGCCTGCTCCGGAAATAAACCGGTGTGCTTGAAGCTGAAAGGCTTCAGGTTAAAGGTAAGCTGGCGGTACTGTATGCTCCACTGCTGGGGCAGATTGAAAAACTCCCATTCACCGCCGCCCTTCTGACTGCGATGGTAATGGCCGTTCATTTTATTCCAGCCCCTGTGATTTTTAGGGGTATTCCAGAGAACCTGGGGATCCGGACGCACCAGCAGGTAGTCACCCCAGCGTTCCAGCTTTTCCCCCTGAGAGGTATCTATTACTTCATAATCGTTCCAATTATCTGCTATCCACATATATGGTATCCTTTCTGTATTTCCTAAAGCTGTGTGTCAAGTTAATTTCTGAAATTTGTTTACAGTCATTGTTACTATTCACAGCCAATTTATGTTCAACACAATTTATACGTACCCATGGCTGTAAATAGTAACCTTCGCAGGCTCATTCCGAAATTTGCTGCGCAAATTGGAGCCTGCTCACTCCTGCATCACTTTCTTACGACTCAAACAGCAAGTGTTTGAGTCTGCCGTGAACAGTAACCAGTCATTCCTTTGTCCCGGCAGTTCCTGTCATTTCCTTGCTGCGGAACCAGTAAGTATAAAAGTCCTGAAATCCCAGCGAGGTATAGAGCGTCTTTGCAGGTGCGTTCCCCTGCACTACCTGAAGATACGCTTTTCTGGCACCGAGAATCTGCGCTTCTCTCAAGATCGTACTGCAGATCGCCCTGGCATAATGTCTTCTGCGGCAGCTTGGTGATACATAGATTGCATAGATCCCCACGTAATCACGGTCCCGGATCCCCAGTCCCGAGGCTACCATATGCCCGTCCACCTCCACAGAGGCCACGATGGTTTCCTTTGGGATGGCCTTAAACATGGAGGGAACAATGCGCCTCAGCACCGGATCCGAGGTTCCGTTCAGATGAAATACCCCCTGGATCCATTCGTCTGTGATCACAGGCTGCAAAAGAACCGTCAGGTCATTGGGGTAATATACAAAGGTGGGAAGTCCCATCCGGTTTTCAAATTCATGTTCCCTGGAGATCATGGGATACAGATGGAACTGCTCCGCATCCATGGTCAGAACTTCTGTGATGTGGCATTTTTCGTAGCCCTTTTTTTCCAGCAGCAGATCAAATCCCGGATCCAGCAGCGGATTGATCTTAAAATTCGCCGGCGTTCCAAAGTTCCGGTAAATGCTTTCGCAATAGGCGATTTTGTCCTCCGCCGGAATAGAAGAGAGTCCCACCTGATCAACACTGTTGGTACGGTACGTATAGTTATGGGAAAAACGGATCAGCCATCCATCGTAAAGCTCGATCTTATGGGAGGGCCAGGCGTTCAGGGACAGCTCCTCAACAAAATGAATATCCTGTCTCTTCCTATTATATAAGGAAGCAAGATCGCCGGAATGTTCACTGAGGGCCGGGCGGCCTGTTTCTGTTAGTTTATTTTTATCTGCATTTACGTTCATAAAATCATTCCATTTCCTGATCTAAATTTCTGTTTGCAGAAAATAAGCGATGCTGTTTCCTGCTTTTGAACTGCCTGAAGGGGCAGTGCGAAAATTATTGAGTGACAAAGTATCTTTTCCTATTCTATAATACTTTGTTCCAATTTAAAAGCAGATTTTATTATTTTTTGCTTTTTTGAAAAAAACACTTGCAAACAGCGAAGATATCATGTATACTGCAAATGTTGTGACCTTGATAGCGTAGAAGCGTGAGGTTGCTGCGGATTTATCCGCAGGTTTTCCGTGGAGCGAATGTCAAGTTATAAAACTGGCGACAAGTCACTGTACAAATGGTTAACGTCCACCTTTGAGTGGAAACACCGTGTGGGCCTTCGGGCGATACACACGGAAGTGTGTACAGTCACCGCTTGTCGTACTGAAATCAAGTGCGAATAAGGAGGCGACTTTTTTTATGGCAAATCAAGTAATGAGAATCACGCTGAAAGCATACGACCATCAGTTGGTTGATGCATCTGCAAAAAAAATCATCGAAACTGTTAAAAAAACCGGATCACAGGTGAGCGGACCGGTACCTCTTCCTACTAAGAAGGAAGTTGTTACAATTCTGAGAGCAGTACACAAATACAAAGACTCCAGAGAACAGTTCGAACAGAGAACTCACAAAAGACTGATTGATATCATCACACCGACTCAGAAGACAGTAGATTCACTGTCCAGACTGGAAATGCCGGCTGGTGTTTATATCGATATCAAAATGAAAACCAAATAATTAATTCAGAGCAAATCCTACCAGGTTGATATTGTATATCTTCACTGTTTACTAGGATGATCCCCCAAAGGGATCCGCTGTAGAACAACAGGAGGGAAAAGAATGAAGAAAGCGATTTTAGCAACAAAAGTCGGAATGACTCAGATCTTCAATGAAGATGGAGTTCTTACTCCGGTAACTGTTCTTCAGGCAGGACCTTGTGTGGTAACACAGGTTAAGACTGCTGAGAACGACGGTTACAGCGCAGTTCAGGTTGGTTTCTGTGACAAGAGAGAAAAACTGGTCAGAAAACCACAGAAGGGTGCTTTTGACAAAGCAGGCGTAGCATATAAGAGATATGTCAGAGAATTCCGTTTTGAAGACGCAGAAAGCTACGAAGTAAAACAGGAAATCAAAGCTGATATCTTTGCAGAAGGCGAGAAAGTAGACGCTACCGCAATTTCAAAGGGTAAAGGTTTCCAGGGTGCTATTAAGAGACATGGCCAGTCCAGAGGACCTATGGCTCATGGTTCCAAATATCATCGTCATGCAGGTTCCAATGGTTCCGCATCTGATCCGAGCCGTGTATTTAAAGGCAAGAAGATGGCAGGACACATGGGCGCCAAACAGATTACTGTTCAGAATCTTGAAATCGTAAGAGTAGATGCTGAAAATAATCTGATTTTAGTTAAAGGAGCTGTACCTGGACCTAAGAAATCTTTAGTGACTCTGAAAGAGACCACCAAAACTGACAAATAGGTTCTAGTATAGGAAAGGAGGAACACACAGATGGCAAACGTATCTGTTTACAATATGGAAGGCAACGAAGTTGGCACAATGGAGCTGAACGATACTGTGTTCGGTGTTGAAGTCAACGAACATCTGGTACATCTTGCAGTTGTTCAGCAGCTTGCGAACAATCGTCAGGGCACCCAGAAAGCAAAGACCCGTTCTGAAGTTTCAGGCGGCGGAAGAAAACCATGGAGACAGAAAGGAACCGGTCATGCAAGACAGGGTTCAACCAGATCTCCGCAGTGGACCGGCGGCGGAGTAGTATTCGCACCGACACCGAGAGATTATACATTCAAAATGAACAAAAAAGAAAAGAGACTGGCTCTCAAGTCTGTATTGACTTCCAGAGTACAGGAAAACAAACTGGTAGTTCTGGACGAACTGAAGCTGGACGCTGTTAAGACAAAGACCATGCAGAACGTACTGAACAACCTGAAGGTTTCCAAAGCTCTTGTAGTGATGAATGACTTCGATCAGAACGTAGTTCTTTCCGCAAGAAACATTGCAAATGTAAAGACTGCTTCTACCAGCACGATCAATGTATATGACATTCTGAAGTACAACACAGTAGTAGTTACCAAAGCTGCTATTGCTACGATTGAGGAGGTGTACGCATAATGGCTGACATCAAATACTATGACGTAATCCTTAAACCGGTTGTTACAGAAAAAAGTATGAGCGCTATGGCTGAAAAGAAATATACATTCATGGTTCATACCGAAGCAACCAAACCTCAGATTAGAGAAGCTGTTGAAAAAATGTTCGAAGGAACAAAAGTAAAATCCGTAAACACCATGAACATTGGCGGAAAAAACAAGAGACGTGGTGCTGTGACCGGTAAGACAGCGAAGAGTAAGAAAGCAATCGTTACTCTGACAGAAGAGAGTAAAGATATTGAAATCTTCGAAGGGTTATAAGACTTGCCGCAGGCGAGCGAACCTGACCATTGGGATTTCCAATCCCAGCCCATACGCAGCTAAGCGTGATGATAAATAGTTTGAAAGGAGAAACAAGTCATGGGAATTAAGACTTATAGACCATATACCCCTTCCAGAAGACATATGACCGGTTCTGACTTCGCAGAAGTTACCAAGAGCACACCGGAAAAAGCACTTCTGGTTTCACTGAGAAAGAACTCTGGCCGTAACAACCAGGGCAAAATCACAGTAAGACATCGCGGAGGCGGATCCAGAAAGAAATACAGACTGGTAGACTTCAAGAGATATAAAGATGATATTTCAGCAAAAGTAATCGGTATCGAATACGATCCGAACAGAACTGCCAATATCGCACTGATCTGCTATGCAGATGGTGAAAAAGCATACATCCTGGCTCCTCAGGGACTGAAGGACGGCATGACGATCATGAACGGACCGAAAGCAGAAGTTAAGATCGGAAACTGCCTGCCTCTGTCAGAGATCCCGGTTGGTACCATGGTACACAACATTGAATTGCATCCGAAACACGGCGGACAGTTAGTTCGTTCCGCTGGCAACGCTGCTCAGTTAATGGCAAAAGAAGGCAAATATGCTACCCTGAGACTTCCTTCCGGCGAGATGAGAATGGTTCTGCTGGTTTGCCGTGCTACGATCGGTGTCGTAGGCAATGGCGATCACAACCTGATCAACATCGGTAAAGCAGGAAGAACCCGTCATATGGGTATCAGACCTACCGTTCGTGGTTCTGTTATGAACCCGAATGACCATCCGCATGGTGGTGGTGAGGGTAAGGCTCCGGTTGGACGTCCTGGCCCATGTACACCTTGGGGTAAACCTGCTCTTGGCTTGAAGACGAGAAAGAAAAACAAAGCGTCTAACAAGCTGATCGTAAGAAGAAGAGATGGAAAAGCCATCAACTAATCAATCGTTAAAAAGTATAAGGAGGTAAATCGATGTCTCGTTCACTGAAAAAAGGACCATTTGCTGATGCAAGCCTGCTGAAAAAAGTAGACGCTATGAATGCGGCTGGTGACAAACAGGTTATTAAGACCTGGTCTCGCCGTTCTACAATTTTCCCACAGATGGTTGGACATACAATCGCAGTTCATGACGGAAGAAGACATGTGCCTGTATATGTTACAGAAGACATGGTTGGTCATAAACTCGGCGAGTTCGTTGCTACCAGAACCTATAGAGGACATGGAAAAGACGAAAAGAAATCAGGCGTTCGCTAGTTTGAACGCTGTTACCCTAAAGGTATGATATGAAATCGGAAAGCCGGCATGCAGGAGACTGCTGCTGACTTGGTTTCATAAAATCAGGATGCACCAGGCTGCGTTGTCAGTCAGTGCTCCGCAAAGTATCATGCCGGATATCATAGTTCGCCCGGGGAGGGCGCTGCGAAACCAATGGGTTTCGAGGACGAAAGGAGGCACATCTATGGCTAAAGGACATAGATCGCAAATCAAAAGAGAGAGAAATGCTCAGAAAGATACCAGACCGTCAGCAAAGCTGTCATATGCAAGAGTATCTGTTCAGAAAGCATGTTTCGTATTAGATGCCATCAGAGGAAAGGATGCTCAGACTGCACTTGCGATTGTTACTTACAATCCGAGATACGCATCTGAACTGATTGCCAAGTTATTAAAATCAGCTATGGCAAACGCTGAAAACAATAACGGAATGAATCCGGAAAACCTTTACGTAGAAGAATGCTACGCAAACAAGGGACCGACAATGAAGAGAATCAAACCGAGAGCACAGGGCAGAGCTTATAGAATCGAAAAGAGAATGAGCCATATTACGATCGTGCTGAATGAAAGATAAGGAGGGCAATCATGGGACAGAAAGTTAATCCACACGGCTTGAGAGTCGGTGTTATTAAAGACTGGGACTCAAAATGGTATGCAGAAGCTGACTTTGCTGATTACCTTGTTGAAGATCACAAAATCAGAACATTTCTGAAAAAGAAATTATATAGCGCAGGTGTTTCCAAGATTGAAATCGAAAGAGCATCTGACAGAGTTAAAATCATCATCTATACTGCAAAACCGGGCGTTGTTATCGGCAAGGGCGGAGCAGAGATTGAAAAGGTAAAAGCTGAGGTTCAGAAGCTTACCGCTAAAAAAATAATCGTAGATATCAAAGAAGTGAAAAGACCGGATAAAGAAGCACAGCTTGTTGCAGAGAATATCGCTCAGCAGTTGGAAAGCCGTATTTCTTTCCGCCGTGCAATGAAGTCCACCATGGGCCGTGCAATGAAGTCTGGCGCTAAGGGTATCAAGACCAGTTGTGCAGGACGTCTGGGCGGTGCTGATATGGCTCGTATCGAGACATACAACGATGGCACTATTCCACTTCAGACATTAAGAGCAGATATTGACTATGGCTTTGCAGAAGCAGATACAACCTACGGTAAAGTTGGCGTTAAGGTTTGGATCTACAAAGGCGAAGTCCTTCCATCTAAAAAAGAAGGGAGCGATAAATAATGTTAATGCCAAAAAGAGTGAAACGTCGTAAACAGTTCCGTGGAAGCATGGCTGGTAAGGCGTTGAGAGGAAATACATTAAGTTATGGTGATTTTGGTCTTGTTTCCACAGAACCCTGCTGGATCAAGTCCAATCAGATCGAGGCAGCCCGTGTTGCCATGACTCGTTATATCAAGCGTGGCGGTCAGGTCTGGATCAAAATTTTCCCGGATAAGCCAGTTACAGCAAAACCTGCTGAAACTCGTATGGGTTCTGGTAAAGGAACTCTGGAGTACTGGGTAGCAGTTGTGAAACCGGGCCGTGTTATGTTTGAAATTGCAGGTATCCCGGAGGATGTAGCCCGCGAAGCATTACGTCTTGCTATGCACAAGTTACCTTGTAAATGCAAAATCGTTTCTCGCGCAGATTTAGAAGGCGGTGATAACAGTGAAAATTAATAAGTATGTAGAAGATTTAAAAGCAAAATCAGCTGCAGAATTAAATGAAGAATTAGTAGCTGCTAAAAAGGAACTTTTCAATTTGAGATTTCAGAATGCAACCAACCAGTTGGATAACACAAGCAGAATCAAAGAAGTTCGCAAGAACATCGCAAGAATTCAGACCGTTATCACTGAAAAGGCAAATGCTGCAGAATAATGCAATCCTGATATTTTGACTCAGATTGAGAGAAAGGAGATATTTCCGTGGAAAGAAATCTTAGAAAAACCCGTACAGGCAAGGTTGTTAGTAATAAAATGGAAAAGACCATCGTTGTTGCAGTAGAAGATCATGTAAAACATCCCCTTTACAAAAAAATTGTAAAGAGAACTTACAAACTGAAAGCACATGACGAAAACAATGAATGTAATATCGGTGATACCGTTAAAGTTATGGAGACAAGACCGCTGTCCAAAGATAAAAGATGGAGACTTGTCGAAATCGTAGAAAAAGCGAAATAGTATATTAGGAGGTATATCAGCATGGTACAACAGGAAACTAGACTGAAAGTTGCTGATAACACTGGAGCAAAAGAATTGCTTTGCATCAGAGTTATGGGCGGTTCTACTAGAAGATATGCAGGCGTTGGTGATATAATCGTTGCTTCTGTTAAAGATGCAACACCAGGCGGTGTTGTAAAAAAAGGTGATGTTGTAAAAGCTGTCGTTGTTCGTACAGTAAAAGGCGTTCGTCGTAAAGACGGTTCTTATATCAGATTTGACGAAAATGCTGCTGTTATCATCAAGGATGATTTAAATCCAAGAGGAACCCGTATTTTTGGGCCGGTAGCAAGAGAACTTCGTGATAAGAAATTCATGAAGATTGTATCTTTAGCTCCGGAAGTATTATAGGAGGGCCAGAAAAATGATGAAAATCAAAACAGGCGATACCGTAAAGGTGATCGCTGGTAAAGATAAAGACAAAGAAGGTAAAGTGCTCGCTGTAAAGGACGGCAAGGTCCTGGTAGAAGGCGTTGGCATGGTTACCAAACATGCAAAACCATCTGCTGCAAATCAGCAGGGCGGAATTGTGAACAAAGAATCTTACATTGATATTTCCAATGTAATGTATCTGCATAAAGGAAAAGCTACCAGAGTTGGCTTTAAGATGGATGGAGATAAAAAAGTTCGTGTAGCAAAGGCTACAGGCGAAGTCATCGACTAATTGAGAGAGGAGGCCGCACAAATTGAGTAGATTAAGAGAAACTTATCAGAATGAAATCGTAGATGCTATGATTAAAAAATTCGGATATAAAAATGTCATGGAAGTTCCGAAACTGAACAAAGTAGTAATCAACATGGGTGTTGGTGAAGCAAAGGAAAATGCGAAAGTTCTGGAATCCGCTGTGAAAGATATGGAAACCATTACCGGTCAGAAAGCTGTTCTGACAAAAGCTAAAAATTCTGTTGCAAACTTCAAGATCCGTGAAGGTATGGCAATTGGATGTAAAACAACTCTTCGTGGTGAAAAGATGTATGAGTTCGTAGACCGTCTTATCAATCTTGCACTGCCGCGTGTACGTGACTTCAGAGGTGTGAATCCTAACGCATTCGACGGAAGAGGTAACTATGCACTGGGTATCAAAGAGCAGTTGATCTTCCCGGAAATCGAATACGATAAAGTAGATAAGGTAAGAGGTATGGACGTTATTTTCGTTACTACCGCTAAGACCGATGAAGAAGCCCGCGAATTACTGACATTATTTAATATGCCGTTTACGAAATAATCAGGAGGAAAGTTTCATGGCTAAAACATCAATGAAAATTAAACAGCAGCGTGAACCAAAGTTCTCCACAAGAGCGTATACTCGCTGCCGTATCTGTGGTCGTCCACATTCAGTTCTGAAAAAATACGGAATCTGCAGAATCTGCTTCCGTGAACTGGCATACAAGGGTGAGATTCCAGGCGTGAAAAAAGCGAGCTGGTAGACCAAAAGCAGTTTAATGAGAACAAGCGAAAAGCGAAGTTCCCAAATTCACATAAAAACATGTCAAGTCTTTAAAGGAGGATACTAACATGGCAATGAGCGATCCAATCGCAGATATGCTTACAAGAATTCGTAATGCAAATACTGCAAAACATGACACAGTAGATGTACCGGCTTCCAAAATGAAAATTGCTATCGCAAATATTTTGGTAGATGAAGGTTATATTGGAAAATATGATCTGGTAGATGATGGAGCATTCAAGACCATCCATATTACTTTAAAATATGGAAAAGATAAAAGTGAAAAAATCATCACTGGTCTGAAGAGAATTTCCAAACCTGGTCTGCGTGTATACGCTGGCAAAGAGAATATGCCAAGAGTATTAGGCGGACTGGGCGTAGCTATTCTGTCTACAAACCAGGGTGTTATCACAGACAAACAGGCTAGAAAGCAGCATGTAGGCGGCGAGGTTCTGGCGTTTATCTGGTAGTCCGGCTGAAAACAGTTTAGGGAATACAAGACAAAGTAACAATATAAACTACTGAAAACGGAACGGGAAACCGATCCGAAAATCTAAGTAAGGAGGAAATAGGCATGTCACGTATCGGAAGAATGCCGGTTGCGATTCCAGCAGGAGTTACTGTGGAAATCGCCGAGGGTAACAAGGTTACCGCAAAAGGACCTAAGGGAACTCTGGAAAGAGTTTTACCTGAGGAAATGGAAATCAAAATGGAAGACGGTCATGTGATCGTATCCAGACCAAATGATTTAAAGAAAATGAAATCCCTTCATGGTCTGACCAGAACCCTGATCCACAATATGGTGGTGGGTGTCAGCGAAGGTTATACCAAAACTCTGGAAGTAAACGGTGTAGGTTACAGAGCAGCAAAGAACGGCAGCAAGCTGAATCTGACTCTGGGCTATTCTCATCCAGTAGAGATGGAAGATCCGGAAGGACTTGAAACCAAGGTAGAAGGAAACAAGATCATCGTTTCCGGTATCAGCAAAGAAAAAGTTGGCCAGTACGCAGCGGAAATCAGAGAGAAGAGAAAACCGGAACCTTACAAGGGCAAAGGTATTAAGTATGCTGATGAAGTGATCAGACGTAAAGTTGGTAAGACTGGTAAAAAATAAATAAGGAGAGTGTGAAAATGGTTAGCAAAGAATCTAGAACAGAAGTTCGCGTTAATAAACATAAAAAAATCCGTAACCGTTTCAGCGGTACTGCGGAAAGACCACGTTTGGCTGTGTTTAGAAGTAATAATCATATGTATGCTCAAATTATTGACGATACAGTTGGAAAGACTCTGGTTTCTGCCAGCACCCTTCAGAAGGATGTAAAAGCAGAGCTGGAAAAAACTAACAACGTTGATGCAGCATCATATTTGGGAACCGTAATTGCAAAAAAAGCTTTGGAAAAAGGCATTACCACTGTTGTTTTTGATAGAGGAGGATTCATCTATCAGGGCAAGGTCAAAGCATTAGCAGAAGCAGCCAGAGAAGCTGGGCTGGAATTCTAGGAGAGGAAGGAAAAGACACATGAGACATGAGATCATTGATGCTAGTCAGTTTGAATTAAATGATAAAGTAGTGTCAATCAAACGTGTAACCAAGGTTGTTAAAGGCGGACGTAATATGCGTTTCACTGCTTTGGTTGTAGTGGGTGATGGCAACGGACATGTAGGTGCAGGTCTTGGAAAAGCCACTGAGATTCCAGAAGCGATCCGTAAAGGAAGAGAAGACGCTGCAAAAAAATTGATCACTGTAGCTATGAATGAATACGCCAGTGTACCACATGATTTTAATGGAAAATTCGGCGGAGCATCCGTACTGCTGAAGAGAGCTCCGGAAGGTACCGGTATTATCGCTGGTGGTCCTGCACGTACTGTGCTGGAAATGGCTGGCGTAAAGAATATTCGTACAAAATCCTTAGGCTCCAACAACAAACAGAATGTTGTTCTGGCTACTCTGGAAGCACTGAAACAGTTGAAGAGCCCGGAAGAAGTTGCAAGACTTCGCGGAAAATCTGTTGAAGAGATTCTGGGTTAAGGAGGAATTGAAAATGGCAGAGAAATTGAAAGTTACATTAGTAAAATCAACGATCGGTGCAATTCCAAAACATCGCGCTACCGTTGCTGCTCTTGGTCTGAAGAAATTAAACAAGACTGTAGAGCTGCCGGATAACGAAGCTGTCAGAGGTATGATTGCACACGTTCAGCATTTAGTTAAAGTAGAAGAGATCTAATTATTACAGATAAGGAGGTGTCACAATGGATTTATCAAATTTAAGCCCTGCTGCAGGTTCAGTGCACAGTGATAATTTCAGAAGAGGACGTGGTCACGGTTCTGGAAACGGTAAAACAGCCGGTAAAGGACATAAAGGACAGAAAGCACGTTCAGGCGCACCAAGAATTGGCTTTGAAGGTGGACAGATGCCATTATACAGAAGAATTCCTAAGAGAGGTTTCACAAACAGAAACTCTCTGGAAATCGAAGCAGTCAACATGAGTGCTTTGGAAGTCTTCGATAATGATGCAGAAGTTACGGTAGAAGCACTCCTGGAAAAAGGCATTATTAAAGCCCAGAAAGATGGAGTTAAGATTCTTGGCAACGGAACTCTGACAAAAAAGCTGACTGTTAAAGTTAATGCTTACAGCGAAAGCGCTAAGGCTAAGATTGAAGAACTTGGTGGAAAAGCTGAGGTGATCTAATGTTAGAGACGCTGCGCAACGCATTTAAAATTAAGGATATCAGAAAGAAACTGTTTTTTACATTTGGTATGCTGGTAGTGGTGAGACTTGGATCTCAGCTACCGGTACCAGGGGTAAACAGAGAATACTTCAGTAACTGGTTTGCCAGTCAGCAGGCCAATGGTGCGTTCAATTTCTTCTCTGCATTTACGGGCGGGTCTTTTGAAAAGATGTCCATATTTGCATTGAATATTACGCCATACATTACTTCCTCCATTATTATGCAGCTTCTTACGATTGCGATTCCAAAACTGGAAGAGATGCAGAGGGATGGAGAAGATGGCAGAAAGAAAATTCAGACGATCACCCGTTATCTGACAGTTGGCCTGGCACTTTTTGAGAGTATCGCTATGGCAATCGGCTTTGGTAACCAGGGCCTGATTACAGAGATGAATTTCCTGAATGCATTGACGGTCGTTGCAGCTCTGACAGCCGGTTCTGCTTTCCTGATGTGGGTAGGCGAACGAATTACGGAAAATGGGGTAGGAAATGGTATTTCCATCGTCTTGATGATTAATATTATTTCCCGTGTGCCTCAGGATATGGCCAGTCTGTTTGATACCTTTGTAAAGGGTAAGACAATTGCTCATGGCGCATTGGCTGCTGTTATCATCATTGCAGTTATCATAGTGACGGTAGTTATGGTCATTATATTGAATGATGCTACACGGAAAATTCCGGTACAGTATGCGAAGAAGATGCAGGGAAGAAAACTGGTTGGCGGACAGTCTTCCAGTATTCCGCTGAAAGTAAATACAGCAGGTGTTATTCCTGTTATCTTTGCCTCCTCCCTGATGTCCATTCCGCAGATTATCATGTCATTTACAAAAAGCTCAGCAGATGGCATCGGCGGAACCATTGTCGGTATGCTGAATCAGAATAACTGGTTTAATTTTTCACAGCCGATCTATTCCGTAGGTCTGGTGCTGTATGTGATATTGATTATTTTCTTTGCATATTTCTATACTTCCATCACCTTCAATCCGATTGAAGTAGCAGATAATATGAAGAAGCAGGGCGGTTTTATTCCGGGTATCAGACCTGGCAAACCAACCACGGATTATTTAAACAAAATCCTCGGATACATCGTATTCATCGGTGCTGCAGGTCTTACCATTGTAGTGCTGGTGCCTATCTTCTTTAACGGTGTATTCGGTGCATATGTTTCCTTCGGCGGCACATCCATTATCATTATTGTAGGTGTTGTTCTGGAGACAATGAAGCAGATAGAATCCCAGATGTTAGTTCGTAATTACAAAGGATTCCTGAGCGAATAATATGAGTGTACTTCTCACCTGTCATGTTTGTTCGGCGGGTGAGAATGTGCACTATCATTCTATTTAGGCTATTTAGGGCAGAGAACAGAAAGGCAGATATTATGAAGATTATTATGCTTGGTGCACCAGGTGCAGGAAAAGGAACACAGGCAAAGAAGATTGCAGAAAAATATTCTGTTCCGCATATTTCTACTGGTGATATATTCAGATCAAATATAAAAAACGGCACAGAACTCGGCATGAAAGCAAAAGCTTTTATGGATCAGGGACTGCTGGTTCCGGATGAATTGACCTGTGATCTGGTAGTTGACAGAATTGGACAGGATGACTGTAAAAACGGATATATTCTGGATGGTTTTCCGAGAACGATCCCGCAGGCAGAAGCACTGAATACTGCTCTGAAATCAATGGGCACATCAATTGATTATGCCATTGATGTGGAAGTTCAGGATAGTCATATTGTAAACCGGATGAGCGGAAGAAGGGCTTGTACCGGCTGCGGCGCAACCTATCATGTGAAATACAATGCTCCTAAAGCAGAGAACATTTGTGATGCCTGCGGAGAAGCTTTGGTTCTGAGAGATGACGACAAGCCGGAAACGGTTCAGAAGCGTCTGACAGTATATCATGATCAGACTCAGCCTCTGATTGATTACTATAAAAAAGCCGGAGTTTTGAGAACAGTAGATGGAACGCTGGATATGGAAGATGTATTTTCAGCGATTATCGCTATTTTAGGAGAATAAATTTATGTCAGTGACAGTAAAGTCTGCAAAAGAAATTGAATATATGCGGGAAGCCGGAAGACTTCTGGAAATTGTACATGATGAATTGGCAAAAATGATAAAGCCGGGTATTTCCACATTGGACATTGACAGAGAAGGAGAGAAGATGATCAGAAGCTTTGGCTGTGTGCCGAATTTTCTGAATTATAACGGCTATCCTGCTTCCATCTGCGTGTCAGTAAATGATGAAGTGGTTCATGGTATTCCCAAAAAGAACCGTATCCTGAAAGAAGGGGATATTGTCAGTCTGGATGCGGGCCTGATCTATCATGGTTTTCACTCAGATGCAGCGCGTACCCATGGGGTAGGCAGGATTTCTCCTGAAGCACAGAAGCTGATCGACGTAACCAGAGAGAGCTTTTTCAAGGGAATTGAGTTCGCCAGAGCAGACCATCATCTCCATGAGATTTCATCTGCTATCGGTAATTATGCGGAATCCTTCGGCTACGGCGTGGTTCGTGACATGGTTGGACATGGAATCGGAAAAGCGCTGCATGAAGATCCGCAGATCCCTAATTTCCCTCAGAAACGCAGAGGCATCCGTCTGGTGCCGGGTATGACGCTGGCGATTGAGCCGATGATCGATGCAGGAACCTACGAGATCGAGTGGCTGGATGATGACTGGACCGTGGTTACCGCAGACGGATCCCTTTCCGCCCATTATGAGAATACGATCTTGATCACAGACGGAGCTCCGGAGATTCTCACGCTGAGCAAATAATGCTGCTGTTTGTGCGAGCAGAAGCCAGATAAGAGCTGTGCAGCAATGCAAAGCCGGCTTTGGCGGACAAAGAATCACAGGCAGTAAATCCGGGAGGTATTCATGGAACAGGAAAAGACAGCTATGCTGGCAGTTTCCCTGGCAGGGCATGATAAAGGCACAATGTATGTGGTGCTCTCCAGAGAAGACGACATGCTGGTTCTTGCGGATGGGAAGAATAAACTTCTGGAAAGACCAAAGCGTAAAAAAGAAAAGCATGTGCAGATCATAAAACAACTGCCGGAAGAAATCAAAAAACAGATATGGCTTATCGTAAGAGATGAAGACATCAGAAGAGTTCTGAAGCTGTATAAAATCAGCAGAGAACAGTAGTGTATCGGCTTCTTTCCAGCAGCCGGCACATTTTGCAGCAATTAATCATTTATAATGAAAGAGACCTTGAGGAGGTTCATGCATGTCAAAGGCAGACGTTATTGAAGTAGAAGGTACCGTATTGGAAAAACTTCCAAATGCGATGTTTCGAGTGGAACTGGAAAACAAACACGTGGTTCTGGCTCATATCAGCGGCAAGCTTCGTATGAATTTCATCCGTATTCTCCCGGGTGATAAGGTAACAATCGAATTATCCCCTTATGATCTGTCCAAGGGACGGATTATCTGGAGAGATAAATAAAAATTAACAGCTTCGACAGATAAATGCAGGATGCAGCCGCAGGATATAAGATGCGGCTGCATTTTGCCGGATATCAGGTGAAAAGTTTGAAAATAACACTTGCAATTTGTTCCAGTCTGTATTATACTATCACTTGTACTTTTGTGAGCAGGGGACAGTCTGTCTGTCATTATGCTTAAAATTAAGGACATAGGCGAAAGGAGGATTAACCATGAAGGTTAGATCATCAGTGAAACCCATTTGTGAAAAGTGCAAAGTTATCAAAAGAAAGGGCAGTATCAGAGTTATCTGTGAAAACCCGAAGCACAAACAAAGACAGGGTTAAGCAAAACTAAAAGTGGCGGCAGCAGTCGAAACACCCGGATGGGTTGTTGTGACTGATTACAATATACGATGAAATAAATTATGCGATAGATTTGGCATCTGATCTTGATAGATATGACTTACTAGTTACAGCTACCGGATTTATGACTACAGATATTAGATAAAATATTTCATTGCGATATTGGCTTTTAATACCAACACAGGATTAGCAGTCCACGATTTTACGCCAATCCGCTATAGACGTAAAATATGCATGCTTTGCAAGAGCCTCAGGCTCATGGCTTAATGGGTTGGAAAGGCTGTATTTTATACGGCTGGGTGTTTATAAACACCCCAATTAGGGACAATAAACGAGTGCAGAGAAAGACGCACTCAAAGAAAGATGGAGGAAAATTACATGGCTCGTATTGCTGGTGTAGACTTACCAAGAGAAAAACGTGTAGAAATCGGTTTGACTTACATCTACGGTATCGGTAGAACAAGTTCAAACAAAATTCTGGAGGCGGCTCAGGTAAATCCTGATACTCGCGTTAGAGATCTGACTGATGAAGAAGTAGAAAAAATCCGTAGCATTATGGATGATATGGGACTTCTCGTGGAAGGTGATCTTCGTCGTGATATCGCAATGAACATCAAGAGACTTCAGGAGATCGGATGCTATAGAGGTATCCGTCACAGAAAGGGACTTCCGGTTCGTGGTCAGAAGACTAAGACCAACGCAAGAACCCGTAAAGGTCCTAAGAGAACTGTAGCAAATAAGAAGAAATAATTCATAACAAACTGGTATAAGCAGAATATCAAGAAAGTAGGTTAGTTTAAAATGGCGAAAAAAGTTACGAAAAAAGTGACCAAAAAACGTGTCAAGAAAAACGTTGAACGGGGACAGGCACATATCCAGTCATCTTTTAACAATACAATTGTTACATTGACAGATGCACAGGGAAATGCTTTATCATGGGCAAGTGCTGGCGGTCTTGGATTCAGAGGTTCAAGGAAATCTACTCCTTATGCAGCACAGATGGCTGCAGAGACTGCTACAAAAGCAGCCTTAATTCACGGTTTAAAGACGGTTGATGTATTTGTAAAGGGACCAGGCTCAGGAAGAGAAGCTGCAATCCGCGCGCTTTCCGCGAACGGACTTGAAGTAATCAGTATCAGAGACGTAACCCCGGTACCACACAACGGATGCCGCCCACCAAAACGCAGAAGAGTCTAATTAGGAGGTGCTATAGGATATGGCAGTTAATAGAATTCCTGTTCTTAAAAGATGTAGATCACTTGGTCTGGATCCGGTGTATTTAGGAATAGATAAAAAATCAAACAGAGAATTAAAACGCGCAAACCGTAAGGTAAGTGAGTACGGCCTGCAGTTAAGAGAAAAACAGAAAGCAAAATTCATTTATGGTGTTCTGGAAAAACCTTTCAGAAACTACTATAAAAAAGCAGATAAAATGGCTGGTATGACCGGTCCTAATCTGATGATCCTTCTGGAGACCAGACTGGATAATGTAGTCTTCCGTATGGGACTTGCAAGAACCAGAAAAGAAGCTCGTCAGATCGTTGATCACAAGCATATTATGGTGAACGGCAAACAGGTGAATATTCCTTCTTACCTGATAAAAGCCGGTGATACCATTGAGATCAAAGAAAAATGCAAAGGTTCTCAGAGATACAAAGACATCATGGAAGCAACCGGCGGCAGACTGGTTCCGGAATGGCTGGAATTTGATGCTGAGGCCCTGAAGGGTGTTGTAAAAGAACTTCCTACCAGAGAAGCAATTGATGTTCCTGTAAACGAAGTGCTTATCGTCGAATTGTATTCTAAGTAATCATTATTCGTCACCCTCAAAAATAAGATTACCCAAAGGAGGGGCTAAGAGTGTTCGATTTCAACAAACCAAAAATTGAAATAGCTGAGATGTCAGAGGATAAGAAATATGGAAGATTTGTAGTGGAACCGCTGGAGCGTGGCTATGGTACTACACTGGGGAATTCTCTGAGAAGAATTATGCTTTCTTCTCTTCCGGGTGTGGCAGTCAGTCAGGTGAAGGTAGACGGTGTTCTGCATGAATTCAGTTCTATTTCTGGAGTAAAAGAAGACGTCACTGAAATTATTATGAACATTAAATCACTGGCGATTAAAAACGACAGTGAGACGAATGAGCCAAAGACAGCTTACATCGAATTCGAAGGAGAAGGTGTTGTGACCGCAGCCGATATTCAGGTGGATCAGGATCTTGAAATCATGAATCCCGATCTGGTCATTGCTACTTTGAACGGCGGTGCAGACAGTAAGCTTTACATGGAACTTACGATTACAAAAGGCAGAGGTTATGTAAGTGCTGACAAGGGTAAAAAAGACGATATGCCGATTGGTGTGATTGCAGTGGATGCAATCTATACTCCGGTAGAGCGTGTGAATATGGCAGTACAGAATACCCGTGTCGGTCAGGTGACTGACTATGACAAACTGACTCTGGATGTGTTTACCAATGGGACACTGGCACCGGATGAAGCTGTCAGCCTTGCGGCTAAAGTATTGAGCGAGCATCTGAGCCTCTTCGTAGATTTGTCTGAGAATGCCAAATCGGTAGAAGTTATGAGCGTTCAGGAAGACAATGAAAAGGAAAAAGTAATGGAAATGAACATCGATGAGCTGGAATTATCCGTTCGTTCCTATAATTGTCTGAAGAGAGCCGGTATCAATACCGTAGAAGAGCTTTGCAACAGAACATCCGAGGATATGATGAAGGTTCGTAATCTGGGCCGCAAATCATTAGAAGAAGTTCTGGCAAAATTGAAAGAATTAGGTCTTCAGTTGAACCCAAGTGATGAATGATCACCTAGGGGATCTGTTAAGATAGAACAGACCAGCGGAGAATTTTCGGCAGGATTGCCGGAGCCATTCGCAGGGAGCGAAAGAACGCATCGCGTTTTTGAAAAATGCACACACGAAGGACATAGACCGCATTCAGGCAGTAAGGCCGAAGAGCATGACTGGATGTTCCGGAATGGAGGAGAATAATAATGTCAGGATATAGAAAACTAAGCAGACCTACCGATCAGAGACTGGCTCTGCTTAGAAACCAGGTAACCGCTCTGTTATACAGAGGCAAGATCGTTACCACAGAATCAAAAGCAAAAGAAGTCCGCAAAATTGCAGAAGGTCTGATCGCTTTAGCTGTAAAAGAAAAAGATAACTTCGAAACCGTTACTGTGACTGCTAAAGTAGCTCGCAAAGACAAAGACGGCAAGAGAGTGAAGGAAGTTGTAGACGGCAAGAAAGTTACCGTATATGATGAAGTTCAGAAAGAAATCAAAAAAGACAATGCAAGCAGACTGCATGCAAGACGTCAGATGCTGAAGGTTCTTTATCCTGTAAAGGATGTTCCTGCTGAAGCAGCCGGAAAGAAAAAGAACACAAAGCAGGTTGATATCCCCGCTAAACTGTTTGATGAGATCGGACCAAAGTACGCAGGCCGCAATGGCGGTTATACCCGTATCGTAAAGATCGGACAGCGTCGTGGTGACGGAGCTATGGAAGTAGTTCTTGAACTGGTTTAATTTTGATAATGAAAAACTGTTGCCCTGGGCAGCAGTTTTTTTTGATAACAGTTTTAATTGTATCAGCTTCCGAAGCTGAATGTTTAAAAGGGACTGTGTCATGCAGAAAGGATAAATATGCTTGAAAAAGTATATCTGATCATTACGGAAGAGTTTTATCGCGGCTTCCTGGAAATTCCGGGTTTTTGCTCATTTTTAGAAGACTGCCGACAGAATGATCTGGACTGTCAGGTGGTCTGTGAGAAAAAAATGAATAAAGCATCGGACAACACGGCTGGTATCGTATCAGATGAAATATCAGGGATAATATCGGATCAGACGGGAGAGGACGGCATGCCTGTGCTGATCATGACGGACAGCCAGAGGACAGCCGATTACTGGAGAGCACGGAAAAAATACGTGATAGGTCTGCAGCTAAATGCATCCAGCGTTTATTTCGAAGGAGTGGATACGGTTCTTTCCTCGTTTGAGGGAATTGATGCCTCTTTTTTAAAGGATAATTATCTTCGCTTTCGGGGACTGCCGGTTACCATATGCCGGACAGAACGGCTGGTGATACGCGAAAGCCGGCCGGAAGACTTTGAAGAGCTGTTTGATATGATAATGACCTGCGGCAACTGTTTCTGCACGGAAGAGATGGGGACGGACCCGCTGGAAGAACGGGAGAAGTTTCTATCATATATACACTATGTATACCCCTTCTTTGGCTTTGGATTGTGGACGGTGACCCGCAGGGACGGGAGCATCATCGGCAGATGCGGGCTTTGTCCGGTGTGCGGGGAGGATGAGGAAGCATACCGCGTTGAACTGGGCTACGTCATCAAAAAAAGTGAGCAGAGAAAGGGATACGGATATGAAGCGTGCAGTGCCATACTCAATTATGCCCGCCTTGATCTGAAGCTGGATATGCTGTATGCCTGTATCTATAAAAAAAACCAGGCTTCCCGGCATCTGGCCGAAAAGCTTGGCTTTGAAATCACATCTTATCCGGCTGCGGATAGTCAATACCAAACGTATCAACAGTCACTGATTTGATTTTCTGTTCTTCCATCGGACGGTCATTGTAATCGGTATCGACTTTGGCGATCTTGTTTACAATGTCTAGTCCTTCCGTGATTTTTCCGAATGCAGCATAGGCGCCGTCCAGATGGGGAGAGGTCTTATGCATGATGAAAAACTGGGAACCTGCGGAGTTCGGGCTCATGGCGCGGGCCATGGAAAGAACGCCGGGAGTATGCTTCAGGTCATTTACCACACCATTCTGTGCAAATTCGCCCTTAATGGAGTAACCGGGACCTCCCATACCATTTCCGTCCGGGCATCCGCCCTGGATCATAAAACCGTTAATAACACGATGGAAAATTAATCCGTCGTAAAACCCTTTTTTGATCAGACTGATAAAGTTATTGACAGAAACAGGAGCAATCTCCGGATATAATTCCGCCTTCATTACATCTCCATTTTCCATCGTAATTGTTACAATTGGATTCTGAGTCATTTGATTTATTCCTTTCCTTAATCTGATTTATATGGAAACAGAATCAATACAGATGCTGCTTCCTGCCTAATCATATCATAGATTCTTCATTACCACAATACCCTTCGGAACATGGTGAAAATAGACAAAAATAATATCCGAAATATGGATAGTATATACAAAATGCAAATGAAATGCAAGGAAATGGTTGCGTATTTTCGATACATGTGCTATGATAAAAACATCAATTGGAAACGGTACCGATAACGTTTCCGAAACAGGAAATGAAGTAACTGTAGAACAACGCATTTTAGAAGAGAGAGGGCTATTAGTATGAAAAAGTTAACGAAGTGTCTTGCATTGACAGCAGCAGCAGCGGCTATGATGACCGGAACAGCTATGGCAGAGGGAACCCAGGGTTCTGTATATTATCTGCAGTTTAAACCGGAAGCAGCAGATCAGTGGACAGCACTGGCAGAGAAATATACCGAGGAGACGGGTGTGGAAGTAAATGTAGTGACAGCAGCATCCGGCACTTATGAATCCACGCTGAAGGCTGAGATGGCAAAGGATGAAGTTCCTACTTTATTCCATGTAAACGGTCCGGTTGGTCTGGCTACCTGGAAAGATTACTGCCTGGATCTGTCGGATACCGATATTTATAAGGAATTAAAGAGTCAGGATTTTGCACTGACCGGCGATGACGGCGCACCTCTTGGCGTAGCATTTGCAGTAGAGACTTATGGTATTATTTACAATAAAGCAATTGTGGCAGATTATTGTGCGCTGGATGGCGCTGTGATCAAGGATGCTTCCGAGATCAACAGCTTTGCTACCCTGAAAGCAGTAGCAGATGATATCCAGGCAAGAAAAGATGAGCTGGGTGTAGAAGGTGCATTTACCTCTGCCGGTATGGACTCCTCCTCTGACTGGAGATTTAAGACTCATCTGGCTAACCTGCCGATCTACTATGAATATAAGGCAGATGACATCGGAACCACGGATGCGATCAAAGGAACCTACCTCGACAATTACAAACAGATCTGGGATCTGTATCTGACAGATGCTACCTGTGATCCGGCACTGCTTTCCAGCAAGACTGGTGAAGATGCAGCTTCCGAATTCGCACTTGGCGAAGCAGTATTCTATCAGAATGGTACCTGGGCTTATTCCGATATCAAAGACAATGAGGTAGCAGACGAAGATCTCGGAATGCTTCCGATTTATATCGGCGTAGAGGGAGAAGAGAATCAGGGGCTGTGTACCGGTACTGAAAATTACTGGTGTATCAATAAAAATGCTCCGGAAGAAAATATCCAGGCAACCAAAGACTTCCTTAAATGGGTAATTACCAGTGAAGAAGGAAAGAATGCTCTGACTCAGGAAATGGGATTTGTAACTACCTTCAACTGCATCAGTGATGATTATCTGCCGGCTAACCCGCTGGTTGCATGCGCAAATGAAGATATCGCAGCAGGACATTCTCCTGTAGCATGGTGCTTCCCGACAATGCCATCTGAAGAATGGAAAAATGGCGTAGGCTCCGCACTTCTGGAATATGCACAGGGCACAGGAGAATGGGACGGCGTTGTTACCGCATTTGTTGACGGATGGGCATCCGAACGCGCAGCTACGAAATAATGACTCGTATCTGAACTGCTTTTCAAAAGGGCAGATGCAGTAAAATGAAATGAAATAAAGAGGGTGAGCGAAGCTTCGCTCACCCTCTTTTGAGAAAAGAGGTACAGAATGAATAAGAAAACAATGAGAAAGTATTCGCCTATTTTTCTGGCTCCCACTCTGATTGCATTTACGATAGGATTTATTGTGCCGTTTCTGATGGGCATTTATCTTTCCTTTTGTGAATTCACTACAGTAGTGGATGCAAAATGGGTAGGGGTTAAGAACTATCTGAGGATCTGGGGAGATGCCTCCTTCCTCCATTCACTCTGGTTTACAGCGGCATTTACTATTGTTACCGTGGTCGTGATCAATGTGCTTGGATTTACAGTAGCACTGCTGCTGACAAAGAAGATCCGGGGCACCAACGTGTTTCGTACCGTATTCTTTATGCCGAACCTGATCGGCGGAATTATTCTGGGATATATCTGGCAATTGCTGTTGAACGGCATTTTGCTTCAGTTTAACCGCACGCTGACCTATTCCGGCGCCTATGGCTTCTGGGGACTGGTTATTCTGATGTGCTGGCAGCAGGTCGGTTATATGATGATTATTTACATTGCGGGAATTCAGAATATTCCGGGTGAACTGGTTGAAGCGGCCAAGATTGACGGCGCTTCGCCCAGACAGATTTTGAAGAGTGTAACGATCCCTATGGTTATGCCGTCTATTACCATCTGTACGTTTTTGACACTGACCAATTCTTTCAAGCTGTTTGACCAGAACCTGGCTTTGACAGCGGGAGAACCGTCCAAGATGTCAGAAATGCTGGCTCTGAATATTTATTACACTTTCTATACCAGAAATGGCTGGGAAGGTGTAGGACAGGCGAAGGCGGTTATTTTCTTCCTGCTGGTTGCGCTAATTGCCATTATCCAGACCAGACTGACCAGATCAAAGGAGGTGCAGCAATAGTGAATGCAAGAAAAGCAAAACGTGGCGGTCTGCTGACGGCTGTCTTTTCCATAATCAGTTTGCTGTATCTGTTTCCCATCATACTGATTATCATCAACTCATTTAAAAAGAAAGCCTATATCAGCAAAAAGCCCTTTGCCATTCCTACGGAAAAGATGTTTGTGGGGATACAAAACTATATTAACGGTATCAACAAGACGGGATTTTTTGATGCGTTCTGGACTTCCCTGTTCATCACCGTATTTTCCGTGGCAGCGATCATTCTGTGCTGTTCTATGACTGCCTGGTATATCATGCGGGTGAAGGATAAATTCACTACGGCAATTTACTACCTGTGCCTGTTTTCCATGATCGTGCCATTTCAGATGGTAATGTACACTCTGTCCAAGACGGCAAATGTACTGCATCTTGGAAACCCGCTGGGAATCATTGTGGTCTATCTGGGATTTGGCGCAGGACTGTCGGTATTTATGTTTACCGGATTTGTTCAGTCCATCCCTATGGAGATCGAGGAAGCGGCCATGATCGATGGCTGCAATCCGCTGCAGACTTATTTTCAGGTGGTGCTTCCGATCATGAAACCTACCTGTATCACAGTTACCATCCTGCAGGCAATGTGGATCTGGAACGATTATCTTCTGCCCTACCTGGTGCTGGATCAGAAGAAGTACAAGACCATACCCATGGCAATACAGTATTTAAAGGGCGGATATGGATCCGTGGACATGGGAGCCATGATGGGCGTTCTGGTACTGGCTATTATACCGATCATTATATTTTATATTGCTTGTCAGAAATATATTATTGAAGGCGTTGTGGCCGGAGCGGTAAAGGGCTGATGCCGGAGCATCCGCCAAATAAGAGAAAGGACGGGAAAACACATGAGAGCCGGAGGAATACTGCTTGCAATATCCAGTCTTCCGTCTTTGTACGGAATAGGTTCATTTTCCAAGAGTGCATATGAGTTCGTGGATCAGTTAAAACGTGCCGGACAGAAATACTGGCAGATCCTTCCCCTGGGACCTACCGGGTATGGAGATTCTCCGTATCAGTCATTTTCCGCTTTCGCAGGCAATCCCTATTTCATTGACCTGGATACTCTGGCGGAGGAAGGGCTGCTTCAGAAAGAGGAATATGAAAACTGTGATTTTGGCGAAAAGGCAGAACTCGTAGATTATGAAAAGCTGTATCTGAACCGCTTCCCGCTGCTCCGTCTGGCTTATCAGAGGAGCCATTATAAGGAAGAGGCCGCATATGCGGAATTTTGTGAGGAAAATGATTTCTGGCTGGAAGATTACTGCCTCTATATGGCTGTGAAAAATCATTTTGAGGGAAATAGCTGGACCAGATGGGAAGAACCGGTGCGGATGCGTGAGGCCGGGGCACTGGAGTATTTTCGTGCCGGGAGTCAGGAAGAAATTGGATTTTACCAGTTTCTGCAGTATAAGTTTTATGAGCAGTGGAAGAGGGTAAAAGCATATGCCAATGCAGAGGGCATTGAAATTATAGGGGATATTCCAATTTACGTATCTTTGGACAGCGCGGACAGTTGGACACATCCGGAATTATTCCAGTTTGATGAGAGACATATGCCGTCCCATGTGGCGGGATGTCCGCCGGATGCATTTTCCGCTGACGGGCAGCTTTGGGGCAATCCGCTGTATGACTGGGAGTATCACGAAAAGACGGATTATGCCTGGTGGAAGCAGCGCTTGGCTCACTGCCTGAAGCTGTACGATGTGGTGCGTGTAGATCACTTCCGGGGGTTTGACGAGTATTATTCCATTCCATACGGAGCCGTGACCGCGGCGGCCGGCAGTTGGCAGCCGGGACCGGGGATTGGGCTGTTTCATTCTCTGCGAAAGAGCCTGGGAGATGTGCCGATCATTGCAGAAGACCTGGGTTATGTGACGAAAAGCGTGGAGAAGCTGGTGCGTGATTCCGGTTATCCCGGCATGAAAGTGATGGAATTTGCATTTGATTCCAGAGAGGCCGGGAATTATATGCCATATCATTATGATAAGAATTGCGTGGTATACACTGGAACCCACGATAATCAGACACTTCAGGGCTGGTATGAAGAGTTGAGCGAGTCTGACCGCCGGTTCGCCCGGGAGTATCTGGAATTAAAACCGGAGGATCGAAAAAACCTTCACTGGAGCTTTATCCGCCTGACGCTTGGGTGTGTTGCGGACACGGCGATCATCGCCATGCAGGACTATCTGGGGCTCGGTGCCTGGGCCAGAATGAACCATCCCTCCACCCTCGGCAGCAACTGGCGCTGGCGCCTGACTCCGGGACAGCTCACGGAGCCGCTGCTGCAGCAGATCCGCCATCTGACGGAGGTGTACGGCAGAGGAGTAAAATGATGGGAAAGCGAGAGGATGTG
The DNA here is from genome assembly GCA_028689585.1 of Lachnospiraceae bacterium. GTDB lineage: Bacteria > Bacillota > Clostridia > Lachnospirales > Lachnospiraceae > Merdiplasma. Next base: position 100,390 of record JAQVCW010000002.1, on the reverse strand, counting down.
CAAACGCAACATCCCCTTGCTTTTTTTGACAGTAATTGTTATAATCTGACACGATAGTGATATTGAAGTGTCAGACCAGCGTAGAGAGGTAAGAGATGGAACAGATTACAATAAGAGATGTGGCGAAATTATGCGGCGTTGGTGTGAGCACGGTATCCCGGGCGATCAATAATCATCCTGATATTAATGAAGAAACAAAACAGATGATTATGGATATAATAAAAGAGTACAATTATGTTCCGAATAACAGTGCGCGCAATCTGAAGCGTTCTGATTCCAAGACAATTGCGGTACTGGTCAAGGGAATCAGCAATCCTTTTTTTGGCCCCATGATTCAGGTCCTGGAGCGGGAAGTGGAGAAAAAACGGTATTCCTTTGTGCTGCAGCATGTGGAAGAAGAAGAGGACGAGGTGGAGGTAGCCATTCAGCTTGAGAAGGAAAAACGGCTGAAGGGCATTGTATTTCTGGGCGGCATGTACAGCCACAAGGAAGAACGTCTCTGCCAGCTTACGGTTCCCTATGTGATCGGAACTGTGAATATAAAGCTTCCCCAAAAGCTGGAGCAGTGTGCGGCTATTTCCATAGACGATGAGAAAGAGAGCTACCGTATGGTGGACTACCTGTGCCGCTGCGGTCACCGAAAGATCGTCATACTGACGGCAGCCAGGGATGATGCGAGTATCGGAAAGTGCCGTCTGGAGGGATACCAAAGGGCACTGGAGGCCAATGGCATCGAATATGATGAGTCGCTGGTGGTGCGGATGAAGAAAAATCTCCAGACCTATACCATCAAAAATGGATATGAGGTGACGAAGGAACTGCTGGATGCTGGCAGGGAATTTACCTGTATCTATGCGATTTCAGATACTTTGGCTATCGGCGCCTGCAAGGCTATTTTTGATGCAGGGAAAAGAGTTCCGGAGGACTACTGTGTGGCAGGATTTGACGGGCTTGACATTGCTGAGTACTACGAGCCGTCCGTGACCACGATCCGCCAGCCGCGGGAAGAGATGGCATCGGAGATCATCCGTATTTTATTTGATATGATTAAAAAACGGCCAGCGGAGAAGCAGGTGATTTTTGAAGCGAAGCTGGTGGAGGGAGCGTCTACCGGCGGGGGCAGGAGAGCACCTTCGGCTCTGGCGGGCGGAAGTTCCCTGATAAAAGAATGATAGCTGGAATGAGGTAAGCGGATGAAGATAGTAGATGCGAAAAAACTGGGATTCGAATATGTAAAATGGAATGAAGACGGTCAGGTGGAGTCCCATACGAAGGCTGTGGATGGTGTGGATCTTCAGGTGGAGGCCGGGGATTTTATTGCCATTCTCGGTCATAACGGCTCAGGAAAATCCACTCTGGCAAAGCACATCAATGCCATACTGCTTCCTACGGAAGGCACTTTGTATGTGGATGGAAAAGATACCAAAGATGAGAGCAGGCTGTGGGAGATCCGCCAGACTGCGGGAATGGTATTCCAAAACCCGGATAATCAGATCATCGGAACGATCGTGGATGAGGACGTTGCCTTCGGCCCGGAAAACATGGGTGTGCCGAAGGAAGAAATCTGGAAGCGTGTGGAGGACAGTCTGAAGGCTGTGGGCATGTGGGAACACCGCACTCATTCTCCCAATAAGCTCTCAGGCGGTCAGAAGCAGCGGGTGGCGATTGCCGGTGTGGTGGCTATGCGTCCAAAATGTATCGTACTGGATGAACCCACTGCCATGCTGGATCCCAACGGCCGAAAGGAAGTCATTGAGACGGTCCGGGAATTGAACCGTACTGAAAAAGTGACGGTAATTCTGATCACCCATTATATGGAAGAAGTAATTCATGCGGATCGTGTGATTGTGATGGACGATGGAAAAATCGTGATGCAGGGAACACCGAGAGAGATTTTTTCTCAGGTGGATCAATTGAAATCTTACCGGCTGGACGTGCCTCAGGTTACGCTGCTGGCACATGAACTGCGGCTGGCAGGTCTGGACATTCCGGAGGGTATTTTGAGCATTGACGAACTGACAGAGGCATTAAATGAAGTGAGAGAAAAGAAAGGCAGCTATGTCGATTAAAATAGAGCATTTAAATTATGTATACAGTGAAGGCACTGCTTTTGAAAAGGAAGCGCTGCAGGATATCAATCTGGAAATTCCGGACGGACAGTTTATCGGGATGATCGGGCATACCGGTTCCGGTAAGTCTACGCTGATTCAGCATTTGAACGGTCTGATCCGCGCCACCTCGGGAAAGCTTCTGGTGAATGGAAATAACATTTATGAGGAAGGCTATGATATGAAGGCTCTGCGCAGTAAGGTGGGGCTTGTATTTCAGTATCCGGAGCATCAGTTATTTGAGATTGACGTATTTACCGACGTCTGTTTCGGACCTAAAAATCTGGGATTGTCCAAGGAAGAGATCAAACAGAGGGCAGAGGAAGCGCTGAAAACAGTGGGGCTGTCTGAAAAATATTATAAAAAATCGCCATTTGAGCTGTCCGGAGGACAGAAACGGCGGGTGGCGATTGCCGGTATTCTGGCGATGCAGCCGGAGGTGCTGATCCTGGATGAGCCCACGGCCGGGCTGGATCCCAAAGGCAGAGATGAGATACTGGATCAGGTGGCAAGACTTCATGAAGAGAGAAAGATCACGGTAATTCTGGTTTCCCACAGCATGGAAGATGTGGCTAATTATGTGGAGCGGATTATTGTTATGAATAAAGGACAGGTCATGTTTGATGACATTCCGTCCGAAGTTTTTTCCCATTATAAAGAATTGGAAGCGGTAGGACTGGCAGCGCCCCAGGTTACTTATGTGACACAGACTCTGAAGCAGCAGGGCTGGGATATCGATACATCAGTAACTACGGTGGAGGCGGCAAAGGAAGCTGTGCTGGAGGCTCTGAGGCGTTAGGCCCGGATTACCTCTGCCTGATTCCCAGAACGCTATACCGGAACAGTACACTAAGGAATAAATAAGAAGGAAGCATAGATTATGATCAGAGACATTACATTGGGCCAGTATTATCCGACAAATTCCGTTGTCCATAAACTGGACCCCCGCGTGAAGCTGGTGGCGACACTGGTATTTATTATTTCCCTGTTTGCATTTCGTTCGGTCAGCAGTTATGTGCTGGCAACGGTATTTCTGGCGGGGGTGATTAAGCTTTCCAGGGTGCCGTTCAAATTTATCACCAAGGGCCTGAAGACGATTATCGTGCTTCTGCTGATTACAGTGGTGTTCAATCTGTTCCTGATTCCGGGAACGCCGGTGCTTACCATATGGAAGCTCACGATCACCCTGGAGGGAATCCAGACGGCGGCATTTATGGCAATCCGGCTGATTTATCTGATTATCGGTTCCTCTGTCATGACGCTCACGACGACACCCAATGATCTGACGGACGGGATGGAAAAAGGACTGGGATTTTTAAAGGCAGTTCATGTGCCGGTGCATGAAATATCAATGATGATGTCGATCGCATTGCGGTTTATTCCTATTTTAATGGACGAAACGGATAAAATCATGAAAGCGCAGATGGCCCGCGGCGCTGATTTTGAAAGCGGCGGACTGATCAAAAAGGCAAAGAGCCTGATCCCTCTGCTGGTGCCTCTGTTTATCTCTGCATTTCGCCGTGCCAATGACCTAGCGATGGCGATGGAGGCCAGAGGTTATCACGGGGGAGAAGGAAGGACCAAGATGCGGCCCCTGGAATACAAGAGCAGGGATAAAGCAGCGTATCTGCTGCTGGTGCTGTATCTCCTGGCGATGTTTTTGCTGAAGAACTTTGTGAAGGTTGAAATGTGGTTTTAAAAGATGGTGATGGAAGAGGAGAAAAGGCGGCGATGAAACGGGTAAAATTGATCGTAGCATACGATGGGACCAATTATTGCGGCTGGCAGGTGCAGCCCAATGGCAATACCATTGAGGCAGAGCTGAACTATCATCTTTCCCGGCTCCTTGGAGAACCTATCAAGGTGATGGGAGCCAGCCGTACCGATGCAGGCGTACATGCGCTGGGTAATGTGGCGGTATTCGATACGAATGCCAGAATGCCCCCAGATAAGATCTCCTATGCCATGAATACCCGGCTGCCTGCAGATATCCGGATCCAGAAATCGGAAGAAGTGGCAGCGGATTTTCACCCCAGATTTTGCAATACCCGCAAGACCTATGAGTACAAAATATGCAACCGGCGTTTTCCCAATCCCTGTGAGCGCCTCTATTCCCTCTTTTATTATTGGGATCTGGATGTGGAGCGGATGCAGCAGGCGGCCAATTATTTGACGGGAACCCACGATTTCACCAGCTTCTGCACCAATCGTCCGGAGATTACGGATCGGGTAAGGACCATTTATGCACTGAAGGCAGAACGCCAGGGTGATATGATCCGGATTAGGATCACCGGCAGCGGCTTCTTATATAATATGGTTCGGATCATTACGGGAACACTGCTGCGGGTGGGCAGCGGCCAGATGGAAGCGGAAGAGATACCAAAGATACTGGAGGCAAAAGACCGGGGCCGTGCAGGCGAGACAGCCCGGCCGGAGGGATTGACGCTGGTGGAGATTGAATATCCGGATGATGGGAAAACGTGCTGAAAGAAATATAAAAATAAAATGAAAAAAGTTGTTGACAATTATTAAATGCTATATTATAATCTATCTTGCGTCTGATGAAGAAAGGACGTGTAACACCGCAAGACGGGGTGTGGCTCAGCTTGGCTAGAGCGCCTGGTTTGGGACCAGGAGGTCGCAGGTTCGAATCCTGTCACCCCGACTTTTAAAAGACGGTGATCCTTCATTATGCGGGTGTAGTTCAATGGTAGAACACTAGCCTTCCAAGCTAGATACGTGGGTTCGATTCCCATCACCCGCTTTTTGAGTCTGTAGCTCAGTTGGATAGAGCAACGGCCTTCTAAGCCGTGGGTCGGGGGTTCGAATCCCTTCAGGCTCGTTTTTCTTTCATAAAGAAAAAAGAGTAACAAAACAGAATAGGTTGAAAACCATTATGGTGGGTATAGCGCAGTTGGTTAGCGCGCCAGATTGTGGCTCTGGAGGCCAAGGGTTCGAATCCCTTTATCCACCCTCTGTATTAATGGGCTATCGCCAAGCGGTAAGGCACAGGACTTTGACTCCTGCATTCGCTGGTTCGAATCCAGCTAGCCCAGCTTGGCGATTTGCCGTATATGGGATATTAGCTCAGTTGGTAGAGCACTTGACTTTTAATCAAGTTGTCCGGGGTTCGAATCCCCGATGTCTCATTATAGCACTGTCCTCGCGATGGTGTTTTTTATTTTATAAGAAGGTATAATGCGGATATGGCGGAATTGGCAGACGCGCCAGATTTAGGTTCTGGTGGGAGACCGTGCAGGTTCAAGTCCTGTTATCCGCAGGCGAAAAGTGGCTTATTCAGGCCACTTTTTTATTGTTTCGTGTTGCATTTCGTGTTGCATGGGGCCAGATGCCGCAAGTAAAACAGGCAGTTCCTGCAACTAAATGTCAATAGTTTTTTGGTCTGTCTCCGACATCCATTTTGCTGTCCCCGTTGAAGTGAACTTCTACAAGGGAAGTCATGGTTCTGATTTTTATACTTATTTTTTCATTACATAAAAGACAGCTTTCATAACTACCATTTCGGTCTCCAGGTTCATATAGTACATCATCACAATGCGACATCATTTCTAATGTAAGCATATCCACATCACACTTATCTGTGACCTTAAACAATATATTTAATTCTCCATTTTCATTTGATTCTATAGCAAACGCTCCATTCATGATTAACATTCTCCTGCATGATTGTTATTCCATAGCATTAAGTTCTTCCATTCTTAGAGATGTTTTTGCCGTCCCAATTTCATAACAACAATAGAGACAATCAAAATTAGTGGAAATACACTTCCGGCAAGCATACCGACTTGCAAATTATCATTGGCACTCTGCGTAATATTTCCAACCAGACTTGGTCCAAATGCTCCCCCCAGATCACCTGCCATTGCCAAAAGTGCAAACATTGCAGTTCCTCCTGATGGCAATTGCCTGGACGAAATACTGATTGTGCCAGGCCACATGATTCCGACTGAAAATCCACATACAATACAACCGATAAGTCCAATCAACGGATTTTCTGATAATGCAGCCATGAGATAACACATAAGACACAGCGCACCCGAACCAATCATAAAATTTATGAGATTTAACTTTTTACCATACTTTCCATAGATCACACGACTAATTCCCATCATTACAGCAAACATACATGGGCCTGCCAAATCTCCGAGCGTCTTTGATAAACCGATTGCAGATTCCGTATATGCAGAAGCCCATTGTGCCATTGAAAGTTCTGATGCACCGGCACAAATCATTAAAACAATTGCAACCCAGAACATAGGAACCTTAAGTAATCCTCTAATTCCCATTGCGTTTCCATCTTCCACAAGATTTTCTATTGGACAAGTCATAAAATTATATACATTATAGAGCGGTACAAGTGCCCATATGCATGCAAGCCATTTCCAGTTATCTATAGAAAATACTGCGAAGAACAGTGTTGAAAGGACAATCACTCCAACAGAGCCCCAACAGTAGAAAGAATGTAAAAGACTCATAACAGAATCCTTATTTTCAAATGGACAGGCTTCAACGATTGGACTGCACAGGACCTCAATCAATCCACTTCCTATAGCATATATTATGACACTAATGATAATTCCAATAAATGGATCTCCACATATTTCAGGAAGAAACGCTAACCCGGCCAAACCTAAAGCAGAACAGACTTCCGACATAACGATACTTTTTCGATAACCTATTCGGTCTACAAATTTTGCACAAAATACATCCACCAAAAGCTGGGTAAAGAAAAATGTGGTTGAAATCAATGCAATTTTCCCTAATGGTATGGAGTATATTTTATGAAACATCAGGAATAAAAGCGGTGCAAAGTTTGCCGAAATTGCCTGCGTAATGAATCCTAAATAACAAGCGAACATTGTTTTCTTATAATTTTTTTTCATGTTGACATTTTAGTCCTCTCTTTTTATAATTTATAACAATATATCGCATTTCAACTCTTTGTTCAATGCATTATATCGTACTTACATTACACAATATCGTATTTTATTTTTAAATCATAAATTCAGGAGGACATCTTGCATGAAAGCAACCAGCAGCTATCCCAAAATAGTAACCGACGAAACAATCAGAGAACGTGTTTCTCATGGTGAAGAAAGCTACCCTTTTGCGTTTTATCTGGAAGATATCTGGGAATTTGATTTCCATTCGATTGACTGGCACTGGCATCCAGAACTTGAATTTGTATATATAGAAAAAGGAACTGCAATCGTCTATGCGGGAAACAACAAATATTGCCTGACTCCAGGAAGTGCAATTTTTATTAATAAGCAGATTATCCATCGTTTTGAGTCCACGGAATCTACAATTATTCCCAATATTGTATTTTCACCATTCTTACTTGCAGCAGAAGAAAGTCTGGTTTATCAAAAATATATGAAACCCATTCTTTCTTCCTCCATAGACTGTCAAATCTTTGCCCCTAATGTCCCATGGCATAAAGAAATTATTGATATTTTGAATCGAGTCTTTTTATTACAAAAGCAGGAAAATTCATGTGAATTACAGACAATTCAATTGCTTCTTAATCTTTGGCAAATTTTGTATCACAATATAAAATCAATTGCTACTGAATTCAGCAATAAAGCTGATATACAAGATCAAGCCAGACTGCAGATTATGATGCAGTATATTCATGAAAATTATCAAAACAATATAAGCCTTGAAGAACTTACTCAGATAATTTCGTTAAGCAAAAGCAGTATATTGAACATATTCAATGAATATGTCCATATGTCCCCCATAGACTATGTGATTCATTACAAATTAAAACAAGCAGCACAACTACTTGATACAACCGAAAATACTATAACAGCTATTGCGCTGAATACAGGTTTTAGCAACGTTGGCTATTTTTGTCGAAAATTTAAGGAGATATTTAAACTAACACCTAGTCAGTATAGAAAATCTAAACATGAATCTACTTTCACTTTGTGATATCCACATCAAGGGCACCTGAATCACCGGATAAATACTTGCACATATAAATAACCCGTGTTAAACTGAAAAATACAGAAACAGAAGAAAAAATTGATATGCAGCATCAGTTCATTTGCTGAAAACAGATTTAAGATGGACTGATGTTCAAAGGCGGAGGAAGCAGTTATGAAAAAAAGCAGTTGTGGGTATCTGTGTTATTTTTTTCTTTTGCTGATCAGCATCGGAGTGATTACCCAACTGTCGGTAATCCGGGCGGAGGCAGCAGAGACAACGGATGCAGCGGCCAGAGAAAGTGCGGGATGGCATCGGGAAAAGAATGGAAAATACTATTTTATTCAGTCAGACGGAACCAGAGCAAAGGGCTGGCTGGACAGGAAAGGGAAAACATACTATCTGGATTCCAAAGGGCTGAGAGTGACTGGATGGAAGAAAATCAATGGAAAGTATTATTATTTTTCTTCAGCAGGAGTGCGCAAAAGCGGATGGCTGACGCTGAAGAATAAAAAATATTATTTGGATCCTACTGCCAAGGATGCCAGGACGACCGGCTGGAAAAAGATTGGCGGGAAGACCTATTATTTCAGCAGCAAAGGGATTATGATGACTGGCTGGGTGAAATATAAGAGCAATTATTATTATCTGAAAAGCAGCGGTGCCCGGGTTACCGGATGGAAAACCATAGGTGGAAAAGAGTATTATTTTGATAAAAAGACCGGGGCCAGAGCCAAGGGCTGGCAGACCATTGAGGGATACCAGTATTATTTCAGCAATTCTGGAACGGTCCTCAAGAATCGCTATACGAAGGATGGGTATTATGTGGATGCAGAAGGAAAAAAACTGAAAAAATCCACATTGAAGGAATTTCTCCAGATTGCATTGCAGCCGGTGGGTTCCACTCTGTACGTGTGGGGCGGCGGATGGAGTGCGACCGGAGAAGGGGGAAATATCGATGCCCGGACGATAGGGGTAAGCAAACAGTGGAAAAAGTTCTTTAATTCCCAGAGTGCATCCTATGATTACCGAAATACCCGGTATCAGTACCGCAATGGGCTGGACTGCTCCGGCTTTGTGGGCTGGACCATCTATAACGCATTCAATACACAGAGCGGCAACACCGGCTATGTCTGCCTGGCTCAGGTGATGACCAGACGTTTTTCGTCAAAGGGCTGGGGTTCCTATACAGCCGCCGGCGCAGTGAATAATTACCGTGCAGGCGATATTATGAGCACAAGCGAGGGACATGTCTATATTGTGCTGGGAACATGTTCAGACGGAAGTGTTGTCTTTATTCATTCCAGTCCAAGCGGGGTACAGATCAATGGAACTTACACCCGTTCCGGAAATGAGAACAGCAAGGCAGTGCAGTTGGCTGCAAAATACATGAAAAAATATTATCCGAAGTGGTATGCCAAGTTCCCAAAATGCAGCCGCGGCACCAGCTATCTGACACAGTACAGTCAGATGAGATGGTATCTGACCGGAAACTGCATGATGTCGGATCCGGAAGGATATGCGAATCTGACGGCACCGAAGATTTTGAAAGATTTATTTGGTGCATAAAAGAAATTTTTATGCAAAAATTTGACATTTTCTCTAATTTACGGTATAGTAATAAAAGTTACGAAAGAATTACGAAATGATTACAGAAACGTAAAGGAGATAAGGTGAAGAACTCAAAAAAAATCAAAAATTATTTTCTGCTTCTGATCCTGGCGGCAGCATTTGTGATTTTACCGGTGCGTCAGGCGGAAGCTGCCGCAGTAAATGTCATTACAACAGCGAAACAAAACAGTGTATCGAAGGGACGATGGATACAGAACGCTAAGGGAATCAGCTATAAAAAATCCGATGGAAAGTATGTGAAAAATAAATGGGTTACGATTTCCGGAAAGGTATATTACTTTTCTGCTGCGGGATACGTAAAGACCGGTTGGTTTACCTATAATGGAGACCGTTATTATGCCAGTTCCAAAGGGGTGGTCTATGTCAGTAAATGGAAAACCAGCGGGAACAGGAAATATTATCTGAGAAAGAGTGGAATGCGTGCGGAAAAAACCTGGGTGAAGATAAGCGGCAAGTATTATTATTTTGGCAGCAATGGTGTGATGACGGTGAAAAGTCAGGTTACGACCGGCGGAAATACCTACTTTGTAGGTGCGGACGGCGTCAGAAAATCAAACTGCTGGGTTACCAGCGGCGGAAAACGATATTACTTCGGCAAGAACGGAATCCGCTGTCAGAATAAGTGGGTGAAATACAAAAACAAGTATTATTATCTGAAAAATGATGGAACCATGGCAGTGAACTGCTGGATCGGGAATACCTATTATGTGGGCAGTGACGGGGCCAGAAAGACGAGCTGTTATGTGGACGGATATTATCTGGATGCAAATGGAAAAAGGACGGAGATTATTTCTTTTTCAGGAAAATATCTGATGGTGGGTGATTCAAGGATTGTTGGAATGGATGCTGCCATATCCGATCCGGATACAAAATTTATCGGAAAAGTTTCCATGGGGTATTCCTGGCTGAGTTCCACCGCCGGTCCGGAGGTGAAAAAATATCTGCAGGGCAAGGCGGATCTGACGGTAGTGTTTGCTTTCGGGATCAATGATCTGGGAAATATCAGTCAGTACATCAGCTATTACCAGTCTCTGGTGAAAGCTTATCCATCCGCAAAATTTTATTTTATTTCCGTAAATCCGGTGGATGAAAAAGTGGCTGCGGCTTACGGATACAGTGTGAAGAATTCTGCGATCAAAGCATTTAATAAGAAATTAAAAGCGGCATTTTCTTCCCGATACTTCAGTACCTACAACTATCTGTTGAAGAACGGCTATAATACAGCGGACGGGATACACTATACCAGTGCTACCTATCAAAAGCTGTACCAGTATATACTCAGTGAGATTTCATGAAAAAATACCGGCACATGAAAACAGATTTGTTTTCATGTGCCGGTATTTTTTTCGGAAGCGTGCTGTCTGTAACCCGGTTACTTATACATCATGGAAATCGAAAAATGTTTTTATGGGTATGTCCAGTGCATCGGAAATATCAAAAAGCTTGTCCAGAGAAATGGAAGTAGGCATATTTGGCGCTTCCAGATTACTGATGTGCGTTCTGCTTAAATTTACGGTTTCCGCCAATTGCAATTGCGTGAAACCACGGAGCTTCCGATAGTAGGCAATGGTTAATCCAAGCTGGCGATACTGGTTTTTTCGATGATTCGTCATTGTTTTGCGTCCCCTTCCGAAATGATGCTTCTAGTGTAAGCTTTTCCGTAAAAAAACAAAACAATACTATAATATGCAAAAGCAAAAATATAGTTTGCTGAAATAAAACAGTAAAGGAAAATAATGAAGGTGGATATTGCAGATTAATAAATGTGAAATATTATTTTTAAGAAATGTTATGCTTAAATTGGATGAACTGAAGCGTTTCACGCTGACTCTGAGGAGAAAGGGAACGGAAACTTTCCAGAAACGCGGCTTCAGCGGAGGTTAGCGGCTGATACTGTCTGGATGCGATCGTGCTTTCTTTTACCAGATAATCTACCGTGACATGATAAAAGTTTGCCAGCTTAACAATTACGTCTAAGGGCGGATTGCGCATTTCATTCTCGTAATTGCTGTAAGCCTGGCGTTCAATATTTAGATACTTTGCAACTTCTTCCTGTGTATAATCCGCTTCTTTCCTAAGGAAGCGAAGCTTACGGGCTAATACAGATGATATCATTCGTGGCCTCCTGAAATTTGGAATATTATACCAATTAATTTGGAACATTTTCACGAATGACACGATATGAATACAAAAACAGACGCAAAAGAAACGAAACGTGGCATTTCTGATGCATTAATAGGAATGAAGAATGACAGGAATACGTGATTTTCTCTGGCAGGTTCAGACGTCCTGACGGCTCAGCCAGGAATTATGATATTTTCCGGAAAAGGTGACATCTTCGCCAAACCAGAGGGGTGGTGTAAAGCTGTTTGCTGTGGCTTCATCAGGAAATTCCACTTCAGCCAGAATAAGCCCGTCGAACTTGCCCTGAAACAGATCCAGTTCGATAGTCAGTTCATCATTGAAGGGAATGAGATAACGTTTTTTGGTAATGATATTGCCGTCGGTCTTGGGCAGCAGGTGCTGATAAGCTTCTTTGGTCAGCGGAAGGTTGTATTCTTCCCGGGACATCATGCCGGCGCCTTTGTAGGTGAGGATGTAGCTGTCATCCTGCCGGCGAATGCGCACTACCGGGCTGGTACACAGATAAGCCTGTTCAATAAAATGGCAGGGATAGCTTTCCAGATGCTTCGGAAGCTGCCTGATTAAAAATTTGCGTTCGATTTCCATGATTATTCCTCCTGTTTCTGGCAGAACTGTAACACTACACGGATACCATATCATAATCAGCATACTTTTTCTATGGAAAAACGATGAAAAATCTGCTAAAATCAGATAGGATGAAGAAAGATGACTGTATCAGGTTTTCTGCGAAAATCTGATAGGCAGCATCGGCCCATTTCCTGAATGAAAATTCAGGGTGAGTTGATGTTCAGAAGCGGAGGATGAAGATGAAAGAAAAAGCATATTTATTTCTGGCAGAAGGTTTTGAAGAGGTAGAAGGTCTTACGGTAGTGGATCTTCTCAGAAGAGGTCAGGTGGAACTGGTTACGGTATCTGTCAGCGGCAGCCAACTGGTGACCGGGAGCCACAAAATAGCGGTGATGGCGGACTGCCGGTTCGAAGAGGCTGATTTATCGGATGGAACGATATATATACTGCCGGGCGGAATGCCGGGAACAAAGAACCTGGGAGCCCATGCCGGTCTCACCGGCCTTTTGAAGGATGCAAAAAAACACGGAAAGAAGCTGGCTGCTATCTGTGCGGCGCCCAGCGTCTACGGTCAGCTTGGATTGCTGGAGGGCGAGACGGCCACCTGCTATCCGGGCTTTGAAGATCAGCTAAGGGGCGCGGTGGTGACGGAGAATAAAGTAGAGGTTTCCGGACAGATGACAACCAGCAGGGGCGTGGGCACTGCCATTCCATTTGCACTGAAGCTGCTGGAGGAACTGAGAGGAGCCGAAGAGGCCCAGCGCGTTGGAAAGTCCATCCTCTGGGAAGGATAAACGAACGGATTACAGTTCAGCCTTTTACTTGACGTACAGCTTCCGGGCGGCTGCCCCAGGTATGCTGCAGGTGCATTTGCAGAAAGCCTAAGCATCTTGGGTTCCCCAAGATGTTCCATAGGAATTGGGAGTCATTTGTTTGAACCGAAGGTGAGTTATGGCTCCCAATTCCTGCTTTTGGAACACCTTGCGGAAGCCTTAGATGCTCTTGGCTTTCGAAACAGCACAGGCGGCATACCTGGGGCAGCCACCCGGAAAGCGTCCTCATTCCAAGGCTGAACGGTAACAGCGAGCAAAAAAAAAATAAAAAAATGGACTAGCCTTTTTAAAAAGCCTGTGATATACTAGTAAAATGACTGTAAGTATGGGAAAATAAGCGTTAAAAACGCTTTTGGTCTAAACGTATTTAAGGAGGAAATTGTAAAAGATGAGTTTACAGATTGAAAAATTAGAAAAAAATATGGCAAAATTGACCATAGAAGTTCCGGCAGAGGAATTTGAGACTGCGATTGAAGAAGTATATCAGAAATCCAAAGGCAAAATCAACATGCCAGGTTTCCGTAAAGGAAAAGCACCTCGTAAGATGATTGAAAAAATGTACGGCAAGGGTGTTTTCTATGAAGATGCAGCGAATATTATGATTCCAAAAGCTTATGATGCAGCAGTTGCTGATTGTGAAGAGACGATCGTATCCCGTCCGTCTGTGGATGTGACTCAGATCGAATCAGGAAAGCCTTTCATCTTTACGGCAGAAGTAGCACTGAAGCCGGAAGTTACACTTGGCGAATACAAGGGCGTGGAAGTTCCGAAGACAGAGATTGAAGTGACAGAGGAAGAAATCCAGGCAGCAGTAGATAAAGAAAGAGACAACAATTCCAGAACCATCGACGTAGATGACAGAGCAGTAGAGAATGGCGACATGATCAAGCTTGATTTTGACGGTTCCGTAGACGGTGTTCCTTTCGAAGGCGGAAAAGCAGAGAATTATGCACTGACCATAGGTTCCGGCAGTTTTATTCCGGGATTTGAAGCGCAGCTCATAGGTGCTAAGCTGGGTGAAGAGACAGAAGTAAATGTTACTTTCCCGGAAGATTACCATGCAGAGAACTTAAAAGGCAAGGCGGCTGTATTTAAGTGCAAGGTAAATGAGATCAAAGTAAAAGAGCTTCCGGCAGCGGATGATGAGTTCGCAAAGGATGTATCTGAGTTTGACACCATGGAAGAATATAAGGCAGATATTAAGAAAAATCTGACCGAACAGAAAGAAAAAGAAGCAAAAAGAGCAAAAGAGAATGCAGCAGTTGCAAAAGCAGTAGAGAATGCATCTATGGAAATTCCGGATGCTATGGTAAACGAACAGGTGAGACGTATGGCTGATGATTTTACAAGAAGAATTGAGTCTCAGGGGATCACCATGGATCAGTATATGCAGTTCACCGGTATGAATGCTGAAAAGCTGCTGGATCAGATGAAGCCGGAAGCACTGAAGCGCATTCAGAACAGCCTTGTGCTGGAAGCAGTTGCTAAGGCAGAGGACATCCAGATCAGCGACGAGAAGATCGATGCTGAGATCGCAAAGATGGCAGAGAACTATAAGATGGAAGCAGACAAGCTGAAAGAACTGATGGGCGATTATGAAAAAGACCAGATGAAGAACGATCTGGCAATTCAGGAAGCGGTAGAGATGATTGCTTCCGCAGCGAAGGAAATCTAAGACCAAAATCATATCGGTTTTGGAATGCAGTGAGAACAGAGTGGATTTTCAGAAAATTTCCGGACAGGAGGAATTTCGATGAGTTTAGTACCTTATGTCATTGAACAGACCAGCAGAGGAGAAAGATCTTATGATATCTATTCCCGCCTGCTCAAGGACAGGATTATTTTTCTGGGAGAAGAAGTGAATGACGTCAGTGCGAATCTGATTGTAGCTCAGCTTCTGTTTCTGGAATCAGAGGATCCGAATAAAGACATTAACATGTACATTAACAGTCCGGGCGGATCGGTATCTGCAGGCTGGGCCATTTATGATACGATGCATTATATTAAATGTGATGTATCTACGACCTGCATCGGTATGGCTGCCAGCATGGGCGCTTTCTTACTGGCAGGCGGAGTGAAGGGCAAACGTTTTGCGCTGCCGAATGCAGAGATTATGATCCATCAGCCGTCCGGCGGTGCACAGGGCCAGGCAACGGATATCAAGATTGTAGCTGATAAGATTATTGAAACCCGTAAAAAACTGAATGAACATCTGGCAGCGAATACGGGACAGCCCCTGAACGTGATTGAAGTGGACACAGAACGTGACCACTGGATGAGTGCAGAAGAGGCAAAAGCCTATGGCTTAATTGATGAAGTAATTACGACACGTTAGAAAAAGGACTCCTGCTGGATGGCAGGAGTCCCTTTCGCAACAGGACAATGGAAATAATGAGCTGAAAAGCAGAAATGCTGGTGGGATTCCACTCGCAGGACTGCAGAGATATTATAAAAATGAGGTGGAAAAATGCCGGGAAAAATCGGAGAAAAAGTAAGATGCTCTTTCTGCAGCAAAAGTGAAGACCAGGTAAGAAAACTGATTGCCGGTCCGGGCGGAGTTTATATTTGTGACGAGTGTATCGACATTTGCTCTGAAATCATCGAAGAGGAACTGGATGATGATTTTGAAGAAGAAGAGGAAAGCGGTATCAATCTTCTGAAGCCGATCGAAATTAAAAAATTTCTGGATGAATATGTCATCGGACAGGAAGATGCAAAAAAGACGCTGGCAGTGGCTGTTTACAACCACTACAAGAGGATCCTTTCCGGGAAAAAAGAACATGGGAATGATGTGGAACTTCAGAAGAGTAATATCCTGATGCTGGGGCCAACCGGATCGGGAAAGACTTTTCTGGCCCAGACTCTGGCGAAGATACTGAATGTGCCATTTGCCATTGCGGATGCTACATCTCTGACAGAAGCTGGTTACGTAGGCGAGGATGTGGAAAACATTCTGCTGAAAATCATTCAGGCCGCGGATTATGATATTAAGCGTGCAGAGCATGGCATCATTTATATTGATGAGATCGATAAAATCACCAGAAAATCAGAAAATGTATCCATCACGAGAGACGTTTCCGGAGAAGGAGTTCAGCAGGCTCTGCTGAAGATTCTGGAAGGAACCGTGGCTTCCGTGCCGCCTCAGGGCGGAAGAAAGCATCCGCATCAGGAGCTTTTACAGATTGATACGACCAATATTCTGTTTATCTGCGGCGGCGCTTTTGAAGGGCTGGATAAGATGATCGAGAGCAGGGTGGATACCCGTTCCATGGGCTTCCTGGCTGAGATTACCAGCAAGAGTGAGAAAAATATAGGCGAGCTTCTGAGAAAGGTGCTTCCGCAGGATTTTATCAAATTTGGTATGATCCCGGAATTTATCGGCCGTGTGCCGGTGGTGGTTTCACTGGATGAACTGGATCGGGATGCGCTGATCCGTATTTTAAAGGAGCCGAAGAATGCTATTTTGAAGCAGTATCAGAAGCTGTTTGAACTGGATCATGTGGAGCTGAAGTTTGAAGATGCTGCGATGGAAGAAATTGCAGATAAGACCATCGAACGGAAGACCGGAGCGAGAGGACTTCGCGCGATCATTGAGAAATCCATGCGGGACCTGATGTTTACCATTCCGTCGGATGAGATGATTCAGAGCTGTCTGGTTACCAAGGATGTGATTGATGGAACCGGTGAGCCCATTCTGACCTATAATAACGATACCGAATTAATAGAAAAACAGAATGATCAGGATAAAATAGAAGAGACTGCGTGAGAAAAATATATGAGTGAATTGATAAAAAACATACCTGCGATCGCACTTCGGGGAATGACAGCACTGCCATCGGTGATTATGCATTTTGATATCAGCCGGGAAAAATCAGTGAAGGCCCTGGAGGCGGCGCTGCAGGGCGATCAGTTGATTTTTCTGATTACCCAGCAGAATCCGGATGTGAGAGAACCGGAATTTCAGGATCTGTATCGGATCGGAACCGTGGCGAGAATCAAGAATTTTGCCAAGCTTCCGCAGGATATTATCCGCGTGATGGTAGAAGGTCTGGAGCGGGCGGAGATGAACGATCTGAAGCTGGAGGAAGGATATCTGAAGGCTGAGATTGTGACTTACCCAAAGGAAGAACAGACTGCTGTGAATACATCCACCCAGACGGCCATGCTGCGTGCATTGAAGGATATTTTCAAACGCTATTGTCTGGAAAATCCAAAGGTCGGAAAAGAGCTTTCGAAACAGATTCTGAATATTTCAGATCTGGAAAAGCTGGTGGATCAGATTTCCATTAATCTGCCGCTGCATTATGAAGAGAAGCAGCGCCTTCTGGAAGCGGTGGATTTGACGGACCGCTACGAAACGCTGTGTGTGATTATTGGAAATGAAATGGAAATCATGCACATTAAAAATGGAATTCAGCAGAAGGTAAAAGAGCGGATAGACAAGAATCAGAGGGAATATATTCTCAGAGAACAACTGAAGGTGATCCGGGAGGAGCTGGGAGAGGATTCCCCGCAAAATGATGCAGATCATTACCGGGATACACTGAAAAAGCTGACGGTATCGGAGGAGATCAGGGCGAAGATATCCAAGGAGATTGACCGCTTTAAAAGTCTGAGCAATAACTCTGCGGAAGGTTCTGTATCCAGAGGATATATTGAGACGCTGCTGGAGCTGCCCTGGGATAAAACCTCAGAGGATAATACTGATCTGAAAAATGCAGCCAGAGTACTGGATGAAGACCACTATGGACTGGAAAAGGTGAAAGAAAGAATATTGGAATTTCTTGCGGTGCGTGTACTGACGAAAAAAGGGGACAGCCCGATTTTGTGTCTGGTGGGCCCGCCGGGTACCGGAAAAACTTCCATAGCCCGATCGGTGGCGAGAGCTTTAAATAAAAAATATGTACGGATCTGTCTGGGCGGTGTCCGGGATGAAGCAGAGATACGGGGACACAGAAGAACTTATATCGGTGCTATGCCGGGCAGGATCGTTCAGGGAATGAAAACAGCAGGTGTGAAAAATCCGCTGATGCTGCTGGATGAGATTGACAAAGTCAGCAGTGATTATAAAGGAGATACTTCATCAGCCCTGCTGGAGGTGCTGGATTCCGAACAGAACGGTAAATTCCGGGATCACTATGTGGAACTTCCCACAGATTTATCCCAGGTGCTGTTCATTGCGACGGCCAATGACGTACATACCATACCGCGCCCGCTGCTGGACCGTATGGAGTTGATCGAGGTCAGCAGTTATACCGAAAATGAAAAGCTGCATATTGTGAAAGAGCATCTTCTGCCAAAGCAGAGGGAGCATCATGGCCTGAAGCAGGAACAACTGACCATTACCGGCGGCGCACTGGCAAAGATTATTTCCGGCTATACCAAAGAAGCCGGAGTGCGCCAGTTGGAGCGCAAAATCGGTGAAATCTGCCGAAAAGCGGCCAGAGAGATTCTGGAAGAGAAAAAGCCTTCCGTTAAAGTGAAAACTTCCAATCTGGAGCAGTATCTGGGACGGGAAAAATATACCGTGCAGCGGCTGAATGACCGGGATGACGTGGGGATTGTCCGCGGACTGGCCTGGACCAGTGTCGGCGGTGACACCCTGCAGATTGAAGTGAACATCATGCCGGGCAAGGGCGAGTTTGTGCTGACAGGGCAGTTGGGGGATGTGATGAAGGAGTCTGCTCAGGCGGGCATCAGTTATATCCGCTCGGTCAGCGAAAAGTATAAGATAGCGGAAGATTTCTTTCAAAAGCACGATATTCACATTCACATTCCGGAAGGGGCTGTTCCAAAGGATGGTCCGTCCGCAGGCATTACGATGGCAACCGCCATGCTTTCTGCGATTATCCGCAAACCGGTGAGAGCGGATGTGGCAATGACGGGAGAGATCACTTTGAGAGGCCGTGTGCTTCCAATCGGCGGCCTGAAGGAAAAACTGCTGGCTGCAAAAAATGCAGGAATGACTACAGTGATTGTACCGGCGGAAAATAAGGCGGATGTGGCGGATATTTCCGAAGAGATAACCGGAACACTGAAGATGGTCTACGCGAAGACCATGGAAGAGGTACTGAAGACGGCTATGACAGCGTAGCAGGCAGATGGACGGAGCTGAGGCAAAGGTGCCCCAGCCATCCGGAAGACAACGGACAGAAAGGAAACAGTCAAGATATGGTAATTAAACAGGTGGAACTGGAAACGGTATGCGGAATTACCAGCAAGCTTCCGGAGAATACTCAGATAGAGGTGGCATTTGCCGGGAAATCAAACGTAGGGAAATCATCTCTGATTAATGCGCTGATAAACCGCAAAAGTCTGGCCAGAACCAGCGCTCAGCCGGGAAAGACGCAGACCATTAATTTCTATCATGTGAATAATGAAATCTATCTGGTGGATCTGCCGGGCTATGGCTATGCCAAGGTATCAGTAGAGGCAAAACAGCAGTGGGGACAGTTGATCGAACGCTATCTTCATGGATCGAAGCAGCTAAAGGCAGTCTTCCTTCTGATTGATATCCGCCATGATCCCGGGACCAACGATATCATGATGTATGATTGGATCTGCCACAATGGATTTTATCCGATCATCATTGCCACCAAGCTGGATAAGATCAAACGAAGCCAGGTGTCAAAGCAGGTGAAAGCGGTAAAAGAAGGACTTCGGGTAAAGCCGGGCACAGTGGTAATTCCTTTCTCTGCGGAGACTAAGCAGGGGAGAGATGAGATCTGGGCATTGATCGAGGACCTGGCTGCGGCAGACACTCCGGAAGCAGAAGATTGATCGGGAGAGTACAGGGATGGAGATTAGACATTCACAGGAAAGAGATTTAGAGAGAATTATGGAGATTTATTCCGGCGCGCGCCGTTTTATGGCTGAACATGGGAACCCCAGGCAGTGGGGAGCCACCAACTGGCCTCCGGAAGAATTGATCCGGAAGGATATCAGGACAGGGAAAAGTTACGTCTGCATTGCAAACGGGCATGTGGCGGGAACCTTTTTCTATGATTACGGAGATGAGATCGAACCGGCTTACGGAGCCATCAAGGATGGCGCATGGAAAATGGGCGGCCCTTATGGAGTGGTGCACCGGGTGGCTTCGGACGGAAGCGTCCGCGGAATCGGTTCGTTCTGTCTGAATTGGGCATTCGAACAGTGTGCACATCTGAGGATAGATACCCACGGGGACAACAAAGTGATGCAGAAGCTTTTGAAAGGGCTGGGCTTTGAACAGAGGGGAATTGTTTTCGTGGAAGAAGACAACGAACCCAGGCTGGCATTTGAAAGAGCTGCGGAAGAATTGCAGAGTGATGCAGGTATCAAAGAAGTATAGCGAAGTACCAATGAGGCTGAGAGGCTTCCTGGTACTTTTTTGTATGGTGAACCAAATAATCCGGGAAGTTGTTCATTCCCTGAGCCATGGATAACAAAAGCGATAAATTATGTATCGGTCAAATCTTAATCAGATTTAAGAATAAAATTGTTGACACAGAATGACTATTGTGATAGTTTGAAGATGAAGAAACTATTGCAATAGTCATTTTTTGAAAGGAGCATTGTTATGAGATTATTTGATTCAGAGCGCAGAGTGATGGAGGTGCTTTGGAAAGAGGGAGATTTATCAGCAGGCCAGATTGCAGCTATTTTGAAAGGGGAGATTGGCTGGAATCGGAATACAACATATACGGTAATAAAAAAGTGCATTGAGAAAGAGGCGATTGAGCGTAAGGATCCCAGATTTATCTGTCATGCACGTATTACAAGACAGGAAGTGCAGGAGTTTGAGACAGAAGAGCTGATTGACCGTATGTTTGACGGTTCGAAAAAGCAGTTTTTTGCAGCATTTTTATCAGAAGAGCATTTGTCGGAGGAAGAGATTTCGGAATTAAAAGAGATGGTAAACCGACTGAAGTGAGGTGGTCAGCTTGTATCGACTTTTATCTATGAGCATAGCGGCAGGTGTATTGATCTTATTTATTGTGCTGCTGCGGTGGGTATTTGCGAAGTATCTGCCAAAAAGATGTTTTGTGCTGTTAGGACTGGTGGTCATGGCCCGGCTTTTGATACCGGCGGATATTCCGATGAAGTATGGAATTGCGATACCGGTTTTGAAAGTTTTGGAGCCAATACAAAAGCTGGGCGCTTTTATGGATGGAGATGCGGCAGGAACCAATGCATTATCTGCAGGCACATCAGGAGCTGACTTATCAGCAGATAAAGCAGCGGGTGCAAATGCAGACGGAGCCGATGCATCAGGCATAAATTCAGACGGAATCAGTGCATCAGCAGCCAATGCATCAGGCATAAATGCAGACGGAGCCGATGCATCAGGCATAAATTCAGACGGAATCAGTGCATCAGCAGCCAATGCATCAGGTATAAATGCAGACGGAAACAATGCATCAGCAGAAGCGGCCGACAAAAATTCTCCGGCGGACAGCAGGAATACCGGGGGGAACGGAGCAGGCTTCGGTGCGTCCTATGCTGCTGAAAACAGTGTATCAGAAGCGAATCCTTTGACTCATTCCGCTGATAGTCAGGACGGCAGTCAGACAGAAACGGACAGGACGGCGAAAGCTCTGGAAGGAATTCTGACCTTTCTATGGATGTTTGGAGTGATCTGGTCTGCAGTGCGATTTATAGCAGCTTATCGGAAAGAAGCTGTGATTTTGCGTCAGGCCCTGCCTGTTTCCGGGGAGAACCAGCAAAAAATCCGGGAAGAATTAGGAATTCCGATAAAAGTGATGGTATCGGACCGCATTCATACGCCGGTCACGTTCGGCGTATGGCGTTCTTCTATTATCCTTCCAAAGGGAATTGCGCTGCAGGATATTGATCAGCTTAGAACCGTGCTGCTGCATGAGGCGATTCATATTCAGCGAAGAGATAATTTGTGGAAATTGATCTGTCTGGCGGCGGTATGCGTACATTGGTTTAATCCGGCGGTCTGGCTGTGGTGTACGCTGTTTAACCGGGATCTGGAATTAGCCTGTGATGAAGCAGTACTTCAGCGGCTGGGTGAAAAGCAGAAAGAAAATTATGCGATGGCATTGATCTTGTTGGCGGAGCAGCAGAAAAAAGCGGTGTTTTTCAGTGGATTTGGAAAAAATTCCATAAAAGAAAGGATTGAAGCGATTATGAAATATAAAAAACAGGGAATAGCAGGTATCTGCTGCGGAGCACTGCTTCTTGGTGTCTCAGTTACGGTATTTGCAAAGACAGCAGAAATATCCGGAACAGAAAGCAAAGTGGTATCAGTTGAAGAAAATCCAGCGTCTACTGGCACAGAAAACTGGGATGAAAAAAATGTGGTTCGGGATAAAAAAGGCAATATTGTCGGAGTCAATATTACAGAGGAGTTTTCTGCGTATGAGGAGGGATGGATCCAGTATAATCTGTCTCTTCGGGAGTTATTGGACAGTCCGCAGTTTGCGGAATATGAGCAGTTGGGACTGAGCTATCAGGCGGAGGATGGAAAGCTGTATTTTGCAGGAAAGGCAGTGGCGGCGCTGGATGATAATTATGCAGAAAATAGTATATTGTCCTTTGCAGCGGATACAGAGGAAGCTATTTCAAACTCGATTTGCATTGTGGTGGAGCGTGACGCTTCCTATCATATCAGTTATTTTCAATTTTGGGATGCGGCAAGTGGTTCGGTGGCAGAAGCAACTGCAAAAGAGGCTGAAGATAATATTGCAGAAGCGCAGGCGGAGATGGATGCGGACGCAGACGAGTATGATGCCGCAGGCGAATATGATGGCACAGACGAATATGATGACACAGATGAAATTGAGGCCGCAGATGAAATTGAGGCCGCAGATGAAATTGATGCTACAGATGAATACGATACCGCAGACGAAATTGAGGCCACAGATGAAATTGATGCCGCAGATGAAATTGATGCCGCAGATGAATACGATACCGCAGACGAATATGATACTGCAGGCGAATACGATTATACAGACGAATATGATATCGTTGATGCCGAAAATAGCGCGGACATTTATTACGGTGTCGATATGAAGCAGTATGAGGAGTTTGGCATAACAGATATAACAAAAAATGGAGATAGGGGAATATGGAATTACGAAGGGGAGCCCATTGGTGTTTTGTATGATGAGGATGGTATTTATTCGAATCAACAGGGAACCGTTTATCTGAGAATTGTTCGAAACGATCAGAGAAGGATTGAAAGTGTGGAAGTGGTCAGCCTGGAAACGATGCAGCAGCTTTTATCGGCCATGGTGCTGGGCTATGATTTGTCAGCAGTCAATACAAATCAGGCAGCGACCTATTCATACATCGGCGGCGCTGATGGGCCGACCAGCGTTTTTATTGCAGGAAAGCTGGAAGGCAAAGAAAATCTGGCGGAGAGTCTCTATGAGCTGAAAACAGATTATGTGGGAGATGCTCCTGCGGTGGGGGCATTGATCAATAAACTGCAGGAACTTGGAATCTTGCAGAATGGCTACAGTTCTTTTGAAATTCAGTCGGATGAGGAACCCTATGGACTGACCATTGGCTACTCCGAGAATCCGGAAAGCCTGGAAGTGGCACAGGCGCAGAACCTGCTTGCAGGAAATATTTTGATGGCATTGGTAGGAAATCTGTCGAATATTACAATTAAATATCCGGATTATGACCTGTCCTGGAATGTGGAAATGGCAACAAAATATCAGGGAACAGACGTGAAAGAATACGGAAACTCGCTGGAGGAATTTAATCAGTTATTTAGCTAAGAAACAGATATAAGAAGTAAAAAGGAGCTGGCACCGGAAAAAAATTTCTGGTTTGCCGGCTCCTTTTCCTGTATTTTAAATGGACTGGCGATGCTGCAGGAACAGGCTTGCCTGTGAACAGAAATGATTACATGAATAAAGAGAAGAGTTTCAGAGTTTTCAGTTTTCATCATAGGCTAAGAATGATATAATAGGCAGTGTCAGTCCATTTGCCGCAGGCAAATTTGGAAAAGGATGACGTTTTATGGAGGAAAAATGGAAGAATATGAAGTGATTAATATACCAGTTTCGGATGGCACAGAGAAGGAATTTGCCATCATGAATGTATTTATGGCAGGAGAACAGACCTATGCGGCAGTGTCTCTGATTGAAGGCGATGAGATAAAGGAAGGAGTTTATCTCTATCGCTACCGTGAAGCGGAAGACGGGGACGCTGTGGTAGAGCACATTGTGGAACCGGCGGAATATAAACGTGCAGTTAAGGTCTATGAAAAATTGTGACCGGTTTTATAAAAATCTGACCGGTCATTCGGAAAACAGATTTTTATAAAACCTGTAAGGTCAGAAACTTCCGAATATAAAGAATTTGAAGGAGAACGAAATAAATGAATAACAGAATAAGAGTCATGACGGAAGCAGATAAAAATGATGTGAGGGAAATGATGAAGCTATTTTATGCCTCACCGGCGGTATTGAGCAATGGATCGGAGCAGATATTTGATCGTGATATAGAAAATTGTGTCAGTGCATGTCCCTATGTAGAAGGTTATATTTTTCAGGAGGGGAAGGACATTCAGGGATATGCCATGGCTGCAAAGAGCTTTTCTACAGAATTCGGGAAAAATTGTATCTGGATTGAAGATATTTACATTAAACCCGCATACAGAGGCTTGGGGATAGGAAGTCAGTTTTTTGATTTTATTGAAAAAAAGTATCCGGACGCTGTATTCCGCTTAGAAGTTGAAACGGAAAATGAAAGAGCAGTCAAGGTTTATGAAAAATGCGGTTATGAATTTCTGCCGTATTCAGAGATGATAAAAAACAGGTAGGAGAGATCGGCTATGTCAGCCCATTTGCCCCAGGCAAATTCAGGATGGGCTGATGTTCGAAGAAAGAGGGAATATCATGAAAGCAGTTATTTTTGATATGGACGGCGTTCTGGTAAATACAGAACCGCTTCATTACCGATGCTGGAAAGAGGCATTTGCAGAAGAAGGAATTGAACTGGAATATGATGTTTATAAACCATGCATCGGTTCTACGCTTGGCTTTCTGGTTGATTTGATTGAAAAAAATTATGGGATTTCCTTTTTAAAAACAAAAGAAATGGGCAGGAGAATGGCAGAAAAAAAGGCCCAGATCGTTCAAAAAGAAGGATTCCCAAGGCTTTCCGGAATAAACGAGGCGCTTAACAGACTCTGGAATGAAGGATATTTGCTGGCGGTCGCATCCTCCGCTGCCCAGACACAGATTGAGCTTACGCTGAAAACGCTGGGAATGGAAAAATATTTCTGCAGCATTACCAGCGGGGAGAATGTAAAAAATCCAAAACCTGCTCCGGATACTTTTCTGGAAGCAGCGAAAAAACTTCAAATGAAGCCCGAGGAGTGTCTGGTGATTGAGGATTCTACGAATGGAGGAAAGGCAGCCCATGCAGCGGGAATGAAGTGTGTCTGGTATCATAACCCGGATTCCGGAGACCAGAATATTGAGAATGCGGTTTTAAAGATAGAGGAATGGAATGCGGAAAGTGTTTCCAGTATATTGGGGATCTTATCACAGGAGTGAAATCCATGGCAGCGATAAATTTTTATTGTAAATAAATTCCAATAAAGGTATAATATATCCAAAAAGATGCTCTGTTAAAAGAGCGACAGACGGCAAGTGCGGCGGAATGCAGGATTTATGTGACCGGAAGATGCTTGTTTGATAGGAGGATATTATGTTAAATATAGCAACCATAGGAACCAGCAGCATTACAAAGACGTTCATGGAGGCGGCAGGCCGGAATGATGAGGTAAAAGCAGAGGCTGTCTATTCCAGGGATCTGGAAAAGGCCAGACAATTTGGCGAACCTTACGGAGTATCAAAGTTTTATGACAAGCTGGAGGATCTGGCGGCGGATAAAGATATTGCAGCCGTGTATGTAGCCAGTCCAAACAGCCTTCACTGTGAACAGGTGCTGCAGATGCTGAAGGCCGGCAAGCACGTACTGTGTGAAAAATCTCTGGCTTCGAATGCAGCGGAGGCTCAGCTCATGATGCAGACTGCGCAGGAGAATCATGTGGTGCTGCTGGAGGCGCTGCGCTCCATCCATGATCCGTCTATGCGGCAGATTAAAAAGAGCCTGCCAAAGCTGGGAGCCATCCGCAAGGCATGTCTGGAATACTGCCAGTATTCTTCACGGTATGATGCATTTAAGAATGGTGATGTAAAAAATATTTTTAAAAAGGAGTTTTCCGCAGGCGCTCTGATGGACATAGGAGTATATGGAGTTGAGATTTTACTCTTCCTGTTCGGTGAGCCGGAGAAGACCACTGCATATCCTGTCTTCCTGGAAAATGGAATTGATGGTGCAGGCAGCATTATGGCAGAGTATGAAGATATTATTTCAGAAGTATCCTATTCCAAAATCACGGCCAGCAGCAGTTTCAGCCAGATACAGGGGGAAAACGGAACCATGTACATAGAAGAAATTGCAAATCCCAGGAGCGCATTTATCGAATATCTGGATGGCACCGGAGAAAATATCAAGATTACAGAATGCGAAAACAATATGTGCTATGAACTGGATTACTTCTGCAGGGC
Organism: Lachnospiraceae bacterium; assembly: GCA_028689585.1. Taxonomy (GTDB): domain Bacteria; phylum Bacillota; class Clostridia; order Lachnospirales; family Lachnospiraceae; genus Merdiplasma. The sequence continues at coordinate 73,609 of JAQVCW010000002.1, read as the reverse complement.
CGTAAAGGGCGAAGTGGATCCGGCTTATTTCCAGGGCATCTCTCAAATGAGCATGGAACTGATGGACCGCAGCAGAGAGCAGATGGGACTTGTTTTCCCGGCAGATGCAAAATAAGGTGCGGCCTGGATGAAAGTTTCGCATATTTTTAGAATATTTTAACTGAAAGGAAATACTTTTTACAGGAATATACGGTATACTAGAACGTGTCGGAATGCAATTTTCTGGCACGTTTTTGTGTAGTGTAAAGGAACGATCTGTTGTTTAAAGTAAAAATAAAATTACTCTGATCAGAAAAGACAGAGTGGAGAAAAGGCCGCGCGGAGGAAGATATGGGAAAAGTAATTGGAATCGATTTAGGCACCACAAATAGCTGTGTTTCGGTGATTGAGAACGGAGAACCGGTGATCATACCGGGAAATTCCGGGGCATCCACTACGCCCAGTATAGTAGCGTTTACAAAAAATGGAGAAAGACTGATCGGAGAGGCAGCCGGGCGTCAGGCGGTCACCAATCCGGAGCGGACCATCAGTTCCATCAAGCGCCACATGGGAACGGAATGGAGTATCCGTATTGACGGCAAGGAGTACAAGCCTCAGACCATCAGCGCCATGATATTGATGCAGCTGAAAAAAGATGCGGAGAGCTTTTTAAATGACAGCGTTACCGATGCGGTGATCACCGTACCGGCTTACTTTAATGATATTCAGCGTCAGGCTACGAAGGATGCAGGCCGTATCGCCGGACTGAATGTCCTTCGGATTATCAATGAGCCTACCAGTGCGGCTCTTTCCTATGGACTGGATCATGGTGAGCCACAGAAAGTCATGGTGTACGATCTGGGAGGAGGTACCTTTGATGTATCGATTATTGAGATTGGAGATGGTGTCATCGAGGTGCTGGCTACTGCCGGAGACAACAACCTTGGCGGAGACGATTTTAACCGCCGGATTTCCGAATGGATCGTGGGTGAGGTCCGCAGAGAGCAGGGAATTGACCTGTCAAAAGACTTTGCGGCCATGGCCCGCATCACAGAGGCGGCGGAGCAGGCAAAGAAGGTACTGTCCACCGGAGATACGGCCAAGATTGAGCTGCCCTATCTGACCCAGGGGAAAAATGGAATGGTTCATCTGGACAAAATGCTGACCAGGTCCCGCTTTGAAGAGCTGGTACAGGATCTGGTGGAGCGGACGGCAGTTCCGGTTCGCAGCGCCTTGCGTGATGCGGGGATAGCTTCTTCTGCTCTGAGCAGAGTACTGCTGGTGGGTGGTTCCACCCGGATCCCCTGTGTTCAGAAAAAGGTGCGGGAACTGACCGGAAAAGAGCCTTCCCGGAACATCAATCCGGATGAGTGCGTGGCTAAGGGGGCTGCTATACTGGGGAATACCCTGCTGGGAAATGCTCCGGTGCTTTCCGGTTCCGGCCAGGATCTGATTCTGCTGGATGTGATTCCCCTCAGCCTTTCCATCGAGACCGTAGGAGGAGTGGCGACAAAACTGGTGGAGCGCAATTCTACCGTTCCTACCCGGTATTCTCAGGTATTTTCCACCACGGCGCCATTTCAGCGGGAGGTGCTGATTCATGTGCTGCAGGGTGAGCGTCCCATGGCAAAGGATAATAAAACCATCGGAAAGTTTAAGCTGAAGGGGATCAAGCGGGCCATGTCAGGAGTGCCTCAGATTGAAGTGACCTTTGATCTGGATGCAAATGGAATCTTGAAGGTATCGGCTAAAGATCTGGATACCGGAAAAGAACAGTCGATCACCATCACTGCCAACGAACGGATGTCAGACGATGAGATTGAAAAGGCGATTCGGGATGCCCAGGAATATTCCGGTTCGGATCAACTGCGCAGAGAGGCGGCAGAACTGAAAAATGATGCACAGAGTCTGGTCGTTCAGATGGAACAGACGATTAAGGACAAAGGGAAAGAAATGGATAAGGTTAAGAAAAAGCAGCTGAAGGCGGACTGTGCCGCTTTGCAGAAGCAGATTTCCAAAATCAAGCTGGATAAGGTTACCCAGGAAGAAATTGACAGCCTTCGGGAAGCAAAAGAACAACTGGAACAATCCGGTGCAATGTAAGACATGGTTTATCATTGTTAAAAAAATAGAAATCATCATCTCCTGCTTTATGTACTTATGTTACATTGAGTAAAAGCAAACAAAGGAGATGATTTTTTTATGCTTCAATGTTACTGTTGTGGCCAGATATGTGTTGATTCTAAAAAACAATTCAGTTATAATGAAAGAAAATAAACAAAAATAAATAATATTTTCAGAAAACAGGACAGAAGAGCTTCAGCTCATATGAGAAACCATCCGGGTTGATTGCCGGGTGGCTTTTATGGTTGAATGAATGCTTTATATTTGTTCAGAACATGTTCAGAATTTGTTAAGGTTAAACTTTTATAGTAGGAAAGGAAAACAGTCTCATTTCATGAGACATTTTTAAGGTGCAGAGGCGTTTTTGAAGATAAGAATATATTGGGGGAAAGGTACATGTGTGGAATTTGTGGATTTACGGAAGACAGATCGGGTAATATCGAGGTATTGCAGGCCATGATGGAAAAAATGCGTCACCGGGGGCCGGACGGAGAGGGAATCTACCGGAAGGGCAGAACCGCTCTTGGCTTTCGCAGGCTGAGCATCATTGATCTGAAGAACGGGGATCAGCCCATGTATAATGAAGATAAAAGCCTGGTTTTGGTGTTTAACGGTGAAATATATAATTATCAGGAGCTGGTGGATACGCTTTTGAAAAAAGGACATCAGTTTCAGAATCATTCGGATACAGAATGTCTGCTTCATGCCTATGAGGAATATGGAAAAGAAATGGTGCATCACCTGCGGGGGATGTTTGCTTTTGCTGTCTGGGATGAGAAGACGGAAACCCTGTTTGCAGCCCGGGATCCATTTGGCATTAAACCGTTTTATTATTTTCGGAAAAAGGATGGGGGGATCGTGTTTGCCTCCGAGATCAAAAGTCTGCTGGAGCACCCGGACTGTCCTAAAAAGGTGAATGAGCAGGCTTTGGATTATTATCTCAGTTTTCAGTATTCGGCTTTGGAAGAGACTTTTTTTAAAGGGATTTTTAAGCTGATGCCGGGATATCATCTGACCTGGAGAGACGGGAATCTGCGGACAGAGTGTTATAAAAAAATCACATTGCGTCAGGAAAAAGAAAATACATCAAAAGAGAAAAATACATCAAAAGAAAAAAACACATCAAAAGAAGAAAGAAAACGGAATCTGGAGGAGGCTCTTGCGGATTCCATACGGATTCATCAAAACAGTGATGTGGAGGTGGGCTCCTTACTGTCCTCCGGAGTGGATTCCAATTATATCGTATCAAAGTCCCGGGTACATCAGACCTTTTCCGTGGGATTTGATGAGGGAGACGGCCGGTACAGTGAACTGGAGGAAATACGCCGGGGAGAGGAGAGACAAAGCAGCCGGAAAGACAGGGCGGAAGCCAGCTTCAATCGCCAGAAGCTGATTTCAGCAGAAGAATTCTGGAATGCGGTGCCGGAAGTGATGTACTACATGGATGAGCCTCTGGCAGACGCCTCTGCGGTGGGGCTGTATTTTGTGGATCAAATGGCTGCAAAGCATTTAAAAGTAGTTCTCTCCGGAGAAGGGGCGGACGAATTGTTCGGAGGTTATCCAATCTATGGGGAACCGGGCGCATTGGCCTGGTTTGGCCTTCTTGGCAGCGGGATTCGAAAGGGACTGAAGATCAGGGTGAAAAAGATCCCATTTCAATTCAAAGGAAAAAATTATATTCTCAGAGGGTGTGAAGATCTGGAGCACCGCTTTATTGGAAATGCAAAAATTTTTCTGCCGGAAGAAAAGAAAAAGCTTTTGAAATCAGGCAGGGGAGGGGAACCCCTGGATGTGACCGGAAAGACATATGAAGGAAGCCGGAAGCTGGATGCAGTCAGCAGAATGCAGGAGGTTGATCTGAATTACTGGCTGCCGGGGGACATTCTGTTAAAAGCGGATAAGATGAGTATGGCTCATTCTCTGGAATGCCGGGTTCCCTATCTGGATCCAAAGGTATATCAGGCGGCCCGCCTGCTGAAAAAAAAGGATAAAATCAGGGGAAACCGTACTAAGGTACTGTTTCGCGACATCGCTGCGGGAGCCGTGCCCTCTGCGACGGCAAAGAAGGCGAAGCTGGGTTTTCCGGTGCCCATCCGCGTCTGGCTGCGGCAGCCGGAGTATTACCACAAGGTCCTGAAACGGTTCCGGAGTCCGGCGTCAGAACAATTTTTTCAGGTTCAGGAGTTAAACCGTCTTCTGGTGGAGCATCGGGACGGCATTCGGGACAACAGCCGGAAAATCTGGGCGGTCTATGTGTTCCTGGTATGGTATGAGGTGTACTTTTCAGATTCTTTCAGAATTCCTTTCATAATCTGTTAAGATATAGGGTTTATAGTGGCAGGGTAAGGAGATACCCTGCCGGGGCCGCAGAGAAAATGGGCGGCCGGCAAAAGACGGTTCCTCTCCTTTCAAGATGGCAGGAAGGCGGGATGAGAAACGTGGCAGACGACATGATCAAAATCAATCATATCAGAAAGGTATACCGGATGGGCAGTGAACGGGTGGTGGCACTGGACCATATTGATGCAGTGGTGAAACGGGGAGAGATCTGCTGCATCTTTGGTACCTCCGGTTCCGGTAAGAGCACCCTGCTGAACCAGCTGGCAGGCATGGAAAAGCCCACGGAGGGCAGTGTGGTCATCGGCAAGGTAAATATTACAAAGCTGCGGGAAGAGCAGATGGCCGTCTTTCGCCAGAAGCATATCGGTTTTATTTTTCAGGCATATAACCTGCTTCCCTACATGACGGCACTGGAAAATACAGCCATTCCACTGATGTTTCAGGGGGTAGGAAAGCATCAGAGAGAGAAGCAGGCAGCCAGGCTGCTGAAGCTTGTGGGGCTGGGAGATCGGATGCATCATTATCCCTCTCAGATGTCAGGAGGACAGCAGCAGCGGGTGGGCATTGCCAGAGCTTTTGCGGCAAAGCCGTCAGTGATTTTTGCCGATGAGCCTACGGGAAACCTGGATACGAAAACAACCGCCCAGATCATGGAAATGATCGTGGAGATGGCAAAGAAAAATGATCAGACTATTGTTCTGGTAACACACGATCCCGAAATGGCACATTATGCGGATCATATTCTGACCTTAATAGACGGAAATATTGTCAGGGATGAAAAGACGCAGGAAAAGGGGAGCTTATAACATGACAGGGTTTGTAAAGAAGAATCACAATAAAGCAAGGGGTACCAGATTGACAGCGCATCAGGGGAAAAGCTTTCATACAGGGCTGAAAATGGCCGGGATCCTGTTAAGCCTTGTGCTGACCGCAGTTCCCGGTTTTTCTGTACTGGCAGAGCAGGGAAACGATCTTTTGATTGAAGAGATAGAAGACGTGTCCGTTTCCGGCAGCAATGCAGCCGGGGGCGGAAGTGGGGAAAACAATCCTTCCGGAAAGGGGGGGAACGGAGGCCAGAGTACGGATACCGACATATCGGATCTGATCATACCGGATACCAATGAGCCGGATACCGGTGTCCCGGACACCAACACGCCGGACACCAACACACCGGATACGAACACACCGGACACCAACACACCGGATACGAATACGCCGGACACGAATACGCCGGATACGAACACGCCGGACACCAACACGCCGGACACGAATACGCCGGATACGAACACGCCGGACACGGACACGCCGGACACGGACACACCGGATACAGAAACTCCTGCTGTGGAAACGGAGATTCTTACGGAAGAGGTACGGATTTCCAGAGAGAAAATGAAGAAAGGCATTCAGCCGGAAAAGGAATTTGACCTGGTGCTGGTGCTGAAAAGCACTTACCGGAAGACGAAGCTGCAGAATCTGAAATTAAAGCTGGAGCTGCCAGACGGCCTTACCCTGGATCCGAATCAAAAGACGGACAGCATTCGTGTAAAGGATTTGACCGCACTGGAAGAAAAAATGGTAAAGGTCAGACTGAAGGCTGGAAAAGAACTGGGAACAGTCTCTGTCCTTCAGGTGCCGGTGACACTGAGTTATCAGTATCTGGAGGACGGAAAGACAGTATCAGGAGAAGCGAAAGAAACGATCTTACTGCCGGTGTCATTGGAAGAGAACAAAAATTTTGTGGATAACTCAGCCGGCGGAGACGATGGCGGGGGATATTCCGGTGGATATTCCGGAGGAGATGGGGGAGGTGCCGGTGCAGGCGAGACCAAAACCATAGATCCGCTGACACCAAATATCATGATCAGCCAGTACCAATACGATCAGAACCTGAAGGCAGGGCAGAAATTCACCCTGCAGCTAGTGCTTTTAAATACCAGCAAAAAGACTACGATCAATAATATGGTAATGTCCATGGAGCCGGGAGATGCCCTGTCCATAGAGGATGGAACCAATTCATTTTATGTGGAAGAGCTGAGGCCACAGGAAACGGTGACCAAAGAGATTACACTGCGGGCGCTGCCGGAAGGAAAGACGGAAAATTCCAAGGTGAATATCAATTTCAAATATGAATACCGGAAAAAAGAGGATTTGACACAGGGTACCTCAGAAGAAAAAATTGCGATTCCGATTACCCAGCCTGACCGGTTCAGTATCGGAGAACTTCAGCAGGAGCAGGAGATCAAGCCGGGAGAAGAGACTACCATTTCGCTTCCCTATGTAAATAAAGGAAAATCTACGATCTATAATCTGGAAGCCAGAATCGAGACGGGGATGGCCTGTGAAGAAACCTATAAATATCTGGGAAATGTGGAACCGGGATCCAGCGGCACCATTGACTTCTTTGCGACTCCGGATCAGGCGGGAGACCAGCCGGTGAAAGTCAGCGTGACCTACGAAAACAGTGCCGCACAGGAACAGACGGCAGACAAGCAGTTTACCCTGTCTGTACCGGAAGCGGAGACAGAGCTGACCGATGAAAACTGGGACGGAGCCGGAGACGAATACGGAATGGATGGTTTTGGTACCGTGGAAGGAGCACCGGAAAATCCTCTCCTGGCCCACTGGAAGGAATTTGCTCTGGCGGGTGCAGCCCTTCTGGCCCTGGTATTTTATTTCCTGCATCGGAGACACAAAAAGAAGCGGAATGAGTTGGAAGAGGAGGACATCTGATGTCGTGGCGGGATATCCTGCAGATGTGTTTTCACAATCTGTACAGGAGAAAAGGAAGAACGGGACTGACCGTGTCCGGTGTGGTCATTGGAAGCTGCGCTATTATCATTATGGTGTCTCTTGGAATTGGTATGAAAGAGTCTCAGGCCATAATGCTTTCCCAGATGGGGAAGCTCACCAGGATCACGGTATACACGGCACCAGAAGGCAGTGCTTCCAAAACGGTGCTGGATAAAAAGGCAGTGAAGCAAATGGAACAGTTGGACGGGGTAGAGACAGTGATTGCCAAAACTACCCTGGATCTTGGAAATCTGCAGGTGACGGGCGGAAGCAAAAACCGGTATCAATGCTTCTACACCACAGTGGTTGGAGTCTCGGAAAAGGATTTTGAGAAAATGGGTTATCAGTTGAAGGAGGGGGAATATCCGGGGAAAGCACCTTATGAAGTCCTGGCGGGACAGTCCTTTGCATTTCAATTTGCGGACAGCAAGCGTCCGGACGGAAAAAATACCGTGGATTACTGGTCGGATGAGAATGCCAGGCCATACTTTCAGCCGGTGGGGGCGGAGGTGTCCATTGTGCAGCGAAAGGAAGTCCCAAACGGCGCGGAGATGGAAGGAAGCAAGGCGAGCTGGAATGAAATCCAGAAGCTGAAAATTACCGGTGTGGTATCGGAAGACTATGACCTGGGAGAGGAAACCAGTGCGGGCCTGATCATGAAAATGAAGGATCTGGAAAAACTGCAGAAACCGGTGAGAAAACTAAATAACCAGAAAGTGAGCAAAGGCTATACGAATGCGCTGGTGGATGTAAAGACGATTGAAGATGTGAAACGGGTGGAGAATCAGATTAAGGAGCTGGGCTTTAAGACCAATTCCATGGAGAGCATTCGTGAACCCATGGAAAAAGAAGCCAGACAGAAGCAGTTGATGCTGGGCGGTCTGGGGGGTATTTCCCTGCTGGTGGCGGCAATCGGAATTGCCAATACCATGATCATGTCCATCACGGAGCGTACCAGAGAAATCGGCATCATGAAAGCTTTGGGCTGCTTTCTGGGAGATATCAGAAAAGAATTTCTGACAGAGGCGGCAGTGATCGGGCTGATCGGCGGAACGATGGGAATTGGGCTGAGTTTTCTGATCTCGGGGATCATGAATTATTTTTCTATGAACGCGGGTACGGGCGGCTCTGAAGTGGATTACATGATGGGGGGATTTTCTTCCATGGGAGGCGGCGGAATGCCTATCTCAGTGATTCCTTTGTGGCTGGCAGGATTTTCCCTTCTTTTTTCTATCTTTATCGGTGTGGCGGCCGGATATTATCCTGCCGGAAAGGCGGTAAAAATATCGGCATTGGAAGCAATGAAAGGCTGAAATGTAACGGAAAAACAAAAAATGTGTTTATAAAGTATTGACAACCATGCTATAGTAGATGCGGTAAGACAGGATGTTTGACACGGGAGGAGAAAAGAATGAGTCTGGCAACAATTTTGATTATAGAGGACGATGCGGATATCAGAGAAGGAATACGCATCCTGCTGGAGAGCGAAGATTATGATGTAATCGAGGCTGAGAATGGACAGCGCGGACTGGAGCTGCTGAGCCAGGACACAGATCTGGTAATTCTGGACGTGATGATGCCGGGGATGTCCGGTTTAAAGACCTGTGAGGAAATAAGAAAGGTATCCTATGTGCCGGTATTGTTTCTTACGGCAAAATCACAGGAATCAGATAAGCTGATCGGCCTGATGGCAGGGGGCGATGACTATCTGGGCAAACCGTTTTCCTACGCGGAGCTGCTGGGAAGGGTGAAGGCTCTGCTGCGCCGGTATCAGGTATACAGCGGCAAAGAGGGGAAAACGCAGGAAGAGGAAGAATACATTGCCATTGGAGATATCTGTATCAGCCGCAGCAGCAATGAAATCAGTGTGGGCGGAAAAAAAGTGGATCTTCCGGAGCTGGAGTACCGGATTCTGCTGCTGATGATGCAGAATCCATCCAAAATTTTCTCGGCGCAGAATCTGTATGAAAGCGTGTGGAATGAGCCGTATTTTTATTCTTCCAACAGTACGGTCATGGTGCATATCAGGAGAATTCGGGTGAAAATAGAGAAAAATCCGCAGGAGCCAAAGCATGTCCGCACCATTTGGGGAAAGGGGTATACCTTTGAGTAAACGGCGTTATAGTCTGAGAGTAAAATCTATTTTTGTCCTGGTGCTGGCAGCAGTATTATCTGCCGGACTGTATTATGTGCTGGACCGGGTGGGAGACTGGATGCTGGATCGGTATTTTCTGGAGTCGGATTATATCCAGAAAGCAACGGACCGGACTGCGGCACAACTGCAGGACTATATCAAAAAAAATCAGCTTACCACAGCAGACGGAACCATGCTGGATGCCTGGAACCGGAAGCATCTGCTGGTTTATTATATGATTTACCGAAACGGACAGCCGCTTTATGATTCTTTTTATACGGATCTGGGCGATGAAGCCGCAGACAGCTATGACAGCAGCCTGGCCTATCTGGATGGTTCCAATCAATATACGTTTGAATTCGCGGATGGTACTGCCACGGTCTATATAGAGGGATTTTTTGAGTTTCAGTTTTATGATATGGCAAATTACATTGAACTTGGAATTTCAGCCGTTTTTTTTGTCCTTGTCTTTCTCATCTTTTTACAGAAGAAGATCAAATATGTCCGTATTCTGGAGGATGAGATCCGCATTCTGGAGAGCGGCGGCATGGATATGCAGATTACTGTGAAGGGCAGGGATGAACTGGCGGAACTGGCCTATGGCCTGGATCAGATGCGGCTGAGCCTGAATGAAAACATGCAGGAAAAAGAAGAACTGCTGGAAGCCAACCGAAGCCTTGTGACCGGAATGGCCCATGATCTGCGCACTCCGCTGACCACACTGCTTTTGTATACCGAGCTTCTGGAAAAGGGCAGGTATAAGAATGAAGAAGAAATGAAAAAATATCTGGAAAAGGCCGCGGATAAGGCCGTGCAGATCAAGCGCATGTCAGATCAGTTGTTTGAACGGTTTTATATTTCGGGGAAAAAGCCGGAACCCCTGGAAGCCATGAGATCGGTGGAGTATGTCCTGAAGGACGAATTATCGGATTTTGTGATGTTTCTGGAGAGTCAGAAATATCAGGTGGATTGCAGGCTCACCTGGCCGGAGGTGAAAATTGCGGTGGTCACAGATTATATGGGGAGAATTCTGGATAATATCAGTTCCAATCTGTGTAAGTATGCGGATGCGAAAGAACCTATCGAGATTTCTGTTAAATGGAAAGAGGCACTGGCAAGAGGATGGGCATCACCCGGGGAGAAGTGTCAGGGAATTTTGGAGTTTTCCATTCGAAACCGGATCAGGCAGGAAATCGTGAGAATGGAGAGCACCCATGTGGGAATCCGGAACATAGAGCAGATGATGCGCCGGATGAATGGAAACAGCAGAGTAGAGAATGACGGGGAACATTATAGAATTTCACTGCGCTTCCCGGCAGAAAAGGAAGGGAATTAAGTATGCTTCATTTGCAGGAAGAACAAAAGAGAAAAAGAGAATTATGGCAAAATCTGTTCTGTCTTTTTACGATGCTTGGGATTGGTATTTTTTTATTCTGGAAATGCCGCTGCGGTTTTGGAAACAGGGATGAGACATTTTATCTGACGATACCCAGGCGGCTGGCCCAGGGAGATGCTCTCTTCGCTCAGGAATGGCATTTATCCCAGATGGCAGGCGTATTGCTTTGGCCCTTTGTATCCCTCTATCTGTGGATTGCAGGGGGAACCGGAGGAATGATACTGGCCTTTCGCTATTTCTGCACTGCAGTATGGTGCGCTGCCGCTGTCTTTTTCTATCTTCGGCTGAAAAAAGAGAGCTGGCTGGGGGCGTGGGCTGCTTCCGTTGGCTTTTTATTCTACATTCCCTTTGGAATCATGGCTCTATCCTACAATTCCATGGGAATTTTAACTCTTTTAACTGCGCTGGTGATTGCTGCCACAGCAGAAAAACATAAGAAAATACAAATGGGTATTTCAGGATGCTTTTTCTCTGCGGCAGTTTTATGCTGTCCCTACCTGGTGTTCGTGTATCTTATCTATTGCGGGGCAGTGCTGCTTCGCCGTCTTTTGTCAGGAGGAAGCAAAGCCGGAATACTGACAGAAGCAGGAGAGGGGTATTTTTACTGGCTGAGGGGAAAGAACTGGTTTTGTTTTACCATCGGAATTATGGTCTCTGCACTGGCGTTTCTGGTTTTTGTGTTTTCGAGAACCACGCTGGAAAAGATTCTGGAGGCATTTCCGGGTATCTTCCAGGATCCGGAACATAAAATGCAGTCATTTTTTAGCCAGCTTAATTCTTATTTCCAGTCGATCATTCACAGCAGTGAGCAGACACCGGTGCTTCTGTTTATTTTACTGATTCTGGCACTGGTTATATTGATTGATAAAAAACGATATAAAAACAGAGCCCTGTATTTTTCCGTGGCAGTCGTGGGAACCGCAGCACTGCTGGGAACCCAGCTTGCAAAAGGAGCATTGATTAACTGCCTGATGTTTTTCATGAATATACTTGGCCTTTTCTGCTATTTCCTTACCCGCCGAAGAAGGGTGAAGGAATTGTTTTACCTGATCTGGATTCCGGGAATGCTGTATTCTTTCTGTATCAGTCTGACTTCCAATCAGCATTTCTATGCTTCGTCCTCCGCTTCTGCCGTGGCTTTCGTGGGAAGTGTGGTCATGGCAGTCATGACAGCCAAAGAGCTGTGGCAGGAAAGTTCCGAGACAGACGGGGTCAGAAGGAACAGCAGCTCAATTGCGGTGTCTTTGCTTGGACTGCTGCTGGCGCTGCAGCTCGGTTCCGAGGCAGTGGTACGCTATCATACTATTTTCTGGGAAGATTCTGTGGAGGATCAGACCTGTCTGCTTACGGAGGGGCCGGAAGCGGGGCTGTATGCATCTCAAAATAAAGAGGATTTCTATACCGGCTTTTTACGGGATACCGAGGCCGTCCGCAGTATGGGCAAGGATAAGACGGTACTGTTTCTCACGAAAAATACCTGGCTGTATCTTTGCACCGAGGCCAGATGTGGTGCCTATTCCGCCTGGCTGTCCGGGATTACAGACCTGACTATGGAACGGCTGAAAACCTATTATGAAATTAATCCGGAGAAGCTGCCGGACGCAGTATATGCGGAAGCGAAATTTGAGGCCCAGGCAGACTGGATGTGCAGTCAGTACGGCTATACAAAGTCAAAAACAGAATTTGGATTTGAACTTTTTATCTTGAAGGACGATAAGGCTTGAGATAAAACACCCAAAACGTGACAGAAAAGTGTGAGCAGGAGATGCGGCACCGGGATGGAAAGCAGTTTTCCACCCCGATGCGGCACCTCTTTTTTTTCTGACTTTTAGTTTTTACATAAACATTACTTGCGATGGATTGTGGATTTTACATCCGATTGGTAAAGTTTGTAAGGAAATTGAGGAAGAGAGTCCTGGAAAGAACGAACAATGGGCGAAAGCGGGAGGAAAGAGAATACATGTCAACACTGACGCTGCGAAATATCTGTAAGAGATATCAGAATGATAATTATGCAGTAAAAGATTTTAATCTGGAAATAAGTGATCAGGAATTCATCATTTTTGTAGGACCATCCGGGTGCGGAAAATCAACCACGCTGCGTATGATTGCCGGATTGGAGGAAATTTCCGGAGGTGAACTGTGGATCGATGGAGAACTGTCTAATTATCTGGAACCGAAAGAGCGGAACCTGTCCATGGTTTTTCAAAATTATGCACTGTACCCCAACATGACAGTATACGACAATATGGCATTTGCTCTGAAGGTTAGAAAAATGCCAAAAAAACAGATCGATGAAAAAGTGCAGGAGGCAGCCAGAATACTGGAAATCGAACATCTTCTGGAACGGTATCCCAAGGCATTATCCGGCGGACAAAAGCAGCGCGTGGCTATCGGAAGTGCGATTGTGAGAAATCCGAAACTGTTTCTGATGGATGAGCCGCTGTCAAATCTGGATGCCAAGCTGAGAGCACAGATGCGTGTGGAATTATCCAAGCTGCATAAAGAACTGGGAACTACCATGATTTACGTAACCCATGACCAGACAGAAGCAATGACGCTGGGAACCAGAATTGTGGTGATGAAGGCAGGAGAAGTAAGCCAGGTGGACAGCCCGCAGGTACTGTATCAGCATCCGGTTAATAAATTTGTGGCAGGCTTTATCGGATCGCCATCCATGAATTTCCTGGATGTATCGCTGTACCGGGGATATGATGTGGAAAATCAGAAAACTTATCTTACAATAGAAGATCATCCCGTCTATCTGCTGGAGAAGACAGCAAGACTGCTGAAAGAGAAAGGATATCATCGGTCTAAGGTGACATTTGGCATCCGTCCGGAGGACATTTACACAGAAGAGGGAAAAGAAGCAAATCCGAAGCTGGAGTACAGCGAGGCAATGCAGGTAACCATCATAGCCAGAGAATTGCTGGGAGCAGAGGTTATGCTGTATTTTGATCTGGAAGGAATTCAGTTCTGCGCAAGAGTAGAGCCGGAAAACCAGACGCGGGCAGGAGAGAAGTTAAAGGTTTATTTCGATTTAAATCGTATTCATCTGTTTGATATGGAAACAGAGCAGACCTTGAATTTATAAGGGGTGTGGAAGGAGAATGTTATGAAAAAGAAACCATCTTTGTTAGAACGTACCAGGGCTTACGGATTTCTGCTTCCCTGTATACTCATTTTTGCAATTTTTCTGTTTTATCCGTTTTTTAAAACTATCTTTTTGAGCCTTTACAAGACCAATAAGATGGGACAGGCAAAATTGTTCGTGGGAATTGGAAATTATATGGATCTGCTGACCTCCAGCTCCTTTTACAACAGCCTGAAAGTGACTTTGATCTTCGTGGTTATCGTGGTAGTGGGCAGTATGGCCATTGGCCTGCTGGGAGCAGTGCTCTGCAATAAAGCATTCCCCGGCATTCGTGCATTCAGTACTGCTTATGCACTGCCTATGGCGATCGCATCCAGCTCCGCAGCCATGATATTCAAAATTATCCTTCACCCATCGGTGGGCATCTTAAATAAGCTGACCGGATTAAACATCAACTGGGTGAGCGATCCGAAATATGCGCTGGTATGCGTTGCAATCCTCACCGCCTGGCTGAACAGCGGAATTAATTTCCTGTATTTTTCCGCCGGACTTGGAAACATCGATGAGAGCATTTATGAGCGTGCATCAGTGGACGGTGCCAGCCCGATCCAGCAGTTTTTTCATCTGACACTGCCGGGATTGAGCCCGATCATGTTTTACACACTGGTAGTAAATATTATTCAGGCATTCCAGTCCTTTGGACAGGTAAAGATCCTGACGCAGGGAGGACCTGGAGAGTCCACCAATCTGATTGTATATTCCATTTACCGTGACGCTTTCTTCAACTATCGTTTCGGAAGCGCAGCAGCGCAGTCAGTTATCCTGTTTGTTATTGTCATGATACTGACTCTGGTTATGTTCAAAATTGAGAAAAAAGGGGTGAAATATTGATGGAAGCAATTCATAATACCGCAGGTGCTGTCAATCTGAAATCGCAGGCTGAACTGGATGCTCTGCACAGAGTCATGAATGCAAAAGCAAAACGCAAGAAAAACATTCGGACCGGAGGTCTGCTGGCCGCCAATATCGTTGTGGCAATCATTATCCTGCTCCCTCTGCTGTACGCAGTCAGCGTTGCACTCATGCCTTCCAGCGAACTGTTTACCATGGATCTGAATGTTCTGCCGAAGCAGCCAACTCTGGAAAACTTTAAAAATGCACTGGAAAATGTGCCGCTGTTAAAATTTGTACTGAATTCCTTTGTGGTTGCGGGCATCATTACCATTGGACAGATCATTACCTGCTCCATGGCGGCATTTGCATTTGCATTCCTGGATTTCAAAGGAAAAAATGTGATTTTCATGCTGGTAATGGCAACCATGATGATCCCGGGAGAAGCCACCATTATTTCCAATTATCTGACCGTCAGCAGTTGGGGATGGCTGGATACTTATCAGGTGCTGATCGTGCCTTATCTGACCTCAGCCATGGGCATTTTCCTGTTCCGTCAGTTCTACATGAGCTTCCCGATCTCACTGTATGAGTCAGCAAAGCTGGATGGATGCGGCAATATCAAGTTCATTCTGAAAATTCTGATGCCGCTGACCAAGTCGGCTATCGGCGCCATGGCAGTGTACACCTTCATCAATGCATGGAATATGTATATGTGGCCATTGTTGGTAACCGGATCCGAAGCAAAGAGAACGGTGCAGATTGGTATCAGCATGCTCAACAGCGTAGATGCACAGTCCATTACGCTGATGATAGCAGGTGTAGTCATTATCATTGTTCCTTCCATATCGATATTCATCGTTGGACAGAAACAACTGATCAAAGGAATGTTCTCCGGAGCGGTAAAGGGATGATATGACGATAATATATCATATACCTTATGGTATTTTATATAGAAACATTATTCATAGACAAGGTGACATGCAGCATCGGCCCGTCTGCCAAAGGCAGATTCAGGATGGCTGATGGGCAAGAAGGAGGAGAGAAATGAAGAAGAAAGTGATTTCAGCAATTTTAGCAGCAGCTCTGGCAACTGGCGTAATCGCAGGCAGTGCTGTGAGCGCTCTGGCAGCAGACGCAGATTTAAACGGAACCACCATCGAATTCTGGCATTCCATGGGTGGTGTCAATGGCGAGGCTATGGATTATCTGGTTCAGAAATTCAACAGCGAAAATGAATATGGAATTACCGTAAATGCTCAGTATCAGGGGGAATATGATGATACCATCAACAAATTAAAGAGCGCACAGATCGGAAATATGGGTGCAGACCTGGTGCAGATCTATGATATTGGAACCCGTTTCATGATCGACTCAGGCTGGATCGTTCCGATGCAGGATCTGATCGACAATGATGGTTATGATGTATCCAAGATCGAACCGAATATCGCAGCTTATTATACGGTAGACAGCAGATTATACTCCATGCCGTTCAATTCTTCTACTCCGATTTTGTATTATAATAAAGATATGTTTACTGCAGCAGGCGTAGCAGAAGCACCTACCAGTCTGGCAGGAATTGCAGATGTCGCGGAAGCACTGACAGGCAACGGCGGAGCAGGAGAAGCAATTTCACTGGGTATTTACGGATGGTTCTTTGAACAGTTGCTGGCAAAACAGGGACTGCAGTATGTAGATAATGGAAACGGAAGAGAAGAAGCGGCAACGAAGGTTGTATTTGATGAAAACGGAGGGGCACTGAACATTCTGAACCAGTGGAAAACCCTGTATGATGCAGGCTATGCTCCAAATGTAGGCCGTGGCGGTGACTCAGGTCTGACTGATTTCGCTGCTGGAAAATCTGCAATGACCTTAGGATCCACTGCTTCTCTGAAACAGATTCTGAAAGATGTAAACGGAAAATTTGAAGTTGGTACTGCTTATTTCCCGAGTGTAACAGATGCGGATCAGGGTGGTGTGTCCATCGGAGGAGCTTCTCTGTGGGCGCTGAACAATGAAGATGCAGCAAAACAGGCTGCTACCTGGAAATTTGTAGAATTCCTGGTATCTGCAGAATCACAGGCATACTGGAACGCACAGACCGGATACTTCCCTGTGACCACAGATGCACATGAGGAGCAGATATTCAAAGACAATATCGCAGAATATCCTCAGTTCCAGACCGCAATTGATCAGCTTCATGACTCTGCACCGGAATATGCAGGCGCACTGATGAGCGTATTCCCGGAAGCACGCCAGATCGTTGAGACCAACATTGAAAATATGCTGAATGGCGTGTCCACCCCGGAAGAGTCTGTAGCAGCAATGGCAAAAGATATCAACGCTTCTATCGAGGATTACAATTTACTGAACGAGTAATCTGTCTTACTGAAAAATAAAGAATAGAATTGAAGGAAGAATGATGAAAACAGAAGTTTGGGCCCACAGAGGGGCATCCGGATATGCACCGGAAAATACGCTGGAAGCATTTGAACTGGCGGTGAAACAGAATGCGGATGGAATTGAACTGGATGTGCAGTTAAGCCGTGATGGAGAACTGGTAGTGATCCATGATGAGACGATAGAACGTGTCAGCGGCATTAAAGGGAATGTCAGGGATTTTACGCTGGAACAGCTAAAGGCTCTGAATGTGAACCGGACTCACACGGAATATCATACTTCCCGCATTCCTGCGCTGAAAGAAGTGTATGAGCTTATTTATCCCACAGGATTATGCATCAATGTGGAGCTGAAAACGGGGATCTGGTTTTATCCCGGAATTGAGGAGAAGCTAATTCAACTGACTCAGGATATGAACATGCAGGACCGGGTGTGGTATTCTTCCTTCAATCATGCGTCAGCGCTGAAGATGAAGCAACTGGATGCCTCCAGCAGAGTTGGTCTGCTGTATTCAGACGGCTGGATGAATGTTCCGGAATATGCAGAAAACGCCGGAGCAGATGCCCTGCATCCAATGGGATATAATTTACAGTATCCGGGCTTTCTGGAGCAGTGCAGGGAGAGGAACTTAAAAATCCATGTATGGACCATAAACCGGGAAGAGGATATCCGGACCGTGGCTGCGGCCGGTGCAGATGCGATCATTACCAATTATCCGGACCGGGCAAGAAAAGTGCTGGAGGAATATTGAGAGGGCTTTCAAACTGAGACCGAAGCAGGGACAAAGGTGGGATAAGAAATGTCCCACCTTTGAGCCTGCCTTGGAAACAGTGCGAAAGCTTTTTTTGTATGATATAATACGAAGAGCAAAGCGAGTATGCTATAAATAAAAATTTTACGGGAGGTCATGAATGTTCGATACAGTAATAATCGGGGCTGGCGTGACAGGTGCGGCAGTAGCCAGGGAACTGAGCCGCTATCAGTTGAAAGTCTGCGTGCTGGAGAGAGAAGAAGATGTCTGCTGCGGCACTTCCAAGGCGAACAGCGCAATTATTCACGCAGGATTTGATGCGAAGCCGGGAACATGGAAGGCAAAGCTGAATGTGGCAGGAAACCGTCTGATGGATCAGTGGTCCAGAGAACTGGATTTCCCATTTGTGCGAAACGGTTCTATGGTGGTCTGCACGGATGCCGGAAAAATGGAACGTCTGGAAGCATTGTATCAGCAGGGGCTGGCAAATCAGGTGCCGGGTCTGGAAATCATTACGGATAAGAAACGGCTTCGGGAAATGGAGCCCAATCTCTCTGATCAGACGGCCGCGGTGCTCTGGGCACCCACCGGCGGAATTGTCTGCCCGTTTTTATATAATATTGCGGCTGCGGAAAATGCCGCGAAGAATGGTGTGGAGTTTCGTTTCCGCTCAGAGGTGACAGGGATCATTAAGAAGGAATGGGGTTATGAAATTGCCACAAAGGAAGGTCTGATTACCACCCGTACCGTGGTGAATGCGGCCGGACTTTATGCGGATGTGCTGCACAATATGGTAAGTGAACGAAAGCTTCAGATCACACCTCGCAGAGGTTCTTACTGTCTGCTGGATAAAACAGCGGGGACGCATGTGAACTCTACGATCTTTATGCTGCCGGGAGAGTATGGAAAGGGAGTTCTGGTTACGCCTACGGTACACGGCAATCTGCTGATGGGGCCTACCGCAGTGGATGTGAAGGACAAAGAGGCAATCAACACTACGGCAGAGGAGCTGGCGGAAGTGCTGGAAAAATCTTCTATGGCAGTGAAGGATATTCCAAAGCGCCAGGTGATTACCTCCTTTGCAGGACTGCGGGCCCATGAGGTGGGACGGGATTTTGTGCTGGGAGAAGCAGAAGACGCGAAGGGGTTCTGGGACTGTGCCGGTATTGAATCTCCGGGATTGTCTGCATCCGCAGCGATTGGCTGTCTGATGGCAGGCTGGGTAGCAGACAGCCTCCATGCAAAAAAGAAAGAACATTTTCATTCCAAGCGGAGAGGAATAGTGCATCCGTTCGAACTGCCGGAAGAACAGCGTCAGGAGCTGGTGAGTCAGAACCCGGCCTATGGAGTGATCGTCTGCCGGTGCGAGATGGTTACCGAAGGCGAGATTAGAGAGGCGATTCGAAGGCCTCTGGGAGCGCGCAGCCTGGATGGCATCAAACGGCGTACCCGTGCAGGCATGGGACGCTGCCAGGCCGGCTTCTGTTCCCCGAGAGTCATGGAGCTGCTGGCAGAAGAACTGGGCATTGAATTGACACAGGTGACGAAATCCGGCGGAAAATCGATGCTGGTGTATTCTGACGCAGCACAGGTCCATTTGCCGGAGGCAAATTTAAAATGGGCTGATGTTCTAAATGAGGGATGAAAGATGAGAAAAGCAGAATTGGTAATCATCGGCGGGGGGCCTGCAGGTATGGCAGCAGCAGTGTCGGCCCGTCAAAATGGAATTGAGAATATTGTTATCCTGGAGCGGGATCATGTGCTGGGCGGTATTTTGAACCAGTGCATTCACAATGGATTTGGACTGCATACCTTTCAGGAGGAGCTGACCGGACCGGAATATGCGGATCGATATGAACAGAAGGTGAAAGAACTGGAGATAGAGTACCAGTTGGAAACGATGGTGACCGATATTTCCGAAGGGACGGATCAGAAAGCATCTGATCTGCTGCCAGGAGTTCGCTGCATTCATGTGTCAGCTGTCAACCGCACCTATGGATTTTTTCAGATTGAGACGAAAGCAGTTATTTTAGCTATGGGCTGCAGGGAACGTCCAAGGGGTGCTCTGAACATTCCGGGATATCGTCCTGCCGGCATTTATTCTGCAGGAACGGCGCAGCGCCTGATTAATGTGATGGGCTATATGCCGGGAAAACGGGTGGTGATTTTAGGCTCCGGCGATATCGGACTGATCATGGCCAGGAGAATGACGCTGGAAGGGGCAAAAGTGCTGGCAGTGGCAGAATTAATGCCCTACAGCGGCGGCCTGAAGCGGAATATCGTGCAGTGTCTGGAGGATTATGACATTCCGCTGCTGCTGTCCCATACGGTGGTAAATATCCGTGGAAAAGAACGGGTAGAGGGAATAACTCTGGCAAAGGTGGATGAAAAGGGCAGACCGCTTCCGGGGACCCAAATCGAGTATGAATGTGACACGCTGCTGCTCTCCTGCGGACTGCTTCCGGAAAATGAACTGTCTAAGACAGCAGGTGTGGCACTGCAGCAGATTACCGGAGGACCGGCGGTGAATGACCGTCTGGAAACTTCAATCCCGGGTATGTTTGCCTGCGGCAATGTGCTTCACGTCCATGATCTGGTGGATTATGTATCAGAGGAAGCATCCCTGGCCGGAAAATATGCAGCCTGCTATATTCAGAAGGCAAAAGAAGAACCAGTGGAAGATGGCACAAAAGCAAAAGAACGAGCAGCGGAGGATGGCACAGAAGCAAAAGAAGAACCGGCAAAGGATGGCACAGAGTTAGAAGCAGCGGTGACGGACGACACGGAACTACAGATACAGCCGGAAAATGGAGTCCGTTATACCGTCCCGTGCAGCATCTCTCCGGATAAAATGGCAGATCAGGTGGTAGTCCGTTTCCGCGTGGGAGGCGTATATCAGGACCGGTATATCAGCGTCTATCTGGGAGAACAGAGACTTCTTCACGCAAAACGCAGGATCCTCACTCCGGGAAAGATGGAACAGGTCATTCTGAAAAAATCATTTTTCCAGTCAGTGAAGCCGGATGAAGCAATCAGAATAGATCTGGAGGAGGAATAACCATGGCAGAACAGTTAGAAAATCACGGTAAAAGTGTGGAAGAAAAAAGAGAATTGACTTGTATTGGCTGTCCTCTGGGCTGTCCGCTGACGGTGGAGCTTTCCGGTGGAACGCCTGTCCGGGTGATGGGGAATACCTGTAAAAAAGGAGAAGAGTATGCCATCAAAGAGGTGACAAATCCGGAGCGGATTCTGACCAGTATCGTAAGAGTAACCGGAGGAAGCGGAGCAGTCATTTCGGTCAAAACAACGGCAGGCGTACCCAAAGGCTGCATTCCACAGTGCATGAAAGAGATTCATGCCTGCACGGTAAAAGCTCCGGTACGGATTGGAGATATACTGATCAAAAATATTGCGGGAACATCGGCGGATGTGGCTGCTACCAGAGCAATGGAATAAAGTGGTGTTTTAGAAATGAGGGAAACAGCATACATATAGTAAAAAGCCTGACCTGATCCAACAGAGATTGTGGGTACAGGGAGCCAAAATGAAGAAAAGAAGCCCATGGAAACAGGCAGTACTGATGGTATTTTTGACCGCTGAGGCCTTGAGCCGGCTGTCCCAAGCTGCTCAGGCAGAGAAGCCAGGGTATGGTTCAGTGGTGAATCAATACGAGATATCTTACGCTCCGGGAGTGACGGCTGAAATGTATGAACCGGAATATTGGGAACGGCAGTGCGAAAATCCGGAGAAGGAACTGCTGGATGAAGCGGGAATTGCGGCATTGAATGAGGCAATTTGGAAGGATAGCTCCGATCTGGTGAATCATATCCGGGAAGCGGATCCCATTATAAATGGTACGGAACGGAAAATATGCTGGGCCTCCCGGCGGCTTCCGGAAATTCCGCTGTATCGAAACGGGAAGCGGATGACTCCGGCAGATTATGGCGCTTATCTCTCTGACATTCTGGAAGCCGAGACTTCCCGGTATCAGCAGCTTCAGTATGTGATTTGTGTGGAACAGGCCGATGTGAAAGCGTGGCCGGAAACGGAGACAGTATCGAAAGATCCAAAGGATCCTTATTACGATGAATTTCAGGTATCTTCCGTTGGAGTGAATGCTCCGGCACTGATGGATGGGCAAACCGGGGATGGCCGGTTTGCCCATGTTGTCTTTTATGACTGCGAGGGCTGGGTGCGGATGGAACATCTGGCGGTGTGCAGGGACCGGGAGGAGTGGATTCAGGTTCAGGAAATGGAGGATTTTCTTGTGGTGAGCAGTCCGGGAATTTATCTGGAACTTTCCGGGCAGTTTCTGACCATGGGAACCCGGCTGCGGCTGCTGGAAGAGACAGAATCTGAGCTCAACTGGGGCTGCTATAAGGTGGAAATCCCCTGCCGCAGGGAAGACGGCTCCTATGGAACCGTGACGGGAGTTATTCCGGTAAAGGAGGGTGTCTGCGAGGGATTTCTTCCTTATACCATAGGGAATGTACTGGAATTATCCATGTCATTTCTGGGAGACAGCTATGGCTGGGGAGGAATGTATGATTCTGTGGATTGCTCCGGACTGGTTCAGGCAGTGTTCGCCTGCTTTGGCATCCGGCTTCCCAGAAATTCCGCATCGCAGGCCAAAATCCCGGCGAAGCAGGTACTATTCCAGGAAAGCATGACCCAGGCTCAGAGGAAAGAACAGCTCGATGGAATGAGAACGGGTTCCTGGCTGTCATTTCCGGGGCATATCATGATCTATCTGGGAATGGAGAAGGAGGAATATTATGTGCTCAGCGCGGTGGGATCTGCCATGCTGCCGGAAGAAACCTCCGGGATGCTCCCCATCCGGAGAGTAATCATCAATACCCTGTCCATGAAACGCAGCAATGGAATTACCTGGGAACAGGAAATCACGGCAGGGACAGATCCGGCAGGTTAGAGTACAGGAATGGATCCGACAGGTTGGATCACAGGAATGGATCCGGCAGGTTAGAACTTGACAGGATTTGGTCTGACGGTTATACTTTTTCATAATATAGGATTCAGTATCATTTGCAAAGGTGTGCAGTGTCTGCTTTGCAGCAGGAACGCAGAGGCGTTCTTGAATTGCCGAAGACAGATCAAGGATGTGCTGATATTCGCGAAGAATGAGGTCGGAAGAATGAAAAAAGCATTGATTGCTATGAGCGGCGGCGTGGATTCCAGCGTGGCAGCTTACCTGATGAAGGAGCAGGGGTTTGACTGCATGGGGGCTACCATGCGTCTGTTTGATAATGAAGACGCAGGCATTTCGAAAGAAAGCACCTGCTGTTCTCTGGATGATGTGGAAGATGCCAGAGCGGTGGCTTTTCGTCTGGATATGCCTTATTATGTCTTTAATTTTACAGAAGAATTCAAAACAGAGGTCATGGAACGGTTTGCCTGCGCCTATGAACGGGGAGATACTCCAAATCCATGCATCGACTGTAACCGATATATGAAGTTCGAACGGTTTTACCGCCGAGCGCTGGAGCTTGGCTGTGACTATGTGGTGACGGGACATTACGCCCGTGTGGAAGAGCAGGATGGCAGATTTCTGCTGAAAAAGGCCCTGGATGACCGGAAGGATCAGAGCTATGTGCTCTATGCTATGACGCAGGAACAGCTTTCCCACACGAAGTTTCCGCTGGGAGGGATGACCAAGACCGAGGCAAGAGGGATTGCAGAAGCTCAGGGCTTTGTCAATGCCAGAAAGCATGACAGCCAGGATATCTGTTTTGTGCCGGACGGGGATTATACGGCTGCGATTCGAAGGATCACGGGTAAAACCTATCCGGAGGGTGATTTTGTGGATCAGCAGGGCAAGGTGCTTGGGCGCCACAGGGGCATTATAAATTATACCATAGGACAGCGGAAAGGTCTGGGGCTTGCCCTGCCTGCGCCACTGTATGTCTGCCGGAAGGATCTGGAGAAAAATACAGTCATTCTGGGGAAAAATGAAGATCTGTTTTCCAGAGAGCTGCAGGCGGAGGAGTTTAACTGGATTGCTTATGATACCCCGCCGGAAACGCTGCGGGTAAAAGCAAAGATCCGTTACCAGCATCCGGAGCAGTGGGCGACGGTTACAGTGCAGGATCTGTCCCATATTTCATTGGTTTTTGATGAACCCCAGCGGGCAGCCACTACCGGACAGGCCGTGGTGCTCTATGATGGAGATGTGGTGGTGGGCGGCGGTACGATCTGCTAAGAGCCGATGCCTGAAAAATAATTCTGTTATTTGTTAAATTTTAACCAAAATCGAACCTGAATAAACACACGGAGCGCTTTTTTCCTCTTTCGTGTGTTTATTTTTTGTATTTTATCTCATACATTGTTTCAAATTGGGTTTTCAAAATGGTGAAATTGCTCTTTTACAGCACTGTAATAAGGTTTTTTTCGTGGAATTTAACTTGTTAACTTATTAACATCGTAGATTTTCGACACTGAATATGATATATTAACTAAAGAAAGCTGCCGAAAGATTGTATGAAATTCTTTATGAAAACTTGACATCCAGCGTCAGCCCATTTGCCGAAGGCAAATGAGGATGGACTGATGTTCATAAGGGAGGGATGATATGAAAATTGGTATTACAGAGTTGATTGTGGTTTTCATTGTCACTCTGGTGGTGCCGGGACGGGACAAGCTGCCTGTTTATGCAAAAAACAGGAGAAGCGCTGGCATAGATTTAAAAGTATTCGCAAGTCGTGACGAAGCTGTTAGCATCTAAATAAATCAAGCATAGAAGAAAAAAGAGGATTTTGAAAGCGTTTTTTGCTAAAAACACTGAAAATCCTCTCTGGGAGAAATAGTATATGAGCAGAAAAACATTTTGGGGCGGTGTACATCCAAATGATCAGAAGGAGTTTTCCAGAGATGTGCCTTATCAGGTATATCTGCCAAAGGGAGAGATGGTATTTCCGCTGAATCAGCATATTGGAAAACCCGCAAAACCGGTGGTGCAAAAAGGGGATGCCGTGCTGGCCGGACAGTTGATTGCAGAAGCAGATGGGTTCGTATCCGCGAATATCGTCAGTTCCTGTTCCGGGACAGTGAAAGATATTAAACCGCGCCGAACCGTGATGGGTACCATGGCTTTGTCCATTATTATAGATAATGACGGACAATTTACCCCGGTTCAGGGAATCGGAGCAAAGACAGACTATACGACTCTGAGCGGTCAGGAAATTCTGGCCCGCATAAAGGCGGCAGGGATTGTGGGACTTGGCGGTGCAGGATTTCCCACGCATGTAAAGCTGGCGCCGAAGAACGCATCGGAGATCAAATACGTGATCGCCAATGGAGCAGAGTGTGAGCCTTACATCACCTGTGATGATCAGTTGATGCGCACTTATGCAGAAGAGATCGTGACCGGTCTGAAAATTATGCTGACCCTGTTTCCCAAGGCGGAGGGCGTGATCCTGATTGAACAGAATAAGCCGGAGGCAATCGAGGCGATGCAGAAAGCCTGCAGTGCCAAAGCAAATGTACGGGTACTTGCGGTGCCGGTGAAATATCCTCAGGGCGGTGAACGTTCCATCATCAGTGTGGTGGCGGGCAGAGAACTGAAGCTGGGCATGCTGCCGGCAGATGCAGGCTGTGTGGTGGATAATGTATCCACTGTCAGGGCAGTTTACAGGGCAGTCTGTGAATCGGAGCCTCTGATGGAAAAAGGCTTTACCGTGTCCGGCGATGCGGTGGCGCATCCATGCAATCTGATGATAAGGATCGGGACTTCCTGCCGGGAACTGGTGGAGGAAGCAGCCGGAGGCATAAAAGAAGGTATGGAGGCAAAGAAGGTGCTGTGCGGCGGCCCGATGATGGGCATTGCCATGGCAGGACTGGATGTGCCGGTGAATAAAAGCAACAATGCTCTGACTGTTCTTGGTGAAGATGAAGTGGAACTGGCAGAACCTGAGATGACCAGTTGTCTGCGATGCGGAAGATGCAATCAGGTCTGTCCGCTTGGATTGACGCCACAGATGATGGCGGTGGCAGCAGAACGAAAAAATTACGAGCGCTATGAAAAGAAGCTTTATGGGCTGGAATGTATTGCCTGCGGATCCTGTACCTATATCTGCCCGGCAAAGAGACCTCTGATGCAGTTGTTCAAACAGACCAAAGCTGAAATTATGGCAGCGAAGAGAAAGTAGGAAGGGAAAAGATGAGCAGATTATATAATATTTCTTCCAGCCCGCATGTCAGAAACAGATTAACAACCGGTATTGTGATGTATGGTGTGATTTTGTCTCTGATGCCGGCAACGGTATTTGGAGTGTATCACTATGGCTTCCATGCTTTCCTTGTGATTGCGGTTTCTGTATTTTCGGCAGTGCTGACAGAATTTATTTTTAACTACATAGCAAAGAAGCCAAATACCATAAAAGACGGCAGTGCGGCGGTGACCGGTCTGCTGCTGGCACTGTGTCTTCCGGCAAATGTGCCGCTCTACATACCGTATCTGGGCAGTTTATTTGCAATTTTATTTGTAAAAGCTTTCTTTGGCGGTCTTGGACACAACTTTATGAACCCGGCGCTGGCAGGGCGGTGCTTCCTGCTGATTTCCTTCAGCGGTGCTGTTACCAATTTTCAGGTGGATGGCGTGAGTTCAGCTACGCCCCTGACAGATCTGGCAGCCGGCAGAGTGGTTAATATCACAGATATGTTCCTTACAGGTACCAATGGCGTGATCGGCAGTTCAGTGGCAGCATTGGCACTGGGCGGCTTGATCCTGTGGGTTGCAGGCGGAATTACATTTGAAATACCGGTGGCTGTACTGGTTTCTTTCGCTGCATTTATCGCATTGTTCGGCGGTCAGGGCTTTGATCCGCTGTTTATCGCAGCGCATCTTTGCGGCGGCGGTATTGTGATGGGAGCACTGTTTATGGCTACCGATCCGGTGACCAGTCCGGTGACTTCGGCCGGAAAGCTTCTGTTTGGTATTTTGGTGGGTGTACTCAGCGGTGTGTTCCGTGTCTTCGGAAGCTCCACCGACTCAGTGAGCTATGCGATCATCATTTCAAACATGGCTGTTCCGCTGATCGATGAAATATCAATACCGACTCCGTTTGGCTATCGCAGCAGCGCGGCCGGCAAGGCGAAAAACAGTAAAAAGCTTCCGATCGCAGCCGTTGCGCTCTGTGCGATCACCTTGATCGCAGGTGTCTGCCTCAGCGGAGTTTATCAGATGACAAAAACGAAAATCGAGGAGCAGCAGATGGCAGCGAATGCAGCCTCTTATCAAAAAGTATGTCCGGACGCCGTTGAATTTTCCGATGATACGGATATCAGAGCAGCAGTGGAAGCGCTGGGCGGTGAGATATACGGAACCACATTCGGAAAGGCTTATATCAATAATGTGGTAGTGGGAAAGGATGCCTCCGGCAATGTGGCAGGCTATGTGGTCAGCGTTACCAGCGGAGACGGTTTTGAGGGAAATATCACGCTGTCCGTTGGTATTGCAACAGACGGTACGGTAAACGGAATTGAGTTTACGGAGCTGAACGAAACGGCCGGGATGGGTATGCTGTGCGGAGAGGATGATTTTAAAAATCAGTTTTCCGGTATACAGACCGATCAGTTTATCTTAAATAAGGCCGGCGGTTCTACCGCAGAGAACGAAATAGATACCGTTTCCGGAGCATCTACTTCTTCCGGAGCAGTGGTGAACGCAGTCAACGCAGCACTGGATTTTTATGCTGCAAATATTAAGTAGAGGAGGAAGCATAAATGAAACCATGGGTAGAACGAATTTATAATGGTGTTGTGAAAGAAAATCCCTCCTTTGTACTGATGCTGGGTATGTGTCCGACACTGGCGGTTACTACTTCGGCCAGGAATGGTCTGGGTATGGGAGTTTCCACACTGGCGGTACTGGTAATATCGAATTATATTATTTCTTTATTGAGAAAAGTGATTCCGGATGAGGTGCGTCTGCCGGCTTATATCGTAATTGTAGCATCACTGGTTACGGTGGTAGAGCTGCTGATGGAGGCGTTCATGCCGG
Organism: Lachnospiraceae bacterium; assembly: GCA_028689585.1. Classification (GTDB taxonomy): domain Bacteria; phylum Bacillota; class Clostridia; order Lachnospirales; family Lachnospiraceae; genus Merdiplasma. The sequence goes on along the minus strand of JAQVCW010000002.1, from coordinate 45,695 downwards.
GATTGTATGGAGCGCTGGGAATTTATATTCCGCTGATCGTAGTGAACTGTATTATTCTGGGAAGAGCAGAAGCCTATGCATCGAAAAATCCCCCGGTATTGTCTATTTTTGACGGTATTGGAATGGGACTTGGATTTACGATTGCCCTGACGATCATCGGCCTGGTGAGAGAACTGCTGGGCTCAGGCACTGTATTTGGCTATGGCGTCATGCCGGACTTTGTCACTCCGATCGCAATCTTTATCAAAGCACCGGGAGCATTTCTGGTACTGGCAGTGATCGTAGCGATTATGAATGGGGTACACATTTCCACCAGAGCCAATCAGGTGGTGGAAAGCTGTGACGGATGCTGTGCAAATTGCAGCAAAACATGTAAAACAGAAGAAAAGGAGGAAGAGAAATGACATCATTACTTATGATCGTAGTTACCACTGCACTGATTAATAATGTGGTACTGAGTCAGTTTCTTGGCATCTGTTCTTTTCTGGGCGTATCCAAAAGAATTAAAACCTCAGCGAGTCTGGGGGGCGCGGTTATCTTTGTAATAACGCTGTCCTCTGCGGTAGCCAGCCTGCTGTATGACTTTGTCCTGGTTCCGCTGAATCTGACCTATCTGAAAACAATTGTATTCATCCTGGTCATTGCAGCCCTGGTACAGGTGGTAGAGATGTTCCTGAAAAAAAGCTCACCTGCAATTTACAAGGCACTGGGTATCTACCTTCCTTTGATCACCACCAACTGTGCAGTGCTGGGGGTTGCCCTGACAAATGTGCAGGATGGTTATAACTTTATTGAAAGTGTACTGGCCGGTTTCGGCACTGCAGTAGGATTTACCATTGCAATTATCCTGCTGGCAGGCATTCGGGAACGGATCGATGAAAAGGCAGTACCGGCTCCATTCCGTGGTGCTCCCATCGTGCTGCTGTGTGCCGCACTGATGGCGATCGCATTTATGGGCTTTAGCGGACTGGCCGTATAGGAGGAGAAGGATGCAGGGAATTATAATAGCAACACTTGTGGTAGCAGTGATTGGTCTGATTATCGGTATTGCCCTGGTGGCGGCCGGCAAAACCTTTCACGTAGAGACGGATGAACGTGTGGATCGGGTCCGGGAGAATCTTCCCGGAAATAACTGCGGCGCCTGCGGCTATGCGGGATGCGATGCAGTGGCGGATGCCATTGTCAGAGGCGAGGCTCCGGTGGATGCCTGTCCGGTCAACAGCCAGGAGGCAGTGAAAAAGATCAGCACCGTCATGGGTGTAAAATCTGTAGAGATAGTGAAAAAAGTAGCATTTGTCCGGTGTGCGGGCGATTGTGACAGCACATCGGAAAAGTGCAACTATGTGGGGATCAATGATTGCCGTGCAGCAGCTCTGGCTGGTATTTCCATCTGGGAATGCGATTATGGCTGCTATGGCTTTGGCTCCTGTGTCAGTGTCTGCGACTATGATGCCATTCATGTGAAGAATGGGGTGGCTATTGTGGACAAGGAGAAATGTATGGGCTGCGGAAAATGTGCAGCCGCCTGTCCGAGAAAGCTGATCGAGCTGATACCGGAGGGCAAGAAAGTAGCAGTGCGCTGCTCCAATCATGACAGAGGCCCGGACGTGAAAAAGGTATGCTCCGCAGGGTGCATTGGATGTAAGGTCTGCATGAAGCAGTGTGAGCATGAGGCAATTCAGGTGGAAGGCAATCTGGCACATATCGATTATGAAAAATGTGTGGGCTGCGAAAAATGTGCAGAGAAGTGTGTGGCAAAGATCATTACGGAGCTGTAGGATATGAACAGAAACAGAAACCATATTCTGGCCGCACTTGCAGCGACCGCCCTGCTTCTGGCAGCAGGATGCTTCTGGCAGTACCGCACCGGGGAGAAACTTTCGCTGAATGGCAAAACTTCTTTCGAATCACCGGTGAGCAATGAGCAGACCTGTACGAAGCAGTTATTTGCCATGGATACCTACATGAGTTTTACTGCTTATGGAAGTAACTGCGAGGCGGCGGTGGACGCGGCCATGGATGAAGTAAAACGTCTGGATGCGCTGCTTTCAACCGGCAGTGAAGACAGTGAAGTATCCCGGATCAATGCCGCCGGGGGCGGAAGTGTATCAAACGATACCGCAGCGATTTTATCAGAAGCAAATAAAATCTATGAGAGCACAGGAGGTCTGTTTGACTACACGATTTATCCGCTGATGCGTCTGTGGGGATTTTCCACCAAGACCTATCATGTGCCGTCAGAAGCGGAGCTTGCCGATGCACTTGCACTGGTGGACGCTTCCAGGGTTCAGTTTGATGAAAAGACTCTGGCACTGGCAGAAGGGCAGCAGATTGATTTTGGCGGCATTGCCAAGGGATATACCTCCAACCGGGTAATGGAAATTTACAGGGAACATGGTATCACATCCGGGCTGGTATCTCTGGGAGGAAATGTCCAGACACTGAATCAAAAGCCGGATGGGACCAACTGGAATATCGGTATTCAGGATCCGAAGAACAGTCAGGGATCCACGATTGCTGTGGTTTCGGTAAATAATAAAGCGGTGGTTACCTCAGGCGGGTACGAGCGGTATTTTGAAGAGGATGGCAAAACCTATATCCACATCCTGGATCCCCGGACCGGATATCCGGCAGATCAGGATCTGATCTCAGTTTCGATTATCTCGGAAAATGGAACGCTGGCAGATGCACTTTCTACCTCCCTTTATATTATGGGGAAGGAGGATGCCATAACCTACTGGAAGAACAGAGATGAAGATTTTGATATGATACTGGTAACGGAGGAAGGAGCACTGTATATTACTCCAGGAATTAAGGATGATTTTCGGACGCAGGAAGAGGTTCATGTGATTGTATGAGCCTTCCCCTGCGCCTTTTTCTGTATGGGGGCCAGTCCGATTTTGACATCCCGGCCTGTGCAGGCAAGTTCCTGTATACGAAAGCAGTCTTCGGTACGCAGAGTATGCTATGCGAAGCATGACGGGCCATGCAGCAAGAATGGGGAGACGTTCTTGAATTTACCGGGATTTTACAAAGAATTTGCAAAAGCAGGATAGTATCCCGGATGGATTGCTGTTAAAGTAATAGTAATTGTTTTTTTGCCGTTGGTTATAATAAAAAAACAGAGAAAAAGTAAGAAGACAGGAACTGTACAGTGAAAAGGAAAAGAACGAAGCTACAGAAAACAAAAGAGCAGAAAGCGGAAGTGAAGAAAGCGGAAGTGCAGGAAGCGGAAGTGCAAAAGGCGGAAATGCAGGAAGCGGAAGAGCAGAAGGCGGAAGTGCAAAAGGCGGAAGTGCAGGAAGCGGAAGAGCAGGAAGCGGAAGAGCAGAAGGCAAAAGTGCAAAAGGCGGAAGTGCAGAAGGCAGCAAAAAAGGGATCGGAAATACAAAAATCGGAAATACAGAGATCGAAAATACAAAGATCAGAAATACAGAGATCGAAAATACAGAGATCGGAAATACAAAGACCAGAAACACAGAGATCGGAAATACAAAAAGCAGAAATGCTGAAAATGAAAGTACAAAAAACAGAAGAACAGAAAGCGGACGGAAGGACAGAAATGGGTAAGATTACGTACAAGGACGTCAAAAATTCAGAAGAAGTAAATGAATATATACGGCAGGGAAATGAAACGCTGGGTGTACTTGGGTATACAGATCATTCCTCGGCTCATGCACTGATCGTAGCCACCAGAAGCGGAATGATTCTGCAGAAGCTGGGATATGGAAAAAGGGACATCGAACTGGCAAAGATTGCAGGATATATGCACGACATTGGAAATTGTGTCAACAGAAAAGATCATGCACACCATGGAGCAATTTTGTCACGGTGTATTTTAAAAGACATGGGAATGAAATTCCCGGAAATTGCGATGATAATCAATACGATCGGTTCTCATGATGAAACTACGGGATATGCGGTAAATCCGATTTCAGCGGCGTTGATCCTGGCGGATAAAACAGATGTGAGACGGAATCGGGTACGCCATAAAGCAAAAGCAGCATTTGACAAGCATGACAGAGTAAATTATGCGGTGACTTCATCAACGCTGGAGATATTGACGGAGAAGAATACGATATTATTTGCGATACAGTTGGATGAAAATATCTGTTCCATGATGGATTATTTTGAAATATTCCTGCAGCGTATGCTGATGTGCAAACGGGCAGCGGAAGTGCTGGATATGCAGTTTAAGATGACAGCCAATGGAAATAAAATCTGTTGATAGCGAATTGTGTCAAGTTTTCTATGAAAACCTGACATCCAGCATCAGCCCCATTTGCTGAAAGCAAATTTTAATGGCTGATGTTCAAGATGGGGGAGAGGATATGAAAGAAATCAAAAAGGAAATAGTATTTTCCCTGGGAGAACGGTTGGAACAGATTGAAAAGCAGACAGCGCTGGAGCAGGAAATACCGTCAGTTTTTCTTACTACCTCCCGGTATGCAAGAGAACTTCTGGAAGAGACGAAAATGAATTATGAAGGAGATCTCAATATACGGGATATCGGGTTCTCCAAGGTGGAAACCCAGCAGGAGTGTCTCTGGGGTTCTTTTTATATTCCAAAACTCGTGGATGTGGAGGGGCCGAAATACTGTATTATGTTTTTTATTAATGAAAAACATATTGTGATCGTGGATGATGAAAATTTTTCCATCCGTCTGGTATATCGGATTCAGCGCCGCAGAATTCATCAGGGCGATACAAAAGAAAAGTTTATCTATAATTTTATTTCAGAGTTTACAAATCGGGATTTGATGGTATTGGCGACCTATGAAAAGAGACTGATGGAAATGGAAACAGAAGTTTTGGAGGATAAAATTTCGGAATTGCAGGGAAAGATCGTGCCCATGCGGAATGAACTTCTGACGCTTCAGGAATATTACGATGAAATTGCAGATATGGGAAAAGAACTGGAAGAAAATGAGAATGGTTTTTTTGCCAAAGATCAGCTCCGTTATTTTGGAACCATATCCGACCGGGCAGACCGGCTGATGAATAAAACCGGACAGCTTCTGGAATACGCGAAGCAGGTAAAAGAAGACTATCAGTCCAATATAAATGGAAAACAGAATAATAATATGCAGTTTCTGACGATCATATCCACGATTTTCCTGCCTCTTACTCTGATTACAAGCTGGTATGGAATGAACTTTCAAAATATGCCGGAGCTTGCCGAAGGTTATCCCGGGGTAATTGGGCTGAGCATATTAGTCATTGTGACCTGTATTATAATATTCAAGAAAAAGCATATCTTTTAAGAATTTTTTAGTTTCCCCAAACCCCCATCCATGTTATACTGTACGGAAGAGGATAGGCGCATAGTAAATCAGAACGAAAGAAGGGGTTATTATTGAAATCATTTAAAGAGTGGCTATCAGATAATTTAAGATATATTATCCTGGTACTGATTGTTTTACTGGCGATTGGAGGGGTGATCTTAGGGTTGGAGCTGTATCAGAATTCTCAGAACAGCCAGGTAGCACAGAACAATCAGACGGCGAACAGCGGCGGACAGACGGATAATGCGGATATTGTGATTTACACAGAATCCCAAAGCGAAAAAGTGACGGAAAAACAGGAAACAGAGACAAAGAGTACCAGCCCTTCTTCTGAGACATCGGCAGACGAAAAAGGAGAAACGCTCCTGACCTCAAAGAGCGAAACAGAAAGCGGAACGGGCAGAGCATCGGGGCAGACTCAGAATGCCGGAAATGCCACACAGGGCAGCAGTAATGCAGATACTGCCAGCCAGACGGGCAGCACCTCTGCCAGTACAGAGAAGGCAGTGACAGAGACAACAGCACCAGTGACAGAGACACAGGCTCCGACAGAACCGGAGACAGAAGTTTACCAGCCGGTCTATATGACTATGACGGGAGCATGCTATATCCGAAGTTATGCAGACTATGGCGATAATATTATCGGAGAATATCCTGCAGGTACTGTGGTAGAATTCCTGGAGGATGTGGGCGGATGGTATAAAGTCCAGATAGATGGCATGGTAGGTTATATGGGAGCCAGATTTTTTAATTAATGCAAAGAATTTTCCTGCCGAAGGTGCAGCTTCAGAAAAAGGCTGACAGCCAGTGGCAGACAATAAAAAACTTCCGCAGCATTCGCATTATGCTGCGGAAGTTTTTTGTCTGTTCTGACTGCAGTTACATTAATATAAGGAAGAAATCTGTGTCAGCGGCCAATAGCGGAAATATGCTTTCCCCAAAATCTTGTCTTTTTTAACATAGGAGAAAGACATGGCTTCTTCTTCTGTAGAAGCGACTCCCTGAGCATAGGCCTTGGAAGCCCAATATCTGGCATCACTGGAATCGTTGCGGTTGTCACCTAGCATGAGATAGCAGCCTTCCGGTACTTCAAAGGTAAAACCATCGTTCATAACGGTCCATTTTTCCTTCAGGTAATCTTCCTCCAGAGGAGTTTCGGAACCATTAATATAGATCTTGCTGTTTTTAATCTCTATCGTTTCGCCGGGAAGTCCGATGATACGCTTTATGTAGTTTGTTTTTTTACCAAGGGCTTCATCAATCGGATAGCGGAAGACAACGATATCCCCCCGTTTTGGATCGGAAAACCAATAGGAAAAACGAAAACCGATGAGGCGGTCACCCGGCTGAATGGTATTTTCCATGGAACCGCTGGGGACAGTTGCGTTTACGATGACAAAATTATTGAGAAACAATGCCAGCACAATGGCAATGACGATGACTTCAATCCAACTTAATATTTCCTTCATGGTGGAATCCTTTTTGTCAGTGGGGCTGTCTGTTTCTTTTGTATTTACGGGTTCATTTTGATTTTGCATAACAAGGCAATCCTTTCCCATATTTAATTAGTCACCAGCCAGAAGCTGCTGACCTGCATTTTTTATTATATCATGAAGAAAGATAGAATGCTATTATTTTTCTTTTCAAAAATCAAAATATTATTTGAAACAATTGCATTTTTTCATGGAAATAAGTGAAAAAAGTGTGGGCAGAAACTTAAAAATTTCTTTATTTTTAGGCGGAAGCCTTGTATTTCAAGGGGGCTCATGTTATTATTGTAAAACAAAGGCTTTTCGTTATCTTTTCGATTAAGAAACAGCAAGAGCAAAATAATCGTATTATGGAGGATTATCATATGAAAAATAAAAACAGAGTCTGGATTATGTCTCTATTATTGACGGCAGCATTAGCTGTGTCTTTATCAGGATGCGGCAAAGAAAAAGTACCGGAGACAGAGAAGGTTACGGAGAAAGTGACCGAAACGGAGAAAGCCACTGAGACGGAGAAGATCACAGAGACCGAAAAAGCTACCGAAACGGAGAAGACTACTGAGAAGGAAAGCGAGACGGAGACCGCTAAGGCACTGACCGCTGAAGAAGAGAAGGCACAGGAGACAGAGCTGAAGGCCAACAAGACCTATTATGCTTCTGATGATATCAATGTCAGATCCGATCCCAGCACAGAGGCTGATATCATCAGCAGCTACATTCAGGGAGATGAAGTGATCGTCAGCGCCGAGACCAGAGACTGGTACAAGGTGGAAAAAGACGGATACAGCGGATATGTTTACAAACAAAATCTGTCAGAGACAGCAGTAGAACCGAAAACAGACGCAGAACGCGCAGAAGCGCAGAATAACAGCACTGCTTCCGGGAATACGTCATCGGATACTTCCTCTGTAGATTTGGAATACAATGTACAGACCTTTGCAGACAGCTTTCCCATTCAACTGTCAGCAGATGCAAATATGAGATCCGTCCCGGGAACAGACGGGGATGTTCTTTATACAGTCGGCAGCGGCAGCAGTGTCACGGCAATTGGTGAGACAGACCGCTGGTATAAGGTTGAATTTGATGGATATACCGGATATATCAACAAGAACCTGGTTCAGTAGTAGGAAGAATATTCAGCGGTGTGGGCCCACACCGCTATTTTTTTCTTTAAACGGAGATAAAAGTTTGGGGGATATAATGTGGGGGATGTCAGGATGGACTGATGTTCTGGGAAAAGAGGCAGAAATATGTTTGGAGAATGCCATGGTCATATCATTATGGATGGCAGAAATTATAAACAGGCAGTTGCAATACATAAAGACGGAGTGAAGGAGGGAGATATCCGCCGGAAGCTGGCACTCTATCAAAAGGCTGGTGTTACATTTTTAAGGGATGGGGGAGATGCCCTGGGTGTTTCGGAATATACAAAAAGGATTGCACCGGAATATGGGATTGATTACAGAACTCCGATTTATGCGATCCATAAAAATGGTCACTATGGAGGCATTGTGGGCCTGGGATTTGACACCATGAAGGAATACCGGCATCTGGTGGAGACGGTTCGGCAGAAAAAAGGGGACTTTATCAAAGTCATGTTTTCCGGTATTATGGATTTCGCATCCGATGGAGGTGTTACGGGCACTCCGCTGGACAGGGCCGAAATACGTGAGATGATTCATATTGCGCACGAAGAAGGCTTTGCTGTGATGGCCCATGTCAATGGGGCGAGAACAGTTCAGGATGCGATCGAGGCAGGCGTGGATTCCATAGAGCACGGAAATTTTATGGATGAGGAATGTCTGCAGGCTCTGGCTGAGAGCACGGCAGTATGGGTTCCTACGATTGTTACAGTGCACAATCTCTATGGCTGCGGCCGGTTCGATGATGGCGTGATAGAACGTCTCCGGAACTTACAGGCATCAAAGATCAGAGAAGCGTTTGCAGAAAATGCCATTGTAGCGCTGGGAAGCGATGCGGGTGCATATCTGGTGCCTCATGGACAGGGAATCTGGGACGAATATCATGTGTTTCAGCGGATACTGCAGAACACGGCCGATCTGGACAGCCGCCTGAAGCGGGCGGAAGAGGAAATACAGGCGCGGTTTCAAAGGACAAGTGATTAAACAATGATTACAATTTTCTTAACTTTTGTTTGGATTGTTTGAATTATTAGGCATAAACTTGCACAAGCAAAGGAAGAGTGTTAAGATAAAGCAGAGTATAAGTAAAAGTGTGTCAACAGGTGTCTGACTGATGGCACGGTATAAAATTAAGGGTTTGTATTATTATTGAAAGTTGATATGGAGGGTACGAAAATGAAAAACAGAAGAAAACAGCTTATCATAGGTCTGGTTGCTGTATCCGTTCTGACATTTTCTGTTTCAGGATGTGGTAAGAAGCTTGGTTCAGAAAATAAAACAGAATCAGAGACAACACAACTGACAGAAGCGGTGACAGAAAAGGTAACAGAAAAAGTAACAGAAAAGGCAACGGAGACAGAGCTTGAAACACAGAAGCTGATTACATCCGTTGATTATACATCAAAAGACGGCACTATCAAAATTACACTTCCGGATAATACCTGGAAGGTGACGCAGGATGCGGATGAGATGCGCGTATTTTCATCGGGCAGCGCAGCGATGATTAATATTGTGCATGCCAGCACGGCGGAGGCGATGAAAGGCCTTTCCGTCATGACGACAGAGGATGATCTGAAAGCATCCCTGACAAAGCAGTATTCGGATACCACCGCGTACAGCGTGGAGAGCTTTACGAATAAGACGGTGTCAGGAGTGGATACATATCGTTACGTAGTAAAATATAATGCCACTACCAGAATGTGGGCATGTTCCGTGACCTATGGTATTGTTACCACCGATCAGGCTTATGTGATCACGGGAACGGTGACGGATGATAACGCGGCTCTGCTGACTTCGGTGGAGAAAGCGGTGGACAGCTTCCGTGCCCTGAAGGATGATACCCTGAAGAAGGTGACCAGCGAGGCGATTTCCGGTACAACACAGAAAACTACAGAGACCACGGCAAAGAGTACTACCAGTACGGCAGAACTGACCAGCCTGAAGGATTATGGCTATGATGCAACCTTATATGCAAATGATGTGGTGAACATCAGACTGCAGCCGGGAACGGATGCAGATGTTCTGGGAAGTCTGGCATCAGGTGACAAGGTTACTGTAGTGGGAGAGACCTCTGGCTGGTTCAAGGTAAATATTCAGGGAAATATCGGTTATATCCGAAAAGATTTTCTGGTAAATACCCCGACCACCAAGACGACAGAGACAACTGCTTCCACAGACGGCAGCAATTCCGGAGCTACCGCAGCAGAACTGGATACGAAGACCAGCTATGGCAGTGCAACAACGCTGTATGCGTCTTCCGCAGTCAATGTCCGTTCCGGACCGGGAACAGACAGCAGCGTGATCAACAGCATGAACACCGGAAACAGTGTCAGTGTGATCGGCGAGACGGATAACTGGTTTATTGTATCTATAAATGGCACGACAGGATATGTTTCCAAAGCATACCTGACTTCGGACAGCTCTGTCAGCAATGGAACTACCGGCGGCAGCGATTCCGGAAACGGAAACACTGGTGGCAATACTGGAGGAGATACGGGCGGAAATACTGGCGGAAACTCCGGTACAGGCGGAACAACTCCCAACACGGGCAGTCAGACGATTACCGGTACGATAGTCAGTTCTTCTGTAGATACGGTGACAATTTCCGGTGAAGATGGCAATACCTATACGATTTATACCGGAGATGCCAATGTCAATACGGTAGATGGCATTTATGACGGAGTCTATGTGGGAGTTACCGTAGATAACGCTCAGACAGCAGGAGATGGCACCTTGTATGCCACAGATGTGACAGGATATTAAACAAGGATCAAAAGATGGGATTTTATCGGTGCGGCCGGTAAAATCCCATTTTTCGTGTATCAAATGTGCAGCCGGTAAGGCTTAGCGGACATTGCAGAGACGAAAAATGTCAGGAGGCAGAATTTTCTGCAAATTCTGTATTTACCAGCGCGTCATAAGGCGCACGCTGAGGCAGTTCGCCTGCACTTTCCAGAATATCCTGAAGCAGTTCAAAACTGCTTTCCTCAAAGATCAGATTTTCTTTCCAGGTATCCTGAGACTGATACCGGTTCACAATGGCGGTGATGGTATCCAGATCTGTTTCCACAAACTGAGGAGAGATCACTTCGGCGATTTCCTCCGGTGAATGGCTGTTTACATAGTCAAGACCTTTTTGCAGTGCGTTGGTAAAACCCTGCAGGGCGTCCGGATGTTTCTCCATATAATCGGATTTGGCGCAGTAAGCGGTGTAGGGGACATACCCGGAATCTACACCAAGGGATGCCACCACATAGCCGGTGCCTTCCAGCTCCAGCAGAGTTCCGGCCGGTTCGAATTCCACCGTATAATCACCCTGACCGCTGGTAAAAGCGGCTGCAGTGGAACCGAAATCAATACTTTGATTGATGGAAAGGTCTGTGGCAGGATCCAGCCCTTTCTGCTTTAAGATATATTCAAATACCATTTCCGGCATTCCGCCTTTTCTGCCGCCCAGTACCTCGGTTCCCTTCAGATCCGTCCAGTCAAAGTCCGGCATTTCCTTCCGGGCTACCAGAAAGTTTCCGGCCCGCTGGGTTAGCTGGGCAAAATTAACCGGTGCATTGGCAGCTCCGCCGCTGTAGGTGTAGATGGAGGCTTCCGATCCCATAAAGCCGATATCCGCTTCACCGGAAATCAGGGCAGTCATGGTTTTGTCGGCTCCAAACCCGGTAACCAGCGTCAGATCAATCCCTTCCTCTTCAAAATATCCCAGTTCAATCGCAGCGTACTGTGGCGCATAAAAAATAGAATGGGCCACTTCATTTAAGGTTAACGGCGTCAGTTCCTTTTTTTCAGTTTCTTCTTTGGCGAAAACGGATCCTGACAGAGACAGAATCATCATAGCAGCAGTCAGAAGGACTGCAATCCCCTTTTTTTTCATTGTGCTTCCTTTTTGACTCTTTTTTCCTATCATATGTAGAAAAGAGAAATGAGTGAATTGGAACAGGGAGTATTTCGCAAAAAATTGTTCAAAAGTGTATTATGCAGACTCCGGCTTTAGCGCGGCAATCCTCTGTTTGATACAGTTTAGTGGCAGCTATGGCTTCCGCAGCCATGATCACCGCAGCTATGTCCTTCTTCATGGGCGTGATGACTGCACATGGTATTGGGATCATACTGCAGTTTTCCCAGAAGGAAAGATTCAACCTGGGCATCCGCATCTCCGGAAGCGCCGGGATAGAGTTCAATGCCTGCTTCCTGCAGAGCATTTCTGGCACCGCCGCCGATGCCGCCGCAGATCAGTACAGAGATGCCGCCGTCAAACAAAAATCCAGCCAGAGCGCCATGGCCCTGTCCGTTGGTGTCTACCACTTTAGAAGAAATGACCTTGCCATCCTCCACTTCGTATACTTTAAATGCTTCTGTGTGTCCAAAATGCTGAAAAACCTGTCCATTTTCATAAGTCACTGCAATTTTCATCTTCTTTTCTCCTTTTTCTTTTCCAAAATGACCGCAGACCGATCCATGGCTGCACAGCTCATAATTGCCTCCCTGAATTTTCAGAAGAGTTCCCTCTACCAGAAAACGGGCCAGCTTCTTTCGGGCTTCGGCATAGAGAGCCTGAAGGGTGGTACGGGATATCTGCATCTGCGCGGCGGCCTCCTGCTGCGTCTGACCGGCATAGTCCATCAGACGGATCGCTTCATATTCTTCAATGGATAGAAGAAGCTCTACGGAATGTTCGGCGGAGGTGGCAGGACAGAATTCCTGACAGCCTGGCATGCGGCAGACGAACCTGGATTTATTAGGTCGGGCCATATTGAAACCTCTTTTCTTTTTTATACAGAACAGTATAAAACAATTATTAACATATGTCAATAATGAATGAGGGCTTGTTTTACTTGTAGGAAGGACGGATAAAAGGTATAATATAGAAAACGTTAAAGGGGTACAAAGGAGAAGAAGGGGTATGTGGATAGTGTTTGCATTTGCTTCGGCCATATTCGCAGGTCTGACGGCAATTCTGGCAAAGTGCGGGATTAAGAATACAGATTCCAATGTGGCAACAGCGCTGCGGACTATTGTGGTTCTGCTTTTTTCCTGGGTTATGGTATTTGTAGCCGGAGGGCAGGCGGGACTGGGAGAGATCAGCAGGAAGACACTGGTATTTCTGATCTTGTCCGGTTTGTCTACCGGGGCTTCCTGGCTGTGCTATTTCAAGGCGCTGCAGATCGGTGATGTAAATAAAGTGACGCCGATTGATAAATCCAGCACCATATTGACCATGATTCTGGCCTTCCTTTTTCTGGGAGAGCAGATTACCATCATCAAATTTGCGGCGATGGTATTGATTGGAGCAGGCACCTATCTGATGATCCAGAAGAAACAGACGCAGGCCAGAGAAGTAAAGAGCAGGGCATGGTTCTTTTATGCATCGGGTTCGGCTGTGTTTGCCAGTCTCACTTCAATCCTGGGCAAGGTGGGAATTGAGAACATCGATTCTACCCTGGGGACTGCGATCCGTACTATTGTGGTACTGATCATGGCCTGGGCGGTGGTATTTGTGACAAAGAAGCAGGGAACGATCCGGACGATTGATAAGAAAAGCTGGATATTTCTGATTTTATCCGGTTTTGCTACGGGCGGTTCCTGGCTCTGTTATTACAGGGCGCTGCAGACCGGACCGGCCAGCGTAGTGGTACCCATTGATAAGCTGAGTATTCTGGTCACCATAGCATTTTCCTATGTTGTATTTCAGGAGAAGCTGAATAAAAAGTCGGCAGCAGGGTTGATTTTGATTGTGGCCGGGACGCTGTCACTGCTGCTTTGAGCAGCGGGAAGAAGCGCCGGCCCATTTGCTGAAAGCAGATTTTAAATGGGCAGATGTACAACAGGGAGGAAACAGATATGATATATACCGTAGGAGAAGTGGCAAAGAAACTGGGAATAGCGCCGTCGGCACTGCGTTATTATGATAAGGAAGGACTGCTGCCGTTCTTAAAACGGTCCAGCGGGGGGATCCGGGTGTTTACTGAGCAGGATTTTTCCGGACTGGCGATTATACACTGCCTGAAGCAGACCGGGATGCCGATCAAGGATATCAAGCGGTTCATGGATATGGTTCAGGAAGGAGACGGTACCATTGAAGAACGCCTGGAGTTGTTTCAGAAGCAGAGGGAAAATGTGAAAAAGCAGATGGAAGAACTGAACAAGGCTCTGGATGTGCTGGATTATAAATGCTGGTACTATGAGTGTGCCAGAGAAAAAGGAAATACCAGTTCCGTGGATGAGATGGGGAAAGCAGAGATGCCCGAGAAATATGCGGCGATCAAGGAAAGGATGAGGAGTCTGGTATAAAGCAAAAGCAGGAGGGGCCGATGTTCAAAAAAGGAGGAAGGAAAATGAAAAGAAGGAGATTTAAAATATGGGCGGCAGGGATTGTGACAGCATTACTGGCTGCGGCAGGAAGCGGCATGGCAGTGCAGGCGGCGTTTGAGCAGACGGTGGAAGCTGCTTACAATACTGCAGTTCAGGGACAGGAAGCGATGGCGGGGCTGGATGTGTCGGTGACGGAGGTGATCACGGCGGCCGGCACCAATACCACGGTCCGCAAGACGGTTTCGCTGAAGGTATCAGACAGTCAGAGCAGTGCCATGAAGGCGGATATCAGGATCCAGACGGACGAGGGCAGTACAGAGAGCTATTATGCGGATAACTATTATTATACCACCACTTCGGATGGAAAAGTGAAGCGGGAAATGGATCAGGGGGCTATATGGCAGATCATTAATTCCCATACCTATGCGAATCTGACCAGCAATTATCTGAAGATGCTGACTCAGCCGGAAGCGGGAATCTATTATTATGCAGCGACACCGGATACTCTGGGCAGCTATTCCAAAAATCTGTTGGAGGGTGCAGACGATGGACAGGGAATTGTGATCGACTCCCTTCAGGGAACCATGTGGACGGACAAGGCCGGGAATGTCACCCAGCGTAGTCTGACCGTGGTCTATACCGTCACCACAGGAGAACAGTCGGAGACCTTTCTCATACAGACTTCAGTGAAGTATAATCATTCCGGAAAAGATGTGACGGTAGAGCTTCCGAATTTGACAGAATATGAAGAGAAAACAGCAGAACAGCCCATTGAGATCATCACTCCTCTGACACAGACAGTGTATGTGACCAGTGACGTGAACGTCCGGGCATCAGGTGATATCAGCGCGGTTATTCTGGGCGGATTAAATGCGGGCAGCGGTGTTCTGGAAACCGGCTATACCAGTGACGGTTGGACACAGATTCAATATAACGGAGCGGCGGGATATGTCTGGAGCGATTATGTGACCACTACGGAACCGGTGCTGACTAAGACCGGAACGGGTACGATGTATGCTCAGGCGGATGTAAATGTCCGCACCGGATATTCTTCGGAAGGCGGCATTCTGGGCACTCTTTCCAAAGGAACCAGCATTGAGATCACAGGAACCACCAGCAACGGCTGGATCCGGGTGAAATACAACGGCGGAACCGGCTATGTCTATGGGGATTACCTTTCCTGGGCAGTACCGGTGGTAAATACTTATGTGGAGAATGGTTACATGAGCGGTGTGGTGACAGATGCCTCTTTTGGAACGCTGACGATCCAAAGGGATGACGGGCAGGGGACGGCTACCTTTAATACCACCTATGCACAGTTGAATTTCAAGGATACCTTGTATACAGGCGATTGGGTGGAGGTCAGCTATTCAGGTGCGGGAGCGCCGTATACCGCGTCATCAGTGACCGATTACACCAGCCATGAGGATGCTGCCGAATCCCAGAGCATCAGCGTAGAAGGGATCGTCCTTTCCCTGACACCGGACAAGCTGGAGCTGCAGGGCTCTGACGGACTGCTGCGTACCTTTGATATCTCAGAGGCGGAGCAGGAAATGACCGAAGGGCTGTATGAAGGAAAGGCGGTTGTGGTGACCTGGATGTCCAGTACCAATGGTGCGGAGACCAGGAATGTAAAAGCCATGAGGATACAGGGCGAATAAACGATAAAAAATATAGGCCGGAAGCTGCTTTCACAACTGGAAATTTCCAAGTGAAAGCAGCTTTTTTATATCAATGGGAAAGAAGATCCTCTGGCATAGAAGTAAGCAATAGTTCTGTAGAATTAGTATACGTTCTAATAGTTTCTGTATGAAAAGCAGGAGTCAAGATATACTAAATTTTAGAACGACTTCTCGTTCTAAAAGGAGGTATTGTGAATGGATTCAAGGGCAGTTGGCATTCGGATAAAGGAAGCAAGAAAGGCCCAGAATATGACGCAGGAGGAATTGGCAGACCGGGTTGGTCTCAGCACAACACATGTGAGCGTCATTGAACGGGGAGTGAAATCTCCTAAATTGGAAACCTTTGTAGCCATTGCAAATGAGCTGAATGTATCCGCAGATTCTCTGCTGATTGATGTGGTTGACCGTTCTGTACAAAGCTGTGCTTCCGAACTGGCAAACAGCATTTTGAAATTGCCTATGAAGGAACAACGGCGGGTTATGAACGTTATAAGAGCATTTATAGAAGGATGAGGAAAGGGCAGTGATGCTCTTTCTTTTTTTGCAGAAAAAAGTATTTATATTACAAAAAAACATGCTATAATAGTTCTAAAGAACTAGTATGCTGCTTGGAGGATGGCCATGAGGAGTGAAAAACATATAAATAACAATGAGATAAAGAACAATTTCCTGGCAAGAATGAGCCATGATATGCGGACTCCCATGAATGCGATCATCGGACTGATTGCCCTGACACTGGATGAAGCAGATGACGCGGAAGCAGTGAGAGAAAATATGACACATATGCGTTCGGTCAGTGACTTTATGCTCAGTCTGATCAATGATGTGCTGGATATGACCAGTCTGGAAAACGGCAGTGTGATACTGTATCCGGAGCCATATACGCTGGGTGAGATCCTGATGAACATGAAAATCATGTTCTGGTACCAGTGCCAGCAGAAGAATATACAGATCAGTTTCCGGGAAAACCGGCCGGATCCCATGATCTTAGTGGACAAGAACAGGATCAACCAGATTTTTTTTAATCTCCTGTCTAATGCGGTCAAATATACCAAGCCGGGCGGTCGGATCACCTTTGAGATAGAGAACCTGAAACAGGAAGAGGGGTGGCTGAGCTGTGACTGCAGAATCCAGGATACCGGGATCGGCATGACGGACGAGTTTCAAAAGAAGATGCTTGAGCCTTTTGCACAGGAAGATGAGAGCGTGACACCGGAGCTTCAGGGAAGCGGTCTTGGACTCAGCATTACAAGAATGCTGGTAAATCTGATGGGCGGGACGATGGGAATTGAGAGTAAAAAAGGGAAAGGGACTACGGTGACGGTTCATTTATCCCTGCAGCTTGCCGCCCGGGATGGCGCCGGGGAAACAGTGGAAAAAAGAGCTGATGAGAAAAAATGTCTGCGGGGCAGAACCATTCTTCTGGTGGAAGATCATCCGCTGAATGCCCGGATTGCCATAAAGCTGCTGGAAAAGAAAAAAATCCATGTGATCCATGCGGAAAACGGCAGAATTGGTGTAGAGAAATTCTGCGCTTCTCCGGCTTATACTTTTGATGCGGTGCTGATGGATATTCGGATGCCTGAGATGTCCGGTCTGGATGCGTCCAGGAGTATCCGCAGCCAGCAGCGGCCGGATGCGGTCAGTGTCCCCATCATCGCCATGTCCGCAAACGCATATGAGGCAGATATACGAAATTCCCTGGAGGCCGGGATGAATGCTCACCTGGCAAAACCCATTGATCCGGAGCTTTTGTACCAGACTCTGGAAAAATATATCTCAGCGAAGGAGTGCCCTTCCGCCTCTGCGGGCGGCGGGCGACAAATTAGTCTTGGCGGAGGATATCAATCTCTCCAGTGAGAGGTAAGCCTTGGCGGGATTGCAGCAGAAGTAAAAACGTGTTATTTAAAAGAAGAGAGCGGTGCAGAATGGGCAAGTCCCATAAGGAAGTAATTCCTATGTAAGTTACGGTGTAACTCCAAAAAGGGATTGCACCGTTTCTTTTTATGCTGCAAAGCGGTAGTTCTGCGGGTTTTTCCGTATTTCTTCCATCATTGCAACAATTTCGTCTTCGGTAGGAACTTTGAACATTCCCACCGCTGTAAAATAAATATCCACCTTTACATAACAATGACCGCTTGATTTGTCATTGTTGTGAACCTCAATGCGTTCTATCAGAGAATTTACAAGAGTCGGAGTCAGCTCCTTTATGTCCGTCATTTCACGGAAAGTGCGTAGTAGTAAGCGTAAATCTGTGGTTTTCTGCTCGGCACGCTCCAAAACGGTCTGCGCTTCGGATACGGCGGATACGAGTTCTTTTTGCTCTCTTTCGTACTTGATGAGCCTTCTTTCGTAAACATCATCAGCAATTTTCCCGAATGCGTTATCCTCGTAAATCTTGTCCATCAGGCGTTCAAGCTCTTTCAGTCGTTTTTCTCCGTGTTCAACTGTTTCCCTCATTTTCTTAAACTCGGCTTTTCGCATTGCCTTGTTTTTCATTGCCATCATATATAGAAATACGGTTTCGTTGCAGCGTACAAAATCGGCAAAGTCGCTGATAGCTTCCAAAACGATTTTCTCAAGCACTACATTTCGGATATAGTGAATTTGGCAACTACCACGCCCGTCTTTTTAGTTAGCGCAGCGAAAGAACTCCTGATTAGGCTTCAGACTTTTAGCATCGCAAAAGTGTAGTTTTGAACCACAGTCAGCGCAAAACACCAAACCTGAAAACAAACTTGTTTTACCTGTGGCTGTTGGTCTGCGACGGTTTTTCCTTAATTCCGGCACACTTAACCAATCTTCCTCGGAAATGATAGGATCCTGCATATCGGGAATGAATTGGTAGTCCTCAACAGAATTGTGAATGACCTTGTGAACCTTGTAGCTGACGGTAGTGGATTTAAAGTTCACTGCACAGCCTGTATATTGCCTGTTATTAAGAATATGCACGATAGTAGTGTATCCCAACTGCAAGGATTAAGTGGTATTTTATGTCCGCTTTTTCTGCCGATGGACTCATAATAGGCGGAAGGTATCAATACTTCTTCTTGTTCTAACTGCCTTGCAATCTGTGACGGACCTTTTTCCCATTTTGAAACCGCTTGTCGGCTTACCCCAATCGCTTCGGCTACAAATTCCTGTGTCATTTTGTGTTCAGTACAATGGGCTTTTAATACCTCTCCCAAAGACTTGCGTACTTCTGATTTTTCGTTTCTCACTTCTTTGGAGCGATTATACTTTAATAAAGCCCGTACAATCAAAACAGCTAAAGCGATAAAAACAGTAAGAAGAATGATACCCACGAAAATTATTAAAACTCCGAATTTTGATATTACCATATTTATTGCCTCCTTTCTTTTGGTGGCTTAATTTTATCACGCTTTTGTAGGTTGCCTTCACCAACTATAACGCAAATATTAGTTGCATTGAGATATTCGGATAAATATTTCATAAAAAGAGTTCTATTATTGCTTTTGCCCACGAAACTAATGAGGGTACTTTTTACTTATATAAACAAACTACCAAAACAAACATTCCAACTGTTGTTCCGATTATCCAACAGAGTGCACCGCTCATCATAATTACGGCTATATCGAAAATAGCACCTGTCAAATACAATGGAATTGCCAATGCAGCACACTGAAATAATCTACGCACCCATTTTTGTGTTTTATTTTCTTTTTCGTATGTAAAAGCTGCAAATAATAATGAAATGCACATTAAGAAATAAGACGCCATAAGTGCATAAAACACAGAGTTTGGATAACCGCTAACGAGCAACGCAAGACCCTCTGTGTTTCCATTTTGAACACTTGGGATTACAGTGATAAGTTGTATAAGATAGTTTGCAATAGATATGCCTGCATAGAGTAAGCCGAAACTCAAAGCTAACTGACTCCATATTTTTTTGCTTTTAGGAGTGCAAATATGCACCCCACTTATGAAAATCACATACGAAATTGCAAGCAAAAGAGAAGGTATTACTGTAAGCATCTGAATTGGTCGAAATGTATTTTGGAAACCGTCTATACCTCTCCATTCCGAAAAATCAAAGGTGAATATTAAAGTAATGAGGAATGTCAAGGTAAATATTGCAACAGCACTTGCAGACAAACGGCAGATTTTATAGGCTGCGTTTTTTTCTTTGTCCATTTCTATACCTCCTCAACGCAAATGGCGTGTTGCCTACCAAAGTTTTTTACATGTTCTCGAACCAACTCTACAAAAGCTGTTTTGTTTTCCGCCGTATCATATGCCGTTATCATTAAGAAAATCGGACCTTGAAATTCCATAGCCAATAGTTCTGGATTTCCTTTTTTGAAAAATCCTTTGCCAATTAAACTACTAATAATTTCTTCTTGAAACTTAATTACACCAGATAAAAAATACTTTTGATAAAGAGCAGCCAGTTTAGGATTACGATACTGTTCCACAATCAACATTTTTCGGAACAAAGAAGCGTATTCGTCCTGCGTCCAATACTTAAACAACGCTTCGCCAATATCTGCAATAGCGGTCAAGGTTTTCTTAGCGTACTGCTCTGCTCGCTGAACACTATCATTCCCAGAAGCTAACCTCATTTTATCCAATTTTGCCTTGTATTCTGCATCCATACGCTCTACAATACTTTCGAATATTTCTTGTTTTCCTGCAAAATGCTTATATAAAGAGCTTTGTCTAATCCCAACGCTCCCTGCAATATCCCGCATTGTTACACCGTTATATCCTGATTGGGCAAACAATCGGAGTGATTCTATTAAGATTTCTTCCTTTGTATTACGCTTCATTTTAACACCTCGTCCACATCAAATTAGCTACTGATTGTTCGCTTTTAATTATAGCTACTATTTGTTCGCCTGTCAAGTCATACATATAGTTGTTTTCAATAAAGGCACATTTCGGATTTTTAACTTCCACAAGCAGGAGATTATATACCCTATTGCAAGAGATTGCACATAGTTTAATATGAACTCCCCGAAAAAGAAACGGCAGAGATTTCTCCTGCCGCCTTTGTCTGCTTATGCGTAAACGATTTCCGTATTCACAATCTCTATAGCACACGCCGGTATGTTGTTCATTCTTCCAACCCATACTAAGGCATTATCTGCCTTTGCCTATCTGTTCAAAAAATGATTTTGCCATAATAATTAACCCTCCACATTCTTAATTTTAAATTTCTTTCTCGATGCTTCAACTACTTTGACGAGAACCTCATCAACTGCGTCGGTGTATTTCCCGTCTTGGATAAGCTCATTGCGTTTGTCATTGAGTGCGTGAATTAGCAAGCTGTGTTCGTAATCGTCAAGTACCATATAATATTTTTTGCTCATCTTGGAAACCTCCTTTAAGTTTCTATCATAATTTTACTCAAAGGCGGTCTATAAGTCGAATGTGCGGATTAAAAAGCATTGAAAATACCGAGAAAAACTTTTTAAGGTTCTTCTCGGTATTCATTTTTCACGGTTGCCTTTGCAATGCCCGATAATTCAGTACATTTAATGTTTTCTAAAATACTTCCTTATCAGGTGTCAGCAAAGGTCACGGGTATTTTCGGAATTAAAAGTACAGATACCGAATAAAAAATACATCATTTATTTCGAATGGGGCAGTGCCCGGCAGGGCGGCAGAAATTCGAAAAAATGATGTATTTTTTTGCAGTTTGCGTGCAGCGCGAAGCGTGTTGCCAGAAGCGTGTTGCCGGACAAAAAAGGATTGACTTTTCATAAGAACAGATATATTATCAAAGATAGAAATATTATCACTAATGATAATGAAAAGGAGAGTGAGATGAAGCAAAATCTGATAAAGATCATAATGAACCCGATTCGCCTGCGTATCGTGCAGTTTTTGATGCTGCATGAAAAAGGGACAACCGGAGAAATGCAGCAGGAGCTGACGGACATACCTTCGGCCAGTCTGTACCGCCATGTAAAGACGCTGCTGGAGACGGGCTGTATTGAAGTGGCGGAGGAGAGGAAGGTAAGAGGGACAGTGGAGAAGACGTATCGTCTGTCGGCCAAGCCATGCGGAGAATTGGAAGAATCGGAAATCGGCATGATCTTCCAGACGGGACTGTTGTCGCTGATGTCCACATTTCAGGCATATTTTTCCAAAAAGGATGCCGATCCCCAGAAGGATATGCTAAGCCTGTCCACATCCACGCTGCTGCTGACAGATGAAGAAATGATGCAGTTATTTCAGAAAATCGGAGAAGCGTATAATGAGGTGATTCAAAATCAGCCTGGCCCGGGCAGGAAGATGCGGCGGCTGACATTTATCTCCTCTCCGTGTGAGGAGTAACAGTGCGGGCGAAACAGGAACGTTTGAATGACAGTCAAAGCACGTCAGTCCATTTGCCGAAGACAAAGTTAGGATGGCTGATGTTCAAGAGAGAAGGAGGAAAAGAAAATGCTTTCTATACAGAATTTATCGAAAACCTATAAAGGCGGAAAGAAGGCAGTATCCGGGCTCAGCCTGGAGGTAGCTGCAGGTGATATCTATGGTTTTATCGGACACAACGGTGCGGGAAAGACCACCACGATTAAAAGCGTGGCAGGGATCCTGGACTTTGAAGAGGGAGAGATTACCATTGACGGAATTTCAATCCGGGAGGATCCTATCCGCTGTAAATCCGTCCTGGCCTATATTCCGGATAATCCTGATCTGTATGAATATCTGACCGGCATCCAGTATCTGAACTTCATAGCGGATATTTTCCGGTTAAGCAAATCAGACCGGGAAATGCGCATCCGGAACAATGCGGAGGACTTTGAGATTACCGGAGCGTTAGGGGATCTGATCTCATCCTATTCCCATGGAATGAAACAGAAGCTGGCCATCATCAGTGCGCTGATTCATAAGCCCAGACTGCTGATTCTGGACGAGCCTTTTGTGGGGCTGGATCCTCAGGCGGCGGTGGTGCTGAAGGCAAAAATGCATGAAATGTGCGGGGAGGGTTCCGCTATCTTTTTTTCCACTCATGTTCTGGATGTGGCGGAGAAGCTGTGCAACAAAGTAGCCATCATAAAAAACGGAACGCTGATCGCCGCGGGAAGTACGGCAGAGCTGACCAAAGGGGAGTCACTGGAAAGCGTATTTATGGAGGTGGTCGGGAATGGGAAGACAAATTAGACTTTTAAGCCGGATAGGACTCTGCAATTTATTTGGCATCAACGAAATCCGCTACACAAAAGACAGAAAGAAGAAGATCCAATACGCGGGGCTGGCTGCAGTCTGGCTGCTGTTGCTGCTGGTGTATCTGTTTTATCTGATCACGCTCTCCAATGGGCTGATTGCCATTGGGCTTGGAAGCATAGTGCCGATGTATTTTTATACGCTGACCAGTCTGGTGATCCTGTGCTTTTCTTTTTTTAAAGCCTCCAGCGTGATCTTTCAGTCTCATTCCTTTGAAATGCTGATTTCTCTGCCGGTGACAGAGGCTGCAGTGATTATCAGCCGGTTTTGGACCATGTATCTGACGAACCTGCTGCTGAGTCTGATCACTCTGATTCCGGGCATGATTTTATATGGAAGCAGAATGCATTCAGGACCGTTATTTTACCTGATTTTTCTGGCCGGGACCCTGCTTCTTCCGCTGCTGCCCATGACCATTTCCACTGCGGCAGGCGCGGTGATCACGGCTATCGGTGCCCGTATGAAGCATAAGAGCCTGGTCATTTCTCTTCTGACCATTCTGCTGGTGGTGGCAGTCATGGCAGTCAGCATAATGTCTCAGGAGAAACTGGGGAGCACAGCTACAGTGACAGAAGAAATGATGACAAATATGGCAGTTTTTATGCAGGGACAAATTGGCCGTCTCTACCTGCCCGCTGTCTGGTTCAATGAGGCGGCAGTCTATGGAAGCTGGAAGAGTTTTCTGCTGCTTGCGTTCTCTGCGATACTTCTTTTTGGCCTGTTTGTGGGAGTGCTGCAGAAGTATTATGGGAGAATTTGTCAGGCGCTGCAGTCATCCTCCGCGAAAAACAATTATAAAATGCAGAGCCTTTCCACTGCTTCTGTTTTGAAGTCCCTCTGGGGCCGGGAGCTGAGACGCTATTTTGCTTCCAGCGTTTATGTGAGCAATACCATCATTGGCTATATTTTGATGGCGGCAGCGGCGATCGGCATATTTGCCGCAGGCACTCAGAGAATGGCACAGTTCATTCAGATTCCAGGCATAACAGAAAAGGCCATTCCTCTGCTGATCAGTTTCATGGCAGCGATTATGCCTACGACTTCCTGCTCTGTCTCTATGGAGGGAAAAGAATTCTGGATCGTGAAATCTCTGCCGCTGCGCAGTAAAGATATTTTTGACAGCAAGATATTGGTGAATCTTACGGTTGCATGTCCCTTTTATCTTATAGCAGTCATTTTCGGATGTCTGTCCATGAGAAATGATCCAATGATGTGGATTTGGATCCTGCTGGTGCCGGCAGCATACCTTTGGTTTATGGCAGTGCTGGGTATTACCGTAAATCTGGCGGTTCCGGTTTTGAATTGGGAGAGTGAGGTAAGAGTGGTAAAGCAGAGCGCATCCACGATGATCACCATGCTGATCGGCTTTTTGAGTTTTATTCCTTCTGCTGCCTGTATCTGGCTGCTGCCGCAGATATCCATTCATCTGATTTTTGCAATTACGGTAATCGTATTGATCGGTGCATCCATTGTTTTATATTTGAAAAATAATCGAAAAAAGCTGATAAATTTAGAATAATGTAAGAAAATAATGCATTATCTCGAAAATTGTGCTACAATAATACTAAAAGAAGGAGGTAATTTCCACTGCTGATACGGCAGGCAGAGAGACGGGTGATGTATTTTGTTGAACGCAGAGCAAAAAGAAATTTACCTGATCACCGGAGCAGGAGGGCACCTGGGCGGTGTCATTGCACGGGAACTGATAAAGCGAAAAAAGAAGGTACGGGCATTATTTTTACCGGAGGAAGCGAACAGCCTGCCTGAAGAGGCAGAGATTTATCGTGGAAATGTGTGTGAAAAGGAGAGTCTTGCTACCTTCTTTTCGGTACCTGGAATGTACGAAAGAAGCAGATTTGGGGAAAGAGTCATAGTGATTCACTGTGCCGGGATCGTCTCGATTAAAAGCCATTTTGATCAGAAGGTAATGGATGTAAATGTAGGAGGAACCAGAAATATAACAGAGCTGTGCGAAAAGCACAGGGTGGAAAAGCTGGTCTATGTCAGTTCAGTCCATGCGCTGCCGGAAGAGGCTGAGGACAGGGTGATCCGGGAAACGGACGAGTTCCATTCAGAATGGGTGAAGGGGCTGTATTCCCAAAGCAAGGCGGAAGCCTCTGCACTGGTCATGGAAGCCGCCAAACGGGGACTGAACGCCAGCATAGTGATGCCGTCCGGCATCATAGGACCTTATGACAGGGGAAATAATCATCTGACTGTGATGATACAGCAGTTCCTGAGGGGAGCGCTGCCGGCCGGTGTCAATGGAGGATTTGATTTTGTGGATGTGAGAGATGTGGCGGCGGGGATTCTTTCCTGTGCAGAATATGGAGAGGCTGGCAGAAGCTATCTGATGACCGGAGAATACTGTCCGATCCCGAAGCTGCTTTCCATGCTCTCAGATATCTCAGGACAGAAGGCACCCAGGCTGAATCTTTCCATATCTGCTGCGAAGCTGTTTGCTCCGGCAGCGGAGTCCTGGGCCCGGATGCGAAAGCAGCGCCCTCTTTATACTTGGTATTCCATGGATACGCTGGGTGGCGGCACCCGTTATTCTTATGACCGGGCTCACAGGGAGCTGGGCTATACTCCGAGACCTCTTCGCAGGACACTGGAAGACACCGTAAACTGGCTGAGGATCCAGGAACTGGCGGGGGAACCGGAAACGCTTTTAAAAGACTGATTTTCATTGACAGCCTTCTTATGGGAAGATATAATGTCGGCATGAGTTGCTTATGTAAGGTTTCAAGCTGAACGGGAGAAGGAAGAGCGGAGAAAAAGGATTGGGATGATGAAAGAGGAGCAGGGGATGGATCAGCAGATTTTAATAGTGGATGATGATGTGGAGAACCGACGGATTCTGGATGATATTTTGAAAAAAGATTATCGGATTCTGGAGGCCGGGAGCGGTGAAGAAGCGCTGTCTGTAATTGAAAAAAAGTATCTGGATATTGCTGCGGTGATACTGGATCTTCGGATGCCGGGGATGGACGGCAGAGAATTGCTGAAAATCATGGCAAAGGATAAAAGATACAGCAATCTTCCCATCCTGGTTGTCACGGGAGAACAGGATGGCTATACTGAGACTGAGTGCCTGGAGATGGGGGCCTGGGATTTTGTGGCCAGGCCTTATAATGCTGCGGTGATCCGCCTGCGCCTTCGAAATATTATCGGGCGAAGCCAGGTATATCTGATGAAACGTATCCATACGCTGGCGGAGCAGGACCGTCTGACCGGTCTGTATAATCGTGAGTTTTTCATGGAAGAGACGAAACGAATGCTCCTGCAGAATCCGGACAAGAAGTTTGTTCTGGTTCGCATGGATATTTTTAATTTCAGATTGTTTAATTCTTTTTTTGGCACAAAAGCGGGGGATGAGCTGCTGCTGAAAATGGCCAGAAAAATAGAAGAAAAAAGAATTCCATATGAAACCTATGGAAGAATTAAATCAGATGTATTCTGTATCTGTGCACAATATGACAAGGAGCAGCTCGAGCTTGCCTTGCATCGGGCGGAAGAATGGTCACAGGGGCTGTGTGAAAATTACCGGATCAGATTTTCTTTTGGTCTGTATGTAATAGAAGACCGCAGGCTTGAAATGGAAAAAATGTATTCCTGTGCAACAGAGGCGGCCAGAAAAAACAAAAAAAGTGTAAATAACCTGTTCACCTATTACAATAAAAAAATAAGTGTGGAAGAAGAACAGGAGCAGCGGCTTATAAATCAGATGGATGCGGCATTAAAGTCCCAGCAGTTTCAGGTATATCTTCAGCCAAAATATTCTCTGGAGACAGAAAAGCCCTGCGGTGCAGAAGCGCTGGTACGCTGGATCCATCCGGGAAGAGGTATTATATCTCCCGGTGAATTCATTCCGGTATTTGAAAAAAATGGGCAGATCCTGCAGTTGGACTACTATATGTGGGAAAAAGTGTGCAGGCTTCTGCATCAATGGCTTCTAAAGATGGGAAAAGGCGGAAAACTGTATCCCATTTCGGTGAACATTTCCAGGATCAGTCTGTATAATCCTCAGATCATCCAGCAGCTTGTGTCTCTGACGGACACCTATCGGGTGCCAAGACAGCTTCTGCAGCTTGAGATTACTGAGAGCGCATATATGTCTAACCCGGATCTGATGAAGGATATTATTCATCAACTGCGGGAAAAGGGATTTGTCATTTTGATGGATGATTTTGGAAGCGGCTATTCGTCCCTCAATACCCTGAAAGAGATCGAAGTGGATATTCTGAAAATCGATATGAAATTCCTGCCCAGTGACGGGCACAATGTGAAGAGCGAGAAAATACTGACATCGGTGGTGCGTATGGCTGGCTGGATCGGCATGCCGGTCATTGTAGAGGGCGTGGAGACCAAGGAACAGAAGGATTTTCTGGAAAGCATAGGATGCACCTGCGTGCAGGGATTTTATTATGCAAAACCCATGCCGGTAGCTGATTATGAGCGGCTTCTGGAACGGTCACTTAACCGCAGCGTGAAAGAAGATGAAAAACAGGACCGGGAGCTGAATCTGGACATTATCTGGGCTTCCGATTCAAAATCAGTTACCCTGCTGAAAAGTATCTCTATTCCATTTGCTATATTTGAGTATTCCTATTCCAATATGGAGGTGATCCGGACCAATCTGGCTTATACAAAGGAGTTTGGATTTGGTGTTCCGCTGCGAAAGCATTTACAGCACAGGGAGCAGGTCAAACTGATCGCAGCGATGAGCCAGGTGGTGGATAATCAGAGCTTTGCTGAATGCGAATGCCTGTATCTGATGGCGGAAGGAAAGATGAAATGGTATCGTGTTAAGCTGACTTATATTGGAGCTTCAATGAATTCCAGCCTGATTGGAGCTACCTTTACCAACATCACCACAGAAAAGATGCTGGAACGTGAACTGAATACCGTATTTGGAGCTTTAAAGGAAGAGAGCGTGTCCAGAGCCAGCCTGCTTGTAGTGGATGACCAGGAGGTCAGCAGAGAGATCCTGAAAATTATATTTGAGGATGAATTTGATATTATAACGGCGGCGGATGGAAAAGAGGCGCTGGAGCTTCTGAAGCAGCATACAGGGCAGTTTGCAGCGATACTGCTGGATATGATTATGCCGAGGATGGGCGGTCAGGAATTTCTCTCAATTAAAAACCAGATGACTGGGGTGGCGGATATACCGGTGGTAATCATTTCTTCAGAGGATGATGAGAAGCTTCAGATCAATATGCTGCAAAATGGTGTGAATGATTATGTGATCAAGCCATTTGTGCCCGCCACGGTCAGACAGCGGGTGCATAATGTGATTGAATACCGAAGCCGTTTCCAGACGCTGGTGCGGGAGTACCAGCAGGCGAATGACAGAAAGACAGAATAATAGAAGTTACAGTTCAGTGTTGAAATGAGGACGCTTTCCGGGCGGCTGCCCCAAGGTATGCCGCAGGTGCTGTTTCGAAAGCCAAGAGCATCTAAGGCTTCCGCAAGGTGTTCCAAAAGCAGGAATTGGGAGCCATAACTCACCTTCGGTTCAAACAAATGACTCCCAATTCCTATGGAACATCTTGTGGAAACCAAGATGCTTAGTCTTTCTGCAAATGCACCTGCAGCATACCTGGGGCAGCCGCCCGGAAGCTGTGCGTCAAGTAAAAGCGGAACTGTAGCTAATAGAAAGACAAAAAAGGATTGCGAAAAACGCAGTCTTTTTTTATTAAAAACCGCTTGACATTCCCCCTGACTGGAGAGTGTATAGTGTATTTCGAAGGGAGGAAATAAAATGTATACCATTGGAGAATTCTCAAAAATCGGAAGTGTTTCAACGAAGACATTACGTTATTATGACGAGATTGGACTTCTGCATCCGGCCCATGTGGATGAAAACAATCGTTACCGCTATTATACAGAGGAGCAGGTGGATGAGATTCTGTATATATCGGAATTAAAGCAGTTTGATCTTCGCTTAGAGCAGATCAAAGCCGTCATGGAACAAAATGAAAAATCCCTTCTGGAACACTTCCTCACAGAGCGTATCCGTCAAATTAACGACCAGGTGCAAGACAGCATCCGGTTGCGTCAGTGTATCGAAAAGAAGATACAGGAGATTCAGTCAGGAGGAATCAGTATGGAGAAAAATGCAGAATTATTGGTAGAGGCAAAAGAATTTCAGCCGGTATGGGCAATGAGTAAAAAGGCGGTCATTAAAATCGATGAGATCGGAACGGTGATTGGCAGTGTGTTTGAGACAATTTTTAAAAATGGTCTGAAGCCGGCCGGGCCAGTTATGACTTTTTATCTGGATGAAGAATTCAATCATGAACATGCAGAAGTAGAAGTCTGCGTTCCGGTAGCGCCGGATAAATGCCTGGACAGGATAGAAGGGATCAAAAAAATACAGCCGGGTCTGTGTGCATTATGTACCTACAGAGGCGTGTATTCGAAACTGGGGAAAGCGTATGCGGCCGTACTTAAATGGATCGGAGAGAACAAGTACGAGATCTCTTCTTCCCCATTTGACTGTTATATGAACAGCCCCCAGGATATTAAAAATCCGGAAGAACTGATTACACAGGTATGGTTTCCCATAAAATAATATAGAAGAAGGTGCAGGAAAGCAAAGAAGTGGAGCGCGGCCTGCACCTTCTTTTGTTCGGGCTTCCTTTTTCATTATATAATTTTTACTGCGGTTTTACATTTGTATGATTGAAAAAAACCCCAAAAGGAAGTATACTTAAACTATTAATAAAAAGGGAGGGTAACGCAATTGAAACGTAAATTATTTGCTCTTTTACTGGGCGCATCCATGGTAGCATCCGTGACGGCAGGCTGCAGTTCTAAAACTGCTTCCACGACGGAAAAAGCAACAGAAAAAGCAACAGAAAAAGTAACGGAAAAAGCAACCGAAAAAGCTACAGAAAAAGCAACCGAAGCTGTGACAGAAAAGCAAACGGAAGCTGCGACAGAGGCAGCCACCGAGAAAACTACAGAAAAGACTACGGAGGCAGTTACCGAAGCCACAACAGAAAAGCAGACAGAAAAAGCAACTGAAGCTGTGACGGAGAAAGCTGCCGAGAAGACAACCGAAGCGGTAACGGAAAAAGCTACAGAAAAAGCTACAGAAAAAGCTACAGAAAAAGCAACGGAAGCAGCCACCGAGAAAGCAACTGAAAAAGAAACCGAAACGGAAACCGAAGAGGCCACAGAAGTAATTACGGAAGCTGAAACGGAAACCGAAGTGGAAACGAAAGCAGCAGCTACAGAAAAGGCTGCCGAGACAGAAACCGAAACGGAAACCGAAACGGCCACAGAAGTAATTACGGAAGTTGAAACGGAAACAGAAGTGGAAACGAAAGCGGCTGCTACGGAAAAAGAAACAGAGACTGAAATCGAAACGGAAAAAGAGACCGCAGCGGTATCGGAAAAAGAAACAGAAACGGAAAAAGTAACCGAAAAAGCAACGGAAAAAGCAACCGAAAAAGCAACGGAGAAAACAACCGAGAAAGCAACGGAAAAATCAACCGAGACAGAGACGGAAACTGAAACTGAAACGGAAGCAAAGGTAGATTACACGGTTTCTCTGACAGCAGATGCGGTAACCGGAACCTTGGATGACATGAACATTACGGATAAAGATATCGTAGTATTGTTCAATAATGATGTTCATGGCGGTATCAGTGCAGATAAAGATTATTCCGGTTCAGCAAAGAGCCTTGGTTATGCGGGAATGGCAGCAATAAAAGAAGATGCATTGACTCAGGCAAATGCAGTGACTGCCGTGGATCTGGGCGATGCGATTCAGGGTTCTGTAGTGTGTACGGAATCAGATGGTCAGGATGTAATGGATCTGATGTCTCAGATCGGATATGATATCTGCATTCCCGGCAATCACGAATTTGATTATGGTATGGAAGTATTTTTAAGCTATGCAGAGAGCGCAGATGCAGACTTCCTTTCCTGCAACTTTGTAGACCTGGAGAGCGGAGAGTCCATCTTTGACGGATATAAAGTAGTTACTTATGAAGTAGACGGAGAAGAATTTAACGTAGGTTATGTAGGAATTTCCACACCGGAAACGATTGCGAAATCAACTCCGACTTATTTTCAGGATGAAGACGGCAACTTTATTTATGGCTTCAGTGCAGAGACACCGGCTGAACTGTATACTACTGTTCAGGATTCCGTAGATGCAGCGCGCAAAGACGGTGCAGACTGTATCGTGGCACTGGCACATCTTGGAGATCAGGGAGTAGAAAGTGACTGGTCCTCCATCAATGTAGCAGCGAACACCACCGGTATTGATGTCATTCTGGATGGACATGCACACAGCACAATTCCAGGTGAGACAATTACGAATAAAGAGGGTGAAGATGTCCTTCTGGCTTCTACCGGAACGAAACTGGAAAACATTGGCATCCTGAAATTATCAGTAGGAAATGATGGCGCAGTAGAAGCGGCCAGCGGACTGGTAGACGAACTGACAGAAGCAGAGACTTCTTCTGAAACCTATTCCGATATGGATGAAACGATTAAAGAAATGGAAGAGCAGTACGCATACCTGTTTGTAAAGGTAGGGAGCACCGATTATGATCTTGTGATCTATGATCCGGAGGATTCGGAAACCCGTCTGGTCCGTAACCAGGAAACCAATATGGGCGATTTCCTGACTGATGCATACCGTATTCAACTGGGGGCAGACATTGCATTCCTGAATGGCGGCAGCATTCGTGCTGATATCGCAAGCGGTGACATCAATTATATGGATCTGATCACTGTGCTTCCATGGAATTCAGAAGCAGGCGTGATTGAAGCCACCGGTCAGCAGATCCTGGACTGCCTGGAAATGGGCGCACATCTGTATCCGGAAGAATGCGGCGGATTTATTCAGACTTCTGGCCTGACTTATACGATCAATACCTCCGTTCCATCCGCTGTCAATGTAAACAGCGATGGTGAATTTGTATCCGTAGATGGTGAATACCGCGTACAGAATGTAATGGTAGGAGAAGAAGAGCTGGATCTGACCAAGACCTATACTCTGGCAATCAATAATTACTATTCTCAGGAAGCCGGAGACGGAATGACCATGTTCAAAGGCAGCAAGGTGGTAAAGCCGGCGAAGGGGGAAGACGCCATCATCGATCATGATATTATCATTGATTATCTGACGTCTCTGGATGATAAAGTAAGTGAAGAATACAAGGATCCTTATGGACAGGGCCGTATTGTATTCTCCGCAGAAGCGACCGAAAAAGGCACTGAGGTAAATGCGGATATCGCTTCCACCGAGAAAGTGACTGAGGTAGCAACGGAAAAAGCAACGGAAGCAGCGACCGAAAAAGCGACCGAAGCAGCGACCGAAAAAGCAACGGAAGCAGCGACCGAAAAAGCAACCGAGAAGAAATAAGTGCAAAAGTTTGGTTTAGTTTCCGGATTATTACGGAAACAGCGGATCAAAAAGCTGTAAAAATCAAACCGACAGTTGACCGAAGCATGGGCTGCAGATAAGAATAGAAAGCAGGAGATCGGATAGAAGGTCTCCTGCTTTTCAGTAAGTGATAAAGTGAGGACAGCAGCCTCTCAGTTGTATATTGACAGAAAAAAAGTGAGGACAGCAGCCTCTCAGTTGTATATTGACAGAAAAACAGGAATAGACTAACATTTAGACAGACAAAAGAAGGAGCAGGAAAATGCATTACAGATTGGATTCACATACACATACTCTGGCCAGCGGCCACGCATACAATACAATCAGTGAAATGGCTCAGAAGGCAGCGGAAAAGAAACTGGAATTACTGGCGATCACGGAGCATTCCATGACAATGCCGGGCACCTGTCATGAGTTTTACTTTTTGAATTTGAAGACAGTTCCAAGAACCATGTATGGAATAGAACTTTTACTGGGAACGGAATTAAATATCATCGACTATGACGGCAAAGTAGACATGCGGCAGGGACTGCTGGAAAGGATGGATGTGGCCATTGCCAGTCTTCATACTCCCTGTATCCGGCCGGGAACAGTGGCGGAAAATACACGGGCACTGGTGAAAGCCATGGACAATCCCTGCATTGGCATTATCGGCCATCCGGATGATGGACGTTATCCGGTGGATTATGATACTCTGGCGGCGGCAGCGAAAGAAAAAAAGGTTCTTCTGGAGCTGAATAATCATTCTCTGGATGCCAATGGCGCGCGGGTAGGGGCACGGGAAAATGACATCAAAATGCTGGAATGCTGCATGAAATACAAAACGCCTGTTATTCTGGACAGCGATGCTCACTGGGCGGATGATATTGCGAACTGCACGAATTCCCTTCCGCTGATTCAGGAGATGGGATTTCCGGAAGAACTGATCGTAAACAGTTCCCTGGAAGAATATAAAAAATATGTGTACCTCTATCAGAAAACTGCTTTACACTAAATTTTTAACGTGTTAAAATGTGAATGACGCATTGGTACGGAATTAAGAGAGGAAAGGCTCATGAGCAAGAAAATCAGAACAGAAGCAGTAGATGAATTGTTTGAAGCGGTGCTCAGTCTGAAAGATAAAGAAGAATGCTACAAGTTTTTCGAAGATGTCTGCACCGTAAATGAATTGCTGTCATTGTCACAGAGATTTGAAGTGGCAAAGATGCTGACAGAGAAGAAGACCTATATGGACATAGCTGAGAAGACAGGCGCTTCCACCGCCACGATCAGCAGAGTAAACCGTTCCCTGATTTATGGAAATGACGGTTATGAGATGGTATTTACAAGGTTGAACAAATAAAAGAACAGTCTGTGTGCCCACCGGCGGGGCAAGAGCAGACTGTTCTTATTTTGGATGAGGATTGAGCTTTTGAAGAGGATTGGGCTTCTGGTGAAGATTGGGCTTTTGATGAGGATCAAAGATACCTTATTTTTTCCTGCTGGTAAAGTGGGAGTCCTGATATTCATCGATCAGCTTTTCAATCAGTTGTTTCTTCACGTATACATCAAAACTGAGCATACAGATAAGGGAAAACAGATGAAGAAATTCACTGTCTTCTTCCTGCACATCGGAAAAAGTGGCGTATGCTGCTTCGTATTTCCGCTTTACGTCAGCTTTCAAAATCTCTATTTCGTTTCGCTCCAGAGAGAATACTTCTTCATAGAGCATCTCCATGTTCAAAGTATTGTCCGTATGGAAAAAACGCTCTGTCAGCGGGTTCAGGATAGACTGAATGTCACTGAAGGAAAGAAACCCCTTAAAATAATAGATAAAAATCAATACCAGAAGGTGTTCCTTGGAATATTTTTTCTTCAGAGGAGGAGGCAGCAGATTGTTTTTTGCATAATTATTAATCATGGTCTTGGTCAAAATCTTATCCTGGTCGTGACGTCTGGCAGACTGCAGATGCTCATCCATAAAGGTGGTCACCTGATCCATATACAGATCAATTCCGGGGATATCCTCTGATTTAATATAATCTAATCTTGAAAAGCTGGCCAGAATACTGTCCAACAGTTTGTCTTTGTCTAATGTCATGTTACCTCATTCCTCCAACCTGTGTTTAAATTCGTAGAAATTTCTTATACACTACATTATATAGTTTTTAAAACTAGATATCAAGAGGTTTTTGTGAAAATGAAACGCATTGCGCTCGCCAAATAGTATTTTAAAACCGGTTTTACATTGACGAATTCCGGGGAATAAAGTAGAATAATAGAACAGTGCCGTAAGCAATGGGAGATGATAAGATGCGCAGAATGGAATTTAAAATGGAGCGGGAGGGACTGGTAAAGCCGGGAGACGAGATCCATGTTACCGAGGGTGTCCTTCCTACGAGCTGGTATTATACAATGGAACCGGCGGTGGCTATGTCGGCGAATTACAAAAACAGGGAGCGGCTGAAGACCAGAGACGGCAAGGTGGTAGAAGTGATCACGGATGAGAGCGGATATACGGTGGTCGCGGAATTTGATGAGTGAAGTGTCGGAGTATGCTGACTGAATTTTCAGGCAGGCCTGTTTAAAACAATATTATAAAAATGCAAAACGTGCAGATGAAAAGAAATGAAACGGAGAAAGGGAACAGAATGGGAAAGCTAGAAGGATTGAATCGGGAGCAGCAGGAGGCGGTCAGCCATTTCGAGGGGCCGCTTTTGATTTTGGCGGGGGCGGGCTCCGGAAAGACCAGGGTACTGACTCATCGGATTGCCTGGCTGATTGAGGAACAGAATGTAAATCCATGGAACATCATGGCGATCACATTTACAAATAAAGCAGCAGGTGAGATGCGGGATCGGGTGGACCGGCTGGTGGGCTTTGGAGCGGACAGCATCTGGGTATCCACCTTTCACAGCACCTGCGTCCGGATTCTGCGCAGATATATAGAGCGGCTGGGATATGCTTCCAATTTCGCCATCTATGACAGCGATGATCAGAAAACATTGATGAAGGATATCTGCAAACGGCTGAATATCGATACAAAACTCTACCGGGAACGGACTCTTTTGAATGCCATTTCTTCAGCTAAGGATGAACTGATCGGGCCGGAGGAATATGCGCTGAATGCCCAGGGAGATTACAATAAAGCCAAGATTGCTCAGGTTTATCAGGAATATCAGCGGCAGTTAATGCAGAACAATGCGCTGGATTTTGATGATCTGATCTTTAAAACGGTGGAACTGTTTCAAAACTGCGGTGATGTGCTGGATTATTACCAGGAGCGCTTCCGGTATATCATGGTAGATGAATATCAGGATACCAATACTGCCCAGTTTAAGCTGATCAGCACACTGGCATCCAAATATCAGAACCTGTGTGTGGTAGGAGATGATGATCAGTCCATTTACAAATTCAGAGGTGCGAACATCGGGAACATTCTGAATTTTGAAAAATTTTTCCAGGAGGCAAAGGTAATCAAGCTGGAGCAGAACTACCGGTCCAGCCAGAATATATTGAATGCGGCCAATGCGGTGATTGCCAACAACCACAGCCGGAAGGCGAAAACGCTGTGGACCGCCAATGGGGACGGGGATAAGGTAAATTACCACCAGTTCATGTCTGCCTATGACGAAGCAGAATACATAGCCGGAGACATCAGCAAAAAGGTGCGCCAGGGGGAGTTCCAGTATAAGGATTGTGCCGTGCTGTACCGGACCAATGCCCAGTCACGTCTGTTTGAAGAAAAATTTCTGCTGGCAAATATTCCGTATAAAATCATCGGCGGCATCAATTTCTATGCCAGACGGGAGATCAAGGATCTGCTTTCCTACCTGAAAACGGTGGACAATGCAAAAGATGATCTGGCGGTCCGCAGGATCATCAATGTGCCGAGGCGCGGGATTGGAGCAACGACAATCACCAGGGTGCAGGATTTTGCAGCTTCGAAGGATATGAACTTTTACGATGCGTTAAGGCAGGCGGAGCGGATTACAGGAATAGGAAGAAGTGCGGCCAAGGTAGCCCCCTTTGTTGCCTTTATCCAGACACTGAGGAGCAAGCTGGAATATTATTCGGTAAAAGAGCTGCTGGAGGATATTATCGAGCAGACAGGCTATGTAAAAGAGCTGGAGGCCGAGGATACGGACGAAGCAAAGGAAAGAATCGAGAATATCGATGAATTAATCAGCAAGATTACCGCTTATGAAGAAACAGAAGAAAATCCGACACTGAGCGGTTTTCTGGAAGAAGTGGCGCTGGTGGCAGACATTGACAGCCTGGAAGAAGAGCGCAGCAAAGTGGTTCTGATGACGCTGCACAGCGCGAAGGGGCTTGAGTTTCCCAATGTATATCTGACCGGGATGGAGGATGGTATTTTTCCAAGCTATATGTGCATTACCTCCGACGATCCCACCGAAGTGGAAGAAGAGCGGCGCCTCTGCTATGTGGGGATTACCCGTGCGATGAAGGAGCTGACGCTGACCAGTGCCAGGATGCGCATGATCCGTGGGGAAACCCAGTACAATAAAGAATCCAGATTTGTGAAAGAAATTCCGGACGAGCTGCTGCAGGAAGAAAAATTAAAGCCGGCAGTGGGCAGTGCGGAGAGCTTCAGCTTTGGAAAGCCGGCGGAAGAGCCGGCGGCGAAGCGGGGATACCAGCAGGCCAGAAACACGTTTCGGTCCAAGCTGTTCGAACCCCAGCAATTTCAGGTGAAAAAAGCATCTGCACTGGAATATGAAGAAGGAGACACGGTTTCCCATATTAAATTCGGAACGGGAATTGTGCAGAAAATCACAGAAGGCGGCCGTGACTATGAGGTGACCGTGGAGTTTGAAAAGGCGGGAGTGAAGAAAATGTTCGCATCCTTTGCAAAATTAAAAAAGCTGTGATAATGTACCAATTTTTTCCAGGAACGGACAGAATCGGATGAATAGTTAAAAAAGTATAAAATTATGGGCTTATAGTAGTAAAGTTTAAGTTTTTATAGTAAAATAACGATGGATGTGATATACTAATCCTAAATACAGTGTGCGGAGTATACCGCATTCCAAAAGCGAGAGGCATTTGAGAAAGGATGTGTACAGTATGGCAAGATTTGATGAATTATTGGCAGCTCTTCAGAAAAAGGAAGACGAAAAACACAAAAATACGGTATTATGGGCTTTGGCTATTATTGGTGCAGTGGCTGCAGTAGCCGGTATTGCTTATGCAGTATATCGTTATATGACACCAGATTATCTGGAAGATTTCGAAGATGATTTTGATGATGACTTCGATGATTTCTTTGAAGATGATGACGACGCAGAAGAAATAAAGTTTAATGCTGATGGGGTAGTAAAGGAAGAAGAACCAGCGGCTGAAGCTTCAGAAGAAGAATAATCAGAAAAACTGACATGTTAAGAATTTTAGCGCAGACAGATGCATTTTGTATCTGTCTGTTTTACTGAATCGAATTTTAAATGTGGAATAGATTAACTTGAAAAGAAAGGATACGGATACGTGAAAAAAGGACAGATTTTAGAGGGAATCATAGAGCGGGTAGAGTTTCCCAACAAGGGAATTATTTCATTGGAGGATCGTCAGGCCATAGTGAAAAATGGAATTCCGGGCCAGAAGGTGCGTTTTTCAGTCAATAAGGTTCGAAAAGGAAAGTGTGAAGGGAATATCATAGAAATTCTGGCCCCCTCCCCGTTGGAAACGAAATCAGACTGCCCGCATTTTGGGCTGTGCGGGGGCTGTACCTACCGCAGTCTTCCCTATGAGGAACAACTGAAGCTGAAAGAAACTCAGGTAAAAGGCCTGCTGGACAGCGTCTGCAGTGAGTATGCATTCGAAGGCATATTGGGAAGTCCGGTTCAGTCCGGTTACCGCAATAAGATGGAGTTTTCCTTTGGCGATGAGGTAAAAGACGGCCCAATGGCGCTCGGTATGCATAAACGAGGCAGCTTTTATGACATCGTGACAGTATCCGGATGCCGTATCGTAGATGAAGACTACCGGAAAATTTTAAACTGTGTGCTGCAGTTTGCAGAAGAGACCGGTCTGCCCTTCTATCATAAAATGAGCCACAAAGGCTATTTCCGCCACCTGCTGGTACGAAAGGCAGTGAAGACTGGAGAAATACTGATTGATCTGGTGACCAGTACCCAGGCGGAGCAGGAGGGGACGGTTCCGGCGGATTGTGGGGAGAATGAAGGAAGGCCCCTGGCAGATCGCAGGGAGAAAGAAGAGCAGGAGGGGACGGTTCCGGCGGATTGTGGGGAGAAAGAAGGGATGCCTCTGGCAGAGTGCAAGGAGAAAGAGGGAATGGCTTCGTCGGATTGTGTAGAGGATGAAGAGCAGGAGGGGACGGTTCCGGCAGATTGTGAGGAGAATGAAGGGATGCCTCTGGCAGATCGCAGGGAGAAAGAGGGAATGACTTCACCGGATTGTATAGAGGATGAAGGGATGCCCCTGACAGCTCAAGGCGAAAATATGCTTGCGGAGATGACGGAACGGCTTCTCTCGTTAAAATTGGATGGTGCGATTGTTGGAATTCTTCACACAGAAAATGACAG
This sequence comes from Lachnospiraceae bacterium, assembly GCA_028689585.1. Classification (GTDB taxonomy): domain Bacteria; phylum Bacillota; class Clostridia; order Lachnospirales; family Lachnospiraceae; genus Merdiplasma. The sequence goes on along the minus strand of JAQVCW010000002.1, from coordinate 6,627 downwards.
TCTGGCAGATGTGATACAGAATGACCACACAGATATTCTCTATGGAAAAGACTATTTCTATGAAGAACTGCTTGGAATGAAATTTAAAATCTCTCCCTTCAGCTTTTTCCAGACCAACTCTCTGGGAGCTGAGGTGCTGTATGAAAAGGCTCGCAGCTATGTGGGTGATACAAAAGATAAAGTGATCTTCGACCTGTACAGCGGCACGGGTACCATCGCCCAGATCCTGGCACCAGTAGCCAAGCATGTGACCGGTGTGGAAATTGTAGAAGAAGCAGTAGAAGCCGCAAAAGAGAATGCAGAGCAAAACGGCCTGACCAACTGCGACTTCCTGGCTGGAGATGTGCTGAAGGTCATCGACAGACTGACAGAAAAGCCGGACCTGATCGTGCTGGATCCCCCAAGAGACGGCATTCATCCTAAGGCACTGGATAAGATTATCCGGTTTGGAGTAGAACGTATGGTGTATATTTCCTGCAAGCCAACCAGCCTGGTACGGGATCTGGAGGTGCTGCAGGCGAGAGGGTACCGGGTGGAACGGGCGTGCGCGGTGGACCTTTTTCCGGGGACGGTGCATGTTGAGACGGTAGTACTTCTTTCCCACAAAAAGCCAGACAGCGTAATCAACGTAAAAGTCGAGTTTGGCGAGGGTGAGGACAAAGTTCCGCTTGGAGAAATAGCGAAAAAGGCAGAAGCCTATAAGCCAAAGGAACGAGTGACCTACAAAATGATAAAGGAGTATATTGAAGAAAAATACGGCTTCAAGGTACACACTTCTTACATAGCGGAGGTAAAGCGGTCATTGGGATTACAAATGTATGATGCACCTAACGCCGTGGAGGAATTAAAACACGAGAGAAAGCATCCGACCCCAGAGAAGGTAGAAGCAATAAAAGATGCACTTAAATATTTTGAAATTATCTAAGGAGGCAATTAATGGCTATTATAAGACCTAGATTGATTGACTATTATAACATTCCTATTACGCAAGAAGAGGTTGATTTTGCTATTCCTTTTTTAGATGAAGATATTCCACTATATTTAGACCCATTTCTTTTATGGAAATCGCCATCTCAACAGGATAATGCACTGCATCTAATATTAATAAATACGTTTAATCAGTTAGGTGCGATGTATTTGAGAAGTGAGGATAAAAGAGATGCTATAGTGAGAATTTTAGCTGAATTGTCCGAATGTAGTGAAGTAGGACTGGGAGTAGGTAAAACAAAAAAGGGATTGAAAATATCGGAAAAAGTATCACGAGAGATATTGGAACTTTTTAGTATATTATCGCAATATAAAATAGGTGGTTTTTCTCATTTTGAAGAAATTCAACTTTATGTAAATAATATTTCTAAAGACCGAATTAGCGATTTTGCTTGTAATTTTTTGAAGTCATTTCTTATTGATTTTACTCAAGATGAGTGTAAGAAATACAATATCCCAGTTAAAGAATTTGCTAATATCAAAGTATTTAATCCTAAAACATGCAATATTGATGAAGAGACCCTAGTATTACCTTACAATCCAGAGGATGATACTCCTATTATATTTGCTCCAAAACGATGGCTTAGACATACGCCTTGGATTAACTTTGATGATTATTTTAAAAATTCTTATGTGAAAGAAGGCGAAGAGGAAAAAATTGAAAAGCCTAAAGTTCTGGAGTATAATAGATTTAATTATGACATGATAACAGCTTATATAGCAGCTAAAGAGCGAACACAATCGGATTGTAAAAATGACCCACTATTTAAGCAAATACCAATTATTTCTGCAAAGAAATGTTTGAATCAGATATCTAAACTTCCAACAGGAAAAACAGATAATGCTGATAAAAAGTTTGAAGATAATTGTACAAAGTTATTTGCATCATTATTATATCCACATCTGGATTTTGCCCAAGCACAGAGTAGAATTGAATCAGGGACTCAGATAAGAGATTTGATATTCTATAATAATTGTTCTTTTCCTTTATTAAAGGAACTATATGATAATTATGATTGCAAACAGATTGTTTTTGAAATGAAAAATGTGAATGAGGTTAGTAGAGAGCATATTAATCAGGTAAACCGTTATCTTTCGGAGCAGTTTGGACGTTTTGGTATTATTTTGACTCGAAACCCCCTCAAAAAGAATATCATGAAAAATACTATTGATTTATGGAGCGGGCAAAGAAAATGTATTTTGTGTCTTAATGATGAAGATATAAAAATGATGGTTGATGTATATGAAAATAAGCAACGAGACCCAATGGAAATCATCAATAAAAAGTATGTAGAATTCATACGATTATGCCCAGCGTAGGGGTAGTAGAGAGAGGAAAACGAATGGAAAAGGAAAATGTTGAAAAATTTGAAAAACTACATATTCAAATCAAGGATATTTATAACGAATTAAGTATATTATCGAAGAAATCACCAGATGGTGCGATTAATAAATTCAAATTAAAATTTATTAATCAGTTAATTGAGGAAGCAAATGTTTTTTTAAGCGAACGGTATAAGCCGTTTACTGATTTTGAAAAATTTGAAGAAGATGATGTTCCTTTTAATAGTGATATTGTTTTAATTGTATCACAATACATACAATGTTTGGAGAAATTCAAGTATGATAATATTAAACGATTGTCAGGGAATTGGTATTGGATGCTTTCTGATAGTGAGGAAGAAGTAAAAACGTCAAGACCTATATCGGAGTTAACATTTTAAGGAGGCGAAAATATGTTGAAAACAACACAAGAGGCAGTAAGTCAATATGAATTATTAAGTCCATTACTCACAGGTATATATAAAGAGATACAGGAATTATCTAAGAAAAAGCCAGATACTCCATTAAATACATTTAAAGTGAAATCTATAAATAGAGTTTTAGAGCCTATAAAAGAAATACTAAAAGATGAAGAAACAGCTCAGTTCCTTGATATTTTAGATATCGATGACATCCCTACAAATAGTGATGTTGTATTGGTTTTAAATCAATATCAAAAAGCGATGGATATATTTCACGATAAATATTATGGATATAATTCACGTGCAGGTGAATATGAATGGAAAACAAAATAAGCTGTATATAACATAAAATAATAGCGCACTTATTTTGCATATTTGAGTGTCCTGACATTTCTTTATATAATGAAAGCAAGAACGGAGGTGCTGTTTATGAGAGAAAAAATGAACCATCTATATGTGGATAGCCGAGAAAAAAGCATTTTGTTACATAGCCTTGTGGAACTGAAAAATCAGCTCATTCAGCAAGGCAGATATACAGACTGTGTTGATGAGCTTATCTTCAAGGTCATAAACGCACCTGTAAAGAAAATGAAAATTAAATATATCTAAGGCACAATAAATGAGCCGCTTATTCTTCCATAAAAAGAGTAAGCGGCTTTTTTGCGTTCTGAAGAACCTTTACATAGCCGCCTTGACAAAGCGGCTAAATTTATGAGAAAGGAGGACGCACTATGTCAAATTGCAAAGTGATTGCTTTGACCAATCAGAAAGGCGGTGTCGGAAAAACCACAACAGCGGTCAATCTGGGTGTTGGGCTTGCAATGCAGGGCAAAAAGGTCTTGCTTGTTGATGCTGATGCACAGGCAAATCTCACAATGGCACTCGGCTATAACAGACCAGACGATATACCCATAACCCTTTCTACCGTGATGCAGGACATCATAGACGATAAAGCCTTTGATGCTTCTGAGGGTATTCTGCACCATAAGGAAGGTGTTGACCTACTGCCATCAAACATTGAGCTGTCAGGGCTTGAGGTAAGGCTCATTAACGCTATCAGCCGTGAAAGTGTCTTGAAAACCTATGTAAATGAGGTTAAGAAAAATTACGATTATGTGCTGATAGACTGTATGCCTTCCCTCGGTATGATAACCATTAACGCATTGGCGGCGGCTGACAGCGTGGTTATCCCGACACAGCCCCATTATCTCTCTGCAAAGGGTCTGGAGCTGCTTTTGCGTTCTGTGTCTAAAGTCAAACGGCAGATAAATCCAAAGCTTCGGATAGACGGTATCTTAATGACGATGGTTATGCCACGCACCAATATTTCAAAAGAAATTACCGCATCGGTAAAAAGTGCATACGGTCAGAAAATCAAGGTCTTTGAAAGTGAGATACCCCATTCTATTCGTGCGGTAGAAGCCACAGCAGAGGGCAAGAGTATTTTTGCCTACGACAAAAGCGGCAAGGTTGCCGCAGCTTATGAGCAGTTTGGAAAGGAGGTGTCAGACATTGGCGAGAAGCAGAGAAACCAAAATCGAGCTGACCGCTTACGATGACTTGTTTGAAACAGACCAAAGCCGTGAGGAAGCAGGTTTAAGCAAGGTACGGGATATTCCCATATCGGAAATTGACGAGTTTCCAGACCACCCGTTCAAGGTTTTAATGGACGAGGATATGGAGCAGCTTGTCGATAGTATCAAGCGAAATGGTGTAATGACCCCTGCTACAGTTCGGCTTAAAGAGGACGGACGGTATGAGCTTATCAGCGGTCACAGGCGTAAAAAGGCTTGTGAGCTTGCAGGACTTGAAACGTTGAAATGCGAGGTTAAGGATTTAAGCCGTGATGAAGCCGTTATTGTAATGGTGGAAAGTAATCTGCAAAGGACAACTATTTTACCAAGTGAGAAAGCCTTTGCATATAAAATGCGGCTTGAAGCTATGAACAGGCAAGGACAGCGTACCGATTTGACTTATTCTCCAATGGATAATAAGTCAAAAGGAACAACATCTGCACAAAAAATCAGTGAAAAAAGCGGTGACAGTCAACCTCAAATTTACCGCTATATCCGCTTAACTGAGCTTGTACCCGAAATTCTGCAAATGGTTGATGAACGGCAGATTGCTTTTCGTCCTGCGGTTGAAATCTCTTATCTTTCCGACGAACAGCAGTATTCCTTACTTGAAGCAATGGAATACAACGATGCTACTCCGTCCTTGGCACAGACTATCAAAATGAAGCAGTTTAACAATGACGGAAAACTCACGAATGAGGTTATCCAGTCGATTATGCAGGAAGAAAAGCCAAACCAAAAGGATAAACCTGCTTTTCGTGATGAACGGATAACCAAGCTCATTCCAAAATCCATTCCCAAAGGACAGGAATCGGACTTTGTTGTGAAAGCGTTGGAGTTCTACAACCGACACTTGCAGCGAAACAAAGCACAGGAACGATAGCCACACGCCGAGGGTGAGGTCTGCCTATTTGCAGGGGTGGTGGATATCCTGCCGTGGAAAACGGACTGCCCTATGATATTGTTGTTGAGAAAATGCACTTTGGCGAGCCAGAAAAGCCCCTGCCAAAAGAAAACTCGTCCCCACTTACTCACCGTCAGAACTTCCGTATTACCGATGAAGCTCTGGGTGTAGGCAGTGCAAAGGAAAAGTTCAAGGCAAATATGGCGGCTATTCACCTGCTGCATGACCTTGAAATTGAAAACAGGCTTGCCACACCCGAAGAACAGGAAACGCTCTCTAAATATGTAGGTTGGGGCGGCTTGTCGGCGGCATTTGATGAACACAATGCAGCGTGGGCAAATGAGTATAAGGAGCTAAAAGGCGTACTCTCCACCGAGGAATACCGTGCGGCAATGGAATCCACGCTGACCGCCTTTTATACCCCGCCGATTGTTATTAAGGCAATGTATGATGCTCTTGACAATCTGGGATTTTCAAAGGGCAATATCTTGGAGCCTGCCTGTGGCACAGGAAACTTTTTCGGATTGCTTCCCGACAGTATGGCTGACAGCAAGCTGCACGGCATAGAAATTGACTCTCTCTCAGGCAGAATTACAAAGCAGCTCTACCAGAAAGCTAACATTGCAGTACAGGGATTTGAGGATACAAAGCTCCCAGATGACCACTTTGATGTGGTACTTGGCAACGTACCGTTTGGAGATTTTAAAGTAAACGACAGCCAATATAATTCGCAAAAGTTCCTCATTCACGATTATTTCTTTGCAAAGGCTCTGGATAAAGTCCGTGCAGGCGGTGTTGTGGCGTTTATCACATCAAAAGGAACAATGGATAAGGCAAGCCCAGAGGTGCGGAAATATATCGCCCAGAGAGCCGAGCTGTTAGGTGCAATCAGACTTCCCGAGAACACCTTTCGGGCAAACGCAGGCACAGAGGTAACAAGCGATATTATCTTTCTGCAAAAGCGTGACCGAATCATTGATATAGAGCCAGACTGGGTACACCTTGCTACTGATGATAACGGTATCACGATGAACAGCTATTTTACCGAACACCCAGAGATGATTATGGGCGATATGGTAATGGAAAGCACCCGTTTCGGTATGGACAGTGCCTGCAAAGCAAAGAATTATGTACCCCTTGCCGAGCTTCTTTCAGACGCAGTACAGCGAATTAACGGAGAAATCACAGAGTATGAAAGTGAGATTGACGAAATATCCGATGTGCAGGACGAAGCCATACCAGCCGACCCCAATGTGCGGAACTTCTCTTTTGCTCTGGTGGACGGTAAGGTTTACTTCCGAGAAAATGACAAAATGACCCCTGCCACCGTTTCAATGACAGGCGAAAACCGTATTAAGGGGCTTGTTGAAATCCGAGATTGTGTCCGCAGGCTCATAGCGTATCAGACCGAGGACTA
>JAQVCW010000043.1:5974-23869 GCA_028689585.1 Lachnospiraceae bacterium | reverse complement strand
GGTGGAAGTACAGAGATGTATGGAGCTGACTGTCACTAATCGGTCGCAAGCTTATCCAAAGGATAACGGGTTGTAAGAAAATCGGATGATATAAAAATTTCTGTGTGTGGTTTTGAAGGCACGTCATGTAATATATTCGCGCAGCGAATGTATTACAAGTCACATACCATTGTGCAAAGCACAATTTGGAATGCATGTGATCCCCCCGTAAACGGTATCAACAATTGTTGGTGCTGTTTTTTTTATGGGAACAGCTCTTTTCTTAGAAAAAAATCTATGTTATACTTTGTAAAGGGAAAAAAGAGCATTCTGCGTACCGGTATTCCATTACTTTTGTCTGCAGGAATAAATGAATATGAGATTTTTGAAATTGCATTTTGATTCAAAATATTTGACCGGAAACGGTTATAGAAAAGGGGTAATACAGAGAATGAAAAAGTATGATGTTATAATCATTGGAGCCGGACCGGCAGGGATTTTTACGGCGCTGGAGCTGATACGGAAAAGACCGGAACAGAAAATCGTAATAGTAGAAAAAGGGAAGCCCATTGAAGAACGGCATTGTCCGAAGAATAAAACGAAAAAATGTGTGAATTGTAAACCATATTGTCATATTACGACAGGATTTTCCGGCGCAGGCGCATTTTCAGATGGAAAACTGTCACTGAGCTATGAGGTGGGAGGCAATCTGCCGGATCTGATTGGCCAGGACTTTGCCCAGGAGATGATCAGCTATACGGATCAGATCTATCTGGAATTTGGGGCGGATACCCATGTGGAAGGGCTTGAAAACCCGGAAGAGGTAAGAGAGATCCGGCGTCGTGCCATCAAGGCGGGATTGAAGCTGGTAGACTGCCCCATTCGTCATCTGGGGACAGAGAAGGCTCAGGAAATCTATCTCTCTATCGAGCATTACCTGCAGAAGCAGGGGGTGGAACTGATCTTTGGATATGAATGCAGCCGTTTGATGATAGAAGATCATGTCTGTAATGGCGTGATTATCACGAATCAAAAAGAAGAGAAAAAACTGATGGGTCAGGAAGTGGTGGTGGCTACAGGACGCAGAGGTGCGGACTGGCTGGAAAAGCTATGCGCAAAATATGATATTGCACACGAACCTGGCACCGTTGATATTGGCGTCCGGGTAGAGGTGCGCAATGAAGTGATGGAAAAGGTAAATAAGGTTTTATATGAATCAAAGCTGGTGGGATATCCTCAGCCGTTTAAAAATAAGGTCCGGACCTTCTGTCAGAATCCGGGGGGATTTGTCAGTCAGGAGAATTATGATAATGATTTGGCCGTGGTGAATGGACATTCCTATAAGGAATTGAAATCAGACAATACCAATCTTGCCATTTTGTGTTCTCATAATTTCAATGCACCATTTAATCAGCCCATTGCCTACGCACAGAAGGTGGGAGAACTGACTAATATGCTGGGAGCGGGCCATATTCTGGTGCAGCGGTTTGGGGATATTCTGGATGGAAAGAGAACCTGGCCGAAGGAATTGAACCAGTCCAATGTAAGACCGACTTTGCCGGATGCGGAAGCGGGAGATATCACTGCTGCGATGCCTTACCGGGCGATGACGAATATTATTAATTTTATCAAGGCACTGGATGAGGTAGTGCCGGGTTTCGCCTCAGATGAGACCTTATTATATTCACCGGAATTGAAATTCTACAGTAACCGTGTCAAAATGGATAATGAATTTAATACTTCACTTCAGGGGTTTCATTGTCTTGGAGATTCCAGCGGATGGACGCGGGGACTGATGATGGCATCGATGATGGGTGTGCTCATGGGACAGCAGTTAGCGAAAAAAGAAAAATAAAGGGAAATGGATCGGACAAAATGAATCAGACACCATATGAGATCATAAAAGAAAAAATAGATGAGGCAGAATTCGTTCTGATTGGTATCGGAGAAGAATTCAGCCTGGAAAATCAGACGGAAGAACAATTGCAAAGGGCATATGAATGTTTAAATACTTTGATAGCAGGAAAAACATATTTTATAGTGACCATGAATTCAGATGAAGTGATTTTCCGGTCAAAATTACTTGGTTTTTTTATTGCTGCTCCTTTTACGGATGAGAAACGGCAGCAAAGTTCTCAGGAGCAGTGGAATGCCTATCTAAGCTGGCTGTCCGCTACTCTGGGGCATAGGTTGTGTATTCTGGAGCTGGGAGTCGGCTTTGCCAATCCGCAGGTAATCCGATGGCCTTTTGAAAAGACAGCCGTTTTCAATCAGAAATCCAGTTTTGTGCGTGTGAACCAAAAGTTTCCGCAGTTGTCGGAAGAACTGGCAGGCAAGGGAATTTCCATTGCAGAAAACGCAGTGAGGGTTTTTGCAGACTGAGAAAAAGAGGAGAACAGTATGATAGCAATTATTGATTACGATGCAGGCAATCTAAAAAGCGTGGAGAAGGCCTTACTGAGACTGGGCGCCAATCCGGTTGTGACCAGAGAGCGTGAAGTCATATTACAGGCAGACCACATCATTCTCCCGGGCGTGGGAGCATTTGGGGATGCCATGGCTAATCTGAAGAAATATGGTCTGGATCAGATCATTCAGGAAGCGGTGGCAAGAAAAATACCACTTCTTGGAATCTGTCTTGGCCTTCAGCTATTGTTTGAACGGAGCGCTGAAGCTCCAGGCGTAGAAGGACTGGGGGTATTGAAGGGAGAAATTCTTCGAATTCCGGATGCAGAAGGCCTGAAAATTCCTCACATGGGCTGGAATTCATTGGTGTTTGACCATCCGGGAAGGCTTTTTAAAGGAATTCCTGAAAATACCTATGTATATTTTGTCCATTCTTATTACTTAAAAGCGCAGAATCCGGATATTGTAAAAGCATCCACGTTTTACAGCACAAAGATCCATGCTTCCGTGGAGCAGGAAAATGTATTTGCATGTCAGTTCCACCCGGAAAAAAGCAGTGACTGGGGCTTGAAAATACTGGATAATTTTATCCGTATTGGAAATGACATGGAAAAGAATAGGGTATTTGAAAAGAATACTGTAATAGAAAAGAATATTATTATAGAAAAGAATAGCGAAATGGAAAATAAAACAGGCACCATGTCAGACTGCCGTTTAGGAGAACAGGACGAAAAACCAGAATCTGCAGGAAGGGGGGAACGATAGAATGTTTACAAAACGTATTATTCCCTGTCTGGATATTCACGGAGGGCGAGTGGTTAAGGGCGTTAATTTTGTGAATTTAAGGGATGCCGGAGATCCGGTAGAGATAGCGGCAGCTTATGATAAAGCGGGAGCGGATGAGGTGGTATTTCTCGATATTACGGCTTCTTCGGATGCACGAGAGACTGTGGTGGACATGGTACGTAAGGTGGCAGAGAAGGTCTTTATTCCCTTCACGGTGGGGGGCGGCATCCGCAGTGTAGAGGATTTTAAAGTGCTGCTGCGGGAAGGTGCCGATAAAATATCGATTAATTCTTCTGCTATCATGAATCCCAACCTGATCAGCGAGGCAGCGGATAAATTTGGCAGTCAGTGTGTCGTGGTGGCAATTGATGCGAAGCGCAGAGCAGATGGCAGCGGATGGAATGTCTACAAAAATGGCGGACGTATCGATATGGAAATGGACGCGGTGGAATGGGCTATGAAAGCCAACCGGCTGGGGGCAGGAGAAATTCTTCTGACCAGCATGGACTGCGATGGCACAAAAGCCGGTTATGACCTGGAATTAACCAGGCAGATTGCCGAAAATGTATCAATACCGGTGATTGCGTCCGGTGGTGCAGGCACAAAAGAGCATTTCTGCGATGCATTTACAAAAGGAAAAGCGGATGCTGTGCTGGCAGCTTCTTTGTTCCACTATAAAGAACTGGAAATCAGGGATCTGAAGGAATATCTGGCAGGCTGCGGCATATCGGTTCGTCTGTGAACGAACGTGTTCTTTTGAAAAATATAAAAAAGTCTGATCATAAAACAGACTTCTTGGATCTCATAAAAAAGACAGTGAACAAATACCAGGGAGGAATGAAAATGGGACAAATCAGCAATGACTGGCTGGAACCTTTGAAACCGGAATTTTCAAAACCATATTATGTAAAATTATATAAAAAAGTGCGGGAAGAATATCAGACCAATCTGATCTTTCCGGCGGCCAATGATATTTTTAATGCTTTTGATTTTACACCGCTGCATGAAGTGAAGGTGGTAATTCTTGGTCAGGATCCATATCATGGAGAAGGACAGGCACATGGGCTCTGCTTTTCGGTGAAGCCGGATGTGGAAGTACCGCCATCCCTGGTGAATATCTATCAGGAACTGAGGGATGATATGGGATGTTATATTCCGAATAATGGATATTTGACAAAATGGGCAAAACAGGGTGTGCTGCTGCTAAATACAGTGCTGACGGTAAGGGCCCATCAGGCGAATTCACATCGGGGCATCGGCTGGGAAGAGTTTACGGATGCTGCCATCCGGATTCTCAATGAACAGGACCGTCCCATGGTGTTTATCCTGTGGGGGAAACCTGCGCAGATGAAGAAGGGGATGCTGAATAATCCAAAGCATTTGATACTGGAAGCTCCTCATCCCAGCCCTCTGTCTGCTTACCGAGGTTTTTTTGGAAGCCGCCCCTTCAGCAAGACAAACGATTTTCTGACAAAAAATGGACTGGTGCCGATTGACTGGCAGATCGAAAATGTGTAAATGTGTCTTTAGAGAAAGAAGATTGGGCTTTATCATTCTTCTTTCTTTTTTTAGTGAGAAATATTTATGGTGCAGTTTCGGAACAAAGTGGTTTGCTTACAAATAATAAGTTGTTATAAAAAATAATAAATAACACTTGAAAAGCAATAGAATGTATGGTATAGTGATTAACATAGATCTTGCACTTTTGTGCATCTTGTGCATTCGCACTGATTTTTCACATCATTTCAAATTTCAAAAAGAAGGGAAGCGACTGTTTGAGGTACGAAGAATTTCTGGAACAGGTAAAAGTACGCATCAAAAAGAAAATTGGAAAGGAGGTGCGAATTTGTATCTATCCAGTAATAAAAAATAATTCCATTGTACTGGATGGACTGTCTATTTTACAAGATGGAGAGAATATTTCTCCGGCAATTTATTTAAATGCGTTCTACAGGGAATATACTTCCGGTGAGAGCCTGGAGCATATTATCGATAAAATCCTCTGCTGCTACGAGAGCGGGAGAAAGCTGCATAAGATTGATACTTCATTTTACACTGATTTTGAAAAGGTAAGAGGAAAATTAGTATGCAGGCTGATTAATTTTGAAAAAAATGAAAAATTACTGAAAGAAATACCCTATCATCGGTTCTTAAATCTGGCGGTTGTTTATTATTATCTGATGGATGAGAGCGAAATCGGTTCAGCCACGATCCTGGTACACAATGATCATTTGAAGACATGGGGAGTCAGCGCAGATGAACTGAAGGAGATTGCAGTGGAAAACACACCGAAGCTGCTGCCCTGGGATTTTCTCAGCATGTCTGAAATGATACATGCCATGCTGGTTTCGGAGAAAAAAGAGCGAAAGAAAGACGCGGGGGACTGCCTGAGGGAAAACATGTTGGAAGGGCTGGAGGAACTGCAGCCGCAGTTGCCTCTGTATATCCTGTCGAATAAAGAAAAAAATTATGGAGCAGTATGCATGATCTATGACCGGATTTTAGAATCAATTGCAGACAAGCTTCAGGACGATTATTATATTCTGCCCAGTTCGGTTCATGAATGCATGATTATTCCGGTGTGTATGGACAATGATGAAGAAGGGCTGTTGGAAATGGTTCGGGAAATTAATGAAACACAGGTGGAACCGGAGGAAATTCTGGCTGATTCCATTTATCGATATTACCGATGGCAAAGGCTGCTTCGTGTAGTGCGGTAAGGCGTGAAGAGTGCCAATCAGCTCAAAAGCCTGCTTCGTGTAGTGCGGTAAGGCGTGCAGAATGCCAATCAGCCCAAAAGCCTGCTTCGTGTAGTGCAGTAAGGCGTGAAGAATGCCAATCAGCCCAAAAGCCTGCTTCGTGTAGTGCGATAAGGCGTGAAGAATGCCAATCAGCTCAAAAGGCTGCTTCGTGTAGTGCGGTAAGGCGTGAAGAGTGCCAATCAGCCCAAAAGCCTGCTTCGTGGTAGTGTGGTAAGGCGTGAAGAATGCCAATCAGCTCAAAAGCCTGCTTGAGAAAAGGATCGGAGAGAAGCATGCGAAGGAATTCAGGGCGGAAAAAAAGAAAGGAATTCAGAACGGAAAAAAGGAATTCAGGGCGAAAAAAAAATTCAGAGCGGGAAAAAGAAAGGAAACCGGCGAAAAAGCGCAGCAGAGAAAATCAGAATAAGAAAGAGAGCGCAAATAAAATGGATGTGGAAATTTTGCTATGGCTGCCATTTTTTATGACTGCAGCCGCACTGGCTTTACTTTCCAGTGTTATGACATTGCTGACCGGACATAGGAAACGGTAGGTATTGAAGGGTCAGCGATTAGTCCGGAGAGGCAGATATAAAACAGTGCTGTAAAGAAAAATACAGATTACTTTCCTTTACAGCACTGTAATAAGCTCATGATGATGAAATTTTTATGATCAAAAGGGGAGGACTACAGAATATCATCCCTCTTGATATAACCGGGTTTTTCTTTTGAAGCTACGATTTCCTTGACGCGGAGAAGCTTGGCGCGCTTATCCACCACCTGGTTTTCTACATGCACGTCCTCGCCGATAACTGCTTCCGCTAATATGATACTGTTTTTGACCACTGCGCCTTTTTTGATGTGACAGCCACGGCCAAGAATGGAATTTTCTACGGTACCTTCAATCAGACAGCCATTGGAAACGACGGATGTCTTGACAGAGGAGGTATCAAAATACTGAGTCGGGCAGGAATCGTTTGTTTTTGTGTAGATGGGCCAGTCATCATTAAAAAGACTCGTGGAGTTTTTTAAATCAATCAGGGATATATTTGCATCGTAATAGCTGTTGAAATCAGTAATGGATCCAAAATAGCCGTGATGTGCAGCTCCACGGATATCCAGCTCATTGCATTCGTAATTGACAATGTCGGCCAGGGTATACATAGAGGACATGCTCTTTGCCTTATGTATCAGTTCAACAAAGAGTTCTTTTTTCATGATATAGGTATCCATGAATATATTGCGGCTCTTTGCAGTACCGCGGTTCCGTTCTACAGCCAGTACTCCTTTCTGACGGTTGAGATCCAGTGTATTGCAGTTAAGGAAAGCTTCTTTTGCATTGTCTACAGGATGATAAAGCAGAGTGATATCAGCGCCGGAATCGATATGATCCTGGAGCAGTTCGGAGTAGTCTGCACTGTAAACCATGTAGCTCGGGGCGATTACAACGTAAGGGTGATGCATTCTTTCAATGCATTCCATGTTTTCTGAATAGGATGCGATATCCGTGTTATAAATGTCGTGCTCCGCACCATTCTCAGTAAAAAGCACCTCCAGGCGTCCGCGTTTTGAGTTGATGTTGTACTGACGTCCGGTTCCCAGATGATCGGTCAGGGAACGGGGCTTTCTTCGGATATAAATCTGGATACGGTCGATCCCGCTGTTGCTCATGTTGGAAATCGGAAAGTCAATGACGCGATATCTTCCCATAAAGGAGATGGCTCCAATCGGGCGGTAGGACTGCAGACCCTCCACCCAGATGTGTCTGCCGGCCGGGTTGATAATTCCAAATGCCTTATACATATTATTCTACCCCCTTAACACGTTTTGCTACAAGTTCAATGTGTTCACTGTCGGCACTGCCTACTACGGCCTGCTTTCCAATCCGGATGCCGCCGGCAATCAGTGCACGATGTATCACAGCGCCTTCTTCTACCACGGCTCCCGGCATCAGGACACTGTCAACCACCTTTGCACCTGCAGCTACCTTTGTTCCGGTAAACAGCACGGAGTTTTTGACTTCGCCGTTGATCGTGCAGCCCTGGGTGATAAATGCGCGTTTGATATCCGCATCCGGTCCCACATAGTGCGGCAGGGTAGTTACATCCTCTGTGTATATTTTCCAGGTAGAATCATTTAAATTCAATTCATTATCCGCTGCGAGAAGGTCCATGTTAGCTTCCCAGAGGGAATCGATGGTACCCACATCCTTCCAGTAGCCCTTAAACTTGTAGGCATGGAGATTTTTACCGTCATTTAACAGTTCCGGGATAATATCTTTTCCAAAATCATGGCTGGAATCCGGATTCTTCATATCGGCAACCAGCATTTTACGAAGCAGCTTCCAATTGAAGATATAAATGCCCATGGAGGCCAGATTGCTCTTTGGGTGCTCTGGTTTCTCTTCAAAATCCAGGATACGGCCAGCTTCGTCCGCATTCATAATGCCGAAGCGGCTGGCTTCTCTCATTGGGACTTCAATTACGGCAATAGTAGCATCTGCATTGCAGGCTTTATGCTCAGCCAGCATCTTGGCATAGTTCATCTTATAAATATGATCACCGGAGAGAATCAATACATACTCAGGAGAATAGGAGTCTACGAAATCCACATTTTGAGAAATTGCATCTGCAGTTCCACGATATACGTTCAGATTAGCATCTGCCTTTTCACGGGGAGGAAGAACAAATACACCACTGTCTTTGGCATCCAGGCCCCAGCGGCGTCCCGCAGCTACATAGCTGTTTAACAGAATGGATTCATATTGAGTCAGTACTCCTACAACATCAATGCCACTATTAGCGCAGTTACTGAGGGGGAAATCGATAATGCGGTATTTTCCGCCATACGCAACGGCTGGCTTGGCCATCTTATTTGTCAGATCATGCAGACGCGATCCGCGGCCGCCAGCTAAAATCATTGCTAGCATACTGTTTTGTTTCATATAAAGCCCTCGCTTTCAATTGGTGTAGTCTTTCGGTAATATTATACAATAAAACTTATGATATTTCCACCTATATGTGAAAAAAATACTAATTTTACGAGAATTTTAGATGGATTTGACAATGTGAATAAATTATGTTATGATAACTATCAGTTTTCGGGGTTGAATGTCCTGAAGATGAAAGGCATTTGTAGCTCAGGGGATAGAGCAGCGGTTTCCGGTACCGCGTGTCGGGGGTTCGAATCCCTCCAGATGCGTTATAAAGTTTATACAGAAAGATCAATAAGGATCCAAGTTGGAGGTAACAGTTATGCTAGACGACTTTCGGGAATGGCTTTCTGATAATCTGAGATATATTTTACTGGGGCTGGCAGCGATTTTGATTTTGGTGATTGGATTTTGTGTTTTCAGGCTGGTTAGTGGTTCTTCAGAAAATAATAAATCTTCAGGTAATACAGAGAGTGAGATTTCCACAGAGGTGATAACAGAAGCAGGTACACAGGCTGGGACAACAGCAGACACTGCATCGGCAGCAGATGCGTCCGATCTGGTGAAAGATGATTCTGCGATATTGGCTCTGGTAAAGAAGTATTATACGGCGGCTGCAGCGAAAGATGTTACAACGCTGGCAACGATTGTAAGTCCGTGGAATGATGAAGTAGAAAAAAGTATTCTTCAGAATGATGTGATAGAAAGTTATAATAATATTTCCACTTATTCGAAGGATGGGCCGCTGGACAAGTCTCATATAGTGTACACCTATTATGAATGCAAGGTGCCTAATATTGATACGCTGGCGCCAAGTCTCAGTATGCTGTATCTGACCACAGATGCATCGGGCAATCTGATTGTATCAGACCGTAATTCCAGTCAGGAAGTGACTGATTTTATTGAGACTATGTCAACAGATGCGGATGTTCAGGCATTGAGAACGGATGTGCAAAAACAGTATGAAGCTGCTGTGAATTCAGATCCTGCGCTGAAGGAATTGATGGATACGCTGGATGCATCCGGCGGAGAAAATACAGAGAATACAGGCGGAACCAGCGGTTCTTTGACTGCAGGTGAAGCAGTGACAACCACGGAACTGAATGTTAGAGCTGAGCCGAGTACGGATGCAGCGATTGCAGGAGTGGCTACGTCGGGTACATCTGTGACGATCCTTGAGGATGCGGGAGATGGCTGGAGTAAGATTTCATATTCGGCAGAAAGCTATACGATTGAAGGATATGTAAGGACAGAGTATTTATCTTCTTCCGGAACGGCAGGCAGCACTGAGGCGGCTGAGACGAACAGTGCAGCGACAGAAGCAGGCAGTGCAGATACCACAGCAGACAACGCTGCAGCACCCCCGGCGGAAACTGCTTTGTAAATGCTAAATGATGTTTATGATTAAATGATGTCTGTGACAGCGTAGAGTGATTTGTTAAAAAGATAATGAGAGTCGGGCACTAAAAAGTGTGCGGCTCTTTTTTTCCGAAAGTCGGAGAGTGGCATGAAGGAACAGGAGGAAAAGATGGCAGAAAAAGGAAAACCGGAATTGGAAGAGATCCGTTTGAATAAATATATCAGTGAAGCAGGCATCTGTTCACGAAGAGAAGCGGACCGCCTGATTGAAGCCGGAAAGGTAACTGTGGATGGAATGACAGGGACCATGGGCATGAAAGTAAAAAAAGGGCAGAAGGTGATGGTGGATGGCCTCACTGCTGCAAAGGAAAAAGAAGTGATTTTACTGGCGGTAAATAAACCGTCAGGAGTAGTGTGCACAACCGAAAAAAAATGGGGAGATAAGACACTGGAGGAACTGGTTAATTATCCCAAACGGGTATTTTCTGTTGGACGGCTGGACAAGGATTCAGAAGGTCTGATCCTGATGACAAATCAGGGCGATATTTTGAATAAAATGATGAAAGCCGGCAATTATCATGAGAAAGAGTATGTGGTTACTGTAGATAAAAAAGTAACCCCGGATTTTTTGCGCAAGATGTCGGAGGGAGTATTACTGAAGGAACTGGAGATTACCACCCGTCCATGCAAAGTGGAACTGGCGGGAGAAAACAGGTTTCGGATTGTACTGACGCAGGGCCTGAACCGTCAGATTCGCAGGATGTGTGAATGCTTTGGCTATCATGTGATAAAGCTGGTTCGTATTCGTATCATGAATGTGGAACTGGGAAAACTTCCGGCGGGACAGTATCGTCACCTGACCAGGCAGGAGATAAATACCTTAATGAGTTCTCTGGAAAAGTCAAAAAATAATACGGAACGAAAGTATCAGAAAGACAGCAGGAAAATGGACAGCGGGAAAGCAGATGCCCTAAAAGATCATAATAGTGGAGAGAATTATAGCAGAGATGAAAAAAGCAGAGCAGCCAAACAGGGAAATGGCAGAAAAAAATCAGATCGAAACAGTGGATACAGAGCAGGCGAAGGCAGACCAGGGCAAAGAGGAACAGCCCAGGGAAGCAGAAGCCAGGGAAGACCAGATCAAAGAGGAACAGCTCGGTGGAGCGGAAATGATCAGAGCAGACCAGACGAAGGCAGAGCAGGTCAGAGAGGAACAGCACCAGGCAGCAGAGGCAGCCAGGGACGAGCAGGTCAAAGCGGAACAGTCCGGGGAGGCAGAAGCCAGGGACGAGCAGTTCAAAACAGAACTTCAAGAAAAAGGACATGATAAAATTCAGCGAATGAAGGATCTGGTGGGAATCCTGACGAAAGCGGGAAAAGTGTATTATCAGGAAGACCGCGAGATGATGAGTAATCTTGAATATGACAGGCTCTATGATGAATTGTCTGCGCTGGAAAAAGATACTGGAATTATTCTTGCCGGCAGCCCAACCATCAATGTAGGCTACGAAGCCATGGATGAACTGCCCAAGGAACGACATGAAAGTCCGATGCTGTCACTGGATAAGACAAAAGAGGTGGAAGTACTGCGCAGCTTTATTGGGAGTCAGAAAACACTGATTTCCTGGAAGCTGGACGGGCTGACTGTTGTTTTGACCTATCGGGGCGGTACTTTAGTAAAGGCAGTGACCAGGGGAAATGGAGAAATTGGCGAAGTAATTACCAATAATGCCAGGGTATTTCAGAATATCCCGCTTTCCATTTCCTATCAGGGAGAACTGGTGCTTCGCGGAGAAGCGGTGATCTCTTATTCTGATTTTGAAAAGATTAATGAAGAGATTGCGGAAATTGATGCCAAATATAAGAACCCGAGAAACCTGTGCAGCGGCTCTGTGCGCCAGTTGAATAATGAAATTACGGCGAAAAGAAAAGTTCGTTTTTTTGCATTCGCTCTGGTTCAGGCGGAGGGAATCGATTTCAAAAATTCCAGAATGGAACAGTTTCGATGGCTGGCCTCCCAGGGATTTGAGGTTGTGGAGCATCGAATGACTACAAAAGATGGGCTGGATGAAACGGTTCAGTATTTTGCCCGGAAGATACAGAATTTTGAGATTCCATCTGACGGTCTGGTGGCTTTGTATGACGATATTGCATATGGACAGTCACTGGGCAGAACCGCTAAATTCCCCAGGGATGCCTTTGCATTTAAATGGCAGGATGAATTAAAAGAAACACATCTGTTGGAAATTGAGTGGAGTCCTTCCAGAACCGGGCTGATCAATCCGGTGGCAATTTTTGAGCCGGTAGAGCTGGAAGGAACGACGGTGAGCAGAGCCAGCGTGCACAATCTGAGCATTATGAAAAGCCTCAGGCTGGGGATTGGCGATGCAATCACAGTCTATAAGGCGAATATGATCATTCCGCAGATAGAAGAGAATCTCACGGGAAGCGGTACGGCAGAAATCCCCGGCCATTGTCCGGTCTGCGGCGGTGAGACACAGATTAATGCAGCCAATGGAGTAGAGACGCTATATTGTATCAATCCAGAATGCCAGGTGAAGAAAATCAAAGCCTTCACGTTGTTTGTCAGCCGTGATGCTTTGAATATCGACGGTCTTTCAGAGGCAACGCTGGAAAAACTGATTGCACGCGGTTATATTCACAGCTTTGCTGATATTTTTCACCTATCCCGTTACCGGGATGAAATTGTGGAAATAGAAGGATTTGGAGAGAAATCTTATGAAAATCTGATTTCCAGCATAGAGCAGGCCAGAAAAACCACCCTTCCCCGTTTGATTTATGGACTTGGGATATCCAATATCGGATCGGCAAATGCAAAAATGATCTGCAAGGCATATGGGTATGATCTGGATAAAATCAGACAGACCTCTCCCGAAGAAATGGCGTTGATCGACGGAATTGGTTCTGTGATCGCAGGCACCTTTGTAGATTATTTTGCGAAGGAGCAGAATCAGACCGCACTGGATGAGCTGCTCAAAGAACTGGAACTGGAAGAGCCGCAGACTGGGCCGGAAAACCAGAGCCTTGCCGGAAACGTATTTGTCATTACCGGAAGCGTGGAACATTTTGCCAACCGGAATGAACTTAAGGCGCTGATTGAGGAGCAGGGAGGGAAAGTAACAGGATCCGTTACCTCAAAAACCAATTATCTGATTAATAATGATACGACCTCATCTTCATCCAAAAATAAAAAGGCAAAAGAGCTGGGGATCCCAATCCTGTCGGAAGAAGACTTCCTGAAAATGCTGGAATAATGAATGCTTGTGTTGTTGTTCATACGCAAGCCTGATCCTTACTGTCAAGCTTGTATGTGAGCAGTAATATGTCTGCGGTTAACGCACAATTGTCTTAGAAATGTGCTCTTTTACACAAAATGAAATTCTGATATAATAGAGAGCAAAGCGCATGCAGAAAACGAAAATCCGCGTGCAGAAATGCGTTTACAACAATAGTTTATAGAAAGATCAGGTGAATTTGAATGCCAATCAGAGTACAGGGCGATTTGCCCGCCAGAGAAATATTGGAGCGTGAAAATATATTTGTAATGGATGAAGGAAGAGCAGAGCATCAGGATATCCGGCCTTTGGAGATTGCTATTTTAAATCTGATGCCCCTGAAAGAGGATACGGAGCTGCAGTTGCTGCGTTCTCTGTCGAATACGCCTATTCAGGTAAATGTAACATTTGTACATGTGTCTTCCCATGAGGCAAAAAATACTTCTACCAGTCATTTGAATAAGTTTTATGTGTATTTTGAAGATATTAAGAAGAAAACATTTGATGGAATGATTATCACCGGAGCACCGGTGGAACAACTGGAATACGAAGAGGTGGACTATTGGGATGAGTTGTGCGAAATTCTGGACTGGACAAAGGGACATGTGACCTCTACCATGCATCTCTGCTGGGGAGCTCAGGCTGCTCTGTACCATCATTTTGGATTGAAAAAACGGATGCTGGATCATAAGATGTTCGGCCTGTTCTGGCACAAGGTTTTGAACCGAAAGATACCGCTGGTCAGGGGGTTTGATGATATGTTTCTGGCACCGCATTCCCGCCACACCGATGTATCCAGGGAGGATATTGCGGCCTGTGAGGAGCTGATGATTTTGGCAGAATCAGAAGAAGCCGGTGTGTTTCTTACGATGACCAAGGACGGAAAACAGATTTTTATGATGGGCCATCCGGAATACGATCGTATCTCTCTGGATACCGAATACCACAGGGATTTGAATAAGGGACTTCCAATCGATATCCCGAAGAATTATTACAGAGATAATAATCCGGAAAACAAACCACTGCTGATGTGGCGTTCCCATGCGAACAACCTGTACACCAACTGGATCAATTACTACGTGTACCAGATTACCCCATACAGCTTGAATGAAGAACGGGATAAATAAGAGAAAAATACAAAAGGAGAATATTATGTTAAAACAAGTATCAATTTACGCAGAGAATAAAAAAGGAACCATGCAGGATATCACGGCAATTTTGCAAAAAAAGGAAATCAATATTTTGGGTTCCGTGACAAATGACAGTGCAGAGTACGGCATTATTCGAATGGTGGTGTCAAATCCGGAGGAAACAATTGATGCTCTGACGGAGAGTGGATATGTATGCAAATTGACCAGCGTCATTGCCGTGGAGGTAGAAGATGAAGTGGGAAATTTGAATCATCTGCTGACTGCGTTACACGACAGCAATATTAATGTCAATTATATTTATCTTTCCTTTAACCGTGAATCCGGTAAACCCATTATGGTATTCCATACGGAAGATATCTGTGAAGTAGAAGAATGTATTGCAGCGAGAGGCTTCACGGTGCTGTAGAAAGGGTAGTTTGATGGAAGTGGCAAAACGAAACTATGGCTTGGATCTGCTGCGCATAGTGAGTATGTTTTTGGTGGTTAATCTTCATGTGTTGTCCCAGGGTGGAGTCATGGTGCGTATAACAGGGCAGGAGAGCACCTATTATGCCAGTTGGTTTATTGAAACCTGTGCTTATTGCGCAGTGAACTGCTATGGTCTGTTGTCTGGATATGTGGGAGTGGACAGCAAGTTCCGCCCGGCCAGACTGCTGGAATTATGGTGTCAGGTGTTCTTCTATTCTGCAGGCATCACGCTGATCTTTTGGCTGGTGTCTCCGGAGCTGCTGATGGAAAACAGCCTATGGAAAGCTATTTTTCCAATTGGATGGAAGACGTACTGGTATTTCAGCGCTTATGCAGGATTGTTTTTTATGATGCCTTATCTGAACCGGCTGGTGCTGGCATTAAAAGAGGCGGAACGAAAGCGGATGGCATTGATGATGTTTTTGGTATTTTCCGTATTTACTGCGCTTCCAAAAGTGAATGATTCTGATTTTCTTTCTCTTGTTGGCGGTTACAGCTTTGTATGGCTGGTGATTCTGTATCTGTTTGGAGCGTGTCTGAAAAAGTGCAGTTTCCGGAGATGGAAAAAATGGCAGTATCTACTGGCTTATTTTGGTCTGGTTACCTTTTCCTGGGCATTTAAGATTTTGGTGGAAAACTATACCAGAAAAGTATATGGAGAGCCCAGATTTGGAAGAATGTTTACCGGATATGCAGCCCCTACGATTTTATTGTGCGGGGTGTGCCTGCTCCTGATTTTCGAAGGGATACATGTTGAGAAGAAATGGGCGCAGAAGCTGATTGCTGTTGCTTCCCCGCTGGCTTTTTCCGTATATCTTATTCATACGCATCCGTTAATCTGGGATAACCTTATAAGCGGCTTATTCTCAGAATATCGTAATATTAAGCTGATACCACTGGTGATGGGAGCCGTGCTGCTGAGCGCGGCAGCGATCTATGTGGTGTGCAGTCTGCTGGATCTGATCCGATTTCAGATATTCAGAGTGATCGGTGTGCGCAGACGTTCGGAACTTCTGGTGGATACGGTGAAAAAGCGGATCGAAAGCAGAAAAAAATAGGACGCTTTATGCGCCCTGTCATCCACCTTCGGTTGGAGACAAGTAGAAATAGGAAGTGCGCTGAGGCGCACGCAGGTCATCCACCTTCGGTTGGAGACAAGTGTAAATAGGAAGTGCGCTGAGGCGCACGCAGGTCATCCACCTCCGGTTGGTGACAAGTAACAAAACAGGGGTATGCCGTAGGTGATCAGACGAAAGTCAGATCAAATATGGCGTACCCCTTGTTTCTCGTATAGGAAAGTGCTCCTATACGAGAACAGCCTTCGGCATACGGATGCGCAGCTGCGCGCGCGGAACAAAAGTGTGCTGCTAAAGAAACTGGCTCGCGGGGTGTGCGAAGCACACTTTTGTTCTTGGCATCAGGAAATAATTGTTCCGGTCTTTCCGTGCAGTGCCTCCATGGCATGGTCAATCGAGGTAATAATGGCTTGGCGGCCTTCTTTCTGGGATACAAAGTTGACGGAAGCTTCCATCTTGGGGAGCATTCCGGCTTCACCGAACTCGTGATCTGCTATGTATCTGCGGATCTCTGCAGTCGAAACATTATGAAGCGGAAGCGGATCATCAGATTGATAATGAATCGCTACGTGCTCCTCATTGGTAAGAATCAGAAGAGTATCAGCATCGGTAAGGTCTGCCAGTTTCCCGCTGGTCAGATCTTTTTCAATAATGGCGCTGGCGCTCTTGAGATTGCTTCCCTGCTTCAGAACCGGAATTCCACCGCCGCCGCCTGCAATGACAATCTGACCGGCATTGACCAGGGCGTTGATGGCATCAATCTCTACGATATCCAGCGGCTTGGGGGCAGCTACAATACGGCGGAAACCTTTGCCGGGTTCTTCTACTACATAATTTCCTTTTTTCTCTTCCGCAGCGGCTTCTTCCGCATTCATGTAACGTCCGATCACTTTGATGGGATGATAGAATGCTTCATCGTAAGGATCCACGACAACCTGCGTAATAATGGTGCTGACGGTACGGTAGATACCACGGCTCAGCAGCTCAGAGCGAAGCATGTTCTGAATGTCATAGCCAATAAAGCCCTGACTCATGGAAGAACAGATAGACATGGGAGCATTATAAGTCTCATGATGTTTTGCATATTCGTTCAGGGCCGTATGAATCATGCCGACCTGGGGAGCATTGCTGTGGGTAATGATCAACTGATATCCATCTTCTACCATATCTGCAAGAATTTTGACAGAAGCATGGACTGCTTTTTTCTGTTCTGGAAAATTAGTGCCCAGGGCCTGATGCCCAAGGGCGGCTACCACTCTTTTTTTCATATTAAAAACCTCACTTTAACTGGATTATCAATACATCTGACAGGAGTGTGCCGAAAAGTAAATTCAGCCGCATTGTCTGTCTGCACATACATCTTATTAAGATTATATAAGTATCAGAGGAAAAAATCAATCGTTTAATGTTATCAGATAATAATATAAATAAATAGCATAAAACAGTTAATGACATAAAAAATATAAAAAATAGTTGACAAACACAAACAAAGAAGATATAATACAGATATAAACAAGGACGGAACAACAATTTACAAGAAACAGGAACAAAGAAACAAGAAACAGGAACAAAGAAACAAGAAACAAGAAACAAGAAACAAGAAACAAGAAACAAGAAACAAGAAACAAGAAACAAGAAACAAGAAACAAGAAACAAGAAACAAGAAACAAGAAACAAGAAACAAGAAACAAGAAACAAGAAACA
>JAQVCW010000043.1:0-5874 GCA_028689585.1 Lachnospiraceae bacterium | reverse complement strand
AGAAACTACTAAAAACAAAAGAAGGAGGTACGGACCACCAAAATATTAAAGTTTTATCACAAAATTTAAGAATTTAAGAATTTAAGAATTTAAGAATTTAAAGTGAGAAACAGAATAAGGAAGGAATACAAGTCGAATGGAAATAGTTTTTTAGAGAAAGATGTCAATTACAAAATTGATGTCTTTCTCTTTTTTGGGTTACTATTTACGGCAGGCATGCCGCTGTAAATTGGCCGTGAACGGTAATTTTTTTGAGCTATAGCATCTGTGGTACCTCTCCGTGGGGGGGGCGCCCACGCCTCTGCGGGCGGGGGATGACAATTCGGTCTCAGTGACGGGGATCAATCCCCCATTGAGAGGTAACCCCCGGCGGGATTGCAGGGACGCGCAGAGTCCGTCATGCGAAGTATGACGGGTTTTGCAGCAAGAACGCGAGGTGTTCTTGAATTTGGTTTCGGTATAAAAAGAAAACAGGCATAAAACAGCAGGACATCCTCATATATATATTGAGAAAACGAGGTGAGGGCATGTGTTGTGGAGACAGTATTCTGAAGATTTTTCCATCGGAGATTAAGGAAATACTGATAAGGGCTAAAATGGATCAGGAACAACTTCAGGAAATTCGTATCAGAGTGGGACAGCCACTGGTCTGCATTTATCAGGGGAACGAATTTTTTCTGTATAGAAATGGAACGCTGGGAAAAGAGCGAAAGCAGGGATTTGTTGTATCCAGAGAAAATCTGATAGAGACAGTATCTTATGTATCCCATTATTCCCTCTATGCGTTTGAGGAAGAATTGAAACAGGGGTATATTACACTGCCGGGGGGACACAGAGTAGGAATTGCGGGGAAAATAGTGATGGAAGAACATAGAATACGTTCCGTAAAATATATTTCATTTTTAAATATACGACTTTCTCATGAAATCAGGGGGTGTGCCAAACAGGTATTTCCTTATTTAATTAAAAATGGAGCATTTTGCCATACCTTGATCATTTCACCTCCAAAGTGCGGAAAGACAACGATGCTGAGGGATATCATACGCATGGTCTCGGATGGAAATTCATTTATCGTGGGGCAGAATGTGGGAGTAGTAGATGAACGCTCCGAGATAGGGGGCTCTTATCACGGAGTACCTCAAAATGATTTGGGAATCCGCACAGATGTACTGGACTGCTGTCCGAAATCGGAGGGCATGATGATGCTGATCCGTTCCATGTCTCCGGATATTATTGCGGTAGACGAAATTGGTGATTATCGTGATGTGGAGGCCATTGAAGCAGTATTTCACTGCGGCTGCAAACTGCTGGCTACGGTTCACGGAAGTTCCATGGAGGATGTGAAACGAAAGCCGCTGTTAAACCGGATGGTGCAGTCCCACAGCTTTGAACGGTATGTGATACTGGATCATGAGCAGCAGGTGGGACATATTCAGAATATTTTTGATGAACGGGGGACCAGGCTTTATGTTTGAATTAAAAGCGGCCGGGGCTGTTCTGGTTCTGCTGTTTGGCGGATTGATGGGAATGTCTCTGAGCGATGATATGAAAATGCGGATATCACTGCTGCGGGAATTTCAAAAGGGATTTCTTTTTCTGCATCAGGAGATGAATTATCTGAAGGAACCGCTGGGGGAAGCTGCAAGGCATGCCGGTGTGACATTGGCGGAACCTTTTGCAGGTTTTTTTGAAAGCATGGGAAAAGATCTGGAAGAACTTCCGGGTGTCTCTTTTTTTTATGTCTGGGAGGAAAAATGCCATCAGTACCTGGATCACACAGCATTGACCGAGGGGGATATTGATCTGATTTTGCAGCTTGGAAGGCAGCTAAACGGCCTGGATGCAGGGGATGGAAGCCGCATTATGGCCGTATTTGAACAGCGCCTGGAGGAAGCGGTGAAGGAGGCGAAGGAAACCTACGGGAGCAAGGCGCAGCTTTATCGGAGACTTGGGATAATGGGGGGAATATTTGTGATTATTCTTCTCGTGTAAAGATAAGCTGACGTTTCGCTTGAAACAGGCTGCGAAAGGGGGAAGGCATGAGCGTAAATCTGATATTTAAAATTGCTGCGGTAGGCATACTGGTATCAGTTTTAAGCCAGGTTCTGAAGCACAGCGGAAGAGAAGAGCAGGCATTTCTGACCAGCCTGGCGGGACTTTTGCTGGTCCTGTTCTGGATCCTGCCCTATATTCAGCAGTTGTTTGAAACGATAAAAAACCTGTTTGCATTATAGGAGCTGCTGTGAAATCCTGTACACAGCAGGAGAGAGGTGAGTTATATGACAATGCTTAAAATCGGGTGTCTGGGTATCTCCAGCGTGCTTTGCTGCCTGCTGATGAAAGAAATGAAATCTCCTTTTTCCACGCTGATCAGTGTAGGCGCCTGTATCCTGATTGCCTATTTCGGATTGTGCAAGCTGGAATTTGTGATTGGAATGATACAGTCAATAGAACAGTACATTACACTGAAAACAGCCTGGTTCGAGATTCTGCTGAAAATTACCGGAATCACTTATCTGGCTGATTTTTCGTCCAATCTGTGTAAGGATGCCGGGTATTCAGCCATTGCCGGGCAGATTGAAATTTTTGGAAAGCTGTCTGTGCTGGCAATCAGCTCGCCGGTGATTTTGGCGCTGATAGAGACGATACATGCATTTTTACAGTGACGGGTGAAAAAGAAAAGATGGATTGCTGCTGCCCTGCTTCTATGGCTGAGCCTGGGCGGATGTATTGCGGCAAAAGCGCAGCAGGCGGGGGAAGATATGGAAACGACCCGGGAAGGCAGCCCGATGGCGAAAAGTACAACAACGTGGGAAGGCAGCCGGGCGGCGAAAAGTACAGCAACGCGGGAAGGCAGCCCGACGGAGGTTTCTACAGAAACAAAGATAGAAATTCCCAGGGAAGAAGCGGGAAAACTGCTTCTGGACGAGCTGGAGCTTCAGGAAGCTGAGAATACGCTGGATGAACTTCTGGGGGAAACGAATTTTTCTCTGATCCAGGCGGTGAAGAGTCTGATGCAGGGCGAAATTCCGCTGGATCAGGAGCATCTGCTGAAGCTGCTGTCAGATGTGCTGTTCAAAGAAGTAAATAATTATCGGAAAACGGCAGTTTATCTTCTGATACTGATCATAGCATCAGCGGTTTTTTTGAATTTTATGGAGGTGTTTGACGGACGGCAGATGGCAGGCATCAGCTATTATATGATGTATCTTCTGATGGTCACTCTTTTGATGAAGGTCTTTATCAGCATGAGCCAGGTCGCACAGGGAGCCATGGCGGCTGTGCTGGCGTTTATGAAAGCCCTGCTGCCGGCCAGTGCTATGACCATCTTTCTGACCTCGGGCAGCTTGACGGCCATGGGATTTTATGAATTGACACTGCTGTCGATTACCGGGGTGCAGTGGCTGTTTTCCAGTGTCCTTCTTCCGGCTGTACAGATTTATGTGATCTTACTGTTTATCAATCAGATGACAAAGGAGGACCACATTTCAAAATTGGCAGAGCTGATAAAAATGGTCATCCTGTGGACGATTAAGACGGCCACGGCGGTACTGATCGGAATGCAGGCAATCCAGTGCCTGATCGCGCCTTCCGTTGACCAGATGAAAACATCAGTATTAAATCGCGTGGTATCGGTCATACCGGGGATAGGAAATGCATATGAATCTGTGAGTGAGGTGATGCTTGGAACAGCTCTGATTTTAAAAAATGCGGTGGGGATAGCGGGGGTAATTGCACTGGTACTGATAGGAATGATACCGGTACTGAAGCTGGTTTTTGGAGTTCTGCTCTATAAGGCGCTGGGGGCGGTGGCTCAGCCGGTGACAGATAAACGGGTGGCGGAATGCATTGGCAGCGTGGCGGATGGCGCAGAATTACTGCTGAAAATACTCCTGTCGGCCGGTTTTCTGTTCCTGATATCCCTGGCTATGACAGCGGCCCTGATTGGAGGCGTCAGGTAGGACAGGAAAACTGAGCCGGATTGTCACAGCGCGTCAGGCCGGATGAGGCAGGAAAGCTGAGCCGGATTGTCACAGCGCATCAGGCTAGATGAGACAGGAAAGTCGAGCCGGATCGTCAAACCGCATCCGCCTCGGGGCAGATAAGAGGGAGGAAGCAGATGAACGCAGTGAGGGAATGGCTGTATCAGATTATATTTTATCTCTGTCTGATGACGGTAGTTCTTCAGATCATTCCGGATACCGGTCTTAAAAAATATGTCCGCTTTTTCCTGGGACTGCTTTTTATTCTGGTGGTGCTTCGGCCGGTGGGAGAACTGGCAGGAGGGAATTTTGAGGGGCGGCTGGAACTGGCCCGGCTGAAGCAGGAATACGCTTCCTGGAAGGAAGAAAAAAGCGGTCTGGACCAGTTGTGGACAGAAGACGGGGACGAGGAGTATGAAAAGGAGCTGCTGCAAAAAATAACGGCGTTGGGAGCGGAATATGGAGAAACCGAATTTATCCGGTAAATGGAAAAAACCGAAAAAAGATCAGATTTTAATCGGCATTCTGGCAGGCATTTTGCTTTTGATCATTGTGTTCCCGGAGAAAAAGGAGAGCCAGATCAGCCTGCCGGCGGCATCGGCAAAACAGGATGACACGGATGAAGAAGGGGAGACAGACCTTATGGAACGGAAGCTGCAGAAAATCCTGTCACAGGTGGAGGGCGTGGGAGCGGTAAAGGTGATGATCACGTTAAAGTCTGGCGGCAGAAAAACGGTGGAAAAGGATCATTCGGTTTCGGAAAACACGGCTGCTTCCGGGCAGGAGGATCAGAGTACATTGTCAAAAACCACGGAAGAGACAACGATATATATCAGGGACGGCGATGGAAATGAGACACCATTTGTAATAGAAGAGACCGCACCGAAGATAGAAGGCGTTCTGGTAGCGGCACAGGGCGGAGATAACCTGACGGTAGCGGAGAATATTGCAGATGCCGCTATGGTATTATTTGGCGTAGAGGCGCATAAAATTAAAATAATGAAACTAAATTAGGAGGATAAGAGTGAAACATATTTTCAAAAAGAATCAGGTGATTATCACGGTGCTGGCGGTTATGATTGCGGCAGCAGGATATCTGAATTACTCGGGGAAACTGCTGGAAAAAGAAGCGGATACCATGACGGCCAGTGATGATACCGTGCTGCTGACGGCAAAAGATGAGACAGAAGCAGCAAATACGGGTACTTATGTGGATATTATGAGCATGGACGGAGAAGGGAGTGAAGAAGTCTCAGCCGCAGATGTGACGGAGGAAGGAGCAGGAACCACTACTGCTCCGGGAGAAGCGGTGCTGGCCAGTGTCTCTGCAGGGGACACTCTGATTGCGCAGGCCAAACTGAACCGGGAACAGATCCGGGCAAAGAACAAAGAGACTCTGCTGGAAGTGATCAATAATGAAAATGTGGCAGAAGAACAGAAGCAGACCGCTGCAGCAAATATGACAGCTTTGGCAGATGCGGCAGAGCGGGAAGCAGCGGCGGAACTGCTGCTGGAAGCGAAAGGATATACGGATTCCGTGGTCAGCCTGACAGAAGGCACGGCAGATGTGGTGGTGAATCTGGCAGAGCTGGATGAAGCTCAGCGGGCGCAGATCGAGGATATTGTAAAACGGAAAACAGAAGTGACCGGAGAAAATATTATCATAACGCCCCGATCACCGGAGGCATAAAAGAGTCTGAGAACTGGGAAACTGCATAGCGAGTTACTATTCACAGCCAATTTATGTTCAACACAATTTATACGTACCCATGGCTGTAAATAGTAACCTTCGCAGGCTCATTCCGAAATTTGCTGCGCAAATTGGAGCCTGCTCACTCCTGCATCACTTTCTTACGACTCAAACAGCAAGTGTTTGAGTCTGCTGTGAACC
>JAQVCW010000018.1 GCA_028689585.1 Lachnospiraceae bacterium | reverse complement strand
AATTCCATCCGAAAACTTCGTTTAAAATACCTCGTTCGACTTGCATGTGTTAAGCACGCCGCCAGCGTTCATCCTGAGCCAGGATCAAACTCTCTGATAAAATGTTTGATTTTTGGTCAAGATAACTGCTTGGCTATCTATTTCCCTTTTTACTGTTGTTAGGTTGTGCTTTTCAGTCTTTTCACAGCAGAACGAAGTTCTGTGCATATCCGCTTCAAAAGCGGCTGTGACTGAAAGTCACTGTCCTTAAAAATTAAAACTTGTTTAGAATTTTTCAAGGTTGTTTCACTGTTCAGTTATCAATGTACTCTCGCTGATTTCCATCAGCTTTTAGATATTATCACAATTAAAACCTTTTGTCAATAACTTTTTTTAGCTATTTTTTCGTCTTAATTGACGGAGAAGGAGGGATTTGAACCCTCGCGCCGCTATTAACGACCTGCACCCTTTCCAGGGGTGTCCCTTCGGCCAGCTTGGGTACTTCTCCATGCCCGAATAATTTGTCTTATTCAATTATGCTGAAATTTCAGCAACGGAGAGGGTGGGATTCGAACCCACGCGCCCTTGCGGACAAACGGTTTTCAAGACCGCCTCGTTATGACCACTTCGATACCTCTCCAATTCAGCGCAAGAAAAATGATACCATTAACTTTCAAATATGTCAACCGGTTTTTTCAAACTTTTTGAAATACTTTTTGAAATATTTATTACAGACCAACCTTTTACTTGACACACAGCTTCCGGGCGGCTGCCCCAGGTATGCCCCATGTGCATTTGCAGAAAGCCTAAAATATGTTCCGATTGCAAAGCAATCGAGAACACGGAGTCTCGCAGAGACGAAGGTAGCATCTTGGGTTCCACAAGATGTTCCATAGGAATTGGGAGTCATTTGTTTGAACCGAAGGTGAGTTATGGCTCCCAATTCCTGCTTTTGGAACACCTTGCGGAAGCCTTAGATGCTCTTGGCTTTCGAAACAGCTCATGCGGCATACCTGGGGCAGCCGCCCGGAAAGCGTCCTCATTTCAAGGCTGAACTGTAGCAAATATTTAAAATCTTTTTCGCTCTGCCCTGTTTTAAACTGTTTTAAACTCTTTTTAACTTTCCGAAACGCTTCCGCTGTCTCTTCCATTTTTACCGCTTTTTCAAAAAAGCCTCTGCTATGGCCATGTCTTCAGGCGTTGTTATCTTTATATTGCGATAAGATCCTTCCACCAGCTTCACCTGACAATTTCCATACTTTTCTACTGCCATGGCATCGTCAGTCACACTGCAGTCGGATTCTCGCATCAGCTTATCGTAACACCCCTTTACCAGTTCATAGTCAAATGTCTGGGGAGTCTGCACCATCCAAAGGCTTCGCCGATCCGGTGTTCTGGCCGCAAACATATTTTCATCGCTGATTTTAATGGTATCCTTCACCGGCATTCCGGCCACACATGCATGGTAGAGCCTGACCGCTTCCAGGCATCTGGTCAGAATACTGCCATCCAGGAATGGCCTTGCTCCATCGTGAATGAAAACGTGGTCACTTCCAGCCGCCGCTTTTAAGCCCTCATAAACAGAATGATACCGTTCTTTTCCGCCAGCTATCACCTGTTCTGCTTTATCCAGACGATACGCTTTCACAATTTCTTCCCGGCAGTATTCTATTTCATTTTCTCCCGTCACCAAAATAATACGTGAAATCGCATCATAGTTCTGAAACTCTTTCAGCGAATAATATAGAATCGGCTTTCCCAGAATCTGCAGATACTGCTTCTGCACATCACTCTTCATCCGGCTGCCCCGTCCGGCCGCCAGGACAATCGCCACATTATCTTCTTTTTTCATAGTACCCCTCGCTTCTTGAGTTTTTTGAGCTTCTTGAGTTTCTTGAACTTCTTGAGCTTCTTGAACTTCTTGAGCTTCTTGAACCTCTTGAGTTTCTTGAACTTCTTGAGTTTCTTGAACTTCTTGAGTTTCTTGAACTTCTTGAACTTCTTGAGTTTCTTCGTTACCGTTCTCCCAGCTTCAGATTCGGCACCGCATTCAGATTCAATCCGGATCTTGTCCCTTTTAAGAATTCATAATATGCTGCCGCCCCGATCATGGCTGCATTATCGGTACACAGGATTGGTGACGGATGATAAAATTCTATTTTATTCTCCCGGCACGCTTCTTCCATCGCCTGGCGCAGGGAGGAATTCGATGCCACCCCGCCAGCAATCGCCAGCTTTTGAAATCCAAATTCCTTTGCAGCC
Source organism: Lachnospiraceae bacterium (assembly GCA_028689585.1). Lineage (GTDB taxonomy): Bacteria > Bacillota > Clostridia > Lachnospirales > Lachnospiraceae > Merdiplasma. Next base: position 91,529 of record JAQVCW010000018.1, on the reverse strand, counting down.
CTCATCGCATGCTCTACCAGCACATCCACTACCGCCTTCTGAAAAGATGCGGCCACATCTGCCGTTATGATCTTTTCACCCTTCATCTGACAGCCGTTAATATAGTTCAATACTGCTGATTTCAATCCGCTGAAGCTGAAATCATACTGAGCCTCAGCCACTTTTGCCCTTGGAAATACAATTGCATCCGGATTTCCTTCTTTTGAGATTTTATCAATTTTAGGGCCTCCCGGATAGCCCAGGCCTATGGCACGGGCCACCTTGTCAAAAGCTTCTCCCGCCGCATCGTCCCTGGTTCGTCCCAGGATCTCATATTCTCCATAGTCTTTTACCGCCACCAGATGAGTGTGCCCTCCGGAGACTACCAGGCAGGCAAACGGCGGTTCCAGCATTTTATTTTCGATAAAATTCGCCGAAATATGACCTTCGATGTGATGCACGCCCACCAACGGAATATTTCTGGCAAAGCTGATTGCCTTAGCTTCGGCCACGCCCACCAAAAGAGCGCCCACCAGTCCCGGACCGTAGGTAACACCAATGGCATCAATCTCATCCAGCGTAACGTCTGCTTCTTTCAGCGCTTCCTCAATCACCTGGTTTATCTTTTCAATGTGTTTTCTGGATGCAATCTCCGGCACTACGCCTCCATACAGGGTATGAAGCGCAATCTGGGATGAGATAATATTGGAAAGAACCTCTCGCCCGTTTTTCACCACGGATGCTGCTGTTTCATCACAGGAGCTCTCAATTGCAAGAATTAAGAGATCCTTTTTTTGTTCTTTTATCTGATTTTCCATGTGTTCTATCTCCTTACTGCCTGTCATGAAATGGGCGCCCCCGGGAGGCCATCCCAGTTTTCCTGTTTTAGTCAGCACTGTCCTGCTGAAAATCCAGCTCAATGGATTTCCGGTCCTTTCCCGGCTTTGCATTTGGAAAAATCTCCGTCACCTGATCCATATATTCTTCCGGTTTCACAAGGGACGGACTGTAGTGAGTCAGCCACAATTCTTTTACCCTGGCCCGTTTTGCCATCTGTGCGGCTTCTTTGAAGGTCATATGTTTGTATTCCACCGCTTTTGCCTGTTTTTCCGGCTCCCCATACATCCCCTCGCAGATAAAAAGATCCGATTCCCTTGCATTTTCCACAATCGAATCTGTCGGTCTCGTATCTGTAGTATAAGTAACCTTTAAGCCCTTTCGGGGCGGTCCCAGCACCATTTCCGGAGTATAAATGACTCCATTATCTTCCTGGTTTTCGCCTTTCTGCAAACGGCTCCAGAATCTCATCGGAATTCCCTGTTCCTTTGCACGATCCGCATCAAAACGTCCGGCGCGGTCCAACTCCAGCGTATAACCATAGCACAATACATTATGGTTCACCCGGAATGCTTTCAGCCGATAGCCATTCAGCAGAAATTCCTGCTCCACACCCTGTATTTCCAGAAATTTCAACTCGAAGGGCAGCTCCGGAGCGATCACCCGAAGCGCGTTCACCACACGCTCCAGCCCTTTGGGTCCAATCAGCGTCAGCGGCTCTCTTCTGTCCGCGTTTCCCATGGTCAGCAGCAGTCCCGGAAGCCCGCTGATGTGATCCCCATGATAGTGGGTAAAACACATTACGTCGATAGGTTTAAAGCTCCAGCCCTTTTCCTTCAGCGCAATCTGTGTTCCTTCCCCACAGTCGATCAGCAGACTGCTTCCATTGCAGCGGACCATCAGTGATGTAAGCCACCGATAGGGAAGAGGCATCATCCCGCCGCTTCCCAGTAAACATATATCCAGCATTTTATCTTCCTTTTCCCATCAGCCCATCCTAAATTTGTCTTCGACAAATGGGCCGATGACGCAATCTTTATCGTAAAGCCAAACGCGATTTGACGTTCCTCTCAGCTTTCCTAATTTCATTAACACTGCTTTTTGCAGATTACAGCAGCTCCGTTTGCCTTTTTACTGTTATCGGAAGCTTAAACTGCCGCACCAATCGATCATAACAGCATTCACACAAATCAAACGAGTGCTGCTCTCCATCCTTTTCGGAAAAGTAGCCCCAGTTCTGCTCTACTGAGAGAACCCCTTCCTGTACTACTCCCTTTTCCGTTTTGATTTCTCTGCCGCACATATTGCAAAACAAACTGTATTTTTTCATCGTCATTTCCTCCCCGTCTTTTGCATCACTGTCTTTTCCCGGTCATTATATCGGAAAAAAAGCCATCTGCACAGTGGAAATGTCTGTCATATTCCATACATGATTGCACAACCTTACTTCAGTCTTTTATCGGGTCCACATGATCACCGCATCTTCTTCCGGCTTCTGATAGAAGCGTTTTCGTATACCGGCACTTTCGAATCCCAGTTTTTCATATAAATGGATAGCCGCCTGATTGCTCTTTCGCACCTCCAGCGTAAATCGGGAAATCCCCCGCTCTTTGCCAAATTCCATCAGACTGGTCAGCATAGCCTGGCCTATCCCCTGTCCCCTGCTCGTCTCTTCCACCGCCACATTTGTAATATCCGCTTCCTCCAGTGACTGAAGCAGACCGCAGTATCCAACTACCCTTCCATTTTTTACCGCTGAAACATAGACTGTGTCCTTAGAGTTCAATGAGGCCGCAAATCCAGCCTGACTCCAGGGCTCACTGAAAATACGTTTTTCAATCTCCGACACCTGTTTCAGATCATCCGGAGACATTTTACGATATTCTATCACATCACCGGATATCATTCTGCTGCTCTTTCTGCTTTCCAAACCTCTCGCTGCGTTCCCGTTCCGCCTGGGATACTCTCAGATAATCCGGCTGGTGTTCCATGGCCGTCTCAGTTTTTCCCATCCGGATATAATCCATGGCCCGCACCGCCACTGCTGCCCCATGCTGGCGGTTCAGATTCGCCGGTGCCATCTTCCATGAAACATTCAGCAGCTTCGCCAGCGTTTCCTGATAGGCCGCTGCTCCATCTCCCAGCAGGATCACAGCCCTGCCATATCGATTTAACTTTTCGGCGATCTCTTCTACCGATACTGCCATCTGATCCTCCAGCACCGCTAATGTTCCATCCTGATATTCATAAATGCCGGTATAGACCTGGTCTCTCCTCGCATCCATCATTGGGCAGATCAGCCGATCCGTCCCAAACAGGTTACAGGCCATCCCCTCCAGTGTCGGGACATGCACCAGCGGCTTTTTCAGGGCCAGCCCCAGTCCCTTCGCCGTAGCGGAACCAATCCGCAGGCCGGTAAAGGAACCTGGTCCCCCCGCCACTGCAATCGCATCCACGGTATTTAAATCAAGCTCAATCATATCCGCTATTTCCTTCAGCATGGGAAGCAGAGTCTGAGAGTGCGTCTTTTTGTAGTTGACGGAATATTCCGCCAGCAGCTTCTCATCTTCTGCCACCGCAACGGATGCTGTCATTCCTGAGCTGTCCAGTGCGAGTATTTTCATGTTCTATCCCTCCATGGAACATCAGCCCATTTTAAATTTGCCTTCGGCAAATGGGCTATCGTAACTACTTTTCCGTTATCGTGATCACGCGATAATCAAATCCTTTTTCCAGATTCTTTTCTATTCTGATTTCCGTATAATGCTCCGGAAGAATCTCTTCGATCAGATTTGCCCATTCAATCAGGCAAACCCCTTCTCCGTAAAAATAATCTTCGTATCCAATCTCATCCATCTCCTCTGCATCACCGATTCGATACACATCAAAATGGTACAAAGGAAGCCGTCCTTCTTCGTAGATCTGAACAATGGTAAACGTAGGACTGCTGACTGCATCCAGTATTTCCAGTCCCGCTGCCAGCCCCTGGGTAAAAACCGTTTTGCCCACTCCCAGATCACCGACCAGCGTATATATCTGGCCCGGTTCTGCATTCCGGCCGATCTGCGCTCCCAGTTCATAGGTTTCCTTTTCTGAGCTGCTCTCTATTATCATAATCCGCCTGCTTTCTAAATGCAACCTATCCTTTCAAAAAATCAAAAGGATCTTCTGTGTCATGCAAAAAATGCATCAGCATATATGCGCACATTACCGCTGCCCTTTCTTCTTTCAGAATCCGCCGCACCTCTTCCCGGTCCGCCAGAACCACTTCCAGCTCTTCTGTATCTTCCAGACCTTTTCGGCTGACCGTTCCCATCGTCTGTCCAAATACAAGAGCACAGCACTCATCCGTCATCCCGATGGTGGTATAATAGGCCCTTTCATACATCTTATCCGCCGGACGAACCTGCAGCTTCAGCCCGGTCTCCTCCTGCATTTCCCGGATGGCAGCCTGGTGATAGTCCTCCCCCGGTTCCACCAGTCCGGCCGGAAATTCGTAAATAAAATCATTCAGGGTATAGCGGTACTGCCGGACCAGAACCACACGGTCCTTCTTTTCCCCATACAGACTGTAAACCGCCACCCCGTCGGGCTGCTGGTTTCTGGTATTCATTTTCAGATCTTCCATTTTTTTTGCCCTGGAGGCCATATAATAGGGAAAGGTCTGTCCCTTCCGGTCTTCTGCTTCCATTGCGTAAAAATTCAGATGTGTATTTTCCGTTTCTTTTTTCACATTCAATACTTTGCTCATAATACACCTCATTTCATATCTTACAGCTTCATTGTAAGTGCAATCCTCTTTTTCGCCAGATCCACGCTCAGAACCTTTACTTCCACAATGTCTCCGACACTGACTACTTCCAGCGGATGCTTCACAAATTTTTTATTTGATAACTGGGAGATATGAACCAGGCCATCCTGGTGAACTCCGATATCTACAAAGGCTCCAAAATCAATTACATTTCGGACCGTTCCCTTGAGCACCATCCCCGGAGTCAGATCCTTCATATCCAGCACATCGCTGCGCAGCACCGGTTTCGGCATTTCCTCTCTGGGATCCCGTCCGGGCTTTTCCAGCTCCTTCACAATATCCTGAAGGGTAATTTCTCCAACGCCCAGTTCCGCAGCCAGTTTTTTTCCATCCCCAAGTTTTTTTGAAATTCCTTTCAAATTGCCTGCGGTCACATCCTGAAGGGTGTAGCCAAGCCTTGCAAGCAGCTTTTCTGCCGCATCATAGCTTTCCGGATGGACACTGGACGCATCCAGTGGATTCTTGCCGCCCTGGATCCGCAGAAAGCCTGCACACTGTTCATATGCCTTCGGCCCCAGCTTCGCCACCTTCAAAAGCTGTCTGCGATCCTGGAATTTTCCGTTTTCTTCCCGGTAAGTCACAATATTTTTTGCAATTGCCTTTGAAATGCCGGAAACATATTCCATCAGAGAAACAGAAGCGGTATTCAAATCAACCCCTACTTTATTCACGCTGTCTTCTACCACACCGCTCAGCGCTTCTCCCAGCTTTTTCTGATTCATATCATGCTGGTACTGGCCCACTCCGATGGATTTTGGATCTATCTTTACCAGCTCTGCCAGGGGATCCTGGATTCTTCTGGCAATGGAGGCTGCACTTCGCTGGCCCACATCAAAATTAGGAAACTCCTCGGTCGCCAGCTTGCTGGCGGAATATACGGAGGCTCCCGCTTCATTTACGATCACATACTGAACCTTTTCCGGTATTTCCTTGAAAAGATCCACGATAATCTGTTCTGATTCTCTGGATGCGGTTCCATTTCCTACCGAGAATAAGGTAACATGATATTTTGAAATCATTTTCTTTAAGGTTTCTTTTGCCGCTGCAATCTTCGCAGGTGTGGTGGGAGCTGTGGGATAAATGACTGTTGTATCCAGCACTTTACCGGTGGCATCCACCACTGCCAGCTTGCATCCCGTCCGAAAAGCCGGATCCCAGCCCAGCACTACCTGATTGGCAATGGGAGGCTGCATCAGAAGCTGCTCCAAGTTTTTTCCGAACACGGCAATGGCCCCGTCTTCCGCTTTTTCCGTCAGATCACTGCGGATTTCTCTCTCAATTGCCGGTGCGATCAGCCTCTTGTAGCTGTCTGCTGCCACTTCCCTTAAAACCGCCGTGGTATTCGGGTTGTCTTTTGTGATCAGCTGACGCTCCAGGTATTCCAGGATCTTCTCCTCCGGCGCTTCCAGCTTCACAGTCAGAAATTTTTCCTTTTCCCCGCGGTTCAGTGCCAGAATTCTGTGCCCTGCCGTCTTCGTCACCAGTTCTTCGTAATGATAGTACATCTCATATACCGATTCTGCTTTTTCATCCTTCGCTTCGGAAACCAGACGTCCCTCCTGAACGGTCATCTTACGGATTCGGGTTCGATAATCCGCTTCATCGGAAACCATCTCCGCCAGAATATCCTTCGCCCCATCCAGAGCATCCTTCACGCTCTCTACGCCCTTTTCTTCCGATACAAACGCTGCCGCTTCCTCTTCCAGACTTTTCTTCGTCATCTGCAGCAGAATAATATTTGCCAGAGGCTCCAGTCCTTTTTCCTTTGCTATCGTCGCTCTGGTTCTGCGCTTCGGACGATAAGGGCGGTATAAATCCTCCACTGCGACCAGTGTCCCGGCATTCCCAATCTGAGCACGCAGCTCCGGTGTCATTTTTCCCTGTTCTTCTATCGTAGCAATTACCTGGCTTTTCTTTTCTTCCAGATTTCTCAGATAATTCAGCCGCTCATATAATTTTCTCAGCACTTCATCATTCAGCGAACCGGTGGCTTCTTTTCGATAACGGGAAATGAAGGGAATCGTATTTCCATCATCAATCAGCTTCACCGCAGCTTCGACCTGCCAGTGTTTTACTTCCAGTTCCTGAGCCAGTGTTTTTAAAATATCCATCTTTTTAATCTCCTGTTTCTTTTCTCTAAACGGCAAACCGAAATTACTGTTTACACGCAACAAACAGTATACTGGATAATCCTTTCTTTCACAAGGATTTTCTTGTTTTTCCATTTTTGCTATGCTATGATAGGCAGGTATATTACAAAGGAGGCACATTATGGACTACAATTATAATTCTGATTCGAATGCATCCGATGGCAGCAGTCAGACAAGGCCGGAACCCGATTTGGGGCTGCTCTCAAGGCGTATGGTAAACGCAGCATTCGCCTGCAGCATTATCGCAATTATTTTATTTTTCTTCTGCTACCTGTCTATTCCCCTGGCAGTGATCGCAATCATCCTGGCACTGCTGTCCCGGGGCAGACAAGCTTTAAGCGGAAAAGGAGTTCTTACCATTGTCCTGTCCGTCGGCGGCATTCTTTTATCCGGCATGGTCACGGTATATGCTGTTTTTACCGTCTATCACAGTCCGGAATTAAAAGCGCAGATGGAAGACATAATTGACTATTATTTTCCGGAATATTCAGAAGGCATGGATGACACGTTTCTTTTTTCGGATCCGACCGAGCCGGGGAATTACATAGACCAGCAGTTTCTTCAGTCAGGAGGCGAGAGCATATGAGATACACATCCAGAGAATTAAAAAGCCGGGCAAGAGACATATTGCTGGGGAAATATCTTTTTGTAATCGGAGCACTGCTGCTTTCCAACCTGATCTCTTATGGTATCAGCGTCCTGGCAGCTTATGCGCAGCCTTCCGGACACAGCATTCTGGCATCCTTTATTTCCCACCTCTGTGCTGTCATCACCCTGCTGCTCATCATGATCCTCTCCACCGGTTCCCTTTATCTGTATCTGAACATATCCAGAAAAAGAAACTGCCGGCTGAGCGACATTTTTTATGCATTTTCCCATCATCCGGACCGGATCATCATTCTTTCGATACTGTTATTTCTAATCAGTACCGTCTGTATGATTCCATTTTTTATTTTGTTTTTCTTTTTTGCATTCCCTGCCGGTCTGCATACGTCCTTCCTGGGAAATCCGTTTTTCCTGTTTCTGGCGGCCTTATTGTGCACAGTGCTGGCTGTTTCCATCCTGCTGAATTACGTTCCGGCTTTCTATCTGTACGTCGATGATCCCGAAAAGCCTGCCCTTACCCTGCTTCGGGAAAGCCGCCGGCTGATGTATGGAAACCGTTTCCGCTATTTCAGGCTGCAGCTCAGCTTCCTTGGCATGGGGCTGCTGGCTGTCCTGTCTCTTGGAATCGGACTGCTGTGGATCATCCCTTACGTCAGCGTAACGAATGCTTATTTCTACCAGAATCTGCTGGAGAACGATAACCAGTAAGGGCTTTTTGTGTACATTTCACCATACTCGCCGCAGGCGGCCCGTCCGCTTTGCTGACATAAATAAAATGGGAGACTGCCGCACAAAGTATCCGGGGGCATCTCCTCATCCATTGCAGTACATTTGGATTGAGGAGATGCCCCCGGCCTCTTCGTGCGGCAGCCTCCCGTTTTATGTTGATATCCGGTTATTTTTCCAGCAGATATCCCATCATACAATGTCCTTCTGCAATATAATTTCCGCTCTTCTTTGCTTCTTTTTCATTGTAGTTCCAGCCCTGGTTCTGCGGTTTTCTGCTGTCATATAAAAGGTAGGGAACCGGATCCGATGTATGCGTCCGCACTCTTATGGGAGTCGGATGATCCGGAAGCACCAGCAGACGATATTCCTCACCGGAGCGGTCCATCTGTTCCTTTACAATGCCAATCACTCTGCCATCCAGATTTTCAATGGATTTCACTTTTCGCTCCACACTGCCCTGGTGTCCCATCTCATCCGGAGCCTCCACATGAATATAGGCAAAATCATACTGATCCTTTAAAAGTGCATCCACTGCTGCCTGTGCCTTGCCTTCGTAATTCGTGTTCAGGCCGCCGTTGGCGCCTTCCACAATAATGTTCTTCATGCCGGCGCCCACCGCAATTCCTTTCAGCAGGTCTACCGCAGAAATCATCACACCTTTTTTATGATAATTATATTCGAAGGAAGTCAGGGCCGGTTTGGTTCCGGCGCCCCAGAACCAACAGCTATTGGCCGGATTCAGGCCTTTTTTCTTCCGTTCCCGATTGATCGGATGATTTGCCAGAATATCATAGCTTCTTTTCTGCATTTTCAAAAGAGCCTCATCGCCGGGCAGGTACGGCCCAATCACCTCAGTCAGATGGTCATGGGGCGCTGCCAGAGGCAATACGCTTCCATGCTTCCAGATCAGGCAGTGACGATAACTGGTTCCCAGATACAGTTGATAAACATCACTTTCCAGTTCTTTTTTCAGCGCATCCACCAAAACGGCCGCATCCTCTGTGCCGATCTCTCCCGAACTGTGATCCAGGATTTTCTTCTGCTCATACGGTTCTTCTTCCGAAAGCGTCACCAGATTGCAGCGCAGCGCCACATCCTCCGTTTCCATGGGGACTCCAATACTCAGCGCCTCCAGCGGGGATCTTCCTGTGTAATAAATTTTAGGATCATATCCCATTACGGAAAGATTAGCGGTATCACTGCCCGGCTTCATGCCATCCGGTATGGTATGGAGCAGTCCGATTTCCGACTGCTTTGCCAGAGCATCCATGACCGGAGTTTTGGCATATTCCAGCGGAGTTTTATCTCCAAGGCTTTCAATTGGTTCGTCCGCCATTCCGTCACCTAACACTACGATGTATTTCATACTATTCTCCTTTGTGTACCACTGCAGCCTGTCAGCACATCAGCGTACCCGAATCATGCTTAACAGGTTTTCAAAATCTGCTGCTTTTGTTTTATATTCTGCCTCTGTCATAGCACGGGTAATACAGCCAAATTCCTGATTCAGCTCCGGTACCTGAAGCACTTCTACCGGTCCAAAGGCTTTTTGAACTTTCTCCAATTCTTTTTCCAGGATTCCCTGAATGCGGATGAAGAATCTGCGTTCTGCACTGCCAATATCCGTCAGTTCCAGTTTTTCTCTGCTCCAGAATGCCATAATGCTCCGTTTCAAATGTCTGGCAGCATCAACCACATCACCGGCCACTGCACTGGCGGTCGGCAGTTTTCCGGCACCGCTTCCATAGAACATGGCATCTCCCAGCATATTTCCATGAAGGAAGATCGCATTAAATACACCATTGACCGGATACAGCGGATCCGACTGTCCCAGCAGATGAGGCGCTACCATCGCATAGTACTTGCCGTCCTTATTTTTGCTGAGTGCCAGCAGCTTGATGGTTTTATTCATAACCTTTGCATATTTCATATCCTCAGCAGTGATTTTCGTAATTCCCTCCGTATAGATATCCTCAAAATCAACCTGCCGTCCATATGCCAGTGAAGAAAGAATAGCGATTTTTCTGCAGGCATCATAGCCTTCCACATCCGCCTCCGGATTGCGCTCCGCATAGCCCTTCTCCTGAGCGTCCTTCAGGACTTCCTCAAAATCAAGCCCCTCCTGCATCATTTTTGTCAGAATATAGTTCGTGGTACCGTTCAAAATACCGGTAATTTCATCAATCTGATCCGCAGTCAGAGATGAATTCAGCGGGCGGATGATTGGAATCCCACCGCCGCAGCTAGCTTCAAACAGGTAGTTGATCTCTCTTTCCCTGGCAATCTCCATCAGTTCTGCACCGTGTCTGGCTACCAGTTCTTTGTTCGAGGTACATACGCTCTTCCCCGCCAGCAGCGCTTTTTTCGAAAAGGTGTAAGCCGGTTCCACTCCCCCCATTACTTCTACTACAATGCGGATTTCCGGATCATTTAAGATCACATCAAAATCATGAACAATTTTCTCCTGAATGGCATCTCCCGGGAAATCCCTTAAATCCAGTACATATTTAATATTTATCTCATCGCCTGCCTTTTGAGCGATGCTGTCATGGTTGGTATCGATTACCTCCACTACTCCGGATCCAACCGTGCCGTATCCTAAGACTGCAATCTGTATCATCTGTTCTCACTCTCCGCCCAGTATCTTCAAATGCTGAACGCCTTCCTTATTTTCTATAATTTCGATCATCTCGGACACATCGCCGGTGCTCGGCAAAATATCCACACTGATTGTGGTGGATGCAATTCCGTTGATTGGGATACTCTGGTGTATGGTCAGGATGTTGGCGTTATGCTCCGCCACCACCTTCAGCACATCAGAAAGCAGCCCCGGTTCATCATGCATCTGCAGTACAAAGGTGATGGTTTTCCCTCTGGCATTTTCATGGAACGGAAAAATGTCATCCTTATATTTGTAAAAGGAACTTCTGCTGATGCCCACCCGATCCGTAGCTTCCTGCACGGTCTCTGCTTTCTTGGTATCCAGCAGACGTTTTGCTTCTACTACCTTCAAAAGCACCTCCGGTACTGCTTTTTGTTTTACCACAAAATACTGCGATTTATCTGACATGGTATTTATCCTTTCTTTTTGCACGGGCAGTGTCTTTGCTGCGGATGCATCTCCTTCTGATGAATTGTTTTTGTCAGAAACACATTTGTAATCACGTTGAAGATAGTAACATATTTTCTGCAGACACGCAAGTTCTTTTTCTTGTTCAGAAACACCTCGGTGTTCCTGCTGCGGGGTGGGGGATTGATATCCGCCTATCGAGGCGGAGAGCACTCCCTCACTAAGATGTGAACAGCCTGACACCGCGAAATAATGCAAAAAGGCCGTTGAACTAAGCAAAACCGCTCTCCTCACTCCTGATCTACCATATTGTCTGCCTTCCATGGATGGATTTTACATCCGGTAATGGAAGATGCCAGTACAATCACAGCAGTACATAAATGACGAGACCGCCTTTTGGTTTCGTGCAACGGCCAATTCTTTCAAAAACTCTTAATTTTAGTTATGTCAATTTCATTTCCCGCTCTCAAAAGCCGCGCTCACCGCCGCCGAAGGTATTTCCTCCGGAACCCGTATGGGTTGTGGTGGAACTTCCTCCGGAGGAAGGCGGGGGATCCTTTGGAATGCGGCGCTGTGTCACTATCCTGTTTACAAAGAAATCTTCTTTTCTGCGCAGCTTCAGGCTGGAGTTTTCCCGTACATCATAGGAATAATTGCCCCATTTCATAGTATATTTTCCAGCTACGCCAGCAAAGACAGCCGCTCCGGCTGCCGCCGCAATGAGAAGCGCGATCAGCACCTCCGGCACAGTAATGCTCTTTGGCTTCTGATAGCGTACTATTTCTCCGGTCTTAGAGTCTATCATATACTGGTCTTCCGGAATTCCCGCTTCTATGTAGTCCACAGTATCATTCAAAAAAGAGGCAAGGCAATTATAATATTCCCCATCACCGGCATATCCTTCCGCATGATCCAGCATCGTCTCGATCCGGTCATCGGTGAGATAATAGAGCGCATCACCGGAGGTCGCTATCTTCAAATTGCGATTATCCATATCGATCAGATAGATCACGCCGTCCAGCGTGGTCTTATTTTCCATATAATAATCTTCCCCATATTCCTCGCTGGTTTTTCCTTCTGCATCGTCTGCCGTTACCAGCATAATATCCCAGTTGCTGCTCTCGGCGATCTCGGTGGCCTGATCTGTGAGACTGGCAATCTCTTCCGCACTCAGAAGCCGGGCTTTATCATCCACCAGGGCTGTGCCTGCTGCAAATGCCGTCAGAGACAGAAGCAATGTCAGCACACACGTGCTCAGAAACACCGCTTTTCCGTTTTTTTTCATAACAGATACCCTCCGATCAGCCCAATGACAAATACGACAGCCGCTGTGATGCCAGAAACTATCCCCAGCTTTCCGTAGTCCACCGGAAGTTTTCCACATACATTTCCATTCTGTCCGTTCAGGGCATAATAATATACCTTGTCATTCCGGCCGGAATAAGTCAGCACCCAGACAGGAAGAAGCAGATATTTCCACTCTTCTTTCCTGAATTCCACGTGACTGCTCTGCACGGTAACGGTGGAATAGCCTTCCATGGTATCCCGCAAAAGGCGTTTGGAGTATTCTTCCGCATCCTGGTGCATCTGCACTTCAAATTCACTCTTTTCCATATCCCGTTTTTCTGCCTGGAATCCGGACAGATATCCCATGGAGAACTCCTTTGCTTCGTCAATACGATACGGCTGTACCCCTTCTACCAGCGCTTTATCTGATTTCTTCAATGCGTTTTTGGTCATATTGCGCAGTGAGATATCGCCCCGACGTTCCAGACGGTAGATGCTGGTCTCGGTATACTCAGTCTCCCCGGCCCGCCATACTCTGGTTCTGGTGCCTTCTCCGTCCGCTTCCCCATCTACTTGGCAGGAATACTGCCAGTAAGGGAAATAGACTCCGCTCAGCTTTTCGATCTGACTCTTGTTGAAAAAAGCCTTTGGAACAAATTTTTTGCGGCCCACATATTCCATAAACTGCTTTGTGGCCTCTTTTTTATCAATTGCAAAGGGGATCACCTTATTTGGCATATATTCTCCGGACAGCCTTCCGCTCAGAACCACCGGGTTGTGGCAGTAATAGCAGAAAGTAGCCGCCGTTGTCTCGTCTGTGACGATCTCGGCGCCGCAGCTCGGACAGGTATATACCATGGCGGAGCCGGCACCATCTGTTTTTCCGGCGCCGCTTTCACTTCCGTCTGCCTGAGAATCTTTTGGCATACCCGCTCCGGAAGGATCCGATGCGGATTCTGTCTGGCTGCCGCCAGCATTATCCGCTCTTTCTTCCCCTTCTTTGGGTGCCATGGCATCCAGCTCTTCCTGGGTAAACTTTGACATACAATATTCGCATTTATATTTTTGCGAAGAAGGATCAAAGGTCAGTTCCCCTCCGCAGTTAGGACATTTATAGGTAATTGCAGCCATTGTTGCCTCCCTTTTTTCAACTGCGCGGTTTTCCGCATTCCGCACAGAATTTTCCGGTGTTGACTGCTCCGCAGCTACAGGTCCATTTTTCGTCCGCCGGTCTCGGCTTTCCGCATTCCGCACAGAACTTGCCTGTGTTGACTGCTCCGCAGCTACAGGTCCAGCCCTTTTCCTCCGGCTTTGCCTTTCCGCATTCTGCACAGAATTTTCCGGTATTGACTGCTCCGCAGCCGCAGGTCCAGCCGCCGGTCTCAGGCGCTTTTGATGCGCCATTTGCTGCCGCTGCTTTGGCCGCCTCCTGATTCATCTGCATCTGCTGCATATTTGCGGCACTGGCACCCGCCATCATATTGCCGCCTGCCTGCATGCCAAAGCCCATTCCCATGAACCCGGCAGCACTGCCGTTGGCATTGGAGCCTGCTGCTTCCAGTCCCCTTGCAATGGAGCTCTGTACAAAGCCTTCCCGCACATTGGGATCCCCCATCATAGCACCCTGATTTCGCATGTTAATCAGCTTGGTGGATTCTTCATCATAGGAAATGCTGGCCAGTGCCACAGAAAGCACTTCCAGGCCCCGCAGCTTCTTCCAGTCTTCATCCAGAGTATCCGCCATGTATTTGCTCAGCTCACGGCTCTTGGATGCCACATAGGAAATCCGGGTGCCGTCCGCTGACATCTGATTGATCGAGGTCTGAAGAGCATCCAGAAATTCTGCCAGGTACTGTTCATTGATATCATCGATCTCAACCCGTTGGGCATTTCTTGGAATCGCTTCCTTGTAGAACAGCAGAGGATTGCTGATCTTAACGGAATAAGTTCCATGAGCTCTCAAAAAAAGCTCCGCATTATAGAAATTATCAAAATAATTGATCGGATTTCTGGTGCCGAATTTAATACCCTTGATTTCCTGCAGATTTATATAAAATACCTGCTGGGACATGGGTGTGGCGCCGCCAAATTTGAAGCGGTTGAAGGCTTCCTTCAGGCTCTCCTCCAGTTGTCCATTGAACATGGAAGGCATGGAGGAATTGTTTACCACATAATATCCCGGTTCTGCTGTATAATCGATGATCTTTCCGCCATCCACCAGCATCATAAACTGGTTGTCATAAACATGAATCACGGAACCGTTGGAGATTACATTTTTCGTTCCTTTTCCACCCCCGCTTTTCTTGGGAATACCGCTGGTAAATACGGTTTCCCCGCCCATATCATCCGGCTCTATCACTTCTTCCCACTGGTCTCCCAAGGCACCTGTTACTGTCTGCACTGCTGCTCTGATAATTCCCATAATGCTTGCCTCCTTACTTCTTCCTGTATTCTGAGCTATATTTATTGAGCTTTATTTGCTGAGCTTTATTTACTTAGCTTTATTTGCTGAGCTTTATTTGCTGAGTTTTATTTGCTGAGCTTTATTTGCTGAGCTTTATTTGCTGAGCTTTATTTATTTTCTTCTTCGCAACTGTTCAGCACCTGGCCAGTCACTCTGTTTCATCGCTTTGCAAGCTGCTTCGTCTCACCCGCAGCCTGCTTTATTCTGCCTCCGGCCCCACCGTCAGCCATTTTAAATATGCGTTCATAAACAGATCAATATTGCCGTCCATGACGCTGTCTACATTTCCCGTCTCAGCATTCGTCCTGTGATCCTTCACCATCGTATAAGGCTGGAACACGTAAGAACGGATCTGGTTTCCCCATCCGATCTCTTTCACTTCTCCGCGGATATCCGATGCCTTTTCCCGGTTTTCCTGCTGTTTGAGAAGATACAGCTTCGCTTTCAGCATCTGCATCGCCTTGTCCTTATTCATATGCTGGGAGCGTTCATTCTGGCACTGTACCACAATCCCGGACGGAAAGTGGGTAATTCGGATCGCGGATGAAGTTTTATTGATATGCTGTCCGCCCGCCCCGCTGGAACGATAGGTATCAATACGGATATCCTCATCCTTAACCTCCACATCCAGATCTTCTTCAATGTCCGGCATGACATCACAGCTTACAAAGGAGGTCTGACGCTTGCCCGCCGCATTAAACGGAGAAATACGCACCAGACGGTGCACCCCTTTTTCTGATTTCAGATAGCCAAATGCATTTTCACCATTCACCTGGAAGGTAACCGACTTGATCCCGGCCTCATCACCATCCAGATAATCCAGCACTTCCACGGCAAATCCTTTTTTATCCGCCCATTTGCAGTACATCCGGTACAGCATGGAAGCCCAGTCACAGGACTCGGTTCCGCCTGCTCCGGCGTGCAGGGTCACAATTGCATTGCTGCGGTCATATTCTCCTGACAGCAGTGTTTTAATGCGAATGGAATCAAAAGTGGCCTGGAATGAAGTCATGATCTCATCTATCTCCGGAATAACCGCCGGATCATTTTCCTCATAGCCCATATCCAGCAGCAGCTCTATCTCTTCATACTGCTCCTTTAGCTGCTGATAGGCGGCCATATCATCTTTCAGGCCCTTCAATGTTTTCATCATTTCCTGGGAACGCTCCGGATCATCCCAAAAATGCGGAGCTTCCATCTCTCGTTCTATCTCCTGGACTCGCTGCTCTTTGTTAGCCAGGTCAAAGTGAATCCCTCACTTCCACTAATGGTTTTGTATAGCTGTTCAAAATTGATTTAAACTCGTCGAGTTCAACCATAGTTTCACCCTCTTTCTGGTATTTGAAATATTTTAGGTAAACCGGATATGTCCTGCGCAGCGTCTGAGATCACGCAAATTTACGCTTAAAGACTCAGAAAGCCGACCGAAGTTCCGGTTGTTTTATAGTATAGCACACTCCCGCAAGAAATAGAATAATAAAAAAAAGCTGCTGCAATTTAATTTGCAACAGCTTTTATTCTGTCAGGCTTTTCTTCCGCAGCACTGTTTGTATTTCTTGCCGCTTCCGCATGGACACGGATCATTGGGATAAACCTTGGCTTCAGCTCGTTTCTTCGGCGCCTGAGGTCCGGATTCGTCTTTATTCGTACCGGTAACCTTCGCTACCTCTTCCCGCTCTACCTTCTGCTCCACCTTCACATGGTACAGCATCTTCAGGGTGTCTTCCTGAATGCCGGAGATCATGGAATTGAACATCTCATATCCGCTCATCTTGTACTCTACCAGCGGATCCTTCTGGCCATAGGCAGCCAGTCCGATGCCCTGACGCAGCTGATCCATATCATCAATGTGATCCATCCACTTACGGTCGATCACCTTCAGCAGAATAACCCGCTCCAGTTCACGGATCTGTTCCTGTTCCGGGAATTCCGTTTCTTTTAATTCATAAGCTTTCACAGCCTGCTCTTTCAGACTCTGCTTCAGCTCATTCTTTTTCATGCTCTTAACATCCTCTGCTGTCACATGCTTCAGAGGTATGATGGGAATCAGCAGGCCGTTTAACTCGGTCAAATTCCAGTCTGCACTCTCCTGATCATCTGCAATACACAGATCCACCGTGCTGTCCACCGTGTCTGTGATCATCTTGAAGATGGAATCACGCATGTTATCTCCATCCAGCACCTTGCGGCGTTCCGCATAGATGATCTCACGCTGTTCGTTGTTTACCTGATCATATTCCAGCAGGTTCTTACGAATACCAAAGTTATTGCTCTCGATCTTCTTCTGAGCCTTCTCAATCGCTGAAGAAAGCATCTTATGCTCAATCTGCTCGTTCTCCTGAACACCCAGTGATTTGAATATGCCCATCATCTTATCAGAACCAAACAGACGCATCAGATCATCTTCCAGAGAAATATAGAATCTGGATTCACCCGGATCTCCCTGCCGGCCGGAACGGCCACGAAGCTGATTGTCAATACGTCTGGACTCATGACGCTCTGTACCGATAATTTTCAGACCGCCGGCTGCTTTGGATTCATCATCCAGCTTAATATCGGTACCACGGCCAGCCATATTGGTAGCGATGGTCACGGCTCCGTGAATACCTGCTTCTGCTACGATCTCTGCCTCCAGCTCATGGAATTTCGCATTCAATACCTTGTGCTGGATTCCTTCTCTCTTCAGCATACCGGAAATCAGTTCGGATACTTCTATGGTAATCGTACCTACCAGTACCGGCTGTTCCTTTGCATTCGCTTCCTTCACTGCTTCCACGACAGCGCGGTATTTTTCCTTTTTCGTCATATATACCGCATCATCCAGGTCTTTTCTCTGTACCGGACGGTTCGTAGGGATCTCAATAACGTCCATGCCATAGATGTCACGGAACTCCTTCTCCTCTGTCAGTGCGGTACCGGTCATACCGGATTTTTTCTTGTATTTATTGAAAAAGTTCTGGAAGGTAATGGTAGCCAGAGTCTTGCTCTCTCTCTTGACTTTTACATGCTCCTTCGCTTCAATCGCCTGATGCAGACCGTCAGAATAACGGCGTCCCGGCATGATACGTCCGGTAAATTCATCTACGATGAGAACCTGATCATCCTTCACCACGTAATCCTGATCACGGAACATCAGATTGTGCGCACGCAGCGCCAGTATAATATTGTTCTGGATCTCAACATTGTCCGCATCGGAAAGGTTCTCGATCTGGAAGAATTTCTCTACCTTTTTGATACCCTCTTCTGTCAGAGTAACGACTTTATCTTTTTCATTTACAATGAAGTCACCGGATTCTGTGATCTCTTCACCCATGATGGCTGTCATCTTGGTCACTTCACCGCTGGCTTCTCCACGCTCCATCTGACGGGCCAGAATATCACAGACCTCATACAGCTTCGTGGATTTACCGCTCTGTCCTGAAATGATCAGAGGTGTTCTGGCTTCATCGATCAATACGGAGTCAACCTCATCGATGATGGCATAATTCAGATCCCGCTGAACCAGTTGTTCCTTATAAATCACCATGTTGTCTCTCAGGTAATCGAAGCCCAGTTCGTTGTTGGTAATATAGGTAATATCACATGCGTACTGTTTTCTTCGCTCATCATTATCCATAGAGTTCAGCACCACACCTACGGTCAGGCCCAGGAATTCATGTACCTTTCCCATCCATTCCGAATCACGGTGTGCCAGGTAATCATTGACCGTAACGATATGAACCCCTTCTCCGGTCAATGCATTCAGATAAGCAGGCAGTGTGGAAACCAATGTCTTACCTTCACCGGTTTTCATCTCTGCGATACGTCCCTGATGGAGAATAATACCACCAATGAGCTGTACCCGGTAATGCTCCATATTCAGCACACGCTTACCGGCTTCCCGCACGGTAGCATATGCTTCCGGAAGCAGGGAATCCAGTGTCTCCCCATCCGCATATCTCTTCTTATATTCATCTGTCTTTGCCCGCAACTCTTCATCTGTCAGTGCCTGCATGGCAGGCTGTAAACTTTCTATCTTTTCCACCAGCGGAATAATGCGCTTCAATTCCCGCTCGCTGTGAGTGCCAAATACTTTTTCAACAAAGTTCATGTTATTTCTCCTAAATTCTATAGTTGATCCTTATAACTTTGACCATTGTAACACTTTCAGCGGGCAAAGACAATATATTTTTTTCCTGCCGGAAGCTGTTTACCCGCGAAAGCAGGGTAAAAAGAACTGCCGGCAGGCGTTTCTTCTCCCGATCCATCCAAAAGAGACCCCGGCCGCCATGCTGCATCCGATTGATGTGCACGGCAGTCAGGGCCCCTCTTATCCGGCTGTTTATTTTGTTTTATTCAAATTTCATTTAAATTCCGGAACATTTTCTGTGTTCTAATATTCCGGTTCAATCAGACCGTAGGTATTGCCTTTTCGTTTGTAGACTACATTTACTTCTTCGGTCTCAGCGTTGCAGAAGACATAGAAGCTGTGCCCGAGAAGCTCCATCTGGATACAGGCATCTTCCGGATACATTGGCTTGATGCCAAAATGCTTCGTGCGGACGATTCTCACTTCTTCCATCGGTTCCGTTTCTTTTTCAATAAATTCTTTTTTGAAATTGCCGCCTTCCTGCTGCTTGTCCACGATTCTGTTCTTATATTTTCGAAGCTGCCGTTCTATCACTTCTTCCACCAGGTCTATGGATACGTACATGTCGTTGCTGACCTGTTCTGATCGAATAATATTTCCTTTTACTGGTATGGTAACCTCAATCTTCTGGCGTTCTTTTTCTACGCTCATGGTAACAATGATTTCAGTTTCCGGGGTAAAATAGCGTTCCAGCTTACCCAGCTTTTCAGTGACTGAACTTCTTAATCCTTCTGTCACTTCAATGTTCTTGCCGCTGATTGTAAATTTCATATCATCAACCCCTTTTTCATTTTCTGTATAGGCAGTCAGTATTACCACCGTCTATAGGTAGATTATATCACATTTTCCGTATCAATCAATTAAATTTTTGTAATTTTTCACAAAACTCTCTCGCAAAATTCTAATACTTTTCGATACGGCATGTTTCCCCCGAATAAATCCAGGGCGCTTCCGATGGTCACATCCAGCCGTCCGCGGCCCAGACGATACAGCTCTTCCAGATCCGAAAAGCTGCCCACGCCGCCTGCATAGGTAATGGGACAGCCATCCCAGCCGCCCAGCAGAAGGGCCAGTTCTTTTTCGATCCCTGCGGCCTTTCCCTCCGCATCCACTGCGTGCACCAGAAATTCATCGCAATAGGAGGCCAGCTCTTCCAATACCTTCCGGTTCAGGACCGACTGGGTAAACTTCTGCCACCGGTCCGTCATTATGTAATAATTTTCTTCTTTTTTGCGGCAGCTCAGATCCAGCACCAGATGCTCCCTGCCCGTCTCCGCCTTCATCCGTTCCAGATTTTCATAATTGATCTGCCCGTTTTGAAACACGTAGGAGGTCACGATCACGTGGGAAGCGCCGGCCTGCAGAAACTCTGCGGCATTCTCCGGGCGGATGCCACCGCCGATCTGCAGATGGCCCGGATCGGTTCTCAGCGCCAGCAGCGCCTGTTCCCTGGTGGCTTCATAGTAAGGAGATGTCTTCGGGTTCAGCAGGATAATATGTCCTCCCACCAGCCCATCCTTCCGGTAAAAATCCGCATAAAAGCCTGAGTCCCGCTCAGAGACAAAATTCTCCCTTGCCTGATTGTTCTGATCCGTCAGGGAACTGCCTACAATTTGTTTTACTTTTCCATTATGTATGTCAATACAGGGGCGAAACCGCATTTGATTTTTCTCCTTTTCCGTTCTGATTTTCATGAAATCCATACCGGTATACTAGCACATTGAACAGGGGGCGTCCAGTGAAAACATAAACAGGACGCCGTCATGCCCCGGTTCAAATATCAGACAGCAGCGAAACGGTATCACACCTGCGCTGATTAAGGATTTACAGTATTAGGATTGTCTGTTGCATCATTTACGTTGTTTTCATTTGCGTTGTTTTCATTTGCATTTTTCTCGTTTCCATTATTTCTTGTGGCATCATCGACCAGATCTTCTGCGCCGTCAATTACGTCTTTTCCGGCATCTCCGATATCGTCGGCCACATCTCCCACTACACCGTCTCCGGTTCCGGCGGCATCACCCATTGTTCCATTTGTTCCTTTTTCTCCGTTTGCGTCATTTGCTGCGTCATTTGCTGCAGCATTTGTCTCTGCATTTGTCTGATTCGTATTTCCGTTCTCAGTTGTTCCCGCATTTTTTTCGGTTGCTGTATTCTGATTGTTCTTGTCATTTCCACAGGCGGTCAGCAGACAGGCGCCTGCAAACAAAAGTATTGTGATGGTCCATATCTGTATTTTTTTCATAGCGCATCTCCTTTGGTTTGATTGTTAATATTGTTAATATGCACATTTCTTTTTATTTTATTCTCTGGTGTAATGAATTCTTCTCCGAAAGATTCTTTCTCCCAGTTTTTTAATATGAAGCGGAAGCAGCGGATACAGATAGCTTTCTCCTGAAACAGTTCGATTCAGCAGCAAAAACAGGAAAATCACTCCTATTCCAACGCAAAAACCAATGAGATTTCCAAAAAATGTCAATATTAAAAGCAAAATCCGCATGAATTTAAAAGCATATCCCAGTTCATAGCTGGCCTGGGTATAGTTGGAAATTGCCACAAATGCCATATACAGCATGGTTTCTTCTGAAAACCAGCCGGAGCCCACGGCATACTCTCCTACAGTTATTCCGGCGATCACACTCAGCGGCGTGGTCAGCATGCTGGGGGTATTGATGGCAGCCAGTCTCAGTCCGTCAATGGCCAGCTCCAGCAGAAGAAGCTGCAGGATCAAAGGGACCTGTGGATTTTCTTCCATCCGGATAAAATCCAGTCCGGCCGGTATCCAGTCGGGGTTCTGCATCAGAAGCAGCCAGACCGGCGTCAAAAACAGGGTAAACAGCGCAATCAGAAAACGGGACAGGCGAAGATAGGTCCCCGTGATCGGAGGGAAGTAATAATCATCCGCTTCCTCAAGAATATCCAGCATGGCCGCCGGCAGGATCATGGCCGAAGGGGAATTGTCCACCAGCAGCACGATCTTCCCTTCCAGAAGGCAGGCTGCTGCGGTATCCGGCCGCTCCGTATATTTAAATTTAGGAAATGGATTCCACCACTTTCCCGGATAGAGGCATTCTGCCAGACTTTCCTGATTCATGGTGAGCGCGTCCACCTTTAATGTGGTGATTTTTTTCTGTATTTTATGCAGGAAATTCAAATCGGCCCGATCCTGCATATAGCACAGAACAATATCCGTCTTCGAAGCCGTTCCTGCCGTGCATAATTCAATGGACAGATTGGGATCCCGTATCCTGCGGCGGATCAATGCCGTATTGAATATGATGGTTTCCACAAAACCATCCCTGGATCCACGCAGCACCTTATCCTTCTCCGGCTCCTCCACGCTGCGCACAGGATAGGTCCTGCAGTCGATCAAAAAGCAGCGGGAATACCCGTCGATCATCAGACACATCATGCCGGAGAGGATCCCGGTCACGATCTCCTCCTGATTTTCCATCAGATTGACTTCAATATACGGAATGAAGCCCTCAAACAGTCCGCCGCTGTCCTCCGGCAGATCCTCCGGAACAATGGAATAAAAAAATTCCATCAGTTTCTCCATAATTTCATCTTTTACAAATCCGTCCACGAAAAAAAGGCAGGCATTTCTGTCTGCCACCATGGTCTGGCGTTCGATGATATCAAAATTATGGTCTGTCCGAAGCTGATTTCTCAGTCCGGCCTGATTCTCCTCCAGGCAGGTCACCAGCTTTGCGTTCTCTTTTTCACTCATCGGCTGAAAACTCCTTTTCATACAAAATTGGTAACTTTTCAGCATCTTATCCGATACAAAGCCTGCCAAATCGTTACCAACATTCCTCTTTATGAAATTAGCGTTTCCAGTTTTTTATTTTCTATTCGTAACTGCCAAGCAGCTTTACTCCTATTTTATGTTTTAACGCACATCTCCCATATAAAACAGTGCCAGCGTGCCCGGGCCGGAGTGTGCTCCGATGGTGGGACCCACCGGGCTGATCATAAACTGATGGATTCCAAGCCGCTTCTCCACCTGTTCTTTTACATATTCCGCATCTTCTGGACAGTCACCGTGGCTGATAAATACGATATCATTTTTATCCTTCCAGCTTCCAATCTGTTTTTCCATGGCGTCCACCAGCGCGCTGAGGGATTTCTTTCTTCCTCTTACCTTTTGAACCGCCACCAGATGCCCTGCTTCATCCACATGCAGCACCGGTTTCAGATTGATCATGGTTCCCAGTACGGCCGCCGTCTTCGATACCCGGCCGCCGCGGTAGAGATGGAACAGATCGTCCACCGTAAAATTGTGGCATACGTTCAGCTTGTACTTCTCCAGCCAGTCCACCAGCGCATCATACTCCATCCCCTGCTTCTGAAGCTCCAGGGCTTTGTAGACAAACAATCCTTCTCCCATGGAGGCACACAGTGAATCCACCACCGTAATCCGGCAGCCGGGCTGTTCTTCCATCAGTTCCCTGGCCGCTATCGATACACTGCTGTAAGTGCCGCTCAATCCGCTGGAAAATGCAATATGGATAATATTTCTGCTGATCTGTAAATACTTCGCCAGCTTTTCCTTTGCTTCTTCCGGATTGATCTGGGATGTGGTAGGCATGGAACCTGCCCTCATCTTCGCATAAAAATCCTTGCTTGAAAGGGGATGCTCCTCATCGTATGTCCCTCCATCTATCATATAAGTCAATGACATCAGATTTAAATGCTGCTGCTGAATAAACTCCTCCGGCAGATCCGTCATATTGTCTGATGTAATGATATAATTCTCCATCTCTCTTTCCTCCCTTGGAACATCAGCCCATCTTAATATACAGGCTTAATTGATAACTGCATTTATCATATCATCATTTTTCAGTGGTATCAATACAGAATTTTGGGAATAATTTTCACTTATTTTTCATAGATTAGTCTCATAAGAAAAGGAAAACAAAGAGGTTATCCATGAGTGCTAAAACAAAAATTCTGGTCATGAAAAAGCGGGAAGTCATTTATACGCTCCTTTTTCTCGCTCTGGTTATTTTACTGGTTATTCTCCTGATTTCCATGTTTACCGGAAAGTCAAGCAGCAAAACGGTGCAGACCACTCAGGAGGAAACCTCGGCAAAACCCGATACCTCTTCTCAGTACATAGCCGGCATCTACACAACTCCGGTCACACTGGGAAGCTCCTCTGTCGATGTGGAAGTCACCGTGGATAAAGATCATATCAATTCCATCCGGCTGGTCAATCTGAGCGAGGCGGCCACCGCCATGTATCCTCTGGTCTCCCCTTCCCTGGAGGATATCGCAGCGCAGGTCTGTCAGACGCAGTCTCTTGAGAATATTTCCTGCCCGGAAGACAACCGCTATACCTCACAGATGCTGCTGAATGCCATTTCGAAAGCACTGGAAACCGCCCGGACAGAAAATTGGCAATAAACAAATTTTTTATCTTGCATAATTTCAAAAGTAAGATATGATAAAAAGAGAATTTATTTTACAACATACTTTAGAAAAGAGGATTTATTCATGGGCGGATTTTTCGGTGTCGCATCAAAGCAAGACTGTGTATTTGATTTATTTTTTGGAATTGACTACCATTCTCATCTTGGAACCAGACGCGGCGGAATGGTGGTAAACGGGGAAAATGGATTTCAACGCTCGATTCATAATATTGAGAACTCTCCTTTCCGCACAAAGTTTGATAAGGATATTCAGGAAATGAAGGGAAAATATGGCATTGGCTGCATTTCAGATTATGAGCCGCAGCCATTAATTGTGCGCTCTCATCATGGAACCTATGCGCTGACCACGGTAGCCAAGATCAACAATGTGAAAGAACTGACCACCTCTCTGTTTGAAAACGGCCACTCCCATTTTTTGGAGATGAGCGGCGGTGAGATCAATGCAACCGAGCTGGTAGCTACCCTGATCAATCAGAAGGATAACCTGATTGAAGGGATCCGCTATGCACTGGAGCAGGTAGATGGCTCTCTTTCCATTCTGCTGATGAACCAGGCCGGCATCTACGCCGCCAGAGATCAGCATGGACGCACTCCGGTCGTTATTGGCCGCAAGGAAGATGCTTTCTGCGCCTCCTTCGAAAATTTCGCTTATAAAAATCCGGGCTACTCTGATTACAAAGAGCTGGGCCCCGGTGAAATTGCAGTCATCACTGAAAAAAACTGCATCACTCTGGTGCATCCGGGAAAAGAAATGAAAATGTGCACCTTTTTATGGGTGTATTACGGATATCCCTCCAGTTCCTACGAAGGAATCAGCGTAGAGAAGATGCGCTACAACTGCGGTGCCAAAATGGCTCAGCGTGACAATGTAACGCCGGATATCGTGGCCGGAGTTCCGGATTCCGGTATTGCCCATGCCATCGGATATGCAAATGAATCCGGCATTCCTTTTTCCAGACCTTTTATCAAGTACACGCCCACCTGGCCCCGTTCGTTTATGCCTACCATTCAGAGTCAGCGTAATCTCATTGCAAAAATGAAGCTGCTGGCGGTAGATGATCTGATTCGCGGGAAAAGCCTGCTGCTCATCGATGACTCCATCGTGCGCGGCACCCAGTTAAGAGAGACTACGGAATTCCTGTACCAGAGCGGTGCCAGGGAGGTTCATATCCGCCCTGCCTGTCCTCCTCTGTTATATGGCTGCAAATACCTGAATTTTTCCCGCTCTTCTTCTAAAATGGATCTGATTACCAGGCGTGTAATCGAGCGGTTGGAAAATGGAAACATAACGGATGAACTGCTGCAGGAATATGCAGATCCGGAGTCAGAAAAATATCAGAACATGATTGAAGAGATCCGAAAAGAGCTGAATTTCACATCACTTCGCTTCAACCGGCTGGATGATATGCTGGATGCCGTGGGCATTGAAAAGTGTAAGCTCTGCACGTATTGCTGGAACGGAAAAGAATAGACCGGTGGGGCGGCCGCGCTGAGATACTGCGGACCGCCCCACCTCTTTTTCTTCCGGCCAGCGGATCCGGCCTTCCGGATCCGCTGGCCGCTTCACTTCGTTCGTGCTTAATATAAGTGTTCCAAAATAACTTTATGCTTCGCTTATACTGGTTCGATATCGCTCTTTTCCCTAAGCTGCAGTACATTTCCTGCTTTTATGTTCAGCCGGTCATCTGCCCAGATCTGTATGTAGGTTTCCAGAAGCAGCTTCATGGTCTTGATCAGCACTGCTTTTTCTTCTGCGGTCAGTCCCTCCGCCACTTTTATCAGCTCCATCAACTGTGCCCACTTCAAATGCCCCAGTACCTCTGTGTTTTCGATCTGCGACTTTTCTAAAATTGAGAACAGAGAATCTACAAATTTTCTTCGGCTATCATCATTCAGGCGGTTCAGCCACAGCTTCAGTGCTTTGTCCAGCACAATGCTGTTTCGTTCCAGGGAGTCACTGTATATAAATGTGGTTCCCTCCACTTCCCAGGAAAATGCGTCATGCTGCAGCAGACCGGCATTGCTGCTGTGAATGATGTGGTAAGTTTCTTCGTGTTCCAGCAAAAGCCCCACCACCGAGGATTTCGGCACATAGGTATGAATTCGCTCCAGCACAGCCAGGTACCCGCTCTCTGAGATCATCTTCTCTGTAAATCCCGGACCGTCATTATTATAAATCGCCGTCAGATGGCCCTGCAGCTCCGGCGCCAGATGCATTGCCGCATAGACCGCCAGGTTGCCGCCCTTGGAATGACCGCCCACCCGCAAAACTGCAGTATCCTGCGCTGCCTCGGTCAGGTAGACAACTGCCTTTCGCTGCCCGGGAGTCTCGGTCATAAAGCTCATATTGAAGTTTTCCTTCCAGCCGGCCACCGAAGAATCGGTACCGCAGAAAGACACATAAGTACTGCCGTCTTCCAGCCCAATGCGCAGAGCTGCAAACTGGCTCTCCTGCTCCACGCTGATTTCTTTCCAGAAACCGGAAAGCATACAGTTTTGAAACCGGACCGAACCGGCCATGGCCTTCAGCAAAACAGCGCAGTTTTTCTCCAGATCAGTCAGATTTTCCTTCGATGCCCCCGCATACTTTTCCCCGAACCGCCTGGCCGCTTCCTGCAGAGCGATATTCTCCGTCCCCGAATTCGGCACAATATCCGTAAAATCCAGGTAGACGATCTGCGTCAGTATTAAATTGTCAATTTCATTAAACGGAGAGGCAGTAAACGAAATGTCCCCCCGCCACGTTAAATAATCCATTATGTTGTTCATATCTGCTTCCGCCTTTCGATGTGCTGTCATGTTCAAGAATGCCTCTGCGTTCTTGAACATTCGCAAAAAGACATTTGCTGTTGGTATTGTTATCCTGCCGCTTCCTGCCGCTTCGCCAACCGTTTTTTCTCTGCTCTGTCCCTCTTATTGTCCTCAATATCAAGCACTACAAATCTTCCTCTGATAATAGTGTTTCTGTTTATCTCTTTATTGTACGCATAAATGCTGTAAAATTCAACTCGAAATTTTACAGCATTTATGGCAGGCCAATTTTCATTATTTCATTATTCACATTATTTTCAATATATTTTTAAAAAGCTTGAGTTTATAATTATTCTTCTCTCGCTCCGCTGACAATACTGTAATATGCTCCGGAGGTAATCCGATATACCAGGACATAAAACAAAGTAAAGATCAAAAAGCATAAAACAGTTACCAGGATCAGCAGACGGCTGTTCATCATCGCGAACAATTCCAGCAGCTTATGCAGCATAGGAAATGCAAACATTAAATGCACGCCGGCCGTGATCAGAGGCAGGAAAAACACCGTCAGCACCTGGGAATTGACGCTTTTTCTAATATTTTGTTTTGTCATTCCCACCTTCTGCATGATCTCGAACCGGGACTGATCCTCATATCCTTCCGAAATCTGTTTATAGTATATGATCAGAACTGCCGCAAAGATGAATACGATCCCCAGCAGAATTCCCAGGAAGAACAAGCCTCCATACAGTCCGTAAAAGCCAGCCCGCTCCTTTGCTGCCCCCTCAATTCTAATCCAGAAAATACTCTTTTCTTCGTAAAAATCACGGTTCAGCTTCTCTTCCAACTGGTTCTGAAGCTGAATCTGCTGTTCGTCTGTTCCATCCAGATCAAATCCATACAGCCAGTGGTAAGCTAACAGGGACTCTCCTGCGGAATCCTTCACCTTCCCATAAGAAACAATAAATTCATCAAAATCCGGAATAAACAGAAACAGGGAAGGGATTACCTGCATGGCATCCGTACCATTGTCCACAAAATCAGGAACGATCTTTTTCACCTGAAAGGATCGGTCTTCCCCCGGAAAAATAATGGTATCCTCCGTAAATTCTGTCTTCGTGGAATAGACCAGCGCTTCCCCCGTTTCCAGTGTTTCTGACTGATTCATCAGCCGGTTGTAATCTTCCAGCGGCACAATAAAAATCTGCCGCATCTGCGATAATCCTTCCGATAAAAGATCCTCCTGTCTGGAATCTTCTGTCTCAATCCTTCCGCCAGCCAGATATCCGGTCATGGTGGCTGCTCGGTAGTCCAGCACATTTTCCTGCGTCAGTCTGCAGTCTTCGGCCTGCCCGGCTGCGGTCTGCCTGATCTCTTCCAGCCGGTCCTGTGCCATTCCATCTGCACCGGTAAAATAAAGATCCAGATTAAGATTTCTCGGATACCGGCTGCGCAGGCTGTCCTCCGTTCCGATAAACAGGCACACTGTCGTGGACAGCATAACCAGCACCATGGTGCAGAGAATACAGATGGAAGCCAGCCCTGCGCCGTTGCGCTTCATGCGGTATACCATAGAAGAAATGGATACAAAATGATTTGTCTTGTAATAATATTTTTTTCTTTTCTGCAGCATCCGGCAGATGGTCACGGAGCCTGCGATAAACAGCAGATACGTTGCCAGAATAACCATCACCACCGCCACGAAAAACCACATCATAGCCGCTACCGGATCCTCAATGGTCACCGCCAGATAATAAGCGCCTCCCAGAAGCAAAGCACCGATCACTGCCAGAAACCAGTTCGCCCTTGGGGGCTTCTCCCCTGTATTCTCTCCGTGCAAAAGCTCGATGGGATTGGACAGATGGACCTGACGCATTGTATTGAGCAAAATCAGTACAAAAATAACCGCAAATAAGCAGATCGTCTGCAGAACCGTTTTCGGCTGCAGCGTCAGGGAAAAAGTGATTTTTCCCTTCAGGATATTTACCATGCCCAGCTCGCCGAATTTGTAGAATAAAATTCCTCCGGCCAGGCCGCCAAGCAGCGAAATGCCTGCCGTAATCAGACTCTCCCACAGTAAAATGCGGGCCAGATTTCTTTTTCCCATGCCCAGAATATTATAAAGGCCAAATTCTTTTTTCCGTCTTCGAATCAGAAAAGAATTGGTATAAAATAGAAAGACCAGGGAAAACACTCCGATCACTCCGCAGCCCAGAGTCAGCATCTGCTGCATGGTATCGCCTCCGGAAATGCTGCGGAGCATGGTGCTGGAGCTTAACGCTGTTTCGATATAAAACATCATAACCATCCCCATACAGGTCAGAAGATACGGCACATACAGCCGTTTATTTTTACAGATACCGGTCCAGGCCAGCCTGAAATAAAGTCCTTTTTTCTTATTCATTGCCGCTCACCACCTGTCGCCAGCATGGTCAGTGTATCCGAAATCTTCTGATACATCTGCTCATTGGTACTGTTGCCCCGGTAAATCTGATGAAATACCTCTCCGTCTTTAATGAACAAAATCCGGCCGGCATGGCTGGCTGCCTTCACGGAATGAGTCACCATCAGGATCGTCTGGCCGTTCCAGTTAATGTCATTGAACAGACGGAGCAGTTCATCCGTGGCATTGGAATCCAAAGCTCCGGTGGGCTCATCCGCCAGCACCAGTTTGGGATCCGTAATCAGAGCTCTGGCCACGGCGGCCCGCTGCTTCTGCCCGCCGGATACTTCATAGGGATATTTTTTCAGAATATCACTGATGCCAAGCTGTTTTGCAATCGGTGTCAGCTTCTGTTCCATCTCATCATACCCTTTTCCCGCCAATACCAGCGGGAGAAAAATATTATCCTCCAGGGAAAAGGTATCCAGCAGATTGAAATCCTGAAATACAAATCCCAGATTGTCCCTGCGAAACTCTGAAATCACCGACTCCCTAATCTGAGAAAGTTCCTTTCCATCCAGATTTACCGTGCCTCCCGTGGGCTTATCCAGCGCCGCCAGAATATTTAACAGCGTGGTCTTCCCCGATCCGGATTCCCCCATGATCGCCACGTATTCCCCTTCTTCCACGGAAAACGATACGTTTTTCAGCGCCTCCACCTTATTTCCTCCAAAACGGGTGGTATATGTTTTTTTCAGCCCGCTTACCTTCAATATGCTCATAACCAAGTTCTCCTTCCTATCTGCAGCTGCCTCTGTTCTTTGCTCTATTCTATCAAAAAAGGGAAATGAAGCGCCATCGAATCGGCTTACATTTCCCCCGTTAATTCTAACATTTTTGTAAGATTTCAATTTCACTCTGTCTCTAATTTTTTCCGATCCAGGCAGATACGAATGACCGTGCCTTCCCCCAAAGATGCATTTGCAGTGATCCTATGCCCCAGATTTTTGCAGATGCGCCGGCACAGGTACAGCCCGATCCCGCTGGCCTTTTTGTCACTCCGGCCGTTGTAGCCGGTATAGCCCTTTTCGAAAAT
Source organism: Lachnospiraceae bacterium (assembly GCA_028689585.1). Classification (GTDB taxonomy): domain Bacteria; phylum Bacillota; class Clostridia; order Lachnospirales; family Lachnospiraceae; genus Merdiplasma. The sequence goes on along the minus strand of JAQVCW010000018.1, from coordinate 60,802 downwards.
GCGGGGCAGATCCTCCGGTGCAATTCCAATCCCCGTATCCCGAATGCACAGCGTCTTTGGCTTTTCCAGATCAATGGCAATGCTGCCGGATCTGGTATATTTCAGCGCATTGGATAAGACCTGTTCTATTACAAAGGTCAGCCATTTTTCATCGGAAAGTACGCTCGTTTTCAAAGCTTCATACTTCAGCTCCAGCTTTCTGTCAATAAACTCGCCGGCATATTTCCGGACCGCCTGCCTGATAATTCCATCCAGATCATATTCCCGTATCACGTAATCTGTGGTGTCGGAATCCAGCCGGAGATAGGTCAGCACCATTTCCACATACTGTTCGATCCGAAACAGATCCGCCCTCAACGTGCGGGAAAGAGGGGTATCCTCATTCTGGAGCTTCAGACGCATGGAAGCAATGGGTGTCTTGATCTGATGTACCCAGATGGTATAATAGTCCACCAGATCCGAATAATGCTGCTCCATATGATCCGACAGCTCCCGCTGCTCCTGACAGAGCATTCGAATCAGCTCCTGATAATCTTCCTCTTTCAGCGTTGCCGCCTCCGGAAGCATCTCTTCTGCCAGCTCAGCGGACAGCGCCCTGATATCCAGAAGCTTCTGATGGTTCTTCCGCGCTTTCCGGTAGTCCAAAATCAGCCCCAGCATTGCGCAGACACTGCACACCAGAGCCGGATAGCAAACAGCTCCCGCCGGAAGATGATACAGAAGAAAGGCCACCAGAAAAATCCCGCAAAAGAAAAGGAACCAGAGAAAGAGCTTCCTGCGTTCTTTCAGGTATTGTATTAAAAAATTCATTTTCACGCCTCCGCCCTTGGAACGTCATTTTATGCGATCAGATAACCAACACCGAATTTGGTGGTAATAAATTCCCCCAGTCCGGCTGCATCCAGCTTTTTGCGCAGCCGCCCCACATTCACGGTCAGTGTATTTTCATCGATAAAGCTGTCGCTCTTCCACAACTGCTCCATCAGCTTTTCCCGGCTGACCACCTTTCCCTTATTTTCCATCAAAATCAGCAGAATCCGGTACTCGTTCTTGGTCAGCAGAATCTGTTCGCCGCCATAGGTGAGAGTATCGTCCGCTGTATTTAACAGCGCGCCCCGGTGCTCCAGCACCGATACGGATGCGCCGAATGCATAGGTACGCCGCAGCATGGCCTGCATCTTGGCGATCAGCACACTTTGATCAAATGGCTTCGCAATGAAATCATCCGCTCCCAGATTCATGGCCATTACAATGTTCATATTGTCGGATGCGGAGGAAATAAAGATAATCGGCACCTTGGAAACCCGCCGGATCTCACTGCACCAGTGATAACCGTTAAAAAAAGGCAGGGAAATGTCCATCAAAACCAGATGGGGATCATATTCTGCAAATTCTGCCATAATATTTCGAAAATCCTCCGCACACCTTGCTTCCAGGTCCCACATCCCGGCCTGCTCCTGTATCGCCTCTGCGATCCCTCTGTCATCTTCTACAATTAATATTCGATACATCCCATTCTCCCAAAGCTGTTATCTTCTGTTTTTCAGCAGTTCAATCATTTTCAGTCATTTTTCTCAAATTCCGAAATATGGCAGTGAACTTTGCAATAAGAAAAATCAATGCTCAATCATAATCTTCAGAATTTCTTTATCTGTTTCTTTCATTCCTTCTTTTCCGATCAGCCCAACACAGCTTATGGTCTCGGAGGTCTCTTCCTGCAAAATTCCGGTATAGGGGGCATAGCCCTGTCCGTTCATTGCCAGGTGATGGGCCAGATATGCCGCATCCAGGCTGGCTGCGATCTTCGCCGCGCAGGATATTTTAGCTCCGTCACAGATGATGCCCGGAATATTTGCCAGCGTATTTTCAATGGTATTTTTAATGCGGTTCAGATCACCGCCCACCATATAGGTAATGGCCGCGCCCACAGCGCAGGAAGCGGATACCGCACCGCAGAATGCGGAAAGCTTCCCTATATACAGCTTCTGATATACCGTGAGCAGATTGGAAAAAATCAGTGCCCGATACAGACTGTAGTCCGGCAGCTCCATCTCTCTGGCATAGATAATCAACGGAACGGAACAGGCGATTCCCTGATTTCCGCTGCCGGAATTGATGATGACCGGCATATCACAGCCTCCCATACGTGCTTCGGATGCGGCGGCAGTCAGGCTCCGCATTCTGGTCAGAATATCATCCGAATAGGATTCCTTGATAACTCTTCCGATGCCAAGGCCATATTTTCCGGTCATTCCCTCTTTTGCAATAGCAATATTACAGGAAATCTGTGCATCGATCAGCTCACGAACCTCAGAAAGCTCCACCGTGTCCGCAAATTCCCGGATATCTTCCAGATTCAGCAAAGTGCGGTCTGCTTCCTCCGTCTGCTGGTCCTGATTGTCCTGATCCAGCAGAATTTCCCCATTCCGGATAATTTTAGTTACATTCAGATGGGCATATTTGATTTCCAGAAGGACGGACTCTTCCCCTGCCTGCATTTCTATTACAAAATGCAGAACCACCGGAGAATCCAGCAGCTCTACCTGGCAGATGCCCGCACTCAGAAGCTGCTTTGCCCGTGCCCGCTCCTCATCCTTTACGCTTTCCAGCACTTCCATATTTTTAGAAGCATCCCCGCCCACGGCGCCCAGGATGACTCCTGCCTGAATTCCCACCAGGCCGCCGGAATTGGGGATCACGACGCAGCGGACATTTTTAATGATATTGCCGCTGCACCGGATCAGAATTTTTTCCGGTTCCCTTCCCAGCACTTCCCTTGCTCTCGCGGCCCCATAGGCCAGAGCAATGGGCTCAGTGCATCCCATGGCGGGCACCAGTTCTTCTTTCAATATCGTAAGATAATTTTGATATATTTTTTCATTCAGCATAGTTTTCTCCATTACACCTCTTTTTCCTTCTCATACAGATGACACGCTACCAGGTGCCCCGGCTCCGCCTCCTGAAGCTTTGGCACTTCCTGTCTGCATCTTTCGCTGCACTGCTGGCAGCGGTTGTGGAATTTGCAGCCGCGGATGTCACGGGACTGCACACCGGTATCCTCCACCAGATTTTCCAGCATCCGTATGCGCGGATCCGGCACCGGAATCGAGGAGATCAGCATCTTCGTATAGGGGTGCAGGGGATTGCCGTACAGCCCGGGTGCATCAGATACCTCCAGCAGACTGCCCAGGTACAGCACGCCGATTTCATCGCAGATCTTCTGCACCACCTGAAGCTGATGGCTGATAAAAAGATAGGTCAGTCCCAATTCCTGCTGCAGGTCCTGAAGCATCTGTACGATCTGAGCCTGCAAAGACACATCCAATGCCGAAATCGGCTCATCACAGACTACAAACTCCGGCTGGACCGACAGGGCTCTGGCAATGGAAATCCGCTGTCTCTGACCTCCCGAAAACTCATGGGGATATTTCAGCAGATCCTGTTCCTTCAATCCCACCTTCCGGATCAGTTCCTGCGCTCTGGCCTTTCGTTCTGCCGCCGTACCCATCCGATGGATTTCCATGGGTTCACAGATAATGTCTTTTACCGTGTGGCTGGGATCCAGAGAGGAATACGGATCCTGAAAGATGGACTGCATTTTCTTTCGAAACGGAAGCAGCTCCCGCTCCGGACGGGCTCCGATTTCGGTGCCTGCATAAAAGATTTCTCCCGCTGCCGGTCTGTGATAACGCAGAATTGCTTTTCCGATCGTAGACTTTCCGCTGCCGGATTCCCCTACCAGTCCAAAGGTCCTTCCTTTTTCAATGTGAAAGCTCACATCATCCACCGCCTTTAATATGCCCGGCTGAAAGGACAGAAGCTTCGGCGATTTCTGGCGAAAATGAACCGAAAGATTTTTCACTTCAATCAACGTTTCGCTCATACCTCTTCCTCCCTTCTGTGGCACCGCACCCGATGCTTCTCACCTGCCAGATAGTATTCCGGCAGAGTCTTGCGGCAGCATTCCTCCACATATTTACAGCGATTCAAAAACGGGCAGAGACTGTCCGCCTGATCTGACAGATCCCGTTCCAGAAACTGCTCAAAAGAACCTCCCCCCACCCTTGGCATGCTGGCAATCAGCGCTCTGGTATAGGGATGCTTCGGCCGCAGAAAAATCTCCTCTGCCGTGCCCTCTTCTACAATGTAGCCGCCGCACATGACAGCCACCCGGCTGCAGGTCTGAGCCACCACGCCCAGATCGTGCGTGATCAGGATGATGCTCATGCCGTTTTTCCGCTGCAGTTCCAGAAGAAGATGCAGAATCTGTGCCTGTATGGTCACGTCCAATGCCGTAGTCGGCTCGTCAGCGATCAGTATTTTCGGCCGGCTGCTCATGGCCATGGCGATCATCACCCTCTGGCGCATGCCTCCGGAAAGCTCATGGGGATAGCTTCTCATGGCTTTTGCCGGATCCGCAATGCCCACCGCAGTCAAAAGCTCCAGCGCCTGTCTTTCCGCCTCCTGCTTTCCCACAGGATTGTGCCTGCGAATCAGCTCCACCATCTTGTTTCCCACCGTATAGACCGGATTCAGAGCGGACAGGGAATCCTGAAAGATCATGGCAATTTCTTTTCCTCTCACCTCGCGCAGCTCTTTTCCGTTTAATTTCAGAATATCCCGTCCTTCAAACAGCACTTCTCCTTCTTTTATCACACAATTTGAAGTGCCCAGCTTCAGGATCGATTTTGTGGTCACACTTTTCCCGCTGCCGGATTCTCCCACAATACCGAAGAAATCCCCCTTCTCCAGTTCAAATCCCGCATTTTTTACTGCCTTCGTCTCTCCCCGATCGGTAAAGAAAGACACTTTCAGATTTTTTACTTCCAATAATTTTTCCATGTCGTCCTCCTTTACTTCGGCTCAAATACGTTGCGCAGCACTTCACCCAGATAGTTAAAACTGATTACGGTAAGCAGAATCAGCAGTCCCGGAAACAGCGCAAGATAAGGCGCCTGCTGAATATAACGCTGTGAATTGCTCAGCATACTTCCCCAGGATGCCGTGGGCGGCTGTATTCCCAGTCCAAAAAAGCTCAGTGCCGATTCCATCAGAATTGCATTCGCGATATTCATCGTTGCCGCCACGATAATCGTGGGCATGATATTGGGCAGAATGTGCTTCAAAATCGTTGCCGTGGTTTTCTGTCCTGATATCTTTGCATAAATGACGTATTCCCGCTCATTCAGAGAGATCGTCTCTCCCCGCACAATCCGGGCAATGTTCATCCAGGTCAGACATCCGATAATCAGTACAATATTCTGAATGCCCGGCTTCAGATACGCATTCATAACAATCATGATCAAAAATGTGGGCAGACTCATCAGAGCATCCACGATCCGCATCAGCACCGCATCCACTGCGCCGCCCACAAAACCGCTGATGGAGCCGATCACAATCCCCAGCACCGTAGATAAGATCATGGCCAGAAAGCCCACCAGCAAAGATGCCCTTCCGCCATAGATACATCTTGCCAGATAATCCCGCCCCATATCATCCGTGCCAAACGGATGCAGCGTGGTGGGAAGCTGCAGACGTTCCGTGGCGCTCAGCGCATTTGGATCCACCGGATAAAGAAATGCAAAAATCGATATCAGAGCCAGCAGCAGGATCATCACGGCTCCTGCAATTGCCAGTTTATTCGTTTTAAATCCCAGTTTTATATTTTTCCAGATATTTTCCCGCATGTCTTTTGCACCTCCCTAGCAGCTTCCCTTTCGTATTCTTGGATCAAATACCGCATACAAGACATCTGCCAGCAGATTCCCCGCCACAACAAGAAGTGCGGTAAACATGGTAATCCCCATGATCAGCGGATAATCGAACTGAGTCACTGCGGTGACCGCCAGCTGACCGATCCCCGGCCAGGCAAAGACCTGTTCCGTAATAATTGCTCCCGATACCAGCGACTGCAGGCTCATTCCAAGCACCGTAATCATGGGAAGCATGGCATTCTTCAGCACATGATGGAACAAAATGCCGGAATCCTTCATGCCGTATGCCGTCTGTACCGTGACATAGTCCGAAGACATTTCCGTGATGGTGCTGCTGCGCAGATATCGTATATACTGAGAGGCATTGGCAAAGGTCAGCACCGCACAGGGCATCACCATATGCAGCACTAGATCGCCAAAGGAACGGTCTCCCTCCGAATGCATTCCGATGCTGGGAAGCAGATGCAGATTTACGCTCAGCAGATAGATCAGCATAATCCCAAACCAGAAGGTGGGAATGGAAATACCCACATAGCAGAACAGACTGGTAATCTTGTCCAGCACACCGTTTTTATTTTTTCCGGAATACAGGCCCAGCAGCACTGCAATTAAAAATCCAAGCACCATGCTGGTTCCCATCAGAATCACGGTAGCAGGCAGCCGCTCCATGATCTGCGTCAATACGGGCCTGTTATTCATCAGTGAATTTCCAAAATTCCCCTGCAGAATTTTCCCAAGCCAGATAAAATACTGCTCATACAACGGTTTTGTCAATCCCATACTCTCTCTGAGATTGGCAATATATTCTTCGCTCATATTCGGTTCTACATAGGTCAGAACCGGATCCCCCGGAGCCGCCTTGGTCAGGGCGAAGCAAAGAATTGAGACGATAAACATCGTCAGAATACACTGAATAAGGCGATTCACTACTTTTTTCACATGTTACCTCCCACTGTCCTGTCTATTTTCTATATGCCCTTATGCACATGTCCTGCATATATTTTTCAGGTTCATTCCCGGCACCCGTTTTCCAAATGCACTTGCTATCTGTACCCGATACAAAACCTGCGATCCAGACGATTCGACAAGCCTTCGTCGTGTACCGTCCAAATCGCAGGTTTTTGCATTCATTTATTTCTTTATTTCATTTTAATACGGTGATCGCTGTCATTTAGCTTCATCCTGCCAGTTAAAATTTACTCAGCCAGATAAATCTTAGAATAATCATAATAGATGGTCTTCAGCAGACAGTCTTCAAAGCCGCCGAACTTTTTATTTACAGCATAAAATCCATTGGAATAAGCGATGGGATAAATATACATGTTATCGCTGATTTTATTCTGAATCTCACTGTAGATCTCTCCCCGCTCGGCTGCGTCTGCGGTCATATTAGCTTTATCCCAGAGTGCATCCAGATCAGCATCTGAAATTCTGGAGTAGTTGGAACGGCTTTCGCTGTAGCACATATCTGCATACAGGCTGGGTTCCTCTCCCAGGGTATAGAAGCTGAGTACCAGATCGTAATCGGTGCATTCCGGATCCTTTGTCTTGTTCTTGAAGGTAGATTCATCCGTTGGCAGCAGATTGATGGTGATGCCCACATTCGCCAGAGAAGACTGAATATACAGCGCTTCGCTCTCCATGGTCTTGTCCGTGGAAATATACATCAGATTCAGGGACAGGTCTGTCTTTCCTGCCTGCGCCAGAAGCTCCTGTGCTTTGACCGGATCATTATTGTACTGATTTTCCGGTTCGGTGTAGTAAAGTGTGTCCGGAGTCAGCAGAGAGTAGGCCGGATCTGCGTAATCCTCTGAAATAAATGCGAACTGGCAAAGTTCTTCTTTATTCAGTGCATAGGAAATTGCCTGGCGCACTGATACATCCTGCAGATCGGCATTCAGCTCATTCAGGAACATGGCATTCACACGTCCGGAATTATAGCTGTAAATAGTTACATTATCATAGCTGCTCACTGCCGCATAGTCATCCGCACTGATCAGCCTTGCATCCAGATCTCCGCTGGCGAGAGCTGCATTTGCAGAGCTGGAATCTTTTACGATCTTATAGGTAATGCTGTCCAGATTTACCGGATTGAACCAGTCATCGAACCGGACTACCTTGAAATATTCACCGGATTTATATTCTTCAAACTTGAAGGGGCCGCTTCCGATGGGGGTGTTATTCAATTCGCTTTCGCCAATATTTGCCACGCCTTCATATATATGCTTTGGAATGCAGTATACCTGGCTCAGTCCGCCAAGAAAGCCTGCGGAAGAAGATCCCAGTTTCAGGTTTACGGTCAGGTCATCCACCTTCTCCGCCGTCACCGGTGTATCATTCACATATCCATAGGAAGCATAAGGTACATTCTGACTCTCATCCACCAGCACTTCCATGGTAAACACCACATCATCTGCCGTGATTGCTTCCCCATCATGCCATTTCAGACCGTCCTTGAGCTTCAGCGTAAATTCACTGGCATCATCATTGACCGTCACGCTTTCACACAGACCATTTTCATAGTACATTTCCCCGCCCACGATTTCAAAAAACGGGCTGTACAGCGCCTGCTGCATATCAAAACTGGTCTGATCCACTACAAACAGAGGATTGACATTCTGCGGGTCCGCGGTTTCTGCAATCACGATATTTCCTCCTGCTGCCGCAGAAGCAGTCTCTTCTGCAAGAGCCGGGAAGCCCACCGTGCAGGATACCGCACTCACTGCCAGCGCCAGAAGCACTGTCTGTACTTTCTTTTTCATAATAATTTCCTCCTTCATCTGCCTGATCATCCATATGGAAAAAGGCAGTCGTAATCTACAACTGCCTCTGCTCCATATACATTTGTATTTTTCGAAAATATAACACAATTTTAACACTGTGTCAAGTGAAAGCGCGCTATCGCATCAGCAAGGGGTACAGTTCAGCCTTGAAATGAGAACGCTTTCCGGGCGGCTGCCCCAGGTATGCTGCAGGTGCTGTTTCGAAAGCCAAGAGCATCTAAGGCTTCCACAAGGTGTTCCAAAAGCAGGAATTGGGAGCCATAACTCACCTTCGGTTCAAACAAATGACTCCCAATTCCTATGGAACATCTTGTGGAACCCAAGATGCTTAGGCTTTCTGCAAATGCACCTGCTGCATACCTGGGGCAGCCGCCCGGAAGCTGTGCGTCAAGTAAAAGGCTAAACTGTAACCATCAAGGTAAGCACGCTATCGCATCGTCAATCATGAGCCTGCATCTCTGTACCGTCGGCATATCCTCCGGCACCAGTGCCGGCAGAGGTCTTCTCACTCCGCCAATATCTATGCCATCCCGCATACGAATAATTTCTTTCATGACTGCATACAGATTTCCCCTGCACTCACACATGGCATAAATAATCCGATCCGCCTCATATTGGACTTTCTTTGCCCCTGCAAGATTTCCGTCCTTCACCATCTGATAGATTGCCTGAAACAGTTCCGGCATAACTGCATAAGTCCCGCCTATACCGCCATCTGCCCCCATTGCCAGGCCACTGACCAGTTGTTCGTCCGGTCCGTTAAATACTACATGTCCCTCGCCTGCCAGATCCTTAAACATCTGAATATCCTGAACCGGCATAGAAGAATTTTTTACACCAATTACATTTGGATTTTCCAGCATAGTCCGGAATAAAGGAAGTGTCAGCGCCGTGCCCGCCAGTTGCGGAATATTGTAAATTATAAAATCTGTATTAGGGGCTGCAGATGAAATGTCATTCCAATACCCGGCAATTGCATCATCCGGCAGATGAAAGTAAATCGGCGGTATTGCCGCAATCGCATCTACCCCTAAGCTTTCCGCGTGTGCAGCCAATTCCATACTGTCTTGTGTATTATTACAGGCCACATGAGCAATTACTGTCATTTTACCCTTTGCTGCCGCCATTACATTTTCCAGTGTGATTTTTCGCTCTTCTTTACTCTGGTAAATGCATTCACCGGAAGAACCACAGACATAGACTCCCTTCATGCCTTTTTTTATCAAGTATTCTGTAAATGTTCTGACCCGTTGGGGACTGATTTTCCCCTCCTGATCATAACAAGCATAAAAAGCAGGGAAAATCCCCTTATACTTTCCTGTATTCATATTTTTTCTCCCGTTTCTATAGATTTTTCATTAACTGCAGCCGACGAAATGATCCGGCAGCTATCCCTTTAAAAACCGTTCAATTGCATCCGCCATGATTTTCTGAGAACGTTCTTCTGATTCATAAGATGCCGCGCCCATATGTGAAGTAATAAATACATTTTCCATCTGCATAAGGGGGTTCTTAACCGTTGGCGGTTCTTCTGCCAATACATCCAGACCGGCAGCTAATATTTTTCCACATTGAAGAGCCTTCACCAGATCTTTTTCCACCACCACACCGCCGCGGCAGGTGTTCACAAAAATAGCTCCATCTTTCATACAGTTAAATAATTTTTCATTGATGCTTCCTTTTGTTTTTTCATTGCAGGGGATATGCAGAGAAATAATATCACTCTGTCCAAACAGTTCTTCCGGACTGTCTACAAAAGTAACCTTCTGCCCCTCCAGCGGCTGGTGGATAAAAGCATCATATGCCAGCACCTTCACCTGAAAACCACTTAATAATCTCACCAGATGTCTTGCAATATTGCCATAACCCATGACGCCCACTGTTTTGCCGTCCAACTCCGTACCGGTAATCGTTGCCGGCCAGATATTATGCTTCACTCCGGTGACACAGGGCACAAACCTTCTTCCGCAGTTTAGAATATGCATCAGGGCCACCTCAGCCACCGCTGCAGAATTTCCTCCGGGCACATTTGCCACCGATATTCCAAGTCTCTCGGCCGCATCCAGATCGATGTTATCCAGCCCCGCTCCGTATTTCTGTATAAACTTCACCTTAGCCGCCACTTTTTCCAGCATTGCCGCATCCCATTTTTCCAGAATGCTGATCACAACATCCGCCTGCAAAGCGTGCTGCAAAACCTGTTCCGGGTCGTTGCCCGGAACAGCTTCTGCTGTAAATTCACAATTCATTTCTTTAAACCGTCTCTCCAGTACCGAAACATCTACCTTCTTCGGATCCAGATTCAGCCAAATTCTGTCTGCCATTTTTTATGCCTTTCCCTGTTCAATTCTTTTTTTGATCCGTTATCCTACCTGATCCATAAAATCTTCCAGATCATATTTCATATTTTCCAGAGCATTTTCCACAGACTCAGCTCCTGATGCCACCTGATTAAATGCCTTTCCTACGGGGAATGTAAAATAATGCTTTGCTGCTGCCGCTCTTCCGGCAATGGATGCTACCGGATATCCATAATAGCCTGATGCATTCTGTGCATATTTGAGCACCTGAGCATTAACTTCATCCTCTGTCCAGCTTGGATTTTCTGTTTCATCCTGGAACAGCGGTGCAAATACCGGAGCAATGCTTCCCATATATTCGTCATACCAGGTCTTATCGCACAGATACTTGATCAAACCGGACGCGGTATCCACATCCTGACAGGTATTCATAATCGAAAATCCTCTGTTGTAATTCATGTAGACTCCGTTATCGGAACCTGTGGGTGGTGCCAGCACTGCTGTATTTTCAAACAGCTCTTTGTATTCATCCGCTTTCAGCGCATTATATAAGGTAGGTGCGTTGAATACAATCGCCGTTCTGCCCGCCAGATAAGAGCTGTTGTTGCCGCCCGCATCCCAGGTAGTGGCATCCGCCGGAATCGCTTCTGCCTGATAAAGTTCCGCAAATTTGCTGATAATACCGGCCACTTTTTCATCTTCGCAGGTGATGCCGCCATCCGCATCCATTAAATATCCGCCTGCATTCCAGATCATCTGACGCAGAGTATTTTCATCATCGTCATCATTTTCGCCGCAGCCCATTCCAAGGCCGTAGAAATCTTCTCCCGGATTAGATACTGCTTCTGCAGCACTGTAAACTTCATCCCAGGTAGTAGGAATTTCCAGTCCGTTTTTTTCCATAATATCTTTTCTGACAAACATCATTACAGAGGAAGAGCAGTACGGCACATAATAATGTACTCCGTCAATTTTTGTTCCTTCATAACTGGCTTCAAAATACGGACGTTCCGTGTTAATTTCATCTACCAGATCCGATACATCCAATGCGGGAATATTCGGATAGTAATTCAGGATTTTAGTGGTATCCATAGAAACCACATCCGGCACATTGCTGCCTGCTTCAATGGTCGCATTCAGCATGGTAACAAAGTCCGATGCTCCTACCATTTCATAATTTACAGTAACTCCGGCTTCTTCCTGATATGCTTTCAGCCGTTCTTCCATCAGTGCATTTGCATCATCACTGAAGACCTTTTCCACCCAAACGGTAATTTCTTTGTCCCCGCTCGTGGTCTTCGCTGCTGATACAGTATCCAGTCCCGCACCAAATCCGGTGCATGCTGTGGCTGCCAGAGTCACCGCCGCTGTTGCCATTGCTGTCATTCGTTTTACGTTTTTTGTGTTCATGAAAATCCTCCTTCTTCCTTATAGAATGGTTTAATTGCTGTTCCTTTACTTCTCTTTTACTTTCACCTGCGTTTTGCAGTGCAAGATCCTTTTTTTCATGCTTTGTTTTTTCATTCATTATGTCTTTTCACGCATTATGCTGCAGCTTGTGCACAGCTATTCCTTTACTCCGCCCGCAGTTGCTCCGCCCACGAGGGAGCTGGATGCCAGCAGGTAAATAATCAGGATCGGGATGCTGGCTAGGATAGCTCCTGCCATCAGTTGGTTCCACGGAGGCATATCCCCAAACACCAGTCCGGACAGCACCAGCGGAAATGTCTGGGCTTCCGACGAAATCAGGTTTACCAGTGCATACAGGTACTCACCCCAGCACATCGCAAATGCAAAAATTGTGGTGGATATGATCCCCGGCAGTGCCAGTGGAAAAACAATTTTGTACATTGTCTGAAATCTGGAACATCCGTCAATATATGCTGCCTCCTCCAATGCCGTAGAAATACTGGCAATATGCGGAATTAAGATCCAGGCCACATAAGGAAGTGTGAAAGTAGGATAAATCAGCATGATGCCCAGCACATTATTCGTCAGCCCCAGTCTGGAAACAAAAATATACAGTGGTATATACAGCACCGATGTGGGCAGCAGATACGTAAACAGTACTGCCTTGGAAAAGAACTTCTTTCCCTTAAAGAACAGCCGGGCCAGCACATAGGCTGCCGGATATGCCACAAAAATTGAAAATAAAGATACAAAAACCGCTATGAGCAAAGAGTTTTTGATACCATTCAGGAAATTCGTCTGGGTCAGCAAATACTTGTAAGATTCCAGAGTGACTTTATTTGGCCATAGGGTAGGTGTCTTGAAATAGATCTCCGCCTCTGATTTCAAAGAGGTATTAAACATCCAGTAGATCGGAGCCAGCGCAGCGATCAGGCAGATCCCGATAAAAATACGATGCAGTATTTTATTTCTTAATTTACTTTTCATCTTGCCCGCCTCCTCTTTGATACTTTTTTACTTCCCTCTTCTTCCGGCAGCATTCTCTTTGTCAGCAGGCTGATCAATATGATGAATACCGGCAATGCCAGCACAGATACTGCAATTCCGCGTCCCAGCATCATGCTGCGCATGGCAGTTTTATAGCTGTAGACATTCATCACTTCCGTAGAACCGTTTGGTCCGCCTCCCGTCAGCAGCCATACCGTCTCAAATTCATTGATGGTCCATATGGTGGACATCATAGCCGACAAAATGATAACATCCTTAATCTCCGGCAGTGTAATAAAGAAGAATCTCTGCAGTGCATTGGCGCCATCGATCTGAGCCGCCTCATAATAGCTGTTCGGCACGGTCTGCAGCTTTGCTAGAATAGATATTCCAAAAAATGGAGTTCCCCGCCATACATTCGCTATGATGATCGTCAGCATCGCCAGTCCCGCACTTCCGAACCACACCAGATTTTTATCTATGAAGCCCAGTGAGTTCAAAATATGATTGGCAATTCCTCCGTTCGAACTAAAAATCCATCTCCAGTTGTACACGACCACGATATTCGGAAGCGTCCAGGGTATCATCAGCAGTGCTCTGCAAAGATTTCTCCCTTTAAATTCCACATTCAATGCCAGTGCCATAATCGTTCCCAATATCATTTTTACAAAAATAGAAATCACGGTAAATTTCAAAGTATTTACTATGGAACGAATATATTCCGAGTCATGCAGCAGCCGTGCATAGTTTTTCAAGCCTACAAAATCTGCATCTCCGCCAATTGTCTTGTTGGTAAAGCTGATGTAAATTCCCCAGCAGATCGGGAAAATCAATACACAGCACAGATACACAATCAAGGGCAGATTTACCAGATACGCAAATTTTGTATTTGCCTCCAGCTTTCCTTTGTGTTTCTTCATTTTTCCTTGTCCCCCTCCATTTTCAACGATACCCCGCCTTTCACCATCGCGTCTCTTCTATCTGCCCCCATCCTATCATATCTTTCCTCCGGTTTCAATCCCTTTTTTAAAATAATTTTCATTTTTTGACATTTTCTTTGATTTATTTTGTATATTTTGTACTTTTTTTTGAGTTTACAAGATATTTTTTAATATTATTTTCATTTTAAAGAAAATAATTTTAATTTCCAGAAAGAAATATTTCTTTTTCTGTTAATATGTGGTATTCTTTTATATAGAGATATTGACACAAAAGATTAGTTCCGGAAAGGGTGGAAGAATGGGTACAAATAATGTAATAGACCTTCTTAATAATTGTAATCAGGATCTTACAAAATCAGAGAAAAAGATTGCTTCTTATATCTTATCAAAGATCAACGAAGCACAGTATATGTCGATTACCTCTCTTGCGGAAGACTGCAAAGTCGCAGAAGCCACAATTACGCGCTTCTGCAAAAAACTTAGCTATAACGGTTATAATGAATTTAAACTGGCACTGGCAAAAGCCGCCGGGAGCGGCATTACGGAAATCAGCGGCATATCCGATATTTCTGACAGTGATTCCATCTCCGCTATGGGCAGCAAGCTTTTTAGCCTGGAAGCCAGCGCGATCCGTCATTCTCTGGAACTGCTGAATGAGCAGGATGTCAGCCGGGCAGTTGACTATATCATCCAGGCGCAGCATGTGTTCTGCTTCGGTCAGGGAGGAAGCGGCGTTACCGCCATTGAAGCATGGGCCCGCTTCATTACGGCTGCTCACAATTTTCAATATATTCTGGACAGCCACATGCAGACTATGGCTGCCTCGCTATGCACTCCCGAGGATGTGATTCTGTTCTTCTCCTACTCGGGTGCCACCAGAGACATGGTCGATATTCTGCGGCCGGCAAAAAACAGGGGTGCCCATATTATTCTGGTCACCCATTATCAAAAAAGTCCGGCTACAGCTTTCGCAGATGTAGTGCTGCTCTGCGGAGGCCATGAAGCTCCCCTGCAAAGCGGAAGCATTGCCTCCAAAATCGGACAGATGTTTTTAATTGACGTTCTTTACAATGAATACTGCCGGCGCAGCCCGAAGACTACCGCTTTTAACAATGATGCAACCATGAGTGCCCTCGTGACCAAACTGATCTGACGGGCTTCGCCGGAACGTGTTTGAAGCTTTATTTTTCTTCTGCCGCATCCATAAAACGCTTTGCGATTTCCAGCGGCCTGGTAATCGCTCCACCGACAATCACTGCGTAAGCGCCCAACTCCAGCATCTTTTTCACCTGTTTTGGTGTATGGATCCGGCCTTCCGCAATGACCGGAATAGAAAGATCACGGGACAGCCGGCGCACCAATTCATAATCCGGTTCCTCCGATTTGGGAGTATACGCGGTGTATCCGCTCATGGTGGTGGATACAATATCAATTCCATGTCTGGCAGCATTTACTCCTTCTTCATAGTTGGAAATGTCTGCCATCAGCATCTGTTTTGGATACTTTTCCTTTATTTTTTCTATATACTCTCCCGGAGTCAGCCCATCTCCCCGTTTCCGGTTCGTGCAGTCCAACGCAATGACCTCCGTCCCTGCAGCCGTCAGCGCATCCACCTCCTCCATCGTAGAAGTGATATATCCCTCGTATCCTTCATATACCTTTTTTATAATGCCAATGATGGGAAGTCCTGTCTTTTCCCTGATTCCAATCACATCTCGCACAGAATTCGTCCGTATCATCGGCGTGCCCGCCCGTTTTGCCGCTTCTGCCATAAATGGCATAATGGATCGCTCCGGATCATATAACGGCTCCCCTTCCAGTGCCTGACAGGATACAATTAATTTTCCCTTGATTAATTTCAGTAATTCTTCTTTCTGCATATCGATATTCCTCCCTGTTTTTGATTTGTCAGCATGACAAAACCCGCAGCAAGAACGCAGAAGCGTTCTTGAACCTCATAAAAGTACTATAATACAGAATGTGTTTATAATCAAGAAAATTATTTTCATTTTCATCTTCAATTATCTTGTAATATTTTATTATTATGGTAAAATAAACGTAATAAATAAAATTATTTTCATTTCATTCAATTACATTCCCACAATTTAAGGAGAAATTATTATGAATATACTCGCAGTAGACATTGGCGGCAGCTCCTTTAAAACCGGATTATTCCAGAAAGAAGCTCTGATTTCTTTTCAGGAATACAAAAATGATGGCAGGCTGGGCGCTTCACATTTAATCTCCCATTTGCTCTCAGTCATTGGAGAGTATACGGGTCCGGCTTCGCCGGATGCCATCGGTCTGAGCGTCACCGGACAGATTGATTCACAGCAGGGAAAGGTGGTATTTGCCACCGATGCCATTCCCGGTTTTACTGGAACGTGGCTGCGGGATGTCGTGATGGATAAAACCGGACTTCCGGTGGTCATGGAAAATGATGTAAACTGCGCTGCCCTGGGAGAGGCCTTCTATGGAGCCGGACAGCCATTTTCTGATTTTCTCTGCCTGACCTACGGCACCGGCATTGGAGGCGCCATTATTCTAAACCACCGGATTTTCCATGGCCTGAATGGAATCGCCGGAGAATTTGGCCATATGGTGCTGCACCGCGGCGGTGAACCCTGCGTCTGCGGCAGATCCGGCTGTTATGAAACCTACGCTTCCACCACAGCGCTCTGCCGAATGGTAAGCCAAAAGACCGGGGAGCAACTGTCCGGCCGAGAAATCTTTGCCCGTTTCGATAATCCGGAAATCAAAAAAATCATCGATCACTGGATCGATGAAATTGCCGAGGGACTGATTTCACTGCTGCACATTTTCAATCCCCCCGCCATTTTGCTGGGCGGAGGTATCATGAAGCAGCAATATGTCTATGAGGAACTCCAAAAACGTGTTCTGCAGCGTGTCCTTCCCTCGTTCCGTCAGACAAAAATTCTGCAGACGCTGCTGGAAAACCAGGCTGGCATGTACGGAGCATTTCACCTGGCTTCCCTCCATCGAGACTGATTAACAGAGCCGCGCAGAGCATGTCACGCGAAGCACAGCGGGCCTCGCAGCAATATTTTTCTGCCGGTTCAAACGGAAGTCTCCCTGTCTGATCCGTTTTTACTCCTCAAATCCAGACCATACCGGCTTCCCGGTATAGCGCTTTGCCTCTTTTTCTCCGCGCAGAACGCTCAGTGCGCCTTCCGCCATGGCTTCCTGCTCCAGTTCTCCGGGATATACGGATACCGGTGCGATCCATTCGCAGCTTTCCTCTATCTGCTGCGCTGCATCCTCAAACCGCATCAGCCCGCCGGTCAGCACGATCCCATCCACCTGCCCTCTAAGGACAGTGCTCATGGAACCGATATATTTGATTACCTGATATATCATAGCCCGCCATACTCTGACGGCCTTCTTATCCCCTACCTCCACCATTTTATGGACTGCATCAGAATTGGAAGTACTGTAATAGCTGGTCAGGCCGCCTGCCTGGCTGCAGAGCGCTTTCAGTTCTTCCGGTGACTTTTCGCCAAAATACCGTATCATATCTGTCACTGCCATGGATCCCATACGGGTAGGGGTGAATGGTCCTTCTCCGCCCCCTGCATCATTGCCGTCAATCATGCGTCCCTTTTGATGAGCCGTAATAGAAATGCCGCCATCGATATGACAGACGATCAGGCTGAGATCCTCATATCTGCGCCCCATACGTGCCGCATGAAATCTGGCCGTTGCCTTCAAATTCAGTGCATGGGAAACCGCCCTGCGGTATACTCCGTCCACACCGGTCAGGCGTGCCAGATCCCACAATTCATCCACCACCGGCGGATCCATCATGAGCATAAGGCCGCCATACTGCTTCTGCAGTTCATTTGCCATCTGCACTCCCAACATAGAAGAATGATACAATCCGCCCTTGACTTCTCTCGTATCCTGAATCAGACGGTCATCAATCTGATACACTCCGCTGGCTACCGAATAACAGCCGCCGCCTCTTCCTACAATCGCATCGATCCCCGTCAGATCGATCCGATCCTCTTCCAGAAATTTACGAACCACTTCCATCCTGAAATCCAGTTGATCATTAATGGTCGGGAACTTCAGCAGTTCCGCCGAATCATGAAATACATCCGTAGTAAATAAACATTTCTCATTTTCAAACATGGACAGCTTCGTTGATGTAGATCCAGGATTAATAATAAAAATTCGATAAATTTTCTCTTCTTTTTTCATTTTGTATACACTTTCTGTTTTATGATGCTAAAGTCAGGCAGCTTTTTCCTGCTTCCAGCTTTGGATGCAGGCCGCAATCGCCTTTTCCCAGATTTCAAAATTATCACAAACCGCAGAGTTTTTCGCGATCCGTTCCAGCAGTTCCTTGAAATCATCGATCGTCCGTTCCCGGGTATAGATAAAATCAACCACATCCACATACTGCCCGATTGTCAGCGGAATGACCGGCACCGGTGCTCCTACCCAGCTTTCCCGGTTCAAAATAAAGAACTGCCATGCGGTCCGCACATGGATGCGCGAGGACAAAAACAGCCCCAGTACCTGCTTTTCCTTATATTCTTTGATGAAGCTGAGCACATGGGCAATCACGCTGGAAGCCTCATGCTCCCACTGCCGCACCCCGGTCATTAAAGAAACCTCCGGAATAATAATGTATCCGTCCCGGTACAGCTCCATGTCCGGAGTATTGCCCACCCCCGGTGCAAAGCTTTTCGGCGTCAGATCATCTTCGATCTTAAAATTCCGTTTTACCGTCTGCTCTCCCGAAATTGCAATCAGTGATTTCCAGGTATTTACCTCCAGCCACAGAGCGCTCATATCCTCATTCGCCAGAATATCTCCGAATTTGTCCAGGATATTCTTCCTCTCAGCCTCTGTCTTTGACAGCACCCGAATAAAATACTCTTCATTATGAGAGACAATGGCATCGCTCAATATGTTTTCAAATATTTTCAAATCACTGACATTCGATGCTGCTTCCGCGTCAGAAACAATTTTGCTGATATCTGCAAATGAGATTCTGGCTTTTTCCTGATATTCCGTGCCCACTTCTTCCATCCGGGAAGTGAGGATCGCTGCTTTTTCCGCAATGATCGTTTTTCTTTCTTCCGGATTTTCCCAGGGCAGACCAATGGTCCGGGAACTGCCGAACCACTGCATATATTCATCCAGAGAAATGAGCTGCGGATGAATAAAGTCATACTGTTCCTGGAGCATTCTTACCTTTGCTCTGGAATGCTCCGCAATTCTTATCTTCGTAGCGATACTTCTGCCGGAAGACGAAAAAAGGCCGGTATAAATCAGCGTCCTTGAAAAAGCCTCCGCATAATCATAATAGCTGTCCGCTTTATTTTCCATCTTTCCATATGCATCCTTATAGATGCTGCAAAAGAGCTCTTTTACCTTTCCCGTATCATTCTTATTCTTCAGAACCGCATATTCATCCTTAAACCGGCCGATCGCTGCTATTGTCTTCGGAATATCCTCCGTATCATCACAGCCAAAGATCAGAGCCAGTTCACTCCGATTGAGGCTTTCATATTCCAAAAAAGCCTTTAACACAATCTGCATGGGAAATACAAATTTTTCTTTTTTTATTCTGCTTTCATTATATACATAATTGGGCACCCGCAGCTTCAGCAGCTGCTTCAGATAATCCTCGTCATCAAA
Source organism: Lachnospiraceae bacterium (assembly GCA_028689585.1). Lineage (GTDB taxonomy): Bacteria > Bacillota > Clostridia > Lachnospirales > Lachnospiraceae > Merdiplasma. Next base: position 40,997 of record JAQVCW010000018.1, on the reverse strand, counting down.
CGTGCCCTGGACAATTTTATTTCCAACCTCAGTGACCGCAATCGTACCATCTCTTTTTATGTACCCGAATCCAAAGAATTCGTAAGCACCCTTGTCCATCCTGCCGTTTGCTTCCGTCTCTTTTTCATCCTTCTGACCCAGCAGATAATCTTTTAAAGAAATGGAGGATAACCAGGTATCCTCATCACTGTGCGCTGAATAAATATAAGTTCTTCTGATCGGATGAACCGCTTTGCCGTCCTTCCTGCTGACTGCCGGGGATTTCTTATCCCAGTTTTCTCCCTCCAGAGAAGCAAAAGATGAAAACCACTGTACCGTTTTTATAATGCTTCTCGGCTTCGTCTTCCATGACCAGCTCATATCATTTACCCTTTTGCATGACTGCCGAAGTAGTCCGTTAAGATTCGAAGGCTTTCTTCTCTCAAAACTCCGGCACGTACCTCTGGTCTGTGAAATGAATGCGCAAAAACCATTTCAGAACAATTGCATCCCTCATTGCCCAGAATTTTTTCCAGTTCCATATTGCTGGCGGCATAGACCAGTGTCCCCAGCTTTGTCCACACCATTTTTTCATCCTTTACAAGAACCGCACCAAATGGCTCATTTCCGTGCTCCACCGCCAGAGCCGACAAACGTATCGCTTCCGTCATAAAAATATTATCCATATTATTCATAATAATCGATTCCCCATTTTTCATATTTTTTAAAACGGGCCGTATTCCACAAATTCCTCTATCCCATCAGCCAGCCTTTTCCCTGCAAAATCAGAATTTATTTCAAATAAAAAACTCTGTTTTCTTTTCTTGCCGCTGCTTTTGGATATTCGCCGTCCGCATACCCTAATGCGCAATGGGCGATTCCTTCATACTCTTCTTCTATGCCAAGAGATTTCAGCAGGTTTTTCCCCCACTCGGACTCAAATTCTTCCTTTGCTCTGTGGATCCAGCAGCTTCCGATTCCGAGTTCATGTGCTGCAAGCATCAGATTTCCCATCACAAGGCTTCCGTCATAAACGCGATTTGGCCATTCTTTTTTGGCGAGAACAATCAGCATCACCGGTGCTCCATAAAATGGATCAAAGTCTTCCTTCCATCCGCCAATCTGACCGTTCATTTTTGAAATTTCATCCCGCAATTCCTTATTCGTCACCTGAATGATGATTGTGTTCTGTTGTCCCATGCCATTCGCTGCATAGGTACCTGCCTCAATAATCTGATCCAATATTTCCTGCGGAATCATATCCTCTTTGTACTTGCGGATACTCCTTCTTGATTTCATTTTTTCTAAAACATCACTCATGTTATACCTCCATTTTTTCTGTGATATCCTTCTCACATGACCAGCGCTTCCACCCTTCGCTGATTTTCGTGTGCTGTTTCAAAAACGCCTCTGCTTTTATTCTCTCTTATTCCGCCTCAAACCGGTCTGCAACCTTTTTCAAATACTCTATGATCGGCAGATGCTGCGGGCAGACACCTTCGCATTGACCGCATTCTATACATTCACTCGCTTTGCCGAATGTTTTTGTAAGATTTGCATAATACTCTCCGTGTGAGGACCAGCCTTTTTCCGCTGCTTCCTGCAGATCCGCATTATAAAGTGAGAAGTACTTCGGGATCGGAATCTGCTGCGGACACCCATCGGTACAATAAGAACATCCCGTACAGGGAATTGCGATCGTGGAGTTGATCATATCCACCGCTTTCCAGATCAGCTCCTGTTCTTCCTGATTGACTGGCTGAAACTCACTCATGTAACTCGTATTATCCTCGATCTGCTCCATGTCGGACATCCCGGACAGAACCATCTTTACATTGTCCAGGCTGGCGGCAAAACGAATCGCCCAGGATGGAATCGAGCTGTCCGGTGCGTATTCCTTAAAGATCCGTTCCACTTCCTCCGGAACCTTTGCCAGAGTACCGCCCTTTACCGGCTCCATGACGATCACCGGCTTATTGTGTTTGACCGCTACCTCATAGCACTTGCGCGACTGAACGCCTGCACTGTCCCAGTCCAGATAATTGATCTGCAGCTGCACAAATTCTAATTCCGGATGTTCCGTCAGAACTTTGTCCAGCAGCTCCGGTCCATCGTGGAAAGAAAATCCCATATGTTTGATCAGTCCCTGATTTTTCTTCTCCTGAATCCACTGAAAACAGTCCAGTTTATTATAGACCTCTATGCTGTGTGCATTGATATCATGCAGCAGATAAAAGTCAAAATACTCCACTCCTGTTTTCCGTCTCTGTTCCTCAAAGATGCGGTCCCGGTCCTCTTTTGACTTCAAAAAGCCCGAATGCAGCTTCGTCGTCAGCGTGTAGCTGTCTCTGGGATGGCGCGATACCAGCACCTCTTTCGCCGCATCTTCACTTTTAAAACCACAGTACATCCATGCCGTATCAAAATAGGTAAATCCTCTTTCCAGAAAAACATCTACCATTTTCTTTACCTGCTCAAGATCGATTTTAGAAGAATCATCCTTGTCCAGAGAAGGCAGTCTCATCAATCCAAATCCTAATTTTTTTCTGCTAAATTCCATTTCGTTCCCTTTCCTTTCTCTCCTGCTGCGATTGTCTCTATGTATCCATTTCTATTTTTAAATGCACCCCTGCGTTCGCACTGCGAGGCTTACGTCTCAGCGCCGCAAAGGCTTGTGTATCCTGTCTTCCATTATAGAATCATTTTGGGAAATATGCAATAAAGATGAATGTTTCGGTTAGCCATTGCTTCCATTTGACTGACCGTATATAATTATATTGGTAAGTTATCTCGAAAGGATGAGTGAAATGGCTATTATTTTAATTGCAGAAGATGAAAAGAATATGCAGGATATTATTGCGGAATACATGAAGCGCGGCGGTCATTCCTGCATTACGGCTGACGATGGCATAGACGCTGTTGCGATTTTGAAGAATAACCCTGTGGACCTGGCGATTTTAGACATTATGATGCCACACCTGGACGGCTTTACTGTCTGCAAAATAGCAAGGGAAATGTATGATCTCCCTATTATCTTTCTTACCGCAAAAGAGGGTGAGGACGATAAGCTGAAGGGATATGACATCGGCGCAGATGATTACGTGACAAAGCCATTCAGCCCAAAGGTACTGTTGGCAAAAGTCAACGCTTTACTGCGCCGTTCCTCGTTGGAAAATACACGGGAAGCGCTGACCGTTGGTAATCTGACTTTAGTCCCAGCTTCACACAGCGTTACTGCTGCAGGTGACAACATTGATTTAACCCATAAGGAATTTGAATTACTGCGTTTTTTCATGCAGAACAAAAATCAGGTTTTTTCCCGTGAGCAGTTGCTAAACCGTATTTGGGGATATGATTTTGAGGGAAGCACCCGAACCGTTGATACCCATATCAAAACCTTGCGGCAGAAGCTTGGCTCAGAGGGGCGCTACATTGTCACACTGATACGTTCCGGCTACAAGTTTGAGGTATGAATATGAAAATGATTAAAAAGTGGTTTCATCTGAATACAATCAGAAAAAAAGTTTTGCTGCTTTCAAAATTGACCGGCGGCATTATCGTGTTATTTTATGTGTTTACATCAGAATTGCCGACGAATCGAAGCATAGCTTTTGTGATTTGGTTCGCACTTCTGGTACTGGTTATTGTGGGCGTAGACATTATGCTTGGGCGTTTCATTTCAAAGCCCCTTAGTGAAATAAATCACACGGCGGGACAAATGGCAGCGTTGGATTTCTCGGCACATTGCAATATTCGCACAGATGATGAATTTGGAGAGCTTTCGCAAAAGCTTAATACCATGTTTTCTAATCTGGGGGAAACCCTTGAACAATTAGAAGCGGCAAACAAACAACTTGAAAAAGATGTGATACAGGAGCATTTACTACTGACACAAAGAAAAGAATTGGTTGACAGCTTATCTCACGAAATGAAAACGCCCCTTGGTATTGTCCGTGCTTATGTGGAAGGCCTAAAAGATGAAACGGACGAGCAGAAAAAGCAGCAGTATATGGATGTTATTTTGTCTGCAGCAGAACGCATGAATACAATGATAGTGTCTTTGCTTGATTTATCGGCGTTGGAAGCAGGAGCCGCAAAACTGTCAGAAGAACGCTTTGACTTTATAGAATTGGTTGAAACCGTTGCCGGGCGCTTGCTGATTGATACACCAAATGCAAATTACCACTTTACTTATGAACTGCCCGAGGCCAAGGCTTTTATCTATGCGGATAGATACCGCATGGAACAAGTTCTTAACAATTTGATACAAAATGCCAGAAACCATGTCAGTGATAACGGTAAAATCCATTTCTCTGTTATTTGCCGGGAAAACAAACTGCAATTCAAAATATACAATCAGGGAAAGCGGATACCGCCACAGGATATTTCTAAGGTTTGGGAAAAGTTCTATCATGGGGAACCCCCGCAGAATGATGCTCATAGCGGCTCTGGGCTTGGACTTTCTATTGTTGCCAAGATCCTATCCATATACCACACTGACTATGGCGTCCAAAATCTGCCGAATGGCGTTGAATTTTCTTTTGATTTTCCTACAATAGCATAAATTCCATATTGAAACGCCTTGCTTCTGTAAATGGAGCAAGACGTTTTTATTTCACTTCGATTTCACAACCAACCCACTTCAATTTCACCGCACCTTCCTAAACTATGCTATAAGAGGAGGTAAACGAGTATGCTTTTAGGATTAGAATGGTATTGGTGGTTAATGATTGCTGCCGTGGTGATTATCTCTATCCCATTTAAGGTTAAGCTTATGAAATGGTGGAGCAGGCAGCAAAAAGAGAAAGAGGATAATCGTAAAGATAAATGGGGTGGTGAAGAATGATTGCGGTTGAAAACTTAGTATTTGCTTACAGGCAGCAAATACAAACCTTGCATGGACTGACATTTTCAGTTGCTCCCGGTGAAATCTTTGGATTTCTAGGGCCCAACGGCTCCGGTAAGTCTACCACGCAAAAAATCTTAACAGGTATCTTAAGCGGGTATGACGGAATTGTCCGCCTGTTCGGTAAACCGATAAACGGCCGGCAAAAGGAATTACAGGAAAAAATTGGCGTTCTGTTTGAGTTTCCGTATCTATATACCAATTTAAGCGCCCTTGACAATTTAAACTATTTTGCTTCATTTTATCCTGCCGAACAGCGGCGCAGTATAGATGAATTATTGGATATGCTGGAGTTCAAAAAAGATTTTGTTCATAAGCCCGTATCCTCGTACTCTAAGGGAATGAGACAGCGTATCAGCATGGCAAGAGCTTTGCAGAGTAATCCGAAGCTCTTGTTTTTAGACGAGCCCACCAGCGGGCTTGATCCACAAGGAGCAGTCCTGTTTCGTAAAATCATTGAAGAAGAACGAAAAAAAGGGACAACTGTTTTTTTGACTACGCATAACATGATGGACGCAGACTTACTTTGTGACAGGGTTGCTTTTATCGCAGACGGTGAAATCAAGGTAATAGACACACCGAAGAAGCTAAAAGAAAAAAACAGCAATCATCAGGTCGAAATTGATTATCTGTATCAAAGGAAGCGGCATATGACAGTCATTGAAATGCCCAGGCTAAGGGCAGGAATTTCTTTTCCCTATGACGAGATTATCAGCATTCACTCCAAAGAGCCGACACTTGAAGATATCTTTATTCAATATACCGGGAGGGGGTTGCTGTGATGTGGAGAGGCTTTCTTTCCTTGCTAAAAAAGGACTTCCAATTGATGTGGTCGAGCAAATTTTTACTGCTTGCGTTTGGTTCTCTCGTCCTCTACTCTTGCTATATCAATTTTCTCTATGTGAATTTAGACCAGGATATTTACCCGGTATATCTTTACGATCCGCTTTCTGTGCAGCAAGAACTGTCTGCTGATATAGTTAGAGTTGACAGTTTAGAAGAATTAAATACAAAAAGCGGGGACGGTTACGCTGTCGGAATTGATATGTCAAGTGGGACACCGCAAGTTACTATGGTTTCATCAAATATACAGAAAACCGACAACTATCGTGCTGCCTATGCATTGTCTTTATTATCCCCCTCAAATCAAACTGTGTCAGAAATAACAGGTAAAGATAATAAAGAAATGAAAAGCCGTCGGGAAATCACTTGTGAGTTTTTGTTTTTCGAGTTGGCGGCCGTAGGATTTTTGGGGATTGCTTCTATGTTGTTCAAAGAAAAGCAGATGGGTGTTGTCCGTATTCATGGAGTACTGCCTATAAGTAAAACAGCTTTTATGCTTTCAAAACTCAGCTTGTTTCTGCTGTCCGACCTTGTATTCTCCACATTTCTGACCGTCATAAACTTAGGTGCTTTAGAGGGATTGTTGGTGCTGCCTTACGTTTTGGCACAGACAGCTATTCTATCCCTGATCATGGCTTTAGTGGGATTTTTCTGTGCGGTACAATTGCCGGACTTCAAGCAATTTTCATTACTGTACCTTGTCTTGGCAGTGTTCATTACAACACCGGTTTTTCTTGTTGGGCAGACAGGAATTGCCTGGAGCTGGATCACATATCACCCTATGTATCATCTCTTTATGGCGATGAAAAATGCATATAGGGGTATGCCCTCTGCAAACGGTGTTTATTACACGATATGTGGGTTGACAATCATTCTGTTATTTCTACTTGTGCGTCAAGCACTTATCCGTGAAATGGCAAAGGAGGGATAGCATGAGAGGCTTAAAATATCAGCTTGAAAATATTCGCCGCGATAAATTGTGCATTCTTTCTTTTTTGCTGCCTATTATGGCCGGACTGGCAATCAATTTGCTTTCGGGGGTAAGTTTTTCCTCTTTTGGGGAGACGGATTTTTGTGTTGTGGAAAACAGCCTTTCTGCTCGTGCCATAGAATGGCTGCAAACAAACGGTAATATCACAACTGTGCCGGATATCACTTCCTTGCAAAATACTGTAAATGACCCGGCAACGCAAATGATCGGCGTTTTACAAGATTACAACGGGATTAAAACCATATTATCGGGTGACGAATTTAAAGTAACCACGATAATTGGCAATACCCTCCCACAGCTCTACGCAGAAAGAGGCAATGTCGATTTGTCCAAAATAACCGTTATTCCGCCTGTTGATCACAGCGATACTCTTATTTCCCTGCTCTCTGTGATAACAATGGTTACGGCTATGTTTATGGGGTGTACGTTTAATGCCATGAGCATAAATGGAGAAAAAGAAGATGGCATTGCACTTGTTAATGAAATTTTACCTATGACCAAAAGAGAATATCTCATTCAAAAGATTTCTTTAGGCTTTTTGGGTGGTACGCTGTCCACTATTTTGACCGCCTGCGTCTGCATGAAAATTACTGCCAATCAAATTTTGCCTTTACTGTTTTTGATTATTCTGTCTGCTTTTGTGGCGGCATTGGCGGGATTGTTTCTAGGGCACTTTTCAAACGGCCTAATGGCAGGTATTGTATCTATAAAGATTGTAATGATTTTGTTCCTGGCACCGCCTGTTTTATTTTATTTGGCAATCCCACCCGATAGTGCCCTGTATCCCTTATCTTACTTACTCCCGTCCAGCGCAGCCTTTTATAGCTTAATGAGCTTGTCAGGCGGACAAACACAGGGATTGGCAGCCGATATCATTATATTATTTGTACATTGTATTGTATGGCTGCTATCATTTTCTGTCTTAGAGCGTGTTTGAAAATTGCTTTGTGGGAGATTTGATTCAAAAGAGGGAGGCGCGGCGGGCTACGCTGACCGGGTTTGGATCAAAAATACCACAAAGCCTGACATGCAGATGGCGGGAATGAATTTTCAAACAGGCTCCGGGATATCCGCTAAAGATTTTCAATCTTTCAGCAGCTTACTGTCTGAGAGAAATTCACCGGCGACCTCATCAACAGAACGGCCTGCAACATCGACCTGATAGGTCAGCTCCGCCATCTGCTCTGTAGAGATAGTTCCTGCCAACTGATTTAGAATACCTTCAAGTTCGGGATACTTTTGCAATACTTCCCCTCGAACCAGAAGTGCGCCGTTATAATCGGGGAAAAAGCCCCGGTCATCTTCCAAAACCTTCAGCCCCACCTTACGATTCAACCCGTCTGTAGCATAGACCACCGTGACGTCAAAACTTCCGTTTTCCACAGCAGTATATTTCAGCCCCTGATCTACGGGAATTACATCTTTAAACTCCAATCCGTAAAACTCTGTAAAAGGGTTATACTTCATGCTGCCCTCTAACGTGAAAAATCCCTGTTCTGCGCCAAATACCAGTTCCTTCGCCACAGGTATCAAATCGCTGACGGTTTCCAAATTGTACTGGTCCGCAATAGCCTGAGGTACTGCTACGGCGTAGGTGTTATCAAATCCCAGTTTACTGAGCAGCCGCATTTCATAATCCCGGGCTGCCGTCTGGTTTACATAGTCATAGATAGACATACCTTCCGGCACATCGGCTGTATCCTGATGGAAGAATGTAGTCAGCAAGGTTCCGTCATAAGAAACCATCAGATCGCAGGTATGACCCTCGCCCTTAAGGGCATTGAAGTTGTTTACCTGAGACATCTGATCCTGAATCGTGACATCCAGATCTGTCTGATCCTCCACCAGCATTTTTACCATATGGTGTATGAGCTGCGTTTCGGAATAGTCACCGTCATAAAGCATCAGGTCACCGGTACTGCCCCGGCCATAGGGCAGCAGCATACAAAATGCCGCCAAAAGGATCACCGCCGGTATCCACATTTTCCTAGAGCCTTTCGTGTTCTTCTGCATTTGTTTTTCAAACCAGCCCATCAAAAGATCCAGAAGCAGGGCAATCACCATCAAAACGCCAGTCGCGGACAAAATCATTCTCATGCTGGAGATGCGGATTCCCTGGGTAATCACACCACCCAGGCCGCCGCCCCCGACAAAAGCGGCAAATACAGCAGTGCCGATTGCATTCACCACAGCAATACGAACACCGGTAAACATGGTGGGAAACGCTAATGGAAATTCCACCCTGAAAAGTCGGTAGAGCTTACTCATCCCCATCCCCTGCGCCGCTTCCTTGACACCCGGATCTACCTCCTGCAGTCCAAGATAGGTATTCCGCACAATAGGGAGCAAGGAATACAGGGTGATACCAACGATAACCGTCAGCTTGCCCGGATTTAATACGATCATAATAATGCCCAATAATGCCAGCGATGGGATTGTCTGGAGCAAATCCACCACCCGCAGAATAATCCCTCTGGCCCTTTTCGATACATAGGCCCAGATTCCCAGCAGCAATCCCACAACGATAGATAAAATGCTGGCTGACAGTACCATAAATAAATGTTCCCAAATCAATGACCAGGTCATTTTTTCGCCCCCTTTCTCATACCGCGGGGCGTAACCTTCTTTTGCAAATAATCAATTACCGCACCAAAAGCCATTGCAAGAAGGGCGGAAGGAACTGCTCCCAAAAGAATGAGTGTGTTGTTATTGGAAGCTACGCCCTGATAGACGAAATTTCCCAACCCGCCCTTTCCAATCATAGCGGCCAATACTGCCCAGGAAACCGTGTAAATGGCAGACATCCTAAGACCGGCAATAATGGCAGGCATAGCCACAGGCAGCTCAACCTTTATCAATGTCTGGAAAGAAGACATTCCGCAGCCTTTTGCAGCTTCGACATATTTTTTTTCTACCTCAAGAATGCCGGTATAGGTGTTTTTCAATACCGGGAACATGGCATATACGCTCAGAGCCGCAATAACGGTAGCATAGGTATTCCCCCACCAGATAAACAATACGCCGATAAATACCAGGCCCGGAATCGTCTGAAAAATGGAGAGAACAGGCAGAATAATACCAGACCACTTGGGAATTCGTGAAAGAAGAACCCCCAGCAGCAGTCCAAATGCAAAACCAATCGCTACGGCAGCCAGCACATATACCGTATGAATCCCGATGGCTTTAAGCAGCATACTCCCATAGTCATGAAAAAGGACACTCATTTTACATCCCCCCATAAAGTTTCCGCCACCGACCGTGCCACGCTGGTTTTGGTCACAAGTCCTGCGATCGTATCATCCTCGTTGAGCACAACTACATAATTGGCATTGGCATCTGAATCGAGAAGATAATCAAAGCTTTCCTTTGCATCATCACCTACCCGCGCCGTTCTGGCCGTCTGGCGGATCAATGGCTCGATACTGGTCAGTTCCCTTCCCCAATGGCGGATTTCGCCGATGGAGACCGTTCCTAAATAATGCTTCTCTGCGTCAGTCACAAGAAGAGTATCTACATTATATCGTGCCATACGCTCAGCACATTCTCTTACACCACGATCCTGCCGCACGCTTCGGACGTTGGTACGCATAAAGCTTTCTATCGCAGAGGATTCCAAAAATTCGGAGGTGTGTTTTCCGAGAAAATCACGTACCAGTTCGTTGGCAGGATTCTCTAACATATCTTCGGGAGAAGCCATCTGAACAATTTCTCCCTTCGACATGAAGATGATAATGTCTGCCAGCTTCAGCGCTTCATCCATATCGTGACTGACAAAGATAATCGTTTTGTTTAGCTTCTGCTGTATATTCTTAATTTCGTCCTGAAGAGTTTCCCGTGTCATCGGGTCTAAAGCGCTGAACGGCTCATCCATCAGCACAATAGGGGGCGAGGCCGCCAGAGCCCGCAGCACACCGATACGCTGCTGCTGACCGCCGGAGAGTTCTGACGGATACTTATCCGCATACTGCTCCATATTTACCATTTTCAAAAGATCGGTGACAATCGCATCACACTTAGCCTTATCATATTTCAGCAGCCGGGGAACCACACATATATTTTGTGCTACGGTCATATTCGGAAAAAGGCCGATCTGCTGAATCACATAGCCGATATGGCGGCGCAGAGATACCTTATCCTCAGATCGGATATCTTTACCATCAATGGATATGCTGCCGGTATCGGGTTCCAGCAGACGGTTGATCATTTTCATTGTGGTGGTTTTTCCGCAGCCGGACGGACCGATCAGCACCACAAATTGTCCATCCGGAATGGTAAAGTTGAGATCCTTGAGGATTGGCGTTTTTCCGTAATTTTTAGATACGTGTTCAAATTGGATCATCTTTCATTCACTCCTTTTGTTCGCAAACAATAAAAAAGAAGAGCTTTTTCATATAGCACCACACAGTGAAATACTAAAAACCCTTCTTATAAGACGGTTCTTTTATCTTTTTTATTTGCAATTTTTTTATCTGTTAAACATTATAACATAAATCAGCGGCAAAAGCAAATTGGCCGCCCGGGCACCTCCGCTTAATGTTTTCGTTCGGATACCGCTGATTGGGATTTTCTCCCATCATCTCCCGGCTTCACCCCCTGTTTAAAAACATAACAGATTATAACAGATGCAGTTAGTGTGATCATGCAAAGCCCGGATATAAAAAACCAGACATTCACCCCGACCTTTTCGGCTATCGGGCTGCTAAAAAGCAAACCGACGGGCATTGCAACAGAAGAAATCAGCGTAAGTACCGAAAAAGTCCTCCCCATTTTTTCAGAAGCAACCGTTTCCTGTATATAGGCAGTCAGCGGAATTGTATGAACATTTCCCGCTGCACCCAAGCAGATGCAGGCCGCCACAAAGAAAAACCAGCCGGCATAAATCGGCGGTATCATACCGCAGAGGAAAGAGGTAATGCCCATTCCAAACAAACCGATAAAAGAAACTCTGATTTTCCGTTCTGCTTTCAAAACACTGGAAAACAGAAGTGCGGATACCATCATACCGATTGCAAAGGATAGCTCCACCGCACTTCCGTACATTGCCGGCAGGTTGAAATAGTCACTTGTCATCAACGGATAGAACGAAGATAACGGCGCATAAAAAAACATGCAGAGCGCTTCCGCAATTACAATATAAAACAGATTTTTATCTTCTTTAAATACCTGTAACCCCTCTTTTATCTCGGTAACAAAGTGTTGCTTTTTACCTTCTGTTTTTTCCAGCTCCGGAATTTCAACAGCCGCTAACGCAGCACTTGCTAAAACTGCTCCCACCACATCACTCATCAGAACGACTGACATCGGAAAGATGGCATACAAAGATGCGCCGATAACCGGGCCAAGCAAGAACGAGCCTGAATTTAAAAGCTGCATCCACCCATTTGTTTTTACCAATTGATCTTTCGGTACAAGCTGCGGAATAATGGATTGTATGGCAGGCTGCTGAAAGGTGCTGCCGATGCCACGAACGCAAAGCATAATGAATACCGTCCATACAGGCAAGTCAAAAAAGAACAGCAGCACTGCATAAAGCAGTGCAATCGTGCCCATTGCCATATCCGAAAAAATCGAGATAAGCTTTCGGTTATAACGGTCTGCCGCAATTCCCGCCAGGGGGCTGAATACAGACATTGGGAGATACGCAGCAAGTCCCGATATTCCAAGCATTAAGGGAGATGACGTTTTTTCAGCAAGCCACCAGATCAATGCAAATTGTACACCGTGACTGCCTAACATTGAAATCGCCTGTCCTAATGCCACAACAATAAATTGTGATTTCCATTTTTGTATTTTTTTCATATTAAATTGTCCTCTCATTTTTACAATGCTTTACTTCCTCAAATAAGGGGCAATATCCGATGCGATAAGTCCCCTTAGTTAGCTGCTGCCGACATGAAGCCACCTCCCTTCCAAAGTATTTTTAATTATTTTTTAAGTATTTTTTTAGTCCATCACGATATTTTTTAGTAAGCGTTAAATATTGCTGTCGTTCATCGGACGTCCAATCATTCCAGATTTTATTTTCAATTTCGTATAATGGATAGATTTTTTCTAATGCAAAATTTCTCCCTTTTTCTGATAAACAAATAATGGTATTCCTGCCGTTTCCCTGTTTCAGATACACAATCCCTTCTTTTTCTAATTTACGAATTGCGGAATTAATTGTTTGACGGCTAATACCGGTCATCCTGCTTATTTCGCTTTGCAGGCATTGTCCTTCTTTCTCACAAATAATATATAAAATATTTTGGACACTGTCTGAAATCCCCATTTTTACAGCAGCTTCATGATATAAAGAGTTGATTTCTCCAGCTAAATGTGTATATTGTTCCGCTTCTAAATAATGCATAGCTTCATCTCCTTGTCCGATTTCATACATTTTATTATATCCGATTTCGTACATATGTCAATGGATTTTTATTGAACTTCTCGTTGATTGATTTTATTCGCTTAGCCATATATAATATTTGAATAATGCTGTTTGTAACTGTGCTGTGAGATTTCTGCGACATTTTCCCTTTATTCTAAAAAGAAAAGGAGTGATGACATGAGAATATTAGTAGTTGAGGACGATCACCTTTTGAATAATACTCTTTGCTACAACTTATCTGCTGCCGGATACATGGTTGATGCGGCAATCACAAAATCCATTGCTGCGCAATCTATTGAGAAACAGGATTACGACCTTGTCGTTCTTGATGTTAATCTGCCGGACGGTAACGGGTTTGATTTCTGCAAAACCATAAAAGAATATCGTCCCGATACCGCCGTGATTTTTCTGACTGCCCGGGATATGGAAAGCGACCAGTTACGAGGTTTTGAATTAGGCGCAGACGATTATGTGACAAAGCCCTTTCCCATGAGCGTATTTCTGAAAAAGACTGCCGCGCTGCTTGCCCGCATTTCAAAGCAAAACGGCGGAGATTGTTATGATGATGGAAATCTATTCATCAACTTTTCTGAAATGTCCGCAGCGCTTGCCGGACAGGCTATTGCATTTACAGCTATGGAATTCCGCCTTTTGAAAGTGCTCATTAAAAATCCCCAAATCGTCTTGACCCGGCAGGTACTCCTTGAAAAGCTGTGGGATATAGATGGAAACTTTGTGGACGAACACGCCCTGACCTCTGCCATGAGCCGTGTACGGAACAAAATTGAAACCGGAACTGTTTCGTATATCAAAACCGTTTACGGCATGGGCTATATGTGGATCGGAGGAATGAATAAGTGACTACTGTAAAACTCTCAATCAATAAAGTCTGTATTATTTTGTTTGCTCTGCTTGTACTTCTTTCCGTTTCCATGATCACTCTGCTCTATCTATTGACAGATAATGCTCATGTCATATGGTGTGGACTTTTGTTTTCTGCGCTCATGCTCTTTTGTGTGGTACTTTTCGTTGCAGCATTACGCAGAAAGCTAACCGCCTTTTCAAATAGTCTGTGCTGCCTTTTGGACGATATGCTGACCGGTGAAATTGAACCGCCACAGACCAGCGAGGAAGAAAATATATTCTATAAAATCAATCATCGGTTAGCACGTTTATATGAAGTTATGCAGGAAAACCGCCGCAGCATTACAAAGGAAAGAATGGATTTACAAGAACTGATCTCCGATATTTCACATCAGGTAAAAACGCCAATAGCAAACCTTAAAATGATAAACACCACTTTGTCAGAGCAGTCCATGCCCGCAGAAAAGCAAAAAGATTTTTTAGCAGCCTGCAGCGGGCAGCTTGACAAATTGGATTTTCTTATGCAGGCCATGATAAAAACCTCCCGTTTAGAAACGGGCATAATCTCGTTAGAAATGAAAACACAGCCTATCTATGATACGCTTGCGGCAGCACTGGGCGGCATATTGCTAAATGCGGAGCGCAAATACATTGCGGTTGACGTGGATTGCAAAGAAGAATTAACCGTGCTGCATGACCGTAAATGGACAAGTGAAGCCCTGTTCAATATTTTGGACAATGCCGTGAAGTACACTCCTGAAAACGGCAATGTTCATGTTTCTGTTCAAAAGTGGGAAATGTATCTGAAAATTGATATTGCCGATACAGGCAAGGGTATTTCTGAAAATCATCAGGGGGCAATTTTCAAACGTTTTTATCGTGAAGAAGAAGTACACGATATCCCCGGTATTGGAATTGGTCTGTACCTTGCCCGCGAAATCATTACCCTGCAGGGCGGCTATATCAAGGTGATTTCGGATGCCGGACAAGGCGCGACTTTTTCTGTATTTCTTCCCTGTCAGTAAATTGAGTTTCAAATGTCACTGCTTTGTGAGAATTGAGGGTAAAAAATGAACTCCTCCGTGACATTTCTGCGAGGATTGCCCTTTAGAATAAAACCATCAAATGAAGGGATGGTATTTACCATGAATATTTTACAAACAACAGAGTTGAAAAAGTATTACGGCACAGAGGCGAATATTACAAAGGCCTTGGACGGAGTTAGCAATGAATGATATACTGTTTGGAAATAGCAACAAAAGCGTATTGAAAAAATTGGCAAGAGCAGATTTGAAAGCCCACAAACTAAAAACCTTCCTGTCCGGAACTATTATTTTGATTGCAGCCTGTCTTATGTCAGTTGTGTTTACTGTTTTGATCAATGATGCTTTTTCACAGGCAAACGGCACTCCCTACCATGCCATGTACCGGGCAGTTAATGCAGAAACGAAAGACACGCTCCTGAATGATAGTGATTTTGAAGCAGTCGGGATTTACAAAAATTTTGGCGGAACGGCAGACAAGAACGGACGGACAGAAATAGCCTATATGAATGCTGCTGCTATGGACTTGTTCGGCTTTCACCTTTTGAGCGGTAATTATCCTGTCGAAATCAAGGAAGCCGCTGTATCATCAGCCTATATGAAACAGCACGGTTTATCCATTGGAAATACGCTTGATTTGACTTATACCAATAATATGACAAATCAGCAGGAACAAAAACAGTTTACCATTTGCGGTGTACTTGAAAATGAGAAACAGGAAGCAGGGAATCAATTCTCTGTTCTCACATCGGATAATTTCCGCATTGCGTCTGCAGAACAATCAAATAACATGAAAACATCTTCTTTTAGTACACAAACACCCGCAAGCGTCGATATTCTCCTGAAATTAAATGCTGAAAAAGATGGACTTAGTGTTGAAACACAAAAAGAATATCTAAAGGACAAGGGAGTGGCCCTTGGTATAAAGAGCTATGATATTCTACTCAATAATATGTATATTAAGGGCTTTTCCTTAGACTCAACTGTACTTATCGGGATTGTTTTTTTTGCCCTGTTCCTTATGTTTGCAAGCAGCTTTTCCATATACAGCATTTTTTATATTTCGGTCATCAGCTCCATTCAAATGTTCGCACAAATGATGTCGCTTGGAACGACCGAAACACAGCTACGCTACTTCCTGAAACAACAGGGAAATATTTTATCCGTGTGCTTTATCCCACTTGGCATGGTAATGTCTTTGGCAATTACATTGCTCATTTCCGGGACAGAATGGATTTTCTATGACATGGTCATAATCCTTGTTTCCGGTTTGCTGATTTTTATAGTAATCAAAGCTGCACTACGGAAACCGGCGAAAATACTTTCCT
This sequence comes from Lachnospiraceae bacterium, assembly GCA_028689585.1. Lineage (GTDB taxonomy): Bacteria > Bacillota > Clostridia > Lachnospirales > Lachnospiraceae > Merdiplasma. The sequence goes on along the minus strand of JAQVCW010000018.1, from coordinate 24,673 downwards.
GCATATCTCCGATTGAAGCGATGAAATATTCGGATACTGCTGCCGGAAAAAAGCACAGGGCTTTGAAGAAGATAACCTCCGCTGCATTGGCAAAAAACAATTTAGCTGTCAATCGAAAGAAAAACCGTATGGCTGTTGTTTCTTTGAGTATTAGCGGAACATTGATGATTGCTCTTGCTATATTGATTTCAGCTATCAATCTTCCGGCTATGCTCTTACAGAGCTATCCGCTCAATGAGGATTTCCAAATCGGTATACAGATAGATAATTTTTACGAGCGTTTCCCCCAAATCATTCAGAATAACCCGTTATCCGACGAATTAGCAGATGAAATATACTCCATTCCGGGCGTAGAAAAGGTGATAAAAGACGAATGTGTGATTGGCAAAATATCAGAGCCGGAAATCACATATGAGGATATAGAAGAAGATAGTTTGGAGCTTATCAATAGCGTTTCCCCGGAGCTATTGGCGAATGTCAGTAAGACCGTCAGCGGAAGCACAGATTATAATGACATTGGTCCAAATGGCATTATAATTAACAAATACCGGACAGACCGCAGTACGCTTAATTATGATGAAATCAAGGTTGGTGACACCATGCTGTTTCAATTTGAAGTAAACGGCGAAATATCGGAAAAGGTGTTTAAGGTAATAGGAATTGCCTACTTCCCGTCAACAGGGCTATTCTATACATCTTCGGAGGTAATCAACGCGATTTCACCTTTCAATAACGCTTCTCACCTGTCTATTCTTTGCAATGAAAGCAGCACAGAAGCGGTTAAGGAAGAAATGCAAAGCATAATCAGCAGAAATCCAAACTTGAGGCTGTTAGCCTATGCAGATGAATACAGTATAATTAAGAATTTCATCGGCGCTACCATGAGCAGCTTATATGGTGTATCAGCATTTGTTATTGTATTTGGCTTGTTGAACATGATAAATATGCTTATCAACAGTGCAATTATCCGCAAACGTGAATTTGCTCTTTTACAGGCAGTAGGCATGACAAATAGGCAGCTCCGTAAGATGTTATACCGTGAGGGAGCAAGTATTAGTATCAAAGCGGTGTGTATCGCAACTGTAACAGGTATCATTTGCGGCAGATTATTTTGCTATCTTGCGAACGAGGTTATGGCGTTTAAGTTCATAATATTTCATGTTTCCATATTGCCGATATTAATATTCGCTGTCCTCTTGATTGGGGTGCAAATGCTTGTTAGCTTTTGCATTTGTAAATCAGTTGAACGAGATACCTTGACGGAAAGATTAAGAATAGAATAGATACAAGCAGCTTAAAGACCGCTTTCGATCGGGAGCGGTCTTTTTGAATCAATGTCCTTTAGATGACTTGCGGTAGCAAGGCACTATTTTAACAGAAACGGAAAGATATTTAACATTCCGGCATGATTCTGTCTGAAATGGTCAATACTACCTGTCATGGAGGTAGTGATATGAGGCATTTGTGTCGGAAGTCAGACAAGGGATTTGAAGGCTGGTATTTTAAGCACCAGGCAGGAAACGAAATGATCGCATTTATACCGGGAAGAGCCGAGAGCGGTCCGTTTATTCAGATGATTGGAAACTGTGGGGCACGGCATTTTGATGTGCCCGGCCTGTCAATCGACAACCATGGTATCCATGCCGGGAACTGCCTTTTCTCCCCTTCTGGCTGCAAAATTGACCTGCCCGGTATCCGTGGCAGTATTGCATACGGGAGGCTTACACCACTCTGCTCAGACATCATGGGACCTTTCCGCCATCTTCCTATGGAATGCCGTCACGGTGTCATCAGCATGGCCCATAGTCTCAGCGGAAGTTTGAAAATAGATGGTCAGATGCACTGCTTTAACCATGGTACAGGATATATCGAGAAGGACAGCGGCACTTCTTTTCCCAGCTCCTATCTCTGGTTACAGTGCAATGATTTTCCGGAGCGCTGCTCTGTCATGGTGTCTGTTGCCCATATACCAATTTACGGTGTCCATTTTACAGGCTGCATCTGTGCCATTCTATATAAAGATCACGAATACCGCCTTGCCACCTACCGCCGTGTTCATATTCATAAGGCAGATTCCAAGCAGATCTGCCTTTCCCAGGGAAAGCTTCTTCTTAATATTACTATAAAATCACCAACTGACAGCCATCCCTTACGTGCCCCTGTAAGTGGCCGGATGTCCAGAACCATACGTGAAAATACCAATACCTGTGTACATGTGCGCCTTTGGGATCATGGCATGCCCGTGATTGACCTGCATAGCGCACATGCTGCTTTTGAGTTCGCACCGGCCATACCCGGCAGCTACCAATGCGGGCAAGCTTCGTTTCCGGTAACAGCCACTCAGGACAGGCAGGAATACTTTTACCCAGAATAGGCTCTGGATTGTCTTCCAGTGTTTTTGTGCTGTAGGTTTTTGTGCTCTTCCTGCCATTGAAATCCCCTTCTTTCCTCAATTTGAGGACAAAAAAAGCACCAGTTTCCCGATGCTTTGCTATGTACTATTCAATTATTTCATCATAAAAACTATCTTCAATTAAATGCCGTATACATTCTGGGATAGCTTTTCGATTATCCTTAACAAGCAGCTCTTTGTATTTTGTTAAACTTGCATCTTTTGTAAAAATAAAAACGACAACCTCTCCATCATCACTTTTTGTCACTGATGAATCCTCTACTCTGAGTGACATAGGAAGGAATAAATCATTTATTTTGTTTCCATTGGAATCCGTATTTTCTGTAAGTCCCAACGTGAATTCCAGATTCGTGACACTCAGCTTATACACGATTGTCATCGTCTGCATATCTTTTAAAATACAAATCATATCATTTGTCAACTCTGGAAGTCTTTTCAAACATGGAAGTTTTTTCTTTGCATTCGCATATGGATGTCTGCTTGAAAAGTAAAACTGATTATTAGTAATTTTCCCTCTCTTAGCATTCTTGTAAAAATCCTTTGCTGATTGCTTTGTCTCAACTCCTGTAAGATGTAGAAAATGATCTATCGGAAAGGAAACCTCGAAAAATTCTACTCCATAAACATAAAGAAATGTTTTTCCGGCTAAACTACCACTATAAACTCTGGCAGAATCAATAATATCTTGTCGTATTGCATTCTTTTTATCTGTCTTTGTCGCCATTGACACCCCTAGTACATAAAGAGGAGCGTGTTTCCACACTCCTCAAAGATTTCTTTTAAAAAGAGTTTTATGCTGGTTGTCAGCCTCGGTATCCAGTTAAGATACCACAAACGACGTGGAAATCATTAAGTCCCCCACGTGGACTACAACTTTATCCAAGTTGCCAAGCTTGATGCCCAGTTAAGACATCTTGTGAGATGGATTTTTACCCTGCTCCATCTGCAGCCCAACTTTTAACGATGCTCTCACATCGAGGCATTACTGCTCTACTTATATTATACTCAATCCCACGGAAAAATCAACGGATAATAAAAATTTCACAATTCTGACAGAATACGCACACAGGAATATGATCGTTTTCTCCAATCATATTAATCGCCGCGGCAGGAACCGGCCATCTGTGTATCGCCGTCTAATTTCTGAGAATTTTATCCATAGGTTTTCCCTTTGCGAGTTCATCAATCAGTTTATCAAGATAGCGGATTTCCCGCATAAGGGGTTCTTCAATCGCCTCCACTCTTACACCGCAAACGCTTCCCTTTATCAAAGTTCTGTTTGGATTCAACTCCGGAGCATTCCGAAAGAAATCCTCATAGTTAATTGGCTCTTTTAAAAATTTTTCCAAATTCTCCTGACTGTATCCTGTAAGCCACCGGATAATTTGATCCACCTCTTCCTTTGAACGCCCTTTTTTTACAGCCTTATTCACAAGAAGCGGATATATCTTTGAAAAACTCATCTGATACACTTTATCATTGCTCATCGATGCTTCCTCCAAATCGTTTTATTATATCCCTCAATATACCACAAATAACAGGCAATTAAAACACCACAAAATTGGCTTAGTTATATGTTTATGTTTGGTCATCTTAACAGCAATAAATTATTTTGCAAATCCTTCTCTTTTCTCCGCTTCCTCATAAATTTCAAGTTATTTTCTATGAGCTGTAATAATGGTATAGCTATAGGCATTTACTGTTATTACACAATGTTCTATACTTGTATACCAATTTTTACCTTTTCTTTCAGTAACAGCATCTTTATCTAATATTTTAAGTCTGCACCATTCCACAACATCCTCAGCTTCAAGAGACAGATTTCGCTTGATGCGCGCGACGCCCATTTCTGTGGTATGAAGTTTATCAATGTTTTCTATTAAGTCATTCATTTGTTGCTCTCCCAACTCTAATTTTTTGCCTGATAAGCTGAAATTATCTAATATCGGCTTCCATATTTTTCTTTTGCATTTTTCGTCTGTTGTGTTATAAATGCTCCTTTTGCAGACGTATAGCCATCTCTGTCATGCTCGTATTTCTTCCATAAGGATAGTTTCAATTCTTCATACTGTTTTGCAATTGCCGGATTAGCATTCAAGTAATCTCTAAAATAAAGTTCATCGTTATCTCCCATGGATCGCAAATGAAGATGGTACACTTTTTCTGCAAAGCCCTCATCTGTATATCCCCGATTAAATGATATTCTCTTTTCTTCCTCAGACATACAGGTATAACCATTGGCCAAAAGTGTTTTCTTGATGTTTTCCATTGAAACAATGTCCGGGATTTCCAACAGAATGTCAATAATTGGCTTTGCCCATATACCATTTATTGCCGTACTTCCAATATGATTTATATGAAACGTCATATTAGGGAAAAGTGCTGAAACTTTCTTTTCTTCCTCAGCGTACCACGAACTCCAATATGCTTTATGCTCTGAAAGAAAAATCGGGAATAACTCCCACAATTCTTCTAAAGTCATTTCTGACAAGTCCTTTTTCATATGGTTTTGCCTCCAAATATTCAAATCGAAAATGATGTAAACGAAAAGGCAGTTACTGGCAGCACAGCTTTGTTTACTCAATAATTAAACAGACATTGGAAATTCCTTCTGACCTTTGATATCGTAAAGTTACCACACCTGACAACTCAATGTAAAAGGAACCACTGCCTATGAAAAGAATATCACCCCAGTGCTTTTCACACAAGCACTTTTCTTATCCATTATAGTCTTTACAGTCGTGCCTTTCGGTCAGGGCTTCAAAAATATGCCGCCTCAGACCGAACAATTCGCCGCGGAAACAATATCATGCAATCTGTTGTCAGTAATAAACTTCTTTTTTCGAGGGTCACCTTCTGCTCTGTGAATAATCAAACTATCTAAGTCAATTACTGAACTCCAAACAGTTTCAAAGTCTGGCTCATTGTCATATTGACACATAAATCCATATTTACCTCTTAAGAGTTCCTGTGTGCTTTCTATTAAATTGCCTTTGATGTGCTTCCTAAAGCTGTCCATCACAACTTCATATCGTTTGTATGAATGATAATCATTTCCTTTGGCAGCATCAAAGTGCTTCATCTCATCAGAAATAAAGCTATTCACAGTGCATACGATGTTTCCACCATCAAGCTCTTTGGCCTGTCTGATGTGTTTTGATAATGGAGTACATTCAACCACAAGAATTCTTCCACTCTTGTCAGCAAGGAGAATATTGCAATTCGAAGCAACAGGTAAATCCATGAGGAGTAAAACTGCCTGCTCTGCATCCTTGGCTTTCTCAAGCAAATACCTGACAATAAAACACGAATTAAATCCTGCTTTTATCTTTTCGAGTTCTGTCATTACAAATGTCATTGCAACAGCAAGACCATGTTCGTTCACTCCCTCTTCGCCGTTTATAAAAGACGAGGTTGTAATATTAAACCTATTTCCGTTTTCAGGGGCATAAATTTCGCTTTTACTTCCTTCTTTCAGATACGGCGGCAAATCATTATTCCTCCCATATATCACTCTGCCATCTTTTGAATACGCAAAAGCTGTGCAGCCTCTGATTTCGACAGGAATATTTTTCTCTAAATTATACATACAGCATCCCATACATAGCATCCAAGACGCAAACTCAAAATAATCGACACCAATTGTATCACTGATACCTTTCATTTCCTGACAAACCTCTGGGAAGTATTTGTTTAATAGCAGCTCGCTTTCTTTTCCGTGCCGAAGTTGGAAATCATCCATATGAAGTGGAAATGATATTTTGCATTTTTGAAAAATTTTTCCTCGTTTCACTCCCATCTGATAATGGTCACCTTTCAATCGTAAATGGTACATTATAGTTCCGCCTTTCTTTTTTTTATTGCAATCCATACTTCCGAATGTCCTTTTGGTGCCTGCCCCTCAAAAGAAGGATATAATTCAACATCTGGCTGTTCTGCGTACTCATACCCGGAGAACGGTAAAAATTCAGTTAAAAATCTTCTAAAAACATTTTGCACATCATCTTTAAATAGTCCGTCATTTTCAAACACCACCCACATAGCCGCGGGGATTGTATACTCAGCAAATCCCTCTGGCACAGGTGCATCGCTTGGAACGGCAATATAATAATAAATATCCTGCGGATTATTATATACGCTTACTCCCAATATTCCCTTTGGATTGGCATTAGAGTATTTTGCTATCTCCAATACTTGATTTTCCTGCTTTACCCTTTTCCAAAAATCAGGAATATTTTTCATATTTTCTTCTGCTTCTTCTGCTAAAGGTGTTCTAATTCCAATAATACGGATTTCTTCCTTTTTTTCAATGTGATAAGACATTGCACTACCTCCTTGTACCTTAACTGAAAATTGAATGGAAGGATACGCACGCAAAGTACATCCGATATTTTTAGCTGCCATCGGCGTTATCCCGTTAACATTTTGAAATGCTCGATTAAAAGAGGTTGGTGATGAATATCCATACTTAAGAGCAACTTCAAGAACCTTACTATCTGTTCTCTGTAATTCAAATGCAGCCTGTGTCATTTTGCGACGGCGTATATACTCAGATAGAGATATACCTGCAACATAAGAAAAAATGCGTTGAAAGTAATAAGTCGAACAGCAGGCAATCCTGGCCGCATCATCATAAGAAATATCCTTATCCAAATTATCTTCTATGTAATCAATCGCTTCACCAAGTCGTTTTAACCACTCCATTTTTTGACCTCCCTGTATATAGATTACACAAGCTGCAAAGAGGTTTCCTCTCTTTTTATGCTCACTTGTGTAAACACATATACAGTGTAAAGGAATAAAAATTTTTAAACAAGGGATTAGTTTTAAGTTCTCTCCCATTATCCTTTTTTAATGCATTCCCACCCAAGCACCGTCTTTTCATTCGGTGGGTTAATGCTCCTGTGCGATAAAGTAACACAATAATTTGATAGATCACCAAAACTCTATTCTGAATGTCAGATAAAGCTATTCTTGATAACTGTATCTGACAATTTTATTTTAAAGGGTTGACTATGACCATATCGATGTTATAATATACTTGTACATTAAGTACATTCAAAAAAATAAAGGCGGTGAATTATGGATATCATTATCAGTAATAATGCTAACAAGCCTATATATGAACAAATCACATCACAGATAAAGGCAATGATAATGAGTGGCGAATTGCAGCCGGGAGAACCAATCCCCTCTATGCGAGCGTTAGCAAAATCAATTCATGTGAGTGTCATTACTGTACAAAAAGCCTATGAAGATTTACAGCGTGACGGTTTTATAGATACTACCGTAGGCAGAGGCAGTTTTGTATCAGCACAAAACAAAGAATTTTATCAAGAGGAACAACAACGTATCGCAGAGGAACATTTACAAATTGCGGCTGAAATCGGGCGCACAAGCGGTATTGCATTAGACAAATTAAAAGAATTGCTGGCAATGTTTTACAAGGAGGAACAATAACATGGACTATGCTTTAAAATTGCAAGATTTAACCAAAACCTATGACTCATCCGATTTTATTTTAGACAGGGTGTCTTTTGCATTACCGATTGGTTCTGTTATGGGCTTTGTTGGAGAAAATGGAGCAGGAAAAACAACAACCATTGGCTGTATTATGAACACACTTTTTCGAGATTCAGGCAGCGTTCAAATATTTGAAAAGGAAATGAATGACAGCGATGTGGAACTTCGAGAAAGTATCGGTATTGTATATGACGGAGATAACTTTCCCGGTTATCTGACTGCGGAGCAGCTTTGTCGTATTATGCAGGGGACATATAAGAACTGGGATACTGCCTTATTCAAAAAACATTTGAAAAAGTTTCAACTGAATATGGAGCAAAAAATATCTAAGTATTCTAAGGGAATGACTATGAAGCTGGCAATCGCCACTGCATTAGCACACCACCCCAAGCTATTGATCTTAGATGAAGCCACCAGTGGACTTGATCCAGTTATGCGTGACGAAATGCTTGATATATTCCTTGATTTTGTTAGCGAACCCAATCATTCCATTTTACTTTCCTCTCACATTACCAGTGATTTAGAGAAAATTGCAGACTATATTACATTCATTCATGATGGCAGGATTATCCTTACAGAAGCAAAAGATAACTTGATTTATAACTATGCGATTTTACGATGTAAAGAAAAACAATTTGCACTTTTAGATACCGAAGATATTGTTGCATATCGCAAGCGAGAATATCAAATAGATGTCCTTGTCTCTGATAAAAAGGTGGCTGAAAAAAAATATGCAAGTATTACGATAGACCACACTACCATTGATGAAATTATGTTGCTTTTGGTAAAGGGGGAACGAGTATGAGGGGACTTCTAAAAAACAATTTCTACGGAATGATAGAAAATATAAAAATCGCATTTGTTTTTGTGCTTGTTTTTGGTATTGTTCTTTTGATTTCTGGAAGTGCAGCAATGCTAAGTGCTTTTTGTCTTATCTCAACACCTATCATGGCGGTTCTTGCCATGTCTTGTTTAAGAAAAGAAAGCTCCTCAAAATGGGAAAAATACAAGCTAACACTACCTGTCAAACGGAACGATATTGTTAAGAGCCAGTATATCAGTCACTCAATCCTAAGTATAGGCGGTACAGTTTTTGTTGCACTATTTCTTTCTTGCACTGTGTTAATTCATGGAAACCAATATTTTTACTATGGGCTTCGTGATGCAATTACGTTAATTATAGGCGGGGGTATTTTAGCCGTTTTGATAGGAGCGATTGCCTATCCACTGTACTATCTTTTGGGTGCAGGAAAGACAGAGGTAATTTCTGTTTTGAGTGTTATTGGAGCTATTAGCATCGTTTTGGGGCTTAGTATTATTATTAACATGATTTCAGGAGATGGTGCAGTTTCAAATACGCTATACTATACCTGCTTAATCTTAATACTGGTTTTTGCAATAGTTTTATTTGCTGTATCTTATACCCTTTCATCTTCCATTTTCAAAAAGAAAGAATATTAAAATAACGCAACCAGCCGGAGCAGTCAACGTTCAAGAGGAACGGGCTTCGCCCGCCGAAGCAGAAACAGGAAATGATATTTCTCCATTAATTTTTGAAACAAACGCATACCGAGACTGGAAAACGGTATGAACGAAAAAGAAGTGCTAGCTCCATCCAATCGTCAATGTTTGAGAACGCAGCAAATTTTATATCATCTTTTGTAAAATCCATTTTTAGGGGCTCCTCTTTCAGATGAATTACAGGACAGCGTATCCATTTATTTTTCACACTATCCTTCTCGGTCTTTAGCTTTTATTTGGGGAACGAATGGACAGTCACTTTCTTTTTCAAACTGATATTCCGAAATATACTTAAATTCATTATTTTGAACATAATAAACCTTATTTTCGTTAACTGAATATACAAAAGAAACTCTTGTCGCCCATAAGCCTTCTTGTTTTACAGATTTCAATATGCGGAATGCCTCAGAAACAGAAAAATCATTTCCACATTTTGCAAGCTGCTCATTAGCTCTTTCATATCGATCATCTCCGGATACGATGTAAAGCTTTGTTATTTCCGGATTTAATATTGAATAATTAGTTATGAGTGAATATTTCGCCTGCTCTAATCGGCAGCCCAATCCAGGCTCTATTATTAATACACGCCCATTTTTATCTGATAACATAGCCTGCATAGTGGCATCTGGAGCATATACTATCTTGTTATTTTGTACTATATTGAGTGCATCATCCAGTGAAATCAAACCTTTAACAAAGTTTTCTGTCAACTCAGAAATTGTATAGCACATTCTGCCATCAAAATACTGCCCGTTTTCATTACCATTCACATAAAGTAGTGTACCAACATTTCCGTTTCTATTTATCCCGTGAAATGAGTGGTAATTGCCATCAGGCATTTTTATTCCAATATAAAATCTATCCTTTTCTTTAATAACGGTATGTGTCCAAACCGCAAGGTCTATATCAAAATTAAATCCCACAATAGTATCATTTCCGTTATAAACAAATCTCGTACACATAATTAAATCTCCCTGATTTCCCGTTATAGTTCAGCTTTTTACTTGACGCACAGCTTCCGGGCGGCTGCCCCAGGTATGCTGCAGGTGCATTTGCAGAAAGCCTAAGCATCTTGGATTCCACAAGATGTTCCATAGGAATTGGGAGTCATTTGTTTGAACCGAAGGTGAGTTATGGCTCCCAATTCCTGTTTTTGGAACACCTTACGGAAGCCTTAGATGCTCTTGGCTTTCGAAACAGCACCTGCGGCATACCTGGGGCAGCCGCCTGGAAAGCGTCCTCATTTCAAGGCTGAACTGTAACGATTTTTCTGATATTCCCGGACTGTATCAAATTGATATTTTCGGCAATCTTTTCTTCTGACCAATCCCACCATTTCAATGCAAGCAGATTAGAAATGGCTGCATCATCATAGCGTTTTCGGATAGGCTTCGCAGGGATACCTCCAACAATCGTGTACGGTGGAACATCCTTTGCAACAACAGCACGAGTCCCGATAATTGCTCCATCTCCAATCGTAACCCCCGCCAAAATAACCGCTTCATAACCAATCCAGACATCATTGCCGATAATAATATCTCCCTTATTATCCCATGCTTCGGTAACATTCTTTTTCTCAAGACCCCATTCTTCAAAAAATAAAGGAAACGGATATGTAGATAACGAAGTCATTGTATGATTTGCACTATTAAAAAGAAATCTTGCTCCACAAGCTACCGAGCAAAATTTTCCAATAATGAGTCTGTCATTATTGATGGGATATTGATACAGAACATTGTTTTGCTCAAAGTCTTTAGGGTCATTTACAAAATCGTTATACATGGTAAAATCGCCTACTTCTATGTTATTGCGTGAAATCACATTTTTAAGATAAATCGTCTGTACATCTCCTGTTCTTGGATACAAATTCTCTAAATTAGCCATTAACTTTTCCTCCAATCTTGAACATCAGCCCATCCTAAATTTGCCTCCGCAAATGGTCTGATGCCACATGTCAAGTTTTCTTAAAAAACTTGACACCCCCTATTCAAAAGTATATCTATAGTTTAGCACATTCAAATAATTTCTCTATACACCGGATATTACAGACACAATCAGTATAAAGGAGAGCTGCCTTTTGAGCACCTCTCCCATCATCATTTCTGATATATAATTTTTCTTATAGCATATACCGAAAGGCTGTATTCTTCTGCAAGATTTTCAATAGAAACACCCTTCTGATATTTCTCTATGATAATTTCATTGCGTTTTTTAAGTTCCTTTCGGTATCCAGACAATTCGCCCCATGATTTATGCTGCTCGTCTTTTGCAGGAATATAAATATATCCTGCCTGAACATACTTCTGTAGTTCCTCAACCAACATATCAGGGAGAATTGCGCTTGCATTTATATACTTCATACAGGCTTCCTCCTTGAATAATAAAGTCAAGCAGCAAAGCCGGCACATATATTAGCGACCGTTACTATTCACAGCCAATTTATGTTCAACACAATTTATACGTACCCATGGCTGTAAATAGTAACCTTCGCAGGCTCATTCCGAAATTTGCTGCGCAAATTGGAGCCTGCTCACTCCTGCATCACTTTCTTACGACTCAAACAGCAAGTGTTTGAGTCTGCTGTGAACAGAACTAGCGACCTACAATCTCTCCACGCAAATGTCGCTGCTATACTGGCTTTGCGTGGAGAGAAGCATCGTTACTCCTTTTTTTGTTTGGACACATAAATCTCACCACCTTCTTATATACAAATATCTTCTAAAATCTAAAAATCATCCCTCCGGCTGATAAAAACCTATTTTGTATATCATATCCTGTAATTGCCCTGTTCTTGGGCAATTGCCTACGCAAAGCGCAAACGCGCTCTTTGCGTTTTCTGCATGCGCTTTGCTCCTTATTATATCCTGTAATTGCCCTGTTCTTGGGCAATTGCCTACGCAAAGCGCAAACGCGCTCTTTGCGTTTTCTGCATGCGCTTTGCTCCTTATTATAACAGGTATTCTTTATTTTTCACCAAGCTCGCCGGATACCAAAATTCTGGAGCCGATATCATCCGCAGAAGCGCCCGTCTGATAGCCCTGATCTGCCACATAGAGTCGGTTTCCAATCATCAGAACCTGAGAGTAATCTCCATGGCTTTCCACATCCGCCCCCAGAGTTGCCACAAGGCTGTAATCGGACAGCTTGTAAACCTTGACCGCAGAGGCTTCACCCTCGTAGGTGCTGACAAGAATGTACCCGTCTGCAATGGAAATGCCGTATGCCTCTGCACAGTCAATCACCTTTTCAAAGGTCTTGCCATCGCTGCTCAGCTTGGCGATGGCGTCGGCTTTTGAACCGTCTGCCAGTTTGATCGTTACATACATATCGCCGTTGTCTGCAATGACAATATAGTTGGCATCGGCGCCTTCTACCTCAGTTTTATGCGCCAGGTTCACAAATCCGTCCACACCAAAATCGGTGTTCAGCACGGGCGTTGTTGGATCAGTGACGTCATAGCAGTAAATACGGTTGGGGCCGTAGTTGGAGATGAAGTAAGCATAATACTTATCGCCGTCTTTTCTCACGGCAATACCATTTGCACCAGAATCAATCTGTCCAAAATCCATAAAGGTCAGGGAAACTTCGCTTCCGTCCTCGTCATTCAGAATGGCGAGATCTGCACCCGTCTTGTCATTGTAGGTAATCATGGCATAGGCATAGCCACGGTCATCCACTGCAATTCCCTTGGGGTACTCATGATAGGTATCAATGTTCCCTGCGGCAATGGCATCATGATAACTCCACAAAAGTTCACCGGTAGACACATCAAATTTCCTTACGCCGTTGGCCCCAAGCCCGATATGACCGGTATAAATAGCAGTGCCATCCTTGGATGCCGCCATGGAGCGTAAGGATTTTTGGGGTGCTTTAAATACCTTGAAATCGCTGAAGGTAACCCCCTCAAAATTCAGTTCTTTGGTTGTCTGCTGTTCTGTGTTCTTGCCGCATCCTGCTAAGAGGGTGGTAAACAATACCAGTGCTACAAGAATGCCCATTTTTCGTTTCATACTTTTCCTCCTTAAAATTACTTTTTATAATTCGGCTCCGGTACGATAATCGGAGCCAATTGTTTTTCTTCCTTGCAATAAGCAATCAAAGCGTCGCTCAAATACAGATCGGTGTCCACTGCCAGAACGCTGATTTCTTGCCCAAGCCTCGAATGGGCACTTGCCGCCAGGGTGTAGGTCTTGCTTTCATCCAATGCCGAGCCATCCGGCATCGTTGCCCCAGTTGTGTAGTAGGTGTCCTTGTCCTTATTGTAGGTATAAGTCAGTGTTGCACCATATAGCATAAATTCGGAGGTGTTATAATCCAGCAGCTTTAGAAGCTGCGTTCCCGTAATTTCATAGGTTTTCAACAGCGAGTCATAATTGATGATGCCATGGATGTTTTCTGCGCTTAATGTACCTGCAAGCAAATTTGTCATGAGCGATTCCGACTGCTGAATCGAACCGTTGTAATTGTTATACTGCATGTTCGGCAGCACGGCAAAGTCGCTGCCGGTTTCCTCCGCCATTGCCTTGCAGAGCAAATATTTGGTTTCATCCTTGGTCATGGTTTTTTCCACCGTGGTCAGAATTTCCTCCTCTGCCTGCTGTGCAGCAAGGGAATCTGAACGGGAGCTATCCATAGTCTGAAGCACATCTGTAGGCTGCAGCGAGCCGGTTTCATTATGGAACAAATAGTTTAAAAAGGTTTCATCTAAAGTGCTGCCCAGGTTCTCAAATTTCTCCGGCGTAATGATATAGCCACTGTTAATGGAAGGCAATATACCTTTCAGGAAATCACGAGAATCTGTATCCATAATGCCATAACAGGGAGATTTGGTTCCATAAGAGAATTCCAGCAGTAACTGCTGACCCTCTTCACTGGTGATGTAATCCATAATTCGGTTGATTGCGGCAGCTTTCTCTGGGTCTTGGGAGGCAGCCTTGCTGACAGCAATGTTCATGTTGGAATCTTCTATCAGATAACCCTCGGCACATTCAGGAGAATAAATGGGAAGCATGACATATTCACTCTGGCTATTCCTTTGCGACAAGTTTTTCAGTGCAGAGCTTGGAGCAAATGCCATAGCGGATTCTCCCCTGGCGAGAATCCGAAACGCTTCGGTTGATTTTTCAAGTTCTCCAGTATAGGTAGCCAGGTCTTCTTCGATCAAAGAGCCGGTATCCGTGAGCAGCTTCATAAAGGCAAAGGTGTTTTCGGTGGGCAGCTCCAGTGCGGACAAGGTGCCGGCATTAAACTGCTTCAACGCTTGATGACCGGAAAGCAGGGTGCCTTCATTCAAGGCATAGAAGGTGTTCCACCAGTATTCTACCGTTTTGTAGGTTGCATCATCATACATTGGTCGAATGTCGCTTGTTTGGGCAATGGTTTGCAGCAGCTTGGCGAAGGAAGCATAGTCGGTGGGAGCTTCCCAGCCATATTCCTCAAACATGGTTTTGTTATAAATCAGCCCCTTCACCTCAACTGTAAAGGGGAGATAGTAAAGAGAACCATCGATTTGGATGTCATTGAGATACGAGGTCTTTACTCTTGAGGAATAGGATTCTCCCGACAAATCAGCAAATGCTTCGGTCAGTGACGGCAGGCTTTTTGACAGATTGCTGTCTAATACAATATCGGCAAGTCCTCCATGGGATGACAGGTATTCCAGAAATGAGTAGTCGGCATTGCCGCTGGATGATTCAAAACTCCGATTGACCAGTTGAATATCAAGGTCTATGAATTTCTCTTTCAGTCTCGTCAAATAAGTAGCGGTAATATCCTGACTGCTATAGGAAATCGTAATCGTAACCTTATTTGATGATGCTGATTCCTGTTTTGTGCTGCATCCCACAAGGGAAATCAAAACGAAGACGATCAAAAGAAGAGAACCGATTATTTTTTGTAAATTATTTTTCATCAGGCGGCTCCTTTCTTATGTAGGTGAAAAGAACCAATTTTAGTTCCGCTACATCAATCGGCTTCTTTAAATGTGCATTCATACCCTGTGCCAAAGATTTTTTTATATCCTCATCGAACGCATTGGCACTCATTGCAATGATGGGAATCATCGAAGCATCGGGATGCTTTGAAGTGCGAATGTGGGTTGTCAATTCATAGCCATCCATTTCCGGCATACGGATATCGGTCACAATAATGGAGTAATAACCGGCTGGTTTCGCTTCAAACAGCTCCAGTGCCAGCTTGCCGTTTACCGCTTCCTCCACGGTCATCTTAAGCATCAGCAGAATCTTCTTTGCAATCATCATGTTGATGGCATTATCTTCAACTAAAAGAATTCTTTTCCCAACCAGAATGCTTTCATCTGCAATTTCAATAGGCTTCTCCTGCTCAGCAATAGGTTTATCAATCATTTTTAAAGGCAGTAAAATGGCGAAGGTGCTGCCCTCGTCCTTTTTGCTGTGAACACGGATAGTTCCGCCCATCATGTCCACAAAATTCTTTACAATAGAAAGCCCCAAACCACTGCCGCCATATTTATGCGAAATATCTGCGCCGTCCTGCGTGAAAGGCGAAAAGATATTTTTCATAAATTCTTCTGTCATGCCGATTCCGTTATCTGTTACGGTAAACCGAATATATTGTGTATCGGCAATTCTTTCCTGGCTCTCCACATCCACTGAAATATGTCCGTTCTCCGAAGTGAATTTCAGTGCATTGGAAATGAGGTTCATGAGGATTTGATTGATATGCAGGGCATCACCCAGATAATATCCGGTTACCCGCGGGTCGATCTTCATGGTAAAATGAATGTCTTTTTCTTTCGATTGCGTTTCCACGATGGTGCGCAGAGTCGTCAGCAGATTGTCCATTCTAAATTCTGCCAGGTTCAGCTCCATCTTGCCGCTCTCGATTTTGCTCATATCCAAAACATCATTTAGAATATTAAGCAGATATTTGGCTGAAGTATCAATCCGAGTCAGGCTGTCCATGACAGGCGCTGTTTCCTCCACCTGTGTGGTGGCAATATAGTTCATGCCGATGATTGCGTTGAGCGGCGTGCGGATATCATGGCTCATCTTTGCAAGGAAATCATTTTTGCTTTCCACCGTTTTGGCCCGCAGCTCCAGTTCATAAAGCTGCTTGTTGCGCTGCTTGGCAATCTGCGTATTTCGGAGGACAAACAAAATGAGAAGCATAGAGATGCAGCCAATGATGATTCCAACTGCAAGTAGTGTGGCACGCAGATTCTGTGTAACGCCTGCAGAGGTCACCGCTATCGGAACGATAACTAAAACATACTCATCGGAGCCTTCAATTTTTTGATAGTCAAGAATCCAGTTTGCATCATCAAAGGTGACATAGAGTTTCCCGTCCGTGCCATTTAGCATATCAGCTCGAATCTTCTTTACCGTCTCCTGCTCTAAGCCTAATTTTGCAAAGGTCTGTAAGGCGTTGTAGCCTAAACCAATCGAATCATGGTCAGATTTCAATCTGAGGGAGCTGTCGTTGTTTACAATCATACCCATGCCCACATCATCGAACAAATCCAAGCTGAAAGCGGACTGAAATTGAGAAACATTATACAGTTCAAAAACGGCAACAAAATGATAACCGTCAATTTCTTTTGGTGTAATTGTTTTTCCGAATACCCAGTAATCGATGCCGCTGGTTGACTTTTCAAAAAAATACTGTGCATCACTTGCGTCCAGGACTTCGCCGACTTTGTCATTATTTCGGAGTGGATAGGAATTGCTGTTTAAGTCGATGCTGCGCCCCTCAGCATCACACAGCACAATCGTATAGTTGTCATCCAATTTATCTTTGAACAGTTTTCTCACATCTTCAAAAGTATGTACTTCCATATAATCCAACGAACTGGCGGTGGACGAAATCTGTTGAAGGAGACGATCTCTTCGGTTATAGATGGATGTGGAAATCTGGCTTGAGATTTCGTTTACATAGACGATGCGTTCCTGTTTTAATTCCTCCTGCAGTTGGGTATAGCTGTGAACGAAATAGAATACACCCAGAGCAAGCCCAATCACCATGCAAGTTGCGATCAAATAACTTAAAAAGGAAGGGACTTTTAAACTTTCGTTTCTTTTGCTCTTCACGATACAACTTCCCTCCCTTTTTAGAACAGTACCATAAAGCACTTTGATATTATTTAAAACGAATGGACGTATCAAAAATCGTGATGGCTTTGACAACGGAACACTCGATTATTGCGGAAAAACAAAAAACGTATTATTTAAATTTTATCACTTTCTTATACAATAAGCCAGTAATTTTGCTAAAAAATTCAGCATTTTGTCATAATAAAACGTTGGAAATAAAGACAAATTTAATAAAATATCAGCATACGACTATACCTTTTCTATCTTCTCATTTTCGCCTCAATTCCACGCAAACCTCGCAATGGCACGAGAGGACAGGAAGTACGTCTTAGCCCCACGTCCGTATGTGGGAATATATCCACTATTGACCACCAAACATATCCACCGAGCCTTTTTTCGAGGGAACATATCCACTACATTATAGCCGAAAAGTGGCTGTTTCTCAATGATCAAATAAGCGCATGACACGGTTAAATGTCATGCGCCTTTCTCATTATTCATTTATTGGCATAGTTCTATTTGGATCAATACCAGTCATGTTTTTCATTTCGGTCAAGTGCATTGATTTGCAACATTTCCTCATCTGTCAGCTCAAAGTCATACAATTCCGTATTCTCTTGAATGTGATCCGGATTGCTCGACCCCGGAATGACTACCACATTCTTTTGCAGATTCCAACGCAGAATCACCTGTGCAGAAGATACCTCATGTGCTTGTGCAATGGCCGAAATCACTTCATCTCCAAGGAGTTCAGCCGTATGCCCTCTGCCCCCCAGTGGATACCAGCCCTGTACAACAATTCCCAACTCCTGAATATATGGAATTACATCATTCTCTTGATAGTAGGGATGTATTTCATTTTGTACTAACGCAGGAGTAATCGTAATCTGTGGTAAAAATTCTTTCAACTCTTCCACATACCAATTGGAAAGACCTATGGAACGAATTTGCCCTTCCTCCACAAATTTTTCCATTGTTTTATATGCTTTTACATCATTTGCATCAGGATGGTGGAGCAGCATCATATCTACATAGCCAATATTCAGCCTATCTATACAAGCCTGAATGGACTGCTCTGGATTTTTCATTTCATCCCCCGGATAGATTTTGGTAATAACAAAGATTTCTTCTCGCTTGATTCCAAGTTCATCCATTGCCTCCCTAACTGCCTGACCAACTTCTTCTTCATTTCCATAAGCAGATGCAGTATCAATTAGGCGAACACCTCTTCTCAGTGCCTCCTTTACAGAATCAATGCACTCATCTTCATGAAGACTGTATGTGCCAAGTCCATTTATGGGCATTTCATAACCGCTGTTCAGTGTAACCGTATGGGCTTCAAAATTAAATTCTCTTATTTTTTCTGCACTTGTCGGTGTAATCTTCATTTCATTAAGCCACACTTCCACATCCTCCTTCGTATGATCAGCACCAAATCGTCTGCCTTCCATCCACTCTGCATCTTCCGCCAGTAGATGGAGATTATCAGCACTGGAACCTATTCCGCTGCTGTGGGAAGTACAAAATGGTACAATAGTCTTTCCTGTGAAATCATAGCTTTCTAAGAATGTGCTGATAATTCTGGGTGCTTGTCCATGCCAAATCGGATATCCAACCAGCACAGTATCATACTGAGTCATATCCAAGGCATCTCCTGCAATAGCAGGTCGTGCATCAGGGTTATCCTGCTCCTGATCAGCTCGTCCATTTGTGTAATATGCTAAATCAGCTTCTGTATATGGGTCTTCTGGTACAATTTCATAAACATCCGCCTTCAAAATATCAGCCGCTTTTTCTGCTACGCTTTTTGTTGTTCCAGTATTGGAAAAATACGCAACTAATATTTTTTCTATTGGTGTTTCTGTATTCATTGGTGCATCCTCACTTTCCACTTCTGTATTATTCGATTCCATTTCCAATGAGTTACCGTCCAATTGCCCTCCAAAAGAAGGGTCTGCACTACATCCAGCCAGCAAACAAACTATGCTAAATGTAAGCAATATTCCAATCAATCGTTTTTGCATTTGCACCACCTTACCTAAGAGTGTTTAATACATACGCCATATTTTGACCAAGATTTTTCATATTTGTCAGACCTTCTTCATCATTCAACACATCGCCCGGCATCTGACCGTAAACCATATTCCAGTAAGTAGAACCAACCACAACCATTTCATGATTTAAGAAAAAGTGATTCATAGTATCTACCGCCTGCAAAGCACCGCCACGGCGAACAGCTGCAACGGCTGCACCAACTTTATGCTTCATTGTCTTTCCATCTCGGTTCATATCTCCCACAACTGCTGCTCTTTCCAAAAATGCCTGCATATTGGCTGACACATTGGCCGAATAGACTGGAGAGCCAAGGATAATCCCGTCTGCGTCCAGCATTTTTTCATAGACCTCATGAAACATATCTTTCTTATGTACACAATTGTTCTGTCCGCCACACGCCCAACAGGCTTTACAAGGCTCAATGATATTTCCCGCAAACTGTATCATCTCGGTTTCAATACCAGCCGCATTTAATTCTTCAAATACTTTTCCGATAATAATAGCTGTATTGCCATCTATTCTTGCACTTCCGTTAATTGCTAATACTTTCATATTTCTTATATTCTCCTTTTTCTTCATCGCTAAGATAACGAATCACTTTTGCCGGCACACCACCAACAATGGACATTGCAGACACATCTTTGGTTACCACTGCACCTGCTGCAATGACTGACCAATCTCCAATTTCTACTCCTGAAAGCACCGTAGCATTGGAGCCAATCCAAACATGGCTGCCTATTTTAATTGGCGCATAATGATTTTTTCTGTTGTTTTCAGGTCTCAAGTCATGGTTAATAGTTGCCAATACTACATTATGACCAATCAATGTTCCATCACCAATTGTAATACCACCCTGATCTTGAAAGTGACAGCCGGAATTGATGAAAACATCTTTCCCAAATTGAATATTCTTCCCAAAGTCCATATAGAACGGCGGAAACATCCGCAATGTACCGTCAATTTTTCTTCCAGTGAGTTGTGACATGATTTCTCTGATTTCTTCCGGCGTGTGATATTTCGTATTCAATTCCATCCCCAGTCGGATAGCCTCTTGAAAAAGTTGTTCAGCAAATGCCGATCTGGCTGTATTTCTCACTGCACCTTCACTGAATCCAGCAATTACATCTTCTACAGTTATTTTCTCGTCCACCACTGCAATCACACCATTTCCTGTTCCCACTCACGCAGGGTAGAAATTCCTGTTTGCTCTCCGAACTGCTCCAAGCGTTTCACTTCTTCATTTGATAACTGAATTTGTATTGCGGCATCCGCTTCCTCTACCTGCTTTACTTTTGTCACTCCAATAATAGGAAGTGTGCCTTTTGCAATTGCCCAAGAAATTGCAATCTGCGCAGGACTTGCTTTATGAACGTCTCCAATCTGTTTCATCGCAGCAACAAGCTGTTCCAATTCTTTTAAATGTGGATTGTAAGAATCACCACGTCCTGTTCCTGCAGGGAATGGATGTGTCGTATCAAACCGTCCTGTAAGCGCCCCCTGCTCCAATACCATATAAGCATAGAAGGTTATTTCATTTTCTTTACAGTAGTCCAAAATTCCAGCATATTCCGAAGAACGGTGCAAAAGGCTGTAATGGTTTTGTACTGCAGATACTCGTAACCCTGCCGTGCCTAAAATTTCATTTGCACGTTTCAATTCTGAAAGATTGTAGTTTGATACACCTATAGACTTGATTTGTCCGCTTTTTACCAAAGGAATCAATTCTGGTGTCCATTTCTCTACATCCATTGGATTGTGAATCCAGTAAATATCTATCATATCCGTATGAAGTCGTTTCTTGCTTCCATCAAGCATCTCCTGCATAGCATTTTCTGAATCAGATGCAATTTGTGGTGTAAACTTTGTAGAGAGGATAACAGAATCTCTTGAAACCCCTTTTGCAAAGTTTCCAAGAATTCTTTCTGAGGTTCCCTCCCCATATACTGCTGCTGTATCCCACAGATTTAATCCGCATTCCATTGCCTTATCAAATACAGACTTCAAATCATTCTCAAATAAATGGTTTCCAAACACTTGATCTCCACCAGCTGCGCCTACACCCCAAGACCATGCACCCAGTGCAATTTTAGGCAATGTTTTATCATTCATCATAATTTTTCTTCTCCTTTTCAATTCGTTTGCTGACCGAATAAATCAGATAATCCAGACAGTCTATTTCCTTCTGTCCAGAATGGACAATATCAAGCAACTGTTTTTTGTGCTTTTTCAGTTTTAACAAAATTTCTGATAACTGTTTTGATGTGGCTAAAGCCATACACTGACTGATCATTTTCTCATCACATCCTGCATCCTTTAAGTTCTGCAGCAATAATTCCATACTATCGGTTGCTTCCGGCATAATCCACCTCCTGTATTTTTTATTATATTCAACAAGTTCAGAAATGTAAAATGCTTGGTTTGAATATCTAGTTATTCTTGTGCTGAATAACTGGACATGATACAATGAGGAGCAAAGCGCATGCAGAAAACGCAAAGAGCGCGTTTGCGCTTTGCGTGGGTAATTGCCCGAAAGCAGGGCAATTACATGATATCTGTATTCAGGAAAATATTCTATAGGAGATGAATCAATGGAACTACGAGTTTTGCGATATTTTTTAGAGGTAGCACGGGAAGAAAATATAACAAGAGCAGCTTCTTTCCTTCATGTGTCTCAGCCAACTATGTCAAGGCAGCTAAAGGAATTAGAAGAAGAACTGGGCAAGAAACTCTTTATTCGCAGCAATTACAGCGTAAAGCTGACAGAAGAGGGAATGCTTTTGCGGAAGCGTGCTGAAGATATTCTCGATATGGTTGACAAAACAACTGCTGAATTCAAGGCGTTAGATGAGATTAATGGAGGCGATATCCGTATCGGCTGTGCCGAATCCGAAGGCATTACACATTTTTTGCGTGTTGTCAAGAAGCTGCAAAATGACTATCCTAATATTCGTTACCATTTCTACAGCAGTGGATCTGATGCCATTGATGAACGATTGGATAAAGGGCTTCTCGATTTTGCAATTATCGTGCAGGAGGTTGACCCGGTTAAGTACAACTACATCAAAATGCCTTTCTCTGATTCATGGGGACTGCTGATGCGCAGAGAAAGTCCGCTTGCTGATAAAGAATTTATCTCACAGGAAGATTTGCTGAACATCCCTTTAATTTGCTCCCGACAGAGCCTAAATGAAGAAATGCCAAAATGGCTGGGCGAAATGCAGAATAAACTAATGATTGTCGCAACCTACGATTTAATTCTCAATACAACCTTCATGGTACGAGAAGGGCTGGGATATGCTCTTGGCTTTAATAAACTGATAAACACAGACGCTGACAGCGATTTATGTTTTCGACCTTTGCAGCCACCACTTTTATCGCCAATGTATCTGATTTGGAAAAAATATCAGGTATTTACACCAGCAGCATCACTCTTGCTGCAAAATATTAAAAATACACTCGCAACATAAAATAGTGAAAGGGGCAGTCCCAAGTTTTCTTTTGCGACTGCCACCTTTGATTGTCTGTCGAAACTATTTCAAAGTCTGATACTGTTTATCATTCACAGCTTCCAGCCATTCATTGCTTCCATTTTCACCCGGCACTTCAATTGCAAGATGAGAAAACCAACTATCTTTTGCTGCTCCGTGCCAATGTTTTACTTCTGCCGGAATATTAACAACATCTCCGGCTTTTAACTCTCGCGGTTCTTCTCCCCACGCCTGATAATAACCCCTTCCTCCCGTCACAAGCAGAATCTGACCACCTTTATGATGAATATGCCAGTTGTTTCTGCAGGCTGGTTCAAATACTACATTTCCAATTGAAACACCAGTTGTTGTCAGCATATTTAAATAGGCTTTACCAACAAAATATTTACTAAACTGTTCTGGAAGAGGATTACCATTTTCAAATATCATCTGTTTCATCAATTCATCCTTGTTCATAATTATGCCTCCGGTTTCAATGGTCCATAGAAATAGCTTGCTGTTGCACCACCATCAATGAGAAAATCTGCTCCTGTAATAAAGGCTGCTTTATCACTCATGAGAAGTTCCGCTACATTTGCAACCTCATCTGCCGTTCCCGGTCTGCCCGCCGGACACTTAGCAAACATATTTTTGTAGAAATCACCACGAGGACCATTGAACTCATCGATAGCAAGGGGAGTGACAATGATTCCCGGCGAAATGGAATTGATTCTTGCTCCTCGCGCACCCCATTTTACTGCTTCTGCCATAACACGTTTCTCTTTGCATCTCTTTGCCATCTGATAAGCATGAAGTGTGTCCTTGATCTTCTCCGGCTGTAAAATTTCTAATTTCAGTAATTCTTCTGTTGGTGTGATTGCCAGCTGCTCGTCAGCTTCCGCTGATAACTGCGGCATTCTGTGTCCTGACTGACTGGAAATTGTAATACCTACACCACCTTCTGCAATAACCTTTCCGACCTCTTCCAACAGTACGGCTGTACCATATAAATCAACTTTGAAAATCACGTCAATTGGCGCCTGACTTGGAGATACACCTGCTCCATTTACAAGCATTTTAATTTCGCCATATTCTGCTGCTTTTGCAATTAATGCAAGAATAGACTCTCTGGACGATAAATCCATCTCTACAGGTTCCACATCAAAGCCTGCATGATTCATAATTTCTGTAATTGCTTTTGCATTACCTATATTTTTATCACCCATAACGATTTTCTTTCCATAACCCATGCGTCTGGCAACCGCCATGCTAAGCTGTCCTGCTCCTGTAACAAGCATTACTTCTTTCTTTTTCATTTTGATTTTCTCCATATTTTATTTAGTTTGTAGCCTGAACACTTATCTCTTCCTCTGCATTTGTAAGAAAATCGCTGATTGATGCATCCGAAATTTCTCCAATATGTACCACCTTGTATGGAGCAATATCATAATCCACATAATTAATAACAAATGCGTTCCAGCCATCCCAGTAATATACATGACCTGCTTTAATCTCAGATGTCCTGTTTTCATCAAAGACAGGAGTAAATGGCAGCTCCGCATAATACTCATGTCCTGCATACCGCACCATAGATAAATCCAGCGGTATATTTGTAAGGATAT
>JAQVCW010000042.1 GCA_028689585.1 Lachnospiraceae bacterium | reverse complement strand
ACCCAGAACCATCTACTTTCGTACCAGATACAGTGAAATGTCCATCCTCTTGGCTCATTGATCTGAGATATGGAATAAAAAAATCCTTGAAAAACAAGGAAAAAACACTTGACTATATAGGGAGGAAAAAATGGAAGATAAATTGAGGCTGGAATTTGAACGTATAAAGCATATAAAGAAAGAAGATTATATGCCGAGATTTGGAAAACTATTCAATACGAATTTCTCAAATTACTTTTATGATACAGGGACGGGTAAAGTAGTTTCTCTGGATGATGAAGAGTATGAATTAATGACGGTTCTGTTTAGTAAGGATGATGATGGAGAAAAGTTTAAAGCAGTATTTGAGGAACTTTCATTAGAGAAACAGTTGAATTTTCTGGAAACCTGTAGTACGGAAAAATTGCTGAGAGCAAAAAAAGTAGAAGATCTAAAATTGGTTTTGGATGATACAGATTTGGAAGACCAGATTATGAATCATACGAAACAATTGGTATTGGAAGTTACCGAGAAATGCAATTTTAGGTGCAAGTATTGTATTTATAATGAAGATTATGAGGGAGATCGTAATTTTGGCATGGGAGTCATGGAGTGGGAAACCGCGAAGAAGGCTATTGATTATGTGATGGATCATAGTGGTAGCACGGTTTCTGTGACTTTTTATGGTGGTGAACCTCTTTTAAATTATAAAGTAATTAAATCATCTATTGAATATGCGCTAAAAAAAGGCAATGGGAAGGATTTGTCTTTTAGTATTACATCGAACATGACACTTATGACAAAAGAGATGGCACAATTTTTTGCCAGCGTACCCAAATTGTCCTTTCTGGCAAGTCTGGATGGACCGGAAATGGTGCAGAATGCTGCCAGAGTTTATTCTGGAAACAAGCCGACTTTTGATGACACGATGAAAGGATTACATTGCCTTGCCAACGCTTTTGAAAATTCACAGAATATTTTGATGATTAATTCAGTTTTAATCCCGCCGTACGAGTATGGAAAGATTAATGCTATAAATGATTTTTTTGAAGGACTAGATTTTCTTCCCAATAATACAGAGATAAGAATTACATACCCGCAGTTGGATACATATCCGTTTGAACATTGGGATAGATTAGTCAACAATGAAAAATATTTGTTTTATGGTACGCTTGATCCGCTTACTAAATGGCAGGTTTATCAAGCCAGGAATAAGGGATTGGATAAGGAAAATTGTCGGAATATTTACTTTTATCCTATGTACTCTTTATTACGGCTGATTGACGGAAGAAGAAGGAGCGAAGAGCCTTTTGATTTTTATCCATGTAATGGCTGTTGTGTTCCAGGAGCAAGAAAAGTATACGTTAAAACGAATGGAGATATTCAGGTTTGTGAAAAGATTGGAACATCGCCTGTTTTGGGGAATATCGAGACAGGGATTAATATTCAAAAAGTGCAGGAAGTTTTTGTAGATAATTATGTAAATGCATCAATTGCTGACTGTGCCAAATGCTGGGCTATTAATATATGTGGAAATTGCTATGCCAATAGTTATACAGAGACTGGAATTGACATTGAAAATAAGCGGCAATATTGTATGGCGATGCAGGAGGCATATAAGGATAATCTTTCGGTATTTTATACATTGATGGAAGAATGTCCTGGAATATTGGATGTTCTAAAAGGAAGTGTATATGCAAATCCGTAAAAAAGCTGGAGGACTGTATGAAAGGATTGGTAGGCAAAATTGAAACATGTTGTAGCCGGATAAAGAAATTTGCTGTGATCATGTTTCATGCATCAAGAACAGAGCTGGTTTTGTTGTTTGGATTAAGCATTATTGTAGGGATTATGGGACCTATTGCATTGTGGATGTCTAAATACTTTATAGATGAACTGGCGTTAGTATTGAAACAACATCAGATTAGTGAGACTTTGGTGGTTTTATTGGGCATATTGTTTGGCTTGGATCTTATGCAAACATTGGTGAGTAATATCGCTGATCTGATACAAATGCGTTTATCGGACAAAGTCAGTATTTATGTTACGGAACAGGTATTAAATAAAGCAATGGAATTGCCGATGACAAATTTTGATGATTCGTCTACATATAACAAGATCCGTTTAACTATTCAGGAAACGCCAGATAGATGTATGTTGATAATCACATGCATAGAAGGAATTGTAAAAGGAACGATTCAGTTAATAGGTACTCTGTTTATTTTGCTTAGACTTCAGTGGCTTATGGGTATTATACCGGCAATATTTCTTGTCCCCTTGTTTTGGTTGCGTTTTAAAGTAAGTAAGACATGGTTTTGGATTCAGGGAATACGTGCAGAAAAAATGCGATACACAGACGAGTTGAAAAATATTTTATTAAAAAATGAAAATATAAAAGAAATGAAACTTTTTGGAGTATCGCATTTTTTATCGGAGAGGGTTGTCTGTTCGCAAAAGAATTTTAGCAAAGAAAATATTGCGAATAATAAGAAGTATGCGAAACTTAATATATTGACGGCATTTGCAAATGGCATATATTCATTCGGGGTAAAGCTATGGATTATTGTCAGAGTCAAATTGATAAATCTGATCAGGTACGCGGTATTCTAACACGTCCAGGTACCGGAACAAAAATTGTTCTCGCCATGGAAGCTTCCGAACGGTTGTTATGAACCTGCGCTCCCTGCGGAAACACGAAAACAATCGCGAATGTGGTAGTGGGACTGCTTGAGCGTAAAGTTCGCTGCTCTGACAGAAAGATCGTATTCTAAAGTCTGAAAATGATGTACGATTACTGCAAAATGTCATCAGTTAGATTCTCCACGGCTTGCCGAGGAGAGTAGTCTGGGGGTGATAATTGTAAAATAAAGTGCGTAGAAGAGATTATCCGAGGAAAGTTTAAATGGTAGTCATCAAACAACCATTCGATAATGGCTGCGGGTCCCTCTCACACCGGTTTTTACTAATTCACGTCATTATTTTCCAATTTTAACAAAAGGGAACTCATTTACAATATTGTGATCCATTTCAATCATATTAAGCAAACGACTCGCTGTCCCTGATGGAGTGTTCCTTCCAGCTTCCCAAGCTTCAATAGTTTTGTCTGAAACTCCCATATAATTTGCAAATGCCTTTTGTGTCATTCCAGTTACTTCTCTAATTGCTTTCACTTCGGACGCGTCATAATTCTTTACAGGTATCACTGTAACGGTTCTTCTTTTTAAGGAAGTTTTGCCTTTTGCATCTTCTATAGCTTCGGTTAAGCCTGCCATAATGCTGTTATATAAATCACTCATTTTCCATACCTCCTTTAAGACTATCTTCCAATATTGAAATCTGTTTTTTGATGACATTTCGCTCTGCTTGGGATAAATTCTCTTTTTCATTTTTAGCATATGCTGTAATGAGATATATTGTTTCCAAAAAAACGAAATCAACATAGCATACTCTGGAAGAACCACTTTTGCCTCGTTTTTCAAAAGCAAAGCGCATCTTTCGCAATTTTCCAGTTCCCTGTATGACAGAACCTGTTTTAGGGTTCTCCAGCAATTCTAATTCGAGTCTGCGAAGATCGTCATCATTTAATCCAAGATTTCCCCAATTCTTGGCAAATTCGTCTGATTGTATAAATGTTCTCGTCATAGTTTTCCTCATTTGTTTATATTATATTACCCTATTCAATAGGGTGCGTCAATAGGGTTTTATAATTTTGTCTTTTCCAGTATATATCCACCCTTCGGCAAAAGCGAACTACGAGCGATAAAAACAAGCGACAAAAGCAAGCGATAAAAACAGGAGAAAAAGCAAAGAAAACAATTAAAAATATGGAGAATATTCGAGATTTTTTGCAAAAGAATGGTGCTTCAAAAATACAAGATATTGCACAAAAATAGGTGCAGAAGTTTGGCAGTTTTTTAATGTTGGTTTGTATTGTATCGCTGGTTATTTCATGTTATATTTCAGGAAACCAGAAAAATAAAATGGGTTTCCGTAAAATGAGAAACCACAGAACAGGAGATGGAGAATGGCAGAGAGAGAGGAAGAACAGAAGAAAATTTCAGAATTGCGTGAAAAATGTGTAAAGCAGACAATTGCGCTGCTTGGGGAAGGCGGACTGAAGTTCAAGATGATTGACCTCGCCAATGCGCTTGGTGTTAGTAAGAAAACGCTGTACAGGGCATTTGACAGCAAGGAAGAGCTGCTGCTGGCTGTGGCAGAGAACTGCTTTTGGGAAATCAAGTGCAGTGAGCGCAGGATTCTGGAGGATGCGAAACTGCCGCTGCTGGAAAAGATCAAAAATCTGATCATTGTGCTGCCGGAGCAGTATCGGAGTCTGAACTGGTATCTTGTGGAGGAGGTGGCGGCGCGTTATCCTGCCGTTTATGGGTATATTAGGAAACGGATGGAAAGTGACTGGGATCCAACCCTTGATCTGCTGGCGCTGGGGGTACAGCAGGGGGTTCTGCGGGAGTTTGATAAGACCGTTTTCAAGAGCATGGTGGAAGGGTGCATGGAGCACTTTATTACGTCCAACGAGCTGGGAAAGCAGGGAATTGGCTACTTGCAGGCATTGGAAAAGATGATAGATATATTGCTGCATGGGATAGTTGGAATGACAGAGGAACGAACAGCAGAGGAACGAACAGCAGAGGAACGAACAGCAGTGACAGGAAGAAAGATGGGAAGGGAGAACAATAATCATGAAATATAGTATGAATGACAACTGGTATTTTACGGAGGAATACTCGCAGGCTTTGCCAACTGCTTCGAAGGAGGATCTGCTGAGACTGACACAGGTGAGGATTCCCCATACGGTGAAAATGATGGAATTGAATTATTGTTCTGAGCAGGATTACCAGATGGAGAGCGGATATGTACGGATGCTGCAGATACCGGAAGAATGGCGGGGAAGGAGGATTTTGCTGACCTTTGGCGGGGCGGCACATGAGGCGGAGGTGTTCTGCAATGGAAAGTCTCTTTACACACATCATTGCGGGTATACCGCGTTTACGGTCGATCTGACAGAAACGCTGCATTTTGGGGAAGAAAATCAACTCACGGTTCGTCTGGACAGCCGGGAAAATCTGAACATTCCACCTTTTGGACATGCCATTGACTATATGACTTTCGGCGGTCTGTACCGTGCAGTTACACTGGAAGTCAAAGAAAGCTCTTATCTAAAGGATGTATTTGTGCATGGCGGCATGGACAGGGTGCTGCAGGTGGAAATGGAGGGCTGCGAAACGCAGGATTGCCGTATGATGGCGGAGGTGACGGATCATCAGGGCAAGGTTTTGGCACAGATTCCTGAGCAGGATTTTTCAGATTCCCTTGCGCTGCAGGTGACAGAGGCGAAATTGTGGGATATCCGGAATCCACAGCTCTATACGTTTACGGTGCACCTGCGGAAAGCGGGAAGGGAAATCGATACACAGAGTGTGCATTTTGGATTCCGGGAGTTCAGGTTTACTGCTCAGGGATTTTATTTAAATGGAAAGAAAGTGAAGCTGCGGGGCCTGAACCGGCATCAGAGCTACCCTTATATGGGATATGCGGCACCGGATCGGGCACAGGCACTGGATGCAGATATTCTGAAAAAGGAACTGGGCTGCAATGCAGTGCGAACCAGCCATTATCCCCAGAGTCATGCGTTTCTTGATCGTTGTGATGAGCTTGGGCTTCTGGTATTTACAGAAATGCCGGGCTGGCAGCATATCGGGGATGAAGCCTGGAAGCAGCAGGCAGTTCAGAATACCAGAGATATGGTAAAGCAGTATCGGAATCATCCGTGCATTTTTCTGTGGGGCGTGCGGATCAATGAGAGTCAGGATGATGATGAGATGTACCGCAGTACCAATGCCGCCGCCCATGAATTGGACCCGAGCCGACCGACGGGCGGTGTGCGCTGCATCAAAAAGAGCCATTTGCTGGAGGATGTCTATACCTACAATGATTTTTTCCACAATGGAACGAACAAAGGCTGTGAGCCGAAGAAAAAGATTACTCCTGATATGAGCAGGGGGTATCTGATCAGTGAGTACAATGGACATATGTTTCCGACAAAGCCTTATGACTGGGAGGAAAAACGGCTGGAACATGCGCTTCGCCACGCGCAGGTGCTGGATGCTGTACGGCAGCAGCGGGATATTGCAGGCTGTTTTGGCTGGTGCATGTTTGATTATAATACGCATCAGGATTTTGGCAGTGGTGACCGCGTCTGCTATCATGGGGTGCTGGATATGTTCCGGAATCCCAAAATGGCGGCAGCAGTTTATGCTGCAGAGGGACTGAACCGCCCGGTGCTGGAAATCAGCAGTTCCATGGATATCGGGGAGCATCCGGCCTGCAATCTGGGAGAAATCTATGCATTTACCAATGCGGATTATGTGGAACTCTATAAAAATGATGAGTTTGTGGCGAAGTTTGCACCGGGAAAGAAATTTCCGCATATGAAGCATCCGCCAATCCTGATCGATGATCCTGTCGGCTGTCTGCTGGAGAAGCATGAGGGGTATGATGCGGCAACTGCCGCAGAGGTGAAAAAATGTCTTTTCGCCATTGCCAGATATGGCCAGGCGGCACTGCCGCCGGCAATCTTGCTGACGGTGGCAAAGCTGATGGCAGCAAAGCATTTTACCTATGAAAAGGGAAATGAGCTTTATGGAAAATATATCGCGAACTGGGGTGAAAAAATGGTTCGCTGGCATTTTGTGGCGATAAAAAATGGAAAGAAGATTGCAGAGACCTGGCGTGGACCGGCAGAAAACGTACATCTGCAGGTGATGGCGGACACGGAAACGCTGCAGGAAGCGGAAACCTGGGATATGGCGACTGTTCGTATCCGTGCAGTGGATGGCAGCGGCAATCTGCTCCCGTATTGCACCAGAGTGGTGTCACTTGAAGCAGAAGGTGCGATCGCACTTGTCGGTCCGGCGCATCTTCCATTTGCAGGAGGGAGCACAGGAACCTACGTGCGAACAACCGGAGAGAGCGGAATGGGAAAACTGACCATCCACGCGGATGGTATGAAGCCGGTTATTCTTACATTTGATGTACAGGGAAGAGAGGGAACAGCATTATGAAACTTACGGTGAAGCAAAAATGCAGGTATGGAATCGGCGCGTGTATTTGATGCCTTTAATGATCCGCTGATGGGAATTGTGGTGGAGAAGACCAATACCCGCTTTGGAAAATTTCGTCCATGGATCTTCACGGGAACCGTGACAAATGCACTGATTCTGTATGGGCTGTTTGCCATGCCAAAGAGCCTGTCCGGAACGCCGATGCTGATCTATGCAAGTGCCGCCTATGTGCTGTGGGGCGTGACCTACACGCTGATGGACATTCCGTTCTGGAGCATGATTCCGGCAGTGACAGCTACCGGAAAAGACAGGGAGAATCTGTCGGTGATCGGAAGAACCTGCTCCAGTGTGGGGTTTGCGGTTCCGACCGTACTGACGATGCTGCTGGTCACCAGACTTGGCGGCAGTGAGCGCGAGGGTTTTGGGATCTTTGCAGCAGGGATTGCCGTATTTTTTGTGGCTGCAGAGGTTATCTGCGTACTTGGAATCCGGGAGCACCAGACAGAGAAAAAGCAGGTTGCAACGGTTGGAGAGATGTTCCGGGCGCTGTTTGCCAATGATCGGGCCATAATTGTAGTTGTGAGCATTATTTTGTTCAATGCATCCCTTTATCTGACAACCCAGCTTGCCATCTACTTCTTCAAATATGATATCGGAAACAGCGATCTGTACAGCCTCTTTGGCACAGTGGGCGGCGTAGGGCAGATCCTGAGCATGATGAGTCTCCCTGCACTGCGGAAAAAATGGAGCAGCAAAACGATTCTGACTGGGGCAATCAGCACCACTATCGGAGGCTATGCATTTCTATTTTTGCTGGGAACCTTTAAAATCACGAATATTGCGCTGCTGGCAGTGGCTGCCTTTATCATTTATATCGGATTTGGACTGGCTACCGTGCTGACGACCATTTTTCTGGCAGATACCGTGGATTATGGTGAGTGGAAGCTTGGACAGCGAAATGAGAGCGTGATCTTCAGTATGCAGACCTTTGTAGTCAAGCTTGCCAGTGCGGTCAGCGTTCTGATCGCAGGCATCGGGATCGATGCGATCGGGCTGGACGTAAATGCAAAAGTGCAGTCGGCAGGAACACTGTTTGGGCTGCGGGTTCTGATGATTGTGGTTCCGATTGCGGGACTGCTGTGTTCGATTTTTTATTTCCGAAAGAAGTACCATCTGACGGAGGAAGAAAATACAAATATTGCAAGAGAACTGGAAGAGAGAAGAAAGGAACACAGCGGCCATGATTTCAATTGAAAATAATCTGTTTTCTCTGGAAACAGCCCATATGGGTTATTATATGGCGCAGCGGCAGTCGATTGTGGAAAACCTGCACTATGGAGGGAAGATCCATGTGGATAAAGCAGCGTTGTCTGAAAAAATGGCAGTTGGATATGGTACGGATGTGGTGTATGACGGGGAAGGCGGATGTACATCGCTGCTGCATCTCCCCCTGGAGCTCTCCCCCGCCGGAAAAGGTGATTTCCGGCAGGGGGCGCTGGAAATCGAACTGGCGGACGGAAGCAGGGTATGCGATTTTGCGCTGAAAGCGTCTTACGTGCAGGAGGGCAGTGTCGTACCGGAGGGGATGCCCTTTGCACAGGGCGGGGAAGAAACTCTTGTGCTGGAATTTCAGTCGGCGAAGGGGGTAAAGGTGCTTCTTTATTACACCGTTTACCCGGAGTGTGATGTGATTACCAGAAGGACATCCATCCAAAATGAGACGGAGGAGGCGCTGGTGATTCACCGCTGCATGAGCTATCAGCTTGATCTGCCGGATACCGGATATCAGCTCGCTACCTTCACCGGAGCCTGGGCGCGGGAGAGGCATGAGACAGTAACACCGTTAAATACCGGCATGCAGTCCTTTGGCAGCCTGACAGGGATTTCTTCGCATTACTGCAATCCATTTTTTATGGTAGCGGCAAAGGATGCGGGAGAACATGCGGGAGAAGTCTATGCATTTAATCTGATCTATTCCGGAAGCCATCATGGGCAGGTGGAGGCAGGTCCTTACGCGAAGCTTCGGATTCAGGCGGGCATTCAGCCGGAGGGATTTCAGTGGACGTTGGAACCGCAGGAGCGGTTTGACACCCCGGAGGCGGTGCTGACGTTTTCAGAGGCAGGGAAAAACGGCGTCAGTGCCAATATGCACCGGTTTGTACAGAAGCATATCGTGCGGGGACCCTGGGCAAAGCGGGAGCGTCCGGTGCTGCTCAATAACTGGGAAGCCACGTATTTTGACTTTAAAGAGACAAAACTGCTGAAGCTGGCAAAGGAAGCAAAGAAAGTGGGAATCGAGCTCTTTGTGCTGGATGATGGCTGGTTTGGAGCCAGAAATGATGATACAAAAGGTCTGGGAGACTACGAGGTCAACCTGAAAAAACTGCCGGGAGGACTGAAGGGACTGGCGGATAAGCTCAGGGCCATGGGCCTTGCCTTTGGACTGTGGATGGAACCGGAGATGGTGAATCCGGACAGTGAACTGTACCGCGCACACCCGGACTGGGCGGTGCAGGCGCCGAAAATAGAACCATCACACAGCCGAAATCAACTGGTGCTGGATCTCTGCCGCAGGGAAGTGCAGAATTATATCATAGAAAAGGTCAACCAGACGCTGGAGAGTGCCCCGATCCGTTATGTAAAATGGGATATGAACCGACCGCTGACCGACTGTTTCAGTCCGGCACTTTCGGAGCAGGGAAGGTTTGCACATGCATGGATCCTTGGGCTTTACCGGGTGCTGACTGAAATCGTGAAAAAGAATCCGAAGGTATTGTTTGAGGGATGCGCTTCCGGTGGAAACCGGTTTGATCTGGGAATGCTCTGCTATATGCCGCAGATCTGGGTGAGTGATGACACCGATGCTTATGAGCGCATGAAGATTCAGACAGGAACCAGCTACGGCTATCCGCAGAGTGTCATGGGATGTCACGTTTCCGCGTCTCCGAACCACCAGACTGCCCGTACTTCGCCGCTGGAGAGCCGGTTTGATGTGGCAGCGTTCGGACTGCTGGGCTACGAGCTGGATCTGACACAGGTGTCAAAAGCTGAAAAAGAGGTGATTGCTGCGCAGGTTCAGTTCTACAAGGAGCACCGGAAGCTGTTCCAGTATGGCAGATTTTTCAGGCTGAAGAGTCCGTTTGTGACAAGTGAGGACTGTGCATGGATGGTCGTATCGGAGGACAAAAAAGAGGCACTGGTCATGGAAGCCATCGGCAGGCTCTCACCCAACAGTGAGACACTTCCGCTGCGTATGCAGGGGCTGGAACCGGACATAGAGTACGAAGTGACCGTTCGCAGACAAATGATCGATATCCGCGCTTTTGGCTCCCTGATCAACCAGGTGCTGCCCGTGAAGGTGGACAGTGACGGACTGCTGGTGCATATCGCTGCCGGCTACTATATGCTGCCCTGCGAGGAGGAATCCTATCTGGCATATGGTGATCTGCTGATGCGTGCAGGACTTCGCCAGAAACAGCGGTTTACAGGCACAGGTTATAATGAAAATGTTCGGCTCATGCCGGATTATTCGGCACGGATTTATCATCTGAGGGCGCGGTAAGGGAAGATTTTCTGGATGGAAACGAATTGGAGGTGAAGGTTATGGCAATCAAGACAATTACCGGAAAAGCAGACAACAGGACATTCAAAATACGGGTTGTAACGGATGCAGCATCCGATGATGTTTCGAAAGCGGATGAGGCAGACGATATATTGAGTAGGAAACCTATGGTTCTTGTTCTGGCTGGACCAAACGGGTCAGGAAAAAGCACTATTACAAGATATTTGTGATATTCTGCATGTTTATGACAATACAGGAGAAGAACCTGTCAGGATTATCAGAAAGCATAAAGATGATTTTCATGAGCTTCTAAGCGGGGACAAGAGGGGACGGTTCTCTGATTTTCAGAGAACCGTCCCCTCTTGTCCCCGCTTTTCTTGGTGTGCCATGCATCCGAAGAAGCTGCCAGTAGGGTAGTGGCAGTTTCTTTCGGTGATATAAAACAAAACCGGGAGGAACAAAACTTGACGCAAAAAAGACAATTTATGACAGAAATAAACCAGATGACAATTTTTATGATAGGTTATGATTACCAAAATGAGAAAGGAGGTATGCGTGGTGGAAAAGCAGGCTTTTAATCCCTATCTGCCGGGGTATGAATACATTCCGGATGGCGAACCCTATGAGTTTGACGGGCGTGTTTATGTGTATGGTTCCCACGACCGATTCCACGCAGGCATGTTCTGTATGAACGACTATGTATGCTGGTCGGCACCTGTGGATGATTTGGGTGACTGGACATACGAGGGTGTGATCTTTCGAAAAAATCAGGATCCGAAGAACAGGATGGGCTTACGTCTGCTGTTTGCGCCGGATGTGACGAGAGGCGCAGACGGACGTTTTTATCTGTACTATGCGTTTGATTTCATGGGTATTATGGGCGTTGCTGTATGCGATACACCAGCAGGGAAGTATGAATTCCTGGGTCATGTAGCATACAAGGATGGCACGCTCTGGGGAAGAAAAAAAGGCGATTCCTTTCCCTTCGATCCGGGAGTGCTTCTGGATGATGACGGACGCGTCTATCTGTATTCCGGGTTCTACACCCCGGTTCCTGGCATCGTAACCGGCGGCAGGACCCTGAAATTTGAAGGCGGCTACGTGCTGGAACTGGAGCAGGATATGGTGACGATCAAGACACCGGAAAAGCTGCTGTTTCCAAAAGAAGGAAAAGGCGCTTTTGCAGGACACGAGTTTTTCGAGGCGAGCTCCATCAGAAAATATGAGGGCAACTATTATTTTGTATATTCTTCAAGCAAAAACCATGAGCTCTGCTATGCGGTTAGTGAGAAACCGGACGAAGGGTTTACCTTTGGCGGCGTGCTCATAAGCAACTGTGACCTTGGCATCAATGGGAATGTGGACGAAAACCATGCCGCAAATTATGCAGGGAATAATCATGGCGGAATGCTATGCCTGAACGGACAATATTACATTTTTTATCACAGACACACAGATCGGACATCCTACAGCAGACAGACCTGCGCGGAACGGCTGGAGCGAAAGGATGATGGAAGCTTCAGGCAGGCAGAAATGACAAGCTGCGGATTAAACGGTCAGCCATTAGGCGGAACGGGACGTTATGAAGCAAGGATTGCCTGCAATCTCTGGAGTGGCGAGGGAACAGGGCGGTATGATGTGAAACATGCAAAGAAACGTTATGCGGCACATCCGTATTTTACACAGGATAAAAAGGATGGAGACGAGATGGCAAAGCAGTATATTGAAAATATGCAGGATGGTGCGGTGGCCGGATTTAAATATTTTGACCTGAGACAAACTGCATCCATCACCATTACTGCTGCGACCAGAGGCGAAAGCACAGGGAAAATGCTGGTTTCGACAGACAGGGAATTTGAGCAGATCATAGCGGAAATTCCGCTGAATGGAACGCAGCAGAAAGCAATGCTGCGCAGGGATACAGAAGCAGAGAGCTTCACAAAAACGGCATTGTATTTTAAATATGAGGGAAAAGGTGCGGTTGATTTTATCGCATTTGAATTGAAAAAACAGGAGGAAACATCATGGGAAAGAAGAAAAATATCTACCGAAGAAGCTACCGAAGCAGCGGAAAAAGTTAATGAAACAGAAAAGAGAAATGCGGATGAACAGCAGGAAAGGACAGAATAATGCAGTATGTGAGCCTGCTATGGCAAGGTTCAATCAGAAAGATGCGGAGGCAGGCAATCTCATCGTCCTGGGGGAGAAAAGAAAACGGATTTGCAATGATGGAAAATGGAGGGCGATAAGCTATGGATGAAAATCTGATCTATGAAATTCTCTCTGTCGTGGAGGAGATACCGGAGGGCAGAGTCGCTACCTATGGTCAGATCGCGCGGCTCATCGGCAGAGATAAAAATGCGCGGCTTGTGGGAAAAGTCCTAAGCATCGCGCAGTATTATGGCAGCTATCCCTGTCACCGGGTGGTCAATCATGCGGGAAGACTTGCACCCGGCTGGGCGGAACAGGGGGAACTGCTGCAAAACGAAGGCGTATGCTTTAAGTCAGACGGTCGGGTTGATTTGAAGCAGTGCCAATGGGAGGATTAGAAGGGGAAGCAGTCATACCGCACAGATTTTCCCATAAAGAAAGACATCGGATCAAAATATATGAAAGCTACAGGAGCTAAATGTGCAAAGTATGCACCCGTAAATGACAATTCATGCCTAACCTCTTGTCAATCTGTGGAAAAGAATTAAAATAGGGACATAAGTTTTGTGGATATTGTCAGTATTCTTCCGCAAAACATATGTCTGCGCAGACATTTTATCAAAATAAGAGAAAAGAGGTTAAGTTATGAGGCGTACAAGACTATGGACCGGACTTTCATCCGTATGTTCGTTTTTCCTGGCATTTTCCATTTTAGGAACGAACTGCCTGATGTCATATGAAGGAACGGTTAATCAGGCGTTAGGAATCAGGACAAGTGAAGTGGTCAACGAGGACGGGGCAGATTTAGCAGATACCACTTACTTTGCGAGTGAATACGGAGAATTAAATGCAGAAAATCTGCAGAAACTGATTGCAGATACTTATGATGAAAGTGTGTTGGAAGAGGAAGAAGGAGCGGTTCTTCTGAAAAATGAAGGAAATGCGCTTCCACTTGCATCGAATGAAACAAAGATTACTTTATTTGGACATGCGATGGCACAGCCCCTTTATAAAAATGCATCCGCAGGATCAAAGGGCTATGAAGGAGAATATTGTATTGATCCTTATGCAGCGTTTACAAACGCAGGATTCGAAATCAACGATACTTTATTTGATGCATATAAGGCAAGCAAGACTTCCCGTTCCAGCGGGGTAGCTTCTTTTGGACAGGAACAGACTACATGGGACATGGGCGAAGAGGACGGCTCTTTCTATACGGACGAACTGCAGCAGTCCTGGGCGGACAGCTATCATGATGCAGCAGTTGTTATGCTGGCAAGAGAAGGCGGTGAAGGCAGCGAGGTTCATATGGAAGATGAGGCAGAGGGAATCAGTCAGCTTGCCCTTCATCAGGAAGAAAAAGACCTGCTTCAGATGATCAAAGATTCCGGTAAATTCAAGAAAACAATCGTTCTGATCAACAGTGGAAATGCCATGGAACTGAACTGGCTGGATGAATATGACGTGGATGCCTGCCTGTGGATTGGACTTCCGGGCCAGCGTGGATTCGAAGGTGTTGTGAATCTTCTGACAGGTGCAGCGAATCCATCCGGAAATCTGACGGATACTTATGCAGTAAATTCCCTTTCTGCACCGGCAGTCACCAATGGAAGCTTCAACAACCAGAACTGGACAAACCTGGATTACCTCCTTGCCCAGAGCCAGGAAGGCGAAGCAAATACTGCATGGTACACAGTACAGGCAGAAGGAATTTATATCGGATACAAATACTATGAGACCCGTTACGAGGACAGCGTCCTTGGACAGGGAAATGCAGATTCTGCAGCGGGCGCTACCTCCGGGGATGCATGGAATTACAACGCAGAAGTGCAGTATCCGTTTGGATATGGTCTTTCCTATACTACATTTGAACAGAAACTGGACAAGGTAGAGATGAATGGTGATAAAATCAATGTCACAGTGACGGTGACAAATACCGGTGACGCTGCCGGCAAGACAGCCGTACAGGTATACGCACAGACACCCTACGGAGCATACGAAAAAGAGAATCTGGTGGAAAAATCAGCGATTCAGATGCTGAACTTTGGCAAGAGCGAGATGCTTGATCCGGGTGCAAGCCAGACACTGACGATTGAATGTGATAAATATTTCCTGGCAAGCTATGACTACATGAAAGCCAAAGGCTATATCATGAGTGAAGGAGATTATTATATTGCAGTAGGCTCTGATGTACATGATGCGCTGAACAATGTGCTTGCAGCAAAAGGCGCAGATGGAATGGTTGATCTGACCGGAGCGGCAGCAGAAGGAAAGAAAGATAACACCTACAAATGGGAAGAAAAGTTTGATGATACCACATATAAGAATTCGGAGTATACGGGAGAAGAAGTGACAAACCAGTTTGATGACTGTGATATCAATTACTGGCAGGATGGTGCCGTTACTTATCTTTCCAGAAGTGACTGGGATGCTACTTATCCGGTAAGTGCTGTACAGGCAGAAGTAACGGATGAGATGATTGAAGTTCTGAATGGTGATTATTACACGAAAGCAGAAGATGCAGCGTCGGTCAGTGACTATGTGCAGGGAGAGAATCAGGATATTCCACTGGCTTCGTTAATTGGTGCAGACTATGAAGATGAAGCATGGGAGACCTATCTGAATCAATTTACGCTGGAAGAGCTGGCAACACTGACAGCAGATAACTTTGGTACTGCGGAAGTAGCAGCGGTGGGAAAACCGGCGGTTATCGTAGGGGACGGACCCGATGGTGTCGGCGGTACGTTTGACAAGGAAAAATATGGAGACAGCAGAAATGATTGTGCATTCCCATGTGAAAATATCCTTGCAGCGACCTTCAATAAGGATCTGATGCAGCGCAGAGGCGAACTGATGGGGGAAGAAGCAATGTATCTGGGTATGGCAGAAGTCTGGATGCCTGGTACGAACCTTCACAGAACCCCGTTTGGCGGACGTAACTTCGAATATTATTCAGAAGATGCGAACATGACCTACCTGTGCAGTATTCCAACGCTTCAGGGTATGGCAACAAAGGGTGTTCATGCAGGTGAAAAACATCTGACAGGAAATGATCAGGAAAACAATCGTGAAGGAATCAGTGTATTCTTTAATGAACAGGCATTTAGAGAAGGTTCTCTGCGAGGCAGCGAGGGCGCACTGACAGAGGGCGGCGGAATGGCAGTCATGCATGCATTCAATCGTCTGGGAATGAAATGGTGTTCATCAAGTACAGCTCTTTGTACACAGGTCGTGCGAAATGAGTGGGGCTTCATGGGACAGGAAGAGACGGATGCGATCGCAGGTGATAAGAAGTTTGCATCTCATTTTGCAACGACGCTGGCAGCAGCACTGGTCCTTGGAATCCTGGCAGATATTATACTGGTGATCAGGGATAATGAAATCTTAAATGTAGTGGCAACTGCCTGCTACAGTGTGGCGGTTGTTAAAATGCTGACGAATTCCGTGGGATCTTTCGTAGATGCTTTTCAGGGAATCAACATGTTTGGTGATGCAGCACAGGTAGGTACGATCGTTTCTATCGCAGCAGTAATGGCAGTGAGCATTCTGCTTTCCATCATTGCAAGCTTCCTGAAACGGGTAAACGCATAAAAACCATAGAAATCTGCAGGCAGGTTTAGAATCCCCCAGGGCTGTTCCAAAGTAGAACAGCCCAGAGGGATTTTGGCACAATTTCTGATAAGGAGAGAAATTCATGAAAAAAATCAATTTTAAGGAGGCATGGATCTGTTACCGTGCAGACCGGAAGGAGCATTCCTTTGCGGTTACTCTGCCCCATGATGCGATGCTGCTGGATGAGAGAAAAGAAAACAGCCCGGGTGGAGTAAACAACGGATGGATCGATGCGCATGACTATACTTACGAAAAGACTTTTTCTGTACCGGAGGACGAAAAGGGACAGAAGATCATATTGGAATTCGAAGGTGTCTACCACCGCGCGTCTATTTACTTAAATGATGAAAAAATCTGTTATCATGACTATGGCTATACCGGATTTTATGTTGATATCACGGATAAACTCCTGTACGGAAAAGAAAATCTCCTGAGAGTAGAGGCAAAGAACAGCGATCAGCCGAACAGCCGCTGGTATTCAGGAACCGGAATCTATCGTCCGGTCTGGATGTATCTGCTTCCGAAAGAACACATCCTGTTAGAAGGTATCCGTGTTACAACACTGGATTACAAAAATCCGGAAATCCAGGTGGAAGCTTCGCTGACAGGAAGTGGAAAAGTACGGGCAGAAATTCTGGATGGTGATACGGTAATCTATACAGAAGAAATGGAAGCAGATCAGAAATTTTCAGCGAAGATAAGCCTTCCGGGCGCAAAATTGTGGAGCCCAGAAGCGCCGAACCTCTATACCTGCCGTATCACTTATGGAGAAGATGTGCAGGAAGAGACTTTTGGAATCCGTAGGGTAGAATGCACGCCGAAGAAGGGATTTTGCATCAACGGAAAGCGGATTATCCTGCGTGGCGCATGTATTCATCATGACAATGGGATCCTTGGCGCCTGTGCGTATGATTTTGCAGAACGCAGAAAAGTGCGCATCATGTTGGAGAATGGCTATAATGCACTGCGTTCCGCTCACAATCCATGTTCCAAAGCCATGCTGAAAGCCTGTGATGAAATGGGAATGCTGATGATGGATGAATATGTAGATGTATGGTATATTCACAAGACAAAATATGACTACGCGCTGGAAGTGGAGAAGAACTACGAAGCAGATCTGGAAATGATCGTGGCAAAGGATTA
Organism: Lachnospiraceae bacterium; assembly: GCA_028689585.1. Lineage (GTDB taxonomy): Bacteria > Bacillota > Clostridia > Lachnospirales > Lachnospiraceae > Merdiplasma. Next base: position 7,142 of record JAQVCW010000042.1, on the reverse strand, counting down.
CAATCATCCGTCCGTAGTGCTCTATTCAACCGGAAACGAAGTCTCAGAGACAGCACAGAAAAAGGGAATCGCCCTTTGCGGAAAACTGACAGAACGTTTGCATGAACTGGATGCGACCCGTCCGGTCACCTGCGGTATCAATATTTTCTTCAACTTTCTGAGTTCTATGGGATTTGGCGTCTACAGCGATAAAAAGGCAGAGCAGGCAGTCGAAGATGCAGTGAAGAAAAAAGCGGTGGGAAGTGAATTTTTGAACAGCCTGGCAGGCTTATTCGGTTCGGGATTCATGAAGTTTGGTGCTACGCTGTACCCCTGTGACCTGAAGACGAAAGACTCTTTTGCAAATATGGATGTGGCAGGCTACAACTATGGTATCAGGAGATACGATCATGATGTAAAGAAATATCCGGATCGAATTATTTTAGGAAGTGAAACGTTCTGTTCAGATGCATATCTTTTCTGGGAAAAAGCGAAAAATACGCCGGCGATCATCGGTGACTTTGTCTGGGCAGGCATGGATTATCTTGGGGAAGTGGGAATTGGTTCCTGGGAATATGAAGACTATGCACCAAAGTTCGACAATAGTGTGGGCTGGGTGAGCGCAGGATCCGGAAGAATTGATCTGACGGGTAAGCCGCTGGCGGAAATGAAATATACACAGGTTGCATTTGAACTGGAGAAGATCGGCATTGGTGTGATACCGGTCAACAATGCCGCAAAGCGCCATTCGCCAAGTGCATGGAAAATGACAAATGCGGTGGAGAGCTGGTCCTGGAGCGGCTGTGACGGCATGGCAACGAAGGTGGAAGTATACGCAAGGGCAGCCTATGTACGTCTCTATATCAACGGTGAGCTGATCGGTACGAAGAAACCGGCCAAAGACTGCCGTGTTATCTTTGATGTAAAATACCGTGATGGCGAAGTGAAGGCGATTGCATTCGATGAAAATAAGCATAAAATTGCAGATAAGATTCTCAAAACGGCCGGAAAGGAAACAAAGCTGACGCTTCTTTCGGAGCAGACAACGGTGAAAAAGGACGATCTGTGTTATATCCGTCTCCGGTACACAGATAAGAAAGGAATCGTGAAACCTCTGGAAAGAGGGGATATTACAGTCGAAGCAGAAGGCGGTACTCTGCTTGGGCTTGGAAGCGCGTGTCCATACTACCCGCAGGGATACCTTGGACATACCGCAGATACTTACTATGGAGAAGCACTTGCTGTGGTTCGTCCGGATGGTGCAGGGAAAGTCGTATTGAAAGCAGACAGCAAATATGGTTCATGCACGGCTCAAGTGAAGGTGGAGGAGTAGGATGGCAGACAATCGTTTTCAGACCTGGTGGAAGAAGTTTCAGGATTCCCATCCTAAGGCAGCAAAGCTCCTCTGCCAGATCTTCTATTTCTGGGTGTTTAGTATGGGAGTAACCATATTTCAGTATCTGGCATTTACCTTTCTTCCCTATTTGTTTGGCATCGGCCTTGCCGGAACAGAATTTATGTGGCCGCAGATACCGGTGCATATTTTTGGATTTGACTATAAATGGAACATCCTGGGGTACGAAGTGGCAAGAGATGCTGCGGGAGCCGTTGTGATTGGCGGAGGTCTTGGCTATTTTATCAGCTATGAGCTGGGATCTTTTCTGGCGCAGTGTATCAATTTTCCATTACAGAGGAATATTACGTTCAAAAGCAAAGGGAAAATTTCCGTGCAGATCATGTGGTATGTGATCGCCTGGATCCTGATTTCTCTGGTCTGCAATGGGATCAATGGCTTATGGCTGCCGATAGCGCAAAGCTATTTTGCACCGGCAGTATATAATTTACTGGTAACCTTCATTACAGGCGGGGTATCTATGGTCATCTATTTCTTTGTATATAAAATAATTTTTCCAGAGGGAGAAGCTAAAAACAAAAAAATATGATAAAATATGAAAAACGGCATACAGGCGTTGGATTTCGTGATAAAACCAGTCAATTATTATTCTTTTTCCATGAAGATGCAGAGTGCCTTCCATATTATTGAACAGAAAAAGAGCCGGAATATCGTCATCAGTACGCCCGGCGGGATCCGAAAGATATCTACTGACGATCTGCTGTATGCAGAGGTGGACAGGCATTATCTTTTTTATCATACAAATGAGGGTGTCTTTCGCCAGAAAGTATCCTTAAAGGAGCTGGAGGATAAATTGGCAGGTCTTTCTTTCAAGCGATGCAACAATTGTTATCTGATTAATCTCAAGCACGTAGAATGTGTGGACAAGGATGACGTAAAGGTGGGGGATGACTGGCTGAAGATCAGCCGCCCCAGGAAGAAAGAGTTCCTGCAGGCGCTTGCGAACTATATGGGAGGGACCGGAATATGATCCTGGAATTTTGGGCAAAGATTTCCTATATGGTACAGTTATTGGCGGCATGTCTGATCTTTATGCTGCCGGCAAGAAAAAAGCCTCATTTTTGGCTAAGAGAAACAGCAACGGCAGCAGTGCTGCTGTTTTTGTCGTATATGGTCAACAGCTATTATACGAGTCAGATGTATGGAGTCATGCCATTTACGTATTGGGCTTTTTATATTATTGTCTGCATTGTTTTTGCGTGGAACGGACTGGATGGAAAATTTCTGCAGGCATTGTACTGTGCAATCTGTGCCTGCGGAATGCAGCATATCGCATTTGATGTCTATCTGATCATTTATTTGACAGGCGGAGAACAGATTATGATATCAGTTGCTGCCTATGGGGTTATTTATCTGTTATTCTATTTCTTTTTTGTAAAGAAACTTCCGGAGCGGGGCGAGTTTGCAGTGAACAGACAGTCTCTGTTTCCAATCGCGACGATTATTGCGCTGGTGTGGATTCTGAGCATTTTGGATGATTCGTCACTGGCCGGATTTCAGGCAGGGGTGTGGCATCGTGTGATTTACCGTATCATTGATGGCCTCTGCTGCTTTTATGTCCTCTGGGTGCAGATCAATCAGAAGGAGAAGATGAGCCTGCAGCGGGAGCTTGACGGTATCGACTATGCATTTCGACAGCAGAAGAAGCAGTATGAGGTAACCAGGGAGACCATCGACAGCATCAACCGGAAATGTCACGATCTGAAGCATCAGATGTGGGTGCTGCGTGGAATTACGGATGAGCAGGAAAAGGAGGCTTATTATAAAGAACTGGAACATGACATCATGATCTATGATACGGCGCTGAAGACGGGGAATAAGGCACTTGATACGGTTCTGATGGAAAAGGGACTGTTCTGTAAAAATCATGGAATCCAATGGTCCTGCATGGCTGATGGAGCGAAACTGGAAGGCATGAAACTGGAAGACATCTATGCGATTTTTGGAAATGCTCTGGACAACGCGATTCAGGCTGTGATGGAAATTCAGAATGATGAAAAAAAGGTCATCAGTGTAAAAATTCTGACGCAGAATCATCTGATCATGATACAGGTCCAGAACTATTTCGAACGTAATCTGAAATTTGAAAATGGACTTCCCCTTACGACGAAGAAGGATAAAAGAAACCATGGGTTTGGAATGAAAAGTATCCGTTATACAGCAGAAAAATACAATGGGACAATCACGGTCCAGGCAAAGAATAACATCTTTATGCTGCAGATTTTGATTCCTGAAACGGTTGGTTCACAAGCATAGAATTTAATTGAATTAACCCCAAGTCAACATAGTTAAATACCTCCTTGCTATGGCAAGCTGTATCAAGGGGGAGCGGAAAACCCCAAAGACCAAAGGAAATAAAGGGAATGCGGCAAAAGGGAATGCGGCAAAAATAAGACCTTTTGCCCGATTTTTCCGGACGATGTCCCCAGAGGTTATGCCTTTCTATGGCACAGCCTCTTTAACCAGCACATATTTCGCCCCTACGATTTTTCATGATTTTCAGAAAAATAGAATCATTTCACATCAGACTAACGGGCCAATATAGTTGGCTCATGGTACATCTCCCAGTCCTGCCGGAAAACGGCAACACGGGCGGTCACGGCGGGCGCGTTACAGGGGCAAGAAAGAACATACGATATGCAAAAAGTGAGAAATTGTGTCAATTCCTTCTGGCTCTTTGGCAGGATGCTGGTGTATAATAAATGTAATGTGGAGCAGGTCCCCGTTTGATCAAAGGTAAAGATCCGTGTGAAAAGGAGAGCGTTATGAAATGTAAACAATGCGGAGAGGAATTTACACTGACTCAGTCCGAAATTAATTTTTATGAAAGCAAGAATCTGGAATTACCGAAACGATGTGCAAAATGCAGACAGATGAATAAGCAGCAGAAACGAAAACATGAAAATATTCCGACGGAAAAAAGTACCGGAAATCCACCGGGCAAAAGTAAGATGCAGTTGATTGCGACAGCTATTATTATTGTGCTTCTGGCGGTCTTTGGCGGGAAATCAATCTTTACTCCGGATTCGCCGGGTTCGTCCAAAACCGTGCAGTCCCAACTGAATACAACCCAGTCATCGCCTGGTGGTACGGTCAGTGATTACAAGTTTCGAACAGCGGAGCTTCGCAGGGAGCATTATCAAAAGCATGGAATGGACATGGGATTTGACAGTGCTGAGGCATATGAGGCAGCAGCAGGTCAGGTCGTGGGGGATCCCGATGCACTGCATAAGACAGAAGCAGAAGATGGTGACGATGTGTATTATCTTGAAGCTACCAATGAATTTGTGATTGTGTCTGTAGCGGGCTATCTCAGGACCTATTTTAAGCCGGAGGATGGCATAGATTATTATGAAAGGCAGTAGCTGAACTTGCTTAACAAAAGGTCCCCGGTGTTTATGACATTCAGGGGCTTTTGCGGCGACAGTGAGGAGCTGCCCGTCCCGGCTATTTTCTTTTTTATACACGGGAGGAAGTATGCAGGATACGAGATTACCCGAAATTTTTCAAAATACAAAAGAGACAATCTGCAAATATGATTATTATATTCATACTTCCAAAAGAATTTTGCATTTGACGAATACGGAAGACCTAAGCGTTTTAACACCGCACTCCCAGAGTGCAATGTTGAACGCTTTTTTTGACACATTTTTAGAAATTCTGCCGATTTGGCACTTCTCATTCGTACTAATGGTGAAGAAAATAAAAACTTTTTAAAAAATGCAATAAATGTTTCAACTTTACATTTCGGCGGCAACTCGTGTATACTGTTCTTTGGAAAAAATTGAGTGGAAACAGAAGAAAAGAGAAAGACAGCATAAACGGGTAGTGTGTAACAGGGAAAAATAGAAGAAACAGGCAGAAGAGACAGACAAAAGAGATAGAGAAAAGAGATAGAAGGGACAGGAAAAGATGGATACAAGAGACAGAAGAGGCTGTGCACTGGTGCGGGCGGCGGTGCCGGAGGATCTGGAAATGATCGCATGGATTGAAGCGGTTTGTTTTCCGCCGGAAGAAGCAGCCGGTATGGATGAGCTGTACCGGCGTTTCCGGGCATTTCCGGAGAACTTTTTTGTGGCGGATGTAAATGGAAAGACAGTTGGGTTTATCAATGGATGTACCACGGATCAGCCGGTGCTGAAGGATGAACTGTATCATGATACGGGGCTGCATAAAAAAGAGGGAGGCTATCAGACGGTATTTGGCCTGGATGTGCTTCCGGAATATCAAAGGCAGGGAATTGCGGCACAATTGATTCATCATCTGATAGAGGTTTCCAGAATGCGGCAGAAAACGGGAATTATACTGACCTGCAAGGACAGGCTGGTCCCCTATTATGGACAGTTTGGGTTTCAGTGGAAGGGAATTTCGGCATCGGTACATGGCGGTGTAAAATGGAACGATATGCTTCTTCTGCTCTGAAAAGAAGAGAAATGAGGAGTGGTCTGCACAGAGAAACAGAGACAGGAGCTAAAAATAGTATGAGATTTTATCTGGCACCGATGGAGGGGATTACGGGCTATGTATACCGAAAAACCTATCAGGAATTGTTTCACAATGTGGATAAATATTTTATTCCCTTTGTGGAGCCCCATCAGAAACGGGATTTTAATGCAAAAGAGTTAAATGAAATCAGCCGGGAGAATAATCAGGGGTACTGTGTACCACAGATTTTGACCAACCAGGCAGAAGGATTTCTGCGCACGGCACAGGCTCTGGCAGAGCAGGGGTATGAAGAGGTGAACTTAAATCTGGGATGTCCTTCCGGAACGGTGGTAGCGAAGGGAAAAGGAGCCGGTTTTCTGGAATATCCGGAGAAATTGGACTTATTTCTGCGGAAGATTTTTGCATCAGCACCCTGCAGAATTTCAATTAAGACCAGAATTGGCCGTTATGAGCCGGAAGAATTTGGCCGCCTGCTGGAGATTTATCGTCAATATCCGCTGGAAGAGCTGATCATCCATCCCAGAAGCAGAGAGGATTATTATGCGGGTACGCCGAACTGGCCTGTATTTGCGGAGGCGCTGCGGTGCAGTGAGGATACGGCCAAAATGCTGCGGTGCAGTGAGGATACAGCAAAAATGCTGCGGTGCAGTGAGGATACAGCCAGAATGCTGCGGTGCAGTGAGGATACAGCAGAAATGCCGCGGTACGGCAGAGAAGAAATGGGAAAATCGCAGGAGGGAAGTTTGAGAAGGCAGGGAACGTGGCCGGTCTGCTACAATGGAGATATTTTTTCGGCGGCAGATTATAAGCGTCTGCTTACTGCATTTCCAACGTTATCTACAGTAATGCTGGGACGGGGGATCATAGGAAATCCCTGTTTGATCGATGAAATCAAAGCGGCGGATAGGCTGGAAAACGGCTGGGAGCAGGAAAAGGATCCGGTATCCGGTTTCAAAAAAGATCAGCATCCGGGCCGGGACTGGGATAAGATCCGGGAATTTCATGATTTGATCTACCAAAGGTATCAGGAAACATTGAGCGGGGACCGGCCGCTTTTATTCAAGATGAAGGATTTGTGGTGTTATCTGGGTTCCCTTTATCCGGGCCAGGAGAAACAGATCAAAAAGCTGAAAAAGGTGCAGAAAAAAGGGGAATATGAAATACTGGCCGGGAATATTTTTAACATTTTATAAGCAAGAATTCCCCCTCCTCTTAGGTGGCGGGATGAATTGCAATTAGCCTGTCGGCATCAGGTGTTCTTCTGATTTGACCATATCTGGCCAATGTTTTGTTCTTCATAATA
>JAQVCW010000041.1 GCA_028689585.1 Lachnospiraceae bacterium | reverse complement strand
TCTGCTCTGCTCTGCTCTGCTCTGCTCTGCTCTGCTCTGCTCTGCTCTGCTCTGCTCTGCTCTGCTCTGCTCTGCTCTGCTCTGCTCTGCTCTGCTCTGCTCTGCTCTGCTCTGCTCTGCTCTGCTCAAAAATTGTACATTTTATCTGTTGCATAGTCAAGTTCCTCTTTTCAAGCTTTTGCTTTTTGTGTTAAAACATATAGCTTTTAATTTAATTACATTATATGGTATTTTTTTCATCCAGTCAATATTTTTGTAAACAATGGGGAGTTATATAGTTGCAGTTCAGCCTTTTACTTGACGCACAGCTTCCGGGCGGCATACCTGGGGCAGCCACCCGGAAAGCGTCCTCATTTCAAGGCTGAACTGTAACGTTATATAAGTGTTCCATGGAAATATTTTCTGCTGTTAAATTTATAAGTTCATTTTCCCTGCTTATTCTATCACGACTTTAAACCGGCATTTTTGAGCTCCGCTCAATACCGTCTCTATGATTTCCACCCTGATATTTTTCCCCGGCATCATATTTTCCAGGACGTAGATCATTCCCTGCCGGGAGCACTCGCAGAAGGATGCTTCTTTCTCTCCCGACAACGCCTCCGGGCATACGCATTTGGGATAACCCATTTCATAAATATGTCCCTGTTCTATACTCTTTGCAAAGAAATACTCTGTTTCTCCGTATTTCCGGCAATATTTTTCCAGGTCACAGTCACATTCCTGAAACCACTGCAGTTGAACCGGCAATGCGGTATCCTTTACGCAATTAATTGCTTTTGCCCTGTAATCCATTTTTTCTCCTCCCAAGATCTTTTCTTAATCCTTTCCCTTACTGCAGGCGCAGAGGCCGTCCGGTATTTTCCCTTTCCGCAGGCGCGGAGGCCCATCCGATATTTTTCCTTACCGCAGGCACAAAGGCCCATCCGGTACTTTCCCTTACTGCAGGCGTGGAGGCCCGTCCGGTATTTTCTCTTACCGCAGGCGCAGAGGCCCGTCCGGTACGGTCACCGTCTTCCGTTCCTCCGCAGCGACAATGGAGATCACTGTCCCCGCAGGAAACTGTGCCCCTGCTGTTTCCACCAGCTTTTCCACAAGACCTCTGTCCCGGAAATCCGGCGCTGCCGCAAGAAAATCAATTTCACATCGCTCTCTGGAATAAAGCAGTGCTGCCGGGATCTGCCCCTCAAAGCGGAAAACCCATGCCTCGCCGCGTGTAATGCGCCGCGCAAGTCCGGCTTCATAATCCGCCTCATTCCCGGCAGCATACTCCGGCCGTACCTGCCGCAAAAGCGCCATCCAGCCCGGAATATCTTCCTGACTTGCCGGATAGGGGGTGCGCAGCTCCTGATCCTCCGCCGGCATTCCCATAATCAGGCTGGTGCCGCGCTTCACCTCCGTGCGGTGAAGCAGGTAATGTTCCGGATCCTCGTGCAGAATATAGCTGCCCACTCCGTGAGTCAGGTACTGCGCCGCCACCGACCGTTCCAGCGCAGGTGCAACGCCATAATAGCTGCTTTGGATCTCTACAATCTGCTCAAGATACGGTTCAATCAGTGTCAGCGTGTGCTCCCGGATCGCCCAGCGCACCGTGCGGTGCATATTGTCGGCATATTGTTCCCGAAACTTCGCCGTTTCCCGCTCCATGTATTCAAAAAAATCCTGCATCACCCGGCAGGGATTGCGGCGTCCCCTGGCGACAATACTTGCAAAATCTGCATCATAATGAGCAAAAAACCGGTCAAGAACGTAATCAAACACATCATCCTTGTTCTTAAAATAATAATAAAACAGACCGACTTCTCCGCCAGCCCTGTTCATAATTCCACGCACTGAGGTCCCATCATACCCCTTCGTAAAAAACAGTTCCAGTGCAGCAGTTATAATTTCATCTCGTTTTCCGCCTTCAACAACTTGCTTTCTTGGCATTGCAAGACCTCCCCGGTTGTTTGAATATTATTTGAATATTGTTCAATTATATTGCTATGTATCCTGATTGTCAATAAAAAAAACGAATCAAAGACCTTTGATATTACTGATTTTATCAGCATTTTTCAATTTTTCTAATACTATACACTGAAATCACGGCTGCTATCGCTTCCGTTATCCAGAACGCATGCCAGATTCCTGCTGCCCCAAACATCTCATTTAACACAAACGCAAGCGGCAGGATCAAAACGATATATCGGGCCAGTGAAATCAGCAGGGATTCTTTCCCCTTCCCAAGTCCCTCCAGGGTACCGCAGGATACTACCGACAGTGTGGATACCACAAAACCTGCGCTGATAATGCGAAGGGCATTTGCGCCAATTTGAATGACCTGCTCTTCCTCCGAAAACAGTCCGATCAATTTGGCTGGAATGGCAAGACAAAGCACTGTTCCAATCACCATAATTATGGCAATCAATTTCATGGATATCTGATAAATTTTCTTTACCCGCTTCATCTCTCCTGCACCATAGTTGTAGCCCACAAGCGGCCGGATGCCCTGCACCACACCATTTGCAGATAAATATAAGAATGTCTGCAGCTTGTAATAGACACCAAGCACCAGAATATATCCCTCTCCATATCCGGACAGCAGTACATTCAGTACGGTAACCTGCACGGAGGGAAGCGCTATGTTCAAAGATGCCGCACTGCCGATGGAATACAGTCTTGCGCACAGGCTTTTTTCAAATCGAAATCCTTTGAGATGAATTTTCACCGGCATTGGTTTCCAAAAATATACTGCCAGATAGATGATCAGTGCACAGGTCTGGCCGATCCCTGTGGCAATTGCTGCGCCTTCAATTCCCATGGCCGGAATTGGTCCCAGGCCAAATATAAGAATCGGATCCAGCAGAATATTAACAATGCACCCTGCTGCCATGCTGAACATGGACGTCTTCATTCTGCCAACCGCCTGGAATATTTTTTCAAAAGAGATTGCTATACTATCCAGGATCTGAAATACAAAAATAATTCGGGCATAGGAGAGCGCATAAGTAATCACGGTTTCATCCTTTGTGAAAAGATTTAAAAAAGGATACGTAATTAATGTACAAAGTACCATAAGTGTGATTCCATGAATAAAATTCAGAACTACACCGGACGCTGCAGCATGATTTGCAGCCCGTTCCTCCTTTGCTCCCAGAAAAAACGATACCACGGCGTTAATTCCGATTGCAAATCCCACTAAAATAGCATGTGCCAGATTCTGAACCGGGAAAAACAGTGAAATAGCAGTCATTGCCTGTCCGCTGAATTTTGCCACATAAAAGCTGTCTATAATATTGTATAATGCATTGACTGCCATAGAGATCGCCATAGGATATGACATTTTCACTACAAGGGGCAGCACCTTTTCTTTTTTCATAAATGATTGATCCATTTTAATATCGAACTCCTTCTTCACAATTGAGAAAATCGGCCACCGGCAGTTTCTCTGTACTTTACAGCAAGCTTCAAAAAACAGCGTCACAGTTTTGCTGCTCAAATGTGCGCATCACTGCGCTGTTATCAACCGCCGATACCAGGGACAAAAAAAGCCACACAACTACGTATTGTAATTGTGTGGCGAAAAGTAGAGAAGCTCTCTCCAGAAAATTCCACATTGCTTCCGCTTGTAAGCGGTTTTGGGATTTTTATTGTATCAGCAAAGAGGATCACTGTCAACTGCGTATTTTCTTCAGTTCAGCAAGTTTTCTTTTGTTCAGCCAAGTAATCTAAACATGCATTATTCGGCAATCCACGTCATACTTCATTTCAGGTTGTCACTATTTCCAAAATTTCTCTTTGCTTCTTTTTGCTAAATCCACCAAGCACAAGCTGATAGGATTTATCTAACAGGTCTCTTAACAAATCATCAGGGACTTCTCCATCCGGCTTGATGGAATTCCAATGCATTTTATTCATATAATAGCCGGGTATCACATCCTCATACTGCTGCCTTAGAAAATCTCCTTCGGCCGGTTCGAGTTTCAGTGTAATATAATAAGGCTCATTATTCTCGCCCAAACAAACCGCTGCAAACATCTTTCCGCCAATTTGATAGCGAATCCAATTCCAGTCCTTCTGAAGATCCTTCGTCACCCCCGCTTTCTTCAGTAAATATTCGTCTATCCATGTGTATCTCATATCCCCAGCCTCCTTCTTTGAACATCAGCCCGCCTTAAATCTGCCTGCTTTTGGCACCGCAATGACTGCTTTTCTAATGATTGTAACCCCAGCTTCATAGTAAATACAGTTAAACATACCGATTACCTGTGTTTATTTTACACTATATACAGATTACTGACTACTGGAATTGTATTTTTATTAAGTTTCCTTTACCTCGCAGTGGAAAGTGCCCCCGCCTCTATAAGGATGCCGCTGAAAAACGAAAGAATTTTGAAAAATCAACGCCTGTCTTCCATTTGGATAATAATACAGATACTCTTCTGCAACCTCTCAATCTGAATCGTGGTAGAATCATTTGATGAAAGACGTTATAATTATATTTTAAAAAATGTGTAACGTTTTCAATGTACGTTTCTCATATAGGCGTAGGAGGTGAAATAGTGGAAGATTTTGAAAAAGTGTATCGCTTATACTATCCCGATGTTTTCAAGTATTTGCTGTCTTTAAGCTGCAATTCCGATATTGCACAGGAACTAGCACAAGAAACATTCTTCTTAGCTATGAAATCTTTTAAGAACTTTAGAGGAGATTGCAAAATACAGGTATGGCTATGCCAAATTGCAAAGCATTCCTACTATGCGTACTTAAAAAGGCTCAAAAAAACAGTCCCTTTGGATGACCCCGATATTATGCAATTTCCCGAAAGTAACTCTTTTGAGGTTACTTTAGCGAATGAAGCAAGTGCAATGGAAATACACCGACTATTGCATGAATTACCCGAACCGCATAAAGAAGTATTTATGCTAAGAATATTCGGAGAATTGTCATTCAGTAAGATTGCAGATATTTTTGGAAAAACCAAGAGCTGGGCACGAGTGACATTTCTTCGTTCTAAACTGAAAATCATTGAAAAAATGGAGGAAACGATATGAAAACATCATGTGAACTGATTAGAGATTTATTGCCATTGTACTATGATGGTATTTGTTCTGATACAACTAAGAGGATTGTAGAAGAACACCTTGCAGAATGTAAAGAATGTTCGCTTGTTCTTCAAAAAATGAGTGTCAGCTTGAAAAGTACCAATTCCGTCAGACAGGATAGCGAAGAAAAAATGTTTAGCGGAGCTGCAAAAAAGTGGAAAATGTCTCTTTGTAAATCTTTTGCTAAGGGTATTTTGCTGGCATCCTTATGTTTTATTATTTTCTCTGCGGGGCGGTATGGTTTATGTAAAGCGAATTTCATTGCGGCTGATAACAATGTAGTGGATACCACGGAATATATCATGAAAGACGATGTAAACAATATTGCTGTTGTGCTAGAAACAACCGATGGTTATTCAGGTGGAACTGTTGTCTCCAAAACAGATGAAAAGGGAAATGTTTACCTTTCTATCGTGCGCCCGATTATGAAAGAAAAAAATCGGAATGGAGATAATCTTAGAATTATATATACAGTCAATATTGAAAATAAAAATGCTGTATATTATGGTTCTCCGGACAATCGTGAGTTGTTATGGGATAAAAATACTGACCTTCCCCAGATCACATATGAAGAAATTGCATTGATGCACTATTCCCGTACGATGGCAGAATAAAAAATGCAATCCTCTTGAGAAAAGTGGGTGTGAACAGCGAAACCAGCCGGAGCAGTCAACGTTCAGGATGAACGGGCTTCGCCCGCCGCTGACTGCCCAGCCCGTTTTCGCTGGCGGGTAGTCAAGAGGCGGCAGCAAAAAATGCTCTTTCTCAAATCATTTTATTTCATGCAGCAATAAACCATCCATTTTGATTTGAATGGCCGCTTCCATTTTCCCGGATAATTTATATAAATCCCATATTGATCTTGTAACTCTTTATATTCAAAATTTGATTTCCCACAAAAAGGTTACCTCCAGTCAAATGTTTCCTGTGTACACCCGGCAATTCTGGACAGCTCCAATGGCTTTTTATGAAGTAAGACCGGTATACTATGATCTTCATACAGCCACTGAGCGATCTCTTCCGGTTCCAGGATCAAGGGCATACGGTCATGTACCGGTTTCATCGATTCATTGGCATCTGTTGTCAAAATAGCAAAATGTTTTATCCTGTCATACGGTTTCCAGATTCCGGCAAACAACATTATCCGATGATCGGGCCGCTCAAATGTATTTTTATTTTTCATGTGATCCCATTCGTAAAATCCTCTTGCCGGTATCAGACAGCGCCGGTGCAGCACACTATCTGAAAAAGATTTCTTTTCCAATACCGTTTCCGACCTTGCATTAAAGATTACTCCACTTTTATGAAACTGCGGAAACCCCCAGTTCATATCCACTCCTGTTATCTGGTCTTTCTCTGCCTGTAAAACGACAGCAGTGTCTGTGGGATGCAGATCGCCTGATTTTAAAGCAATGGAAAGTCGATGGTCCAATTTTTGCACCAGCCCTTCTATTTCCATTGCCATTTCATCATCTACATAGTATCGTCCGCACATATGTTATAACCTCATTCTTCTTTAAAAGATACCAAATGAATTCGACAGTTCCTGTGCCTCTTCTTCCGTAAGCGGCCACACTCCCCCAAGATACGCTGATATTCCCTCAATTGAACCAATTGTTCCCCCTGCGTTGAGCACATACCACTTATCATCATAGCAGACAGTATCCATACACAATAAATAAGGATCTTCTTTTACGGTAAGAGCTGCTACTACTGACTGTATTTCTTCTGCCCCCAGATAAGCCGCTGTCTTTCCCATATTATTCTGATTTTGCTCACTAGAATATACTTCTGCCAAATCTTCCGGTTTCAAAAACGATCCAGAAAATACGATGTCAGACAAAAACGTTTCATCTTCTTCCGCAAAAATATTCTGCAGAAATTCTTCCGTTGTCGTATCGAAATCTTTCATGGGAAGTACCGTCCCGGCACTGTCTCCCACTGCCGTTGATGATTTTGTAATTGTCAGATACTGCTGACGGATTGCTTTTATGATCTCTGCTCTCCTGCTCTCCAGATTAAGCCGCTCAGAAAAGCCACTGATGTCTGGAAGGCAGGTCATGGAGGGCGAATAGGCCTGAAGCCTCTCTACATATTTAATTAAATCAAAACGCTCTACATAGGTCTCTACCGCACAGGCTGCCATCATCTGGTCTATATCATTCTCCTGAAACCCTTTCAGATACGCAGATACTGCATCTTCCGGCGATTGATAGCCCCTTCCTTCTGTACAGCCAGGCCGCGCTGTCCCGGAAACATCATCAATTGTAAAAAATCTGGCAAGCGGTTCCCTGATGATAACCTCATAATCGTTGTCAAAAACATATCCGCCGAACAGAACCATCTTACCCTCTTCAAACGTGATTTCATCCTCAGTTCCTAAATAAGTGAGATACACGGCATAATAGATACCCCCGTCTTCTATTGGTTCCTTTTCCGTCTGTTCTACCAGACAGATCATAGAATCTGAAACCTCCACAAAATAATGCGAACCATCAGAAGAAACCTGATATTTCTCAGATGTACTTCTATTGCTCCCTGACTCTGGATCCAGGGCATATACCATTCCATTATCCATAAATACAAGTGAATATTGGTCAGAATAATAATATCCAGAAATAGAAGAAGGTAAAACCTCTTTCACTTCTGAAGCCAGTACAACAGACTTTATTGACATCACAACAATCAGCACACCTAAAATGATCCTCTCTTTTTTGCTCATCCTATACTTCTCCCTTCTCTTTATTTTGCAAGTATTTCATCTGCTATTTCTTCCATTGAAAGGTGGTTATAATGTGCCAAATATCCAATCCTTCTATTTGCAGTAAAATCAGTATTATTAATACTCTTTTGAAATGACAGAAAGACCATACATTTCCATGAACTGCTCAAGGTCACCGGCGCTTCGTATACACATGATCCCTTCAATCAGGATATCCTTTATTTTTGCTTAATTTATAAATCATATCGATAAATTATTACGGCTCTGGCTTCTCAGCAGACATCCTTTACACTGCTTCCAGAAAATCATCATTCGGATACTCAAGGAGAACCACAAGCCTATATCTATCAATTCCGTATACTAAATTTTGTGGAAAGCCGATGCATCGGCTAACCGCGCACCGGCTTCCCACAGGTTCCATTACCACCTGAGTTCTCCTTCTCCACCCATCAGTTTTGTCATTTCCTCGATTCGCTCTATCGGAAACGGCGGAAAAGAAATAGGTTTCATAGCAATAGACATCAGCTTCATGGGATTATCATCTGCTGCAATGCGGTTGGAGCTCAGTGCGCCGCAAATTCTGCAGCGATGAATGATTGCCCATTCTCCATGCTTTCTAACCCACACAGCCACAGGTTCCATAACACCGCCGCAATCAGATGCGCGGTCGCCCGGTTCATTGTCCAGATGCTGGCTCGACAGGCAATACGGACAGTGGTTTCTGTGCCCGCTTCCTGCGCTGTCTGGTACCACTGTTTTTCCGCAAACTTTGCAGACAAACGTTTCATTACATGGATGCGTTTTATAGTAACCTTTATCAAATGATTTTTTCTTATTTTCTCTATTCATTAAATTTCTCCTCCAAAAAGTAAAATCATAAACCTTCCGGGAGGCGTACCTGATTGTCAGCAAACCTCCCGGTTATACTGCAATCTCCATTATTTTACAATTCTTTTTCAAACAACTGTTCTCCTTTTTCAATTTTTATGTATATCACTCATTGATATTGCCACATATCCATTCTGAGCAAAAAGTTTTATCACCTTTTTAGTTTCTGCTTTGTCACCATTCCAACGGGTAAAGAGGCACTGTAGATTGCACCAAAGAATCCGAAAATTCGCCCCTGCATCTCTGGCTTTGTCTTTTCCTGCAGCATAGTCGTGGTAGAAGTCTGTACCATTGTCAAAGCAATTCCATAGACGAACATCAATATCAGATACAAAAGAAAACTCCCGGCCGCACCCATGCCGATGGCAAGCACACCGAACAAAAGCATTCCTGCAACCAATGTTTTTAAGTGGCTTTTAAATCCACCCCAGGTTCCCATTAATATTCCACCTGCTGTCATCCCCGCAAATCCTACAAGTTCTACGGCGGTAAGGCAGGCGTAACTGTCCCCATAGGTTCTGCTGACGTACAACGCTGCAAGAAATCCTGCCGGAACGCATAAGAAGATCAAAAATCCATTTAGGATCAACAGATTTTTCAGATAGGAAACGGAATTCGCATATCGAATCCCCAATCGCATCTCATTGAATACTGAATTCTTCTCTTCCCGGGTAGTGACGTCCTTCTTTGGTAACGTACCAGACGATTGCAAACTGAACAAGGGAAGAGCCAAACAGGGATACCGCCTGCCTCGAAAGGAATAATACAATCTGTTTTTTCCAATTCTTATTCACACTACACCTCTGCCGCAACTACCGGAAGAAGTTCCATATATCCTCTTTCTCCCCTTGGTTCCAGTTGAATCCTTGGATTGTCCATATCCCAGGCATATCCAAGCCGTGTTGGATCATATTTCTTTTCGGCTTTCCAGATTTCCTCAATGGCTTCTTCATAATCTTCTTCCGCAAATGGCTCACCCTGAAACATGAGATATTTGCTGGCCGGAAGCTCTATCATATCAAATCCATCCGGAATCTCTCCATCATAAGTAAGTTCCACTTCCACGCCCTGAACATATTCGGAAGTTCGAGGCTTAATATATTTCTTTGGCAGCCACATACAAACCGGCTCTCCGCTAAGGGATTTCATGCTCATCAGCAGTCCCCAGATATCACAGCCTACCTCTTCACAATACTCAAAATAATGTTTTGCTTTTATGCCCCTTTTTATCAATACTTTTCTTGCCGGCTTTTCAATGACCTGAATAAATACGTTTCTCGTTTCGCTCATACGACGCTCCTCTCTCTTCTTCGCAGGAAGAATACCATAAGGTGTAAAGAGATACAGAGCCGTCGGCGCTTTCGCATATTCTCTTGGATTACAGCCAAACTCTCTAAGAAACGCACGTTGGTATCCATCCACACTATTAAAACCGACTTCAAATGCGACATCAATGATCTTGATATCTTCATCCCGAAGCTTCAGTGCTGATTTCGACAACCGCAGTTTTCGAATATACTCTGCCGGTGTGATATGCAGCCAATGTGAAAACAAGCGGTTGGCATACCATGATGAATATCCGGATGCCCTGGCAAGATCAGCCGCTGTGATATTTTCATAAAGATGCTCCTCAATATAATTCTGCATATTTCTGACTGCTTTCATTTGCTCTTCCATCTCTTTTCACCTCCCTTTGTTCTACGATAATCAGTATAGAGCGATTTGTTATTTCATTCTCGACTATTTGTGCGATGTTCATTTCATTATTTCATCTGATATTTTTCAATACGGTTCCATTCTCGGTTTTCGCACCAATATACCACATTTCACATTGCATACCACACCGCGCCATCCGGTCCGGTCCACTGACCATCTCCCGCAGAAATAAATAGCCCGCCTGCTGTATTATACCATTCGCCATTCTGGGCATTCTGATAAATTGTATTCTGATTCAATCCTTCTTCATCTGCAATTTGCACCACCGCTGTAGCATGATCCGTTATAAAGCTCGTATCCGGAGCGGAAGCAGACCATTCGCTCTTATTATCCTGACAGATCCATGCTGCCGTCCCATCCGAGGTGTACTGTCTGCCATACCCGTCGTACCAGCCTCCATCCGAAGCTTTATTGATATAGGTCGAACCGCTTCCGTCCAGTGCATACAGTGTAACCTGCTCATCGGTCATGGTTATACCTGAATTTTCCGCCGTCGGTCCTCCTTCTTTGATGTACTCGGATGCGGCATAGCCAGTAGTTCCATTGTAGTCCACGCGATACCAGCCCGCATCGGAACCGTTCTGTTTCACCACACCATTCACTGTGACGGCATCCGCATAATGAAGTGTGCCCAGCACAGCGGAACCGGATGAATAACTGCTCCGGATGTTCAGTGCAGAGCTCATAACATATGCGACAAACTGATTTCCGGCAAGATTCTCCATCGTATAACCGTCCGCTGCTTCCGATTCGTCCGGATTCGATGTATTGTTCGTTTCTGATGTATTATTTGTTTCTGACAGATCGGCTGTCTGTGCTCCGTTCGCCTGAACATTCAAGGCTGACTGCCCCGGCAATGCTCCTATCCCCACCAGTTCGGCAGCTCCCGCAGCTTTTGCTGTAGTCTGACTGCCATTTCCATCTGTCAGCAGAGCATCCCCGGCTCCGGTATCCTGCGATATACTCGTCCCATTCCCGGTGCTGTTTTCTGTCAGGTCTGCCGCCCCCAAAGCTCCGGACAGTCCGATTGCATTCAAATTAGAAGAAGCTGTTATTCCAGTTTCCTCCTGACCTGCCGATGCATTCGTACCAATCACGTAGCCCACCAGCCCATGCGCACTCAGCATGAACGCCGCCAGCAGCACTACCGGGAATAATTTTTTCTTTAGCTGCCCGTCATTTCTCATATACAGAATGCGCTCTTTAAATACCAGCACGCTGTCATTCAGGCTGGCAGACAGGTACGGCACATGATTTTGAAATGCTGCTGTCTTCAGCAGAAGATGCTGGTATCTCGTGCACTGCTCCTCTGTACATTTTTCCACCACGCTGCTGTCGCAGAGATTTTCTATGTCCTTCTCTGCTTCTTTCTGCATCAGATACAGCATGGGATTGAACCAGTATATTGTCGTCACGGTCAGCAAAAGCAACTTATACCAAAGATCTCTACGTTTATAATGAGACAGTTCATGTAAAAAAATAAGCTGCAGTTCCTCCGGTTCATATTCCACTTCCGGCAGATACATGCCTGTATCCCATAGACCGGCCAGTACCGGGGTGGAAAGCCTGGAGCTGATCATCAGCCTGGGAGGTCGCGCGATATGCTTTTTCAGGCATGCCCTGCGGTAAAGCTGCCTCACCTGCTCCTCTTCCACCGGATAACTCCACCGATACATGCTTCCAACAGAAAAACGATATCGAAGAAGCTTAAGGATCGTCCCGAGTATTATTCCAATGATCCATACCCTGGAAAACAGTTCCAGAATTCCATACCACGAAACCAGATTGGACGGCAGTACTACTACCGCCCCATCTGGCTGCCCATTTGATTTTGCATCTGCATTCTCGCTGCCGGAGGCTGGCACCCGGGCAGATACCTCCGGCTGCACCTGAGCCGATGCCGATACCTGAGCCGGTGACGATGCCTGAGCCGGTGGCGATGCCTGAGCCGTTATCGCTGTCCCCGTCTGTGTCTGTGATGTCGCGCCTGCTGCTGACCTGTCCAACTGCATTTGTGACAATATCGCCTGCTGATGCTCCGGCCGGCGTATTTCCATCCGCAGTAATCCCCTTTCGGACAAATTCACCGGAAGCAGTAAAAACAGTCCTACTGCCAGCCACATCATATATTTCCATCTGGATGAATATTTCTTTTTTGTGATGCGTGAAATGAGCATTGCCAGTAAGATCACAACTGCGGCAATCACATTTATTTTCAGGATGTGGAACATAAATTCTTCCATACCGATTTCATCCCCCTGCAATTCTTTTCGTTTCCCCTGAAACCTCATTTATCGTTCAGACTCTTCCTCCAGATTTCTCAGGAACCGGTCTAATTCCTGTATGGAAGCCTCATCCATTTTCTTCCCATGATAGAGGGAGGTCACAAATTTTTTCAGGGAATTGCCATACAGCTTCTCCAATATATTTCTGCTTTCACTGCTCTGATACTCCTCTTGGGAAATCAAAGGTGTATACAGATTCATTTTTCCCTGCTTTGTCACTGAAACATAATTTTTCTTCTCCAGCCGCGTCAGAAGCGACAAAATCGTCGTAGGTGCCAGCGCTTTCTTTTCATTCACGATCTGTTCAATTTCCAGTCTGCTCATAGGCGGCCTATGTTTCCAAAGCACCAGCATGATATCCAGTTCCGAGTCCGGCAGTTTCTGAATTTTATTACTCATTTTCCGGCAGCTCCCTTCCATTACCGGACCTGCAGCCCGTTCGGACATATTTCATCGTTCCCCGGCTGCAGATCCGGCATCTTTTCTACTTTCAGTATAATCCATATCACTAACCATCCAAATCTACTTATTTTGGATGTACTGTACCCTCTAAAAAACAGCAATGCCTGTCTGTTTTCCCAGCGGGCAGGAAACGCTGATTACCCTGTTGGCAGAACTTCCAATCAACCGTTCCATCTCCCGCGCGGCGCCTGCATAATGCATACGGGTGTGGTGGGTCAAAATAAAATCGGCACTTTTGATTTTTCCCTTTGCCTCCTTGCAAAAGCTGCGCACCGGTCCGGCCAGACCAAACACCCAGATAGGCGAACAGATGACCACCTGCTCGTAACAGCTCAATTCAACGGTAACAGGCTTAATCGGCATGGCCCAGCCGTGCATTCCATACCGCCCGCACCACCAAAAACCCAACGTCCCCGCAGTACGCTCGGTCGTCTGAATCTCATAGACCTCCGCGCCGGTTTTCTCCGCCTGCTCCAGCGCCAGTTTTTTGGTATAGCCCATGCGGGAAAAATAGACTACCAGCCGTTTTGGGTTTGTACCGATGTGCGGGTAGTCCGCCGCGCTCACGGTGAACTGTTCCTGCCGGCAGAACACCCACGCGGCATAGCCAGTGACGGCTTGCAGAATTCCGAAAGAAAAAAACGCAATGTCCAGAAAGTTTATCGGGAAAATCACGAACTGGATGCAGATCCACAGCATCAGCGTAATGCCCAATCCCCCGCCCAAAGCCACGCCTGCCTTGCGTTGCCGCAGCAGCAGCGCTGCTGCCAACAGGTTCGGAAGCCCGTTCACGCAAAGCAGCGCGATACCGGGAAACAAATAATCCTGGTATAGAATTTCCGCCAGCGGCAGCACTTGAAAGTAGGGCAGCAGCCCCTGCATCCCCATCAAGCTGCCATCCGGCTTTATCAGCATACAGGCAGCGCCCGCAACCGCGCCAATGCCAATGAACAGGGTCCAGAAAATCAGAAAACCGCGGGCAACCGAAAATCTGCTATGTATCTTTTTCATTACGAAAACCACTCCTTTTATGTTTTGCTCATTTTTCGCCGAAGCAAAGCCATGCCGCCCTCAACAATCGGTTTTCTTGACATAGCAAACCCTCCACAGTGCATTGAATATCGTTCAATTTATTATATTACGCTGTTTTTTACTTGTCAACAGAATAATTGCATCATGTAATGCTTCATTATTTAGAGCACGGAGCATGTCTTATTACAAACCTTCCATGGGAGGAATTCGATATACAGAAACTGAAGCTTCTGTATTTTTATCGGCATATGGGGCATCGAAGGTTCACTGAGCTGTGTACCAGAGGCTTCCATCCTGCGCCGTCCATTGACTGGTTCCATCAAAAATAAACAGGCCGCCTGCCACATTATACCATTCACCATTTTTTGCATTCTCATAGAGGGTATCATAGTTAAGCCCTTCTTTATCCACAATTGTCACCTGAGCTGTGGAATTATCTGTTATAAAGCTCGTATCCGGAGCATAGTCGGACCATTCACTCTTATCATTTTGGCAGATCCACAGGGAAGTTCCATCTGACGTATACTGTCTTCCATACCCGTCATACCATTTTCCATCCGTTCCCTTATTGATATAGGTGGAACCGCTTCCGTCCAATGCATACAGTGTAACCTGCTCATCGGTCAGGGTAATTCCGGAATTTTCCGCTGTCGGCCCTCCCACGTTCGTATACTGGGAAGCAATATAACCGGTGGCTCCGTTATAATCCACACAATACCAGCCCGCATCCGAACCGTTCTGTTTCACCACACCATTCACTGTAACCGCATCCGCATAGTAAAGTGTGCCCAGCACAGAAGCACTGGTGGAATAGCTGCTCCGAATATTCAGTGTAGAACTCATAACATATGTAACAAATTCATCCACAGCTTCTATCGTATAGCCATCTTTTGTCTGCGCTGAGGAAGCCGCTGTGTTTCCTGAAGTACCGTTCACCTTCTGTACTGCGGTCTTGGTATCGTATTTATTGATCACCGCGCTTTGTACCGCTTGCTGCACCTTCTGGAAATCTGCCTGATCTGCCGCCGACCCGGTAATGATAAATACTTCATTTCTTGTAGAAATGATATTCTGGCATACCTGCGCATATTTATCATCCGCAATCGTTATACCCGGCAGTTCATCTCCATTGCTGTAATGGAGCATGGTAATGCGGTCATTCCCATCTGCCAGTGTTACCCAGGTACTGTCATCCGCTACCTGCTGCCATTCATCATTCGGTGTCTCAATCGTCAGTACGGAATCCGATGTGGTAAATTCTTCCGCCAATGCCGGCATACTCATGGCAATCGCTGCGGCTGCCGCCACTATAGCTGTCTTCGCTCTTAAACTGCTTATCTTTTTCCTTCTGTCACCCATGTTCATCTCTCCTTATTTCTTTGTCTGTTTTCTTCTGACTGCCTTGCAGAGGGCAGGCCAGTTGTTTTACTGCACCTGTGCGCTTCATCTGATGCAGGTAAACTGTCTTTTATCTTCTACATATGTAGTTGATAAAGTTATTCTACGCTTGTGGTAGTGTAATGTCAATCCGTTTTTTCTACATTTGTAGAATTTCTGTTACTGTTCACAGCAGACTCAAACACCTGCTGTTTGAATCGTAAGGAAGTGATGCAGGAGTGAGCAGGCTCCAATTTGCACAGCAAATTTCTATATTTTGAAATTCCTCAATTTAATTGTCCCTCAATTTAATTGTCCCTCCATCGGAAATGCATAATAGGATAATGCAGCATTGAATCATTCCCGTTCTCTATCCTGTTTCTGGATAGGCGTAATAGCAACTGCATATCTGTTTTAATGAGATTATAATGATATTATTCTTAATATATTCTTATTTAATTAGATTTCTATTGATTTATTATGATAGGCATAGTATAGTAACACTAAGCGTGATCCTATAAATTGATTGCTTCTGTGGGAGGTTTCTATGGAATTTAAAATTGGATGTATTATTGCAGCACATCGAAAAAAATTACATTTATCTCAGAAGGATCTTGCGAACCATATCAGCCAATACGGTTTCACCATAACAAGCAAATCCGTGAGTTCCTGGGAAAATGATAATAGTACACCGAATGCCCCTCTATTTCTGGCATTGTGTAAGGTTCTGAATATTACCGATATATACACAGAATTCATTGGAAGCAATTCAAATGATCCATTTCAAAAACTGAATGCTTCCGGCAGGCAGAGGGCGCTCGAATATATTGATTTACTCTCAGAGTCTTCCAGATATAGGAAAGCAGAAACTGCCATCCTGCCCTTTCCCAAAAGAACATTGCCGGTGTCATTACTGGCTGCTTCTGCAGGTACCGGTGATTTTCTGGATGAAGAAAACTTTGAGTCCATGGAGGTCGGCCCGGAAGTTCCAGCAAATGCAGATTTTGGTGTTCCCATTAATGGTGACAGTATGGAGCCAAGATTTCACGATACACAGATTGTTTGGGTGGAAAAAGCAGAAGTACTTTCTTCTGATGAGATCGGTATCTTCTATCTTGATGGAAAAACATTCTGTAAACAGTTAAAAATACAGCGAGATGGTGTATATCTGATATCGCTTAATTCAGCGTATCAGCCAATTAAAATCGATGAACACAGTTCTTTTAAAATCTTTGGCCGTGTTCTGGAATAACGATTTGTTTCACCTTCATGCTTATACCATATTTGATTTTAGTATAAAGGATGATTATTGCCTTTTCCGAAAACGATATGATATCGTCAGGACAATCTATGATATCCTTCCAGATCATACCTCTGATCTTTCAACACGCTATCATCGATGACCGTTACACACTGAAATACCTCATACTTTATTAAATAATCTATTCATGGAGGAATTGCCATGCATGACATATGGAATCCATGGCACGGATGTGTTAAGTGCTCAGAGGGTTGTCAGAACTGCTACATGTACTTTCTGGACCGGATGCGCGGGCAGAACGGACATACGATTTACCGTACTAAGAACATGAGATATCCAATCTCAAAAGATCGGCAGGGTAACTATAAAATAAAAAGCGGTGAACAGCTTCGTGTCTGCATGACCTCGGACTTTTTTCTCGAAGAAGCCGATACCTGGAGACCCCAAGCCTGGGATATTATCCGTGCCCGCAGAGATGTTAAATTCTTTCTGTTAACAAAACGTCCTCAGAGAGCTGCTGCCCATCTTCCCTCTGACTGGGGGAATGGATGGGATCATGTGTTTTTTAATGTTACCTGTGAGAATCAAAAAAGAGCGGATGAACGTATCCCTCTTCTCTTTGATCTTCCTTTTAAGCATAAGGGGATTATGACTGCTCCTCTCATTGGCTCCATTGATCTAAGTTCTTATCTTCCTGCCGGTATCATTGAGCAGGTACTCTGCGGTGGTGAGAACTATGACGGGTCTCGTCCCTGCCACTATGAATGGGTAAAGCAGCTTTCTGATCAATGCCGCCAGTATGATGTTACCTTTAGCTTCATCGAAACCGGCTCAGTGTTTGTAAAAGACGGTAAAACTTACCATATCCCTAACAAACAGGTACAGGCAAAACAGGCTTACCGTTCCGGGCTTAGTTATACCGGTAAACCGATTCAATTTCATCTGGTGGATGACTGGGGTTTTGACCTGAGACCTGAGCAGTTATATGTGCCACACTATCATCCGATTACCTGCAGAGAATGTGGCAGTCGGATGACCTGTAATGGCTGTGCTGATTGCGGTAGATGTCAAGATTGAACCACGAAATAGAAGATTCTATAAAGGAATGGAAAGCACGGAAACAGAGAGTTCTTACGCCTGGAAGGATATTTCTGTTTCTTCGCTTACTTCACTTTCCTGATATAGTGCAATTCCACTGAATTGATTGGATGATTCAGAAACAGTAAACGTTATCTGTTGTGCTCCGTTCCTGTCCTCCTGCGATCCATCGGCATTGCTGCCGTTCTCTTCCGGTGGTTCCATTCCTTCCGGCATTTCACTCCCATCTGGCATCTCTGCTCCTTCCGGCAGTTCACTCCCTTCTGGTCTCTCTGCTCTTTCCGGCAGTTCACTCCCTTCTGGTCTCTCTGCTCCTTCCGGCAGTTCACTCCCATCTGGTCTCTCTGCTCCTTCCGGCAGTTCACTCACGTCCGGCCTCTCCGTTCCTTCCGGCAGTTCGTCCCTATTTTCCCTATTGCCGCCCTGACCTCCGTCAAAGCCGCCCATTCTGCCTCCAAAGCCTCCGGCAGAAGTTCCGGTGTAGCCAAGCTGCTGCTCACCTTCCCATGCAGTAATATTTGTGTAAATACTTCCATTAAGATCACCTGTTACAGAATCCACCTTGTACAGGTAGTAGTCTCCATCTTCCAGTTTTGGGGTGCTATAGACTATAATCGAATAATCATTTACTGCGTGAAAGGCTGAGATTGCATTTCCTTCTGTGTCAGTAAGCAGAAGCATTTCTTTCTCGGTCACATCCTCTGAAAAATTGAATACCATAAATTTCTGATTCGATTCCTCCGAAATCTCATCATACATATGGCCACTGCCCAATACCGTACCGCCATTGATATATATACCCATATCAGAATCTACTCCGCTATCCTGACTTCTGGCATTTGCGCAGGCAATGATGTATCCGTCATTAATCACAATCCATCCGTTGGAATCAATACCGTCACCTTCCTCTCCGTCACCATAGCCGGAGTCGCAGATAACAGTTCCGCCGTTAAACGTAATAACGGAAACGCCATCTTCTCCTGCGTTGATGGAATCATCATTGGCATTTACCGTAATCACGCCACCATTGACGGTCATATGTAATTTTGTCTCAATTCCTTCGTTGTCTGCATATACCGTCAGTTGTCCATTTCCGACTTTCTCGGTGTCAATGGACATAGACATCTGGGATTCAATGGCAGCATCGTATTTATGTGCCTTTTTTGCTTCATCGCTTTCAATTTCCTCTAAAGTCGTGCCTGCCTTGTAAATCTTGGCTACATGAGAACCCGTAACCGTATTTGTGCTGTTATCAGCCAGCGTCAGGTGAAAACCAGCCGTCTCGGACACATCCACATCCTTTGTTGCAGTCTCCGTATCATCACTGCCACACTCATACACATTGTAGGCAATAATAGCCGGAGCTACATCACAGGTAATATCCACGTTGTCCAGGACCAGATTTACCACCGCTGTTTCATCCTCTTTGGCATCTTCCCCTAAATCGATGGTGATCTGTCCGTTGCTTAAGGATCCGCTCAGCCGGTAAGTCCCAGGTTTTGTAATCGTAATGACCTGTTGTTTTGCCGCATCCTCTGCAGAATGCTCTTCCTCTTCCGATCCTGCACCATAGGTTTCGCTCTGTCCTTCTTTATAATACACAATTTCAGCACCAGCATAGACTGCGTCTGCAGAATCGGTGGAAATCGACGTGCCATTTACCAAAATATCCTCATTTGATAAGATGATCGTCGTCTCTTCCGATACTGCTGCATCCGCTGCACTGTCTGACGCTTTTTCATCCAGGCTTCCCACCGTACTCTCTGCCATCGTTGGTACCACTCCACTCACTGCCGCCATCGCAGTCAATGTCATCACTGTGAACCATTTCCCTGCATTCTTTATCTGCATAAATCATTCTCCTTGTCTTTTCCTGTTTTCATCACGAAACAATTGTTCCGTCATACCTGCCTGCTTCCTATTATCGTTATTTAACTTCTAATAGATTTGATACCATTATACACAAATGTCTTGTAATAATTGTGTTCAAACCATATAAAAACTGTGTCCAAAACAAGCAAGAATTATCCTTCCCACTACCAGGGCGGATTCGGAACTTTCATCCGTTAGTAACGAGCGCAGCCGGGCGCACGAGAAGAAGCCAACCAAACATTTTAGGCGTTTAATTGGCTTCTCAGCAGCAAAGATAATAAACTATAAATTGAAAAAATATTAAGGTCCGAAACAAGTCCCCTTGGGTTCTAGCTCTCTTTTAATCCTGCCATCAATATCCTGCCGCAGCTACTCCATACTCTGCCTGCTCACTGGTAAATCCTTCGTATTCCAGCTGTTCGAGCAATCCGTCCCTGGAGAATGATGTCATGTCCAGATAACTTTGCGCTTGTACTGCTGCCTGTTCTTTCCAGTCCGCTCCGCAGCGATCGGCTGCATAAGTAGCCTCGTCTGTCGAGAATCCCTCGTATTCCAATTGTTCAATCAAACTGCTATAAGAAAATGCGGTCATTTCAAGATAACTTTCTGCCTTTGCCAGAGCATTCTTCTCCCCTATGGTTGCCTCCCCCGTAACTGCAGCAGCGGTGTCTTGTGTTGAAGCTTCGCTCATTATGGCTTCGGTCTGGGGAATCTCTTCCTTGCCCGCTTCCAATTCAGCGATTCTGGCCTGCGCATCTTCCAGTTCCTGTTGTAACGCTTGAATAAGTTGATTTTGCTCTGTTATTTTCGCTTCCAGTTCTGCAATTTCACTCTCGCTGTCCCCCGCATTTGTTTCCGGCCTCTCCGTATCAGCTTCAGGGCTTGTCTCGGTATGATCTGCTGTCTGAGACAGATCAACGGTAAGATCTTCCCCTATTTTTTCAAAGCTTGTCATATCCTGAATCGTAAGCTCCAGTTCGGAAGCATCCTGCAATTCATAACAAAAACAGATTGGAAGAGATGCACCATCCTTAATATTTTTTCCTCCGTTTCCATAATCCTCAAAGATCGCCGATTGGCCGGAAGGAAATCCCATATCCAAGGATACCCCATTCTGATATACCTCCAGATAATAATCCAATGCTGCGCAGGACGCATCTTCGCGATTATTCGTATAGTCAAACAGCAATCCTACAATGGAATTACCTTCATAATCCGTTTCCACAACAAATCCATCATAAATCAGCTTGCTTTCCGCATTTTCAAATGTCATCCCTTCCGTTAAGGTCTCAGCACAATAGGGTGCTGCCAATGCTGCAGACAACGCTGCCGTTAAAATAAAAGCTGCCTTCTTTTTCATTTGTTATACCCATCCTCTCCCTGTGTGATTCTCGCAAAATAGTTTCTCTTAAAGATTTATTGCACTCTTATCTTCTTATTTCTCAACTCACCTGTAAAACACACTCACCTCTTTTGTTTTTCGCACTCTGGTTGTTTTTCTACTCCCTGCTATTTTAAGTAACTGACCACAAAAGAAGAAGCATTGGCTCCTCCTCTCAAAAGGAACAGGAAGAATATTGTAATCCATATCATTGAAACAGCATTTTTTCTATTTTGTCTCTGCATAACCGCTTCACATCTTTCCATAATTCTATTATATTCCATTGTTCACTTATCTTCAATCCGGATATGCCACGAGTTTTTATTTAATTTGTTAATTAGGAAGCCAGCCAATCATTTTAAACGTTTGATTGGCTTCTTATAACAAAACAAGTACCCTTGTTCTAATCCTTATATATGGCGGCTAATTCACGTGTTCTGCGCTTCATTTCCGCCCGGATATGCAACGGTTCCAAGCACTCACATTTTGACCCGAAGCCAAGAAGATTATCATAGTTATAGTCATTCTCTATAAATGGAAAATCAACAATGTAATATTCATTGTCAACAGTTGAAAAATGTTCATAAGAACAATAATCAAGTACCCTGTCCATAACAGATTTATGAATACGAAGTTTAATTCTTATTGGCACAATTGTAAAGATTTCCTCAAAGTTCAAGCTTGTTTTTGGAAAATCTCGTGGCATAAAAGGTACTTTTTCTATTTGCAGGTTAGATATGCGGGATAATCTAAATAAGCGAAAATCATTTCTTTTATAGCAAAATCCTTGAAAATACCAGTGACTATTTTTCAGTACAAGCTGATACGGCTCGACTGTTCGCATGGTTTTATTCCCATGGTGCCCCACATATTCAAACGCAAGCAGCAGGCTTTCTTGTAAAGCAGTCTTGATAATTTCCAAATATAGCTGTATGTTCCTGTTACCAATCCACCCACTCAAATCTATGCGTATTTGATTTGCTCTTAATTCAATGTCTTTTGCCTGGTCAGTGGGAATAAAGCTCTTGACCTTTGCAAGGGCATTTATCAGTTCGTCACCCCGAATCAGATTGGAAAGACTGGAAAGCCCCATTAAGATGGCAGAGAGGTCGGCAGACGAAAAAACATTTTTTTCAATTTTATAGTTCTGCATAATTTCAAAGCCGCCGCCTACTCCCGAAGCAGAACGAATTGGAATCCCCGCCATATTAATAGTGTCTATATCTCGGTAGATTGTGCGGGGCGATACTTCGAACATATCCGCTAACTCCTGCGCCCCGATTCGTTCTTTATCAAGAAGTATCATAATAATGCTAACAAGCCTGTCAATTTTCATTTGATATTCGCCTTTCGAAACTTCTTTTTAATTGTTGCCATACTGTTGTCAACAATTATATCGTACAATAAAAGCGCAAACAAATCAATGAAAGAAAGCAGGGAGGAAAACCATGCAGAACAAAGCATTCGTCGTTATCGATATCCAAAACGATATCACAAAGAATTACAAAGAGATTATCAACAATATTAATACCGCTATTGATTGGGCTGTTGCTCATGATATTCATGTAGTTTATATCAAGCATAATAATCTATCAGCCGGGACAAGAACCTTTAAGCCGGGTACTCACGGAGAAGAATTAGCTGCAGAGATGAAAATTGCATCCGGGAACATTTTCACAAAAACCAAAGGCAATGCACTGACAAGTGAAGAATTTTCCGCTTTCATAAGCGAAAATGAAATCAAAGAATTTTATATTGCCGGTGCAGATGCCATAGCCTGTGTAAAATCCACCTGCTACAATATGGCTAAAGCGGGTTACATCGTTCATGTGTTGTCGGATTGTATTACCAGCTATGACAAACGAAAGATTGACGAAATGCTTCAATACTATGCAAGCAAAGGTTGTAGTGTTGAGAAGTTTAATGACGCGGTATAAGAGCGGTATAACAAAAATATAAGATCCGCCATTTCTTTTTGCTTTTACGCCGCCCCTTAATCATGTGGAAATAGAATGGCTGATTGCTGGGTAGTAAAATCCTATTTTACTACTCAAACTACTGCTTTTGAACGCGAAAACATGAGGGGAAATCAAGAACGCCTCTGTATTCTTGATGCAATACCCGTCATGCTTCGCATGACATGCTCTGCGCGCCCTCTGCATCTACGTTCCACTTCGGTCATTGTGAGCCTACTACAGACTCTATTCTTGTTATCCGTTGTTAAGGAATGTCATTCTTCCGTTATCCTTGAGGAATCGACTGATATCGTTTATCTGTACCGGTCAGCAGAAGCTTCACCACTTACATATGCCAAACTTGTACTGAAAGGAAATATCTTGCGGAAATATTTTCAGCTTGTCTCAGCTCAGCTTCACGAGTCTCATAATAATTTGAAACCTGTGAGACTATCTTTTACCATTTCTCCACCATAAATTTCACCGCCTCTTTTAAATCTTCGCTGAAATCTTCCAAATCATCTAGCGATATAACTTCATCCAAAACCAAACTCACAATATTATTTATTGCTGTTGATCTTCTCATATCAATTATAACACCTGGTGATTTCTTATCTTGTTTGATACGCTTTTCAAGTTCCCAGAATTTATCGGAAGCCTTTTTCTCACTTTGCAGAAGTATTATGTATTCCTTCGTCAAGCGTTCCATATAAGCTTCTTGCCAATTTGGTATCTTCTTTCGAAATATCTTCCAATCACTCTCAGTTATTTGCATCCTTTTGCGGCTCCTTTCCAAATGTTAAGCTCATTAACTCCATAGCTATTTTTTTGCTTTGAACTCTCATCATGCTATCATCTGCATTGCTTTTAAACAGAAGATTCATACTTCCGTACCATACAATTTCCTGGTCAATAATTGCAAAATGTTCACAAGATTCTTCTGCTGTTTTTACATAAAAACCTGCCTGACGCATTTCTTCATGTAGTTGCATCCAAAAAGCTGCATCACCAAAACCATAGGAATCCGGTTCCCATGTGACAATTGTAATTTCAACACCTGCGATTTGTTTATCACGCAATAAATTGATTAATTCATAAACTTTCGGTCCACTGATCGCCGGACTTGATATCACAATATTCCTATTGGCTTCTAATAAATCCTTTCTATAGACCTCATAATAGTTTTCGCCATCAAAGATAGCATTTGCTGTCTGCTTTTCACTCTTTAATCCACCACACACCTCATATCCAATCTGCTTATATGCTTTTAACCGTTTTGCATACATATTATCAAACATAGGAATATGTGTATCTACATAATCATATACGATTACATTTTCTTTTCCTTCATAATCGCGATTTAACCTTCCCGCATACTGTTCCACTACACTGCGAAAAGAAACCGGCATTGCCATAAACAACGTATCTAACCTTGGAAAATCAAATCCTTCCCCAATCAGTGAACCGGTTGCAATCAAAATTACAGTTTCTTTCACATCCACCTGATGCAACTGCTCTAAAATCTTCTTATGCTCTTTTTTAGAGTTATTGCCTGTCAGTGACCCACTCCCACCACTTAATCAAAGATTTGAAGTGAGGGCTTCCTGTTCAATAGCTCCCATGAGCCAAGTATCAGCAGGCTATCCCCGCAGGCCCTGCGGTTCTGTTTTGGTGCGGTCACGCAC
>JAQVCW010000017.1 GCA_028689585.1 Lachnospiraceae bacterium | reverse complement strand
GTTGTATATGCAGGAAATTGTTTCGGAATCTTCCCTTTCCTGGAATTTTTACGGCTGTATGCAGAATGCACGGTAGAAGTAAGACAACTTCTTGATCCGATCCTGGCTCAATTATAACAGGCTTTTGAAGCTGTTTCCAAAAGCCTTATTGAAGTTATTTTATTTTTTCAGCTTTTTTATTTTTTCAGCAAATTGTTTGAATTTTCTAAATTGTTTATTATATTTATTCATTTTGTTTGCAGAATGTTTATTAACATACCATTTTTTCTTAAACCTGTCAAATGTTTTTTATATTTTTCAATACTATTTTTTAATACAATGGTTCCAGTTCAGCTTTTTACTTGACGCACAGCTTCCAAGCGGCTGCCCCAGGTATACTGCCGGTGCATTTACAGAAGGCCTAAATATGTTCCGATTGCAAAGTAACCGAGAACACGGAGTTTCGCAGAGACGAAGGCAATATCTGCGGCATACCTGGGGCAGCCGCCCGGAAAGCGTCCTCATTTCAAGGCCGAACTGTAACATTTACAAAAAATCCACTGCAGATCACGCCAAAACTTTTTCCCATAACCCGCTATTCATCAGATAAATTATACTCAATATGATAAGACCGCTGTTCCCATGGGGCACGTATTATATAAATACTTTAAATCTTCATCCCCCAGGCGAACACATCCTAAGGAAACTGCCGCCTGCACATTTGCATCCAGGCGGCGGTGGAATGAATTGCCGCCCTGAGGGCCGTATGTGTAATAAATCTGAACTCCGCCGTATGCACTGTCAGCAAACAGCAGCTCAAACATTCCAACCGGAGATCTGCCATCTTTGCCGATCACGCATGGCATGGAGCGAACCAGTTCCCATTCTCCCTTGGAACCCTTAAAAATATTCGTAGTATAAGTATACTGGCTAACCCACACCAGATAATTTGTATCGCTGGAATATCCTCTGGCATTGATAAATGCTTCCTTTGTCTTTTTCGAAAATGCATTCGGCGCAGCATAGTATCCGCCATTATAATTTAATAAGGAGCCTGAAATTTTGATTTTGGTTCCATCCGTCAGATATGCTGTAATTGTGCCGGTTCTGCCATAATCCGTGGTAAGGATCCTTGTTCCCGCCTTCAATTTTTTTGTTTTCTGTGTGGTCACTATCGTCACGGTTGTCTTTGAACGCAGCGTTGCACTGTAACATCTTCCGTGCACGCTGTTGATTTCCATGCTCAAATCCTTTACCTTGCCGGACACTGTATCCGAAGCCTTGCTGACTGCTGTGGTTTTCTGAACAGTACGAAATGCCTGCACCCGGAACTGATATTTTACTCCTGCTGTCAGCTTGGAAATGCGGCAGCTTGTACTGCGGGTGGCAGCTATCTTCTCAAACCGGCGTGTTTTTTCTTTATACATATAGACATAATAACCCGTCGCGTTCTTCGCTGCATCCCATTTCAGCAGAATTGATTTATTTCCATAGCCGGCTATTCGAAATTTCGGTGGCCTGTTCGGTGTCAATATAGCAGTAGTGACCGATGCCACCGGTGATGGAAGTGCACTGTTCACCGTTGCAGTACCACTTTTTTTGTATGCATATACTACGAATGAATATTTTGTATTTACATTCACCTTTTTAATGGTGTAACTGTTGCTTGATGTTGTTCCAAGATAAGTCTGCTTCCCTGTTGCCAAAGACACTCTGAATATTTTGTATCCGGTCGCTTTAGACACCTTGTTCCAGCTCAATTGAACGGAACGTTCACTCACTGCCTTCGCTGTCAGCTTTTTCACATTGCCGGGTGCTGCGGGTGCTGCGGCTGCCGCAAATACCTGCAGGTTCATCAGCATCATCAATACTGCCATTACCCCAAAGATAAGCAGTCCTTTTTTTATACGCCTCACCATATTATTTACACCTCTTTTTCTCTTGCAAAACTCTGTAATTTACATTTATTTTATAATATACTTTTGGGTGATGTCAACCTGTTTTGCCCAAATTGTCTGGCACTTTCTTATTTCTTAATCCAAGGCAGATATGGTATCTGCTTTTCTTTTTTTCTCCATTTTGTTACTCTCTTTCTCAAAGGAGGAAGAATTATGATACCATATGCTTATTTATTCAGGCACAAGCCTGTACGCGTCTGTATTTATGCGCGCGTTTCTACCAAAAAGGCTCCTCAGATGCTTTCGCTTGTACTTCAGCAGGAAGCCTTTTCTCATCTGTTAAAAAAGAACGTTCACTGTATTCTTACCGAAATTTACACTGATGCGGGTATCAGCGGACATACCAGAAACAGAAATGGTTTCCGCAAAATGCTGTCTGATGCTCATGAGGGAAAATTTGATTTGATCATCACTAAATCCATTTCCCGTTTTGCCAGAAATACCGTTATCGTGCTGGATACGGTCCGTAATTTAAAAAGTCTTGGAATCGGTATTTATTTTGAGTCTGAAAAACTTTTCACCTTGTCCGGCGAAGGAGAATTTATGCTCAGCGTCATCGCTTCTCTGGCAGAGGAGGAAAGTCACAGTATCAGCAAAAATGTACAGTGGACGATTCAAAAACAATTTGACCGTGGTATTCCCACTGCGATCACCTGCCATTTTAATGGATATGACAATGCCCACAATGGAATGCTGGCGGTAAACAAAATACAGGCAGACATTATAAAACAGATTTTCCAATTGTATTTATCCGGGTTTGGTGCATGGAAAATAGCCCTGCTGCTAAATGAGCAACAGATTTTCACTGCATCCGGAGGCAAATGGAATCCCGCAACGATACGCTATATCCTCTCCAATGAAAAATACAAAGGGGACTGTCTTCTGCAAAAATACTATACCCCGGAATGCCTGCGGCAAAAAGGAGTCCGAAACCGAGGGCAGGTAAAATCCTATTATCTGGAAAACCATCACGAAGCAATCATAAAAAAAGAAATCTGGGATCAGGCACAATTGCTGCGTCAAAAACGCTGTGAACAATATCATATTCATTTAGAACATCCGGAAAAATACAGCCGGCGTTATTCCGTCAGTGGACTCTTGCTCTGCCCTCACTGCAAAAAACATCTGACCAGGCAGACGCTCCCTTCCGGACGCATCCAATGGAGCTGCGCCACACATCGTCAAAAAGCCTCCGCCTGTCCCGGAATGATTGTAAAAGAAATGGAATTGGAAGAATGGCTGACAAGATATCCTATTATAAATGAAACTGTGATAGAGGAGGTAACTTTAAATGGATACAATTATCACTGTTATACCGCCAAGGCAGAATACGAATCAGGATTCAGAAACGCTCCTTTCCTCTGGGAAGAAAAGAACGGCAGCTTATTGCCGTGTATCAACCGATCAAGACAAACAGCTATCCAGCTATGAAAACCAGGTACGTTATTACAGTGAATATATACAGTCTATTCCTGAATACGAATTTTCCGGTATCTATGCCGATGAAGGAATTACCGGAACCAATACAAAACGCCGCAAAGAATTTAACCGGATGATCTCCGATTGCCGAAGGAAAAAGCTGGACCTGATTATCACGAAATCCATCAGCCGCTTTTCCAGAAATACACTGGACTGCCTGATCTATGTCCGCGAATTAAAAGAGCTGGGAATCGGAGTTCTGTTTGAAAAAGAAAATATAAACACCCTGGAATCAAAGGGAGAAGTCCTGCTGACCATCCTCTCCTCTCTGGCTCAGGAGGAAAGCCGAAGCATCAGTGAAAACTGCGCATGGGGAATACGAAAACATTTTGAGCACGGAGAATTCCGTCTGGCAACCACCCGTTTTCTGGGATACGATCAAGACGCCGAGGGGAAACTGATTGTAAATCCCCGCCAAGCTTCCATCGTAAGGCTAATCTATCAGGAATATCTGAACGGAAAATCTACCATTTACATATGTAAATCTCTAAAAGAAGCCGGTATCCCCACCTGGAATGGCACCTGTACCTGGTGTTCCAGTACCATCATAAATATGCTGCAGAATGAAAAATATAAAGGAGATGTCCTGCTTCAGAAGACCTTTAGTTCTGATTTTCTCACAAAAAAGCGGATAAAAAACACCGGACAACTTCCCAGCTATTATTTAAAAGACCATCATGAACCTATCATTTCCAGAGAGCTATGGGAATGTGTGCAATTGGAAACCCTGCGCCGCAAGACCTTTATGGAAAATTATCATTTGGCCTGCTATTCCAGATACACTGCTGCGCTTCCGATGGCCTGTAAGATTATCTGCGGCACCTGCCATCATGCCTACGTGCGAAAAATCTGGAGACGCGGAACCCAAAAGCGGCTCATCTGGCAATGCGGAGAAAAATATTGTCCAAAAACTCCCTGCGATTGCGGCAATCGGCATATTGATGAAAAAACCTTATGGAAGGCTTTCTGGATCTGCTTTAACCGGATCTTAAATCATCTGACCGAATATCAGGAAAAATGGGAACGGCAATCCGAAAGTGAAAATGAAGATCTATTGGCCCGTTACCGTGCAAAGGACTTTATAAAATTCCTTACCATCTCACACTTTTCTTCTCATCTCACAAATAAAAGAAATCCACACAAGCGGAAACATGAGTGGAAAAAATCAGACCTGATCATACGGCTTCTAAGTCATATGGAAATATTTGAAAGCGGCAGGATTGTGGTGCATTTTCTTGATGGAACGGAACTTGTGCTGGAAGGGAAATAGCAGAAATAGGTAAGTGCTGTTTGATGATCATTTATGGTGTGTCATGTTTTTGCTTGGATGTAGGGCAAAAGAAAGTCAGTATGCAACTGAAGCATCAAGCATAGCAGAAGCAGCACAGGTAGTTATTACTGAAAGATATGCTGCAAATTCAAGTTTAACTGCAGATGAGTTATCTGCTAATTTCTCTGACTCTGAAAATGCAGAAATACAAAAAATGACTGATTTGGGTGCACTTACAATTACAGGTTTAACAGTAACTGCAACTGCAACAGGAACTTCTGGTCGTGGATCAATTACCGCTATGACTGCAGTATGGAATTCAAAAAAAGGTACTTCTACTGTTGAAGTAACAGGCGAACTGGCAAACGGAAATTGGACATTTAGTGTTGATTAAATTTTTCGAAAGATTTTTGGGTATCATGTACCATTTAATTTTTTGATTTTGCCTATTTAATGGCACTTAGCACCAATGCATAAACAATATAAGCTTACAAAACCTTATTTTATTGGTTTTGTAAGCTTTTTTCTTTAAAATTTCTGCCATCGTATCAGCATTCATATATTCAGAAATATGACGGCTTAGGAATCCTGTAAGCTCATTCATGTTTGTTTGGTAATTATGCTTATTGTTTTTGGAATTGATGGAAACATCAATGTTTCCGTCTGTTTCACGTTTTATAGCTTGTGTCAGGTGTCTGATTGCGAGGGTACGCTCGTCGACACTCATGGGTTCGAACTATGCGTCAAGAATACGATGATTGAGCACATAATAAGCAACACTGGCTGTGGTTGTGGGAGAGCTGGAACCTCTCCCAATACTGCCATATTTTTCAAGAAGAAATTTTCTGTTTGGCAGTGGTATTTTAGAATCATCAATGGCAACAATCTGCAATCTCCATAAACCATTCAGTCTTGTATGGTAATCAAGGGATTCACTACTGCATAGGAAATCAAGCATGCATTCAAAACAGATTTGAAAGATCGTATGTTCGACGTTTTTTATAAGAAGT
This sequence comes from Lachnospiraceae bacterium, assembly GCA_028689585.1. GTDB lineage: Bacteria > Bacillota > Clostridia > Lachnospirales > Lachnospiraceae > Merdiplasma. Next base: position 88,977 of record JAQVCW010000017.1, on the reverse strand, counting down.
TTCATTACGGTCCAATTTGGAAGTTTTTTTCAGTTCCATGTAAAGGCTCCGGTTCTGATACGTGCATTGGCAAGTACCTCCGGATCAAGTAAAGTATCACAGATAATATCTGCAAGAATTTGAATTAGTTTCATGTGATAGGGCTGCGTCGCAAAATTTGGCCACTTTGTCAATTGGCATATGTGCCAAAATTTATATAAGGTTTTTGTGCGATGTTTTATGTGAAAATTGAGAACATATAAAAATCCAACCACTATATGTTGTAGTTGAATCAGATATAGATTTTTGAGTTGTTAACATTGAATTTTAAATATTTGATTTAATATCTCAGAGACACCAGAAAAGAATCTGTGTTTTCTCTGTTTCGCACCATTTTTCCATAGATATTTCAGAATGGATATGGCATAATCATAATATATTATGCCATGCATATAGCTTCCTTTATTCTGTAAAGGGAAATAGATAATAAAATAAGGGCAGGGGGAAACGGAATGTCTTATACACCATTACCAATCGGAATCGATGATTTTAAAAAAATCAGAGCAAAGGAATACTACTATGTAGATAAAACCTGGTTAATCAAAGAACTGCTGGATAAAAAAGGTGAAGTTAATTTATTTACAAGACCACGCCGTTTTGGTAAAACTCTGAATTTGAGTATGCTAAAATATTTTTTCGAACTCCCTGCAGACGGTAATGATAATAAATGCCTGTTTGAGGGATTGAAAATCATGTCTGCCGGAGAAAAATATACCCGTGAATTGGGACGATATCCTGTGATTTCACTGACATTGAAGTCAGCAAAACAGCCTGATTTTGGGATGGCATATGCCAGTTTGGTGGACGATATTGCCAGGGAGTACAGCAGACATGAAAGCATCCTGCTGTCTGAAAAAATCTCAGAAGCAGATAAAGAGAAGTTTGTACGAATTCGGGATCGCAAGGGTGACCGTATCGAATATGCAAAGTCACTGTTATTCTTATCTCAATGTCTGATGACCTGTTATCAAAGCAAGGTTGTTATTTTGATTGATGAGTATGACGTTCCCTTAGAAAATGCCTATTATATGGGATTTTATGATCAGATGTCTGCATTTATCCGTTCCCTGTTTGAATCTGCATTAAAATCAAATCTATTTCTGGAATTTGCAGTGATCACCGGATGTCTTCGTATTAGTAAAGAGTCTATTTTTACTGGCTTGAACAATCTGAAAATCAACTCTATATTGAATGAGGAATATGAAGAATATTTTGGGTTTGTCGAGGATGAGGTGATGAAAATGCTGGCTTTCTACCAGCGACTTGATAAAATGGATACTGTAAGGAAATGGTATGACGGATATCTGTTTGGAAATACAGAAGTATATAATCCCTGGAGTGTAATTAACTATACAGAAAAACTATACCTCAATGAAAATGCTTTCCCTGTTGCTGCCTGGAGCAATACCAGCTCCAATAGTATTGTGAAGGATCTGATTTATCATGCGGATGAATCTGTGAAATCGGAATTAGAAATATTAATCGGTGGCAAAACCATAGAAAAAATGGTTCATGAAGATATCACTTATGAAGAAATTCATGATTCGGAGGATAATCTGTGGAATTTTCTCCTGTATACCGGATATTTGAAGGTAATAGGGATACGGCTGGAAGGAATTAGCAGATATGTACAACTGGCCATTCCAAATAATGAGGTACTTTCTATCTATGAAAATACAATTAGAAACTGGTTTCGGGATGAGATACAGCTTCAGGATCTATCTGTTCTCTATGCTGCCATGCTGACCGGAAAATCAGAGGTTTTTCAGCAGGAATTAAATGGACAGCTTCAAAAATGTATCAGTTATATGGATAATCAGGAAGCTTTTTATCATGGTTTTCTTTTAGGCGTACTGACGAATCTGAAAGGTTACCTGGTGAAGTCGAATCGGGAAGCCGGGGATGGACGATATGATATCTGTGTTCGAAATCAGGACGAAACAGTGTCTCCTGTCATTCTCGAACTCAAAGTGTCCAGGACTTTTAAAGAAATGGAAACTGAGGCAGAGAAAGCCCTTGCACAGATAGAAGAAAAAAAGTATGATTCATGGCTTCCGGAGGAAGGTTATACCGAAAGCATTCGATATGGAATTGCTTTTTTCAAAAAAAAGTGCAGGGTGCATATGGTAAGAAAAGCTTTGACAGAACAATAATTCAGAAAACAGCTAAAAATGATTGCGGAAATAGGTAACATGACCTATAATGGAAAACATAATTGATGGATGTACAAAAGAAAACTGTGAAAGCAAAAAACAAAACAGGAAAGAGAGAAAATAAAAAATATAAGGAAAGAAAATAAAGCGGGAACGAGATACGCGATATGAGGGAAACAGAGCGTGGGCATAATATTGGGGATTATTGGAAGCTTTGTATTATTTTTTATTTATGATGTGAACGATGCATTGTGGAAAAATAAATTTCTGCAGTGTTTTTTTGGTGTCGGCTGCCTGGGGTTGGCGGCAGCGACCGTATCAGGGATCTGGTTGGCATCCTTTTCACTTGTGTTAAATGTTTCTTTCTGGGCAGGGATTTTGCTATCTGTTCTGTTTTTCGCACTTCTGATTGATACACTTTTTTTTGCACTTCCAATGAAAGCAACTTATGGAGACCATGTTGGCGGAGAAAAAAGAACCGTATGCAGCAGCGGGATGTATGCCCTCTGCCGTCATCCCGGTGTGCTGTGGCTGGCCGGGATGTACGCCGGTATCTGGCTGGCGCTGCCGGGCAGTGAGGCGGGAACGCTTTTTTTGACAACAACAGTTTGCAATGTCTTTTATGTATGGTTTCAGGATAGCTGGACTTTTCCGAACATATTTGATCAATATGAGAAATACCGACACAGCACCCCGTTTTTGATACCGACGATGAAAAGCATCAGAGCCTGTATCAGTGACTTGAAGGAAAGGAAATGTGGCTTATGAAACACTTGACTGAAAGACTAAAGAAAAAACAATATCGTGAGATATGGGAAGAATACTGTGGATTTCTGGATCTGAATATGAAGGACTATATGATGATACAGAACCGTCTGATGATGGAACAGATAAACCAGTACGCAAAGAGCAGTCTGGGGAAAATAATCATGAAGGGACGTATTCCATCCAGCATTGAGGAATTCCGCAGTATAGTACCATTGACTACCTATGATGATTATGCGGATATTCTGCTGCTGAAGCAGGGAGATATGCTGCCGGAGGAGCCGATCATCTGGATTCAGACCACCTGGGAGGGCGGCCGTCATCCGGTGAAGCTGGCACCCTACAGCAGGAGTATGTTGGATACCTTCCGTAATAACGTAGTGACCTGTATGCTGCTGAGTACCAGCCGGCGTAAGGGTGAGTTCAAGACTCAAAATATGGATAAGATCCTCTATGGACTGGCTCCGCTGCCTTATGTTACGGGGCTGTTTCCCGTGGCGCTGGAGGAGGCGGTGGATGTGCGTTTCCTGCCGCCTGTGAAGGAAGCGGTGGATATGACTTTTAGCCAGAGAAATAAAGAAGGCTTCAAACAGGCTTTGAAGTATGGCATGGATTATTTCTTTGGTCTTGGGAGCGTGGCTTATGCGGTGAGCTTAAGCCTGGGCAGCATGAGCGGCGGAGGCGGGATATCCAGCCTTCTTAAGTGCCGGCCGGATATGGCATTGCGCATGATCCGTGCCAAGATCCGCTGCCACAATGAAAAGCGTTCACTGCGGCCGGGAGATCTGTTCCGACTGAAGGGCTTTATGGTGGCGGGCACGGATAATTGCTGCTACAAGGATGACCTGGAGAAGCTTTGGGGCGTGCGCCCCATGGAACTGTTTGCCGGTACGGAGCCTTCCCTGATCGGTACGGAGACCTGGACCCGGAACGGAATGTACTTTTTCCCGGATACCTGTTTTTATGAATTTATTACAGAAAAGAATATGATCCGGAATATGGAAGATCCCACGTTTCAGCCGCCCACCTGCCTGATGGACGAGGTGGTGCCGGGGGAGAAATATGAGCTGGTGATTTCCGTACTGAAGGGCGGAGCCTTTGTCCGTTACCGGGTAGGGGACGTCTACCGATGCGCGGGGCTGGAGAACAAAGAGGATGATACCCATATTCCCAGATTTGAATATGTGGATCGTATTCCTTCGATCATTGATATCGGAGGGTTTACCAGAATTTCAGAAAACAGCATTGAGCATGTCATTGCCCTGTCTGGTCTGAAGATCAGGAACTGGATCGCAGTGAAGGAGTATACGCCGCAGAAGCGGCCTTATATGCATCTGTATGCGGAGATCCTGCCGGGAGCGCTGGCTTCCGGTGCGGTGACAAAAGAAATTCTCAAGGAACAACTGAGCACGTACTTCCGTTATGTGGATCAGGATTATCGGGATCTGAAAAAGATCCTGGGCGTGGATCCGCTGGCGGTGACAATTCTCACCTGCGGGACCTTTGAGCGTTATCAGAAAGCAGGCAATCCGCCTCTGCGCCACATGAATCCGGACAGTCACGAACTGAAAAACTTTTTAAGGTGTCAGTTCACGGCTTCGGGAAGGAGCGTGAGGTAGATGGGAAGCTTTGATTATATTTCGATTATTGCCGTTTTTGGATATCTGCTGCTGTTTCTGATCTTTATTACAGCGAAAAAAAACAAGATTATCAATTCCTTTCTGCTGGTACTGGTGGCTTCCATCTGCTGGACCGGCGGTTCTTTTCTGATGCGGATTCAGGCCTGGCCTTCTTACCGGGTATGGTATAATGTATCCATCTGCGGACTGCTGCTGCTGGCGTATGCTCTGTACTCTTTTGTCTGCGCCTTTGCCGGCAGAAAAACCACCTTCCTGTCGATGCTCTGGCTGGTGCTGATCGTGGCAGCCTGCGTGATCAACAGCCTGACCGGATGTTTTCTGGCTGCGCCGAATATGATTTCTCTGGTGGACCGGAGCGTGGTATTTGAATATAATATGACCTGGAGCGTGGGCGTGCTGTTTGCAATTACCGGCGGCGTTCTGTTCCATATGCTCTATATTCTGGTGGTAAACTGCAGGAAAAATCCGGTATTCCGGAAACAGATCGAGCCCACCATGCTCGGCATGGTTCTGATGTTCGGAGGCAATCTGGCACTGCTGCTGCCGTTTTTGAAGGGATTTCCCATTGACATTCTGAGCGGCCTGATCAATGCACTGCTGATGTTTTATGCTCTGATCCGCCGCCGTCTGTTCCGCCTGAAATTTCTGGCATCGGAGGGGGTCTGCTATGCGGCTGCACTGATGGCCACGCTGCTTGTTTTTTATAATCTGAGTCCCCATCTGATCCTGACGCTGCAAAAGCATCTTCCCTGGCTGCGGGAAGATTATGTACTGGTATTTGCAGGCATGGTGGTGGTAGTGGCTATGGGATTTGTCTTTATCTGGAAACGGATACTCAGCGCGATTTTTGTGAAAGAAGAACAGATGCAGAAGGAGTGCCTTCAGGAGTTCAGCCTGTCTGCATCGAAAAGCCTTCGCCTGAAGGATATTTATGAGGCTACGGTTGCCATTATCAAGAAAGCGACGGATGTGGAAGATGTCTATATCTGCATGCAGAGAAAGCCGGGCTATCCTTACGAAATGGTGTATGCAGACAGTGACCTGAAAGCGACTAATTTTATAATGCGGGAAGACCATCCGATGGTCACCTATTTTACCGGTCACAGCGAGGATTTTCTTTTCGTCCGGGATTTTTCTTACAGTGTGGATGGGAAAGCACTGTGGCATGAAGAAAGACAGATGCTGAATATGCTGAAGATTGAATATGCCATTGCGCTCAAGGACGGAGAGGAACTGGTGGGCATTGTCCTTTTCTCCAATAAGGATGGAAAGGCTACCATCAGTCAGGGCGATACCGCCTTTTTGGGCGCGCTGGGCTCCATCGCATCGATTGCGATCAAGAATTCCATGCTGTATGAGAAAGCATTTAAGGAAGCGGTTACGGATGAACTGACCGGGCTTTTGAACCGCCGGTATTTTACCGAACGGTTTCAGGCTATTTTCAGTGAATGTGAGCAGTCTTCGCTGGTTTTGATCCTGATTGATATTGATGATTTTAAATTGTACAATCAGCTTTACGGGATGGCAGAAGGAGATCATGCTCTGCAGCAGGTGGCCCGGATCCTGCAGGCCAGCGTAGGCGAGAATGGCATCGTGGCCAGGTATTATGGAAAAGAATTCGCGGTGCTGCTGCCTCATTATGATATTATGGGCGCAAAGCTGCTGGCGGAATCCATCAGCCATCAGATCCATCAGATGAACAGCAATAAGAAAAATTATGCCATGCGCCGCCTGACGGCCAGCATCGGCATCAGCGCGTTTCCCTTCGGGGCTCACACGATGAAGGAAATGCTGGACAATGTGGACATGGCCATCTACTATGTGAAGCACCATGGAAAGAACGGAATTCATATCTCTGACAGCATGACCAGTGTGGAGAACCCCACCGGCCGGCAGCAGGAAGAATTTCATCCACGGGATATTTATACGGAATATGAATCTACGATATATGCGCTGACTGCGGCGATCGACACCAAGGATCACTATACTTTCCGCCATTCCAATAATGTAGCTTATTATGCCACTGCGCTGGCGGAAGCGCTGGGAATGAATGAGGATACGATAGAGACGATCCGTCAGGCGGCGCTGCTGCATGATGTGGGAAAGATCGGCATTCCGGAGCAGATTCTGAACAAGCCGTCTAGGCTGACTGAGGAAGAATATGAAGTGATCAAGGGGCATGTGGAGGCATCCATCGGCATTATCCGCCACCTGCCTTCCCTGGATTATGTAATCCCGGCAGTGATCGGTCATCATGAACGATATGACGGGAAGGGATATCCCAGACAGATTGCAGGGGAGAATATTCCGGCTACGGCCCGGATCCTGTGCATTGCAGACTCTTTTGATGCGATTGTTTCCAGACGCTGCTATAAGTCTCCTGTTCCGCTGGAACGGGCCAGAGAGATCCTGCTGGAGGAGGCTGGAAGGCAGTTCGATCCGGAAATGGTGACGGTATTTGTGGGATTATTAGATACCGGCGAGGTGAAGATCGCTGCGGATGAAGAAAGTATACTGGAAGAAAAGCAGAAAGCCGGCGGCCAGGTGTAGCAGGGGCGGCCAAAGGAAGGTTTTATAAAGAAGGTTATGGTGGGGCTGGGCATATCTGTCTTGACATCACTCCGGTCATTCCGGGGGAAGGGATTGCATGGGTGGATGAAATTCTGGAAGAGACTGCCCTGTTCCATTTTGGCTATCCGCCACTGATGCGGAAGATGTTTTTGCAATGTTCCAGGCGCATTCGCCAGTGTCATAATTTCTGGAATGAAGGCCATTCATGCTTAAGGCGTTGCTCGTTATGAGAAAACGTGCAAAATAGTTTATTATAAAGTAAAATTATGTGTTCCAAAATAGGGGGTTATTGTTTATCTATTATTGGGAGTTGCTTTTATTGTTTCAAACGTAAGGCGAGAGATAAACAAATTTCAACAGATGCAAATGCTGCATTGATTGCTACACAATCAATTGCTAATGAAGTATATGGACACTTACCTATAGATACGGAGGTTCCTGCTATTAGTGATCCATTGGCTATTAGTGCTCCAATTACAGCATGGCAGTCAGTTACTGTAGGTACAAAAGCAATAGCAACAGGTCTTACAGATACTATTCAGTCTTTATCAAGCATAAAAGATGGAACTGCAACATTTACCGTTTCTTTTGATGGTAAAGCTGTTTTAGATACATTTACTTTTACCGAAAGCGGTAAAACTGCAACTTGGTCTGCTACAAGCGGAACATGGACAATTGCTGCTGCATAATAGTCACAAATCATTGAAATATATCAAAAATTATCATAGAAAGCATGATTAATAAGATAAAGTAAATTGTTTTGTGTTTTAGCAAAAATAAAGCAAAAGTCTTTACTATTTCAAAAGATTTTTGCTTTATTTTATTGAGTTTTTCTAAAGGAATAATTGTGTTTCAAAAAATAAGATACAATTGAAGTCTGTCCTCAGAAAGTGAATAAAGTTGTCACAATATTTTCATGTTTCAAATGTAAATAAACAAATACAGTTGTAAAAAAGAGAATATACGGTTCACATAAGTGAAGAGCGTATATTCTCTTTTAATGTCACGAGCATATAAAACCATCAAGAAAGATATCATTTTGTTTCTGACTCTTGTTTTTTGATTTCAATTTTTCTAATTCGTCAAACTCAATTCATATTTAACAAATACTAGATAATGAGTTTATGTGATTATGATTCTGTAATATCCCAGTTGCCAGTTGTAGGTTGCCATACAGCAGTATAGTTATCATCTGCATATGTAAATGCTGATATTTCGCCATCCAAATACGTGTATGTTACTGTTGCATTTGCATCGTCAATGCTTGTTAATGCAGCAATATTATCATTTGTTCCTAAAGTAAAGTTAGCTAAGGCAATCTCAGTTCCAGCATCTCCAGTGCCATCCGTTGCTGCATCTACAACTGAATTAAGTCCATATGCTTCGGAAGCTATCGCTTGTGCAGCCGTCAACGCCGTTGAAGCATTTGTTGTTGACTGTTTCTGTCTTGCCCTATCAATGTAACCCAGTAACGCTGGTACCAAAATAGCTGCCAAAATAGCCAGGATAACCAGTACCACAATCAGCTCTACTAACGTAAAACCTTTCTTATTCTTTTTCATTTCTTTTGCCTTTGCAAAAATACTCATCAATTCTTCCTCCTTGGAAATAGTTTATTGTTTTCTGAAAGATCATGCTCCCTCCTGGGCATTCCTTTGAAATTGTCGATACGAAAAACTGCGAAAACCGTAGTCGGCTCAGGTACCCCATTTCATAACATTTCACTTTCTCAAGAAGCATTTTATCCTTTATTTTAAATAAAAATGCCCCCCCTTAACATATATTAAATTTACCATTTTTGACGTTAATTGTCAATAGACTTCCTGCCCTTTTCGGCTATCTGCAGATTATCACTATCTGCTTCACAAAAGAACCGGACTTCCGTCCGGTTCTTCCAGTTTATCTGTAAAAAATCTATTAATCTTCGAAATTTTCCTTCAGTTTATCTATGAAGCTTTTTTTCTTCGGCTTTTCTGCTGCTCCGCCTTCGACCGCTGCCGCCTGGCCCAGACTGTTTCCGGTGGCTGCATCGAATTCCCGCAGGGCTCTTTTTGCTTCTTCACTGAGCTTTGTGGGGATCCTTACGATCAGCGTCACGTACTGATCACCGCGCAGATTCTTGTTCCGAAGGGATGGCACTCCTTTGCCCTTCAGACGGACTCTGGTGCCGCTCTGGGTTCCCGGTCTGACGGTATAGATCACATCACCGTCTACGGTGCTGACCTTCAGGTCACCGCCCAGGGCTGCCTGAGCAAAGCTGATCTCCACATTGGAGAAAATGTCCATGTCCTGACGGGTAAAGTTGTTGTGACGTCCCACAACCACTTCTACCAGCAGATCGCCCCTCGGTCCGCCGTTGACACCCGGTTCTCCTTTTCCGCGGATACGGATGCTCTGACCGTTGTCAATACCGGCAGGGATGCTTACCTGAATGGTCTTTTTGCTGGAGGTGTAACCCGTACCGGCGCAGTTTGGACATTTGTCTTTAATGATCTTGCCGGTGCCGTGGCAGTCCGGACAATTCTGAACGTTTTGTACCATGCCAAATAAAGACTGCTGGCTGTAGACTACCTGGCCTTTTCCGCCGCACTTTGGACAGGTGGTGGGATTGGTGCCCGGCTTTGCGCCGGTACCATGGCAATTGGTGCACTCGTCCTTGATATTCAGGCTGATTTCTTTATCACATCCGAAAATAGCCTCTTCAAAGGTAATGCGCACGCTGGAACGCACATTTGCTCCCTGCATCGGTCCGTTGGCCGGACCTCTTCTTCTGCCGCCGCCAAATAAATCGCCGAAAATGTCGCCGAAGATATCTCCCATATCGGCTCCATTGAAATCGAATCCGCCGAAACCGCCTGCTCCACCGGCGCCGCCTTCGAATGCCGCATGACCAAACTGATCATACTGGCGTCTTTTTTCCGGATCGCTCAGCACCGCATATGCCTCGGAAGCCTCTTTGAATTTTTTCTCTGCCGCCTGATCCCCCGGATTCATATCAGGATGGTACTTTTTGGCTAACACACGATATGCCTTTTTCAGCGCTGCATCATCTGCATTCTTATCCACGCCAAGGACTTCATAATAATCTCTTTTACTCTCTGCCATATTCATCACCCTCTTAATCAGATACATACCCGGAGGGCTGTATCCCGTTCTATTTTTATCTTTAAATTTTATATGCAACTAAAACTCAGAATCTTTCTGCATCTGCAAACGAACATTTGGTCATGACGTCCAAAAGGGCGCCATGACCATCTATGTCAATCTGAAAATCTTTTATTTCATTATACCTCGCGGTAATCTCCGTCAACCACATCGTCGTCCTGAGCGGAGTTCTGTGCTCCTGCTCCTGCTGCACCTGCTCCCATATCCGGGCCTGCACCCGCTGCTCCGGCCGCACCCTGTGCCTGCTGATAAACTTTTTCAAACAGCTTCTGAGCGCTGGTCATCAGTTTTTCTTTTCCGGATTTCAGTTCATCCATCTGAGCATCTGAGATCTCGTCACCGCATTTTGCGATGGTTTCTTTCAGTGCCGCCAGATCAGCTTCTACTGCTGCTTTGTCGTTGGCATCGATCTTGTCTCCTGCTTCTTCCATAGCCTTCTCGGTCTGGAATACCATGGCATCTGCATCGTTCTTCGCATCAATGGACTCTTTTCTCTTCTTATCCTGTGCTTCGAATTCTGCTGCCTCTTTTACTGCTTTGTCGATATCATCATCAGACATGTTAGATCCGGAGGTAATGGTAATATGCTGCTCTTTTCCGGTGCCCAGATCCTTTGCGGATACATTTACAATGCCGTTTGCATCGATATCAAAGGTAACTTCGATCTGCGGGATACCTCTTCTTGCTGGCGGAATACCATCCAGACGGAACTGGCCCAGAGTCTTGTTGTCTTTGGCGAACTGTCTCTCGCCCTGTACTACATGGATATCTACTGCAGTCTGATTATCTGCTGCTGTGGAGAATACCTGGCTCTTCTTGGTCGGAATCGTGGTATTTCTCTCGATCAGTTTGGTAGCTACGCCGCCCAGTGTCTCGATGGACAGAGACAGCGGAGTTACATCCAGAAGAAGGATATCACCTGCGCCTGCGTCTCCTGCCAGCTTGCCGCCCTGGATACATGCGCCGATTGCTACACATTCATCCGGGTTCAGTGTCTTACTTGGCTCATGTCCTGTCAACTGTTTTACTTTGTCCTGTACTGCCGGAATACGGGTAGAACCGCCTACCAGAAGGACCTTGGAAAGTTCGTTTGCATTCAGGCCTGCGTCTTTCAGTGCATTCTGAACCGGAATGATGGTTCTTTCTACCAGATCATGTGTCAGTTCATCAAATTTTGCTTTTGTCAGATCCATCTCAAAATGCTTTGGACCGGTTTCATTTGCTGTGATGAACGGAAGGTTGATATTGGTGGTGGTTGCGGAAGAAAGTTCTTTTTTCGCTTTCTCTGCCGCTTCTTTTAATCTCTGCAGAGCCATCTTATCTGCGGAAAGGTCGATTCCTTCTTTTCCTTTGAAGTCTGCGATCATGTAATCGGTCACTTTCTGGTCGAAGTCATCGCCGCCCAGATGATTGTCACCGTTGGTTGCCAATACTTCGATAACTCCGTCACCGATCTCAATGATAGATACATCAAATGTACCGCCGCCCAGGTCGTATACCATGATTTTCTGTTCTTTTTCATTGTCCAGACCGTATGCCAATGCTGCTGCGGTCGGCTCATTGATGATACGCTTTACATCCAGACCGGCGATCTTACCGGCATCTTTGGTTGCCTGACGCTGAGCATCGTTGAAATATGCAGGAACGGTGATAACTGCTTCGGTTACTTTCTCACCCAGGTAATTCTCTGCATCCGCTTTCATCTTCTGCAGAATCATAGCGGAAATTTCCTGTGGTGAATATTTTTTATCATCGATGGTCACTTTATGATCGGTTCCCATATGTCTCTTGATAGAAGAGACTGTCTTGTCAAAGTTGGTCACTGCCTGACGTTTTGCCGGTTCTCCGACTAATCTTTCTCCGCTCTTTGTAAATGCCACTACGGACGGTGTGGTTCTTGCGCCTTCTGTGTTTGCGATAACAACCGGTTTTCCGCCTTCCATAACTGCTACACAGCTATTTGTTGTACCTAAGTCAATTCCTATGATTTTTCCCATAATATGTTCCTCCTGAATTATTTTTTAAATGAATGATAAAGTCTATATGAAAAACAAATATTAATTTGTTGATTGCCTCTCACTGCCGATTAATTAGCTACCTTCACCATGCTGTGACGGACTACGGTGTCGCGGTACAGATAGCCCTTCTGGAGTTCTTCCGCCACCACGTTCTCACCCAGGTTCTCATCCTCTATATGCATCACTGCATTGTGAAAATCCGGATTGAATTCCTGACCGACTGCCTCGATCGGCTTTACTTCCATGGATTCCAGTGTGCTCATCAGCTGCTTGTAGATCTTCTGCATTCCCTCCATGAAGGGATCGTCTGCACAATCCTCCGCTGCGGCCAGGCCGCGTTCAAAATTATCTACTACCGGAAGGATCTTCTCCACTACACTGCGGGCGCCGATTTCATACATGGCTGATTTTTCTTTTTCTGTCCGTTTACGGAAGTTGTCAAATTCCGCCATCTGGCGTCGTACCCGATCCGTCAGCTCTTCTATCTGAGCATCCTTTTTATCTTTTTTTTCTTTTTTCTTAGCGAAGAAACCTTTCTTCTGAGCCGGTTCTTCTGCATTCTCTTCCTCTGCTGCTTCTGCCGTTTCGGACTCCGCCCCATCCACCGCTTCTTCTGTGTTCCCTGCGGTCTGTGTATCCTCTTCCTGTCTGTCTTCTGCCGCTTCTGTGTTCACAGTGTCTGCTGTATCCGTGGTTTCATCCATGGCCTTGTCTTTTTCCATCTCTGCCACTTTTTGTATCCGCCTTTCTGCTATTCTATCATTACATAACTGCGCTGGATCTGCAAACAGGCGCTAGGTCTGTTCTTTTTTAAAGATATCGTCCAACTGCTGTGTCAGGTTTTTCAAAATACCGACTACTTTGTCATAATCCATACGCTTCGGTCCCACGATACCGATCCTGCCGTACATGCCCTCACCCAGATCATAGGATGCGGTCACCACGCTGCAGTCTTTCATGGTAGGCACCGGTGTCTCCTGTCCGATGTAGACCTGAATGCCGTGATCCTTATCGGAGAACTCTTCATTCATCAGGCTGACCAGAGGGTGCTTCTCTTCGAAGGTATTGATCAGTTCGCTGGCCTTCTCGCTGTCACTCAGCTCCGGATAGCGGAAAAAATTCGTAGCACCGCTGGTATAGATCTCCATATCCTCTTCCTGGTTGATGGCTTCTGCCACCGCATCCAGTACCCGGCTGACCAGCTCGCTGTGAATTCCTGCTTCTTCCTTCAGCTTTGATATCGTCGCCAGATTGATCTGTTCAATCGTCAGGCCATTGAGCTGGCTGTTCAGCAGGATGTTCAGCCTCAGCACCGTCTCGTGATCCAGACCATGCTGCATCGTAATCATCTTGTTCTTTACCACATTGCCTTCTGCTACGATCACTGCCAGGATCTGATCCTCACTCACCATGGACAACTGTATGAACTTCAGCTTCGTCCGGTGATACTGGGGGCCGGAAATCATGGTGGCATAATTCGTATTCATCGCCAGCAGTTTGGCCACCTGCTTGAGCAGCAGTTCCATCTTATCCTGCCTCTGGATCATCAGCTCCTTCATCTCAGTGACTTCCCGATCCTTCTCCTCCAGCATATGGTCTACATAGAAACGATAGCCGGCATCGGAAGGGATCCTTCCTGCAGAGGTATGAGGCTGGAGGATATATCCCATATCTTCCAGGTCGGACATCTCATTACGAATGGTAGCGGAGCTCAGGTTCAGATCTTCATATTTCGAAATCGTCCTGGATCCTACCGGTTCTCCGGTCTCCAGATAGGTCTTGATAATAGCTTTCAAAATCGCCCATTTCCGATCATCCATCTGCATCTGAACATCTCCTTTCGTAAGTATGATTTCCATTTTACTTCTCTGTTATTTCTTTTTTGTTTTTTTAATGAAATGGTATCTTTTTCTTTTATGTTGTTAGCACTCATTGCTTTAGAGTGCTAACATCCATAGCACTATAATATTCCAACACTATTCGTTTGTCAATAGGCTTTTTAATTTTTTTTCCTGTCGGAAAGAGACGATGGCTTTTATTTGACATCTTTCCAGAAAATGTTATTATAATACAATAAAAAAATTATGTCATTCATGCAAAGGATCTTAAACGACGATGAAAAAAAGAACTATGATTGGAGTAACGCTTTCCGTACTCTGCATTCTGGCTTTAATCGGCCTTGGTATCTTTTTGTTTCTGGATTACCGAAGCGTATGCACCGGCAAATATTCTTCTATTGAAGAAGAGACTTCTTTCTTTGGTCTGGAGGAGGATGCCGATAAGAAGTCCATCGCAAATGCAGAATCGGAATGTGCGGATGAACAGACCGCCGCTGCTTGTGCTTCTCCTCTTCCTGAGCATCACATTATCTTTGTGGGAGATTCCAGAACCGTGGGCATGGGAAATGCCCAAAAGGATACTTCGGACCCCTGCACTTATATCGGGGAAAGCGGAGAAGGATATGCCTGGTTTATGGACTTGGGCCTTTCTCAGATGGAAGAAGCCATGGACACCTGGCCGGACTCACCTATTGTAATGAACCTTGGTGTCAACGACATGTCGGAAATTAAAAAATACCTGGATTTGTATCAGAGCTTTTCTGACAGTTATCCGGGCCATACTTTTTATTTTCTGTCCGTGAACCCGGTAACCGATCAGGCTGCCCATGTAACCAATTCCGAAATAGGGGAGTTCAATGCCCGGCTGCAGGAAGCTTTTCCGGATCAGTATCTGGACTGCTACACTTATATGATGGTGAAAGAATTTGAATCCGTAGACGGGGTTCATTACTCCGAAGCCACCTACTGTATGATACACGATTTTGTTGTCCGACAAATTTTCAGTTAAAACAAACGATGCCCTGAGCCGGAAAGTGGATTTCCCGCTCAGGGCATCTGTTTTTCTGCTGCCCCGTTTTAATCCGTAAGCAAAAATTCCGCCAGCACCCGGTTGCTTACATCAATTCCAAGCTCCGTCAGCCGGATCCGGTTTCCGGTTTCTCTCAGCAGGCCTTTTCGCTGCAGCAGCTCCAGTTGTGAACGGTAGACCACATCCACCGGCACCTGGAAGTCCTCCAGAAATTTCTGTTTGGAAATGCCCTGCATCATGCGAAGTCCCAGATACATGGTTTCTTCGATCTGATTGTCCTTTGAAAGAACCAACACTTCCCGTTTGGAAAAATCCCCCTCCAGATAATCCGCCAGGACATCCGTATTCTTATACCGCAGATTGTGCAGAAGGGAGGACGCACCCAGGCCAAAGCCTGCATAATCCCTGCGTGTCCAGTAGCCGCTGTTATGCCGGCTCTCATATCCTGGCCTGGCATAATTGGAAATCTCATAGCGTCCCAGTCCGGCCGCCTCCAGAAGCCGCTTGGTATCATAGTACATTTCCCGCTCCGCCTCTTCCGACGGAAGCTCATGGCCCGCCTGGCCTTTTTCCCGCATGGCCGCTTCCGCTCCGTACCGCTCATAAAACGGAGTTCCCTCTTCTATGATAAGGCTGTAAGCCGAGATATGCTCCGGCTTCAAAGCGAGGACCTTTTCCAGGGTGCTTTGCCAGCTTTCCACGGTCTGTCCCGGCAGAGCGGACATCAGGTCGATATTGATATTAGTGAAACCGGCTCTGCGGGCGTTTTCATAATTGTCCAGAAACATTTCCCAGGTATGGATTCGCCCCAGCAGTCTCAGTTCTTTTGCGTCTGCAGACTGAAGCCCGATGCTCAGGCGGTTGATGCCGCACTGTCTGTAATTTTCCAGCTTATCACCGGTCAGGGTTCCGGGATTGCATTCTATGGTTATCTCGGCAGCAGCGTCAAGCTGCATCCTGCCCAGTTCCTCCATCAATTCTGCAATCTCCTCTCCCTCCAGCACAGAGGGGGTTCCTCCGCCGAAAAAGATGCTCTGCACCTGATATTCCCCCGCGTTCTCAAACTCGCTTATTTCCTGCTTTAAACGGCTCACATAAGCCCTTCTCACCGCCCGGTCGGCAGGCCCCGACAGAAAATCACAGTAATTACATTTGCGCACGCAAAAGGGGATATGCAAATATATCCCCAATGGCTTTTTTTTCATAATTCATTTCCTCTATTTTTCATCCAGCTTCAGTACGCTCATAAATGCCTTCTGCGGTATCTCCACATTGCCCACCTGGCGCATCCGCTTCTTGCCTTCCTTCTGCTTCTCCAGCAGCTTTCTCTTACGGGAAATATCACCGCCGTAGCACTTGGCCAGTACATCCTTGCGCATGGCCTTTACGGTCTCACGGGCAATAATCTTGCCGCCGATGGCCGCCTGGATGGGGATTTCAAATAACTGCCTCGGGATTTCATCCTTCAGCCGTTCGCACATCCGCCGTCCGCGCTCATAAGCAGTATCCGCATGTACAATAAAGGAAAGGGCATCCACTTCTTCCCGGTTCACCAGAATATCCAGCTTCACCAGCTCTGATCGCTCATAATCCTTCATTTCATAGTCAAAGGAAGCATAGCCTCTGGAACGGGATTTCAGCGCGTCAAAGAAATCATAAATAATCTCATTCAGCGGCAGATCATATTTTAGCAGGGCGCGGGTGGCTTCCATATACTCAATGCCGATATAGACACCGCGGCGCTCCTGACACAATTCCATAATGGAGCCCAAAAATTCCGTAGTCACCATAATCTCCGCGCTGACCATCGGCTCTTCCATATATTCAATCTCAGAAGGATCCGGAAGGTTGGATGGATTGGTCAGCTCCAGCGTATCCCCATTCGTCTTGTATACCTTGTAGATAACACCAGGCGCGGTGGTCACCAGATCCAGATTATATTCCCGCTCCAGACGTTCCTGAATGATCTCCAGATGAAGCAGTCCAAGGAAACCACAGCGGAAGCCGAAGCCAAGTGCCACCGATGTCTCCGGCTCAAACTGCAGAGAAGCATCATTTAACTGCAGCTTTTCCAGCGCATCCCTCAGTTCCGGATATTTTGCACTGTCTGCCGGATACATGCCGCAGTAAACCATGGGATTCACTTTTTTATAGCCGGGCAGGGGATGGGAACAGGGACACTCTGCATCCGTCACCGTATCACCCACCCGGGTATCTTTTACATTCTTCAGGCTGGCTGTCAGATAACCTACCATACCGGCGGACAATTCGTCACAGGGAATAAACTGTCCCGGTCCGAAATATCCCACCTCCACCACATCGGCTTCTGCTTTGGTAGCCATCATGCGGATTCTGCTTCCGCGCCTTACGGTTCCTTCTTTGATCCGGCAGAACACAATCACTCCCTTGTACGCATCATACAGGGAATCAAAGACCAGTGCCTGCAGCGGTGCGGACGCATCTCCCACAGGCGCCGGTATCTTGGCTACGATCTGTTCCAGCACCTGCTCCACGTTTAATCCTGTCTTCGCAGAAATCAGCGGTGCATCGTGGGCTTCCAGGCCGATCACATCTTCGATTTCATTGATAACACGCTGCGGATCCGCACTGGGCAGGTCAATTTTATTGATCACCGGCATTACATCCAGGTCATGATCCAGCGCCAGATAGACGTTCGCCAGTGTCTGAGCCTCTATTCCCTGTGCCGCATCTACCACCAGTATGGCTCCGTCGCAGGCCGCCAGACTTCGGGATACTTCATAGTTAAAATCCACATGTCCCGGTGTATCAATTAAATTAAAAATGTATTCTTCTCCGTCTTGTGCCTTGTAAACGATACGGACGGTCTGAGCCTTGATGGTAATGCCCCTCTCCCGCTCCAGGTCCATATTGTCCAGCACCTGGGACTGCATCTCCCTGCTGGTAAGCAGACCGGTCTTTTCTATAATGCGGTCCGCCAGGGTAGATTTACCATGATCTATATGTGCAATAATACAAAAATTTCTGATTTTACTCTGATCAATTCCTGACAACGTTAACTCCTCCTGTTCTCTGGAACCGATTGTAACATATTCGTTTCTGCTTTGTCTACTTGGATTTCCGATTTTCTCCGGTTTCTTCTCATGAGCCGCTCAGTACCTGGTTTAGAATATCTGCCAGGGGTTCCATGGCATTTCGCTCTTCTTCTACTGTATTTAACTGTGTCCCCGCCTCGATCAGCAGAGATCTGGGGCGGAAATGCAGATTAAAGCGCTGTCCTTTCAGATAGATATTGCGCGTAAAGCCCGGATAATTCTTCTCCGCTGCCAATTGAAGCTGAAAGGAAAATGCCAGGTTTTCTTCGGTATATGGATTATAGAGATAATCAATGTCCTGGCCGCTGCTGCTGCGGGACAGACCGTTAAAGAACATGATCTGAGAGGTTTGTTTTCCGTTGATGTCCGTTACGAAATGCTTCCCCTCCACCCCATCCCGGTGCAGATCAATGACTACCTCAATGGTGGGGTTCTCCTCCAGTATCGGCTCGATCGCTTCTCTGGCATAGTCATAGGCTGCACTGCGGTCCAGTACGCCATCCACCAGATCATATACTCCGGTATCATGTATCACCTGATATCCATAGGTGTTTTCCAGCAGGGAAGCCAGATAGGCTCCCATGCCAATGATGGTATCGTCTGTATTCCCTTCCTCGGAATCCAGAAATGTTTCCTGGGAATGGGTATGATAAATCAATATCTGAGGAACCTCCGGATTTTTTTCCAGACTCAGATCATGCGACAGCAGTGCGTCCACGTTCATCTGCTCTTCTTCCGGCACTGTATCTGCATCTACGATGAAATAATTGTTTAGTAAATAATTAAAATCCTCCAACTGAGCCATTTTTTCAATTGGAATGGCAGATGCGGAGCTGACCTGTTCCGCGTCCGGATCGGTGTCCGGCTCAGTGTCCGTTTCAGCATCCAGGATAATATCTGTCAAAGCTTCTGTCGATTCTTCCGTCGCTTGAGTTTCTGTGACTTCTTCCGTCGGTTGAATTTCTGTGACTTCCTCTGTCAGTTGAGCTTCTGCGACTTCCTCTGTCGGTTGAATTTCCGCAGCTTCCGCCTGATCCGTGCCGGACTCTTCTTCCTGATCCGCAGCTTCTGCTTCCTTATAATATTCCCAGAGCACCGGTACGATCCAGTCCAGCCATTGTTTCAGAACCCCATTTTCTGATGCCTGCTCCAATGCCGCCTGATATCCCGGCAGATATGTGTCCGCCGCCATTTCCTGCATTGCTTCGGCCGCGCCGTCAGAACCGAGCATTCCAAAAAAACGTTCCAGCCCTCCGCTCTCCGCCAGAATACCGCTGCCCCGGTATATAATATAGAAACCGACCGCCAGGATCAATCCCCAAATCAGCCTCTGAAACCAGTGCTCTCCATTTTTCATACCAGACACAAGCCCCCTTCAGAAAATATATGAGGCTTGTCAGTATTTTAGAACCCGGCTGAAAACAGTAAATTCAGGCTTTCCGAAATGGTATAACTGATCCGTTTTACTGTCTCATCAATATCCTTTGGGGTAACGAACATGGTATTAAGGCTGGGCGAAATCAGTTCCCGGATCATCTGATGCTTCTCTGCCCGGTTGAATGTCCCTAAAGCTGTGCCCAACTGGCGCAGATTCTCATCATTATCCATCGCTTCAATCAGATTTTCCATGGTATCATTTACAATGGTGGCTGCATCTACCACAGTGGGCACACCTATTGCGATCACGGGAATTCCCAGGATTTCCTGATTAATTCCCTCTCTGTGATTTCCAACACCGGAACCCGGATTGATTCCCGTATCCGTAATCTGTATGGTACGGTTCAGCCGCCTTGTACTTCTGGCCGCCAGCGCATCTATCACGATCACCAGGTCCGGCCGCGTCTCCTGTGTCACTCCCTGAACGATCTCCAGCGTTTCCATCCCGGTCTGTGCCATCACTCCCGGAACGATGGCGCTGACCGCTCTGACCTTGCCTGAAGGAAAGGTTGCTCTGCCAAACTCCTTCATCACATGTCTGGTGATTTGCAGATTGCCTACCACATCCGGTCCAAGAGCATCCGGTGTCACCTCCCGGTTTCCCAGTCCCACCACCAGCACTTCTTTCGCCTCATCTCCAATCAGCGAACATAAATGTCCTGCCAGTTCTTCCGAAATTTCCCTGTGATAGTCTTCGTCCGCTGCCGATAAATTGGGGGCTTCCAATGTAATATAAGTTCCCACCGGCTTTCCCATGGCCTTCGCACCGTTTTCCGTTTCAATACGAACGATCGTGGTATAAATTTCTCTTTCCTCGTCTTTTTTCTCCTCAATCTTTACCCCCCGTATCCTGACATCATCCTCTTCGTAGCTTTCTCTCGCCTCCAGCGCCAGATCCGTCCTTACCTGAAAGTCTTCCACCATAGCTGCCTCCTTATAATTACCCTGTTTTTCTTATTTTTTGCAATTTTTTCCGAATTATGTATTGACAGTTCCCCCAGTTTGGACTACTATATACTAGTATGTTTTCATTAAACGTCCGTGTCCGGTTTTAATGAGACAAAAAAATAAATAGAAATCAAATAATGTTTGGAGGTGTCCGAATTGGCTAACATTAAATCTGCAAAGAAAAGAGTCCTGGTTGCTAAAACCAGAAATGAACGCAACAAGGCAATTAAGTCTTCCGTTAAGACTGCTGTTAAAAAAGTTGATGCTGCTGTAGCTGCTAACGATAAAGAAGCTGCATCCGCTGCTTTATTAGCTGCTACCACCGCTATTGACAAGGCTGCTTCAAAGGGTGTATATCATAAAAATACTGCATCCAGAAAAGTATCCCGTATGGCAAAAGCTGTTAACGGAATTGCATAAGAAAATTGCATAAGAATAGATAAAACAAAACCACTGATACCGTCATGTCAGTGGTTTTTTTATGCCTTAGCTGCTGTATTTCACAATGAGAAGTTCTGTCCCCATACGGTCACCCATACGCCCTGTCTTCACCGCTTCCTCCGTAGATACACAGTCTTCCACAGCCTGACGAAGCGTTTCTTTTGTAAAGGGTTCTGCCTGGCGCAGACAGTTGCGGGCTACAAATCCCATGATCCCTGCTTTGGAAGCGATTGTGTTCTGATCAAAGCCCTGCCCCCGCAGATCCTTTACCTGAAGCAGCAGATTGAACTGACGGGCAATCAAAAAAAGAATTCTTAAAGGCGCCTCTTTCAAAGCCAGAAGATCATAATACAAATCCAGTGCTTTTCTCTGGTTTTTCTCCGCAATGGCATTGATCATATCAAAAATCTTATTCTCCGTCCGCACCGTACAGACTGCTTCCACATCTTCTGCTGCAATCTCCTTTTTTTCCAGGACATAACAGGTCAGCTTTTCCAGT
Source organism: Lachnospiraceae bacterium (assembly GCA_028689585.1). Lineage (GTDB taxonomy): Bacteria > Bacillota > Clostridia > Lachnospirales > Lachnospiraceae > Merdiplasma. The sequence continues at coordinate 67,359 of JAQVCW010000017.1, read as the reverse complement.
TCCCGGTTGATATTTTCCATATCATCCCCTGCCCTGTCTAAAAAGAGCTGCATGGCAGATTTCGTGATTTTGATTCCGTCTTTTTGCAGAAAACGCAGCACCCAGTTTTGCAGCACCTTTTCATTCTGACGTCCCATCTCCACGATTCTTCCCCGGGCCTTAACTGTCTTGTACATCCGGCTTCGCTTATCCACTTCATTTTCCACAAAGACCATTATCGTCTGCGGAGACATTCCCTGAATATATTCTGCCAGCTCCGGGCAGGCATTTTTGAAAAATCCGCTGTTTTCCACCAGAAGCAGACGATAGTCGGCAAAGAAGGGCATCGTTTCCGCCTGATCAATCAGAGCCGGAATCGATATATCCTTTCCCTCATACACCGTCAAATTCATGGTGTCCTGCGGATCAATAATCGTATTTTTCAGCCGGTTCTTATAAAGCTTCTTCAAATAAGCCTCTTCCCCATATAAAAGATATAACGGCTTCCAGCTTTTCGTCTTCAAATCTTCTTCGAGTGTTTTCATCCTATCCCCACCTTACTTTATTGCCTTATACACTTCGTACATGCGTACCACACGCTTACTTCGTAAGCTAGTACATATTATAACCCATCTCTATCTTTGGAGCAAATTTATTTTTCTTTCTTTTCTCCCTTTTTCCGTTTTGTCATCAGCCCCCCAATCCGTCCCGTTTCTTTCGCCGACAGAGACTTCCATCCGCATTCTCTCACCTGGTCCAACAGGCCCAGTTCCTCAGCAATTTCATATTTCAGCCGTTCCTGCTCCGGCAGATCCTTCCATCGGATTTCTTTTTCTTTTTCTGGAATCATTCAGGTCATACTCCTTTCCGGCAAATGCCTTTTCCAAAGTATGACCTGCTTATCAATCATTTATACTAAATTTGGTATTTTTTTTTCGTTTAATATTCCAGATAATGTGCCAGAGCCGCCAGAAACTCCCCGTTTGTCGGGCGCCCCTTTTCCGGACTTACAGTGTAACCGAAAATTTTGTTCTTCAGATCAATATTTCCGATATTCCATGCATGTTCAATTGCATGACGAATCGCTCGTTCAATATTGCAAGGCTGTGTTTTGTATATCTGTGCCAGTTCAGGATATAGTTCTTTTGTTATATTTCGCAGGGAATCCGGATTCTCTCTAATCATTTTCAATGCATCCAATATGTAATTATACCCTAATAAATTGCACCGAATTCCCAGATTATTTAATAACTCCTTCTCTTCCGATTTCACATCCTCTCCTTTGAATCCCTCTGCTGCTTTTGCTTCTGAATTCACCACAGCAACGATAAATTTATAAGAAGATGGCTGTTTGTTGACCACACTCATAATACTATTGCGGTCGAACATTCCCAATATGGCAAAATTCTGATTCACACCCTTTTTCCTCCTGTCCTAATTTGGGTTATATCACTATGTTATTTGAAGACGTTTAATTCATTTCGCGAAATAAAAGATTGCAATTAATATTTATAAATATTATAGTGAATAAGTAAGTCTTTTCTTACTCCATTCGCTGATTATTCCCCAGATAATCAATTAAGAACATTTTTTTTGTCCTTGTTTATTGTTTTACCACAACTTTGCTAAAATTTTTGACCCAATTTATCGAATGTTTTTAAAAATAATCGAATGAAATTTAACAAAAATGATGAAAGGTGGCGTTTTTTTGACTAATCTGGAAATGAATAAAAATATTGCTGATTATATCGGAGTGTATTGTTCCCAGCAAAATATGTCGATTTCGAAATTTTCCGAAAAATGCGGCATTCCTTATATGACAATGAAACGTATCATGGCCTGCAACGTACAAAAGATCGATGTCTATACCGTAACCAGAATTGCTGCTGCAACTCACGCTTCGATCACGGAGCTTTTAGGTATCCACAATGAAAACCAGGAGCTCTACAAACGGCTGGGACGGGCTACTCCCTATAACCGTCAGGTAATCGCTTCTATTTTGGATATGCTGGATCAGTTATCCAACTCCGGTGAAGAACAGAGAGATATTGCCTATGTTGACCTGACTAATGACAAGATCAGCTATTTACTGGAAACCCGTTATTTAAAAACGGAGGGACTGGATTATGACCAGATGCAGAAGATTTCTTTTCGCAGCACCTTCCAGTACGGCATGGAGTACTGTGCCTTCCGTCTTCCTGATAATGCGCTTCATCCCTTTTATCACAAGGGTTCTCTTCTGCTGGTGCGCCGTGAAGATCCCGGCGATGGCGACATTGGGGCCTTTGTCTGGAGGGATGAAGGATATATCCGCATGATCTTCCGCCGTATCCGCAAAAATGGGAGGTATACCGAGCTCTATCCCATCACAGACCGGGGCCGCACCTATATTATTGATACCGAAAATATAGCAAGTATGATGAAGTGGGTAAAGGTAGGGATCGTCGTAGGTGTCATCCGCTGATTGTATTTTATCCGGCCCGGGCGGATATCCCGGTATTAAAAAAGCTGTCACGCGAAAGAGAAACTCTGCTTTTCTCTTTGTGTGACAGCCCTGTCGTTCTCTTTCCCCAAGATCAGTCAAAACGGTTATTCTCAATCCCCTCCGCAGCTCAGGTCAATATTCCGGATTTGGCATTACAATCGCTGCGATAATGTAGAAAATAACCCCTACCGAAACCAGCCCCAGGAATGCAAAAATCAAACGGACAATCGTTGCATCAATTCCAAAATACTCTGCTATTCCACCGCATACACCACATATCATTTTATCATTTTTTGATTTATACATCTTTTTTGACATAATTTTTTCCTCCATTCTGAACATTAACTCATCCTATCATATTTTATTTTCAAATCCAACGGATATACTGCCTAATCCGCATTGCAGCTCCATATGTTTATCCGCTTTTCCGTGTGTATCATATTCTCCGATCATGTTAATCGAAGGACCATTCTCCACCTTGACCGAACCCAGACCGCAGTCAAGACTATACTCAAAATCCTTCGCCTTCCCTTCCAGCCTAAGCTGTACCTGCCCGAATCCGCATCCCACCACTACATTCTGCTCTACGGATCCCTGATAGGAAAAGGCGCCGGCACCGCCGATCAGGGACAGTTCATCACAGCTTAGTCCTTCTGCTGCAATCTGTCCTGCGCCGCCTTCTATGGACAGCTTTTTCAAATGCAGCTTTTCCGGAATGTAGATGCAGATGGCACCCGGCTCATTCTGTATCAGCCATGAAATTCCGGATATCCGCTGTCCATACTGAATGTTCAGAGTATTGCCGTCCGTTTCGCACTCCACGTAATTATTGTCACTGGACTCTACCCGGATTTTGCTGCCTTTGTAAGACTCTATTTTGCAGTCCGCCATCCCGACTGACAGGCTGAGGGATTGGATATTCTTAAATTCTTCGGTATGCTCCAGTTCAATCGTTCCGTCCTCTATCTGCTGCTGATACTGCCTCAGATAAGTGCCCGGATAGTATCCCATGCTCCAGCCTGCTGCACAGAATATAATTCCCAGGGTCAGAAACAGTGTACACAGGATTAATATCGTCTTTGTAAATGTTTTCATCTATGACCTCCTCCTGTTCCGAACATTCTGCGAAAAACCCAGACAATCCCACGGCAAAGCCACGGAATAAACTTTCCAAAGATCCAGACTGCCGCCAGCAGTGCCAGCAATGCAAAGGTAAGACAGATCAGGCCGGCTCCTGTCAGCATGGCGCCCAGGCCGGGCAGCAGCATAAATTTGGCAATTCCCACTATCACCAGAATACCGCCTGCCATCAGCAGTCCCAGAAATACTGCGAAGCCTCCCAGACTGAATGCCGCCATCACTGCAACGATCGCCAGGAAAATCGATCCTGCCACAGACAAAATCGGAATTCCCAAACAGAGAAAACCAAAGAAAATCAATATGATCCATCCAATTCCAAAACGTCTCTTTCTTCTTGATCCGTTGTCACTGCCCTCATTCGATCTGTATGCACTGCCCTGGTTTCTGTATCCGTTTCCTGCATTGGGCTCCTCTGCCCCGGACTTCTCACCGCTCCATGATCCGGCAGCGTATCTGTCCTTGTCCTCTGTCCCGCTGTGATAGCCGCTCTCCGTCGTATATCCGGCGGCCCGGTCTCCCTGGATACCATCCTTGATCGCCGCAGCCACGGTTTCCGGACTGCCCAGATGCTCCATCGCCCGCTGCTCACCCTCGGGACCGGCATCCTCCAGGTAATCCCGGTAATATTCCATAGCTGCACTGCGCTCTTCTTCTGATATCCCCATCAAAAGCCCCTGCAGACGGTCCAGATATTCTTTTTTACTCATAATCCACGCCTCCCTGATGCCAATATTTCCGTTATCTTCGAAGAATAGCTCTTCCATTCCGTCCGGTACATTCCAAGCTGTGCATATCCCTGATTGGTCAGCTTGTAGTAGCGGCGGTTACGCCCACCATACTCCCTGTCATATACCGTCAGGCAGTCATCCTTCTGAAGTCTGCGCAGCACCGGATACAGCGTAGAATCGGAAACATCCAGCACATTCTGCACCTCCTGGGTAATCCGATAACCGTAAGTCCCTTCCTCTTCGCTGGAAACCACAGACAGAACAATCGCATCCAGAAGAGTAGCCCCTGTATTAAAAACCATTGCATCACATCCTTATCCTTTTCCAATATTATATATTGTATAATATTATGATTAATAATATACCCTCCCGGCGCATTTCTGTCAAGAGGGTATTTATTATCATTTTTCTCTTACGTAAGCCCGTACTGCATCCAGCGCTTCTTCCAGGTCCGCTCTGGTATGAGCGGCCGAAAGGAACATGGCTTCGAACTGGGCCGGTGCAAGATAAATTCCATGCTCCAGCATGAATTTAAAGTAATTCCGATATTCTTTTACATCGGAGGTTTTGGCGGAAGCATAATTTACCACCGGCTCTTTTGTGAAGAAGACACAGCCCAGGGAGCCAATGTGATTTACCTGGCACTCCCTGTTTCCTTCTTTCAAAATCCCTGCTATCTCAGAATAAAACCAGTCCCCGTTCTCATTCAGCTTCCGGTAAATGTCCGGATTCTCCTTCAAAATAGACAACTGTGTGATTCCTGCTGCCATGGCTACGGGATTTCCGCTGAGGGTTCCTGCCTGATACACCGGTCCCACCGGAGCCACCATAGACATGACCTCCCGCTTTCCGCCATACGCTCCCACCGGCATTCCTCCGCCAATGATTTTTCCAAACGTGGTCAGATCCGGGCGCACGCCAAAATATCCCTGGGCGCCATCCAGCGCCAGACGAAAACCCGTGATCACTTCGTCAAAGATCAGCAGCGCGCCATATCTTGTACACAGATCACGCAGCCCTTCCAGAAATCCCTTCGCCGGAGGCACCACTCCCATATTCGCTCCCACCGGCTCCACGATGACCGCCGCGATCTGATCCGGATTCCCTTCAAATAAAGTCTCTACGCTGTCCAGATCATTGTAGACCGCAGACAGGGTATCTTCGGTGCAGCCGGCCGGTACTCCGGCGCTGTCCGGAATCCCCTGCGTCATGACACCGGATCCCGCCTTTACGAGCATGGCATCCGAATGGCCGTGATAGCATCCCATAAATTTAACGATTTTATTTCTTCCGGTATATCCTCTCGCTGTCCGGACTGCGCTCATCACGGCCTCCGTACCGGAATTTACCATGCGGACCATCTCAATGGAAGGCACGATATCACAGATCAGCTCTGCCATGATCACTTCCATCTCTGTAGCTGCGCCAAAGCTCAGTCCGCTGCCCGCCGCCCGCACTACGCTCTCCAGCACTTTGGGATGATTGTGACCAAGGATCATAGGGCCCCAGGAGCCGATAAAATCCAGATAGGAATTGCCGTCCGCATCAAGGATCCGGTCTCCTTTTGCACTGACAATAAACCGGGGAGTCTCCCCCACCGCGCCAAACGCGCGCACCGGACTGTTTACCCCGCCCGGAATGCATCTGACTGCGCGTTTAAAAAGCTCTTCTGATTTTGTCATTATCCGATTCTCCCCTCATCCATGAATCTCGCCAGTTCCTTTGCAAAATAGGTGATATAGATATCCGTGCCGGCCCGGTATGCAGAAGCTGCCATTTCACAGATGATCTTCTCTGCATCGATCCAGCCCATCTTCGCTGCCGCCTTTACCATGGCATATTCTCCGCTGACACTGTAGGATGCCACCGGCAATGTAATCGCATCCGCCACTTCCCGGACCACATCCAGATAAGACATGGCCGGCTTTACCATAATGATATCCGCCCCTTCCTCCACATCCAGAAGTGCTTCCTTCAGTCCTTCTCTGCGGTTGTGAAAATCCATCTGATAGCTTTTGCGGTCACCAAATGCAGGAGCGCTGCCTGCCGCATCCCGGAACGGACCGTAAAATGCAGAGGCGTATTTCACCGCATAAGACATGATCGGTGTCTCCACGTGACCATTCTCATCCAGAATGTGACGAATTGCAGCGATCCGGCCATCCATCATATCCGAAGGTGCCACCATGTCAGCACCTGCCTCCACATGGGACAAAGCCGTCTTTGCCAGCAGCTCCAGCGTCTTATCATTGTCCACATAATGGCCGCAGAGTACACCGCAGTGTCCGTGGGAGGTGTATTCACACATGCACACATCGGTAATCAGATACAGATCCGGAAAGCTCTTTTTTGCCTCCCGAAGCGCTCTCTGGACAATACCGTTTTCGTCATATGCTCCGCTGCCCACTTCATCCTTCACCGCCGGAATGCCAAACAGCATCACACTGTTCACACCTGCCTTCACAAGCTGCTCCAGTTCCTCTCCCATGCAGTCCACACTGTAGCGGTACTGTCCCTCCATAGACGGAATTTCTTCCCGGATATCGTTTCCCTCCATTACAAACATCGGATAAATCAAAGAGGCCTTATCCATTCTGGTCTCCCGCACCATCCTCCGCAATGTCTCACTTCCGCGGATTCTCCTCGGTCTTTTCACTAATTCCATGATATTCATCCTTTCCTCTGTTCTATTATCATCTGAACCCTTTTTCATAGAGAACCTGATCCGTTCCTCACCAGATGCTCCACAAGTTCAGCCACAGCATCCATGGTGGCTTCTTTGGCCACCCAGGTCTGCATTCCCAGTTTTTCTGCGGCCGCCTGCGTCTGCTTTCCGATGCATACCGCCCGGACAGCGGAATAATCCAGTCCGGCTGCTGCCTCTGCAAATCCTTTTACCGTAGATGCGCTGGTAAATACTGCATAATCAATCCTTCCGGCTTCGATTTCCGCCCGCTCATCAATCAGTTCGGAAGCTTCGTATCTGGTCTCATAGGTGGCGATATCTTCTATCTGCAATTTTTTCGGCTGCAGCTCCGGCTGCTTCGTTTCCTGCCGTTCCAGCTCCTGTTGCTTCGTTTCCTGCCGCTTCAGTTCCTCCGTCAATTCTTCCGTTCCCAGAGCCGCTCTGGGAATCAGGATCCATTCTCCCGGCTTTGCCGCCTTCGCCAGCGCCGCCCCCAGATTTCGTCCATCAAATACCTCCGGCATCAGATCCGGGGAAATATTCCATTTTCCCAGCTCTTTTGCGGTGCCCTTTCCGATCACGGCAAAGCGGGCTCCCGCCAGCCTGCGGATATCGCATTTCCCCTTCATCTGCTCAAAAAAGATCCGGACTCCGGTGGGGCTGGTAAACACGATCCAGTCATATTTCTCTATCCTTTTCAGACAGTTCTCCAGCGCAGGATTGGGTTCTATGGCCTCCGTGCGGATGGCCGGAAGCTCCAATACCTCAGCCCCCTGTTCCCTCAGCCGCTCAGACATGGCGGAAATCAGTTCTTTCGGTCTGGTCACCAGAATCTTGGAACCTGCCAGGGGCTTTTTTTCATACCAGCCGAATTTATCGGCCAGGATACACACCTGCCCCACCACAATAATCGCCGGAGTCTCCACTCCCTGACGCTCCGTTTCTTCTTTTAAGGTGCTTATGGTGGCTACAATGCGCTTCTGCCCGGAGGTGGTTCCCTGCTGCAGCACCGCCGCAGGCATATCCGGCTGCATCCCGGCTTCCATCAGTCCGGTGCAGATGTCCTCCAGGGCTCCGATTCCCATGAGAAATACCAGAGTCCCTTTTGTCTTTACCAGCGCTTCAAAATCAATGTTGTAGGGTTCCCCTTTTCGCTTATGCCCTGTCACAATGTGGACCGAAGAGCAGAAATCTCTGTGGGTGACCGGTATTCCATTGTAAGCAGGCACTGCCACCGCGCTGGTGATGCCCGGAATGATTTCAAAGGGGATCTGATGCTCACACAAAAGCTCCAGTTCTTCTCCGCCTCTGCCAAACAGAAAGGGATCTCCCCCCTTCAGCCGCACCACTCTGTGCCCCTGCATCGCTTCCTCCAGCAGCACCCGGTTGATTTCTTCCTGCGCCATGATATGATTGCTGGCCCGCTTTCCCACATTGATCTTTTTTGCCGCAGAAGGGATCATGCCCAGAACACCCTGACCTACCAGCGCATCGTATACCACCACATCTGCCTGATCAAGCACCTGTTTTCCCTTTAGCGTGAATAAGCCGGGATCCCCCGGTCCGGCGCCTACAAGCCATACTTTTCCTGTCATCTCCGCTCTATTCCTTTCTGTCATTCTCTGCCTCGTATCTGAGCATCTCTGCCAGCTTCATTCCCAGCTTCTCCGCCTCTTCCCTGCTTCCTAGCAGGCTGCCCTTTTGCCAGGCTCCGGTCTCTTCTTCGCAGTACAGACCGGTCAGCTTCACGGTATCTCCATCGATCACGGCATGAGCCGCCACCGGAGAGCTGCAGCCTCCATCCAATGCCCGCACAAAGGCCCGCTCTGCCAGTGCCGCGCACCGGCTGTCCTCATCCTGCCAGCCTGCCAGGAAATCATACTGCTCTCCCAGACGTCCCTGGACGGATAAGATTCCCTGACCGGCTGCCGGAATCACCTCTTCCACCGAAAAATAGCGGCTGATCCGCTCTTCCATGCCCAGCCGCTTCAATCCCGCCGCCGCCAGCACCAATGCGCCATACTGTCCCTCATCCAGCTTTCTCAGCCGTGTTTGAAGATTTCCCCTCACCGGCAGAAATTCAGCATTTGGAAACAGTTCCTTCAACTGCAGGATCCGGCGCAGACTGGAAGATCCGATGGGAAGGCTCTCATCTCTTTTCTCCGTGCCCTTTGGCAAAACCAGCACATCCCTTGGATCCTCTCTTTTCGAGTACGCGATCACAGGAAGTTCCTTTGGCAGCTCCATTGGCATATCCTTCAGGCTATGCACGGACAGCAGACTGCGCCCCTCCAGCAGAGCCTGATCCAGTTCTTTGACAAACAGTCCTTTTCCGCCGATTTTATCCAGAGTCCGGTCCAGGATCTTATCCCCGGTAGTCTTCATGGTCAGAAGCTCCACTTCCATCCCCGGATGCTTCTCTTTGATATATTCCTGTACCATCCGGCTTTGAATGACTGCCAGCCGGCTCTCTCTGCTTCCGATTATCACTTTTTTATTCATAGCTTCCAATCCTCACCTTTTCACAGTGAATTTCCTCTGTTCCAAAAATACGCTCCATCGCCTGCAGACATTCCCGAAAAGCGTCACCTGACACTTCATCCCGCAGTCCAAACAGCAGCTTATTCATCATCTTCACCGCCGCTGTGTCAATCTGTTCCCCGAGGTTGTCGCTGTCTCCCATCTCCAGCGGAAGATTTCTAAGAACCTTTGTCAAACGAAGCTCCAGATCCCTTGCAGCGCTTTCCTTAATCCGCTGAATCCTGGGAACCACATTCCGGCATTCATACCAGTCGTAAAACTCTTCCTGCTGCTTTTGCAGAATTTCTTCGGCTCTGGCGATGTTCTCCTTTACCCTTGCATTCTGAATATCCACCTGAAAGTAGTCAATGTCATAGACGGTCATATTGGGCAGCTTTGCTACCGTGGCTTCCACATCCCTGGGCACCGCCAGATCAATGATCAGCACCGGGTGATCCACCTGTATTTCCTGTACCTGCTGGGTCTTTATCGTATAATTGGGGCTGGAGGTAGCGCTCACCACCAAGTCACACTGGCGAAACAGTTCCATCCGGTCCCCATAATTGATCCGTTTGCAGTTTTCCGGAATATCCACCAGACCACTGCGGTACTGGCGTACCGTCACGGTCACATCGGCTCCCTGATTCTGCAGGGTGGAGGCGGTCAGCCTTCCCATGGCACCGTTGCCGATCACCATGCATTTCTTGCCCGATACCTCATAGCCTTCCCTGTGAAGCACCTCGATCGCCTGATGGATCACGGACTGGCTGGCTGTGGACAGCGTCACCTCCGTCTTCACTTTTTTTCCGGCAGTCACTGCCAGGCGAAACAGCACTTCCAGAACCTTGTCTGCCATATACTGCTCTCTGGCAAATGCCAATGCCTCTTTTACCTGTGTGATAATCTGATCCTCTCCCAGGATACGGGACTCCAGACCGCCGGCCAGCCGGAACAGATGCTCCACTGCCTCCCTGCCCTCCCGTTCTGCAAAATATGGTCTGTATGTTTCCGGAAGAGCTCCCTTTTTTTCACATAATTCATCCACCAGTGACAAGCTGCACCCGTTCTTCGTGCTCACCCACAGCTCCATCCGGTTGCAGGTAGACAGCAGGACGCAGCCTTCTATCTCCTCTCTGGTTTTCCAGTCTTCGAACGCAGCTTCCATATTTTTCTTTGTAAAAGAAAATATGCTCCTTACATCAATCCCTGCTCTGCTGTGATCAATTCCTGCCATTTGTATACTCATATTAAAACCGCCTTTTATCTTTTATCAAAATTATGGCCGCCCGGCCTTATTATCTGGAACATCTGCCCATCCTGAAATTTTCCTGCGGCAAATAGGCTGACGCTGCATGTCAGGTTTTCTCTGGGTTATGCTCCGAATATAATAGCACATTTGAATTCCATGCGCTATATTAATTTCCCCTGTTTTTCCGCCTCCGCCAGAAGCCTTTGATTCGCCGCATTCCCTGTCCCGAAATGATCCAGACAGCATTTTACTTCTCTGCACTGCTTCATTTTTTCAAGAGCGGCGATATAATGTGCCTCACTGACCGGCTCGAAAGCACTCTCTGCGATAACTTCACAGGCCAGAGTTCTGGCCGCTTCATAATCAATATCATTTTCATGCAGGACACCGGTAATAAAGGGAATTCCCTCTCTTTGCAGACGGCGGTAACAGGAAATGCCGCTGCCGCCCCCCGCGATCACGAACACCTCCGGTTTTCCCGAAGGAGCCGGAAGCTCCACGCATCCGAAATTCGAATGATAGCTTCCTTTTTTGATTTCATACAGGCTGCTGATATAATCGTCCGTAAAGATTTCTTCCGGAGTTCCGCTTTTGTCCACGTATTCGCCCTTAATGCAGATGATCAGATCCGATATTTTCTGGGCCAGATCCAGTTCATGAAGCGACATCACCACCGCGACCTGTCTTTCCCGCACCAGTTTTTTTAAGATGCTGAGAAATTCCAGCTTGTGGCGAATATCCAGGAATGAGGTGGGCTCGTCCAGCACAATCATCTCCGGCTCCTGGCAGATCGCTCTCGCCAGAAGGATCCGCTGCTTCTGACCGTCACTGATTGCCGAAAAATCCCGGTCAGCCAGCTCTAGAGCCTGCACCAGTTCCAGGGCCTCTCTTGTTTTCGCCCGGTCCTCCTCATTTAAGATCCCCAGGCTTCCGGTATAGGGATAGCGGCCTGCCGCCACCACATCCTCACAGGTCATCAGCTCCGGCTTCATCCGGTCAGTAAGGACCACTGCCATCTTTCTGGCGGTCTCCTTTCCGGACAGTTCCTTCATCTGTTTCTGATCCAGATAGACACAGCCTCCCAGAATTTTTAATTGTTTCGTGATACTTTTTAAAATAGTGGATTTGCCGGCACCGTTTGGACCGATCAGCGTAAGGATCTGTCCCCGCAGCAGTTCTATTTTAATTTCTTTTATGAGCGGCTTTCCATCATACCCCACCGTCATTTTATCAGTATAAAAATAACATTTGTTTTTCATCTTTTTATCCTTTATTTGAACATCAGTCCATCCTGAATTTGCCTCCGGCAAATGGACTGACGCTGCATGTCAGTTTAATTTCTGACGTTTTATCATGATAAAAATCACCACGGGTGCGCCAAATACTGCGGTCACGGAGCTGATGCTCAATTCCGACGGTGCAAATACCGTCCTTGCGATCATATCGCAGAACAGGCAGAACACGGCTCCGCCCAGGAAGCAGGCAGGAATGACCAGCAGCGGCTTCGCTGTTTTTAATATACTTTTCACCAGATGGGGAACCGCAATTCCCACAAAGGAGATGGGTCCGGCAAAGGCGGTGACGCAGGCAGATAAAATGCTGGAAAGCAGGATCAGCATTACCCGGAACAGGGCGACGTTGACTCCCATATTCTGAGCATACGCCTCCCCCAGTTGAAATGCCCCCATGGGCTTTGAGAGAAAAAAAGCTGCGATCACTCCGGCCAGCACAATCATGGCCATTACCTCCACATTCTCCCAGGTCATTCCGGAGAAACTCCCCAGGGACCAGTTATGAAGATTTACAATATTCGAATCATCTGCAAAGGTGACCACAAAATCCGTAATTGCAGAGCAGATATAGCCGATCATAACTCCGCTGATCACCAGCATGGACATCTGATGCACCTTTTTAGATACCAGCAGCACAAATCCCATGGATACCATCGAGCCCAGGAAAGCGGCCAGAATCAGTGCCCAGGAGCTGACCGTCCATCCCCGTCCCAGCAAAAAGATCATAACCAGCGCCACCACCAGCTTGGCTCCGGAGGAAATTCCCAGCACAAAGGGGCCTGCAATCGGATTATGAAAGAAGGTCTGGAGCAGAAATCCGGAAACGGACAGCGCCCCGCCCAGCAGGATTGCGGACAGGATACGGGGAAGCCGGATCTGCCAGATAATATTCATGGCCGTTTCCTCTCCCTTTTGCTGAAAAATAATCCGGAAGATCTCCGGCACCGAAATGGAAATGCTGCCGGAATTAATATTCCATAAAAACAAAATCACCAGCAGCAGTGCCAGAATCAGAAAGGAACCGTAATACCGGTATTTCGTATGCCTTTTTTTATTTAAGTTCTCTTCTGCCATCTCCATTTTCTTCCTTTCCCGCTGCTCTTTTGTATTTCTGCTTTATCCTGTGACCGCACACACGTTCCTTTGTTTTCCAGATAGTGATTCTGGTCTGTTTTTTCAGTCCGCCATATGGTTTTCAGTCTGCCATATGGTACATATAAGTATACTGCTCATTCACCGGATCCCCGCTGCTTAACATGGTATGTATATCCACGATCATATCCGCCAGTCCCGTTGTCTTCTGAAACAGATTCTGGGTGGTGCACCATACATTTCCATTCTTCACCGCCTTAAAACCGGCCAGCAGTTCACTCTTTTTCAAAAGCTCCGATATGTTCTGCAATTCTCCGTCAATGGTACTGTTGTAAATGATGAAGTCCGCATCTTTTGCACCTGCATAAAAATCCTCCATCTGCATATTCATGGTAGACAGTGCATTGTCTCCCTCGCCCAGATCCGGGAAAATATAACTTCCTCCCGCCAGCTCGATCATCTTTGCCACGTAATCCCCTGATTTACGCACATTCACATATCCGTTGGAGCTGATGTAGAAAAAAGCCACCGTCTTTCCGGTACTTTCCTGACTCTCCACCGCACTCAGCTTTTCTGTCTGTGCCTCAAACAGAGTGTCCGCCAGTTCTTCTTTCCCCAGCAGCACACCATACAGCTTGATCCACTCAGCCCTTCCCAGAGGATGCGCTTCATAGCTGGAATGCTCCACCAGCACCGGAATACCAAACTCTTCCAGCTTTTCCTTCACTTCCGGGGTGTGGTAGATCATCGTGGATTCAATAGAAAGGCCGCAGTTCTGGGCCACGATCTGTTCATAATCCGGAGCGTTGTATTTTCCTGCATAAAGAATTTTACCGGCTTCCATGGCTGCCCTGGCCTCTTCCACATACCAGCCGTCTGCCCTGGTGCCCGACAGCCTGATGGAATCCATCCCCTCCAGAGATGCAAAAAAATCCATGGCGGATGTGGCTACCAGATAGATATTCTGTATCGGCTGCTGCAGCACCACGATATCCTCATCCAGACCTTCCGGTGCGCTCATGCCCTCCGGCACCACCAGAAAACGTCCATCCTCCCGAAGCGTAATCAATGCATATCCGCCCTGATAATATTCCACAGTAAAATTCTGAGCATATTTCAGCGGCATGGTGTGATCAAAAGTCAGACCTGGGATCTCTGTCCCTGACTCATCCGCTCCGGCTCCTCTGCTTTCTTTTTCTTCAGCCGCCGCATCCGGCACTGCTTCACCATTCGATGAGGCAGCCGTATCCGTCCACTCCGCAACCGAAGAAAAATCAAAGTTCAGCGTATATTCAATCTCATGGGGGGTACTCATGGCCACTGTATCCGCGGTCACAGGCATCTCATAATCAAATCCCAGAACCGGAATCAAAAACTCTGAGCTGCCCTCCGTATTTACCGCTTCATATTTTTCGCCGTCCACCAGCATATAGTCATAATAAGAACTGCTCCAGATAATATCTGCCGTAATCTGCCCATTTTCTGCGGTCAGCTTTACCGGAGATTCAATGCCGGCTCTTCCGGAGCCTCCGCTCAGTGTCACCTCCGCCTGATAAATGCCGTCCGCCAATGTCTGTTCCTGATCTGCTTTCGATGCATTTTCTCCATAGCATCCCGCTGACAGGCTTCCCATCATCATCAAAAATAAGGCTTCCGCTGCTATCCTCTTCAAATGCTTCATTTTTTCTCTCCTTAAGCTTTGAGCATCAGTCCATTTTAAATCTGCCTGCGGCAAATGGGCTGACGCTGCATGTCACGTTTCCATAGAAAATCCGACAAGAAATGCCCTTCTACCAATGGTAAAAGGGCATACTAAGAACAAGCTCTGAATTTTCTCAGTAAATACGACCAGTTACTCGTGGTTTGAAGCTTACGCTTCCGTACAGCATCTGGCAGGTCTCCTGACTTATAGTTCTTCGCATTCTGCAGCCTTCCCGGAATATCAGCTCATCCAGAATCTGCCTGCGCAAATGGACTGAAGCTAAAATCTTTCCCAGTGGCTTTGACGGCTGCTGCCGCGCTTTTTTGCTCCCTATGGATACAGTGACGAGTTCGTACAGGATTCTCACCTGTTTCCCTTTTCATCAGATGCAGCAGACACTGCATCCGACACCGAATGCTCTCTATGAAATTTAAAATCTTTCCTAAGATTAGCACAATCAGATTGGAATTACAACCCGTTTTCACCTCAAGTTTACGGACGTCCTCATTTAAAGCGCTCCTGTCAGCAGATACACCAGCGTAGCCAGCAGCCCCATCGCAAACAGCAGCAGTCCAAATGACAGGCTCCGCCCGATCAGCGTATTGCTCTCCGCCAGCGCCGCCTTGACCATGGCAAGCTGATGCACATAATCCCTTGTGATCGGATTGCGTTTCCGGAAGGTTTTATTCAGCAGAAAGGCGCATCCATTTAAAATACTGCCCACCGCCTTTGTAAACAGATTTCCTTCCGGGAGTTCATATGGGATTCCCTTATCCCGGTATACCGTCTTTCTCAATATCACAATAATGGTATCCACCAGGCTGTCCAATGCGCGGCAGATCACTCCGAACACAAATGGCAGGAGGCGCAGCAGCAGCGGACGGTAAATCACTTCCTCCAGATCCAGCCATTTCGGCCAGCGATCCACATATTCACGGATCTCTTCTCCATTTTCCGTGTCCGCAGCCCCACTGGCCGCATCGGTTCTTCTGCTCATCAGCAGAGGACGGATCAGCCCCAGATAAACCACGGCTCCGATAGAGAGGGAAATCAATCCTCCCTTCAGATTTCCAAAGCTGAAATAGGAAATGCTCTCTTCCAGTTCTGCCCCGCGAAGAAATTCCAGTCCGCCCTGTGCCAACTGATCCATGGTCTGATGGGGCCAGATTCCCATCAAAGGCAGCAGCACCGCACTGACCGTCAGGGCAAATGCGCTCTCCGTATTCATATAGTGCTTCATGGAATCAAATCTCTGCTGAAGCTTCGCATCCGCATTTTTCTCCACAAACAGAGCCAGATACAGCTTTGTCATATACGCTGCGGTCAGGCCGCCGCTGCACAGGAAAATCCATTCCGCCGCTTTGAACAGCCCGGAAGCAGAATATTCAAGGATGCTCTCATGCAGCAGTGTCTTGCTGATATATCCTGAAAACAGCGGAACACCGGCAATGCTCAGGGCACCCATCAAAAACACAAAATTCAGCAGCGGTTTCTTTCTGCCAAAGCCCCGGATATCGTTTAAATTCAGTTTGTGAAGATTCATATAGACCACTCCGGCACACAGAAACAGCACCAGCTTGATCAGAGAGTGATTGACCATGTGAAGCAGAGTGCCTCTGGCCGCCAGAGCATTTTCCTCTCCCAGCAGGCACATCATAGCGATTCCCGTAAGGATAAATCCGATCTGGGACATGGAGGAGCAGGCCAGGGTTCTTTTCAAATCTACGGAAAATACAGCCAGAACAGCTCCTCCGGCCATGGTGATCAATCCAATGACCAGAAGGAACCGTCCCCAGTTCCCATCTCCGTAAAACATATTGCAGCTAATTACCAGAATGCCAAAGATTCCGGACTTGGTCAGGATACCGGACAGCAGCGCCGATGCCGGTGCCGGTGCCACCGGATGCGCCTTGGGGAGCCAGATATGCAGCGGAAATGCACCCGCTTTCGCTCCAAAACCGAATGCCATGCACACGCCGGCCGCATACAAAAGCGGTTTATTCCGGCTGGCCCCGCAGGCCGCTGCCAGATCTGCCATATTCAGCGTACCGATCTGGGCATACAAAAGGAAAATCCCCATCAGCATCACCAGACCGCCGATCACAGCCACCGCCAGATACGTCTCCGCCGCCCGCAGAGAAGGTTTTTTTTCATCCTGTGCCACCCAGACGTAAGAGGTAAAGGACATCATCTCAAAGAAAATAAAGGTGGTATACAGGTCACTGGATAAGAACACGCCCATCGTAGCGCCCAGTGTCAGCAGATTGAACAGGTAATACCGGTTGCGATTGCGGTAATGGATGAAATATTCTCTGGAAAAAATGGTGGTCATCATCCACATCAGAGCAATGACCAGACCATACAGCTTCCGGAAGCCATCCAGGGTAAAATTCAGCCCCATGCCGCAGACTCCGGGCACGCTCAGTCCTTCCATGCTTCCCTTCTGCAGTGCAAGAGACAGCATCACCAGAAATTCCACGACTACCACAAGGTCTGCGGAAAAATCTCTGGCTCTTTTATTTTTTCTTCCAATCCCGTAAGTTACGAGGGCGCCGAGCATGGGAAAAAATATAAGAAACAGCAAACTATAATTTGAATTCATCTCGTTCCCTCCTATTTAAATACGCCATTTGCGATATCTGTGAACCAGGAAACCAGGGGCGCTGAATGCAGTCCAAAAATGACCATGGCGATCACAAACAGCACCAGCGGCAGCAGCATCATCCAGTTGGGATCCCTTGCATCCTTTAATGTGCTGTAGTCAAAATCCTTTCCCGGAAAAAATGCCCGCACAGAGGTGCTCATCATATAGATTGCCGTCAATATCGCGGAAACCAGCAGACAGCCAACGCCTGCGACCGCCAGCATATTTCCGCTGGATAACGCCGCCTTTGCCAGGTTCCATTTGCTGATAAATCCGCACAGACCGGGCACTCCCATCAGAGCCAGTCCTGAAATGGTAAAGACGATAAATACCTTCGGCATTTTCCGGCCCAGTCCATCCAGTTCATTGATATAATTCCGTTCTGTCTGGTGGATGACCGCACCTGCACAGAAAAACGCGCAGATTTTGATCACTGCATGAAAGATCAGATGACACAGCGCTCCCACCAGCCCCAGGGGTGTCATGATCGTCACTCCAAACAGGATATAGGACAGATTACTGATGGTGGAATAAGCCAGCCGCCGCTTAAGGTGGGTTTCCTTCAGCGCAATGCTGCAGCCATAGACAATGGTAATCACAGCCGCCGCCATGGTCACATACTGAGCCCAGCTCCCTCTTAGAAAGCCTGTTCCAAAGCTGTAGAAGGTAACCCGCATGATCGCAAATGCACCGGATTTGACCACTGCCACTGCATGCAGCAGCGCGGTGACCGGTGTGGGTGCCACACCGGCATCCGGAAGCCATGAATTAAAGGGGCAAACGGCCGCTTTCACGCCAAATCCAAAGAAGGTGAGCACATAGACCAGGTACAGCAGATTCTGGCGGTTTCCGATCTTCACCGGATCCATCACACCACCCAGCAGGAACTGGGAAGAAGTGCCGAAGCTGATAATAAATACCATTCCGATAAAGGAAAATGCCGCGCCTCCAAGAGAATAATACAGATATTTCCGGCTGGCCAGGATCGCTTCTCTGCTCAGCGTATGCATCACCAGAGGCAGCGTGACCAGTGTAAGCATTTCATAAAAACAGTACAGGGTCAGAATATTGTCCGACAGGGCAATTCCCAGCGTAACACCATAAGTGATGGTATAAAACATAAAGAATATTTTTTCATGTCCCTCTTTTGTCATGTATTCAAATGCATACAGGGTAGCCAGCGGCCACAGAGAGGCAAGCAGTCCCACAAATACACAGCCAAGGCCATCCAGATGGAACCGTATGGTCAGATTTCCGGTAAAATAAATCAGCGTGAAGCCCCTGGACGGTCTGTGAAACAGCATATAAAATGCGGCAGCGGATGTCAGCAGCACGATCACTTCGATATAGACCATCATCTGTTTCCGGTTCTTATAAGGCAGAAGGGGAATCAGAATTCCGCCAATCACCGGCAGCAATACTACCAAAAATAAAATTACTTCATTCATTTGTGATTCCTCCTTTCTACATCAGTCCCGCCGCAATCTGGCGGATGAAATCAGTCAGCGGCCCCGGGATCACGCCAAGACCAACGGAAAGAACCGTAAGCACGATCAGCGGAATCAGCATCCACAGGGACGGTTCTTTTTTCTGCAGCGCCCCGTAGTCATAATCCGCTCCGGGCAAAAATCCCTTCATCGTGACCGGAAGCAGATACCCGGCCGTCAGCAGCGCGCTCACCAGCAGCACCACCGGTCCCAGCCAGGAAAAAACAGAAAGCCCGGAGGTCAATGCCCCCTGCGCCAGATACCATTTGCTGATAAAACCACTGGCCGGCGGAATGCCGATCAGTCCTAGAGACGCAAAGGTATAGCACCAGATCGTAACCGGCATTTCCTTTCCAATCCCCCTAAAATCATCCACATTGGTTTTTCCTGTCTTGTAAATGATCACCCCGGCAGTTAAAAACAGAGTGCATTTAATAAATGCGTGAAACACCACATGGAGCAGAGCTCCTGTCATTGCCGCCGAATTCATCAGAGACAGACCGAATAAAATATAAGAAACCTGGCTGACGGTAGAGTAAGCCAGCCTTTTTTTGAACACCTTTTCCCGGTAAGCCAGCATAGAACCCATAAATACGGTAATCAGCGACAAAATCATCCAGGCATACTGCACCCAGGTGCCTGCCAGCAGGGATGGACCTGCCACATAATAGATCACCCGGATCAGTGCCAGCACACCGGCTTTTACAATTGTGCTGGACAGTACTGCCGAAGCCGGCGAAGGCGCCACCGGATGAGCTGTGGGCAGCCACGCGTGCATGGGAAACATCCCGGCCTTGACGCCAAACCCCAGGACCATGCAAAACAGGGCGATCAAAAGCAGCGCTTCCGGTCCTGCTGCCATCGCCCCCAGAAAACCGCCTGCCGTAAAGGTCAGGTCACTGCTGTAATGATACAGAACAAAGATGCCAAACAGAGAAAGATAAGCGCCCAACATGGAATAGAAGAGATATTTCAGCGCCGCCATGATGGCAGGTTTGGATTCATTATGTAAAACCAACGGCATGGAAGCCAGCGTCATCAGTTCATAGAATAAGTACATGGTAACCAGGTTGCCGGAGCAGCACAGCGCAATCAGCACACCGAAGGTCACCAGATAAAAACCAAAAAAGCGCTTTTCTTTTCCTTCGTGCTTCATATATTCGAAGGAAAAAAAGCCTGCCGATACCCACACAATGGTGATGACGATGACAAACAGGCTTCCCAGACGATCCAGAGAAAAATAAACCGGAATGTCTTTCATCAGCCAGAATAACGTAACGCTCTTCTCTCCTGTCCCAAGCACCGTCACCACCACCAGCAGAGCCGTCAGCAAAAATGCAGCCCCCACATAGGTCAAAACCCGTTTTCGATCCGTCCGCATTTTATCGCGTAAAGAGGAAATCAGCAGCAGCACTCCGGACAATATGGGGAAAAATATAGCAGCAATCATACATTCTTTCATTTTCTTTTTCCCTCCTAAGCAAACATGTGAAGGCCGGAATTGATCAAATTCATGACCGGCTGTGAGCACATGCCAAGCAGTATATTTAATACAATAAATAAAAACAGCGCAAATGCCGTAACCGGATTGTCTTTGATGGTTACCTTACTGTGAAGAACCGCATTCCATTTTACCGGTGTATAGATACGCACCACCGTTTTCATAAAGTAAATTGCATTCAAAATAGTGCTGAGCGCCAGAACCACCAGTGTGGGCAGCATTTTCCAACTGCTGCTGATGGCTGCCGCCTGGGCAAACAGCAGCTTGGAAATAAAGCCCGCAAAGAGGGGCAGACCCACCATGGATAAGGAACCCACCGTAAAAGCAGCCCCGGCCGCCTTGTTCCGGTATGCCGCCCCGGTCAGATCAAAAAAGTCCGTACTGTCTCCCGACACATCCGACAATCCCGCCGCCGATACGAATAAAAGAGATTTGCTGGCCGCGTGGGAAATAATATGAAAAATACTGGCGATCATTCCTGCCGTGGTTCCCAGGCCAAATCCCATATAGATATAGCCGATCTGAGCCACGGAGGAGTAAGCGATCATCCGGCGGATATCCTTTTCCTTCATTGCACTGAGTGAACCGAAGATCATGCCCGCCAGACCGAAGACAAACAAAATATTGATCACCTTGCTGTCCTGTATGATGTTGAAACCGATAACACGGTAAATGATCTTGATCAGCAGAAAAATGTACCCCTTGGAAACAAGTGAGGATAAAATCGCCGCTGAAGATACCGTAGAATAGCCATAGGCATCCGGCAGCCAGTTGTGAAACGGAAACAGTGCACTTTTGATCGCAAGCCCCACACAGATCAGCGCGATCGTCACCATCAGCGGAACCCGGTAGGTTTCCGTAGCAGCAATCTGCACCACCTGAGTATGAATATTGCTCATCAGCAGATGTCCGGTAATGCCGTAGAGGAACACAAGTCCCATCAGCAAAAGACCGGAACCTAACAGACTCATGATCATATATCTGGTGGCCGCCTCAATGGTCCTGCCCCACTGCCGTATCATAATCAGGCCGCAGGCGGAAATGGTATTGATCTCCACGAAAACATAGGCGGTAAACATATCATTGGTATAAATCAGAGCCAGCAGAGAACTCATCAGCAGATTGATCATGATATAATACAGTTTTTCTTTGCCATGCTCCAGCTCCAGATCCAGCTTGTAACCGCCGCCCAGCAGAGACAGCAGCATGATAATGCAGAAAAACAGCGCCATGCCCGCTTCCAGCACACCGGCCCGCAGTTCATTGCCCCAGGGTGCCGGAAAGGATCCCGCCACATAGACAAAGCTTTCTCCCTTTCCCACCAGATAGACCAGCAGAACGGCTGACATAACCGTAATCAAAATCAGCACACACCGGTTCAGCAGCTTTGCGCTCTTCCCGTTTAATGCGGAGCTGATAATTCCGGCAAACATACACAACAAAATAGAAAAGCAGGGAAAATTCTGAACAAAATCCAGCATTTACTTGCCCTCCTTCTTGATCATGACGGAGATTTCATCCATATCCAGGGTATGGTACCGCTGATACAGACGGATGGTCAATGACAGCATCAGCGCTGTCACCGATACGGAAACCACAATTCCGGTCAGCACCAGACCGCTTGGAATGGGATTGATATACGCAGATGCATCCTGCACTCCGTTCGTAATGATCGGTGCCATCTTATTGGCAATATAACCTTTTTCCGCCAGAAACAGATAAATGGCCGTGTCCATAATATTCAGGCCGATAATTTTCTTAATCAGGTTCTTCTGCAAAAGCAGATTGGAGCATCCGATTCCAAACAGTATCATCGCAACTGCTTCCCCATAGTTTGTTAATAAATTGCCTCCCATCTCAGACGTCCCCCCTTCGAAACAGTGCATAAAACGCATACATGGTGCAGGCCACTTCCGTGCCCACCAGTACATTAATCGGCAAAATCAGCCCGGAGCTTAAGATATTCCCCGGAATTCCCAGCGGAATGTGATTATCCAGCCCATTGGCACCCGTATAATAAAAATAAACCATGAGCAGTCCATAAAGGCACAGGGCTGTCACCTTGATCACGGTATATATTTTTTCATTGAAAAAGCGCTGTGTTTTTTTGGTGCCGTAGGCGCTGACGTATAAGATCAGCCCGGCTCCCACCATAGCGCCTCCTGCAAAGCCGCCCCCCGGCCCCAGATGTCCGTTCAGCATGACATAGATACCGAACATAAATACGATGGGCACCAGAAGCATGGCTACCTTTTGCAGTATCACATCATTTCTGGGTTCAAACTCCCGGTCATTTAACTGAAGCTTATTTCGTATCTTGTCATCCTCCACCAGCAGCAAAATCATGACACAGCAGGTGGCAATGTACAGCACATTGGTCTCTCCGAAGGTATCAAATGCACGGTAATTCAAGATCATGCCGGCCACAGAGTTGACCGCTCCCGTCTCCTGCAGACCCGCTTCCAGGTATCTGGCCTCCACCTCGTTGTTGACCGGATTGGATGCATTTCCTTCCGGAGGCAGAAAAGAAACTGCGATCAGAAGAGCGCCGATGATCAGAATGCAGAACAATGGACTGCAGATCTTATACAGCACTTCGAATCCCTTCACCACCCGGTTTTTATTTTTATCATAAAGTGCCAGACGAAGTTCATTGAGTTCCTGCTGGCGTTTTTTCGTGACTGCATCCTCTTCCGCAAATTTTTTCTGAGGCTTTAGCTCAACCGTATCTAAAAACGGATCCTTACTTCCTTCCAGCCATCTTCTGAAATGAAACTCTGCCGTCTTTTGGTACTCTTTTTCACTTCTCTTTCTGCTCATCGTCCTCGTCCTCTTTCTTATCTGAATTTACCATAGCCTGTATCTTTTTCAGCGTAACAAAAAACAGCACCGTGGTCACCCCTGCTCCTACCGCGGCCTCCGTGATTGCCAGATCCGGAGATTCCAGAATAATCCAGATGAGCGACATCACCAGGCTGTAAGACATATATATGAGGATAGAATTCAGCAGATTTTTGGAAAAGCTGACCGACACTGCACAGACAATCAAAAAGCCCATCAATATGTAAGTAAAAAGTCTCATTTTTCCTCTGCCCCCTCTTCTGCTTTGGAAGCTCTCTCCGCTTCCAGTTTTTCAAGGCTGATGATCTGACACTGCTCTGTCAGTTCTTCATTGGTGGTGACTTCCAGTCTTGCGATCAGATGGGAAGATACCGGAGAAGAAAACCAGAGAAAAAGAATAATTAAGAACAGCTTTAACGTGACGAAATTAAAACCGCTCATGATCATCAGTCCGATCAGAGACGCACCAATGCCAAGGGTATCTCCCATGGCGGCTGCATGCATCCGGTTCAGCACATATTTAAACCGAAAGACTCCTGCCATCTCTATGATAAAAATACCAAGACCGAGCAGCAGAAATACCGTTCCTGCAAAAAAGCGGATCCACTCAATGACTGCCATCTTCTTTTTCCTCCTTTTTTCTCTTTTGGGAAAGATATACGCCCATATAAACCTTGGAAAGAACAATCACCGCCAGAAAGCTGATCATGGCATAGATCAGGCAGATATCCACCAGATAGCCCTCCTGCATCATAATCGCAAGGATGGCGATGATTACCATAACCATAGTTCCCATCATATTCACTGCCACCAGACGGTCTGCGATCCTGGGCCCCAAAATTGCACGGATCAGGCAGAGCACCAGCATCAGCGCCAGAAAAAGCAGTGCTGCTATGAAGACCACATGATATGCTGTATTTAAAGCGGAAATCCCCGTATCTACTCTGTTCATTTCTTCCTTCCTTTCCGGCTTTTTCCGGACTCATTTTTCAGCCGCTGTCCGGACTGTCCTGTTTCTTCTGTCGTATGTTTTGGTGTATCCTCCGGCATTCCGGCCGTGCTTTTTTCTTCCATATCTATCAGCATCCGGCTGATTACCGTATCATTCATGCCGTAAGCCAGATCCTTATCCAGGCAATGCACCACATATTCATCTTCGGTGAGCGTAACCGTGATCGTTCCCGGAGTCAATGTAATGGCATTGGCCATAAATGCCTTTGCAGTATCGGTCTTAAGATCTGTCCGAAAGCTGACCAGTGCCGGTTCGATCTGATCTTTTCCCGAGATAATTAAATGGATCACGGCCAGGTTCGCCTTGATGATTTCCAGCACAAGTACAAAAGCGTACCGGATAATGGAAAAGATCTGATCCAGTATCCGTATATCCTTCCCGATTCCATAATCCATGAATTTACAGATGAACCAGTAAAGCGCCGCCGAAATCACCAGACCGAAAGCCAGTACTTCCAGGGTAATTCTTCCATTTAAAATAATCCATATTGCCATTAAAAATAAGTACATATTGCCCTCCCGCTTTGAACATCAGCCCATCCCAATTTTGTCCCCGACAAATGAGCCGATAATGCATATTCCGTACTATTTTACTCCCTGTTCCAATTTAAGTCCAGATGATTTTTTTATATTTATTTTACTGTGTTCACAGTTCTTTCATAAAATCTGAGTGAAAATCCTTGAATCTTTTTTTCCTCCATGTTATATTACATTAGAATTAATTTTTTCTTAACCAGATTTAACATTTATGAAAAATATGGAAATAAAATGGAATGGAACTTATGTGGAACGAAAAAATTGAAAAACTAAAAAAACAACGTATCCTTCATGCCGCCGGCGGAGGTACGGATAAAATTGAACAGCAGCATAATAAAGGCAAGCTGACTGCTCTGGAGCGGATATATTATCTTCTGGATGAAAATTCGTTTACCGAGCTGAATGGCTGCATGGAAACCGATGCTTCCGCCTCTTCTTTTGGCAAGGGCAGAATTTATCCGGGAGACGGGGTAATCACCGGCTGGGGAATGGTTCAGGGGCGCAGGGTATGCATCGCCGCTGAGGATTTTACTGTGATCGGCGGCACACTGGGTGTGGCCCACGCCAAAAAAATAGCCGCCCTGCAGGATCTGGCGCTGACGATGAAGCTGCCGATCCTCTTTCTCAATGACAGCGGCGGCGCACGGATTGAAGAAGGAATCAATGCCCTGAGCGGCTATGGCGAGATTTTCCAGCGTCATGTCAAAGCTTCCGGCGTCATCCCTCAGATCTGCGCTATTCTGGGGCCCTGCTCCGGCGGTGCCTGCTACTCTCCGGCCCTGTGTGATTTCATTTTCTGTGTAAAAAACACCAGCAAAATGTTCATAACCGGCCCGGCGGTAGTCGAATCCGTTCTGGGCAGCCGTCCCACACTGGAAGAGCTGGGAGGTGCCGATATGCACAGCACCACCAGCGGTGTAGTCCATGCCCTGTACGATGATGAGGTGTCCTGTCTTCTGGGTATCCGGACTCTCCTCTCCTATCTTCCGGCAAATCATACGGAGCTTCCGCCATCCCTGTTTTCTTCCAACGATGTGCTGGAACGCTACCATACACGGCCGTTGGAAGAAATCGTGCCGGACAACAGCCGAAAAGCCTATGATATGCATCAGGTGATCGATTATCTGACGGATGATGTTCCATTTTTTGAAATTCAGAAGCATTTTGCCAAAAATGCCATTACAGGCTTTGCCTACCTGAACCGGCAGGTAATCGGAGTAGTGGCGAACCAGCCGCTGTGGCTTGGGGGATCTTTGGACTGTGACTCCTCCGATAAGATTGCACGCTTTATCCGTTTCTGCGACTGTTTCCATATTCCGCTGCTGACGCTGGTGGATGTCCCTGCCTTTTTCCCGGGAAAGGAACAGGAACAGAAGGGTATTATCCGCCATGGAGCCAAGATACTGTATGCCTATTCTGAAGCTATAGTACCTAAGATTACGTTAATCATGCGAAAAGCATACGGCGGCGCTTATATTGCCATGAACAGCAAGACCATGGGCGCGGATCTGGTCTACGCCTGGCCCATTGCCGAGATTGCTGTCATGGGTGCGGAGGGGGCTGTGGGTATTTTATATAAGAAACAGCTCGCCGGCTCCAGTCAGCCGAAGCAGGAAATGGAACGCCTCAGAGCAGAATATGAAGCCAGCTTTTTAAATCCTGATATTGCAGAGAAAAAGGGCTTTGTGGACGAGGTTATTCTTCCCGGGGAAACCAGGGGCAGGCTGATTCGCGCCTTTGAATTTTTATCCAGCAAGCAGACGCTTTCGGATCCTTCGGGAAAACGGCATGGAAATATTCCGCTGTAGTGCACGATGAAATGTCATCAAAGCGCTACTCTTCCGATCCTGAAAATGCCAGACTGCAGCGCTGACACATTTTAATTACTATAAAAATACCGCAGGAGAATTGTCATGATCTTTTCTACATATAACTTTATTTTCTTATTTTTACCGATCACTTTTATTGTTTATTTTCTTTTGAATCGGTTCCATTACTTCACGGTTTCCAAAATCTGGCTGATTGTCATGTCTCTCTATTTTTATGGTCAGGGCAGTTCGGATTTCTTTGCTTTTTTTCTGGCCAGCATCGTTGGAAACTACATCATCGGCAACAGCATGACACGGATGGAAGGAAACCAGGGCATCCAGAAAAAACTGCTCCTGGCCATTGGTCTGGCCGGCAATATCGGCCTGCTGGGCTATTATAAATACACCGATTTCTTTATCGAGAATCTTAACTTAATTACCGGCAGCGACTATACGCTGAAGCATATTGTACTGCCCATCGGTATTTCCTTCTTTACCTTCCAGTTGATTGCTTTCCTTGTGGATTCCTACCGCGGTGAAACAAAACAGTACGATATCATCAATTATCTTCTGTTCATCACGTTTTTCCCGCAGTTGATCGTCGGACCGATCATCCATCATGCAGAGGTAGTGCCTCAGTTTGAAAATGAAGCGAATTTAAAGCTGAATTATGATAATATTGCAAAGGGACTCTTCCTGTTTGCCATCGGCTGTACCAAGAAAATACTGCTGGCAGACCCTATGACCACCAATGCTCAGGAATTTTTTGGTGCCATAGCCCCCGGGTTGGATCTGCTGCAGACCTGGTTCTGCTCCATTGAATATACGATTTCCTATTATTTTGATCTGTCCGGTTATGCCGATATGGCTATCGGCCTGGGCCTGATGTTCAATATCATCATTCCCCAGAACTTTGATTCCCCTTATAAAGCACGGAATTTTCAGGATTACTGGAGAAGATGGCATATCACCCTCTCCCGATTTCTGAGCACTTACATCTTCCGCAATGTCTACAAAAAAGACTGCAAATGGAGAAACTATTATATTGCTACCATGGTTACCTTTTTGGTGTCCGGTTTCTGGCACGGTGCCGGCTGGACCTTCGTGGTATGGGGACTTGTGAATGGATTTTTCGTATGTACTGCTTCCTGGATGAAACGGAAAAATATGAAATTTCCGTTTTGGCTCGCCTTTCCGCTGACCGCAGTGGGTGTTATCCTTGCCAGAGTGCTGTTCGTATCGAACTCCTTTTCCGATGCCTGGTATGTTTATCAGGGAATGTTTAATTTTACTTCCCTCGGAGACAGTATCACTGCTGCGTTCTCCTCCATATGGAACTTTATCCTCTGGCATAAATCCAGCGGGCTGCGCCTGCTGATCGGCATAATCATCTGCTGGTTCCTGCCGAATTCAAAGGTCATGACAGAAAAATTCAAAGCAAATATCTGGACGGCGGTCTTTGCTGCTCTTCTTCTGTTTTTATGCATTACACAGATGAATAAAGTAGTACAGTTCCTGTATTTCCAGTTTTAGTTTTGTGTCAGCCTATTTGTCAAAGACAAATTTAGGATGGGCTGATGCTGCAAGTTTGGAGGAGACAAAATGAAAAGCAAACATTGGTTATCTATATTTTTTATCTTATTATTTCTGGGTATCGGCAGTTTTATGCTGTTGAACTATATTGTCGATCCTTTCGGTTATTTTACTTTGACAAAAGGGGAGGATTTATTCGACTCCGAAGACTATTCCAGAGCGATCAAGGCAGATTATTTTACTGAAAATTCAGATCAGTTTGATGCAGTTGTCCTGGGAGGATCCAAGGGAGGCGTTCTGAGCACAGAGCTGCTTTCCTCTTATACCGGCAAACGATATTACAATTTTTACAGCAATCAGGGAAATTTTTCTGATTATCTGACCTATGGAAAGTACTTAATTGACAATACGGATATTTCAGAGATCACCTTACACCTGAGCAGCTTCGAAGTAAAGGCTTACGAAAAGGAGAGCACCGGCGCTGCCGTTTATCAGGTTCCGGCCATTGTATCCGGCAATAAATGGGATCAGATCAAAGAAGTCCTGAACTTCTTAATGACCGATATCAAAACTGCTTTAGAGACTGCCAGTCAAAAGAAGGATGTCACCGACGGAACTTATGATGATGTGGCAACCGGCACAAGACACTGGGCCAAATCTATCCGGCTGTTTGAAAAAGATCCGGATGCTTTTATAGCAAAGTACGTTACTCAAAGTTCAACAAAATATTTAAAAAGTCTTTTCAACCAGAAAGCCAACTCTCTTACAGCATTTGATGACAATATCGCAGCGCTCCGGGAGCTGAAGGCTTACTGTGATGAGCATAACGTCACGCTCAAGGTCGTGATTGGCGCCAGCTTTCTTACAGAACGGTATTTATACGAATGTTCCCGATATTATGATTATCTGCGTGAAATCGTGGAAATCACGGATGTATGGGATTTCAGTGATTATAATGATATTAACATAAACCCGTACAATTTTTACAACTTTAAGCATTATGACACTGCGGTTGCGGATCTTATGGTAAATACCATGTACGGCGGTGAAGCACGGGAAGGATTTGGAATTTATCTGACAAAGGATAATATTGAAGCCTATCTGGAAAAGAGAATAGCAGATTACGAACAGTTGAAAGAAGAATTTGAAACTACCGGAACCATTCAATTAGAGGGAATGGATGACGACAGCTATATCCGGTAATAAAATCAGAAATTAAAATATGGAAACCCCCCTGAGCCGCCATTTTTATCACGGTCTCAGGGGGGTTTCATTTAGAAATGCTTATCCCCGCTCATTGTTCAGCATATACAGCAGTGCGTTGCAGATACAGGCTGCAATGTTGCTTCCTCCCTTGCGCCCCCGGGCTACGATATAAGGAACATCTGCACTCATAATCAGCTCTTTTGACTGTACTACGTTCACAAACCCCACCGGCACTCCGATGATCAGCCTTGGGGTTATTCTCTTCTCTTCCATCAGTTCATAAAGCCGGACCAGCGCGGTAGGGGCATTCCCTATGGCAAAAATAAAGTTTTCACTCCGGGCTGCCGCTTTTTCCATGCTGGCTGCCGCTCTGGTGCTTCCGTGCAGTCTGGCCTGTTCTGCCACGTCCTCATCTGCCATAAAGCAGTGAACCTGTCCCCCATAGCGGGCCAGGGCTTTTTTATTAATGCCGGCTTTGGCCATCTGGGTATCAGTGACAATGCTGGCCCCTTCCTGAATTGCTTTCAGTGCCTCTTCCACCGCCCCCTGTGAAAAGCGGAGATTTTCTGCATAATCAAAATCCGCACTGGTATGAATACAGCGCTTTACAATCAATTCTGTACCCGGCTGCAGCTTTTTATCTCCCAGCTCCTGAGTGATAATCTCAAAACTGCGTTTCTCTATTTCCATTGGTTTAATCTGTTCCAGTTCTACTTTCACTTTTTTTCCTCCCGCACGGTGCCAAAGCCGCACCGTTCCACTGTCCTTCTATTCTGATCAGATGCCTGCATTCAGTATCTCATAAATTTTATCCATATCCATATTTTCCCTCAGCCCTTTTGCCAGCTTATCATACTCGGCTTCTTTCAATGCGGCAAAATCCACAGCTTCCACGTCCGTCAGATCTACTCCCTTTTTTTTGCCCAGTGCGATCACGATTTCCCTGGCTACCTGCTCCTTATCAAATATTCCATGGACATAAGTTCCATAGACCGTTTTGCAGAACGCTCCGTCCGGTTTTGATGTCAGAGCCTGTCCGGCGGCATAATTCGTCAGTGTAGTCATCTGAGGACAGTTTTCGTTCAGATACGAAATTCCCATATGAATTTCATATCCTTCCAGCTCTTTATGGGACAATCCCTCCAGGATTCCCCCCACCTTCTGAAATTGTCCCTTCACCCGGGTTCTGGTTTTGCTGGCCGTAAATACGGTATCCATCGGCAGCAGCTCCATCCCCTGCAGTTCACCGCCCGCTTCTACTCCATCCGGATCCTTCAGTGTGTCTCCCAGCATCTGGTAGCCTCCGCAGATACCGAAAATCACGGTTCCGAAACCGGCAGTTTTTTTTATTGCCGCCTCCAGGCCATTCTGGCGCATCCAAAGCAGATCCTCCATGGTATTTTTGGTTCCCGGCAGTAAAATCATGTCCGGATTTTTCAATTCTGCCGGTGATGTCACATAGCGCAGGGATACCC
Organism: Lachnospiraceae bacterium; assembly: GCA_028689585.1. Lineage (GTDB taxonomy): Bacteria > Bacillota > Clostridia > Lachnospirales > Lachnospiraceae > Merdiplasma. The sequence continues at coordinate 36,443 of JAQVCW010000017.1, read as the reverse complement.
CCGGAATCATTTCAAACGGATTGAAATCAGTAAAGTTGGAAATACGCGGAAGCCGGATCACGGCAAGATCCACCAGTCCAACCTCCCCGGTTCCGTGAAACCGTTCCGTCAGACTGTCTTCATCATCCACCTCTAGCTGCATATAGGGAGCCACGCCCACCACCGGAATATGGCACCGCTCCTCCAGCATCTCCACTCCCGGATCCAGTATGGTCTTATCGCCCCGAAATTTATTGATGATCAGCCCTTTTACCATGTTCCGTTCTTCCTGCTCCAGCAGCTCCAGCGTACCCACCAACTGGGCAAATACACCGCCTCTGTCAATGTCGCCTACCAGCAGCACCGGTGCCTTTACCATCTTCGCCAGTCCCATATTGACCAGATCATCCTTCTTCAGATTGATTTCCGCAGGGCTTCCGGCACCTTCGATCACAATGATATCATAGTCCTGCTCCAGAGCATGGTATGCCTTTTTGATATCCGGAATCAAATTCTTTTTATATGCAAAATAATCTCTGGCCGGCATATTTCCAAGCACCTCACCATTAACGATCACCTGGCTTCCCAGATCATTGGTGGGCTTTAGCAGGATCGGATTCATCAATACGGACGGTTTAATACCTGCAGCCTCAGCCTGCATCACCTGTGCCCTTCCCATTTCCAGCCCTTCCTCCGTAATATAGGAATTCAAGGCCATATTCTGGGATTTAAATGGTGCCACCCGGTATCCGTCCTGATGAAAAATCCGGCACAGACCTGCTGTCAGAAGACTTTTCCCCGCATTGGACATTGTACCCTGTATCATAATCGCTTTTGCCATTTTCCTGTCTCTCCTTTTCGGATGCTCTGTTTTATCTATTACAAAACCTGCCGCATAACGCTCAGCAGTTCTTCATTCTCTTCCCGTGTCCGCACCGCAATGCGGTAATACCCCCTGGTCAGCCCGCGGTAATTTCCGCAGTCCCGTATCAGGATCCCTTTTTGGGCACATCGGTCATATAAATCCTCCGGCCCCTGAAAAAAGATAAAATTCGCCTGTGAGTCCAATGGCTCCAGTCCCAGCTTCTGCAGTCCCTGTTTCAAATACTGCCGTTCTGCTCCGATATACGCCCGGCTTCTGAGCACATATTCCTCTTCTTTCAGAGCCGCCGTCCCGGCCATCTGTGCCGGTATCGACACATTCCAGGGCTGTACCACACTGCTCATCTTCTCCAGCAGCGCCGCCTCTGCACACAGGCCATAGCCCAGACGCAGCCCTGCCATGGCATACAGCTTTGTAAATGCTTTCAGGATAAAAAGCTCCGGAAACTCAGACAGATACGGTATCATAGAGGCCGCTTCCGGATTCTGCAGAAGCTCATTAAAGCACTCATCCAGCACCAGGCGAACCCGCTTTGCGCGGCAGCGCATCAAAATCCGTTTCATCAGTTCCGGATCCAGCAGCAGCCCTGTAGGGTTGTTGGGATTACAGAGGAAAATCACATCCAGATCTTCCGTGATCCAATCCAGATAGTCTTCTCCCAGGCGGAACTGCTCTGACTCTTTACATTCATAAAACCGGCAGCTACACCCTGCAGCATTTAATGCCTGCTCATATTCTGCAAAACCGGGAGCGCATAGCAGTGCTTTCCTTGGATGAAGTGCCGCCGCCAGAGTAAAGATCAGCTCCGCCGCTCCATTGCCGCAGATCACCCATTCTGGCGGAACTGCTTCTTTTCCGGCTATAGCCCGCTTTAATTCTCTGCATTGCACATCCGGATAATTCGGTGCCTGCAACACCCCTGCACATGCCGCATCCAGCACAGCCTGAGGCGTTCCCAATGGGTTAATGTTTGCCGAAAAATCGATTCTGTATGTATTGGTATAAATATCACCGCCATGGATCTGTGTCTGCATTGTCTGCTCTCTTTCTTATGCTATTTTGTTCTGTTATTTGTTTGCTTGATTTTTTTGCTTTGTTTCATTTCTTTATGCTTTTTCTTAATGCTTTTTCTTAATGCTTTTTCTTAATTCATCTGCTTAATTCTTTTATTTCCCTAATGCTTTTTTTATGCTTTTCCTTAATACATTTCCCCGATATTTTTCCTTGATGCTCTTCCCTGATACTTTTTCTTAATGCTCTTCCTTGATACTTTTTCTTGACGCTTTTTCTTAATGCTCTTCCTTGACGCTCTTTCGTTTTTCTATTGAAAAGCCATCATCGCAAATACTGTAAATACTAAAAGAAGACATATAATACAATTCCCCGCAGGGCAGTAAACACAATCAAGGACAATACCGCCGACAAATACAGCAGCCGGTTAGCCCTTTTGATGTCTTCTTTTTCGATTGGACGGACGGGATCCCCGATCGTCTTTTTATGATACAGGGTTCCAAAATAACAGGCATCTCCGGCAAGCTGTACATTCAGGGCTCCCGCCATCACCGCCTCCGTCTGGGCAGAATTGGGACTGGCATGATTCATCCTGTCTCTCCGAAAAATGGCCGCTGCACGTTTTCCGTCCAGTCCTGCCAGAAAGGAGGCCGCTATCATAAGCAGTCCGGAAAGTCTGGCCGGAATATAATTTACCACATCATCCAGCTTCGCTGCAAATCTGCCAAAATTAAGGTATCGGTCATTTTTATATCCCACCATAGAATCCATGGTATTCACCGACTTGTAGCACCAGCCCAGAATGGGACCTCCGATGGCCATATAAAACAGCGGTGCAATGATACCGTCAGAGGTATTTTCCGCCACCGTCTCCACTGCAGCCTTTGTCACTCCGGCGGCGTCCAGATTTTCCGTGTCTCTGCCCACGATCATGGAAACCGCCTTCCTTGCACCGGGCAGATCTTCCCGTTCCAGCTCCCGATATACCTTCATGGATTCGTCCTTGAGCGCCCTGGTCGCCAGCAGTTGATAACACATCAGCACCTGCAGTCCAAACACCAGCCACTGCCCCACAAATCCGGCAAGATAAAGCAGCAATGCGGCCGCCCCTGTGGTCACACCTGATACTGCTAGAACCAGACACAGACCAGCGGTGCGCTCTCCCTTTTCAGTTTTGGGAAAACAGCGTCTCAGCCATTTTTCTGTCCCTGAGATCAAATGACCTACCAGGCGCACCGGATGATAGATCCAGTGGGGATCTCCTATAATAATATCCAGCAGAAAGCCTGCCAGTAAAGCCAGCAATGTCTGGTCCATGCCCTGTTCCCTTCCTTCGTTCGTTTTTTCTGTCTCTTTTTTCTGTCTCTTTTTTTGCCTCTTTTTTGTCTCTCTTTTGTCTCTTTTTTTTCTCTTATTTTTTCTCTTATTTTCTGTCTTTTATTTTCTGTTTTTTATTTTTTGTCTTTTATTTTTTGTCTTTTACTTTCTGTTTTCGGCTTTTTCCGGATTAAACCGCCCGCTCCTGAATTTTTCCCAGTAATCTCCCCGGCACTTTCTTCCGCTTCCGTGCACCGCCTGTGCGAATATCAGCATAGGCTTCCTGCTTCCCGGCATTTTTTCAGGAACCGCCGCGGCACCTCTGGGTTGGAATAATAGTACAGATGAGGGAATCCGGCAATACAGGTGTCATTTCCCCGGATGCAGGGCCAGCTTCGCTTTCCGACGGGTTTTGTGGCAAGAAAGCTGTCACCGCAGCAGGTACTGTCAAAATAATGAAATTCATGCCCTTTGATCGTCCCGACATCGGTTCCCAGCATAGTATCTTTTTGAGGAGTCAGACTGATATAACCAAATCTGCCCAGCTTTTCGGTTCGATAAGCGCTCCCCGGCAGTGCTCCTGCCATCGGCCATAAGACTCCCTCCATATCCTCCATCTCTTCCAAAAGATACATAAAACCGCCGCACTCCGCCATACAGGGCAATCCATCCCGCACCGCCCTTTGAATGCTTTCCCGCATGGTTTTATTTTCACTGAGCTGTTTTGCATGCAGCTCCGGATACCCTCCGCAAAGCAGCAGTCCGTCTGCCTTTGGCAGCTTCTTATCTCTCAGGGGCGAAAAAAAGGTCAGCCTGGCTCCCATCTGCCGGAGCAGCTCCAGATTATCCTCATAGAAAAAGCAAAATGCTTCATCCCTTGCTACCGCAATAACCGGGCTGTCAGACTCTTCTTTCACTTGGACCGCTTCAAAGGAACCGTCTTTTTCTTCTCTCGCTGGCACCAAAGGATCCCTCAGAAATTCCGGCACCTTCGGTTCAAATGCTTCCGCCCTATGAGCCAGTTCCAGAAGTCCATCCAGATCCAGCGTCTTTTCCAGCACCTCTGCCAGTTGATTTAGACTGTTTTTCAGATCCTTGATCTCCTCCGGAAGCACCAGTCCCAGATGGCGGCTTTCCAGATGAAGCTCCTTCATCACCGGAACATAGCCATAGACCGCAATCCCCAGTCTCTGTACAATCAATTCTGCCAGCTTCGGATACAGCATGGGCGAAACCTGATTTAAAATCACTCCCTGAATCCGGCTGTCCGGATAAAGCTCCAGAAATCCCTTAATATAGGCCAGAATGGACAGACTCATTCCCTTTCCATTGACAATCAGCACTGCCGGTGTTCCCGTCACTCTGGCCAGATCATAGGCACTGGCTTTTTCCGACACGCCTCCAAGGCCGTCGTAATATCCCATCACGCCCTCTATTACGGAAATATCCGCTCCCTTTGCATTCTTTGCCAGCAGATACCGGGTAGTATCCTCATCCGTAAAAAAGGTATCCAGGTTTCGGGACTTTGTTCCGATGACTCTGGAATGAAACATGGGATCAATATAATCAGGACCGCACTTAAAGGAAACCGTATTCAGCCCGCGGCTGCAGAATGCCTGCAATATTCCGCAGGTGATCAGCGTTTTCCCGCTCCCGCTGGCACCTGCCGTCAGTAAAAATCTCGGATATTCCATCTGCTCCTCCCTGATTGCGCTCACTTTCATCTGTTTTCAACTGCTTACTTCTGTTGCTTTTTCCTGCTTCTGTTGCTCTTTCCTGCTCCTGTTGCTTTTTCCTGCTTCTGTTGCTTTTGCCTGCTCCTATTGCATTTTCCTGCTTCTGTTGCTTTTTCCTGCTCCTGTTACTTTTGCCTGCTTCTGTCACTTTTGCCTGCTTCTGTCACTTTTTCCTGTCATTCATATATTTTCAGTAATCTCTCCGCATCCGCCAATTCCTTTTCCGCAGGAAAAAATATACACCGGATTTTGTCCCATCATCAGATGGTAATCCCCGGCACACTTTGCCTTTGCCACACTGACAGAGACAATATCCTGGCAGGCCACCGGCAGTTCTTTCAGACACTTCAGTGCCTCTGCCGCTGATTCCAGGGTAATCGTATTGATCACGATCCGGATATCCGGATTTTTCTCCAGCAGACATTCCATGATTTCCCGCAGATTACCTGAACTGCCGCCGATAAAGGCATGCGTGGGAACCGGAAGAGACTGCAGTGCTTCCGGAGCGGATCCTTCGATGATCTGGAGATTGGAAACACCGAACTTTTTCTGATTTCTGCGGATGAGCTCCACCGCTTCCGGTTTTTTCTCCACCGCGTATACCATGCCGTCCACCGACTGCAGCGCCATCTCAATGGATACGGAGCCCGTCCCCGCCCCCACATCATAGATCACACTGTTCCCTGTCAGTTGAAGTTTGGAAAGAGAAATGCTGCGAATCTCCGCTTTTGTCATGGGCACCTTTGCCCTTTCAAATGCCTCATCCTCTATTCCGTGAGTGACCACCGAACAAATCTGCTCATTTTCGATCAGAACCGCTGTCAAATCCCCCGTGTTTTGATTTTGTAATTCCGCAGGTGAGCCCTTCCATATTTTTTCATCCGGATAGGACAATTGGCATCCCACAGACAGCTTCACATGTCCCAGTCCATATTCCAGCAGTGCACCGCACATAGTTCGAAAGCTTTCTTCCTTTCCGATCAGTGCAAATACTTTTTGATGGGTGCAGACCGCTCCGATCAAATTCTGGGTTCTGCCGTGTACACTGACCAGCTTTACATCATCCCAGGAGGTATGCAGCCTGCTGCACAGATAGACCACAGAAGAAATACCGCAGTAAACTTCCGGTTCTTCCCCGGCAAAGCAGTCCAGCAGTTTTTTTGCACCGCTGTAAAATCCCACATCACCGGACAATAGGAGCACAACATTTTCATACTCCGGATGCGCGTCCAGATAAGCGCGGATCTTTTCCGCCCGGTACTCCGGATACTCCGGCTTGTTCATCCACGTTACACAGTCCAGCATACGTCTGGCGCCGATCAGCACATCCGCTTTTTCGCAGATTGTCCGCACCTGGGATGTCATGCTCTCCGGAGTGCCCATTCCAATCCCGGCCAGAGCAATATTGCGTTTTACCCGAATCGACAGGGCTTCACATAAGATCCGGCGGATTTCAGGCATGGAGTATCCCTCTTCCTCCCCCGGACGCCCCACCACCACCAGCTTTGCGCCGGCTCTTCTGGCAGCCCGCATTTTTTCCGGAAATCCTCCCGTCTTGCCGGATTCCTTTGTTACCAAAAATCTGGCACCGATCTGTTTCATCATGGCATAATTCAGTTCTTCATCAAAAGGCCCCTGCATACAGATCAGATTTTTTCCCTGAAAGCCCAATTCTGCACATTCCCATACCGCCGCAGGCGTGGACAGCACCCTTGCAAAAACTCTGGTCTGATAATCTGGCAGAGCAGTATATTTCTTCAGTTCCTTGCTTCCGGTGGCTGCCAGGACATTCCCTGAGGTCTGCTGAAGATATTCCACTGCCGCTTCCACGGAAGGCACAAAAACGCATGCATTATCCGCCGGCTCTTCCTCCCGCAGAAGACGCAGATAAGTACAGCCTTTCTTCCGGCAGACCGCTCTGATATTGTCCGATACCAAAACTGCATAAGGATGAGTGGCATCCACCACCATGGTAATCTGCTCCTGATCGATCAGACCTTCCATTTCCTCCTCAGACAGCCGGCCGCTGTGAATATCATGCCCTGCTGTACTTTCCTCCAGCAGATGACCGCCGTATTCCGTGGCAGTGCTCACATCACAGGCCACCCCCTGACGATCCAGAAATTCCGCCAGTTCCCGGCCTTCTGTCGTTCCGGCAAAAAGCAGCAGCTTATTCATAATGATATCCCCTCGGCGTCACCATTCTGCCATTGATCTTTCTGGTCTGTGAATTTCCGATAAAGACCGTGGTAAACATGTCCACCTGAGCGTCTCTTAGCTGCTCCAGACTCATGATTTTCATGTTCTCCCCCTCCCGGCCGATATTCATCACAATTCCGCACACCGTATCCCGGGATTTGTGCTGCAGCATCAGATCGCAGGCTTTCTGCAGATAGTCATGCCTTTTTCTGCTGGAAGGATTATAGAGACAGATTGCAAAATCCGCTTCTGCTGCCAGAAGCAGTCTCTTCTCAATCTTTTCCCATGGTGTCAGCAGGTCACTGAGGCTGATCAGGCAGAAATCATGGATCAGCGGAGCCCCCAGCACCGCCGCACCGCTCAGTGCTGCCGTCACTCCCGGAATCACTTCCACCTCTGTCTGTGGATAATCCTTTCCGATTTCCAGTATCAGGCCTGACATACCATATACCCCTGCATCTCCGCTGCAGATCATAGCCACGGTCTTTCCCTTCTGTGCTTCCTCAAACGCCAGAACGCACCGCTGTGTTTCCTTACGCATTGGTGTCGTCAGAAATTCTTTTCCCTGAAAATGCTCTTTCACCAGCTCCACGTATACTGTATATCCCACAATCACATCACAGGATTTCAGCGCTTCGGCCGCCCGTATGGTCATCTGTTCATATTCTCCGGGTCCTATGCCCACTACCATAATTTTATTCAAAATAAATCCTCCTGTCTTCACAGGCTGCCGCCACTGTAATCCCGCCGCATGCCTTTTTCCTCTGTATCAACTGTCCGCCGCCGCTTCCAAGCACTGCGCTCCGCTCACACACATTATCTACGCCTACCTGACTGCTGACAAATTCAGACGCGGAAAATTCCCCCTTCACCTTCCGAAGTGCATCCGCCGGATATGTCTCAAATGCCAGATGGTATTTTTCGCAAAATTCCAGAAGCCCCGCTTCCTTCGCCTTGATATCAATGCTGCAGATTTTTTTCACCGCATGAATGGATATCTTCCGATCATGAAGTGTATCCAGCACCGCTTTCTCCAGCTCTGCTTCTGTTTTCCCTTTTTTACAGCCGACGCCCAGCACGATGGTTTTTGGAACCAGACAGAGCCTCCTGCATCCCGGTACGGATTTTTTCGAAGCATCCCAGGTAATATGGATCTCATAGCAGTCCTCTGTTTTGGCAGCAGACTCTGTTTTGCCATTTTGAACCGCCTGCAGTTCTTCCGGCAGGCTTCCCGTAACCGGAAAATCACTGGAAAATCCAATTTTCTCTCCGTAAAGAATAGCCGCCGATATTTCTTTTGCACAGACCATATCATCAATCCACATTCCATTCTGCTTCGCAAAGACATCCACTGCAAATTTCCCATTCAGATCTGTGGCTGTGGTGATCACTGGGATGGCCTGCAGCCGTTTTGCAAGCTGGCTGCACAGCTCATTTGCGCCGCCGATATGACCGGAAAGAAGCGAAATGACAAAGGTTCCTTTTTCATCCGCCACCAGAACCGCCGGATCTGTGGCCTTGCTCTGAAGAAATGGAGCAATACTGCGCACCGCAATCCCTGCCGCCCCTACAAAAATCACCACATCACGGTTGGAAAACTGCTGCTTTGTCCATTCCTTCAGCGGGATTTCCAGTTTCTGAATATCTTTTTGCTTCAAATTTTGCCCGGGATCGCCGTCCTTTGCAGGAACCTTATTTTCCCCCGGAAAATTTCTGCTGCAGCACACCGCTTCTATGCTGTTTGTTTCCGGAATGAGCCCGGATTCCCCGCTTTCTGCCAGAACAGAAAACAGCAGTTCCTTTATTTTCAGAGCCGTCTTCACACCATTTTCTGTGAAGCAGACAATCCCTGCTCTCATACCTTTGCTTTGCGAAATTCTGTGGTAAATTCCGGATGATACAATTCAGAACGCTGATAATGGATGTGGCTGACCACATCCCCCACAATGATCAATGCCGTTTTCGTAATCCGATTCTTCGCTGCCGTCTCAGCCAGGGTGGCCACTGTGCATACAAAGGATGCCTCATCCTCCCAGGTTGCCTTGTAGACGATTGCCGCCGGTGTGTCCGCTTCATATCCTCCTGCCATCAGACGCCGGGACAACTGCTCCAGCATGCCTGTGCTCAGAAAAATCACCATAGTTGCGTGATGTGCCGCGAAGGCTGCGATCTCTTCCCGCTCCGGAACCGGTGTGCGGCCTGCCATTCTTGTGATAATTACACTCTGCGAAACCTCGGGAAGCGTATATTCCAGGTTCAGTGCAGAAGCCGCACCGCAAAAAGAGCTGACGCCCGGACAATAATCATACGTGATCTGATTTTCTTCCAGAATATCCATCTGCTCCCGGATCGCTCCATAGAGGCAGGGGTCTCCGGTATGCAGCCGGACGATATTTTTCCCTTCTCTTTCTGCCTGAAGCATCACCTCCATCACCTCTTCCAGGGTCATGGTGGCGCTGTTATATACCTGACAGCCTTCTTTTCTGTCCTCCAATAGCTGCGGATTCACCAGTGAACCGGCATAGATGATAACATCCGCCTGTTTCAATAAATTTAATCCCCTTACGGTAATCAGATCCGGCGCACCGGATCCTGCTCCTACAAAATGTACCATTCAGTTCTCCTTTACAATGATCAGGGAATAGTAACCGGCCTGATCCGGTATCTCGTCCACTGAGTTATACTGTTTTTCATCCGGCATACCGCAGTTTTCAATCATCACTGCCCCGGATTTTCTCTTTTTAATCAGCTTTTTCACTTCTGCCATTTTCCTGCCGGCTTTCATCAGAACCTTGGTCCCGGGCAGCCCCAGCGCCTCTTCTATCTGATAAGAAGCCGGAATTACATGCAGCATTTCCGATTTTTCAGTCAAGCCCATGTTCAGTCTGGCTGCAACTGCACAGAAAGAAGTGATGCCGCTGACAATTTCTGTTTCATATCCCCTGGCTGCAATCCGTTTATGTACATAAAGATAAGTGGAATATACCGTGGGATCGCCCAGTGTAAGAAATGCCACATTTTTTCCGGCCTTCAGACAGGCTTCCACCACATCCGCCGCCGCATCATGACTCTGTTCCAAACAGACCGCATCTTTCGTCATGGGCATTTCCACCGCAAGCAGTTCTTTTTCTGCCATCTGCGGAACCGCCTGCACTGCGATACGGTAGGCTGTTGTTTCCTCCGCTGCGGTTCCCGGCACCGCGATCACATCACACTCCTGAATGAGCCGTACCGCTTTCAGCGTCAGCAGCTCCGGATCTCCCGGACCGATACCCAGTCCATATAATTTTCCCGTCATATTTTTCTCCCATTTTTTCAGAATATCAGCCCTCTTAAATTTTCCTTCAGCAAACGAGCTGACACTGCGTGCCAAATTTTCATAGAAAACTCGTCACAGTCTTCTATGTTTCTTTCAGAAAATACCTGCGCATCATTTCCTCCGCTCCGTCTGTCTGAGCCAAAAACCCCTTCTGACTGGAAAAAATGACAGCCTCCGTCTGAATACTTTCATCCACCCGGTGCTGCAGATAATAATGAATCCGTTCTGCGGCCAGCTCCATCGCTTTATCCTGTATTCCCTTTTCCTGCATCCAATCCAGCGCTTCCTCCGTGGTCTCCGTATCCAGAATACGCTTTGCTGTTTCCAGATCGGCTCCGGCCCTCAGAGCAAATGCAGTCATAAGCTCCGCTCTGGAATCCGCATGGCGGGAATGAGTATTCATAATTCCTCCCGCTACCTTTATAAATTTCCCCACATGAGCCACGAACAAAATTCCCTTTATTCCCAGCTCCACTGCCATATCCAGGGTTTCCCCCACATAATTGCTGCATTTCATGGAAGAAGATAAATCCACTGTCATTTTATTTTTGGTGAAGCTCTCTCCATAATTTCCCGGAGTGATCAGCAGATACTCCTGTCCATTGGCTTTCAGCATTTTCATTTCCGCCCGGATGCTGGCAACCAGAGCTGCTTCACTCATGGGAACTACAATCCCGCTGGTACCCAGAATTGAAATGCCGCCTTTGATTCCAAGCCTTGGATTAAACGTCTTTTTTGCGGCCTGCTCTCCCTCCGGCACCGAAATCACTGACAAAAAGCCCTGTGCATAGTCAAAATCCTCTTTCACTTCCATCAGGGCATCCTTTATCATCTGTCTTGGCACGGTATTAATCGCGGCTTCGCCCACCGCCTGACACAGTCCGGCCTTTGTCACCCGGCCCACTCCCATACCGCCATCTATCCGGATTTCCGGTTCCGGTATTCTCGACACAGACGCATACACAAGAAGTCCGTCCGTGGCATCCGGATCATCTCCTCCGTCCTTGCGTACCGCACAGGATACCTGATCCTGACTCAGACATACATCTAAAATTTCCAGGTGAAGCAGAATTCCCTTTGGAGTCATCAAATCAATCCCGGAGATCTGCTTTCCGGAAAGCAGCATCAGCGCTGCCGCTTTCGATGCCGCCGCTGCACAGGAACCTGTTGTATAACCATAGCGAAGCTTTTTATGATTTTTAAGAACGTAATACTCCTCCAGCCCCGTTTCCTGCATACTGTTTTCCTTTCTTATACAAGAGATTGATCTTTATCCTAAAACAGGAGCACTTTCCTATACGAGTACAAAAAAATGCTGCCCCAGGGCAACATTTCAATCCACTGCTTCTCCGGTTGCCGCAGAGAAACAGCGATGAGGTATCTGACTTTCCGGAAAAACTCCGGCTATACAGTAACGGACTTGTTCAGGATTCACACCTGATTCCCTCTTACATTTTAAAAGCAAGACCTGCTTTCCAGTCCTACACGAACACGTAAATTATAGTATTTTCCCAAGTTTCTGTCAATCATTTCATCCAACTGTTTTCCGATTACATACAGCTACTGCATCTTGGGATTAAATATCAGACTGGCCAGATAAGAAAGTACCAGTGCTGCGCTGATTCCCACTGCACTCGCCTTGAACCCGCCCATGAATATTCCCAGAAATCCATCCGTATCCACGGCTTCCTTTACTCCCTTCCAGAGCACATTTCCAAAGCCCAGAAGAGGGACCGAGGCTCCGGCTCCGGCAAATTCCTGAAACGGTTCATATAACCCGACAGCTCCCAGCACAGCTCCGGCGCACACCAGCAGTACCATAATTCTTCCCGGAAGCAGCTTCGTCTTCTCCAGCAAAATCTGAACCAGGGCGCAGATCAGCCCGCCGATCCAAAATGCATTGATATAATCCATTCTGTTTTCCTCCTTTTTAGGAACATCAGTCTATCACGCTACTCTACATGCTCCAACACAATGCCATGGGCAATTCCCGGTATGCTCTGCCTCTCATTGAAGCTGATGGTGGACAGCAGCGCCCCAGTCGGCACAAACAGCACCCGCTTCCAGGTTCCCCGCTCCAGCAGAGGCAGTATATAAGCTGCTAATGTGACTGCGCTGCAGCCGCAGCCGCTGCCCCCTGCGTGGGTGTCCTGCTTTTCACTGTCATAGATGACCATGCCGCAGTCCATATGATTTTTCTCTATTACAAATCCCTGCTCCATCGTCAGATCCCACAGAATTTTCTGCCCCACACTGCCCAGATCCCCTGTAATGATCTGATCGTAATCCTCCGGTGTCCGCTCAAAATCCTTCAGATTCTGTACAATGGTGTCACAGGCTGCAGGTGCCATAGCCGCTCCCATGTTCAGAGCATCCTTGATTCCGTAATCAACTACCTTGCCGATGGTCATCCCACTGATCCTCACTCTTCCATGCTTCCCTGATAAAATGAAAGCTCCGCTTCCGGTCACGGTCCAACTGGCCGCCAGCGGTCTCTGATTTCCATACTCCAGCGGAGTTCTGAACTGTTTTTCCGCACTGGCATAATGACTGGAGGTCATCGCCATCACATAATCCCCGTAGCCCGCACTCACTGTCATGGCACCCAGAGCCAGCGCTTCCCCACAGGTAGAACAGGCTCCATACAGGCCAAACAGCGGAACATCAAACTCCTCCAGCCCAAATGAAGTCGCAATCAACTGCCCCAGAAGATCCCCTGCAAAAATATAACGGATTTTGGAAAGACTCAGACCTGCTTTATCCAGCACCATCAAAGCCGCTTTCTGCTGAATGGCGCTTTCTGCCAGTTCCCAGCTTTCCTGTCCGAACATATCATCCTTTCCCACACAGTCAATCTTTTTTCCCAGCGGTCCCTCTCCTTCCTTTGATCCGGTAACGCAGGCATGGCTGATAATATAGACTGCATTTTCCAGTTGAATACTTTGTTTTCCTCGCATCTGCTCCATAGAAATCCCTCTCTTCTGCCGTTTTCTTATGATTAGTATGCTGCAGGACGCAAAAAAATATACAGAGAAGCACTCCCTGTATATTAGTATATTACGAAGAAAAATTCATTTCTGCTCTGCATCGTCAGCCACTTCATAAAGCTTCAGCAGATGCAGCGCCCTGGTTGCATTGATATACAGCGCCTGCCGGTGCAGTGATGACAGGCCGTGCAGTGTCATGCCCTGATATCCCGGCGTACCATCCTGCGAAGCTCCCCGCTGCAGTGTACTTTGTGATCCCGCCATGCTGCATTCCCTTCCATAATTTTGCAGATCCGGCACAAACACTGCATCGAACTCCAGTCCCTTTGCCAGATAAAACGGCATGACCGAAATCCCCGGAACAAATTTCATACTTTCCTTTGTTATGAGGCTGATCTGTGCCTTCTCCCCCAGCTTCTCCAGTAATTTTTCATAAGAGCGGAAGGCTGCATCTGCATCCAGGCAGAGCACCGCAATGGTGCTGAATTCACTCTGAAGCAGAATTTCCTCTCCCATCCTTTCATACATGGAAGCCTCTCCTGGCATCCTCTGTATCTGAGGATTTTCTCCATGCCGTTCCACGCTTTCAAACTCGTTTCCCTCTATTTCCTTTTCCAGCAGGCCATTGGCAAAGCTGGTAATCTCCGATGTGGACCGGTAGCTTTTATTCAGACAAACGCAGTGTATTTCCTTTCCGAAAATATGGGGCAGAAACTTCAATACATCCTGATGCTGTTCTGCCATCGTCTGCAGCCTGTCTCCCAGAATGGTCATGGGGCAATGAAACATCTTTTGCAGCAGAGTATACTGAAGATAAGAATAATCCTGCATCTCATCAATGACCAGGTGCTTCACCAGCCTTCGCTTTGGCATCTCCTTCACCGAATACTTCAGATAAAGCATGGGATATACATCTTCGTACGGAAGAAATCCTGTTGTCAGATTCATCCTTTTACGGCCTGTGCTTTGAAGAAACTGCTGATAGAGCTTTAATATATCCATGGTTTCATACATGCGGTTCAGCTTTTCCAAAATAATGGCCCGTTCTTCCTCTTCCATATTCCGATCCCGCAGAGTCTCTTCTTCATCGATCAGATATTCTCCGATTTTCTCCATCCTGGATAATATGGGGACATCACAGAATTTTTCATAAAAAAGTCTGGAGATCCAGTCCGCCTTTCGGACGATTTTCTTATAAGTAAAATCCCCTATCTCCACATTGTCCCATTCCAACTGCAAAATAAAACGGTCCAGTTCCCGCACATAGCCCTTTGTCTGCTTATAGACCGCCTCAGAATTGTCTCCGCCATGAAGCACCCGTTCCATCTCATCATAGCAATCCTGTGCCTCTCCATATTCCCGCAGCTCTTTGTAAACAAAATCATCCAGCGTCATTTCACAGACATTTTCTTCCCCCAGCTCCGGCAAAATTCTGGAAATATAATCTCCGAACACACTGTTAGGGGACAGGATCAAAATCTGTGCCGCCTTCAGCTTGTCCCGGTTATGATAGAGCAGATAGGCGATCCGATGCAGCGCCACCGATGTCTTACCGCTGCCCGCACACCCCTGAACTGCCAGAATCCGATGTGATACATCCCTTATAATGCTGTTTTGTTCCTTCTGTATCGTAGTTACGATGCTCTTCAGCTTTGCATCCGCGTGTTCCGACAACGTCTGCTGCAGGATTTCATCATCAATATTAATTTCATTCTCCAGTGCATAGACCAGCTTTCCATGACGGATCTTGTACTGTCTTTTTCTGGTGATCTCTCCCTCCATGACGCCCGCCGGAGCCGCAAAGCGCGCCGGGCCTTTATCATAGTCATAAAAGAGTCCGGATACCGGCGCCCGCCAGTCAAACACCAGCGGATGGGCCGCCCTTTCTCTGGCCAGATTTCCGATCCCAATATAGTAGGTCTCCGGCTCCTCTTCCTCCTCATAGCAAAAATCCACACGTCCG
Organism: Lachnospiraceae bacterium; assembly: GCA_028689585.1. GTDB lineage: Bacteria > Bacillota > Clostridia > Lachnospirales > Lachnospiraceae > Merdiplasma. Next base: position 21,049 of record JAQVCW010000017.1, on the reverse strand, counting down.
AAGTAAGGAGAATCCAACATTTTCTGATAGCGCATTCTCTCTTTTCCGTAGGATTCCTGCTGCGTGAGCCTGGTTTTCATGGCCTGTTTATTATCATACATTTCGTAACCATATTCATCAAATTCCGTATAGTTTTCCCAAAAATAGTCATCCATGCTTTCCATGTCCTTTGCATTTCCTTCCATTTTCTGCGAAACCTGGCAAAGCTTTGTACGCAATTCTTCTATGACCAGTTCCAGGTACTGCTCTTCTGTTCTATTCATTTATTTTCTGCCTTTCGTGGAAGTCAAATCACTGTTCTGTGTGAAGCAGGTACTCAGCCAGAGTCTCGTACAGCCGCATTGGCTCCACCGGTTTAAACAAATGTGCATTCATTCCGGCTTCCCGTGACTTCTGTATATCCTCCTCATATGTATTCGCTGACATGGCAATGATGGGAATCGACTTTGCATCCGGATGATCGCAGGCCCGGATACGGCCTGCCGCCTCCAGTCCATCCATCTTTGGCATTTGGATATCCATCAGAATTACATCAAATGTTCCCGCCGGCTCCTTCTGAAACAGTTCCAGCGCCTGTTTTCCATTTTCCGCTGTCCAAACCTCTATCCCTACTCTCTTTAGCAGTTTTACTGCCACGATCATATTAATCCGGTTATCCTCCACCAGAAGCGCCCTTTTGCCCTGCAGCATATTTTCTGCATTCTGAAGCTTTTTTTCTTTTTTCTCTTTCTGCGGTTCCGCCAATTCCAGTGACAGATCTACACTGATTTTTGTCCCTTTTCCAAGCACACTTTCCATATGAATGGTACCGCCCATAAGTTCCACCAGTTCCTTCACGATAGACAGACCAAGCCCTGTCCCCTGAAACTGCGGAATATATCCGTTGATCTCCTGTTCAAATGACTCAAATGCATACTTCTGAAATTCCTCACTCATCCCAATTCCATTGTCTTCCACAATAAAACACACGTTTGCCACTCCGTTTTTGCTGCCCTTATATACCGAATAGAATTTTACAGTTCCGCCCTCGGGAGTGAATTTCACCGCATTGCTGAGAAGATTAAAGAATATCTGATTAAACCGCAGCCGGTCAACAAGGACGCACTTAACCTCTTTTTCCAGATAACACTGAAACTGGATTTTTTTCTCCTGCATTAAGGGACGGATAATTGTATCAATGGACGTATTAAATTCTGTCACACTATATGGCTCCGGCCGGAGCTTGAATTTTCCGCTTTCAATTTTGCTGATATCCAGCACGTCATTTATCAAGCCAAGCAAAAAGCGGCTGGAACCATCGATTTTATCCAGACAGTCCCTCACCTCCGGTCCCGGATTTTCATGTTTTGCTATGTCAGTCATGCCAATGATGGCATTCATGGGTGTTCTGATGTCATGGCTCATACGGGAAAGAAAATCCGTTTTGGCATTGCTCGCCAGTCTGGCTGCCTCCAGTGCTTCCTTCAACTCCTGATTTTTACGATTCTGTTCTTCCACCACGCCGGTTACGTCAGTACGCGTACACAGCAAAAGGGAATCCTTCCGGTTCATATAGCTGTATTTAAGCTGCTTTTGACATACGTTCCCATTTTGCTCATGGCGGGAATACACCACGCAGAAAGAATCTTCCTTTTCCAACCGGGCTTTAATATGAGCCAGACTGCAAAGCTGCACACACTTCGCTGCCTCCTCCGGCAGGGTATATTCAAAAATGTCTCCTGTTGAAAAACCTTCCCGCTCTGTCTGGTTTTCTCTGTCCTGGGGAAGCTTTTTCAGAAAATAATTTTTAATCACTTCCTCATAATCTTCATCCGTCTCACAAAACATACAGGTTTCCGGTTTTACTGCACTGTACCTGGTACACTTCCCGGATTCTCCCTCAATCGTAACAGCAAACTCATAGTCTGTTTTCACAATTGTGTCCATGATGCTCTGCAGCATTTTCTCTTTTCCAATGTCCTGAGAATTTACAAAACAGATTACATCTCCTGTATCCGGTTTTTTCATCAGATAAGCTGCCGTATTCAGCCAGACTCCCCGTCCGTCTTCTAATTTTCTTATGTTCTCCTGCTGGATCGCGGTGCTGCCGTGAGAAAACGCCTCCAAAAGTGCTTTTCTGTTAAACAGCTTTCGGAATTTTTCCGCCTCCTCCGAAAACACAGCCCGTCCGATTACGGTAAAATACTCCTCTGCGGAATGAAGTCCTTCCCTCCGCATCTCCTCAACATAAAAGCCTTCTCCGCTTTCCAGCAGATTCTGGGTTAAATTCAGTTTACAACTGGAAAAGTTTTTATGATGAATTGTTTTCCGGTACATTACCTCTTCATCAAAACGGGCCTTGGCCTCCATCAACGGGGTGATATCCTCACTCACCCCAATGGCAATATCTATCCCTCCATTTTCATCCGGTATCGCTATGTATTTGATGCGCTGCCATCTTCTCTCTGCAGCGCTTATTGCTACATGAAAAATCCCGCCTGTTTCCTGTTTTCCATTTTCCAGTTCCAGATGCATCTTCCGGAATTCCATCTGGCTTTCCGGCATAATAAATCCATTTTTCAGCACGGTCTCGTATGCGCCGTCAATCTCCCCATTCTTAAAATCATTTTTTCTTCCCGGTCCGACTATCGTAAATTTCTTTTTTCGGATATCAAAAACCCATACTCCCAGTTTTGCAGATTCCAAGGCGACCCGGCTTATCATCTCGCTCCTTTTCAGAGCACGTTCCGCCTCCTTGGTACCTGTTATATCATAGCATACTGACAGGATAGCATCCCGTCCATCCTCCGCTATAACCTGCCTTCCTTCATCATGCACCCAGATATAAGTTCCATCCTTTTTCCTCATCCGGTACTCCACCTGATAAGAATCCCCTGCACCCAACTGGAGCTCCACGGCCTCATCTACCACTGACCTGTCATCCGGATGCATACAGTTGGATATTTTCCCCTCAATATCCCTCACAAACTCTTCTTCATCCTCATATCCAAGATATTCCAGCATAGGGTCATTCACAAAATAAAAAGGGAAATCAGGCTGAATATAGCCGCCCATCATGCCGCCTGCAATACTTTGATTCAGCAGATTTTCTTTCATCTTATCCAGATTTTCACGTACAAAGGTCAGGGGGTAATGTTCCCCTTCATCCTGTAATGCAGTAGGAATGGAGAAATTAATATGCCTGATCATAAGCCTGTCTTTTTTCTCACAGACAACCGCACTCAGGCAGAGTATCAATTCGTATGTCTCTGTTTTCATTCTTATCTTGAGGTCCACCACCCAGATATTTTTTTCAATGGGCTGTATCCTCTCTTCTTCAAAGTCCAGTTCAAAGGGCCGCGGATCTTCTGCAATATCCTTCAGCAGATACTGCTCCAGTTCCTCCTGGCCATGGATCTGTTCGAAATCCGCCGTCCCCAGGAATATAATATCTTCCGCCACATACCAAAGGGCGCTCTTCGCATTCCTCTCATAAAGATAAGCCCGGCAAAATCCCTTTATATATTCAAGAAGCTCCTGTCTTCCCCGCTTTTGTTCCATACTGGCTTCCTCCTGATCTCATTAAGCAAATACAGCATCTGCCCTCATTCCGGCAGCTCACGATCTACGCACGCTTCAGCGTGCTTCCTCACCTGTCACCTGCCGGAGGCTGATGACCTGCGCACGCTTCAGTGTGCTTCCACTTACTCTTCCTCTATTTTACCATGTTCTGAATACATTTCAACTGAAATCCACTCCGACACAGTGACCGGCGCAGTGACTGCGAAACATCAAGAGCGCTATTCCGCTTCCCGGCATTTTGGATAGTCCGTTAAAAAAGTCCCAGCAGTCCGCCGATCCAATAGATAAGACCCAGAACCCAACTGGAAAAAATGCCAAATAAAATAACCGGCCCCGCAATATTGAATATTTTGGCTCCGATACCAAAGACCTGCCCCTCCTTCTTAAATTCAATGGCAGAGGCCGCCACTGAATTGGCAAAACCGGTAATTGGAACCAGTGTGCCGGCTCCGCCAAATTTAGCCAGCTTGGGATAAATATTAAGCCCTGTAAAAAGAACGCTCAGTGCAACCAAAATCAGAGAACACCAACTGCCGGAAGTCTCTCTGTCAAGACCATTTGTCTCACAGAAATTCAGTATCAACTGCCCCAGTACACAGATCAGCCCGCCGATGAGAAATGCTTTCCCCATACATAGGCCAAGGCTGTGGGTAGGTGTAACCTTTTTCACATAATCATTATACTGTTTGTCTCTCTCTTTTGGATCCATTTGTTGATTTATTTTCATTGTCCGCTCCTTTAACTGCTCGTTTTTCCTTAGTATCTCATCTGTTTTCTTTTTTATTCATAAGTCTATTCTACTTTTCTTATGAAATTAACAATTCCTTTATCTTTGGAACACACTTTCTACACATTTTCTGAATATACTATAACCATATTAGCGAACAGCTAATATATTTCATAACTCACACTTCGCAGCACCCCACACGCTGCGAAGTACTCCCTCAAAACATTTTAATTTTTTCTCTTTCCTGAAAGGGCCCGGTGTTCCGGGCCCTTTCGCTGTCTTGAAATATTCTTCTATTTCGATGATATGGCTCTTTATGCAAATTTCTTATCATTATCAAAAGATTTTAATAAAAATTATTTTTTTACTTCACAATTCCTTTATTATTCAAACACATTTTCTACACATTTTCTGGATATACTACTTACATATTAGCAGAGAGCTAATATATTTCATAACTCACACTTCGCAGCACCCCACACGCTGCGAAGTACTCCCTCAAAACATTTTAATTTTTTCTCTTTCCTGAAAAGGCCCGGTGTTCCGGGCTTTTTCACTGTATTAAAATATTTTTCTGTTTCGATTATTTTGCTTTTATTTTTCAAAAATTCGGCCCGAATAACCCTGGTTTGTGACTATGCTGTGTCTATTAGGATAATTAGCATATTACTAATATGAAGTAAATGATTACATGAAACGGAATTGACCAATCAGTACCGGCTGAGCCGGTGATACTGATTGGTCAATTTTTCACTTTTCTAATCAATCCTTTGTCATTTTTCTTTTAAATATTTTTTGACATACTGTCCCGTATAGGACACCGGATTCTTCGATACCTCCTCGGGAGTTCCTTTGGCGATTACGGTTCCTCCCCGGTCTCCGCCTTCCGGCCCCATATCAATCAGGTAATCCGCTGTTTTGATCACATCCAGATTATGTTCGATCACAATCACTGTGTTGCCTCCGTCTGCCAGACGATGCAGAATCTCAATCAGCTTATGCACATCCGCAAAATGCAGGCCGGTGGTGGGCTCATCCAGGATGTATACGGTATTGCCAGTGCTTCTTCTGCTCAGTTCTGTTGCCAGCTTGATACGCTGGGCCTCGCCGCCGGACAATTCCGTGGAGGGCTGACCAAGACGGATATAGGAAAGTCCCACGTCATAAAGGGTTTCGATCTTTCTTCGGATGGAAGGCACATGCTCAAAGAACTTCACCGCTTCCTCCACGGTCATATCCAATACATCATATATGCTCTTTCCCTTATATTTTACTTCCAGCGTCTCTCTGTTATACCGCTTGCCATGGCAGACCTCGCAGGGAACATAGACATCCGGCAGAAAATGCATTTCAATTTTCAGGATGCCGTCTCCGCTGCAGGCTTCGCAGCGCCCGCCCTTTACATTGAAGCTGAAACGCCCCTTCTGATAGCCTCTGGCCTTGGCATCTGCGGTGGAGGCAAACAGATCTCTGATCTGATCAAACACCCCGGTGTAAGTAGCCGGATTGGATCTTGGTGTCCGTCCAATCGGTGACTGGTCAATATCAATCACCTTGTCCAGTGTCTCAATTCCTTTTATTTCTTTATATTTCCCCGGAATACAGCGGGCCCGGTTCAGTTTTCTGGCCAGTACCTTATAAAGAATTTCATTCACAAGAGAACTCTTTCCGGAACCGGATACCCCGGTCACACAGGTCATTACCCCTAAAGGAAAATCCACTGTTACATTTTTCAGGTTATTCTCTCTGGCACCGGACACCCTCATCCAGCCCTTGGGTGTTCTTCTGACCTTGGGCACCGGGATCTGCAGTCTTCCGCTCAGATATGCACCAGTAATGGAATTTTCACATTTCATAATATCTTCTGCGGTACCTTCCGCAATCACCTCTCCGCCATGCTCCCCGGCTCCGGGTCCGATGTCCACCACGTAATCTGCCGCCAGCATCGTATCCTCATCATGCTCTACCACAATCAGGGTATTGCCCAGGTCGCGCAGACTGAACAGCGCCTGCAGCAGCTTATCATTATCTCTCTGATGCAGCCCGATACTGGGTTCATCCAGGATATAGGCCACGCCTACCAGGCCGGAACCAATCTGGGTAGCCAGGCGGATTCTCTGCGCTTCCCCGCCTGACAGGCTGCCGGTAGCCCGGGCCAGATTCAGATATTCCAGCCCAACGTTTACCAGAAAGCCGATTCTTGCTTTGATTTCTTTTAAAACCTGCTGTCCGATCATCATCTGCTGATGGCTCAGCACCATATCATTCAGAAAAATCTGCAGATTTCCAATGGATATGGAAGTGATCTCATATATATTTTTATCGGCAATCGTCACTGCAAGAGCAGACGGCTTCAATCGCTGTCCGCCGCAGGCCTTACAGGGCGTAATTCGCATAAAGGTCTCATATTCTGCCTTGGATACTTCGGAAAACGTTTCTTTGTAACGGCGCTCCACGTTTTTCACCAGCCCCTCAAAGGCCACATCATAGACACCTTCGCCCCGCTGTCCCTTATAATGTACCTTCACTTCTTTTCCATTGGTTCCATGAATCAGGATTCGCTGGATTTCCTCCGGATAATTCTGGAACGGTGTGCTCAGTGAAAAATGGTATTCTTCCGCCAGAGCCTCCAGGATCGCCCTGGTAAAGCTGCCCTTGTCCTTGCAAGACTGCCATCCCATCACTGTAATGGCTCCTTCATCAATGCTCATGGATTTATCCGGTATCATCAGATCCTCATCAAATTCCATCTTATATCCAAGCCCCAGACATTCCGGGCAGGCTCCGAAAGGATTGTTGAACGAGAAACTCCTGGGTTCAATCTCTTCTATACTGACACCACAGTCCGGGCAGGCAAAATTCTGACTGAAGGTAAGCATTTCCGGCTTCGTCTCCGGTCTCTGCAGCTCCACAACGGCCAGCCCATTGGCCAGTTCCATCACCTGCTCCAGCGATTCACTCAGCCGCTTCTCAATACCGGCTTTTACAATCAGACGATCCACCACAATATCAATATTGTGCTTATTATTTTTATCCAGCTTGATATCATCGGAAAGCTCATACTGCTCCCCATCAATGTTCACCCGGACATAGCCATTCTTTTTCGCCTGCTGCAGAAGCTTGACATGCTCGCCCTTGCGCCCCCGCACCACCGGAGCCAGAAGCTGCAGTCTGGTGCGTTCCGGCATCTCCATAATCTGATCCACCATCTGATCAATCGTCTGCTTTTTAATCTCATTGCCGCATTTTGGACAATGAGGAATGCCGATTCTGGCATAGAGAAGACGAAAATAATCGTAAATCTCTGTCACTGTGCCTACGGTGGATCTGGGATTGCGGTTGGTGGATTTCTGGTCGATGGAAATCGCAGGGGGCAGCCCTTCAATGCTCTCCACATCCGGCTTCTCCATCTGCCCAAGGAACTGACGGGCATAGGATGAGAGGGATTCCATATACCGCCTCTGTCCCTCTGCGTAAATCGTATCGAATGCCAGCGAAGATTTTCCCGAACCGGACAGTCCGGTCAGTACCACAAACTGATTCCTCGGAATATCCAGACTGATATTTTTTAAATTGTGCTCATTTGCACCCCGGATACGGATATATTTCTTTTTATCTTTGATTTCTGTTGTTATTCTTGAACTGCTGTCTGTCATAATTCTGACTTTTTCTTCCTTTCCGGCTGCAATTTCAGCCCAATGCCTGCAGATGTTTCTTCAGCATCATCATCTTGTCTCTCAGCTCTGCCGCAGTCTCAAAATCCAGCTCCGCGGCAGCTTTTTTCATCTGCTTTTGTATCTGTCCGATCAGCTTCTCCAGTTCCTGCCGGTCCATGGATTCCGGATCCTTTTCCATCCGCTGCTCTTCCTTGGCGATTGCCTTGGAAATACTGATCAGATCCCTGACTGCTTTCTTTATGGTCTGTGGAGTAATGCCATGCTCTTCATTGTACTGCTCCTGTATCTGGCGGCGGCGTTCTGTCTCACTCAAGGCCTTTTTCATAGAATCCGTCATCACATCTGCATACATGATAACATGCCCTTTGGCATTTCTGGCCGCCCGCCCTATGGTCTGAATCAGAGATGTCTCCGAACGCAGAAAGCCTTCCTTATCTGCATCCAGGATGGCTACCAGTGCGATTTCCGGAATATCCAGCCCCTCCCGGAGCAGATTGATGCCCACCAGCACATCAAATACATTCAGACGCATATCCCGGATGATTTCCGAACGCTCCAGCGTATCAATATCCGAATGCAGATACCGAACCCGGATGCCCACTTCCTTCATATAATCCGTCAGATCCTCTGCCATGCGCTTCGTCAGCGTAGTGACCAGAACCTTATTCCCTTCTGCTACTTCTCTGTTGATCTCTCCCACCAGATCATCAATCTGACCTTCTACCGGGCGCACCTCCACCCTGGGATCCAGCAGTCCGGTGGGACGGATGATCTGCTCTGCCCGCAGCAGCTCATGATCCTGTTCATACGGGCCCGGTGTGGCGGACACGAACATGATCTGGTCTATTTTACTCTCAAATTCATCAAAATTCAAAGGGCGGTTATCCTTAGCCGATGGCAGCCGAAAGCCATAATCCACCAGCGTGGATTTTCTGGACTGGTCACCGGCGAACATCCCCCGGACCTGCGGAACTGTCATATGAGACTCATCAATAATAATCAGATAGTCATCCGGAAAGAAATCCATCAGCGTCTGAGGTGTGGCGCCTGAGGACATCCCTGCCAGATGTCTGGAATAATTCTCGATGCCGGAACAGAAACCGGTTTCCCGCATCATCTCAATATCATAATTGGTCCGTTCTGCAATCCTCTGTGCCTCCAGAAGCTTATCTTCACTCTTAAAATACTGCACCCGTTCCTTCAGTTCTTCTTCAATATGATTGGTCGCTTCCAGGATCTTATCCATGGGAACCACATAGTGGGATGCCGGAAATACCGCAATAAATTCCAGTTCCTTCTTCACGCCTCCCGTCAGCGTGTCGATCTCTGTAATCCGGTCGATCTCATCACCAAAAAATTCAATTCGATAGGCATAATCCGCCGCATCCGCCGGAAAAATCTCCAGCACATCTCCCCGCACCCGGAACGTGCTCCGGTGAAAATCCATATCATTCCGGTCATACTGGATATCTATCAGCTTGCGGATAATCTCGTCCCTGTCCTTTTGCTGTCCCTTTCGAAGATAAATCACCATATCCTTATAATCCACCGGACTGCCCAGACCGTAAATACAGGACACACTGGACACCACGATCACATCCCTGCGCTCCACCAGCGAAGCCGTAGCCGACAGCCGCAGCTTGTCTATCTCTTCATTAATCGAAGAATCCTTGGCAATATAAGTATCGGACGATGGCACATAAGCTTCCGGCTGATAGTAATCATAATAGGATACAAAGTATTCTACCGCATTATTCGGAAAAAATTCTTTAAATTCACCGTAAAGCTGAGCTGCCAGGGTTTTATTATGGGCAATGATCAGGGTGGGCTTGTTCAGCGCCTGAATCACGTTCGCCATGGTAAAGGTCTTGCCGGAACCTGTGACGCCCAAAAGCGTCTCGCACTGATTCCCTTCCTGAAAGCCGGCCACCAGTTCCCTGATTGCCTGAGGCTGATCGCCCGTCGGAGCATATTCCGACACTAATTCAAAATGATCCATGAAAGTTTCCTCCTTTATGAATGCATTTATACTTTCTATATTTTACTTTTTTTCAAATCACAATACGCTGCTTTGCTCATTATAACAAAGACTCAACTAAAAGTACAGCAGAAATCGAATGTTTGTTCTGTTTTATTTTGCCTTTTTTATATATCCCCACACTTTCTGTGGTTCACAGCAACAAAATGGTGTTATCCCTAAAAAAGTGTACACTTTATAAAGCCATGCGTATGCTATCCGTTCTTTCTCACTGGAAAGATCCTGATTAATCTTGATCTGCATTTTCCAATTCACAGAACTGTAAATTTTAAAGAATGCGATAATGTCATGATAAGCAGTGTTTTCTTCCCCTTTGAATCTTTCGTTACGATGCCGGGTTTTCTCATATCTATTTTTCATCCTTTCCAGGGCTACTTCTCCATAAGGCCTTGTACAGTTTTTCACTCATCTGTCAATCCTCATATCCGAAATATTTAAGGTTAAATTCTTTCTATTTTGCCCTCTGTTTTAAAAAAGCTTTTTATTTCCTTTTCCTGTCAAATCCATCAAATTTTTTTACACTAAAAGGCCTCTGATTTTCATATCAGAAGCCACATTCTTATTTATTTTCATTTACCATATCTCAATCTGGCATTTCTTTATATTTTGTATTTTTTTCCGTGAGCATTTCATTCGAAATTGCTAAAACGAATTTTCATTAGCACTTATGCTTTATTCTTCTTGGTGTTTTAATTCATTTCTACAGTACCCTTGTACCAAAGGAATAAACTCTTCCGCCACAGATACCTGTCTTTCAGCCTCTTCCCGACTTGCAATATAAAAGTCATCGTAATCACTGGCATGTCGTATTTCTTCCGCTTCACCTATCTTTCTTCCCATTGCTCTGGGAAATATCTCTGTCTTTACATATTCCTTATTAAAATTTGCGATTGCATCTTTATGACGTTTATATGCATTCCCATTCATCGCATGAATTGCATTGATTGCATGAAAAATAGCATAATAAGCCCGATTATTTGCACCTTTATAATCTTTGGCCAACAACAGAATTTTTGCGGACTCCAATGTGTCTAATGCAGTCTGAAGACGGTATAAGACTAAATCCTTTCTTGTACCACACTCTTCATTATGCTGCTCCATACAAAATCACCCCTTCATTTCGTACATTTGCATAAAACGGATAATTAACTATCCACTTATTAAAATGTGCCTCGCTTTTTGCGATTGGCTTTATATCAAGATCATGATCCAGATTAAAATCATAAGTCATATAGGAAAGCTGCTGACTATACGATTTCAATTCCAAATCAGAAATATCCAATAATATCATAATATCTATATCTGAGTCTTTATTAAAATCACCTCTTGCGTAAGAACCATACAATATAATCTTGCGTACATGAGAACCATATATCTTTTTAATTTCATCGATATACTGATTGATTAGACTTTCCATCGTCTTTGGCATAAGCATTCCTCCCTTCTTAATTTTATTATACAATTATTCTAATCTATTGTACAGTTACATTTCTTTCCCTTTCGACGCTCTTTCACTTTCCTATTTCAGAATATTTACTCATCACCATTCGCACCGGGCGAATACTAACACTTTTCATGGGTTACATTCAATACGTCGCAAATGGACAAAACAGCACCAATAAGTATCCTCTTAATCGCTTTTCCATAGTAGGATACAAAGTATTCTACCACATTATTCGGAAAATCTTGACCGTTCTTCCCCATATCTGTATAGTGTTTCTGTAATCAAAAAAGAGAAAGAACAGCCCCTCCTACAGTTCGTTCTTTCTCTATGCTCTGTGTGTACCGCAAGCCGTGCCATGCGCAGGATCTATGTCCTATTTAAAAAGGCAGCTTGCTGATTGCAGTCACACCATTTTCTGAGATCCTTCACTTTTCCCCTTTCCACACGACACGGATATTCCTTTTCTGGCTTGCATATTTTACGATCTCCTAAAGGGAGGTTAACGCATGGTCTATCACTCTTTTTATGGTCTTACATTCAAGCCATCACCTTTGCCACCCACCCCAGCTATAGAAATCGATCATGACATGCTGCAAAAGCTTGTTGAAGCAAATAAAAAGATTGCATTGCTTGAGGGACTATCTTCTCGTATCCCAAATACGGATCTCTTTGTTTTCATGTATGTTAGAAAAGAAGCTCTTATGTCCTCACAGATTGAGGGAACGCAATGTACCCTGGATGACATTCTTAACCCTCTTATAGATTTAAACGCGAATCAAGATGTTTCTGACGTTGTGAATTACATTAAAGCCACAGAATTCGCAATTAACAGGTTAAACCATTATTGACATCGGCAAAACAGCAGCAGCTATTAAAATCTCCTACAATACGATTGCAAAAGTGGTATCCGTTCTTGAAGGAAACGGAATCCTTCGACAAACCGCCAAAGCCGGTAAGGCTAAGATTTACAGCTATACGGATTATCTTGACCTGCTTCGTAAAAACACTTAATTTGCGTCCCATCTGGTTTATTCTAGGTGGGACATTTTTTGTTGCTCTGTTTCCATCGGAGGATAGATGATTCCATTGTTCACTCTTGCCTGCACATAGCTTGTGATCACAGTAAAATATACACTGTGTTTACGGATCTAGTTCATACGATTGCTTTCCATAAACCGTAAAAATAGCCTATGACACACGCATCAATAAGGAGCAGGCCTCCTAGTTTCAAATACCAACACTTTTTGCGGTTCTTATTTCTGGTACATGCTGCGCAATAATAAATACTGTATCCCAAATATGCGCCAAGTGTATTGTTGAAAATATCATCAAATTCAAATAGTCCAAGATAAAAGATTAGCTGGGACACTTCTATGAAGCAACTGATTAATAACCCTGCCAAAAATGTAAAGCGTAACTTTTGAAACGGCTTCATATAAAGCGGTATTAGTAACCCCATCGGCAAAAGCAGCAACACGTTATACAATACCTCTTTAAAAAATTCGATAGAGCTATTTTCCATCACATACCGGTAAGACCAAAATAGTGACAATTCGTATTTCATACCGGCACTTACATCCCGATGCAGCAACGTATAATGTGCAACTCCTGTAAAGTATACTGATAAAACAAGAATTACCATTTGTCTGAAATAAAATGAATCATGTATCCAATTTTTCTTTCCACATAAAGGCTGCAGGATCTGCAAAAAAATAAATACAGACACAAACACCACAATCTCCTGTTTATATGGAACTGCTGACAAATATTCCATTGTTATCCTTCAATCCAGTCTTTTTAGTTTTAGTTCTTCAATATGCTGCTGTAAACGCTCAAATACCTCTTGATCGCCTTGAAGCTGCCGGCTGTTCTCAGGCACACAGGTGTGTGCAGCATAAGGCGGAGGAATGAGCCGATGTTGGGCATCAGTGATTGACGACAACGCAGTGATGTGCATACTTGTGGGGTTGAACTGTGTCGGTATTTTTGAAGACTGCTATAGTATCTCAATTTCAAATACAGCCTCTTTGTCCGATTTATCTCGAAAATCACATTTTTCCACAGTAGGAACAGGAAGAAACATCTCCTTAAAGACTTCCATTATCTCCTGTTGTTTCACTATTATACCTCGTTTCTCTATTGTGGTGAAATTAATTATAACTGTGAAACTGCAGCTTTGTCAATTTCAAGTTCCTTGCCTTTGTTATATTTTTTCTTGTTGCATAAGCCATTCTAATACATTGATCTGTTTTATTCCAGAAAAATCCCCACCAGTTTTTACGCTGATGGGGTTGGTTGTTATTCATCTGGCAGCCGCTCTATCAAACAATCTTTGCCTTTAAATTTGACTGTGCTTCTGTCTTTATTTTCTGCAAGAAATTCGAATACCCACCGCCATGCATATTGATGGGTTTCAGAACAAGCTGCACACCCTGTTTCTTACGCATCCTATCGATATAGTTATATTCTGTATCTCCTTCGCAAAAAACAACAAATCTTTTCTGTAATACTCTCGTCGGTCTACTCATTCGCAGTCCCTCCCAGAATACCCTTCATATAAAATTCATATACCTTGCTGACGTTGTATCTGATTTCTGGAAAGTCAGCCAAAGAGTATAATTCTGATATCAAATTGTCAATATCCTTTGTTATAAAGTAAATCTGTTCCTTCATATATCTCACCAGATCAAGATGCAGCACATTATGCGTTGAAAAGATAAACTGTCCATAATGGTCCATTCCATTGATATAAGCAATCACACGATCAGAAAGAACTGGATTAAGAACTCTGTCCATTTCATCGGCAAGCACAATTTTGTCTTCCACTACAACACGGTAGATCTGTACAGCCCACGAAAAGAACTCCCTAACACCAGTGGAATCCTCTTGAAGCTCTCTTCGAAATTCACGTCCATCAGCATCTTTTCTGATGATAATTGATTTGCTATATGGCTTATCCATGTCTACTTCGATTCCACATATGCTATAATCAACCATTTGGAAGATCTCCAAGTAGCGGGAATCCTTCAATATTTCGATATCTGCTTCCTGCTTTTTGATTTCACTTTCCTGATCCTTTTGGATTGCACCTGGAAAGAGTTTATTCAAAAACCAATCCGTAACGTTCTGTGCATCTTCATCTCCAAGAAGAGCCAATTTTGTGATAAACAATCCATAACTGTTGTTTGCATTAATCAGTACTGTTTTTAATTGCTTCTCTGAATTTTCCTTATTGGCTGAATATTTTCCATTCTCATCTCTTGTAATATGAAATACTTCTGTCACAGATCCTTTTCTTTTAAATCCCTTCTCAAGTTTCTCTGATACAATTCCTGTCTTGTCGATAGAAAGGCTGTAGCTATAAATCACGTTGCTATCATGTAACAGCATCATCGCAAAGGACTGAACCGGATCTAAATTTCCAATCAAGCTGTTTGTATTGATATAAGAATGAACTGTTTTTACAGGAGCATTACTGGTAAAGAAGGATTTCAGAAACTTAATACCATTGATAAAGTTAGATTTACCACCAGCATTCTCTCCCACAATTACAGCGGTCTTTAACACATCATATCCATTCTTGCTTTCTATAAAGTTATTAGGAAAGCGCTTTTTAACTTTCCCTGTTGGTGCTTCCATGGAAAATTCGCTTTCCGTATGAAAAGAGCAAAAGTTATTGAATTTATAGCAAAGTATCATATTAGCACTTCCTTTCTCATTAATACACCTATTATACCACCTGAAATGTATTTGTAAATCATATTTGTGATTTACAAATACATTTTGTAGTTTACCTCTAAACATGATTTCAATTCGTAAGTGCTTCAAAAAATGACGTTCTATGCAAAGCAGGGAAAATCTGCTACGCTTAGGGCGTCATTTTTTTAACGTTTTTTATGTTTGCTCGGCATCCGGCATTGTTCTGGCAGCTCAGCAGACCACGGAAGAATGTCTTTAAAGCTGTCCTTGAGGAGTGCATAGACATCTGTAACGCTATTGATGTAACCGATGAATAACCTGCCGTTCCACAAATCCCTTTCAGTATGAAATAATAGATTTATCGTAAGCGCTTAGTATTCCAACGTCCACGTCAAAACATCGCTTCTATGCTTTTCAGGACAATGCTACTGGCTTGTATTGGATGATTCCTTTTTCATCTCAAGTACATAAATACCGCAAATACTATGATTCAAAAATGCAAAAATATCACCGATGTGATACTCTTACTTTCGGAGAGGTACTTGGATGACAACCACAAAGAGGCAGGTTATCTCCATAATTATTCTCCTGTGTTGTGGTTATCTGTTCTTCCCTCTCTTAAAAAATAATCCCCACCAGTTTTTACGCTGATGGGGTGTGGTGTTGTGATTATTCTTTTGCAGGATACAACTGCAGCACACATTTCTTACCTTTAAACGCGATACCATAGCATACTACCGTTTCAAATTCGTCAATGCCCTCAAGGTAGCGTTTTTCCTCAATCTGAGCAATCGCCTCCTGTAGAGCATGTTCTATTGTTTCATTTTTATCTGCATGTTTTACTTCGAAAAGCATCACTCGATCATTGTCACCGTCGTTGACCACAATATCCGGTCTGCCATCTCCATATTCATAATTTGATTCAACCGGATAGTCCGCACCGGCAAACATTCCTGCCACAAAGGCGTGGTAAAAACTTTCTTTGAAATCATGATAGCTGATCGACTTCAGCAACAGCTTTGATATCTCTGCCTGTGCCGTATCAGCATCCTGCTTCCATAACGCTTCAAACATCTTACTTCTGTCTATTTTGCTTACGGTCCTTTCAAACCAATCAATAATCGCATTCTTAAAGACATATTTTAGCTCTTCGTTCGGTATCCGCAATGTCACAACGTTATCCTTAATTGGCATCTGCTTGTCCTGTGTCAGGTAACCTGTCATAAAAAGCAAACTCCACAGATTCTTATCATCAGCAGTCAAGGTATCATAGGTCAACTCCTCCGTGATAACCTCTTGAATCGATTCACCTCTCATTAAAGCTTCAAACTTGCCTTTCATTCCATATTTTTTGTAGGAAAAAAGATTATAAATCACATCGTTATGGCTTGTTCCGACCCAGTAGCTATTCGGTTTTGCTGCAGGATTCTCCATCAATGCCGCCACATGATTCAGTACATCCCATGGGCAATAAACATCGACCTGTCCGAATCGGTAACCGTCATACCAGTCTCGTATTTCCTGCGCATGATCCGTAAATCCAGTGTCTGTCAAGAGGTTCTGTACCTCTTCTTCTGTAAATCCAATGTATTCATCAAAACGATCTGTTGTGATCGAGTTAATCACAAGATTGTTAAGTCCTGTAAAAATGCTCTCCTTTGAAATACGAAGGCATCCGGTTACGATTCCAAATTCCAGATCGTCGTTTGTTTTCAAAGCCGTACTCAACATTGCCCTGATTACTTCGAGCATTTCCTTATAATATCCATTCGCATTCGCTTTCGCCAGAGGAACATCATATTCATCAACCAGAAGGATTGTCTTTTTGCCATAATGTGCTGATAACATTCTTGTTAAGAGAAGTAAACTTCTTTTGACATTTTCTGGTGCAGCATTTTGAGATTGTAACTCAAATAATGTTTTTTTATTAATAGAGCTTACCTTATCACTAGTTGCTAAAAATTCGTATTTAAGACAAATATCAGCCACAAATGCCTTCATCATACCATAGGCAGATTCAAAGGTATTGCCATCAATATCTTTAAATGAAATGAATACAACCGGATACTGATTCATCCATTTCTCACAAATTTCATTTTCTTTTGAAATTGCCAATCCATCGAAATGTGATTTGCTATCCTTTAAAATATCAAAGAAGTCATCCAGCATGCTCATGGTCAAAGACTTACCAAATCGTCTGGGCCTTGTGATCAGATTTGCCTTAAACTTTTTGTTCAATAATTCCTTTATAAAACTTGTTTTATCTACATAGCAATAATCATTTTCGCGCATATCTGCAAATGATTCTATACCAAGCGGAATATTAACTCCCATAACAATACGCTCCTTTCCAGGCTTAAACCACAGCGTTTTCTCGCCACAAGTTTCGCCATAATCGGCGATGCACTCCATCAGAGTATAACACACCTATTGTCTGTTAGTTTACCATAATCCCGTACCTTTTTCAATCGAATGGCGAGGAGTGAATTGCAAAATTTATGTGAAGACCAATCACGCTGCCGCAATCCTGCCTTTTCCGAACACCGTCACTAAATATTATGTTGCAGCGGCTCCGCCTGTCCGGTGTGGCGTTATCAGAATATACATACATTTCTAAAATAAAAGCCAAGAATCAATGCTTTTATAAAAAGATGAGGATAAAAATATCGTGAGGATAACCCGGTAATAACAAAAATCTTTGATACACCGGACAGATCACCTAACATAGTTTCAGCAGCGCAGATAATGTATGATATACCGCATCATTGGCTACAGCATTGGTAATCTCTATCTGAATACCATGAAAAGTAATCCTGACAGTGGTTTCGGTTTTTTTTGCTGATTGGTTCAACCCTGGATGTTGCAAGGATACCGAATCATAATCAGTGGAAACATTAAAATCAAGCTGTACAATTTCCTGTTTTTTAGCAACAGGGATACTGGAGGATTCCGGTATTCTACAGGCTTTTTTGCGCAGCCTTCGTATGGTGTAATAGAATGAGCTTAAAGAAATGTCATGTTCCTGACACCAGTTCCGGTCAGAAAGGCCGCTTAATCGACAGTCATCAATAATTGCTAACCATTCTTCATCTGTGCGGCGGGTAATCTTATTATTCATAACTGTTCACTCCTGTGATTATTACGGTGCGGTGAGGTTCTTCTGTAATTATCCGTAAGAAGACTCCGCTGCATACATTAATTTTGCCGCCAACAGGAGTTTGCTACACCGTCCGTACATCGTACGTTTTACCATTTTAAGTTTGCTGTTAGTTCCCTCCACAAAACCATTCGATAATATGCTGGCCACTGAATTTTCAACAGCATCAAGGTCTTTTTCCAAACCTGTGGCAAAACAGGCAATCTCTTTTAATTCTGACGTTTTATATTTTCCGATATACAAATACAACAACGGCATATTTCTCCTCTCGTATATTTCGCGAAACTCCCGGATGCAGACCATAAGGTCCCTGAGTTTTGGGTATGTCTGCAATAAATATGCTTTATGGCTGGCTGTAAGCTCTGCCCCCATCCACAGAAAGCGGAATACGCCGCTTCTGGATATATCTTTCCGGCTAATTCCAGCATTCAAGGACTTGATAACATAATCATAGAACTGGTCCATGCCACTACGGAAGTCCCTCCTGCACAAAGCCTCATAATCTCCATTCAGATACTTTGTCACTGTATTTCTGCTGCAATGCAATATCTTAGAAATTTGCCTTTTACTGTACCCGGCAGAATCGTATTCGTAAATTGCCTTATAAAGCTGTACACTTCTTTCATCATATTCAATAACCTTATCCACACGGTATGGCGTTTTTTTACCAGTTTCTTCCCCGTCGGTGTTTTCCTTGCCTCCATAATCGGAAGGGATCCTGATGTCAACTGGAAGTTCGGAATTCACTGTGTTTTTTATTGCTTCCAAAAGATTCTGGTGGAGATGAAATCTGTCTGCAATCTGCATGGCATCCGGCAATATCTCCTTTATTGCAGAAGAATAAGCACTTGCCCGGTCTCTGGTCACTGCCTTTATATGCTTGTTCTTGCCGAGCCATTCCTTCAGGGTTTTACCATCACGTCCATCCAGAATTGCAACCGGATGATGTGTGGCTTCATCTACAATGATTGTCCCGTAGGTGTGCCTCTTCTTAAAAGCAAAGTCATCCACTCCTATGACGCTCCCACATTCCGCTTCCGGCTGCAAGGAATACCTCTTAACCAGTAAACGGATCACACTGTCGCCGCTGGTTTTCAGATTCATGGCACGGCAGATCCGCGCACAACCCTCACAGCTTGCCTCCAGGGCCAGTGTGCATACAAAGTCTGCACAACGATCTGTCATACGGCTGTAATAATTCAAGAATCCATTGATGTTTTCAGCAAAGGTAGTTGCATCACAAGCAGGGTTATCGCATTGATACTCATATGCATTTACCAAAAGGTATGTGGTCTTCCCCAAAATTGGAAGGTCTTGTATCTTTCTTTCGTATGTCCCATGCTTATGTTCGGAAGCAGTACCACATTTAGGACATTTGCAGCTCTTGGAGCGGGCAAACATTTTAACAGTGATCTCTTTGTCCCCCTGGCAAATCTGGGCGATTTCCATTTCTTCCGGATAAAATTTCTGTAGTTCCAGCGTAGTCGCTATAGGCATATGACTTCCTCCCTGATAAAAATCTATGTCTAAATTTTACCATGGCAGGGGAATTAGATCAATGCCAATAAGGATAATTGCAGAAGAACCTGCGGTGAAACCGCTGTTCCGGTAAAACGGAAACCGCCAGTCCGGAACAGGGAAACCGCAAAGCTTTTTTAGTTACATGCGAGTTTACTCGCTTATGGACTGATCCAGTCCGTATACTTCCCTCATTGATCTGTAGCTTGTAGGATCTGTGGGAACGATATTGATTTTATAAGCATCATGTTTAATCCTATCCAGGATTGCTTCCGCCAGAGGGCTATCATCACCACCTAACTGGTCATACCAT
Organism: Lachnospiraceae bacterium; assembly: GCA_028689585.1. Taxonomy (GTDB): domain Bacteria; phylum Bacillota; class Clostridia; order Lachnospirales; family Lachnospiraceae; genus Merdiplasma. Next base: position 915 of record JAQVCW010000017.1, on the reverse strand, counting down.
CCACTCTGATCATACTGAGAGCAAAAGATGGTAGATGATTTACGGCGACGTCTGTGAAGCAGTTCAAGGATATCCTGCTGTTCCGATTCCGTTGGCTTCAGAAGGAGCCATTCATCAATGATGAGCAGAATCGGGTTTGCATATTTAGCCTGGATCTTTTTGTAAGTACCTTCGTTTCTGGACATCTCCAGTTCGAGCAGAAGATCCGGGAGTCTGACATATTTGGTCTTATAGCGCTGTTTGCATGCTTCCATACCAAACGCGCATGCCAGGTAGGTCTTTCCACTGCCTGTAGCACCTGTAATAAATAGATTACGGTGTTCAGTGATATATTCGCAAGTTACAAGCCTTCTTATGAGGTCTCGATTAAGCTTGCGACCTGAAGTGTAATTGATATCTTCAATGTACGCCTCAGGCTGGTCGAACCCGGCATTCCTGATCAGTCTTTTTAGACCGTTATTCTTGCGGTTGCTGTATTCGATATCTATCAGCATTCCAAAACGATCTTCAAATGAGATATCCTTCATCTTGGAATCATTCAGCTGGTGGAGAAATGCATCGGACATAGCTGTCAGTCGCATTTCAATTAACTTATCAATTGTACTTTGGTTGGTCATGGTTCTTACCTCCTGTAATAGTCGGCTCCTCTGGTGAGGGCATGTTTATTCTGTGTGGTGACGGATTCGGATGCCTGTTTCACATCTTCTTCCGGTATGAGCTTGTCCTGTCCCGCTGCAAGGATGTTCTTGATGCTCTTGTAGCTGGGGCTTGCTGTATAGCTGAGAGCCTTTTTACAGGCGTTTTCCAGCCGGTTGACGGAATACTTGTCGGCCAGCTTTAAAAGCCCCATACAGCTGCGATAGGACTGTTGCTCCACACGTTGGGAGGCAAGAATCGCATTTACAACCTGGAACG
>JAQVCW010000040.1 GCA_028689585.1 Lachnospiraceae bacterium | reverse complement strand
GATGATTTTAAATACAAAGAAGAAAATTACCATGGATACTCCGCCTGTGATTACGGTCACCAGAATGTTGTAGATCGCCGGTGCGAAATGTGCAGCCGCGATTGGCATCCACAGGTTGTTGAAACCATTACAGATGAAAGAGATTACGATCCATGCAATAAAATACCACAGAGCCTGGTAGGCTATATTGCCGTGGCTCTTGAAGGTGATGTTTCTCTGGAGCGGGAAGTTGATACACTGTGCCAGGAAGGTGCCCAGCCAATAGCTGATGGTATAGCCCAGGCCTCCGCCGATGATAATGGCACCTGCAGCATCATAATGGATCGGTGTGCCGATCATGCTCCAGGTGAAATTCACGTCAAACAGGCTCATGGCTACCTGAGGAAACATAAATTCAGTACCGGCCAGGCCTGTTCCCAGGATGCCGGGCAAAAAAGTAAATACAAGATACTGAAAAATCGTTACACCGTTGCTGATGAGAAAAAACAGACCTACCTGATAAATCCATTTTGCCAGTTTCGGATGTTTGTCGGAAAAAGAATTCCAGAAGCCCATCCAGGCTTTTTTTATTGCACCCATTTAGTTATCCTCCTTTTATCGAACATCAGCCCATTTTAAATCTGCTTCGCAAATGGGCTGATCCAATCCAATCTTTACTTGCCTGCCAGCTTCCGCTCATAGGCCTTGTTCGCTTTTGAATTTGAAAAAAATCCGCCGATGATCTGCTTCATGCCGCGGAAGAAATGGCCGTTGACCACGTCTACCATACCATGTACCATCTTCATGCTCACCGCACCGTTCGTCATTTTGGCGATGCCGCGGAAAGGCATATTGTAAATAAAAAGAATATTCAGATCCGGTTTTCCCGTTGCTTCACTTTTTTTCTTCATACGGGTAAGAATGCGGTAGATCAATCTTGCCAGGCCGCTCCTTGCATAGTAGAGCTGACAGATCGCATCGTTTTCAGTCAGCAGGCCGGACCATTTTCCCTGAGGAATAGGATAGCCCAGAAGTGCTGCAAATTCACTGTCTTCTACCTGCTGGATCAGTCCGTTATAGTAGGATGGTATCTGCTCCGGGTTGTAAGGACAGTCTGTGGTCGTGCCTTTTTTCTCTATGGTTCCTTCGATCCGGATGTCAGATACGCAGGTGCCCACCAGAATGTGATAGCTGCCTTCCTCGATTTCCCAGCGGTTCGTTTTTACGTTCCAGTAGCGGAATGTCTTGTCATCGAAAGGAATACGGACTTCTTTGCTTTCCCCCGCTTTCAGGAATACACGGCAGAAGCCTTTGAGTTCCTTTTCCGGCCGGAAGATCTTTGATTCAGGAAGAGATACATACATCTGCGCCACTTCCGCACCATCGTAATCGCCGACATTCTTCAGGGTGAATGTTATGCCGTCCTCATCCGTCCGAAGATCGGAATAGGCAAAAGAGGTATAGGATAAGCCGTAGCCAAAGGGGTACTGGACACGGATCTTTCCGGTATCATAATAGCGGTATCCCACATAAATGCTTTCCCTGTACTCTGAATTGCGCTCCGTACTTGGGAAATTGCGGAATGCAGGCGTATCTTCGTAGCGCAGCGGATAGGTTTCGTTCAGCCGGCCGGAGGGACTGACTTTTCCGGTCAGCAGATCCAGCATGGCGCCGGCACCGGCCTGGCCGTACAGATACCCGTGCAGGATAGCCTTACAGCAGTACTGCCATGGCATTTCCACGGAGGAACCGGCACTGATCACACCCACGATATTCGGATTTTTCTGTGCGATTGCCTGCAGAAGATTGATCTGATTCTGCGGGATGCGCATATGGCTGCGGTCCAGTCCTTCGGATTCACTCAGTTCATCCAGACCGAAGCAGTAAATGATAATGTCCGCCATGCCGGCCAGGTCCAGAGCCGCTTTTTTCAGAGCCTCGTCCTCGCTGCCGTCTCTTTGATAGCCCCGGTTGATGCCGACTACCTGCAGGTCATATTCTTCAATCAGCTTTTCTATGGTATCGAGCTGGATGGCATTTACCATAGAGGATCCGGCGCCCTGATACCTTGGCTCCACGGCAAAATCACCGATCAGCACCACCTTGCTCTTGGGCGGCAGCGGAAGAATATTGTCTGTATTTTTCAAAAGAACCGCACTTTCCTGTGCTGCTTTTCTGGCCAGGGCATGATGAGCTTTTGCATCAAAGCCGGCCGGTTTATTCTTAGAATTTTCACTGAGCTCTAAAATGGCATCCAGCAGATCATCCACTGCCTGATCCAGTTCGTCCATCTTCAGACTGCCGTCTGCAACGGCGCTGCAGAGTTGTCTGGCGGAATCCAGTCCCGGTGCAGGCATTTCCAGATCAGAGCCTGCGGCTACTCCCTTTACATGATCATTGGATCCGCCCCAGTCAGTGATCACGATACCGTCAAAACCCCATTCGCCCCGCAGAATGTCCTGCAGCAGATGTTTGCTTTCATTGGAATACACGCCGTTCACTTCATTGTAGCTGGTCATGATGGACTTTGCATTGCCTTCCTTCACTGCAATCTCAAAGCCGGTGAGGTAGATCTCGCGCAGAGTTCGTTCATCCAGAACCGAATTCATGGACATACGGCGCAGCTCCTGGCTGTTTACAGCAAAATGCTTGGGACATGCATACACGCCCTGGCTCTGAATCCCTCTGACATAAGCAGCGGCCATCTTGCCCGCATGGTAGGGATCCTCTGAGAAATACTCAAAATTTCGTCCGCACAGAGGGCTTCTCTTGATATTCAGCCCCGGCCCCAGGAGAACATTCACATCCTGAACGGCGGCTTCCTGTCCAAGAGCAGCTCCGAGCTCTTCCCCCAGGGTGACATCCCAACTGTTCGCTATGGTGGCAGCAGTGGGAAAACAGGTAGCCGGCAGGGATGCGTTCAGCCCGAGATGATCCCCGGCGCCTGCCTGTCTGCGGATACCGTGAGGGCCGTCGGAACAACTGATGGATGGAATGTCCAGACGAGGAAAATCTCTTGTCTGCCAGACATTTTTTCCACTCAGAAGAGCGGCTTTTTCTTCCAGAGTCATCCTGGAAATCAGATTTTGATGTTTCACCTATACTTCCTCCTTTATCATCTGCCGGAAATAAAATGGTCTGCTTCCGGCAATCGTCAATCTGTCAGTTTTCGATTCTATTTATATATAAAACTGATTTTATCAAAAGCAGATCATTTGTGCTTTTTTTCGCATAAATTGTTTCTTTTTTGCATAAGTTGAAAAAATTATTAAACAGTATTTTAAAATGAGGAACAAAAAAATAATCTCAGAATGGTTTTTTGTGTAAAACAGCAAAGAAAAACACCCGTATTTGTGCAGGGTACACAAATACGGGCATTGAATGCAAACGCAAAGACGTTCTTAAATCACGCCAGAGGGATCAATATCTTCAAATGGAACCATTGTTCCCGGGTGCTCACATTTACGGCACCTCCGTATTTTTCGACGGTATAACAAAGGCTTTTCAGACCATAACCGTGGAACTTGGCATCTTTTTTCGTTGTCAAAGGAAGCTCATTGCCAAGATGAACTTCGCCTTCATAATAATTTTCAAACCGGATGACCAGAAAATTCTTCTGGGAACAGACGGATACATGGATCAGCCGTTTTTCTTTGTCGACAATCTTCAGTTCACACTCAATGGCATTGTCCAGTGCATTGCCAAAAATAGAGCAGATGTCCATAGTTTTCATAAAATCAAAAAGAGTGCCGTCCACCACACAGGTCAGCGTGATGCCGTGTTTCTTGCAGTAGAGCTCTTTCATGGTCAGCATCACATCTATCGTACTGTTTCCGGTCTTATTCTGGGCTTCATAACCCTGCAGCTCATCCTCCATCTGGTTCAGATATTCGTTCCGCTTTTCGGTATTTTCTTCTGCACGCAGTGCGATGATATGATGCTTCAGATCATGATATTTATAGCTGATCACATCCATTGCCTCCCGGGCCTGCTTATACTGGACGTATTGATTGTGTAAGATATCCTGTACGCTTTTCAGCTCATAGCGGACCCGCAGCTCCACACGCTGGACGTGATAAGCATACATGATCGCCACCCCTCCCAGATCCACCAGCGTCCGTACATTGTAGATCTCTTCGGCATAACTGCCCCCGAACAGAGTTCCGGTCGAGATAAATCCAAGATTGCTCATACTGAAAACGGCAAGCGCAATGATCGCATAGGAGATAAGTTCGCGGTTGGTGACATTCAATGCTCCGGCTTCCGTTCCATAATGATGATAGAGCCTTGCGCATACGGTAAATACAAATCCGTAGACGATCACCAGAACCGGAAGATCGAGATTTCTTCCTATAGAAATAGGGAGATGGGAAACGTAGCAGGAAATCTGCCATTCCAGGGAGGCGGCAAATTCCGCCAGTACAAAAGCTCTGGCACAGTAATAGGCGGCATCCCGCCAACTGACCGCTGCGCACAGATAGAGGAAGACATACATGATCCCTGCAGCCGCTATCATACAGAGAATCCACGGCAGATTGTCCAGACCTGAGGTCATAGTCAGAAAGACGGACTGCACCGCGAGCACACCAAGAGCTGTGAGTGCAAACCTTCCGCGGGTCAGCCGCTGCTTCATCTCCAGCAGACAGATCATACAGGCCAGCCATTCAGCCAGAGCAGTATAAATTCTCGGAATATTAGGTAAAACTTCGGAGCCGTTCATTATAATTCACCCCAGTATTTTGTGAGATCCTGCATAAATGCATTCTGACGGGGACGGCTCAGCAGCAGATGTTCCCCCTTTACCTGGGCGCATTTGTCCTGGATGCCGTCTACATGGGCAAGATTGATCAAATAGCTTTTATTTCCCCTGGAAAATCCAAAGCTGCTCAACTGTTCTTCAGCGGATCTCATGGTGCCGGAGGCAAGATGGTCACCGCTGCTGGTATGGTAGACCAGGTTGTGCCCCTGGCTTTCCACATAATAGATATCGGAAGTATCCAGACGCATGATCCCGCCCTTGACCGAAATGGTTACAAAATTGCTGCTCCGTCTTTTCAGCCGCGCGATGGCCCGGCCCAGTCGTTCACAGAAAGCAAAGTAGGACACCGGCTTCAGAATATAATCCAGCGCATCCACCTTGTAGCCATTGATGGCATACTGTGTCATATTTGTAATAAAAATAATGATTACCTTGGAATCTACCTTGCGGATCTCCTCGGCAGCGGTCATCCCATCGACAAACTTCATCTGGATATCCATCAATATGATATCATACTGGGGTTTGTACTTTGCTGTAATGCCATCCCCGTCATGAAATACGGTAATATCAATCTCTTCGCCTGCTGTTTTCTGGTATTCCTGAAGATATTCGGTCAATTGTCTGATATAACTGTCTTCATCTTCCACAATTGCAATTTTTATCATAGCACTTCCCCTTAAACTGGAACATCAGCCCATTCTGAATTTGTCCTTGACAAATGGGTTGATGCAATCATTTCTTTCTATATAGATTATACTTACATTCTGAAGATAAGCAAGGAAATATTCTGCCCGGTACGGGAAAAAACTCCTGACTTTGTTTAAATTACACAAAACGGGAGCATGAAATTCGTGCATTGTACACAAGACATATTGATTTTCAACAGGCAGAGATAACAATTAATGCAAAAAAACAACAAATTGTGCAAGAAGCAGAACCCCGGGATTGATTTATGTTATATTTTTGGTACTGTAAGAGCAAATACTGCATGGAGAACTGTATCCAGAGTATTGTTTAAGCAAAATAGGAAAGAAAAAAGGAGGAAACAATAGTGAAACAAAGAGCAAAACGTTTAATGGCATTAATGTTGACCGCCAGCATGGCAGCGGGGACAATGGCGGTACCGGCAGCAGCAGCAGATCCATACGCACAGGCAGCAGATGCGGCAGCGGATCCATACGCACAGGCAGCAGGTGCAGCAGCGGATCCATACGCACAGGCAGCGGATGCAGCAGCAGATCCATACGCACAGGCAGCGGGTGCAGCAGCAGATCCATATGCACAGGCAGCAGATGCAGCAGCAGATCCATACGCACAGGCAGCGGGTGCAGCAGCAGATCCATATGCACAGGCAGCAGATGCAGCGGCAGATCCATACGCACAGGCAGCGGACGCAGCAGCAGATCCATATGCACAGGCAGCGGACGCAGCAGCAGATCCATATGCACAGGCAGCAGATGCAGCAGCAGAAGATACGACAGAAGCAGCTCCGAGCGCAGATGCGAAATACACAGTTACCACCACAGAAGACGGCTGGGTAAAGGTTGAGAATGAGGGCGGAGATACCCTTGGCTATTCTGAGACCTCCGGTGTGAAGCTGATCGAAGAAGAAGGCTTTGCATTCAAAGATATGAACCAGAACGGTGCTCTTGATCCGTATGAGGACTGGAGACTGACTACAGAAGAACGTGCAGCGGATCTGGCAGGACAGATGCAGGGTGCTGAGATGGCAGCAGTTCTGACACATGGCGGCTGGGGCGACTTCACGACAGAACCTCTGGCAGCGGACGACACTTCTTATACCTACCTGATGGCAGGCGGACGCGGCGGTGTAACCCGTAATATTTCTGAGGGCGGCGGTGCACATGCAAAATGGACCAATGCAATCCAGACAGTAGCGGAGAGCAGCTTCTATGGTATTCCGGCTATGATCTCCATTGACCCGGCAAATATTTCCGGTCTGGTTGAGACATTGTCACTGGCATCTACCATGGATCCAGAGCTGGCAGCCGAGATCGGCAATGAAACTGCAAAAGAGTACCGCGCAGCAGGTGTTTCTGCTCTGCTTGGGCCGCAGGTAGATATCGCTTCTCCGATTATGTCCCGTGCAGGCGGAACTTATGGTGAAGATCCGCAGCTTACACTGGATATCGCTACCGCATATGTAAATGCAATGCAGTCTACTTACGATGAGAGCGGTGAAGACCTTGGATGGGGCAGTGAATCTGTATACTGCTTTACAAAGCATTTCGGCGGTGCAGGATCTACCGAAGGCGGACGTGATGACCATGCAAATGGCGGACGTTATGCAACCTTCCCGGGAAACAACCTGGAAGCACATCTGATCACTTACTTTGATGGCGTATTTAACCTGCCGGGTCTGACCAAATCCTCCGGTATCATGACACAGTATGCAATCGATGTAGATGCAGAAGGCAATCCAATCGGCGGAGAGTGGGCAGGCGCTTACAATCCTTATCTGAACAACATGCTGACCGAAGGCGGTTATGACAGCCTGAAGATCACTGACTGGGGTGTATTCCAGTTCGCAGGAGTATGGGGCGCAGAAGGTCTGGAAGAAGCGGATCGTATCGCTACTGCATGGGAAAATGGCATGAACCTGCTCGGCGGCTACAGCGATACAGAAAAAGCAGTAGAAGCTTACAATATTCTGGTAGAACGTGATGGCCAGGAAGCAGCAGATGAGCTGATGAGAGAAAAAGCAGGCAACTATATTGAGACCATGATGAACCTGGAAATGTTTGAACAGCCGTACAGCGATTCCGCTTACGCTGACAGCATTATCACCACAGGCGCTTCCAGTGATTTCGCACTGGATACTCAGAGACAGTCTGTTGTCATGATCAAAAATGACGGAACCATCAGTGCAGACGGCGCAGTTTCTGAAAAACCGACCGTATACGTTCCGTATGTATACAACAGCGGATGGAGTACAAGCTGGATGAGAGGAACTACGGAAGGAACTCCAAGCTGGACACCGGGCATGGATCTGGAAGTCCTTGGAAAATACTTTAACGTAGTTACCGATACACTTGGCGAGGCTACCGGCGAAGCAGATGCTGATGGAAACGCAACTTATACAAAAGAAGATCTTACCCGTGCAACCGCAGAAGAAATCGCAGCTTGTGATTACGTTCTGGCCGGCATGAGCGGAGCTTATGTAACTTCTTACAATTCACTGGCAACAGGTGCATTTGGTGGAGAACCGGTGGCAGAAGGAACCGAGGATGTATGGTATCCGGCAAACCTGCAGTACGGTGAGTACGTGGCTGACACTGCTCGTGAAGTATCTATCTCCGGTAAAGTAGCAGAAGACGGCACCAAAGAAAACCGTTCTTACAAGGGCGTAGCAGCTCATGAAGTTGCAAACTACGGCGATCTGGAAGCACTGCAGTATGCAGCAGAAGCAGCAGGCGACGTTCCGGTAATCGTATCCATGAAGATGGACCGCGGAATGGTTTGGAGCGAAGTTGAGCCTCTGGCAGATGTAATCCTTGTAAACTACAACAAACAGCGTGAAGATGTAACTGCAGAAGTGATCCTTGGCCAGACAGAACCGAATGGTCTGCTGGTATTCCAGCAGCCGGCTTCTATGGAAACAGTTGAAGCACAGTTGGAAGACGTTCCGCGTGACATGGAATGCTACGCAGATGCAGCAGGAAATGCATATGACTTTGCATTTGGTCTGAACTGGGCAGGAAAAATTGATGATGAGCGTACTGCTAAATACTCAGCAGATCCGTTGACCACAATTCAGAACTTTGATTATGCAGCTTACGCAGAAGCAAATAAATAATGTTGATGAGTTAAGCCTTGGTCAATACTTATAATGCGGCCCGGCAGAGAGAAATCTTTGCCGGGTTGTTCTGTAGATGAGATAGAAATGAGGTATGGAAACGGTGATGTCAGGCAGACTATAAGAAAAGGTGTTTGTCACATCGCGGCCGCCTCACAGCGATGGGGACGGCAATTTATGCAAAAACCGAACAATTTAAGAAGAAACAGGGATAAGAAACCGAAATTATGATATGCTTTATGAAACAACGAAAAAAGGAGGAGAAAAATGATAGACTTTTTGATTAAGCTTCTTGGCCCTACACTGTATGGCATGGGAGTGAGTGAAGCAGATTTGCTTTCCTATCTGACGCAGCTTCAGAATTATATCTACGCAATCGTGGGCATCTTCGTGGCACTGATTGTGATTCTGATTCTGGCGCATTTTGCAAAAAAAGGCTTCCGGCATGTAATTCGCTGGGAAGCGGTTATGGCATTCTTTGCCGCAATTTTAATTATGGTGAACTCGATCTGCTATGGCCCGATGTATACCAACGTTTCAGGATTTTTGAATGCATCAAAGGCAGAATTCTCAGAAGAGACGATTGCCAACAGTAAAGAAACGATTAAGAAAATCGGAGAAGAGGGTATCGTTCTGGTGAAGAACGAAGGGCTGCTTCCGTTATCCTCTGATGTCAGCAGTCTGAATGTATTCGGCTGGGATTCCACCAGCCCGGTATTCGGAGGAACCGGTTCTGCCGGCTCTCATTCCGAAGGAGCGATCGGCATTCTCCAGTCTCTGCAGGATGCTGGTTATAAGACCAATGAAACACTTTCCAACATGTATACAGAGTACCTTGACCACCGTCCGGAAATCTCCATGGCGGCTCAGGACTGGTCTCTGCCGGAACCGAATGTGGCTCATTACACCGATGAGATCATGACCGAAGCAAAAGACTTTTCTGATACGGCAGTGATCGTGATCGGACGTCCGGGCGGCGAAGGTGCAGATCTTCCTACCGATATGAATGCAGTCATCAAGGGCACCTACAATCAGGGCATGGCTACATCCAATGCACCGGCCAACTGGCGTTATATGAATGCATCTTATGTAAACAACGGCGCTTATGATGATTTCGAACCGGGAGAATCTTATCTGGAGCTCTCTGTGACAGAAGAGCAGATGGTAGAGAAGGTTTGCTCTGAATTTGAAAACGTGGTAGTGATCATCAATGCAAACAATACGATGGAGCTTGGCTGGACCGACGAATATGAGCAGATCAAATCCGTTCTTCTGGCTCCCGGCGCAGGAAATACCGGTTTTGCAGCCATTGGAGAGATCCTGAATGGTTCTGTGAATCCATCTGGTAAGACAGCAGACACTTATGTGAAAGATCTGCTGAAGACACAGTACATCAACAACATCGGAAACTTCCCGTACAACAATGTAGATGATCTGAAAGCACAGGCACTGGCTGCAGATTCTACTTACAAGGGAAATGTTTCTTTCGTAAATTATGTAGAAGGCATTTACGTGGGCTACAAATTCTACGAGACGGCTGCAGAAGAAGGGCTGTTTAACTATGACGACTTCGTGCAGTATCCGTTTGGATACGGTCTGAGCTACACCAGCTTTGAAAAGACCATGACCAACTTCAAGGACAATGGAGATACCGTTTCCTTTGATGTAGAAGTAAAGAATACCGGAGAGACAGCCGGCAAAGATGTAGTCGAAATTTACTACACACCGCCTTATACTAACGGTGGGATTGAAAAAGCTTCTGTAAACCTGATTCAGTATGAAAAAACAGAGATCCTCGAGCCGGGCAAGTCTGAGACGGTTTCCTTTGAAATCCCGAAAGAAGATATGGCTTCTTATGACTCTGATGAACTCAAGGTTGCAGGCGGCGGATATATCCTGGAAGCAGGAGAGTATACCATTTCTGTCCGCTCTGATTCTCACACGGTAGTGGCAGAAGAGAAATTTACTGTGGATGCAGATGTTGACTACAGTACAGAAGGACGTTCTACCGATGAAACTACAGCAGTTAATGTATTTGACGATTATTCCCGCGGCGATTTTGAACAGCTTTCCCGTGCGGATGGCTTCAAAAATGCCGGAGCAACCTGGGCAGCACCGGCGGCAGAGCAGTATGTGATGTCAGCAGAGCTGCGTGCAGCCGTAGAAGAAAATACCTTTGGTATTTATGATCCGGTCAAATATGCCAATGCAGAGGATACCATGCCGACCCTTGGCGCAGATAATGGTCTGACCTTGTTTGATCTGAAGGGTGCGGACTACGACGATGCCAAATGGGAAGAATTGCTGGATCAGTTGAGCTTTGAGGATATGGTCACGATGATCAACGTAGGCGGATGGCAGACCGCAGAGGTTACCTCTGTCGGCAAGATTGCCACATCTGACTGTGACGGACCTGCCGGTCTGAACAACTTTATCACACAGGCTTACGGTACCCCGTATCCGTCCGAAGTATTATTGGGACAGACCTGGAACAAAAAGCTGGCTTATGAAGTGGGACAGTCTATGGGACAGGAATTTGCAGATGTGAAAAACTACGGCTGGTATGGACCGGCTATGAATACACATCGTTCCGCTTTTGCAGGACGTAACTTTGAATATTATTCAGAGGATGGCGTGCTGGCTGGTTATCTGGCAATGAACCAGGTAAACGGCGCTGCAGAAAAGGGTGTCTACGCTTATATCAAACACTTTGCAGTCAATGATCAGGAACTGAACCGTGAATCATTCCTGCTGACCTTTGCGTCAGAGCAGGCAATCCGCGAGATTTACCTGAAACCATTTGAACTGTGTATCAAAGGCTTTACCGGAACCGCACAGGCATGCATGTCCTCTTATAACTGGATCGGTTCAGAACCGGCATGTGCGAATGCAGACCTGCTTCAGACCGTTCTCCGTGACGAGTGGGGCTTCCGCGGTATGGTAATCAGTGACTACGATGGTTCTTACGGATATATGATTTCTGATAATTCCATGAGAAACGGCAATGATCTGATGCTTGGATACGGCAATGCAGGTTCCAATCAGTTCACGGATCAGGGCGCAACCACAACGCTGGCAATGCGTCAGGCCTGCAAGAACATCATGTATACGATCGTAAACAGCGGTTACTATGCAGACAGTGAGAACCCGGTAGGCGGCATGTCCAACATGGATAAGCTCTTCCTGAAAGTAAATGTAATCGGCGGCGTTGTGATCGGCGGTATTGCACTGCTGGTTCTGGTACGCTATATCCTGAAAAGGAAAAAAGCCAAAAAAGAGGGGGACGGTTCTTCAGACCAGTCCAATTAAAGAAGAGGGGGGACGGTTCTTTAGTCCAATCCAATTAAATTAAGGGACAAAAAGAATCATTTCCAGATAAGGAGATGAAAGAACCGTCCCTCAAAAGCGGTGAGCCGAAGCGTGTGTGGCTCACCGCTTTTTTCTCCTCAAAGAAGAGAGGGACGGTTCTTCAGTCCAATCCAATTGCATTAAGGGACAAAAGAATCATCTCAGGATAAGGAGATGAAAGAACCGTCCCTCAAAAGAGAAGCGGAAAGAACCGTCCCTCAAAAGAACCGTCCCTCAGAAGCGTCCTCATTCTAAGGCTGAACTGAACAAAAAATTGTCCAAAAATGGGATAAATCATTGTGAACATTCCGGCATTGTGTTAAACTCTATTTATAAAAGAAACTCTGGTCTTTCCGTGTGCAAAAACAAAAGGATCAGAGCTATTTGTGCAATAGAAAAACAAAAACAGGAGCAGCAGCCAGTCATGTTCAGCGGAGGGATAAGAATGATAAAAAATAATTTCTATAAAAGAACACTAGCAGGCATTTTGTCGGCAGCAATGCTGATCACATCGGTACCGGTATCTGCATTTGGAGAAAGTATAAAAGATACGGAAGAAACACAGAAAGCGAGCGTACAGAACCTGTCGGCAGAAGGGGACGAGGCCGATCCGGCGGGGGAGACAGCCGCTGCGACAGCGGCAGCGGCAGCGCCAGAGACAGCGGCAGCAACATCGGCGCCGCCGGAGACTGCGGCGCCAGAGCCGGCTGAGACGACGGCAGATACAAATGCACCGACTGGAAATGAAAACAATACTTCAGCGGGTGAGGATAACGAAGGCACCACAGGCGGCGGGACTGGAACATCAGAATCCGGGGATCATCCGGGGAATGAAACAACAGAAAGCAATGCCGCAGATAACGGAACAACAGATTACGGAACACCAGATAGCGGAGGAGAGGGTGCGCCTTCCTCAGGCGAGACAAACGAGAACGAAACAAACGAGAGGGAAACAAACGAGAACGAGACAAACGAGAGCGAGACAAACGAGAACGAGACAAACGGAAGCGAGACAGAACCGGCAGCAGATGATACACAGGATGAAACCCAGCCGGAGACCCAGCCAGAGACATCCGAAGAGTCTTTGATCACACTGTCCGGCATGATTGCATATATGGAGGAAGAGAGCAGTTCCAGACCGGTTCCGGAGCTTCATTTGTATGCAAATGGTACGGAAATAAATGCATCAGCGGAATTTGTGGATTCCGCCACTCCTTATCTTGGTACATACGATGCCCGGACCTGGACCTATCAAGACCTGCCGGAAAAAGATGAAGATGGAAATGCAGTCAGCTATACTTTATTGAATGCCAATGACGGAGCTTCATCAAATTATGAATTGTATTATCTGAATGCGGAAGACACCGCACTGGAATACAATAAGGACGAAAACGGACAGTATCCGGCAGAAAAGATAATTCTGGTATACACGGCCAATGGTGTGCTGCATGGTACCTTTGAGACAGATGATCCGGCACTGGATCTGACCGGTTTCACACTGAACTGTACAGCGGATGATATGGGACCGGCCTCAGATAAACTGACGGACAGATCAGTATCCATTAGCAGAAACGAAGGAGAAGCGATGGGAACATGGCAGACTGCCAATGTGCCATTGTATCATCCCGGCCGGGGGAAAATCGAGTATAAAATAACTGCAGCAGAAAATCCCAACGGATATGCGGTATATTATGACAACAGTGCAGTCTCCGGTCATGAGACGGAAACAGACTGCGCCTATGTGGGCGGAGCCGTGCAGGTGGCCGGAAATCAGGCCGATCTGAATGTACTGGATGAAGTAAACGAGAGCAACGCTGTACTTATCTACCAGAATAGGAATGAAAATGGAAGCGGCTCTGCAGGTTTGAAGAATACCTATGGCAAAGTCCTGGGTTTTGTGAAGCTTAAGAAGGTATGGAATACGAAGTACAATGTTTCCAATCTTCCTTCGGCGGTAGTGCTTACCCTTTTCCGTAAATGCAAATCGGGCAGCAAAGAAAAAGTGGGTACCTATACTATTGGGGCTACAGATGGTTGGGAGAAAACGATTGATGGTCTGGAAATCTATGCCCCAAATGGTGAAGTGTACAGTTATACAGTTGAAGAAGTAGATGAAAATGGACTGCCAACAGTACCGGAGGGATATACAGCAGTATCTTCCCAAGGGGTTGCTGCAAATGCTGAAGAAGCTGCTGCAGCCTCTGCTGCAGTGACGAATACACCAGAAATGACCGATGTTTCTTTTACCAAGACATTAGTATATAATGGCCTTCTCGGTACGGACACTGTGAGCGAAGCAGCACCGTTTGGTCAGAGCATACTGGGTGTGCCTGTCTCCATGGAGTTTCATATTGCATATTCCATCGATGACGGCAAGACATGGAAACGGCTTCTTACAACAGGCAATCAACCGGTAACACTTACGCGTACAGTAAACTCAGATGGTACAATCGGTGATGCAGCCAATTATAAGCTGCCGGCAAGTACCTTGGATCAGGGTGTACTTAAAACGGTAACATATCGCGTTTATGAGTATTCCGTTACTTATGATGCAGATGAGGATGGCAAGCAGCATACTTATACCCGTTCGACGGAACCGGGTGATCAAAATTTTGCAGACTATGATTTTAGCAGAAGTGAGATTGGTTCTCTTGTATCCACACAGACAGGCGGCGCGAACACCGATACTATTGTAAATACAGTTGAAATGATACCAATTACCATTACAAAAGTATGGGATGATGAAAACAATCGTGACGGTATTCGTCCGGACTCTCTGGAATTCGCAGTGCTGCGTGACAAGATCAATGCATTGGATGATCGGCAAGTAGCAACTGTTACATTGTCAAAGGAAAATGCTGTGGGGGAGGATGGAACAGCAGGTCAGAACATCTGGTCAAAGACAATTTATGTGCCGGTTTACTGGAATGTTAATCAGACTGTTAAAAGTACATACTGTATCAGAGAGAAATTGGACGATAATCCGGCATACACCATCTATAGCAGCAACACTATGCAGCAGGTGACAGATGCTGCAGATACTGGCTGGGCAGAAGACATTAAGATCGTAGAGATGATGGAAAACCGTAATTATGCAAACTTCAAAAATACTCATAAAAATGGAAACCAGAAGATAAGCATAACGGCTGCAAAAGAATGGAAGTATGGCGATACCACCTACGCCGGGATTACGCAGCTTCCGGCATGGCTCCAAAGTTATCTGCCAAAGAACATCACCTTCCAACTCCAGTATCGGATCAATGGTACTGATTCCTGGAATGAGATAACAGAAGAAATAACAAGTGATGCCACCCATGATTTA
Source organism: Lachnospiraceae bacterium (assembly GCA_028689585.1). Taxonomy (GTDB): domain Bacteria; phylum Bacillota; class Clostridia; order Lachnospirales; family Lachnospiraceae; genus Merdiplasma. Next base: position 10,071 of record JAQVCW010000040.1, on the reverse strand, counting down.
TCTGGGATACCGGGTACAAGGACAGCAGAAGTGAATCCTACTACAGGAGCTGTTAAGGATGCCACATGGACTGACCTGCCGAGGCATGCTGCGACAACAGACTTAAGTGAACAGCATACATACTGTTACCGGGTAGTGGAGGTGCAGGATTCGCCACAGAGTGATACCTTTACTGCTTCCGCACCAGAGGTAGATGGTGTATTAGCCGGAGATGTGACAACAGTTACAACGACAAACACGTTAAACACTGCCAGTTTATCGATTGCCAAGACCTGGAATGACGGTGAGAACCAATATGATACCCGTCCGGATTCGATCACTTATAAGCTGGAATATTCTACGGATGGTTCCAACTGGTCAGAGCTGCCGGATGACTGGGCGGCAGCAAAGACAGTTACTGCATCAGCCTCTGAAAGCTATGGGGTAACTGTGAAGAATCTGCCATCCTATAATGATGAGAATCCGGCAGTGCCATATCAGTATCGTGCGGCAGAACAGTCACTTAATTATGGCACGGGCGCATCCGTGGTAAAGGTTGCTCCCGGTGAAAGTGCAATATACAAGGTAAGTACGGCGGATCATAAAACCTTTACAAACACGTTGAATGATACTTCTGTCACAGTAAATAAAACGTGGGAAGATGCTTCGAACTGCTATGGTCTTCGTCCGCAAAGCATCACCTTCAAGGTACAGCAAAAGGCGGGGGACTCAGGTACCTATACTGATTATAAGCCCAACAACACTTTAGTCACTTTTACAGCGGCGGTAAATCCGGATGGAACCTTGACCGAAAACACGCTGAGCGGTTTGCCGGGAAGGAATCCGGATGGTACCGAAAACGCCTATCGCGCCGTGGAGGCTTCATTTACTTATACCGATCCTGTCACAGGTGATCAGAAAGTAGCTCGGACAGGTGATCGCATCGGTGCATACGATACCCAAGAGTCTACCGCCAAATCTGCGGAAGAAGGCTATATTACTTCTATTACAAACACACTTGCGACAAGAGATCTGAGTGTAACAAAGGCATGGGTTGATCAAAACAACAGCCGTCCGGAATCTATTCAGGTCAGTCTTGTTTATACGGAAGGGATTCTGCTGCCTGCAGTACAAGCCTCAGTTACGCTAAGCAGCACGAATGGATGGAGTGCATCCTGGACAGGTCTTCCACTGCGGGACAAAGAGGGAAATAGTATCACATATACGGTGAAGGAAGATATCCAAAACGGATATACTTCGCCGGTGTACACAGGAAATGCAGCGGATGGATTTACGGTAACGAATACCGCCAATGCATTTACGATCCGCAAAACAGACGGTACGAATGCGCTTTCCGGTGCTGAATTTACTGTGACACCGAAAGCTCCCGGAACATTTGCAGATGGAACGACTGCTGCAAAATCTATGCTGGGTACAAAAAACGGCACTGCGCTCAGTGAGGATACCTTGAGCGGACAGCTTGTTGCAGGGATTACCTATACCATAAGGGAAACTAAGATACCGGCAGGATATCAAAAGGTGGATGACTTTACAGTTACCATGAATGCAGATGGTACAGTGACCCTGGAGGATCCTCCTGTGGGAGTTACACTGGATCAGGATGGTCATACTGTTATCGCAGCGGATACCAGGACTTCCATCAGCATCTGTAAAACAGGGCTGAACCATGCATGGCTGGCCGGTGCGGTGTTTGAACTGACCGGAACATTCGCACAGAATCAGACCGGAAAGATCACCTGGACCTCACAGGATGGGACGAATGGTACGAAAACAGCCTACGTGATTACCGGGGAACTGATAGCAGGAAATGTCTACAAACTCACCGAGTCCATCCCGACTCCGGGATATACGGCAGTGAGTGACATTTATCTGAAAATCGATGATCAGGGGCAGCTATTTTGCTCTGACAGCGCAGGCGGTCAGTTTGCCAAGATTACGGACAATGCAGTCATTGTTACAGATGTACAGACCGACCTGCTGATTCAGAAGATGGACGATAAGACAACTGCCGAACCGGCAGATGGCGCACAACTGACTCTGACCAGAACGGATGGAACGAAAAAGCTGGCAGACGGAACGGCATCTTATGTATGGACGACAGACAGCGCAAAAGACAGTCTGATCGAGGTGCAGGGGCTGCTGGTGGTCGGCGGCGACTATCAGATCGAGGAAACCGGCGTTCCATATGGCTATTTGAAAGCGGATACCGTCACCTTCCATGTAGAAATGAATGGAACGATCTCCAATTTAGACGGTGCAGCGCTTTCGGTACAGCCGGGAAGCGGAAAACAGCTTCTGACGATGACAGATCCCATCGGAACGGCAGAGATTACATTGACAAAGACCGATGATAATAAGACAAAAGGAAATCCGCTGCAGTCAGTTACCTTCGAACTGTACCGGACCACTGATCTGGTGACGGGAGATGACCTGGGAGAAGGCAGTGAAGTACAGATTCCTGTGACAAAGAACAGTGATGGAACCTATGCTTATGCGCCGGAGGGCACAGAAGCCGGACTGGTGACGGATGCGGCAGGACAGATCAAGGTGACCGGCCTGCCGGAAGGAGGCTATTATTTCACAGAGACAGAGGTCATGGACACCTTTGTTTTAAATAAGGAAAAGCAGTATTTCACAGTTGCACGCAGCGCTGACTCAAATATAATGGAAGTACATGCCGGCCAGAACGGGGAAGGTGAAGTGACTGCCGGACTGACGATGGTCAATGAGGCAGTGGACGGACGGGTTCTGATACAGAAGACGGATGCCACTTCCGGGGCCGGACTGAATGAGGCAGAGTTTACCCTGTATCGTGCAGTGAAGGAAGCCGACGGAAGCTATACCGCAGTAACTGATCCAGATGAGTCAGGACGCTTCCCGATGACCTTAGCTTCCTCAAAGAGCGGGACGGTATATAACTGGACGGATGCTTCCGGAAATGCCCAGAGCTATACCGCGGCAGCAGATGGCACCGTATTTGCAGGCGGACTGGATAAGGGGGATTATCTCCTGAAGGAAACGAAAGCTCCGGTCAGCTACCAGTTAAATACAGAGTGGAGCTATGGATTTACCGTGACCGGGGAGAAAGCCGCACAGAGGTATACACCGGAGAATACGGCAGAAAATACACGTATTTTAGGTACTGTGACGCTGCGCAAGGCGGACAGGGAAAATCAGAGCATACTGCTTAGCAACGCAGAGTTTACGCTTTACAAATTAAACGAGGAGAATCAGGCTTACGAAAAACTGACCACAGGGCTCACCGGTATGACCTATACCAGAAATGCGGCGGCAGGCGGCAGTGTAAGCTGGCAGGCGAAGACCGGCGCTGCCGGGGATCTGATCTTCAGCAATCTGGAATGGGGCAGCTACCGGCTGGAGGAAACAAGGCCGGCACCGGGATATACCTCCATTCTGGAGGGCAGCAGTCTGAAGCAGTTTGGCTTTGCCATAGAGCAGGGCGGACTGGAACGGTATTTCACAGCAGATGAATTTGGTGTGATTACAAATGATAAATCAGTGGTATCATTAAAGAAAGTGGATTTAAACGGAGCCCCATTGTCCGGCGCAGAATTTACGCTGACCGGTGTCTTTGCAGACAGCCGGGATATGGCAGAGGCTGAGACGAGAAGCTGGATGCCGGGCAGTGAAAATGCATGGAAAGGCAAGCTGGTGGAAGGCAATACCTATGTATTGAAGGAAACCAAGGCACCGGCCGGTTATGAACTGGCGGAGGATGTGATCTTTACTGTGAATCTGGGAGGCACGATTTCGATTGATGAGTCCTGCAGTGCTTATGCGAAGCTGGATGAGGCGGAGAAGAATCAGATCTTAGTCAGCGATGCGCCGATTGAAGTGATGATTCGAAAAGTAGATGCTGATACCGCTGCAGCGCTGGAAGGTATGCAGATTTCCCTGACGGGGCGCTTTGCGGAGGCTCCGGATCAGGAGCAGACGAAGGCGCTTATCATCAGTGCAGAGGGACTGGTGCTGGATGGCAGCAAGACGCCGGGGCTGATCGGAGGTCAGAGCTATCTGCTGGCTGAGACGGCAGCACCGGGAGGCTATGCATTCCTGAGCGGAGCAGTTCGGTTCACAGTCGATACACACGGCATCCTGACCGCAGACGCTACACAGAATGCGAATGGTGCAGCCACAGCTTCGGCAGACGGGCTGACTTTGACCCTGGCAGATACGAAGACAGAGGTTACCGTGGCGAAGCAGGATACTTCAGGTGCGCAGACTGCCGGCGCAAGGATGGTGATTAAGGATGCGTCAGGTACGGTGGTATCTGCCTTTACCACAGGTGCAGCCCCCGAGGTGCTAAACGGTGTGCTGAATGCAGGAGAGACTTATATTCTGTCGGAGCTGGAAGCACCGAAGGGATATCATGTGGCCGCTGATGTGACCTTTATCGTACCGGCAGACGGTGTGGCCTCCGTATCCATGACGGATGAACGGATTGTAACTCAGACGGAGACAGGATCGATTCAGGTGACAAAGGTAGTCACGTATCAGAATATGCCGCTCTCCGTTAACCATACGTTTTATGCAGCACTCTTTGAGGATGAGGCCCTGACAAAACGGATCAGTGATGTAAAAGCAATCGAACTGAAGGGGACTTATGCCGGCAGGGTTACTTTTGAAAATCTGGCGCTGAACAGAACTTATTATGCGGCAGAGACGGACGAATACGGTACAGTGGTGACCACGGATGAATATTTTGACAGCACCGTGAGCAATTCAAAGCTGACACTGAGCATTACCGGTCATTCCGGCAGCGCACTGATCAACAACCAGATGAAGGAAATGCCGCCCTATAATTACGAAGGACAGCCGGGCATGATTACGGTGACCAAGAAGCTGGTGAAGGATGGCAGGGCAGCAGAAGGAGAAGATGAGATATTCTTTGTAACCCTGTTTGCTGATGAAGATTTCCAGATTCCGGTGAGTGAGACGAAGCTGCTGAATATGAACGGGGTAAGCTCCGTCAGCGTAACCTTCACGGAACTGCCGGCGGGTGTTTACTACATTATGGAGACCGATGCCAATGGAACACCGGTGGATGACAGCCTGGAGGACTTTGGCTACAAGCTGACAAGACAGGATGAGTACATTCAGGTGGAAGAGGATAGGAGCTATACCACGACGCTGACCAACGAGTCCACTGCTGAGACGGAGACGGAAATCGAGACAGAAATCGAGACGGAAACAGAGACAGAGAAGGAGACAGAGGTCAAGTCTTCGAATACCGGAGGCGGCTCCAAAGCCAATAGTGCCAAGACCGGCGATGAAACTCCGGTGGCTCCCATGACCGGGGTACTGGGAATATCCATGCTGGCCATAATCCTGCTGATGTACAGACGGCGCAGGAGAGAGGAAGAAGCGGGAAAGTAAATTGCGAAAGTAAGCTGCATTTCCAAAAAGTAAGTAATCGGTCAGGTACGCAGCTATGAGCGTAAAATAAAAATGGAAAGACGGTGAGATGAATATGGAAGGAAAGAAGATAGAACGTCTGGCAGAAGAGGCTTTAAAGGCGCGCAGCTTTTCTTATGTACCTTATTCGGGATTTGCAGTGGGAGCGGCACTTTTAACGGCGCAGGGAGAGATCATTACCGGCTGCAATATTGAAAATTCTTCTTATTCCGCCACAAATTGTGCGGAGCGGACTGCGATTTTCAAAGCGGTCAGTGAAGGAAAAAAGGACTTTGCCGCAATCGCCGTTGCAGGAGGCAGAGCAGGAGAAATGCCGGAGGATTTTTGCCCTCCCTGCGGAATCTGCCGGCAGGTACTGTCAGAGTTCTGCTCTCCGGATTTATATGTTTATCTGATCAAATCAGAAAAAGAAATACGATGCTGTCAACTAAAGGATTTGCTGCCGATGGCGTTTCATCTTGATAAAGATTGAAAATGCCGGAGACAGAAAGGAGAATGAGTATGGGCGTAGTTTATTCAAAGGAAGAAGAATTTCACTTAAAGGTTACCGCGAAAGACGTAGGCAAGTATGTGATACTCTGTGGAGATCCGGGACGCTGCAAGGCGATTGCCCAATATTTTGACAATGCGGAGTTTGTCAGATCCAATCGGGAATATACTCTTTATACAGGCTATGTGGATGGAGTAAAAGCCAGCGTCTGCAGCACGGGCATCGGAGGACCTTCCGCAGCCATTGCGATGGAAGAGCTGATTCACTGCGGAGCAGATACCTTTATCCGGGTTGGAACCTCCGGCGGTATGGCAGTGGAGGTGATGGGCGGCGATCTGGTCATTGGCACCGGAGCAATCCGGATGGAGGGCACTTCAAAAGAGTATGCCCCCATTGAGTTTCCGGCGGTGGCAAATTACCAGGTGGTGAATGCTCTTGTGGAAGCGGCAGAGAAGTTCCCGGTGCGCAGTCATGTAGGTGTGCTTCAGTGTAAGGACAGCTTTTACGGACAGCACGATCCGGGCAGTATGCCGGTGGGATACGAGCTGAAGGAAAAATGGGATGCTTGGGTGAAATGCGGAGCGCTGGCCAGTGAAATGGAATCAGCGGCGCTGTTTACTGTGGGCAGTGTGCGTAAGGTACGGGCAGGAAGTATTATGCTGGTATTTGCCAATCAGACCAGAAGAGAACTCGGTCTGGATGATCCCATGAGTCAGGATATTGATCCGGCGATACAGGTTACCGTAGAGGCAGTTCGGATTTTGATTGAGAAGGATAAGAAGAAATAATGAAATATGCGATTATTTATATGGCGGCTGGAAACAGCCGCCGATTTCATTTGCCGGAAGAGAAAGCAAAGAGAAGGCAGCAGCCCCGGCACCATGAAAACAAACTGCTGGAAAAGATAGCAGGAAAGCCGATCTATCAGCACACCCTGGAGCGCCTGGAAGAGCTTTGTGAGGAACGGGAAAACGTTTCTCTGCTTGTGGTGACTCAATACGCCGAAATAGAACGGTACGTAAAAACACGCAGTTCCGTAAAAACACGCAGTTCCGGGAATGAGCGGATCAAGGTATTTTTCAATCCGGACAGCAAAAATGGAATATCCTGTACCATTCGAAGAGGGATACTTGAGGCGGAGCGCATGGGAAAATTTGACTGGCTGCTGTTTGTGGCTGCCGACCAGCCGGGATTGAAAAAGGAAACCGCAGCCCGTTTCCTGGAAATGGGAGAGAATACAGCAAAAATGGCTGTGTCAGCGGCGTTTGGCAGCAGATGCGGCAATCCGGTGATGTTTCGGAGCGAGCTTGCCGGGGAACTGAAAAAACTGTCAGGGGACGAGGGAGGCAGGAAAATTCTGAAAATGCGGAAAGAACCCTGTGAATATCTGCAGGCAGAGGAAGCGCTGGAATTGGAGGATGTGGATACCTGGGAGGATTTCCTTCGACAGAATGCTGCAAATCCATCAAAATTAAAAGAAAAGGTGACAAAATAATCTGAAAAAAGCACATGAATTGTCGAAATTGCAAGAAAAGAAATCCTTGCTAATGCGCCCGAATAGAATATAATACAAGTAGTTTTTGTTGAAAGAGTAACTGTTTTGGCATGCAGCGTCAGCCCGTTTGCTGTAAGCAAATTCAAGATGGACTGACGTTCCAAGGAGAGGAGTAAGAAATGGGGACAATGAATATCGCAATTGCTGATGATAATGAGCGGATCGTGCAGATCCTTGACACACTGGTAAGCAGCGATAAGGAATTGAACGTAGTTGGTAAAGCCGGAAACGGAGAAGAACTTATTGATATTATTAAATCAAAAGAACCGGATGTAGTCCTGCTGGATATTATTATGCCTAAGATGGATGGGCTGACTGTCATGGAATATGTCAATAAAGAACCAAACGTGAAAAAACCTGCATTTATCGTGATTTCTGCGGTAGGACAGGAAAAGATTACAGAGGATGCTTTTGAGCTGGGAGCCGACTATTATATTCTGAAACCCTTCGACAATGACGTTGTACTGAACCGAATCAAAAATGTAAAAGCGAAAAGAGAACGCAATTACAGAGCTCCGCAAAGAGGAAACGGATACGAAAGCCGCCGGGAATATCTGGAGCGGAATCTGGAAGCCGATGTGACGGATATGATTCATGAAATCGGTGTGCCTGCCCATATAAAAGGATACCAGTATCTGAGAGAGGCCATTATCATGTCGGTGCAGGATATGGATATGCTGAATTCAATCACAAAAATACTGTATCCCACCATTGCAAAGCAGTATCAGACCACATCCAGCCGGGTAGAACGGGCCATCCGCCATGCAATTGAGGTGGCCTGGAGCCGCGGAAAAATGGATACCATCGATTCTCTGTTCGGATATACCGTAAATGGAGGAAAGGGAAAGCCCACAAATTCAGAATTTATTGCATTGATTGCGGACAAAATCAGATTAGAGTACAAATCTCGATAAAAATCATGATATTTGCTTTGCAGATTGATTAAAATGAGGTATAATTCTTTGTATACGAGTAGTATACGGAGGGTATAGCGATGAAGAAAATCTTATTTGTAGCATCAGAATGTGTGCCATTTATAAAAACAGGCGGATTAGCTGATGTTGTGGGATCTTTACCAAAATGTTTTAACAAAGAGGAATATGATGTAAGAGTGATTTTACCGAAGTATATGTGCATGAAAGAAGAATGGAAAAATAAAATGAATTATTTGAACCACTTCTACATGGACCTTGCCTGGAGATCTCAGTATGTGGGCATTCTGGAGATGCAGTATGAGGGTGTTCAATTTTATTTTATTGACAATGAATACTATTTTTCAGGATCAAAACCATACGGAAACATTTTTCAGGATATTGAGAAGTTTGCATTTTTCTCAAAGGCTGCACTATCAGCACTTCCGGTGATTGGCTTCCAGCCGGATATCGTACATTGCCATGACTGGCAGACAGGGCTGATCCCGGTTTATCTGAAGGACAAATTTCATGAAGGAGATTTTTTCCGCAGCATGAAGTCGGTTATCACGATTCACAACCTGAAGTTCCAGGGGGTATGGGACATGAAGACGGTGAGGGATATCACCGGGCTGCCGATCTACTATTTTGCACCGGATAAGCTGGAAGCTTACGGAGATGCCAACTATCTAAAGGGCGGCATTGTATATGCAGATGCAGTGACTACGGTAAGTGATACTTATGCAGAGGAGATCAAGACTCCATTTTACGGAGAGCGGCTGGATGGCCTGATGAGAGCCCGTGCCAACTGCTTGAGTGGAATTGTCAACGGAATCGATTATGATGAATATAATCCGGAAACAGACACCCTGATCGAGAAGAATTACAATATTAAAAATTTCAGAAAAGAAAAGATAAAGAACAAACGGGCGCTGCAGAGGGATCTTGGTCTGGAGCAGGATGACCGGAAGTTCATGATCGGTATCGTATCACGTCTGACAGATCAGAAGGGATTTGACCTGATTAATTACATGATGGATGAGATGTGCCAGTTGGATATACAGCTTGTGGTACTGGGAACCGGTGAAGAACGCTATGAGAATATGTTCCGCCATTATGCATGGAAGTACCAGGGAAAGGTATCCGCAAATATTTATTATTCAGAAGCCATGTCCCATAAGGTATATGCGGCATGTGACGCATTCCTGATGCCCTCTCTGTTTGAACCGTGTGGTCTGTCCCAGCTGATGAGCCTTCGTTATGGTACGGTTCCTATCGTAAGGGAAACAGGCGGTCTGAAGGATACAGTACAGCCATATAATGAATACGAAAGTACCGGTACCGGCTTCAGCTTTGCAAATTATAACGCTCATGAGATGCTCAATACGATAAAATATGCCATGAGTATTTTCTATGACAAGAGACGGGAATGGAATAAACTGATTGACCGGGGAATGGCAGCAGATTTCTCCTGGAGTACATCAGCGAAGAAATACGAAGAATTGTATCAGAGACTGTAGGAAAGAGGCCTGAGGCGGGGACGGTTCTCTGACGCGCGGGGCGGGCGGAGGCGGGACGGTTCTCTGACGGAGCGGGGGCGGCCGGAGGGGACGGTTCTTTGACGGAGAGGGGCGGAGGGGGGACGGTTCTTTGACGGAGGGCACGCCCTCCGTCAAAGA
>JAQVCW010000016.1 GCA_028689585.1 Lachnospiraceae bacterium | reverse complement strand
GTGCGTGACCGCACCAAAACAGAACCGCAGGGCCTGCGGGGATAGCCTGCTGATACTTGGCTCATGGGAGCTATTGAACAGGAAGCCCTCACTTCAAATCTTTGATTAAGTGGTGGGAGTGGGTCACATTGCAGGAGGATAACAGAGGATGGAATGGCTGGATGTGGTAGATGAAAATGGAAACCCTACGGGAGAGACGGTAGAGAGGGAAACTGCTCACGCAGAGGGGATACGGCATCGAACTGCCCATGTGTGGATTATCCGAAGGACTCCGTCGGTTTCGCGGCCGGAGGAGCTGGGGGGAGAGGATCAGTCCGAATTTCAGATTTTGCTTCAGAAGCGAAGTCCCGGAAAGGATTCTCACCCGGGGTGCTATGATATGTCCAGCGGCGGGCATATTCCGGCAGGAGTGGATTATCTGCCTTCCGCAGTGAGAGAATTGAAGGAGGAGCTGGGCGTGGAGGCGAAGGAGAGTGATCTGATCTATTGCGGGACCAGACATTTCTATCATCGGGCTCGGTTTTATGGAAAATGGTTTCTGGACAATCAGGTGAGCAGAGTGTATCTGCTGTGGGCGGATCCAAAGCAGTTTAAATTACAGGAGAGCGAAGTGGAGGAAGTTCGCTGGGTGGATCTGGAGCATTGTCTGGAGCTGCTGGAGCGGGAAAAGAGCAGCCACTGCATTTCGGAAGAGGAGCTGGAAATGATCACTTCAGATGTAAAAAAGAAGCAGCAGGTATCCTGAACGAACAGAGCTCTGAAATATATTAAAAAAGGAATTTACTTCATATAATTAAAAACCGTATTTTGCATAAAAAACTATAAAATAAATATAAAATTTCTATAATTTTCACAAAAATGGTTTGAAATCAAAATATCAATTGACTTTTAAAAAATATGGAGTTAAACTTTAGCACATAAAAGCAAAGGCGCTTTGAGATAACTACTCAAAGTGCCTTTTGTCATATTATGAAACTGCACGAAGATGTGTATCGAACCATGGCTGGACGTGGCGGATACACATCTTTTTTCTATCTTAGGAAAGCTGGTCCGATGATAGAAAAGCACTTCGTGCACAGATGTCAAGCTGTGTGCACGGAACAAAAGATGTGAGGAATGCAATGCCGTGCCGGTTTCATAATAGAAAAAAGGAGTTGTGTAATACACCAGCATTCAAGTGGTTATGTCAGCCATTTGCTGAAAGCAAATCCAGGATGGCTGATGTTTGAAGAGGATTGAAGAGGAGGAAAAATTATGACACAGGAAATTTTAACAGCAATCACTGATACCGTAGGCAGTGAAGTATTCGGCATCTGGTTTCTGATCGGGGCCGCACTGGTATTCTTTATGCAGGCCGGTTTCGCTATGGTTGAGACTGGTTTCACCAGAGCAAAGAATGCCGGCAACATTATTATGAAGAACCTGATGGACTTTTGTATCGGTACCTGCGTATTTATATTCATTGGCTTTGGTTTATTGCTGGGAGAGGATGCGCTGGGAGGACTGATCGGAATTCCGACTCTTGGAATTTTCACGGATTATACGAATTTCGACTGGTCTAATTTCGTGTTCAACCTGGTATTTTGTGCTACGGCAGCGACCATCGTGTCAGGAGCCATGGCAGAGAGAACAAAATTTCTGGCTTACTGTGTTTATTCCGCGGTGATTTCAGCAGTGGTTTATCCCATTGAGGCCCACTGGATCTGGGGCGGCGGATGGCTGGCAGCCAGAGGCTTTCATGATTTTGCAGGTTCCTGTGCCATCCATATGGTAGGCGGCCTCACCGCTTTCGTAGGAGCAGCAATGCTGGGCGCACGTATCGGAAAATTTACGAAAGATAAAAATGGCAAAGTAGTAAAAGTACATGCGTTTCCGGGACACAATATTGTAATCGGTGCTCTCGGTGTATTTATTCTCTGGTTTGGCTGGTACGGCTTCAATGGTGCTGCCGCAACCACCGGTCCGCAGCTTGCTTCTATATTTATGACAACCACCATTGCACCGGCAGTAGCTACCGTTACCTGTATGGTCTTCACCTGGATTAAATATGGAAAACCGGATGTGTCCATGTGTCTGAACGCATCGCTGGCAGGGCTGGTGGCAATTACCGCTCCCTGTGATGTGACGGATGCATTTGGCGCCATCGTAATTGGTATTGTGGCCGGGCTTTTAGTAGTATTTGGCGTATGGTTCTGTGATAATGTGGCACACGTGGATGATCCGGTGGGTGCAGTCGCAGTTCATTGCCTGAACGGTATCTGGGGAACAATTGCAGTTGGTCTGTTTGCTACCACCAATGCTCCGGAATCCACAATCAACGGCCTGTTCTACGGCGGCGGTATTAGTCAGCTCAGTATACAGCTTGTAGGTGTCCTTACGGTAGGTGCATGGACTGCGATCACAATGTTTATTGTATTCAAGGTAATTGACATGACGATTGGTCTTCGGGTATCGGAAGAAGAAGAAATCGTCGGTCTGGATGAGAAAGAACATGGTCTGGCTTCTGCATATGCAGGCTTCAGCATCATGGATATGACAGAAGCAACGATGGCGGTCAATGAGAATACCGACCTTGGCGAAAGCGATTATACCAGGGCGAGTGAGGTTCAGAAAGCTGCAGCAGTGAAAGTGGCAGCGGCACCGATCGAGTCAGAAAGCGGTATACACAAGGTTACAATTATTGCAAAGCTGTCCCGTTACGATAAACTGAAAAATGCCCTGAATGATCTGGGCGTGACTGGTATGACCGTCACTCAGGTAATGGGCTGCGGCATTCAAAAGGGTGCCGGAGAGAAATACCGTGGTGTTGAAATGGATGCAACCCTGCTTCCAAAGGTAAAGGTAGAGGTTATCATCAGCAAGATCCCGGTAGAACATGTCATTGAAGCAGCAAAGAAAGCACTGTACACCGGACATATCGGTGATGGCAAGATCTTTGTCTACAATGTACAGCAGGTCGTAAAAGTACGTACCGGTGAAGAAGGCTTTGAGGCCCTTCAGGACGTAGAATAGCGGTTTAGAGGGGACGGTTCTCTGATTTTCAGAGAACCGTCCCCTCTTGTTTCATTTCCAGAGAACCGTCCCCTCTTATTTTCTGGAAACAATTGACGATAGAGAGAAAAAAAGATAAAATGTAAAGTAGCTGTAAAATGATACAATATTAGTCAGTCCATTTGCCAAGGGCAAATTTGAAATGGGCTGATGTTCTGAAAATACGGAGGATTACGAAATGACATATCAGGAAGTGGTGGAAGCAGCGCGGCCAAAGCTGGGGTCTTATTGCAAAGCCTGTCCCGTGTGCAACGGAAAGGCATGTGCAAATACAATTCCGGGACCGGGAGCGAAGGGACTGGGCGATACCGCAGTGCGGAATTATCAGAAATGGCAGGAGATCAGAGTCAATATGGACTGTCTGGTAAAAGCAGGACCGATTGATACCTCTCTGGAACTGTTTGGAAGAACCTATCAGTATCCGTTCTTTGCCGGCCCGGTGGGAGCGGTGCAGCTCCATTATGGAAAAGAATATACGGATATGACTTACAATGAAGTGATGGTTTCCGCCTGTGCGGAAAATGGAATCATGGCTTTTACCGGGGACGGTGTGAATCCGGATCAGACCATTGCGGCGGCAGAAGCCATCAAGAAAAGCGGCGGCATTGGCATTCCGGTGATCAAGCCCTGGAATAAGGATCTGATTGATGAAAAGATGGCGCTGGTGAAAGCGGCAGGCGCATCGGCAGTGGCGATGGATGTGGATGCATCCGGACTTCCGTTCCTGAAAAATCTGACTCCGCCGGCAGGTGCCAAGAGCGCAGAAGAACTGAAAGAGATCATAAGGGATGCAGGACTTCCTTTTGTAGTAAAGGGAATTATGACGGTGGCCGGCGCCCGCAAGGCGATGCAGGCCGGTGCGGCAGGTATCGTAGTCAGCAATCACGGAGGCCGTGTTCTGGACGGATGTCCCTCTACCGCAGAGGTGCTGCCGGAGATTGTGAAAGCGGTGAGAGCGGAGAGTGATATGAAGATCCTGGTGGACGGCGGTATCCGAAGCGGTCTGGACGTATTCCGGGCGCTGGCGATGGGTGCGGATGGCGTGCTGATCTGCCGCCCGTTTGTGACGGCCATTTACGGCGCAGGAGCAGAGGGGATTCAGACTTACATCCAAAAAATCGGCAGCGAATTAAAAGATATTATGGAAATGTGCGGCGCCAGAAGTCTGGCGGATATCAATTCCGAAATGATCCGTCTGTAGGCATCGGATGCTCCGGTGTTCAAAAAATTAAATAATATGGAGAATAATGAATGATTCAGCAGTTAGATGTTTCGATATTGCTTTGGATCCAGGAAAACCTGAGATTTGAGGTACTGACACCTGTGATGCGTGCGGTTACTTCTCTGGGAGACAATGGATGGTTCTGGATCGCCCTGGGGATCGCCCTTCTTTGTTTTCGAAGGACCAGACCGGTGGGATTTACCGTTTTGATCGCCCTGGCGATCGGTGCTCTGATTACGAATGTGGGGCTGAAGAACCTGGTGGGCAGGATGCGTCCCTATGATTACACGGAGGCGATTCACAGACTGCTTCCGGTGCAGACAGACTATTCCTTTCCCTCCGGGCATACCTGTGCTTCCTTTGCGGCGGCAATCGTGTGCTTTCGTATGCTGCCGCGGAAATATGGAATTGCCGCACTGATTTTGGCAGGGCTGATCGCCTTTTCCAGAATGTATCTGGGCGTCCATTTTCCGACGGATATCCTGGGAGGTCTGGTGGCGGCGGTGGTTTCTGCCTGGCTGGCAAACAGACTGTATCCATGGATTGTTCAAAAACTCAGAAAAAGGCTAAGGTAAAGCAGCAAAAATAAGATTAAGGAAGTGCGCCTCTATGGGAAAGATGTTGTTTGTGTACAATCCAAGGTCGGGCAAGGGGCAGATTCGAAGCCAGTTGTCTTATCTGCTGGAAAACTTCGGAAAACATGGATATGAGGTTACGGTGCATCCAACGCAGAGAGCGATGGATGCGGCGGCTTTTGTGGAAACACACGTAAAAGAATATGATATCATTGTATGCAGCGGCGGCGATGGAACCCTGGATGAAGTGGTGACTGGCATACAAAGGAGCGGCTGCCGGATCCCTCTGGGCTATATCCCGGCGGGCAGCACCAATGACTTTGCCAACAGCCTGGGAATTCCCCGCCAGATGCGGCAGGCGGGCAAGGCAATCATGGAAGGGGAAGTCTATCACTGCGATGTGGGAATGCTGAACGAAGCCTATTTCGTCTATGTGGCCGCCTTTGGCGCTTTTACGGAGGTGTCCTATAAGACCAGCCAGGAGTGGAAAAATATGATAGGTCATATGGCCTATCTGCTGGAAGGGGTAAAAAGCCTGTCTGCACTGAAAAGCTGGCATATGAGCTTTCACAGTAAAGAGCGCAGCGGAACCGGGGATTTTTTGTATGGCATGATTACAAATTCCAATTCCGTAGGCGGTTTTAAAGGAATTACGGGAAAGGATGTAACCCTGAATGATGGAATTTTCGAGGTGACGCTGATCCGGGATCCGGATAACTTTATGGAATGGCCGGCGATCATCAATTCGCTGCTGACCAGGGAGAAGAACCGGTATATTATTACCTTTAAGACTTCTAAGGTAGAGTTTTGTTCAGAGGAAGAGGTACCCTGGACCAGGGATGGGGAATATGGCGGAAGCCACAAGGATGTACTGATTGAGAATCTTCCCAAGGCCCTTCCGATTATTGTCATGGAGCATTCCAACGAGCTTCTGGAAGAAATCCCGGAGGAGGAGGAAGACTGGGAAGAATCTCCAATCGAGGAGAACTGATCAGAGCAGTCCAAAAGGCAAAAGAAACAAAAGAAGCAGCCCTGCCCTCAGCTTCCCGCTTCAAAGCGCACATCGATGATCACGATCTCGCTGTCGGTGCCGATGCGCATGGCGGGGCCGTAGACACCCACTCCGGAGGTGACAATACTGTATTTTCCGGGAGCAATTTCCTGGCAGCCGGTGTGGTTCTGCCAGATGAATCTCTGGGGAAGGGTGAGGGGAAAGAACTGGCCGCCGTGGGTGTGGCCGCCCAGATTGAGATCAATTCCTTCTTCGGCGATATCCTTCAGGTTATGGGGCTCATGATCCAAAAGGATCATAAATCGGCCGGGATCCGTGTCTTTGAGCAGCTCATCCAGAGACATTCTCTCACGGGTGCCGTCTCCGGGTTTTTCGCCGTCCTTACGGCCTGCAAGGTAAAACTGTTCATTGGGATAAAGTACATCATCCTGCATAAGGGTAATGCCGCTTTTCAGCAAAAATTCCGGGATACGGGAGTCCTGAAAGGCTTGGGTATAAGAAGTCAGGGAAAAACCTCCCAGAAGCTGTTCCTCCACATCGTGATTGCCCAGGACTGCATAGGTTCCGTAGGTGCTCCGTATGCTTTTGAAGGCCCGGGCGATCCGGTCAGGATCGTCCATGCAGTCATAGTGATTGTCAAAAAGATCACCGGAAATGCATACCAGATCAGGTTTTGCTTCATTGATGCAGTTGGCCATTTCTTCGATAAAATCGGCACCGATGGCGTATCCCATATGCTGATCTGCGGTCAGGACGATTCTCATATTTTTCCGGCCGGGACATTTTTTGGGTATCGTAATGGTATAGTGGGTTTCCTTCAGTTCCTTTGCATGGCGGACGCCATAGCGGCACATGGCAATGCTTCCGGAGAGAGTGAGCATACCGATACCGAGTAAAACAGGACGGCTGGAAAAGAGAGTCTGAAAATAAGTTCCGGGAAGCAGATACAATACCAGACGGATGGCATCGGCACTCAGAATAAACAGCACCAGACAGAAAGACCAGCAAAGCCAGGCATTGCAGAAATTAGTGATTTTTCGATGGAGTCTGGATACAGGCAGCGCGTAAGAGAGGAACAGGGTGGAAGCGGTCAGAAACTGAAGCACAAAGGCCGGAATCAAAATAGGACCGGCAATGGCAGCGCCGGTGACGAGCTTCAGCCAGTGGGAGAAGCGCCAGAATACATAGAGATTAAACAGGTAATAGACCAGAATAACAAATAATAAAAGAGCGGCTTCCCCGGGGGAAAGCCATTTTTTTTTGTGTATGGTATTGTCCGGTGTCTTTTTCATAAGGGTTCCTCGTTAAAGATTTATTTCAGAAAAAACCGTATCAGCTTATCATGAATCCGGCGGTAGGGCTGATAACGCATGGGAAGGTCGAGCCAGGTTTTCTTATCCACGATACTTTTCTGGTGAGAGAAGGTATCAAAGCCGGTCCTGCCGTGATAAGCGCCCATGCCGCTCTCCCCGGTTCCGCCAAAGCCCATGTAGCTGGTGGCGAGATGGATGATGGTGTCGTTCACACAGCCTCCGCCAAAGCGGCAGCGCTCCGTGACATACCGGATCGTCCGGCGGCTGGAGGAAAATAGATAGAGCGCCAGGGGATGAGGGCGCTGCTCAATTTCCCGGACTGCCTGAGGAATATCCTTTACTGTGAGAATGGGCAGCAGGGGTCCGAAGATCTCCTGTCCCATAACGGCATCCTCAAAGGTAATGTCAGAGAGTATGGTAGGCTCAATCTGACGGGAGGAGGCGTTGACGCTGCCGCCGCAGACTACCCTGGCAGGATCAATCAGGCTGCAGATCCGGTCAAAATGCTTCTGACTGATGATTTTTCCATAATTTTTATTTTTCAGAGGAGCAGAGCCGAACTGCTTCTTAATCTGCTTTTGCAGTAAAGAAATCAGTTCCTCTTTGATCTCTTCGGTACAGAGTACATAATCCGGTGCCACGCAGGTCTGGCCGCAGTTTAGAAATTTACCGAACACGATACGTCTGGCGGCTATTTTTAAATCAGCAGTGGAATCCACGATACAGGGGCTCTTTCCGCCCAGCTCCAATGTGACCGGAGTCAGATATTCGGCGGCTTGGCGCAGCACTTCCTTTCCCACGGACTGGCTTCCGGTAAAAAAGATATAGTCAAATTTCTGACGGAGCAGACACTGGTTTTCTTCCCGGCCGCCCTGGATCACAGCCACATACTCGGTAGTAAAACATTCTTTTATTATTTTTTCCAGGATGGCGCTGACTGCAGGCGAATAGGCGCTGGGCTTGACCAGGGCAGTATTTCCGGCAGCGATGGCATCGATCAGCGGCTCCATCGTCAGCATAAACGGATAGTTCCAGGGACTCATGATCAGCACGACACCGTAGGGAGAAGGCTTTCGATAGCTTCTGGATACGGTCTGGGCCAGGGGAGTCAATACGGTCTGTTCCCTGGCGTAGCGGGGCAGATGCTTTATCATATAAGAAAGCTCGGAAAGCACCATTCCGGTTTCACACATATAGCTTTCCGAAGCGCTTTTCCCCAGATCCTGATACAGGGCCTGGTGTATTTCCTTTTCGTGCTGCAAAATGGAATGCTTCAACTGTTTCAAGGCCTGAATCCGCCCGGCAGCCGGTAACGTGGAGCCGGATGCGAAGTAAGCTCTTTGATTTTGTAAAAGAAGAACAATCTGTGCTTCAGTCATGGTAAATCCTCCGGTTTGATGAGACTTATTGCCTGAATTAAGTTTATCACATTATTATGGTTTGTAAACGAATATTTTAACCTCAGGCAGAGACAAGGGACCGTAAATATCGCTTTAATCCGCATAAATCCCATAGAACTGCTCCAGCTCCTTCCGGCTCATCAGCTTTGGAACCGGATAGAGGGGATTGGCTTCTTTGGAAGCGAAATAAGCCAGCCGGGGAATATCTTTACCGTGGACCCGGATCAGATCATCGGTCAGAGAAAAATCCCGTTTCATATCTATGATGGCCTGGATCAGCAGTGCGGCCGCATTTTCAGGAGTTTCATCTTCCGTACAGAGACCGGCGGCCACGGCCAGATCCCGCAGCTTTTTGTGAGCGCGGGAGCCATAGGCTTCCAGCACATGGGGAAGAAGGATGGCGTTGGCCATACCGTGGGGAGTACCGTAGCGCCCTCCAAGGGAATGGGCAACCGCGTGGACATAGCCCACATAGGAAACCGTAAATGCGCTGCCGGCCAGATAGGCAGCTTCCAGCATGTTTTTTCGTGCGGTCATGTCATTTCCATCCTGATAAGCAGCCCGCAGATTTTGAAAAATCAGTTCCACCGCCCGCAGCGCATCCGCTCTGGTCTGCCGGGTGGTGGAATGTCCGATATAGGCTTCGATGGCATGGGTCAGGGCATCCATTCCGGTGGAGGCAGTCAGGGACGGCGGGAGCGTCCTGGTAACTTCGGGCTCCAGAACCGCATAATGAGGGATCAGGCAGAAATCATTAATGGGATATTTGTGATGGGTTTTGGCATCGGTAATGACGGCAGCCAGCGTGGTTTCACTGCCGGTTCCTGCGGTGGTGGGGACGGCGATCAGCAGGGGCAGCTTTTTGTGTATCTTCAGCAGTCCCTTCATCTGCTGAAGCGTCTGCTTCGGCTTGGCGATCCGGGCAGCGGCCGCTTTTGCGCAGTCGATGGAGGAACCGCCTCCGATGGCAATAATCGCCTGGCAGTTTTCCTCAAGATAGAGCGCTCTTGCTTCTTCTACATTTTGAATCGTGGGATTTGCAGTGGTAGCGTCATAGATATGGCAGGAAATCTGATTTTCGGCCAATTCCTGCTCCAGAAGCTGCGTCAGGCCTGCCTTGCGGATGCCGGTGTCTGTGACCAGAAGAATACAGGAAATCTGTACCTGCTGTAAAAAAGGAGCCAGGCTGGAAATGCCTTCCATCAGCCTTGGCTTCCGATAGGGCAGAAAGGGAATGGCAATGCGAAACGCAGTCTGGTAAGTCCGGCAGTACATTTTATTCAGAAAAAACATAACAATACCTCTCAATCGTAAAATAGTTCAAAAACAGAACTAAAAATACCACTAATAAGAGAGATTGTCAATGTATGGATGATTTTCCGGCATTCAGTTTCCGGCGTTTTGTTCCCTGCGCTTTGTTCCCTGCGTTTTGGAAACTGCCGTATTTTTGATCAGAGATTCTCCCGGATCTGGATCGTGGCATCGACATATTGAATCTCTTCTGCGGGTAAGATCCCTGTAGTGAGGTATTCAAACAGCAGATCCAGCGGTCTTGCTCCCTGCTTCCAGGGCTGCTGGCTGATGGTGGCACTGATCAGACCGTCCAGAACCATCTGGCGGGTGGTGTCCACCGCATCAAAGCAGATAATGTGCATATTTTTGGCGCGATTCATGTTCAGAATGGCTTTGCAGCCCCCGTGCACGCCGCCTGCGGCAAAAAAGAGAGCATTTGCCTCCGGGTGGGTTTTCAGAAAATGACGGGTGACTTCATAGCTTTCAAATTCGTCATCATGATTTTTCATAATGTCCAGGACCTGCAGGCCGGGGGCGGTTTTCTGTATCACATCCAGAAAACCTGCGATACGCTGAGTGTGGCAGAGTACCTGAGAAGAGCCGGTAATGATCCCGAGCGAAGCGGTGCCGCCGGTGACAAGGCGCATCAGGCCCCCTGCGGTGCGGCCGCCTTCGTAATAATTGCTGCCCACATAGGCGATACGGCGGCTGCCTTCGATATCCGTATTGGTAGTGACTACCGGAATGCCAAGCTGCTCCAGCTCATTGATCTTTGCCACAACATCGGGATCGTTGTAGGGAGTGAGCACAAGGCCGTGGATCTCCTGTCCCTGCAGTTCGCTGATGGCACGGATCTGGGCAGCCGCGTCAAAGGTAACGCTCCGAACCAGTACCGTACAGTCATAGGCGGCCAGTTCCTCTGCTTTTGCGGACACCCCTTCCATGACTTTTTCAAAAAAAGGATTATCCGGGCTGAAAATGATGACTCCGATCCGCAGTTTCTTTTTCTGGGCAGCCAGAGCCAGACCGGCCTTATTGGGCTTATAGCCCAGCTTCTCGGCAATCTCGCGCACCTTCTGGGCAGTCTGTGGATTGACGGAGCCCCGGTTGTTGAGCACCCGGTCTACCGTACCTCTGGAAACATTGGACAGATCCGCTATTTCTTTAATTGTTACCATGGAAATCCTCCTTTCCGAATAAATTTAGCGCATTCCCTGCGCTGGATATAGTCATAGGATAACACAATCATGTTATCGGGCACAATAGGACAATTTAAACAAGAAAACGATATTCCGGAACCCGGAAAAAGCACTGAAAACAGCATATTTCACAAAGAATATGAAATAAAAATAAAAGGGTTGAAATATAGGGCGATCTGCAATATGATATAGATATACGTGCACGGGCACGACAGAAGAGTAGCTGAAAAATGGTGTAAAAACCTGTATGAGTGAGAAGGGAGCTTAGTATGCTTTATATTGGCATTGACTTGGGCACTTCGGCGGTAAAACTGCTGCTGATGAATGAAAAAGGAAAAATAGAGAAAATTGTTTCCAAAGAATATCCTCTGTATTTCCCGCATCCGGGCTGGTCAGAACAGAAGCCGGAGGACTGGTATACACAGTCTGTGGCAGGTCTGAAGGAGCTGCTGGCGGACTGCGATAAGAGCAAGGTGGCCGGCATCAGCTTTGGCGGTCAGATGCATGGGCTGGTTATCCTGGATAAGGAGGACAATGTGATCCGTCCGGCCCTGCTTTGGAATGACGGAAGAACCACAGAAGAGACTGATTATCTGAATCAGGTGATCGGAAAAGAAAAATTATCCCAGTATACGGCAAACATTGCATTTACCGGATTTACGGCTCCGAAGATTTTATGGGTCAAGAATAAGGAGCCTGAGAATTTTGCAAAGATTGCGAAAATTATGCTGCCGAAGGATTATCTGGCATACAAGCTGACCGGAGCGTTCTGCACCGATGTATCGGATGCATCCGGTATGCTGATCTTTGATGTGAAGAACCGCTGCTGGTCAAAGGAAATGATGGAGATTTGTTCTATCAAAGAGGAGCAGTTGGCGAAGATTTATGAGAGCTATGAGACGGTTGGCTGCGTGAAGCCGGAAATTGCAGCAGAGCTCGGTATTTCCGACACGGTAAAGGTAGCGGCCGGCGCCGGTGACAATGCGGCGGCAGCAGTGGGCACCGGCACCGTAGGGGACGGCATGTGCAACATTTCCCTGGGTACCAGCGGAACTATTTTTATCTCTTCCGAGAAGTTCGGTGTGGACAAGAATAACGCTCTTCATGCCTTTGCGCATGCGGATGGACATTATCATCTGATGGGCTGTATGCTTTCCGCTGCATCCTGCAATAAATGGTGGATGGATGAAATCATCGGAACAAAGGAGTATGGACAGGAGCAGAAAAAGATTACCGCGCTGGGAGAGAACCACGTATATTTTCTTCCGTATTTAATGGGAGAGCGTTCTCCTCATAATGATCCGGCGGCCAGAGGTACGTTTATCGGCATGACCATGGATACCAGCAGAGCGGATATGACCCAGGCTGTGCTGGAAGGTGTGGCATTTGCACTCCGCGATTCCTTTGAGGTGGCGAAATCCCTGGGCATCCGGATCGAACGCACCAAGATCTGCGGCGGCGGCGCAAAGAGTCCGCTGTGGAAAAAGATTGTTGCCAATGTGCTTGGCATCCGGGTGGATATGATCGAGAGTGAAGAAGGACCTGCTATGGGCGGCGCTATGCTGGCGGCAGTGGCATGCGGAGAATATCCGGATGTGGTGGCTGCGGCAGATCAGATCGTCAATATTGTGGATACGATTGAGCCGGAACCGGAGCTGGTGGAGAAATACAATGCAAGATATGAGCAGTTCCGCCAGATTTATCCTACGGTAAAGGAATTGTTCCCGAAGATCTCATAAAAAGTAATTGCCCTGGAAGGGCAATTACAAATAGAGCAAAGCACATGCAGAAAACGCAGAAAGCGCGTTTGTGCTTTGCGCAGGCAATTGCCCTGAAAGGGCAATTACAATACATCAAAGGAGGAAGCAGAAGGATGGAATGGAAACAGGTTACGGATCCGGCATTCCGCAAATACGGACGGATCATTAAAGATGTGGACTTCACCGAACTGGTGGAGAAGATGGGAGAAACTCCGCTGCCGGAGGATGTGGTATATGAACCGTCAGTGGCAGCGCTGGAAGCTCTTCCGGTATTTGAAAAGTTAAAGACGGTGGTTTACGGGGAACTTCCCATTCAGGTGGGATACTGCAACGGTCATAACCACAAGATGAATGCATTTGAATATCATCGTTCTTCCGAGATCAATGTGGCGGCTACGGATGCAGTGCTGATTTTGGGCTGCCAGCAGGATATCACAGATGAACTCACTTATGATACCTCGAAGGCGGAAGCTTTTTTCCTGCCGAAGGGAACTGCGGTGGAAGTATATGCCACCACCCTTCATTACGCACCCTGCAATCTGGGAGATGCAGGTTTCCGCGTGAGTGTGGTGCTGCCAAAGGATACGAATCTTTCGCTGGATGCAGAGCATAAGTGCGGCGAAGACGGCCTGCTCACCGCAAAGAACAAATGGCTGCTGGGCCATCCGGAAGGCGGACTGCCGGCAGGAAGCCCTATGGGACTGATCGGAGAGAACCTGACGATCGAGTAAGGCATTTTTAGCCCATATCACCGATGCTCAGGGAAGATGAAAGGAGCCGGGCGGGAATTTAGCCTGCAAAATAGGAAGCAACAATAATCGCGGCGTTTCCGGTGTGGCTGCAAATGCAGTATTTGACGGCAGCAGAACAGAAAGGTCCGTGGTTATCAATGATAAATTTAAAATTTCAGGAGGATGAAAAAAATGATTAACATTCCAAAGGCAAAAATTGGTATTGTAGCAGTCAGCAGAGACTGTTTCCCGGAATCACTGTCCGTGAACAGAAGAAAAGCATTAGTAGAGGCTTATAAGGCAAAATATGACGAAGCAGACATTTATGAATGTCCGGTCTGTATCGTTGAGAGCGAGATCCATATGGTTCAGGCTCTGGAAGATGTGAAAAAAGCCGGATGCAACGCAATCGTAGTTTATCTGGGTAATTTTGGACCGGAAATTTCCGAAACACTGCTGGCAAAACATTTTGAAGGACCGGCTATGTACATTGCAGCGGCAGAAGAGAGCCAGAATGATCTGAGCGATGGCCGTGGTGACGCTTACTGCGGTATGCTCAATGCCAGCTACAATCTCAAGCTTCGTAATGTAAAAGCATATATTCCGGAATATCCGGTAGGCACTGCAGCAGAATGCGCAGATATGATCCATGAATTTGTGCCGATCGTGCGCGCTACCGTAGGTCTGTCCAAACTGAAAATCATCAGCTTTGGACCTCGTCCTTTGAACTTCCTGGCTTGTAATGCTCCGATCAAGCAGCTTTACAATCTGAATGTGGAAATCGAAGAGAACTCCGAGCTGGATCTGTTCGAAGCGTTCAACAAACATGCAGATGACAGCCGTATTCCGGAAGTAGTAAAGGATATGGAAAACGAACTGGGCGAAGGCAACAAAAAACCGGAAGTTCTGGCAAAGCTGGCTCAGTACGAGCTGACTCTCTTAGACTGGGTAGAAGCACATAAAGGATACAGAGAATATGTATGTATCGCAGGAAAATGCTGGCCGGCATTCCAGACACAGTTTGGTTTCGTACCATGCTATGTCAACAGCCGTCTCACCGGCCGCGGAATTCCGGTATCCTGTGAAGTGGATATCTACGGCGCACTCAGCGAATTCATCGGAACCTGTGTATCTGACGATGCGGTTACTCTGCTGGATATCAACAACTCCGTACCGGATGATATGTACGAAGAAGCGATCAAGGGCAAATTTGACTACAGCCATACCGATACCTTCATGGGCTTCCACTGCGGCAATACCTGCTCTTCCAAGCTGGCTGCCTGCAGCATGAAATACCAGAAGATCATGGCAAGAAGTCTTCCGGTAGAAGTGACCAATGGCACACTGGAAGGTGACATCATCCCTGGTGATATCACATTCTATCGTCTGCAGAGCACCGCTGACGGCATCCTTCGCGCTTATGTGGCACAGGGTGAAGTGCTTCCGGTAGCGACTCAGTCTTTCGGCGGCATCGGCGTATTCGCTATTCCGGAGATGGGACGTTTCTACCGTCATGTACTGATCGAAAAGAACTATCCGCACCATGGCGCAGTAGCATTCGGACATTACGGAAAAGCTCTGTATGAAGTATTCAAATACATCGGCGTTTGTACCGAAGAGATTGGCTTCAATCAGCCAAAGGGAATGCTGTACAAAACGGAAAATCCATTTGCATAATCCGCTGCAGCCTGAAACAATCAGATAATATCAAATAAAAATCCCCCGCTTTGTCAAAACACAGGAAGACTGTGCCGCAGGGCGGGGGAATTTTTTTTGAATTTCTTAAGCGAAATGCCGCTGAATAGTTTAGAAGCACGGCAGCCGCTACAATTCAGCCTTAGCATGAGGACGCTTTCCGGGCGGCAGCCCCAGGTATGCCGCAGGAAATAGTTGCTAAAATCTCCGGCCTGCGCTAAAATAAATCTATCTGACAATGTATTACAGCAAGAAGAAGGGGGATTTATCTTATGGCAGTAGTAAAAGAGCAATTTGGAACATCCAGGGAAGGACAGGTGCTCAGCCTGTACACCATGACGAATCAAAAGGGAATGCGGGTAAAGATAACAGATTTGGGGGCGGCTCTGGTATCTGTCGTATTAGCGGATAAGAACGGAATAGAAAAAGATGTCATCCTCGGTTATGATAATCCCGGGGACTATTATAAAAATACCTGCTTTTTCGGAGCGGTGATCGGCCGAAGCGGCAACCGCATTGACAAGGGAAGATTTACCATCAATGGAAAGACCTATCAACTGGACATCAATGACAATGAAAACAATCTGCACAGCGGAAATGACAGCTTTGACAAGCGTCAGTGGGCGGCCAGTGTGCAAGAGGACGGCAGCGTCTGCTTCCAGATCCGGGATAAAGACGGACAGCAGGGCTATCCGGGAAACTTTGAAGCATCCATTACCTATACGCTCACAGATGAAAATGAACTGTTTCTTCGCTATAAAGGAAGCTGCGATCAGGATACCGTGGCGAACATGACCAATCATGTTTACTTTAATCTGGCAGGACATGACAGCGGAACCATTCTGGATCAGAAGCTGGAGCTGACCGCAAAGTTTTATACGCCGGTCCGGGATTCTCAGGCGATTCCCACAGGCGAGATCGCTCCGGTGGCAGGCACGCCAATGGATTTCACGGAGGCGAAACCAATCGGTAAGGAGATCGATGCGGATTTCAGGCAGCTTCAATATGTGGGCGGATATGACCATAACTATGTTATCAAGAAATCGAAAGGTGCAGTAGAGAAATTTGCAGAAGCCTACAGCTCCAAAACCGGGATCTGTCTGGAAGCATATACGGATCTGCCGGGATTGCAGTTCTACGCAGGAAACTTTATCACCCCGGGGCAGACCGGAAAGGGCGGCGTGACCTATGAGAAGCGTCAGGGCTTCTGTCTGGAATCCCAGTACTACCCAAATTCGATCAACCAGGAAGGCTTTGCCAGCCCGCTTTTGAAGGCGGGGGACATTTATGAAACCACCACCTGTTATAAATTCTCACTGAAATAAATAATTTCACTGATCCAGTAAAACGCAGCGGGAAAGAAGCTGGGCCGGTCAGTTTATCGTATGCAAATCTGCAGGAGCTTTCACCAGAGAGAGCCTGCCGGGTTTGCATACGATAAACTAATCTGAGTCCGGCTTCTTTTTCTGCATTGATCTTTTAAATAGAGCTATGGGTTCTCTTTTTTTGGAAAATGGTGTAAATAAACAAAAAAATGTGAAGTTTCTGTAAAAAACAGGTTAAAAACCTTGACAGTTTTGTAAAAATACAATAAAGTAAAAGGGCTGTCCATATAAAATGACGAAATGAAATGATGAATTTTTTGCTTAAGAGAAAAAGACAGCAAGGTCCAATGAGCAGGCGGAAAAATATTCAAAATCCGCATTGCTGCGATAAGAAAAGGAGATTTGTATTATGGTAAGGTATATTTTAAAACGATTGGGGTTAGCAATTGTAACCATATGGATTGTAGCCACCCTGACCTTTTTCCTGATGAACATGGTGCCGGGCGGCCCTTTTTTGTCTGAAAAAGCAGTGAGCCCCAAGGCCCTGGCTACCCTGGAGGAAAAGTATGGACTGGATAAGCCGCTGTTCGAACAGTACATTACCTATATGAAGGGAGCTGTTCACGGAGACTTTGGTGACAGCTTAAAGCAGCGGGGACGTACTGTTATGTCGATCATCACAACGAAATTTCCGGTTTCAGCGAGAGTGGGCGGGCTGGCAGTTCTGTTCTCATTCCTGCTGGGTGTGCCGTTAGGCTGTATTTCAGCGCTGAACCGCGGAAAGGCGGGGGATAATGCGATCATTGTCATTGCTACCTGCGGAATCGCGGTTCCCAGCTTTGTAGTCTGTACCGTGCTGATGTACATTTTTGGCGTTCGCCTGAAGTGGCTGCCTACCCTGGGGCTGTCCACCTGGAAGAATTACATTATGCCGATCGCAGCACTGGCATTTTATCCCACGGCCTATATTACCCGTCTGATGCGTTCCTCCATGCTGGATGTGCTGGGACAGGATTATATGCGTACCGCACGGGCAAAGGGACTGAATCAGTTCATCAGTCTGTTCAAGCATGCGCTGAGAAATGCTGTCCTGCCGGTCGTTACTTATCTGGGGCCGCTGCTGGCTTATACGGTGACCGGAAGCTTTATCGTGGAGAAGATCTTTACAATCCCGGGACTGGGCGGAGAATTCATTGGTTCTATTACCAGCCGTGACTATACGGTTATCATGGGAACCACGATTTTCCTGGCTGCACTGATGGTAATTATGAATGTGATCGTGGATATTGTCTACAAGCTGGTAGATCCACGGATCAAATTAAAGTAAGGAGGGGAGAATAATGAGAGATAATCCAAATCCGTTAAGTATGCAGTTAAAATTAAATCCCGATGACTTCCTTCCGGCTTCTGATGAAGAAAAACAGAGCCTGGTGGTCATGCGCGACAGCGTAAGCTTCTGGAAGGATGGCCTGCGCCGTCTGGGGAAGAACAAGATTGCCATGGTCAGTCTGGTGGCAGTTGTCATTATTATGTTATTTTCGTTTGTGGTTCCGTCTTTTTATCCTTATTCCTATGAGGAGCAGATCCGGGGCAGTGAAAACATGGCGCCGATGAAGTATTCCGAAGAGGAACAGGCCAGAATCGATGCGGGAGAGCATATATTTCCGCATGTGCTGGGGACGGATAAGCTGGGCCGTGACTATGCGATCCGTGTGATGATGGGAAGCCGGATCTCTCTGATTGTCGGTCTGGTGGCAGCCGTTATCATTCTGATCATTGGTTCTGTCTTCGGTTCCATTGCGGCATTTTTCGGCGGCTGGGTGGATCTGATCATGATGCGTATCGTGGATATTATCTATACCGTACCGGATATCCTGCTGATCGTGCTGCTGTCCTTCGCACTGAAGGCGCCGCTGGAGAGCCTGTCTCAGATGCCGGGCTTTGGCTGGATCCAGGTGGTGGGACGTAACCTGATCAGTATCTTTATCGTATTTGCTCTTTTGTACTGGGTAGGTATGGCACGTATGGTGCGAAGCCAGATCCTGATGCTCAAGGAGAGCGAATATGTAACGGCAGCCCGTGCACTGGGGGCTTCCAATGGCAGAATTATCAAGAAGCATCTGCTGACCAACTGTATCGGCACCCTGATCGTGACCACTACACTGCAGATTCCTTCTTCCATCTTTACGGAGAGTTTCTTAAGCTTCCTGGGACTGGGCGTGGCAGTGCCGATGCCGTCTCTGGGCAGTCTGGCCAGTGATGCGATCAATGGTCTGAATACTTATCCGTATCTGCTGTTTATTCCGGCAATTCTGATCAGTCTGATTATTCTGAGCTTCAATCTGCTGGGTGACGGACTTCGGGATGCATTTGATCCGAAGATGAAAAATTAAGGGAGGAGACGACAAAAATGAGTGATTATTTAGTTAGTATTGAACATGAGCGTCTCTCTTTCTTTACACCTGCGGGAGAGGTAAAGGCGTTAAATGATGTGAGCTTTCAGGTAAAGCAGGGGGAAGTTCTGGGGATCGTAGGAGAGAGTGGTTCCGGTAAATCGGTCACTGCCTACAGCCTGATGGGACTGACGGCATATCCGGGCAAGCTGCTGGGCGGTTCTCTGGATTTTAATGGCCATCACATCAATGATATGACAGAAAAGCAGATGCAGAAGATCCGCGGCAATGAGATCTCTATTATTTTCCAGGATCCCATGACCAGTCTGAACCCGGTCTATACCATCGGGAACCAGATCCGGGAAGTGATCAAACTGCATACAGACAAGAGTAAAAGCGAGGTACAGGCCAGAGCGGTAGAACTGCTGGAGCTGGTGGGCATCAATGAACCGGAACGCCGTCTGAGACAGTATCCTCATGAATTGTCCGGCGGTATGCGCCAGCGTGTCATGATCGCCATCGCACTGGCCTGTGAGCCGAAGCTTCTGATCGCGGATGAGCCCACCACGGCACTGGATGTGACCATTCAGGCACAGATCCTGGAGCTGATGATGAGTCTGAAGGATAAGATGGGGATGGCTATTTTGATGATTACCCATGATCTTGGTGTGGTGGCCAGCATGTGCGACCGCATTGCGGTAATGTATGCGGGCAACATTGTGGAATATGGCACCACCGATGATATTTTCTACAGTCCGAAGCATGAATATACCAAGGGACTGATCCGCAGTATTCCGAGAATGGACAGCAAAGGTCATGAACGCCTGATCCCGATTGAAGGTACTCCGGTGGATCTTCTGAATCCGCCCAAGGGCTGCCCGTTCGCCTCCCGCTGCGACAAATGCATGCGGATCTGTCTGCGGGAAAAAGCACCAGTGATGTATTTTGGCGATGTTCATTATACTTCCTGCTGGATGAACCAGAAAGCGGAGCTGGAAGGAGGTACAAAAGAATGAGCGATCAATTAGTGAAGGTGGAGCACCTTTATCAGTATTTTCCGGCCGGCGGCTATGGGAAAAATAAAAAATATGTAAAAGCGGTGGATGACGTTTCTTTCTTTATCAACAGGGGAGAGACTCTGGGGCTGGTGGGAGAGTCCGGCTGCGGCAAGACCACCACCGGAAGAACTCTGCTTCGTCTCTACGAACCCACTAAGGGGCGGATAATTTATGACGATAAGCTCCTGTTCGACAGCGGAGATGTCCCTCTGATGAACGGGGACGGTTCGGAAGTGATGGAAAACGGAAAGCCGAAGCTTGGTCAGAAAACGGCAGTAAATATGAAACCTTACCGCCGGGAGATGCAGATCGTGTTTCAGGATCCCTATGCCAGCCTGGACCCCAGGATGACGGTAGGCGATATTGTGGGAGAGGCCATCGATATCCATCATCTGGCAGCCAGCAAGCAGGACCGGTATGATAAGATCCAGCAGCTTCTGGTGAGAGTCGGACTGAATTCGGAGCATGCCAACCGGTATCCTCATGAATTCTCAGGCGGTCAGCGTCAGCGTGTCGGTATTGCCCGCGCTCTGGCGGTGGATCCCAAGTTCATCGTCTGTGATGAGCCGATTTCCGCACTGGATGTGTCCATTCAGGCTCAGGTGGTGAATATGTTTGAAGATCTGCAGGCTCAGATGGGACTTACTTATCTGTTTATCGCCCATGATCTGTCGGTAGTAAAGCACATTTCCAACCGGATCGGTGTTATGTATCTGGGAAATATGGTGGAGCTGGCTGACAGCTATGAACTGATTTTCCACAGTGTACATCCATATACAAAGAGCCTTATTTCTGCAATTCCCATTGCGGATCCTAAAAAGGCCAGAGAAAACAAACGTATTGTCCTGGAGGGAGATGTACCAAGCCCTCTGAACCCGCCGGCCGGATGCCGTTTTTCCACCCGCTGTCCCTATGCGACAGAGCAGTGCTGCGTGGAGACGCCGAAGTGGCAGGAAGTGAGCAAGGGACATTATGCAGCCTGCCACAATCTGGACAAAGTGAATTAGGGCGGCAGCCTTGAAATGAGGACGTAAAAGGCTGAACGGTAACTTGGCTTCAGATAAATTTTGAATTTATGATGGACAAAAGGAATAGAGGATGTTATATTAAATATATCTATGCGATACCGGGAAAATCGGTAAAAATAGGGTATTTTTAACAAATTTCCCGTGAATGTAACGGCTCAAGAGCTGTTTGCACAGAAAATCCGCATGGAAAATCCAAATATTTATCAAGGAGGAAATGGGTAAATGAAAAAAAGAGTATTGAGTATTCTGCTGGCAGCAGTCATGACAGTTTCCCTGGCAGGCGGCATGGTAATGTCCGCATCCGCAGAAGAAGCTGCAGAGGGCAAACAGCTTTCCGTTCAGGTAGGACCTGATCCGGAGACGATTGATCCGGCACTGAACAGTGCAGTCGATGGCGGCAACATGATCCTTCACTCATTTGAGTGTCTTCTGACCATTGATCAGGAGGGCAAGATCGCACCTGGACAGGCAGAGACCTGGGAGACATCGGAGGATGGCCTGACCTGGACGTTCCATCTGCGTGACGGACTGAAATGGTCTGACGGAAGTGATCTGACAGCAAATGATTTCGTATATAGCTGGCGCCGTGTATGTGATCCGGAAGTGGCAGCACCATATGCTGAGACCGTTCTTGGCATGGTAGAAGGCTTCAGTGATGCAATCGACGGCAACCTGGAAGCGCTGGGTGTGACCGCAGTGGATGACAAGACACTGGAAGTAAAATTATCCGCTCCGTGTACCTATTTTGACAGTCTGGCAGCATTCGCTACCCTGAGTCCTGTTCAGGAAGCTACCGTAGAAGCGAACGGCGAT
Organism: Lachnospiraceae bacterium; assembly: GCA_028689585.1. Taxonomy (GTDB): domain Bacteria; phylum Bacillota; class Clostridia; order Lachnospirales; family Lachnospiraceae; genus Merdiplasma. The sequence continues at coordinate 74,918 of JAQVCW010000016.1, read as the reverse complement.
GCATGGGCAGTTGATCCGGCTACTTATGTCAGCAACGGACCGTTCTACGTTTCAGAATGGGTACCGGGTTCCTACATCATCATGGCAAAGAACCCGAACTACTGGAATGCAGATGCAGTGAAGCTTGGCAGCATCAAATGGAACCTGATTGAAGATGCAAATGCAGCATACAGCGCATATCAGAGCGGCGAAGTTCTGATGATCAAAGATGTTCCGACCGAAGAGATCCCGAGTCTGGACGGCAACGAAGAGTTCCATATCGAACCGATCATCGGAACCTATTACCTTTCTTACAATATCACGGTAGAACCGTTTGATAATGCAAATGTAAGAAAAGCTCTGAACCTGGCAATTGACAGAGAATATGTGGCAAATACCCTGATGCAGGGTACCTATACACCGGCTACCAACTATATCGGACCGGGCTGGAAAGATACCGACGGAACAGACTTTGCTGACAATGCCAACGGCGGAGAACCATATATGTCAGCTACCGCAGATATCGAAGGTGCAAAAGCTGCACTGGCAGAAGCAGGTTATCCTGACGGCGAAGGACTTCCGGTTCTTCACTACACCACCAATGATTCAGGATATCACAAAGCAGTAGCAGAATATCTGCAGCAGGCATGGAAAGAAATCGGCGTTACTCTGGAAGTAGAGGTCGTAGAATGGTCCAGCTTCACACCGATGAGACGTAACCAGGAATACGAAATCGCACGTAACGGCTGGGTAGGCGACTACAGCGATCCGTCCAACATGCTGGATATCCTGTACTCCTCTAACGGTAACAACGATGGTAAATACAACAGCCCGGATTTCGATGCAGCTATGGATACCGCAAGAACTACCGTTGATCCGGTAGAACGTTCCGCAGCACTCCATACAGCAGAAGATACTCTGATGGCCGATGCAGGCTGCTGTCCGCTTGCATACTACAATGACTACTGGCTGCAGAGCTCCAAGATTACCGGAATGTGGCATTCCGCATACGGCTACTGGCACTTCATGTATGCTGATATCGCTGAGTAATCGAATATAACGAAATAACAATAAAGCGCGCTGATGCGTGCGCATATCATCAGCCTGCGGGCAATCAGATGATAGAAATACGGCTTCCCCATTTGGGGCTTGAGCACCCGGATTACTGTGCAGACAGTAATCCGGGTGCTTTGTTAAATAGGATAATGCCCCCTTTTGTTTTTTCATTGGCTTATGCATCTGGATTAAAAAATAGAACTGGAAAAAATTGTTTTTCACCTGCTTCTCTGCAATTTTGTCCAGTTTTTATCCGCGAGCAGGAGTTTACAGAGCAAAAATAGACAGTTACACCCAAAATTATTCCATTTTATCTAAAATGCATATGTGTTACTATGTAGAAGTCACAGAGGTTATGGAAAGTGACTAAAAACATTTAATTACATGGAGGTATTTAGTATGAAAAAAGTTAGCAAACTTGCTCTGGCAGCCGCTACTGTTGCAGCATTAGGCGCTGTAACCACCACTTGCTTCGCAGAAGGAGCATCCACAAAGATTGGTATCGCAATGCCGACACAGTCACTGGAGCGTTGGAATCGTGATGGTTCTTATCTTCAGAAACAGTTTGAAGCTGCTGGCTATGAAGTAGAACTTACCTATTCCGATAATGAAACTGATCAGCAGGTAAATGATATTCAGAACATGATTTCTGATGGCGTTAATATGCTGGTAATCGCAGCAATCGATGGCGAGAGCCTGAACACCGTACTGGAAGAAGCATCCGCAGCAAATATCCCGGTTATTTCCTATGACCGTCTGATCAAATCCGATGCAGTTTCCTACTATGTATCTTTTGATAACTATACCGTAGGTAAATTACAGGGTGAATATGTAAGAGATACTCTGGATCTGGACAATGCAGGAGACAAGACCTATAACATCGAGTTCACCGCTGGTGATCCGGCTGATAATAATGCAGGTTACTTCTTCAATGGCGCTTATGATGTTCTTTCACCGTACATCGAAGCAGGCACTCTGGTTGTTCCTTCAGGACAGACTGATTTCGACTCAGTTGCTACTCCTGCATGGTCTACCGATACCGCTATGGAACGTATGCAGAACATCCTGGCTTCCTACTATGCAGATGGAACCGTTCTGGATGTAGCTCTTTGCTCCAATGACTCTACCGCACTTGGTGTAGCTCAGGCAATCGAGTCTGATTACGCTGGTGACAACTCTATCCTGGTTACCGGTCAGGACGGTGATGAAGCAAACCTGGCAAACGTTGTAGATGGCAAACAGTCTATGACCGTTTACAAAGCAGTTGCAAACGAAGCAGTTGTTACACTTGACCTTGCAAAAGCTATGCTGGACGGAACTACAGTTGATGAGTCTCTGATCGAAGCTTCCGGCTGGGAATTTGACTGTTCTTATGATACTACCTCCTATGAGACTTCTGAAGGACATGCTTGCCCGTCTTTCCTGCTCGTACCGGATGTAGTTACCAAAGACAACATGGTTGAAAAACTGGTTGATACCGGATATTATACCCAGGATGCTGACGGATATCTTCATCCAGCAGAATAAGTAAAAAATGATACCGTTCCCTTTTGGGAAAAGTATTGCAAAGGCGCTGACAGACACAGTGTGGATGGCGGCGCAGAATAAAGAAATTGGATGGGCGGGACCTGCGTCCCGTCCATTTTTAAGGAGAGGAGGATACTCATTTTGGCTGACAACATTCTGGTGATGGAACACATCACAAAAGAATTCCCCGGTGTAAAGGCTCTGGATAATGTAAATCTGGAAGTACAGCGCGGTGAGATCCATGCATTAATTGGTGAAAACGGTGCGGGCAAGTCCACATTGATGAACGTGCTCAGCGGTCAGTACCCCTATGGAAGCTATACGGGTACCGTGACTTATGAAGGAGAGGAATGTCACTTTAAAAAACTCAGTGACAGTGAAGTAAAAGGTATTGTTATTATTCATCAGGAACTGGCATTGATCCCGCTGCTGTCCATTGGCGAGAATATGTTCCTGGGAAATGAAATTAAGACAAAAACAGGGGCGATTGACTGGGATAAGACATATAGCGAAGCAGAACGCCACATGAAGCAGGTGGGCCTGAACGAGTCGGCACAAACCCTGATTAAAGATATTGGTACCGGAAAACAGCAGTTGGTGGAGATCGCCAAAGCATTTTCCAAGGATGTAAAATTATTGATTTTGGATGAACCGACCTCATCTCTGAATGATGAGGATGCAAAGATGCTTCTGGATCTTTTGATGGAATTCAAGAAAAATGGTTTGACTTCTATCATTATTACACACAAACTGAACGAAATTATCTACTGTGCGGACCGTGTGACCATCCTTCGTGACGGCAGCACGATCGAGACTCTGGAAAAGGGTGTGGATGATCTGAGCGAGGACCGTATCATTAAAGGTATGGTTGGCCGTGAGATGGATGACCGTTATCCGGCCAGGGAGCATAAGGTATCCAAGGATGTGATGCTGGAGGTAAAGAACTGGACCGTGCATCATCCGCTGTATCAGGAAAAGATAGTGGATGATAATATTTCTTTCAAAGTACAAAAAGGGGAAGTGGTTGGATTTTCCGGACTCCAGGGCGCGGGGCGTACCGAGCTGATGATGTCCATTTTCGGAAAGAGCTACGGAACCCATATTGTGGGAGAGCTGTATCTGCGGGGCGAGAAAACGGAATTGAAGAATCCGGAGGCTGCGATCCGCCATGGAATAGCCTACGTTACAGAAGATCGAAAAAATAACGGACTGATCCTGGATAAATCCATCCGCTTTAATACGACGCTGGCGCGCCTGTCAAAGGTGTGCAGTCACGGTATCATAGATGTGGATCTGGAGCTTCATGAAGCGGAGAAGATGAAAGATGAGATGGGCACCAAGACTCCGTCTGTAGAACAGAAAATCGGAAATCTCTCCGGTGGTAATCAGCAGAAAGCGCTGCTGGGCAAATGGATGTTTGCAGAGCCGGATATCCTGATACTGGATGAGCCGACTCGTGGTATCGATGTAGGTGCAAAATATGATATTTACTGTCTGATCAATGAAATGGTTTCCAACGGAAAGGCAGTGATCATGATTTCTTCGGAAATGCCGGAACTCTTAGGTATGTGTGACCGTATTTATGTCATGAGCGAGGGAAAGCTGGCCGGCGAACTGACGGCAGAAGAAGCGACACAGGAAAAGATCATGAGCTGTATCATGAAAACATCGAAATAGGCCCAAAGAAAGGAGCGTAAAAAAATGAATTCAAAAGTAAAAGATTTTATTATGAAATATACCATGGTAATTGCCCTGGTGGTGGTATTTGTCTTATTTTGCGGACTGACCGGAGGCCGTCTGCTGTATGCTCAGAACATGTCGAACCTGATGCTGCAGAATGGCTACGTTCTGGTGCTTGCCTGTGGTATGCTGTTATGTATCCTGACCGGCGGTAACATCGACCTTTCCGTAGGTTCGGTGGTCTGCCTGGTAGGCGGTCTGGCAGCCATGCTTCTGAACAACTTTGGTCTGAACCCGATCCTCACGATCCTGGCTTGTATGATCCTGGGACTTCTGGTAGGGTGCTGGCAGGGATACTGGATTGGCTATGTACATATTCCTCCATTTATCACCACTCTGGCTGGTATGTTTGTATTCCGTGGCTTCGGACGTCTGGTACTGGACAACAAGACTGTAGCAATCAAAGAAAAAGGCTTCCTGAATATCTTTACTTCTTATGTACAGATACCGGGGCTGGATGATGTGAAAAGCTATTCTGCTATTATCGTAGGTGCGCTGATTGCAGTTTATGTCATTTTCTCTACGGCAAAGTCCCGTGCAAACAAAACGAAAAAAGGCTATCGTCAAAATTCGGCAGCCAGCGATTATGGTAAATCCGTAGTGATCGCAGCTCTGATTTTATGGTACAGCACACTGCTGAGCCAGTACAAGGGGATCCCGGTTATGCTGATCTGGGTAGTAGTGATCTGCCTGATCTATAATTTCATCACCTCAAAGACCGCATTTGGACGTTATTTCTATGCAGTCGGCGGCAATGAAAATGCAACCCGTCTTTCCGGTATTGACACCAACAAGATTTATTTTGTAGCTTATGCAAATATGGGACTTCTGGCAGGTCTGGCAGGACTTCTCTGTGCAGCCCGTGTAGGCTCCGTAAACGGTAATACCGGTACTTCTTTTGAAATGGATGCCATTGGTTCCTGTTTCATCGGCGGTGCATCCGCATACGGCGGCAGCGGTACAGTAGGCGGCGTAGTCATTGGTGCTCTGCTTCTGGGTATCATCAACATGGGTATGTCCATTATGGGTATCGGTGACTCCTGGCAGTATGTAGTAAAGGGCGGCGTTCTGCTGGTAGCAGTTATCTTTGATGTAATCTCCACCAGAAAATCTGGTAAATAATCGAATCAGAAAAGAACGGCTATTTTAAATAAAAGCGGTTTTCCTAATCCGGGCACGTCTCCGGCCGGACAGATCCATGTCCGCCGGAGGATACGTCAGGATTGGGGAAGACCGTTTTTTTTGATTCTGGCGAAGTGCGTTGACGGAACTGCCCCGATTGGGTATAATCTGGAGGAGACAGCGGGATACTAATTCAGAAAACTGGTGATATAAAAATGAAAAAGAAATATGTGGAAGATTATAAAAAGGGCGAAAAAGGGTATGAATATATTGGGGGCTGGTATGAGACCGCTTTATCTGCGAAGGAACTGAGGACGATGTTCCTTTCTTATTTTGCAGCGGCGGCGATGGCTTCGGTGCTGCTTTTGACGGAATTGAATCTGCAGAATGTGGGCAGCCGGGTGTTTTTTATTCTGATCCCCTGCGTATGCCAGCTCCTTCCGATCGCCGGATTCTGGCGGGGAGGCTGTGTCCTGTTTCGGATTTTTCGGACACAGCAGAATGTGCAGGAGGTATTTTGCATGAAATGTTCAGAATATGACTGCAGCGTGAAAGGGCCATACAGCGCCAGTTTCTGGCTCATGTTTCTTTCCGGGTTTATTGTTCTGGCGGATCTGCTTCTGCTTTTTTTTCAAAAACCGGAAATCTGGCCGGTGCAGGAAATTATTTTTGCAGTCTGCACAGCCGGTATTTTTCTGAGCGGATTATTCCTGTGGCGCAGGAGCAGTGCGCTGAGGAAAGCAACCGGGAAAAAGGAATAGGTGACAGTGAAATATTTCCAACGTTTTTTCTAACTCTTTTTGTCAATAATGGTTCCAAAACATCTGGAAAGGTGTTAAAATATAGTCTACGGGTTTACAGATTAAAAAACAAAAGGAGGAAAATAAGTATGAATAAGAAAAGAGTATTAGCTCTTCTTATGGCAGGGGCCATGGTGGCATCCAGCAGCGTGTATGCTTTCGCAGATGAGACAGAGAGCACTACAGAGGCGGCAGCCGCAGAAGAGACAGAGGCAGCAGAAGAAACTACAGGAGGTGACACCCCTCTTGTGGTTGGCATAGATTCGATGTCAGAAAAATTCAGCTCGTTTTTTGCAGAGAACGTGCCGGATCAGACCATCGCGGAGCTGGTGGGACTTTATCTGGTCAATCATGACCGTACCGGCTCTTTGATCATGAATGGCGCAGACGGGGAGACCGTCAATTACAATGGCACCGATTATACCTACAACGGATTGGCAAATCTGACCATTACTGAGAACGAGGACACCACCGTTTATAATTTCAAACTGAGAGATGATGTGGTATTCTCCGATGGAGAACCGGTGAATGCAGATGATTTGATTTTCACCTATTATGTACTTTGTGATACGGATTATGATGGAAATCAAACTCTGTATTCCACCAATATCAAAGGACTTCAGAATTACCGCCTGAATTCCACTGCAGCGGATTCTGTGACAGATGAGGATGTGGCAAGCACTCTGGCTGACCTTCCGGAGGATCTGGCAGGACAGGTGAAAACAGAACTGATCATGCCGCTTCTGACTTCCGAATATGACTGGGCAGACAGCGTATGGGAAGATTATGCAGAAGATTACGGCGTAGCCAGCGGAGCAGAATTCTTTGCTCTGTTATACAGCACCGATGAGAATTATTCCGCAGAAGGAAAAGACAAAGATACCATCATCAGCGAGATCGCTGACATGTACGGTACCGATTATCAGAGCCTGGCGGCAGCTTACGGCGATGCAGCGGTGCTGGATGAAGATGCAGCGAGCCTGGTAAAGGCTTATCTGGTAGATCAGAAGACCGCAGCAGGCGAAGGCGAAGAGGTTCCAAACATCGAAGGAATCAAGAAGATCAATGACTATGAAGTGGAGATCACCACAGATGGTTTTGATGCAGCTTCTGTTTATCAATTTGCAGAGGTTATCGTGAATCCGCTGCACTACTTCGGTGATACTTCTATGTATGACTATGATAACAATCAGTTCGGCTTCACCAGAGGCGACCTCTCCGCAGTTCGTGAGAAATCAGCCGATCCTCTGGGCGCAGGACCTTACAAATTTGTGAAATATGAAAACAAGACCGCTTATCTGGAAGCCAACGAAAATTATTTTGAGGGCGAACCGGCGATCAAATACCTGCAGTTCCGTGAGACCTCTGAGCCGGATAAGATTTCCGGTGTTCAGCAGGGAACCATCGATCTGACTGATCCTTCCGGAAGCAAATCCGCACTGGAACAGATCGGCGAGATCAACGGAAATGGCGAAGTAAAAGGTGATGTGATCAACACAGATCTGGTAGATAACCTGGGCTACGGTTATATCGGAATCAATGCTGAAACGGTAAATGTAGGCGGAGAACCCGGTTCCGATGCATCCAAAGATCTGAGAAAAGCACTGGCTACCGTATTGGCTGTATATCGTGATGTAGCAATTGACTCTTATTACGGAGATGCAGCATCTGTGATCAATTATCCGATTTCCAATACTTCCTGGGCTGCACCTCAGAAATCAGATGCAGATTATGAAGTGGCTTATTCCAAGGATGCAGAGGGCAATCCAATCTATACGGAAGGAATGACTGACGATGAAAAATTCGCAGCCGCTTCCGCAGCAGCACTGGGCTTCTTTGAAGCAGCGGGCTATACCGTATCCGATGGCAAGATAACAGCAGCTCCGGAAGGTGCAGCTATGTCTTATGAAATCATCATTGGAGGAGACGGTACCGGTGATCATCCTACCTTTGGCGTACTGACGGATGCCAAAGCAGCACTTGAGAAAATTGGCTTCACTCTGGAGATCAACGATGTAACGGATCAGAACATCATGTGGGATGCAATGAATGCAAATACTGCTCAGATGTGGTGTGCAGCATGGCAGGCAACTCCGGATCCGGATATGTATCAGGTATATCACAGTGAAAGCGCGAACAGCAACTACTATCGTCTGAATGATGCCACTCTGGATGCGGACATTATGGATGCAAGATCTACATCAGATCAGGCATATCGTAAATCAGTATACAAAGAGTGCCTGAATATCATTCTGGACTGGGGCGTAGAGATCCCGATCTATCAGAGACAGAACTGCGTCATCATGAGCGCGGAACGTATCGATACCGCTACCGTAACGCCTGATATCACGACATACTATTACTGGTACAGAGAAATTCAGAATATGAAAATGAAATAAAATTCTGATTTAAATTAAGAAAGATACTGTGTGGGACTGCTGCATGACAAAACGAAGCTGCTTCGCCTGATAACCACAAGGTTTGAAACGCAGTGACGGTTTGGAATGCGGTGGTCCCGCATTCTTCTGGAAAGGATAATAGTAAGTTATGAAAAAATTTATTGTGCGGCGTCTTCTGCTGGGCGTGGTGATTTTGTTCTTTGTATCCATCATCATCTACTCCATCGAGCGGAGTCTGCCTACTTCTTATGTGGAGGGAAAAGCCAGAGCCATGTCTCAGAAACAGGGCGCGAAGCCTTATGATGAGCTGGTAGCTGATCTGAACGCCTCTTACGGACTGGACAAACCGGTGCTGCCCGGCTATTTTAGCTGGCTTGGCAAAGCGATCCGCGGCCAGTTCGGTGAATCCTGGGTATGGCATCAGCCGGTGACGGAAAAATTCGGCAGCGTGATCTGGTATTCCTTTGCCCTTGGACTGATTTCTTTTTTGCTGGAGATATTTATTGCCATTCCATTGGGCATTATATCGGCTACGAAACAGTACAGCAGGACGGACTATGCGATTACGGTGGTAGCGCTGGTCGGTATTTCTCTGCCTTCTTTCTTCTTTGCCACCATATTGAAATGGATCTTTTCTATTCATTTGGGGTGGTTTGATCTGTATGGCATCGTAAGCAGAATGCATGAACAGATGGGATCTCTGGGCCAACTGCTGGATATCGGAAAGCATCTGGTGCTTCCGGCTGCCACCCTGACCATCGTCAGCATCGGATCTCTGATGCGATATACCAGGACCAGTATGCTGGAGGTCATGAATGCGGATTATATCCGGACCGCCAGGGCCAAAGGACTTTCCGAGAAAAAGGTAATTTATCACCATGCATTCCGCAACAGCCTGATCCCCATTGTGACGATTCTGGGCAATTCTCTGCCGAATCTGTTCGCCGGGGCTATGATTACGGAAACTCTGTTTCAGATACCGGGCATTGGCTACACGGGATATCAATGTCTGGTACAGGGAGATATTCCATTTACCATGTTCTATATGGTATTTCTGGCATTTTTGACACTGATGGGAACTTTTATCGCTGACATTCTGTACGCCGTGGTGGATCCCCGGGTACGGGTAAATTAGGGGATATGCAGCGTCGGCCCATTTGCGATGAGCAAATTCAGAATGGGCTGATGTTCAAAGGAAGGAGGAGAAGATGAGTAAAGAATTAAATAATGAAAAAGAACATCCGGATAATACTTCCCTGGCCCTGGACGATGAACAGCGTGTAAAGGTTCTTTCCCCTGGAATGCTGGTTGCCAAACGCTTTTTGCGAAATAAGCTGGCAGTGGCAGGTTTGGTGATTATCGTTGCAATGTTCCTGTTTTCTTTCCTGGGCGGAGTAGTCAGTCCTTATGGTGAGAGCCAGGTTTTCCGCACTACGGAGGCTACCTGGAAGGATTATGCAGGAGCTTCTTATAATGACACCTATCGTTTTCAGGCAAAGGACGGTGCTTCCATGCCCGCCGCGGCCCAGCAGAGGTTTATTCTGGCCGAAGGAAAAGGGGAGGAGAGCTTTGAGGCAGGCGGGATTGGATACTCGCTGAAAAAAGCAGGAGAGGATCTCTATCTGATTTCTGCAGAACAGCCTATTGCTACTGTACTCACCCTGAAAGGCAAGTCCAGCTATAAAGAGACGGGAGATATCCCGCTGACGGATGAGATCAAAAAAGCCTACGAGGCGGCAGAAGCGGCTGATGAGGATACTTTTGAGGCGGATGGGATTTCCTATTCTATTTCCCAAAGCGGCCGTCAGGTGAGCATTTCCTGTTCTCAGGAGCTGGCTTTGGCGACCAAAAAGATATTTAATGCCGCCAGCGAGGAAAACGAGGAAGGGTATGACTTCCAGCGGGCTGCCTTAGAGGCCATGGAAGAAAAAGCAGACTCCTTTACCGTGGGAGAAGAGGAATTTACGCTGGAGGCGGTGGAAGGGCAGGATGCTGCGGAGATAAAAAAGGATGGGGAAATATATGCGACGGTATCCACCCTGCTGGTATCTCCACAGACCTCCGCTTCGTTTCTTTCTCTGGATTTCAAAGAAAAGGTAGAGACCGCCATCGCGGAGAACGCTGCCAGCTTTACGGCAGATAACGGGGATGGGACAGAAATCACGTATCAGCTTCAGAAAAAAAATACTCAGTATGTGATCCGCTCTCAGAAGGAAACCACAGTGAATGCCACTTTCGAAGCTCCCGGGCGGACTCATTTGCTGGGAACGGATGGAAACGGCATGGATATGCTGACCCGCCTGATGTACGGCGGAAGAATTTCTCTGCTGATTGGTTTTGTTGTTATTTTGATCGAAATTGTGATCGGTGTGCTGATCGGCGGTATTTCCGGCTATTTTGGAGGCTGGATCGATACCCTCATGATGCGTCTGGTGGACGTGGTCATCTGTATTCCGTCCATGCCGCTGTATATTATCATCGGTGCCGTGATGGATTATTATCAGGTCGATCCGAGAATCCGTATCTATCTGTTGTGTGCGCTTCTGGGACTGCTGACCTGGCCAAGCATGGCGAGAATGGTCCGAGGACAGATTTTATCCTTGAGAGAACAGGAATTTATGATTGCGACGGAAGCCACCGGTATCCGGATTTCCAGACGGATTTTTCGCCATTTGCTGCCGAATGTTATTCCGCAGTTGATCGTAATGGCTACCATGGGACTGGGCGATGTGATTTTGACGGAAGCAACCTTAAGCTTCCTGGGGATCGGTGTAAAGTTCCCATTTGCTTCCTGGGGAAATATCGTCAATGCGGTCAATGATATTTATGTACTGACAAATTACTGGTTTGTATGGATACCGGCAGGTTTCCTGATCCTGATCACGGTATTGGGCTTCAACTTTATCGGTGACGGCCTCCGGGATGCTTTTGACCCGAAGATGAAGAGGTAGGTGAGCATATGGCATTGTTTGGAAAGAAAAACGCAAATTACATTTCCGGAAAGGAAACGAGAAAGATTTCCAGGGAGAATCGAAGGATTACCGGAGAAATCGAAAAGAAACGAAATCGGAAAAATATACCGGAGCAGGAATATATCACTGCCATGAAGAACCCGGATAATGTGGTAGAATTTGATAATGTCCACACCTACTTTTTTACGGATATCGGTACAGTGAAAGCAGTGGACGGAGTATCCTTTGAGGTGCCTCAGGGCAAGACCGTGGGTATCGTAGGGGAATCCGGCTGCGGAAAATCCGTGACCAGCCTGTCTTTGATGCAGCTTGTACAGCGTCCCCAGGGGCAGACGGTGGAGGGCGAGATCCGTTTCAACACGGGAAAGACTGCTTACAATATCGCAGCTACGCCCACGAGCGTGATGCAGAAGCTCCGGGGAAATGAAATGTCCATGATCTTTCAGGAACCCATGACTTCCCTGAACCCGGTATTTCGAATCGGTGAGCAGGTAGATGAGATCATCGCGCTGCACAATCCGGACCTGTCAAAACAGGACGTAAAACAGCGCACCATAGAAATGATGAAGGTGGTGGGCATTGCCAACAGCGAAGGGGTATACCGCATGTATCCCCATGAGCTTTCCGGCGGAATGCGCCAGCGTATCTGTATCGCCATTGGACTGGCCTGCGGACCGAGACTGATTATCGCGGATGAACCCACGACAGCACTGGATGTGACCATTCAGGCACAGATCCTGGATCTGATGAGCAAGCTGAAGGATCAGATTAATTCCTCCATTATGCTGATCACCCATGACCTGGGCGTGATCGCGGAGATGGCGGATTATGTAGTGGTTATGTATGCGGGCCGGGTGGTGGAAAAGGGAACGGCACGGGAGATCTTCAAAACTCCGTCCCACCCCTATACCATTGGCCTGATGCGGTCCAAGCCGGTGGTGGGCAAGCAGGTGGAGAAGCTTTACAGCATTCCGGGCAAGGTGCCCAATCCGGTAAATATGCCGGATTACTGTTATTTCAAAGACCGCTGTGAAATGAGCTGTGATAAATGCAGCGGCCATTACCCCGGGGTGGTGAAGCTGAGTGAGACTCATGAAGTGAGCTGCTACCGATATGAAGAACGAAAAGAAGCCGGATGGCTGGCAGCAGAACACAGCGGAGAGGCCGGAAAAACGGTGGATAACATGGGCAAAACGGAAAAAATTGTGGAAAACAACGGAAAGGAGGGAACATCCAATGAATAAACAGCAGGAAACGGAGACAGAAAACATTCTGGAGGTGTCCCATCTGAAAAAGTATTTTCCCATCAAGGGCGGTATGTTCGGCGGACAGACCGGAGCGGTCCGGGCAGTGGATGATGTTTCCTTTCAAATCAAAAAAGGAACTACCATGGGCCTGGTGGGAGAATCCGGCTGCGGCAAATCCACTACAGGCAGGACAATCCTCCGCCTTCTGGATAAGACAGACGGCACCATATTATTTAAGGGACAGGATGTAAATCAGCTTTCCCACAAGGAAATGCAGGAAATGCGGACGAAGATGCAGATTATTTTTCAGGATCCTTATTCGTCCCTTTCCCCCAGACTTCCGGTGGGAGAGATCATCGGCGAGGCGGTGCGGGAGCATAATCTTGTGCCAAAGTCCGAATATCAGGATTATGTCACTAAAATCATGAATGACTGCGGACTCCAGGCCTATCATAAGGACCGGTATCCCCATGAGTTCTCCGGCGGTCAGAGACAGCGTATCTGCATCGCCAGGGCATTGGCTTTGAATCCGGAGTTTGTAGTCTGTGATGAGCCGGTTTCTGCACTGGATGTATCCGTGCAGGCTCAGATCATCAATCTGCTCCGGGACCTGCAGCAGAAGCACCAGCTCACGTATCTGTTTATCTCCCATGATCTTTCTGTGGTGGAGCATATATCAGATACTATCGGAGTCATGTACCTGGGAGGACTGGTGGAGACAGGAGAGACAGAGGATATTTTTGCCAATCCCCTTCATCCCTATACTCAGGCGCTGTTTTCTGCAATTCCCATGCCCGATCCGGACATGAAGCGCAGCCGTATTATTCTGGAGGGCAGCATCCCTTCCCCGGCCAACCCGCCGAAGGGCTGCAAGTTTCACACCCGCTGCAGAAAATGTATGGATATCTGCTCGCAGGAGGTGCCTGCTGAGAAGGATATGGGAAATGGACATAAGGTTCGCTGCCATTTGTATGATAAAAAATAAACTGATATCAGAAAACAGGATAAGTGGCTGCCGCATTTTGCGGCAGCCGTTACTGTTTACTCGGTGAACGGTAATGCAGCCATTTGTCAATCGGGGAATGTCCCGGATAATCCATTGCGAAAGCGGCGGGAACGTGTTAAAATTCAATACAGAAACGATACCCCGGATTCAGGAGGGGCTGATGTTCAACAGCGGAGAGACAGTGATGAAAAAGAAAAAAGAGAAGGAAGAACTTCCGGATTATACAGTAGCAGACATGGATCTGGAGGGAATGCCGTGGAATCGCAGAAAGCCATGGTCTGTGAGCCCATCGGACCGGAGCGGCTGGGAGGACATCCGCAGCGCGGAGTATGGCGCAGGCGCCGGAGAGGAAAGGGATGGAGCAGAAGAACCGTTTTCCAGAGAAGAGACCAGAGGGATGATCTGGGGAGCAATGAAGGCGGCTCTTCTGATCGGCATGATATTTGTGCTGGCGGCATTTCTGTTTCTTTTGTTTTGCGTATTCGTGTGGCTGAGATAGCGTGTGGATGGATCAATGATAAGCCTGCATTGACAGTAAATGAAAGGGTTCGGAGGAGAGACACATGAAAAAAATCATAGTACCGATTATCCTGGGACTGTCGGCTGCGACGGCGGTTTTGCTGGGGATGTGGTTCTATTACAATAAAAGCATCAGGGAAATTGAGGAACAGAGTATGGCCAGCTCCACGGTGTATGACAAGCACTATGCCATGATTTCCGGGGAGGATGATTCACTGCTGTGGAGGTCCATCTACAACAGCGCCAGAGAATATGCCTCCGGAGAGAATGCTTATCTGGAATGGGTGGGGGCGGATTCTGTGACAGACTATTTAGCGGAAGACTGTATTCGGATCGGGATTGCGTCCAAGGTGGATGGAATTATCCTGCAGCCGGATGGCAGCAGCACCATGACTGCCCTGATTAATTCAGCGGCAGAACAGGGGATTCCTGTGGTGACGGTTCTGAACGATGACAGCGAAAGCAGCCGCGTCAGCTTTGTGGGACTGAACAGCTACCAGATGGGAGAGATTTACGGCCAGCAGATATTGAAGCTGCTGGGAGAGGGTGAGACCAGCATTCAGGTTCTGACTCATTCTTCCACAGAGGATATCAATACAAATTTGATGTATTCCAAGATGAACAGTGTGGTGGAGCAGGGAAAGAAAAAGGGGCAGACGGTGAACATTTCCACCTACTCCATTGACAATTCTATGAGCTTTGACGCAGAGGAGGTCATTCGTGACATCTTTGTCAATTCGGAAACCCTGCCGGATATCCTGATCTGTCTGGATTCTGTGTCTACCGAGTGCGCCTGCCAGGCGATCATTGATTACAACGAGGTGGGCAATGTGGATATCATCGGATATTACACCTCATCTTCCATACTGGATGCCATTGAAAAAGATCTGATGCCGGTAACGATCGTGATTGACACAGAACAGATCGGACAGTTGAGCATCAATGCGTTAAATGAATATCATTCGCTGGGCTATGTGAGCAACTATTTCAATGCGGAGCTAAATATTATTACGAAAAGCAATGTAAATGCGTTTGCCCGCGGTCAGGAAACCGAGGTGCAGAATTAAGCCGGCATTTTACATTGCGTCCCCGGGACAAAAAAAGATTCGGACACAGGAGAAGGAACGATATGAAGCAGCCAAAGGCAGCCGTCAGGCTGAATAAAAACTCCATACAGACAAAACTGATGGTGGTCATGTCATTGATGCTGGCCCTGATTCTCTGCGTGAATCTGTTTATTTACAGTCAGATTAATTCCATGGTGCGGGAGATTGATGAGGTGTTTGCCAGCAACGTGAGTATCAGCGAGCTTTCAGATAAGCTGGAGATGGTGCAGACACGGGTCTATGAATATCTCAATACAAAGAGTACCTCGGCCCTGGAGGATTATTACCGCTATGAACAGGATTACCGCGAGCTGATCAGCCGGCTGAACAATGAAAATGTGGACAGCAGTGTTATGATGCTGGAAAAAAATATCCGGAACATGTCTGATACTTATCTGGAGCAGACGGACGAAACGGTACAGGCCAAACGGGGGCGGAATGTGGAGCGCTACAAGACCTCTTACGAGGAAGAAACCCGGCTGTACCAGTATATTAACTATTATATTTATGAGCTGAACAGCCAGCAGTTTCAGCAGAATTCAGATAATTACCAGGTGCTGCTTTCCTCTATGGGCGTATTGGAAATTTTCAGTCTGGTGGTGATGGCGGTGGTATTCGTGCTGAGCCTGTTTGTGGCCCTGGTGATGATAAGGACCATGATATATCCGCTGATGCATCTGTCCGCAGCGGCGCATAAGGTGGCAGACGGGAATTTTGATGTGGATCTGCCGGAGGCGGTGACCATGGATGAGGTTGGGGTGGTGACCAATGCGTTCCGTCAGATGGTGGCCAGCATTAAGGAATATATCGAGCGGATCCGCAGCAGCATGGAGAAAGAGGCTCAGATGAAGGAACGGGAGCTGTCCATGGAAGCGCATCTGAAGGAGGCCCAGTTAAAATATCTTCAGGCCCAGATCAATCCCCATTTCCTGTTTAATTCTCTGAATGCAGGAGCACAGCTTGCCATGATGGAGGATGCGGAGAAGACCGGTATTTTTGTGGAAAAGATGGCGGATTTTTTTCGGTACAATGTAAAGAAAATGGAAGGTGACGCCACTTTGCAGGAAGAGATCGAAGCGGTGGATAATTATATTTACATCCTGAATGTGCGGTTCGCAGGGGATATTGCTTATGAAAAATACATTCATGGGGACATTGAGCATATCCGTGTGCCCAGCATGATCCTGCAGCCGGTGGTGGAAAATGCCATCCAGCACGGCATTCATGATATGATGGGGAGAGGACACGTCTCGCTGAGTGTGGACCGTATAGAAAATCACCTGGAAATTACGGTACAGGACAATGGAATCGGCATGACCAGAGAGCAGATTGCAGCGGTCATGGAGGGGAAAACCCAGCAAAATCAGGAAAATGAAAATTCTACGGGAATTGGAATGAACAACGTGATCAATCGTCTGCGGCTGTATTATAATCAGGAGAATCTGTTCAGTATACGCAGCGGCGGCAAGGATATGGGAACGGAAGTAATGATCATACTTCCATTAGGGGAAGAGGAGGAATAGAGGTTGTATCGAATCTTAATTGCGGATGATGAAGGGATTATGCTGGAATCACTGAAAAGTGTAATTCACCAGAATTTTGGAGATGGGTATGAGGTGATTACGGCGAAGTCAGGCCGTGCCGCCATTGAGCAGGCGGAAAGCTTTCATCCGGATATCGTATTTATGGATATTCAGATGCCGGGCATCAATGGAATACAGGCAATCAAGGAAATACGGAAATTTAATTCTGCGGCGCTGTTCTATGTGATTTCGGCGTATGATAAATTTGATTACGCAAAGGAAGCCATCTCCCTGGGGGTGGAGCGGTATCTGATGAAGCCGATCACGAAAAAAGTGATTATTTCTGTGGTGGAAGACGCAGCGGAGAAGGTGGACGAGAACCGGAGGAGACGCAGCGACCAGTTGAAAATACAGGAAAAGCTGGAAACGGTCATACCGGTGGTGGAAAATGGACTGGTGGGAAATATTCTGATCCAGAATGACTGGCAGGATGCGGAGTATTACAAGCAACTGCTGGATGTGCCGGAGGATTACGGCTATGCCATCGTGTTTTGCTTTGGAACGGAGTTTAAGGACGGAAAACTGCTGAACCCGGTGGGGCTGAGCGTAAAGGCCCAGAGCTTTTATCCGGAATTCAGGGCAATCGTAAAATCTTATATCCGCTGTATTATCGGGTCGGTTATGTCAAACCGCATTGTGGCAGTGGTACCTTTTCCCCGGGAAAAGATGGAGTATGAAGAACGAATCCGTGCCATCGAAGATACCAGGGCAATTGTGGGACGGCTGGAGGAGCGGCTGGAGGCCAGGTTCCGGGCCGGTATCGGACGCTGCTACCGGCTGAAGGATCTGCGTTCTTCCTATCAGGAAGCGTTTCGGGCGCTGAATGAGAGCAAAAGCCGGGTGATCCATACGGATGATATCAGCAGGCACGGGGTCTATGAGGGCGATTTTCCGGTGGATACGGAGCAGAATATGTTTCAGAGAGTCATCAAGGGAGATGTGGAAGGAATGCAGCAGGAGGCCAACCGCTTCTTCGACTGGATGATAGAGCACTATCCGGACAGCAGGAACAACATCCGCCTGAAGGTGCTGGAGTTCATCCTGTGGGCGGAGAAGGAGGCCTTCCATGAAGGCGCGGTCAATTACGGATTTGAATATCGGAAAGACTACCTGACCAGCATCATGGAGCTGGAGGATTATGAAGAGATCCGGCACTGGTTTCTGGATAAAATGACGTCAGTCTGCAGCAGTGTCCGCAACAAGAAGGAAGAGCAGTCAGAATCCGTAGTGACAAAGGCTAAAAATTTTATCCGGGACAATTATCAGAAGGACATTTCCCTGGATGATGTGTCCAAGGAGGTCAACGTCAGCCCCTATTATTTCAGCAAGCTGTTTAAGGAAGAGGCCGGGGAGAACTTTATAGAGTATCTGACCAGGCTGCGGATGGAGAAGGCAAAGGAGATGCTTCGAAATCCGGGAGTGAGTGTAAAAGAAATCAGCCTGCAGTGCGGATACGGAGATCCCAATTATTTCAGCAGAATTTTTAAAAAACAGACCGATATGACGCCGAGGGAGTTCAGAGAGAGGTATTGTTGATGAAGAGAAAAAAAAGGTACATGCTGCTGCTGGTGCTGGCCGGCGGTCTTTTGCTGGGAGGGTGCTCAGGAGGGAAGGATATTCAGAGCAAAGCGAAGGAGACGGAAGAAAACAGCCTGGAGATCGGAATGAGTTTTGATTCCTTTGTGATCGAGCGGTGGATGCGGGACCGGGATGTATTTGTATCCACGGCTCAGAGCCTTGGAGCTGCGGTAAATGTGCAGAACGCCAATGGAAATGTGGAGGAGCAGATTTCCCAGATTGAATACTTTATCCAGAAGAAGATGGATGTGATCGTGATCATTGCAATCGACGGGGAGAGGCTGCAGGAAGTGGCGGTCAGGGCAAAGGAAGCAGGGATTAAAATTATCTGCTATGACCGTCTGATCATGAATGCGGATGCAGACCTGTATATCTCCTTTGACAATGAGAAGGTGGGAACCCTGATGGGAGAAGCTCTGAGCGCGGCTCTGCCGGAGGGCGGCGATATCTTCGCCATATACGGTTCCCAGAGCGATCACAATGTGACACAGGTAAACGAAGGACTGACCAAAGCGCTGGAAGGGAGCGGCCTGAATATTGTCTATTCCGCTTACTGTGAGAACTGGCTTGCGGAGCTGGCCTTCGATGCGGTAAATGAAGGACTCTCCGGGCACAGGGACATTGTGGGAGTCATGTGCGGCAATGATGATCTGGCCAGCCAGGCGATCAAGGCTCTTTCCGAACAGCGGCTGGCCGGAAAAGTGGCGGTGGTGGCCCAGGATGCAGACCTGTCCGCCTGCCAGCACATTGTGGAGGGCACCCAGACCATGACCGTATATAAACCGGTGGAAGAGCTGGCGAAGAAGGCGGCCAGACTGGCCGTGGAGCTGGGCCAGGGCCAGGACATCACCGGAGAGGGTGCGCAGCTTCGGGTGAAAAATACCATCAATGACGGCGAAAATGACATCCCCTACTTTAGCATCGAGCCGGTGGCGGTGACTGCCGATAATATGGATTCTGTGATCATAGACAGCGGGTTCCATCTGAAGGAGGACGTGTATCTGAATGTGAAATAAAAAAATGCAGAAACCCAGAAGCTCACCTTCTGCGGGAAAACAGTTCGGCGGGACAGCGCCGTTATCACACGATGAGATATTTTAGCAAAATAAATAGAACGCTGATCGTTTCAAATAATAATTTCGTTATTTTTTATAAAAATAAAAAAGGGACTTGCTTTTTGTAAAAAAGAGGTGTAACCTGAATGCAGGTTAAGAGAACAAAGGCGTTCCAATTAATTTGCGTATATTAATTGGGGCGCTTTATTTATATCAAAGGGAAAGGATGTTGGAGATATGAGTGAATATTACAATGTAGCAGATATTTTTGGTCAGAACGTATTCAGCGATAAGGTCATGCAGGAACGCCTGCCAAAGAAGGTCTATAAAGAGCTGAAGAAAACCATCGATGGAGGCAAGGATCTGGATCCTATGGTGGCAGAGGTTGTGGCAGAGGCAATGAAGCAGTGGGCCATCGAAAAAGGCGCTACTCATTATACACACTGGTTTCAGCCGCTGACCGGCGTTACCGCTGAAAAGCATGATTCTTTCATTACCGCACCGAGAGCAGACGGAACGATCCTGATGGAGTTTTCCGGCAAGGAGCTGATCAAGGGAGAACCGGATGCATCCTCATTTCCTTCCGGCGGTCTTCGTGCCACCTTTGAAGCCAGAGGATATACGGCGTGGGACTGTACCTCACCGGCATTTGTGCGTGAAGATGCAGCAGGAGCGATCCTTTGTATTCCCACCGCATTCTGTTCTTATACAGGAGAGGCTCTGGATCTGAAGACTCCGCTGCTTCGTTCCATGCAGGCGATCAACACTCAGGCCATGAGACTGATTAAATTATTCGGCAATACCACCTCCAGAAAAGTAACTCCTTCCGTGGGACCGGAGCAGGAATATTTCCTGGTGGATGCGGAGAAATTCGAACAGAGAAAAGACCTGATCTATACCGGGCGTACTCTGTTTGGCGCAATGCCTCCCAAGGGACAGGAGCTGGATGATCATTATTTCGGCACCATCCGTCAGAGAATTGCATCGTTTATGAGACAGGTTAATGAGGAGCTGTGGAAGCTGGGCGTATCAGCCAAGACACAGCATAACGAGGTGGCTCCGGCACAGCACGAGCTGGCTCCGATCTATGCAGAGGCGAATGTGGCAGTAGATCACAATCAGATCATTATGCAGACCTTAAAGAGAGTGGCATGCCAGCACGGCATGAAGTGCCTGCTCCATGAAAAACCATTTGCAGGTGTCAATGGTTCCGGCAAGCATAACAACTGGTCCATCACCACCGATGACGGCATCAATCTTCTGGAGCCGGGCAAGACACCGCATGAGAATATTCAGTTCCTTCTGGTGCTGGCCTGCATCATGAAGGCAGTGGATGTACATGCAGATCTTCTGCGTGAATCCGCAGCCGATGTGGGAAATGACCACAGGCTGGGCGCCAATGAAGCACCGCCTGCTATTATTTCTGTTTTCCTTGGAGAGCAGCTTCAGGATGTGATGGCACAGTTGATCTCTACCGGAAATGCTACCAGCAGCAAGTCAGGCGGCGTGCTTCAGACCGGTGTTAAGACTCTGCCGGATCTGTTCAAGGATGCCACCGACCGCAACCGTACTTCACCGTTTGCATTTACGGGCAACAAATTCGAGTTCCGTATGGTAGGCTCCCGCGATTCCATCGCGTCACCGAACATCGTACTGAATACCATCGTTGCGGATGCATTCTGCGAGGCATGCGATCTTCTGGAGAAATCAGAAGATTTCGATGAAGCAGTCCATGACCTGATCAAGAAATACCTGACCGACCATCAGAGAATCGTATTCAATGGAAACGGTTATTCCGAGGCATGGGTAGAAGAAGCTGAGAGAAGAGGACTTCCGAACATCAAATCCATGGTAGATGCGATCCCGAGTCTGGTGACCGAGAAAGCAGTGGATGTATTCGGTAAATTTGGCGTATTCACCAGGGCAGAGCTGGAATCCCGTGTAGAGATCAAATATGAGAACTACGCAAAGGCAATCAACATCGAAGCCCGCACCATGATCGACATGGCAAGCAAACAGATCATCCCGGCTGTGATCAAATATACCAAGAGCCTGGCAGATACGGTAATTGCTGTAAAAGCAGCAGGTGCAGATACCCCGGTTCAGAGCGAACTCCTGGCAGAGAGCAGTGATCTGCTTTCTGATACCAAGGTAGCTCTTGCAAAACTGATCGATGTTACCGATCAGGCAGCGGCTATGCCGGAAGGCAGAGAACAGTCTGTTTACTGTCATGATGTAGTCATGAGTGTGATGGAAGAGCTGAGAGCTCCGGTGGATAAGCTGGAAATGATCGTAGACAAAGAAATGTGGCCGATGCCGTCCTACGGCGATCTGATTTTTGAAGTCTGAGAAAATACCACCGGCGAAGGAGCTTATACAGAGATTTCGCCGGGAAAGCTTTATCAGATGTTTAAGATGTATAATTTGCGGTTTCCGCAAATTGACGATATACTGCTATCTTTTCTAATCCCTTACATATCTTTTCGAAAACGCCCCGGCATTTGCCGAGGCGTTTTCACGTCACTGTCCGTAAAGCATAGCGGCACAGCTTTTGTTTGGCGCGCACAGGGGGTATCTGTGCACGAAGCGTTTTTATGTCATTTTCTACAACATAAAAAAAGCCCCCCAAGGGAGGATACCAGACAGTCGGAGATACTGTCTGGTATATTGTGAAAAAGTTTATTTGAAAAGGAGTAGTGTGTTGCAAATTTGTTTCATGTAAAGAGGATATCATTCAGAAATGAAGAAAAAATGATTCTTATTTAAAAAAAATTTAAATAATAAATGAATATTTTATGAACAATATCACAGAAATATACAATTTTTCATTTTTAGTGCAAAGTACACAATTATGATTGATTTTTCTTCGGGAATATATTACAATAATACCAGTTAGCGAAAGATAGGGCAAAGGAGGATGTTTCCGTGATATCAAATCAGGTTTTGCAGACAACTCTGGAAGGATTAAAAGTAATCAGCAGAGTGGATTTATGTGTAATGGATACCGAAGGGATACTGTTGGCATCGACATTTGATGAGGCTGAGAATTTCCGCGAATCAGTGCTGGGCTTTGTAGGATCGCCGGCGGACAGCCAGGTGATATCCGGTTACCAGTTTTTTAAAGTATTCGATGAGCGTCAGTTAGAATATATTCTGATTGCCAATGGCAACAGTGAAGATGTCTATATGGTGGGGAAAATGGCTGCATTTCAGATACAGAATCTGCTGGTGGCTTATAAGGAGCGTTTTGATAAAGACAACTTTATTAAGAACCTGCTGTTGGACAATCTGCTTCTGGTGGACATTTATAACCGGGCGAAGAAGCTGCACATTGATACAGATGCCAGAAGAGTAGTATTTATTTTGGAAGTAAGCCATGAGAAGGAGAATAGCTGCCTGGAAACCGTGCGCAGTCTGTTCGGAAGCAAGAGTAATGATTTCATTACTGCAGTGGACGAAAGAAGTATTATTGTGGTAAAAGAACTGGGAGAGCGGGACGGCTATGCCGAGATGAATGTGACCGCGGCTATGATACTGGATTCCCTTCCGGAGGAGAAGAAAGAGGATGCACTGATCGCTTTTGGAACGATCGTGGGCGAGATCAAGGAAGTATCCAGATCTTACAAAGAGGCCAGAATGGCATTGAATGTGGGCAAGATTTTTTTTGGCGAGCGCCAGATCATTGCATACAGTACGCTGGGAATCGGCCGTCTGATCTATCAGCTTCCCATACCGCTGTGCAAGATGTTCATCAAGGAGATTTTCGAGGGAAAGTCCCCGGATGATTTCGATGAAGAGACACTGATCACGATTAACAAGTTTTTTGAGAATAGCCTGAATGTATCTGAGACCTCCAGACAACTGTATATTCACCGTAATACGCTGGTATACCGTCTGGATAAGCTTCAGAAATCCACAGGGCTGGACCTTCGTGTGTTTGAAGATGCCATTACGTTCAAAATTGCACTGATGGTGGTCAAATACATGAAGTACATGGAAAATCAGGATTATTAATAGGAGTATTCTATGGCAGAGACAGAAGAAAGGCAGGAAAATAACCTGCAGGCATCAGAGGGAAAGAGAGAAGAACAAAGGACAGGCCGGGAGTTTACAAAAGGAATGCTTTTTGGTATCTTGATATCGGCAATCTGTGTCATGATGCTGTTTCTGGTCAAGCATGGTACGGTGGGATTTTATACAGCAGGGCAGGGAGAGGATTCTCCCGGCGCTGCTGTATTGACAAGCCAGGAAACTCAGAATAAGTTAGCGCAGATACAGCAGAAAATAGAGTCGGTCTATCTGTATGACATAGACAGCGACCTGTTGTCTGCTTATCTTTTTAAAGGGCTGGCCGTGGGGCTGAATGATCCTTATGCCAATTATTACACGGCACAGGAGCTGCAGGACATTCAGGCAGCCAATGAAGGGGAATACTGCGGTATTGGGATCAGCGTCCTGAGAGATAAGGAAAAAAACGAGCTGCGCATAGCCGGGGTATATGAAGGAAGTCCGGCCGAGGAGGCAGGCCTTTGTGTCAATGATATCCTGGCGGCAGTGCAGGATACGGATCTTACCGGCATGGATCTGTCCAGTGCAGTGGCACTGATCAAGAACCAGAAGGAGAGCGTTCATCTGACCATTCTGCGGGATGGGCAGGAGATGGTGTTCGATATCCCGATCACCGATATTGAGATTCCCACGGTGTCAGGAGAGATGCTGGACGATCAGACCGGCTATCTGAAAATCACGGAGTTCGACAGCATTACGGTGAGCCAGTTCGAGGAGACGCTTTCCGGTCTGGAAGAGCAGGGGATGGAGAAGCTGATCGTGGATGTGAGAGACAATCCGGGAGGCGTATTGGATGCAGTCTGTGATATCCTGGACGATCTTCTGCCGGAGGGCATGATTGTATACACCCAGGACAAAAATGGAGAACGGGAAGAGCATACTTCTGATGCAGACCGTTCATTTTCCGGGCCGCTGGCCGTGCTGGTCAATGGCAACAGCGCCAGTGCAGCGGAGATCTTTGCCGGAGCAATTCAGGATCATGAGACGGGAACGGTCATCGGGACTCAGACCTATGGAAAGGGTGTCGTACAGCGCACCTATCTTTTAGAGGACGGCTCAGCCCTGAAGCTGACGACGGAAAAGTATTTTACCCCCAAGGGACGGGACATCAACGGAGAAGGCATCACTCCGGATATTATAATAGAAGAAACTGATGAAGAGGCTGCAGAGGATATTCAACTGCAGAGGGCGATCGAGACCTTACAATGACAGGTGACAAGAGATGGAGCAGAAAATAATTTTTCGGGAAATGCTGAGTGAGATCAAAGCGCTGGCGGATTCCAGACAAAACAAATTAACGAGACAGGAAGTAGATGAGTTCTTTTCCAACGGGCATTTTGAAGAAGAGCAGATGAAGATGATTTATGATTATCTGCTCAGCCAGCAGATAACCATCACAGGCTATGAGCCGGATCGGAAAAACGAAGAGCCGGTATCAAAAAAAGAGAAAGAAAATCCGGTATCGGAGGAAGCGTGGGAGTCAGAGAGGGAAACACAGGACTGGCAGGAGCAGGAGAATGCCGGACGGGAGACGGATGGTCCGGAGACAGACGGAAATAAACACGTTTATGGGCGGAGCATTGAGCTGTACCTGGAAGAGCTGAAGCAACTGAAAGGCAGAGATCATAGGGAGGAACTGCAGCTATTTACCGCTGCTGCGGGTGGAGATGCGCAGGCCAGAAGCAGCCTGGTAGAAGCTTACCTTCCCATGGTATGCCAACTGGCCGGGGACTTCGAGGGAGAAGAATATCTGGTGGAGGATTTGATACAGGAGGGCAACATCGGACTGTTGATGGCGCTGGACGGACTGGAATACCATGACAGTCTGGCGGCCTATCAGGCAGAACTGATGAACGCGGTGAATCACGCCATGGAAGAGGCCATACAGGAACAGAGGAATTCCAGAGATGCGGGAAAAGGCATTGCTTCCCGGGTCAATCATCTGAATCAGGCGATACAAAACCTGGAAGAAGAACTGGATCATAAAGTATCAGTGGATGAATTGTCTGCCTACCTGGAAATGTCGGTGGAAGAGATTACGGATATTCTGCGTATGGCGGGCGGAGAGATTAAAGTAGAAGGATATGAGGACAGTTAAAGTCAGACTTCTTTTGCTGTGCCTGGTACTCTTGCTGACCGGCGGGTGCGGCAGAGGAGATCAGTCTTCCAATACCGGGCACAGTGTGATCATTCCCAGTGCGGATGGCAAAGAGACATTGGAGGCAGAGAACCTTCTGATTGACATTTCCCATCTGGATCGGGGCTATTTCATGGTATGCTATACGGGTACTTCAGATAAGCTGTATGTGCAGTTGGTGGGCCCGGATCAGGTAGAATATAAATATTTCTGTAAACCATCACAGGAGTATACTACAATTCCGCTGACCACAGGAGATGGGGAATATTATTTGTGCGCCTATGAAAATATCGGGGCGGATCAGTATTCACCTATTTTTTCCAGGACGCTGACGGTGAAGCTGGAAAATGAATTCGATCCGTTTCTGTGCAGCAGCCAATACGTTTCTTTCACAATGGACAGTGCGACCGTTGCCAGGGGGGAAGAGCTGACACAGGGAATGACAGATCCTCTGGAAGAAGTGCAGGCGGTGTATGACTGGGTGACGAAAAATGTGGAGTATGACTATGATAAGGCAGTGAATGTGAATCAGGGCTACCTGCCGGATGTGGATGAGACGCTGGAGACGAAAAAGGGGATCTGCTTTGATTATGCTGCACTGATGATCACCATGCTGCGCAGCCAGGGCATTCCTTCCAAGCTGAACATCGGATACCTTACAGAAGATGTGTACCATGCCTGGATCAGTGTCTGGCTGGATGAAAAAGGCTGGGTGGATAATGTGATTCAGTTTGATGGAAAGAACTGGCAGCTTCTGGATCCGACGGTGGCATCCTCCTCCAATAGCCAGAAGGTGGAGAATTTGATGTCAGATGAGAAAAATTATATCGTGCGCTATGTGCGCTGAGGGAGGGGTAGTTTGAAAAAGCAGCTAAATAATCAGGAGATGATTACATTCTGTTCCCAGATGGCGCTGGTGCTTCATTCCGGAATATCCTCCTATGAAGGGATTTCCATGCTGATGGAGGATCAGAAAAACAAAAGCGGCAGAGAAGTTCTGGAACAGATTTATCAGGAAATGGAACTGGGCAATTCTCTTTATAAGGGCATGAGGAAGACAGGGGTTTTTCCGGATTATGCATGTCAGATGGTGCAGCTTGGGGAGACTTCGGGAAGACTGGATGAGACGATGAGGGCTCTTTCTGAATATTATAATAAGGAAGAAAACATGTATCAGACAATTCGCCGTGCGGTAGCTTACCCGCTGTTTATGCTTTCTATGATGCTGGTGGTGCTCCTGGTTCTGATCATCAAGGTGATGCCGATATTTAATCAGGTATTTCTGTCACTGGGCACCCAGATGGACGGGGCTGCCGGAGTGATCTTGCGCATGGGGGAGACACTTGGCAGATACTCGGGAGTATTTCTTGTGATACTGCTGGCAGCGCTGGCGTTTTTTTTCTGGATTACCAAGACGGAAAGGGGCAGAAAATTGTCTGAAAGCTGGGTCCGCCAAAGCAGATTTACCCGGAAGCTGACCAGAAAGACGGCGCAGTACAGGCTGGCCTCCGGCATGAGCATGTGCATTCAGAGCGGCCTGAACCCGGAGAGCAGTCTGGAATTGATGGCAAAGCTGGTGGAAAATGAAGAAGAATGCAGCAAGATCCGGTCCTGTATCAGCCGGATTTCAGAAGGGACACCTTTTGAAGAGGCCATGCTGGAAAGTGAATTATTTGACGGCATACATAACCGGATGCTTCGCATAGGGCAGCGTACCGGCGCCATGGATCAGGTGATGGGAGAGATCGGAAGCCAGTGTGAAAAAGAAGCATCAGAGCAGATCTGGCACCGTATTGATCTGATAGAGCCTACCATCGTGATCGTGCTGGCTGTGCTGGTGGGGACGATACTGATGTCGGTGATGCTGCCCCTGATGAGTATTATGTCGGAAATCGGATAGCGTTACCGGCAATGCCGGAACAGGTCGGAAATTGGATAGCGTACAGGCAATGCCGGAACAGGTCGGAAATCGGATAGTGCACCGACATTGCCGGAACAGGAGTTTGGAGGCACTGGATGAACCGTTTTGCAGAGAAAAAAGGAATAACGGCTTCTTTTAAGGAGAGAATCGTGCAGATTGGGATAACGGCGGCAGTCTTTGGCTTTCTGCTGTTTGGAATCGTACAGACGGGGGATGAGGCGCAGGCCAGGGAAAAGGCCAGTCTGCAGGCTTCGCTGGATCAGAGTGCAGTGACCTGTTATGCATTAGAGGGCGCTTATCCCGAGAGCCTGGATTATCTGAAGGAGCATTATGGAATCCACTGGAATGAGACGAGGTATCTGGTGACGTTTGAAGTGGTGGGACGGAATCTCCCGCCGGATATTACGGTGATTGACAAAACGGGAGGTGCATAAGGTGAGACGACAGGAACACAGCATGGATACCGTGTTTGCACTGACGCTGTTTGCCCTGTTTGCAGTGTCTTCCATGCTTTTGATTCTTCTTGGAACCAGAGTTTACGGAAGGATTGCAGGGAAGATGAAGGATGTGGACGCTCCGGTCATTTTATCCTATCTGACTGAAAAGCTGAGAAGATATGACAGCGAAGAACAGATCAGGCTTTTGGACGGAAACCGCCTTCTTCTGCAGGAGGAGGGGGAGAACGGTACCTATGTCACCTGGATCTATACAGAAGACGGGTATCTGAAGGAAAGTCTTCTGGCAGAAGGAAAAGAGCCTGTTGAAAATGCGGGGACGGTCATTGGGGCAGTCCGTGACTTTGCGG
Source organism: Lachnospiraceae bacterium (assembly GCA_028689585.1). Taxonomy (GTDB): domain Bacteria; phylum Bacillota; class Clostridia; order Lachnospirales; family Lachnospiraceae; genus Merdiplasma. The sequence goes on along the minus strand of JAQVCW010000016.1, from coordinate 46,298 downwards.
TCAGCTTCTCATCCGATCAGCTTATACAATTGAGCGTAACGGACGGGAATGGAGATACCGGAGAACGCTGGTATTATATGGAGGGAACGCCATGACAGAGAGAGAAAGCTTTGGGGCCGGCACAAGCATGGCGCAAAGGGAAGACTCCGATACCGGAATGGGAGCTTCTATGACAGAGACAACGCATTCCGGAACCGGAATTTTTATGACGGAGCTGATTTTGGTCATCTTATTTTTTGCCATTGCATCGTCCTGCTGTCTTCAGGTATTTGCCCGGGCTTCTGTTATCAGCCGTGAGGCGGAAGAACTGAAAATGGCCCTGAACTGCTGTGAAAATCTGGCGGAACAGCTAAGGGCCTCCGACGGAGAGCGGGGAGCGCTGCAGCAGTATTATGAGATTGCTGAAGGGGAAAATGATGTGATCATTTACCTTGACTCCGATGGTAAAAGCTGCAGACAGGAAAATGCATCATATTATGCAGCGGTTACAGAAAAAATGCAGGATAAAATTCAAATAGCGCAGATTGCTTTTAAAACGATGGACGGAACTGTGATTTACAGTCTGGATACGGCAGCAGGCGCGCAATGAGATTTTTCAGCGTCAGCCCATTTGCTGAAAGCAAATTTGATATGGGCTGACGTTCCAAGGATTGTGTCAGGTTTTCGAAGAAAACCTGACATGCAGCGTCAGCCCATTTGCTGAAAGCAAATTTGAAATGGGCTGACGTTCCAAGGCAGGAGCGGCACAACATGAAACAGAAAAATAAAATGGTTTTTAATGTGGGAACCACTTCCCTTATTTTGATTTTTACCGTGCTGGCACTGGTGACCTTTGCTTTGTTATCTTTGTCCGGAGCCAGCGCACAGAAGCGCCTGGCAGAGAAAATGGCGGACCGGACCACCCGGTATTATACAGCGGAGAATCAGGCGTATCAGATTCTGGAGCGGGTGCAGGAACTGGTGGCTGTTGCCTGGGAAAAAGGAAAAGACCGGGGATTTTTGGAGGAAGTGCAGGCTGCGGCAGAACAGGAACCGGATCTGGAATGGAAGGATGGGAAAATCTGCTGGACGGTGGCGGTATCCGAGGAGCAGAACCTTGTGGCGCAGGCGGTTCTCGTCGCGGCAAAAGATGGGGGAACGGCATCTGCCGACCTGGTCGAATGGCATCTGGAGGAAACGGGCACCTGGGAAAAAGATGATACAATGGAACTGTTTTTGGCAGAAAACATAGGGGATGAATAGATATGGAAATACAGGAAGTGTTGAAAAAAATGACAGAGCTGGGAGCCTCCGATATTTTTTTGATCGCAGGCAGGCCGATTTCATATAAATTAAATCAGAAAATAGGAATTTACGGGGATCAGCGGCTGACACCCCCTATTTTGGATGTGTACATCAAAGAAATCTATGAACTGGCCAGACGGAGCGGAGCAGACCGGCTCTATGTGACCGGAGACGATGATTTTTCTTTTGCGATTATCGGATACGCCAGATTCCGTGTCAGTACGTTCAAACAGAGAGGTTCTCTGGCTGCGGTGATCCGGGTGATTGCGTTTCACCTGCCCAATGCTTTCGAGCTGGGCATCCCGGACAGCATTATTCACATGGGGGATTACGGAAAAGGACTGGTGCTGGTCACCGGAGCGGCGGGCAGCGGAAAATCCACCACACTGGCCTGTATTATTGACTACATTAATCACAATAAAGAAGAACATATCATTACCCTGGAGGATCCTCTGGAATTTCTGCACAGTCATGACAAATGCATCGTGACTCAAAGAGAGATCAATTCGGATACGGAAAGCTATATTACCGCGCTGAGAGCGGCCATGCGTCAGAGCCCGGATGTGATCCTGCTGGGGGAGATGCGGGATTATGAAACCATTCAGGTGGCGATGACCGCCGCCGAGACCGGACATCTGATTTTTTCCACCCTGCACACTATGGGGGCGGCCAATACCATTGACCGCATTATCGATGTCTTTCCGGCGAATCAGCAGCGCCAGATTTCGGTTCAGTTGTCTATGGTGCTCCAGGCCGTTATCAGCCAGCAGCTCGTCCCCGGTGTGGACGGCGGTCTGATCCCGGTATTTGAGATCATGACCGTCACCCCGGCCATTCGAAACATGATCCGGGAAAATAAGAGCTACCAGATCGACGGAATGCTCTATACCTCCGCTCAGCCAAACATGATGTCCACGGATTCGTGCCTCCTGAAGCTGTACAAAGAAGGAAAAGTGGAGAAAAAAGTAGCCCTTGGCTATGCTGCCAATCCGGATATGCTGTCCCGGAGAATGTAATATATGCCATGCCGGAATTTGGAGTCATTTGTCTGAGCAGAAGGCGAGTTATGACTTCCAATTCCTGTTTTTGGAACACCCTGCGGAAGCCTTAGATGCTCTTGGCCTTCGAAACAGCACCCGCAGCATATCTGGGGCTGCATTCCGGAAAGCGTCCTCACTTCAAGGCTGAACGGTAACAGAATTTGTGCAGAAAATTTGCACAGAAAAGCAGAAAGAGTATTGACAATGCATCCTGGATAGTGTATTCTGATGGTACAAAAGAACAAGGGCAAACCTGTAGAAATGCAGGGACGCAAAGCTAAAGGGTCTAAGGTAGAGATACTATGACAGCCGGTTGCCACATTTTAAAATCAGTGTTTAAGATGATTTAAGATGCGTATCATTAAAAGTGCGGCCGCCTATATCGAAAGATATATGTGGTTTTTTATTTGCTAGAAATATATTATGAGAGCTACAGCAGCCTGAGCAGTAAATAGCACTCTGAGCAGTCAGAATAATTTAACCTGTTCTGCTTAATAATGAAGCATCCTGAAACTATCAGTGTGGAGTTGATTGAAGAAAGGATGAGAGATATGAAGAAAAAACTATTTGAAGGGCAAAGAGGTATTTTGAAGAAAGCCGGATGCCTGGCACTGGCAGCTATTATTGCCGGCACAGGTCTGATTACTTATCACAATTCGGTGAAGACAGATATTCCGGAGTTGGTTACTTTTACAGATCCGGATATCGTAACTGTGGCAGAAGATGAAGTGCCGCTGGCGACAGGGACCAAGACGACCAAGACGGTGACACGAAAGACTACCACAAAGAAAACAAAGATGAAAACCAAGGCGAAAAAGACCGCCACTACGACAAAAACATCGACAAAACAGACGAACAAGACGCAGAAAAGCACCAGCATTCAGGTAAAGACCAACACAAAAGTAGCGACTACCGTAAAGACCAGCACAAAGAAAAAAAGCAATATCAAGACCACAAAGACTACAGTAGTGACTACCGTGACCACGACAACTACACCGATCAAGGCGACGGCGGTAAAGACAAACACCTCGCTGACCTCGAATGCTTCCAATACCTCAGCAGCCGGTACATACAATATTAAAAGCGTGGCATCTGCCAGTGATGCAAGAGTATTAAATGCATTCACTCAGATGGGCTGTCAACTGGTGGTAAACCCCAATGTATCTTACGCCGGATGTTTCGATGCTTCCAAGAGAACAATCACTGTGAGATCACTAAACAGCACCGTATATCATGAGCTGGGACATTTCCTTGAATTTGCCGGCGGAACCTCCGCAGTGAAACAGGCGATCGCCAGTGCATACAATACAGAAAAGTCACTGTACACTGCGTACAACAAAGCCTATGTTCTGCAGAACAGTTCCGAATATTTCGCAGAGTCCTTTAAGAATTACTGTGAGAATCCATCTGCATTACAGCAGGCAAGACCGAATACATATAATGCAGTTGTGATGGCGCTGAATAATGTAACAGATGCAAGAGTAAATTCCATTATCAGTGTATATTCCGCAATCTGGAAATAATTACAAAGGATAAAAATATAGATATTGAAATGTACAACGAAGAGCAGTAAAAGAAATACAGCAGGCAGCCGGGTAACATGGCTGCCTGCTGTATTTCTTTTACTGCTCTTCCGGATCGATGCTGCACTTTGTATAACAGTTTTGACAGATCTGCCTATACTGGTTCGGGGAGATAGAGATGAACCTTACCAATCCGGTTTTTCTCCATAACGTCTACCTTCAGCAGCAAACCATCCTCGGTCTTGACGGCTTCTCCTTCGGCCGGAAGATGATCCAACTGTCCGATAATATAACCGCCGATGGAATCATAATCATCTGATTCCAGACTCAGGCCAAGAGCATCATTGATATCGTCCAGCTTGACGGAACCTTCAATCAGATATTCCCGGTCATTGATTTTTTGAATCAGATCCTTTTCGTCTTCATCATACTCATCGCGGATCTCACCCACCAGTTCTTCCAGAAGATCCTCCAGGGTTATCATACCGATGGCAGCTCCGTATTCATCTAATACAATGGTAAGACTAATGGATTTCTCACGCATTTCAACCATAAGTTCGGCCGTTTTCTTAAATTCATAAGTGAAATATGGCTCATACATTACGTCAGCGGCCTGAAAACGATCTTTCTCTTCACAAAAAAGGAAGTCTTTGATATTGATAATGCCTACGATGTTATCTTTATCATTCTCATATACCGGCAGCCGGGAAAACTTCTGCTCCCGAAAGACCTGTATAATTGTTTCGTAGCTGTCGGTGACGCTTACGGATACCATATCCGCTCTGGGAACCATGATATCTTTTGCCTGAGCATCACCAAAGTCAAATACATTATAAATCATCTGCCGTTCTTCGCTCTCAATCACGCCATCCTCATGACTGACATCCACCAGCGTTCTCAGCTCCTGCTCCGTCATAGCGTTATTGCCCGCATTGGGATCCACATGGAGCAGCTTCAAAAAAAGCATGGACAGATGATCTACGATGAAAATCAGAGGCGTCATAATTCGCATGAGATACCAGATAATGCTGCTGTAAGCCAGCGCGATTTTTTCGGAATAAATCGTAGCCATGGTCTTTGGGGTAATCTCTCCAAAAACCAGAACAAGCAGAGTCATGATACCTGTTACAATACCTACCGCAGTATTTCCGAAAAAACGGATTGCAATCGTGGTGGCCAGCGATGAAGCGGAAATATTTACAATATTATTTCCAATCAGAATAGCGCTGAGCATTTTTCCGGACTGATCGATGATTTTCAATAAAATCTGAGCTTTTTTATTTCCCTCCTCAGCAAGTGATTTGATGCGGATTTTGTTTACTGTGGTCATCGATGTCTCTGCGGATGAAAAGAATGCGGAGAAAAAAAGAAGAACGATCAGTAAACAGATTTGTATGGCGTCTTCAGAAGCCAAATTACCATCTCCTTTATGTTTTTTGTTACTAGAATACAATATATTCTTCATAATTGCAATGAAAAGGCATATATTTTGATAAAAATGTTATTGCAGAGGCTGTGTCGGTTTTGCAGCGGCAATAACGAACGCAGGGGGAAAATAAAAATATGAATGGAAGAAAAATGGTGGAGCTGGTGAAGCCTCTGATCGTGGAGGCGGTGGTGACGGTGCTGGGGATCGTGATACTGGCGCTTCTTATGTATCAGATGGAATGGGGAAGGGAGCGGATTCAGACGGGAATCTGGGTCATCTATGGGCTGGCCTGCTTTGTGGGAGGAATTGCGGCCGGAAAGGTGGGAGAGCGGAGAAAATTCATCAGGGGACTTTGCTACGGAGCAGTATACTTTGCGGCACTGTGTTTTCTGTCCCTGGCGGGAGGGCGCCAACTGGAAGCGGATACCACAGGGGTGCTGCTGTCATTTCTGGTATGCGCTGCCTGCGGCATGGCAGGCGGAATGATACTGCAGTTGAGAGGTTAAAACAGCGGCATTTCAAAATATAAATCAAATACGACAAAATAAAATAATAAGTTAAATATAATGAGTTAAATATAAAAAAATACTTTCATTTCCCGAAATGATGTGTTATAATATTAAATATTATTGTGTTTCAAGTCAATTCTGACAATACTCCCAACCAGAAAAAAGCAACAGAACAGATGAGGTATTTAGAATGAGAGAAAAATATGAGACTCTGTCGGCAGCGGCATTGAAAGAACTAGCGAAAGCGCGGGGGATTAAGTCCGTTTCTGCCATGAAGAAGAGTGAAGTGATCGAAGCCATGCTGGCGGAAGATGAAAAAGAGGCCAAAGAAAAAAAGGATCAGGGAAATCCGGTAAATACAGCGCAGCCGACGGCTGCTGCAGATAAAAATATACAAAACGGAGAAAACGTTCAAAATAGTGAGCGTAGAACACAGAGCAGCGAAAGAACGGCTCAAAACGGAGAGCGCAGCGCCCAGAGCAGTGAAAGAACGGCTCAGAATAGCGAAAGAACCGCCCAAAACGGAGAGCGCAGCGCCCAGAACAGCGAAAGAACCACTCAGAACGGAGAGCGCAGCGATCAGAATGGCGAGAGAAATACTCAGAGCAGCGAGCGGAGCGACCGTCCCCCAGTGGATCTGGCTCAGTTGGACAGCGGAAATGTAGCCAGCGGTATTCTGGAAGTCATGCCGGATGGGTATGGCTTCATCCGGAGCGACAATTATCTCCCGGGCGAGAACGATGTGTATGTATCACCATCGCAGATCAGACGTTTTGGACTGAAAACAGGAGACATTATTTCCGGAAACACAAGAATCAAGGCGCAGCAGGAGAAATTCAGCGCACTGCTGTTTTTGAAGACAATCAATGGGATGAGCCCGGCAGAAGCTTCCAGACGATATAATTTTGAGGATATGACTCCGATTTTCCCAAATCAGAGACTGCGAATGGAACGATATGGCAGTAAAAATACAGCTATGCGGATCGTGGATCTGATCTCTCCGATTGGAAAAGGGCAGAGAGGTATGATTGTGTCACCGCCGAAAGCAGGAAAGACTACGCTGCTGAAGGATGTGGCAAAGTCAATTTTACAGAATGATAAGAATATGACACTGATCATTCTTCTGATCGATGAGCGGCCGGAGGAAGTGACCGATATCCGGGAGGCAATTGTAGGAGATAATGTGGAGGTGATTTACTCCACCTTTGATGAATTGCCGGAACACCATAAAAGAGTTTCCGAGATGGGAATAGAGCGGGCAAAGAGACTGGTAGAGCATAAGAAGGATGTGACCATTCTTCTGGATTCCATTACCAGACTGGCCCGGGCGTACAACCTTACGGTGCCGCCAAGCGGACGTACTCTGTCCGGCGGCCTGGATCCGGCGGCCCTGCATATGCCAAAGCGTTTCTTCGGCGCGGCGCGTAAGATGCGTGAGGGCGGCAGCCTGACCATACTGGCCACGGCGCTGGTAGATACCGGAAGCAAGATGGATGATGTGGTCTATGAGGAATTTAAGGGAACCGGCAATATGGAGCTGGTGCTGGACCGCAAGCTTTCAGAACGCCGTGTTTTTCCCGCTATCGACATCCAGAAGTCAGGAACGAGAAGAGAGGATCTTTTGCTGGATGCGGAAGAGCAGGAAGCAGTCTATATTATGCGAAAAGCCTTAAACGGTATGAAGAGCGATGATGCCGTGGAAAATATCCTGAACATGTTTGTGCACACCAAGGATAACCGTGAACTGGTAGCCAGAGTGCGGCGGCAGAAATTTATTTAGACATCATAGCGGCGGTTACAGTTCAGCTTTGGAATGAGGACGCTTTCCGGGCGGCTGCCCCAGGTATACTGCAGGTGCTGTTTCGAAAGCCAAGAGCATCTAAGGCTTCCGCAAGGTGTTCCAAAAGCAGGAATTGGGAGCCATAACTCACCTTCGGTTCAAACAAATGACTCCCAATTCCTATGGAACATCTTGTGGAACCCAAGATGCTACCTTCGTCTCTGCGAGACTCCGTGTTCTCGATTGCTTTGCAATCGGAACATATTTTAGGCTTTCTGCAAATGCACCTGCGGCATACCTGAGGCAGCCGCCCGGAAGCTGTGCGTCAAGTAAAAAGCTGAACTGTAGCGGCCGGCAGAAATTTTATTTAGACATCTTGCAATTTGAAAATTTTTATGTTATAATTTCAACGCTGTTCTTGAAAGTAAATCGGGAGAGCAGTCAACTGCAGGGACTTGCAGGGATAGTCCGGGGAAGCTTGCTGCGGCAGCATCAGAGCAGCATTGACCGGAAATGGACGGCACGGCCGTAAGCAGTTCACAAAAAAATAAGAAGAGGTGAAAGAAATGAAGGAAGGAATCCATCCAAATTATTATCAGACAACTGTTACCTGTAACTGTGGAAACACATTTGTAACCGGATCAACCAAAAAAGAAATTCACGTTGAGGTTTGCTCAAAATGTCATTCATTCTATACTGGACAGCAGAAGAGTGCAGCAGCTCGTGGACGTATTGACAAATTCAACAGAAAATATGGTATTGAAGCTAAATAGTATAGTAAAGATAGGGTTGAGGTTGCAGAATCTCAACCTGTTTTTACTTGTGGGGAAAGACAGAGTTTTCCGCACCTGGCAGAGCAGACAGCAGTTAACGGAAAAGATGACACGAAAATAATAAAAGCATAAAATAGTTAACAACAAAGCTGACACGAGAACAATTAAGACAACACAAGGGTTAACGACAAAGAGGAAAATAATGAAATATTCAAATATAGGCGGTCAGGCAGTCATGGAGGGTGTCATGATGCGAAACGGCGGCACCTATGCGGTGGCGGTCCGGACTGCAAACAAAGAGATTGCGGTAAAGACAGAAGAGTACAGAAGCATTGTAAAAAATAAAAAGATTCTTTCTACGCCAATTATCCGGGGGATATTCAATTTTGTAGATTCCATGGTTCTTGGTATGAAAACACTGATGTATTCGGCAGATTTTTTTGCAGAAGAGACAGAAGAGGAACTGGAAGAACGTCTGGAGAAAGAACAGAAAAAAGCGGAGAAAAAGGCCGAAAAGCTGAAAAGCCAGGGGAAAGTGGCGGAAGGGCAGGCCATACTGGATAAGGCCGCTAAGAGCGCCGAACAGGAGCGTCTGGATAATTCCAAACGCGCGGCGGGTGAGAACCCGGAAGAGGGCAAAGAAGAGGAAAAAGGCAGCGGATTTCTGATGGGAGCTACTGTTACGTTTTCCATTGTAATTTCTGTGGCACTGTTCATGCTGCTTCCATACTTTCTGTCCAGGGGTCTTCAGATGGTGACCAGTTCCGAGACGCTGATCTCCATTGCAGAAGGTATTCTGCGTATGGCGATTTTTCTGGGATACATTCTTCTGATTTCCAGAATGAAAGAAATTCAGCGTACTTTTATGTACCATGGGGCCGAGCACAAATGCATTAACTGCATAGAACATGGCCTGGAACTGAATGTGGAGAACGTAAGAAAGAGTTCAAAAGAACATAAGCGCTGCGGAACCAGCTTTTTGCTGATCGTTATGGTAGTCAGTGTTATCTTCTTTTTATTTATCCGGGTAGAATCACCCGTCTGGAGACTGATCATCCGTGTGCTGCTGATTCCGATCATCGCAGGCGTGTCATATGAATTTATCCGTCTGGCCGGACGTTACGACAACAAGCTGGTAAATATTCTGAGCAAACCGGGGCTCTGTCTGCAGGCGCTGACCACAAAAGAGCCGGATGATTCCATGATCGAAGTTGGAATTGCTTCCGTAGAGGCAGTATTTAACTGGAAGAAATATCTGAATGAAAATTTTGATGCTCATTATGACCTGACGGATACGTCAGAGGCCTGACAGGCGGTGCCGGTATGACATTTCGAGAAGCATTGAAAGCAGGAGAAGAGTATCTGAGGGAGCAGAAGATAGAGGATGCCAGGGTGGATGCCTGGTATCTTCTGGAGCATTGCTGTCAGATATCCCGGGCGCATTATCTTATGAAGCAAACGGAGCTCATGCCGGATTCCCAATATTCCCGGTATCAGCTTCTTTTGATGGAGAGGGGCAGACACGTTCCGCTGCAGCATATTACCGGAGAACAGGAATTTATGGGGCTGCCCTTTCGGGTGAATGACCAGGTGCTGATTCCCAGACAGGATACGGAAATCCTGGTGGAACAGGCGGCACAGGTGCTGACACCGGGGCAAAAAGTGCTGGATCTGTGCACCGGCTCCGGCTGCATTGGAATTTCCCTGGCAAAGATGGTTCCGGATCTGTATGTGGTGGCATCTGATGTTTCCCCGGCGGCCCTGGAGACCGCCAGAGACAATGCCCTTCGCCTGGATGCACAAGTGCATTTCATAGAGAGCAATTTATTTGAAAAGATACAGGGTACATTTGACCTGATCGTATCCAATCCGCCGTATATTCCGACAGCGGCTATCCCAAAACTGATGGCTGAGGTTCAGTTTCATGAGCCGCGGAGCGCTCTGGACGGAAGAAAAGACGGGCTCCATTTTTATCGGGAGATTATACGGGAAAGTGATTTTTATCTGAAGCGCGGAGGCTGGCTCATGTTTGAGATCGGCTTTGATCAGGGCGAGGCGGTTTCCGCCATGATGCATGAGAAGGAATACACGAAAGTAAAGATTATAAAGGATCTGGCCGGTCTGGACCGGGTAGTGACGGGGCGCAGGATATAAATAAGGAACAAAGCTAAGAAGCAAAGCAATTACAGGATATAGAAAGGAAAAACAGAATGTTTGATAAACTAGAAGATCTGCTGATTCATCTGGAAGAGATTTTGAATATGCTGAATGAACCTTCCGTGATCAATGATCAGGCACGTTTTCAGAAGCTGATGAAGGAGCAGAGTGATCTGCAGCCGATCGTCGATGCTTATCGGGAGTACAAGGACTGCAGGCAGACGATTGAAGACAGCGTTTCCATGCTGGAGAGCGAAAGCGACGAAGAGATGCGGGAGATGCTGAAGGAAGAATTGAATGAAGCGAAAAAGCGGGTGGAGGAGCTGGAACAGGAATTGAAGATCCTGCTGCTTCCCAAAGACCCTAATGATGAAAAAAATGTAATCGTAGAGATCCGCGCCGGTGCAGGCGGGGATGAGGCAGCGCTCTTTGCAGCGGAGATTTACCGTATGTATGCAAAATATGCGGAGACACACCGCTGGAAGGTGGAGCTGATGAATGTCAGCGAAAGCGGCATCGGCGGCTTCAAAGAAGCGGTGTTCATGATCAATGGGCAGGGCGCTTATTCCAGACTTAAGTATGAAAGCGGGGTGCACCGTGTTCAGCGTGTGCCGGAGACAGAATCCGGAGGCCGGATCCATACTTCCACGATCACGGTGGCAATTATGCCGGAAGCGGAGGAAATTGATTTCCATCTGGATATGAATGAGTGTAAATTTGATGTATTCCGGGCTTCCGGAAACGGCGGTCAGTGTGTCAACACCACAGATTCTGCGGTTCGTCTGACGCATATTCCCACCGGTATTGTGATCTCCTGTCAGGATGAAAAGTCCCAGTTGAAAAATAAGGATAAGGCACTGAAGGTGCTGCGTTCCCGTCTGTATGAGATGGAGCTGGAAAAACAGCATGATGCGGAGGCAGAGGCCAGAAAGAGCCAGATCGGCACCGGAGACCGTTCTGAGAAGATCAGAACTTACAATTTCCCTCAGGGGCGTGTGACGGATCACAGAATCAAGCTGACCCTGTACCGTCTGGATGAGATTATGAATGGCGATATCGAAGAGATCATCGACAGTCTGATCGCGGCAGACCAGGCAGCCAAGCTGGCAAAAATGCAGGAAAATTGAAAAATACGGACAGTATAATTTCAGATGATATAATTTAACAAGTTGGAGGAGAAGAAAAATGGGTAAATATTTTGGTACAGACGGCTTTCGCGGGGAAGCTAATATTACTTTGAATGTTGAGCATGCTTTTCAGGTAGGCCGATTTCTGGGATGGTATTACGGACAGCAGCATAAGGCTAAGATTGTGATCGGAAAAGATACCAGACGTTCCAGTTACATGTTTGAATACGCTCTGGCAGCAGGACTCACGGCATCCGGGGCGGATGCATACCTGCTTCATGTAACCACAACTCCCAGCGTGGCCTATGTGGTGCGTCTGGATGATTTTGACTGCGGCATTATGATCTCAGCCAGCCACAATCCTTATTATGACAATGGCATCAAGGTCATCAGCGGCACCGGTCAGAAGATTGATGCGGCGATTGAAGAAAAGATTGAAGCATATATTGACGGAAAATCGGATGAGATTCCGCTGGCAACCGGAGCAGATATCGGAAGAACTACAGACTATGTATCCGGAAGAAACCGTTACATCGGCTATCTGATTTCGCTGGCTACCCGTTCCTTCAAGAATTACCGCATCGGACTGGACTGCTCCAACGGAAGCTCTTCTGCCATTGCCAAGAGCGTATTTGATGCTCTGGGTGCGAAGACCTATGTGATCAATAACGAGCCGGACGGAACGAATATCAACCGGAACTGCGGTTCCACTCATATCGATGTGCTGCAGCGTTTTGTGGTGGATAATCAACTGGATATGGGATTTGCCTATGACGGAGATGCGGATCGCTGTATCGCTGTGGATGAGAAGGGCAGAGTGGTAGACGGAGATCTGATCCTTTATATCTGCGGAAAATATCTGAAAGAAGAAGGAAAACTGAAAAATGACACTATCGTCACCACGATCATGTCAAATCTGGGTCTGTACAAAGCTCTGGACAAAATTGGAATCAAGTATGAAAAAACGGCGGTGGGAGATAAATATGTATATGAAAATATGCTGGCGAATGGCAACTGCCTGGGCGGAGAACAGTCCGGTCATATTATTTTCAGCAAACATGCAACCACAGGAGATGGTATTCTGACTTCATTGATGATTATGGAAGCCGTGATCAATAAAAAGAGCACCCTGGGCACCCTGGCATCCGAAGTAAAGATTTATCCACAGCTTTTGAAGAATGTAAAGGTGGCAGATAAAAAAGAAGCCAGAGAAAATTCCAACGTGAAAGAGGCGGTGGAAAAAGCAGCTTCTGAACTGGGAGACGACGGCAGAATCCTGGTGCGGGAGAGCGGTACGGAACCGGTCATCCGTGTCATGGTTGAAGCCGAGAGCGATGACCTTTGTGCAAAATACGTTTACGATGTAGTGGCGGTTATGAGAAAACAGAATCTGATCGTAGAATAACAGTTATAAATTGCATAATTATACAACGCGGAGGTTTGTTCTTTTCGGAGAATGAGCCTTTCCGTATAATATCTGCTAAAACGCTGAAAAAGCGCCGGTAACAGAGTTATTGGCTGCGCGTGAACGGCGGTATATTGGGAATGAATAAAATAGAGCGGGAAGAAGAATGCAAAATACAAATCAGGAGGAATTTATGGCATTAACATTTCGAATACCAGTTCTGGAGGACAGGGACATTATTGACCAGCACTATCGTGTAGGGGATTCCAGAAGCTGTGAAGATACTTTTGCAAACCTGTATTTATGGAAACATCTGTATCCTACCGAATTTGCGATTGAACATAATATGCTGCTGCTGAAATCAGCAGAAGAAGATTTTTATTTCCGTTTTCCAAAAGGGAATCGAAAGAAACTGAAAGAAGCGATCCAGGAAATGATGGATTACAGCAATGACCATGGCGTAGATTTTAAGATGGTAGTGGTTACACCGGAGCAGTTTGAGCTGCTGGAGCAGATGTACCCGGGAAAATTCGAGATTGAATATGACAGGGACAACGCAGATTATGTATATGAGCGGGAAAAGCTTGCAAATCTTTCCGGAAAAAAGTATCATGGAAAGAAAAACCATATCAATAAATTCATGAAAACCTATCCGGACTGGCGTTATGAAACCATTACGGATGAAAATGTAGAAGAGTGTTTTCAGATGGCACTGAAATGGAGAAACCAGAACGGCTGCGATGAGGAAGAGGAAAAACGCACGGAAATGTGCGTGGCTTTGAATTCTCTGCGGCTGATGAAGGAACTCAGTCTGAGGGGCGGCTGTCTGAAAGTAAATGATGAAGTGGTGGCATTTACCATAGGGGAGCCGGTGAACCATGATACTTTTGTGGTGCATATTGAAAAGGCATTTACCGAAGTGGACGGAGCCTATACCATGATAAATCAGCAGTTCGTACAGCATGAGATGGAAGATTTTCTGTATGTAAACAGAGAAGACGATACCGGAGCAGAGGGACTGCGTCAGGCGAAGCTGTCCTACAGGCCCGTGTTTATGGTAGAAAAAGGAGTTGTAAGATTAAAAGACAGGTGATTGTGTCAGATAAGTTATGTTCCAATGAGGAGGATATTATTATGATAGCGGAGAAGATGAAAGGATATGTGGCCAACAGTTCAGTGATCCGGGCTATGTTTGAAGAGGGAAAAAAGATGGCAGCCATCTATGGCGCCGATCAGGTATATGATTTCAGTCTGGGAAACCCGAATGTGCCGGCTCCGGCTGCGGTGAAGGATGCTGTGTATTCGATATTGGAGAATGAGGCTTCTGTCACGGTGCATGGCTATATGAGCAACTCCGGATACGAAGAGGTGCGTTTGGCAGTGGCTTCTTCTTTGAATGAACGTTTTGGCACTTCTTTTGGAGAGCAGAATATTCTGATGACCGTGGGTGCGGCCGGAGGGCTGAATGTGGTATGTAAGACACTGCTTAATCCCGGCGATGAGGTGCTGGCTTTTGCTCCGTTTTTCGGAGAATACCGTTCTTATGTCTCAAATTATGACGGAGTGTTAAAGGTGGTCGCACCGGATACGGAGACCTTTCAGCCCAATCTTAAGCTTTTTGAAACCATGATCGGCCAACGTACAAAAGCGGTGATCGTAAATTCGCCAAACAACCCCTCCGGTGTCATTTATTCGGAAGCCACGATTGAGAAGATGGCTGAGATCCTGCGCCGGAAAGAAGCGGAATTTGGTATCAGCATCTATCTGATCTCAGACGAACCTTATCGGGAGCTGGCATATGACGGTGCTCAGGTTCCTTATCTGACCCGATATTACCACAATACCATAGTTGGATATTCCTTCAGTAAATCTCTGTCTCTGCCGGGAGAGCGCATCGGCTATCTGGTGCTGCCGGATGAGCTGGATGACGCATCGGATATCCAGGCAGCCGCCAATGTGGCAAACCGTATCCTGGGCTACGTGAATGCACCCTCCCTGTTTCAGAAGGTAATTGCCAGATGCCTGAATGAAAAAGTGGATCTGGACTACTATGACCGCAACCGGAGAGCGCTGTGCGACGGCCTGGAAAAGCTTGGATTTTCTTTTATCCGTCCGGAAGGAGCTTTTTATCTGTTCATGAAGTCACCGGAAGAGGATGAGGTGAAATTCTGTGAAGCCGCCAGAAAATATCACATTCTGATGGTGCCGGGCTCTTCCTTTAGCTGTCCGGGCTATGTGCGGATCGCCTATTGTGTATCCTATGAAACCATAATAAATGCCATGCCGGGCTTCGAAAAACTGGCGCAGGAATATGCCCTGAAGCAATAAAAGATTGT
The DNA here is from genome assembly GCA_028689585.1 of Lachnospiraceae bacterium. Classification (GTDB taxonomy): domain Bacteria; phylum Bacillota; class Clostridia; order Lachnospirales; family Lachnospiraceae; genus Merdiplasma. Next base: position 30,935 of record JAQVCW010000016.1, on the reverse strand, counting down.
GTCCACGGCTCATAGGAGAACGCTGCCGTGCGGGCTGGGTATCTCACGGAAACGCGTGCAGCACTCTGGTGAGCTGATGTTCCAGATTAGAATCGAAAAATGAAGATATTTCAAGCCAGGAAGAACTGAGAAACAGAAGAAAGGAAAACAACATGAGACCTTGGGAAGCAAATGTGAGGACGGTGGTGCCTTATGTGCCGGGAGAACAGCCAAAACAGAAAAATATAATTAAATTAAATACCAACGAAAATCCATATCCGCCGACGGAGGGAGTCACAGCCGCCCTGCATCAGATGGATACCGATGTGCTCCGCAAATATCCGGATCCCACTTCGGAAGTGCTGGTATCTGCAATCGCAGACTACTATCATCTGAACAACAACCAGGTATTCGTCGGAGTAGGCTCCGATGATGTGCTGGCTATGTGCTTTCTTACTTTCTTTAACGGGACGGCACCGGTACTGTTTCCGGATATCACATATTCTTTTTATGATGTATGGGCAGATGTGTTCCGCATTCCTTACGAATGCCAGCCTCTGAACGCAGAATTTCAGATCCGGAAAGAAGATTATTATAAAAGAAATGGCGGGGTGATCTTCCCGAATCCCAATGCGCCTACGGGGGCGCTCCTTCCGCTGGAAGATATCGAAGATATCGTGGCACACAATCAGGATGTCATCGTTATCGTGGACGAAGCATATATTGATTTCGGGGGATGTTCGGCACTGCCATTGATTGAAAAATACGAAAACCTGCTGGTAGTACAGACCTTTTCCAAATCCAGGGCCCTGGCCGGGATGCGCATCGGCTATGCCATGGGAAGCAAGGTATTGATCAAATACCTGAATGACGTAAAATATTCTTTCAACTCCTATACCATGAATCAGACAGCTCTGATCGCCGGAGTGGAAGCCATCAAAGACGATGCTTATTTTCATGAGATCACCGGAAAAATAATGGCCACCAGGGAATATGTCAAACAGCGGCTGGCAGAGCTGGGGTTCACCTTTGCGGACTCCAAAGCCAATTTCCTGTTTGTAACCCATCAGGACTGTCTGGCCCGCGACCTCTTCGAAGCTCTGAAAAAAGCAAAGATTATCGTGCGCTATTTTAACAAACCCCGCATCGATAACTACCTGCGCATCACCATAGGAACGGATGAGGAAATGGAGGAGCTGATCAAATTTTTGAAAAACTACCTGTCTGCCGCAAAAGGCGCGGGAGCATCAAAATAAGCAGGAGCATCAAAAGGCTCAGGAGCATCAAAACAAGCAGGAACATCAAAAGGCTCAGGAGCATCAAAATAAGCAAAAACTGCAGAACAAAATAATAGTGGATGATAACAATGCAGCTCATGCATTAGGAGGAATGATATGACAAATGATTTAGCACAGTGGTTTGCCACTAATCTGGGAAGTGTGATCAGCGCAGAACTTGTAATCTTTCTGGTATCGATGATACCGATTCTGGAACTGAGGGGGGGGCTGATCGTAGCATCTTTACTTCACGTAGATATGTGGAGAGCAATCCCGATCTGCATTATCGGCAATGCAATTCCGGTGCCCTTTATTCTGCTGCTGATCACCAAGATTTTTTCGGTGATGCGCAGGACAAAAACCTTCCACGGGCTGGTGGAAAAGCTGGAAAACGGCGCTATGAGCCGCAGCGAGAAAATTCAGCGCTATGAATTCTGGGGCCTGGTGGTCTTCGTGGGCATACCGCTGCCGGGCACAGGGGCCTGGACCGGATCTCTGATCGCAGCGCTGCTGGGTGTGGAACGCAAAAAAGCGATTCCGGCGATCTTTTTTGGACTGATCATGGCAACTGTAATTATGTGCGTTGTTTCTTACGGAATTTTAGGCCAGGTGTGGTAGGCAGCCGGGAAAGGATGGAAAACGAAAATGGCGATGTATGAAAGCTTTGCCCGCGTTTACGACACCTTCATGGATGACGTGCCCTATGAAGACTGGAGCCGGTACCTGATTTCGCTGCTGCATCACTATGGAGTGAGAGACGGGCTGGTTCTGGAACTGGGCTGCGGCACCGGCTCTATGACGGAGCTGCTCTCCGGGGTCGGTTATGATATGATCGGGGTGGACAATGCAGAAGAGATGCTGGAAATGGCCCAGGAAAAAAAGATGGTTTCCGGCCGGGATATTCTGTATCTTCTGCAGGATATGCGGGAATTTGAATTGTATGGCACGGTGAAGGCAGTGGTCAGTGTATGCGATTCCATGAATTATGTAACAGAGGAAGCAGACCTGCTGCAGGTATTCCGGTTAGTAAACAACTATCTGGATCCCGGCGGCATTTTTATTTTTGATCTGAATACGGTCTATAAGTACCGGGAGCTGATGGGAGATTCTACCATTGCGGAGAATCGGGAGAAATCCAGCTTTATCTGGGAAAATACCTACTTTGAAGAGGAGCGGATGAACGAGTACGATCTGACTCTTTTTATCGAAGATACGGACGGACGTTACCGGAAGTATCAGGAGACGCATTATCAGCGGGCTTATGAACTGTCAGAGATTCAAAAGCTGCTGGTGCAGTCCGGCCTGAAGTTTGATGCGGCTTACGATGCGTTTACCATGGACAGCCCGAAGGAAGACAGCGAGCGGATCTATGTCATTGCCCGGGAGCAGGAGAAGCAGAGGGGGATCTGAATGAAGCCAAAATGCAGAACAGCAATGCGGACCGAAAAGGCTGTTTCATTTTCCGGCCGCCTGAAAAAGAGAAAATACATAACCGCATTCATGATGGCAGGAGCTCTGGCGGCTTCCCTGGCCGGCTGCCAGAAAAAAGAAGCCGAAGTGAGAGCGGTAGCTATGGGAGACGGAAAAGGCGTAGAAGAAATTTCTTCCCTGACCGAGAGCAATTCCGGTGCAGAGACAGTAAATTCCGAAGATCTGATCACGGTGGGGCTGTCCCAGTTGGGGGCAGAATCGGACTGGAGGATTGCCAATACGGAATCATTTAAATCTACTTTTACCACGGACAACGGATATTATCTGATCTACGATGATGCCCAGCAAAAACAGGAAAATCAGTTGAAGGCGATCCGGAATTACATTCTGCAGGAGGTGGACTATATCGTACTGGCCCCCATTGTGGAAACCGGATGGGATTCTGCGCTGCAGGAGGCGAAGGATGCAGGGATTCCGGTTATTCTGGCAGACCGGAAGGTGGCTGTGGAGGATGAGGAGCTATACACCAGCTATGTGGGTGCAAACTTTACAAAAGAAGCGGAAGATGCGGGAAAATGGCTGATTTCCTATCTGGAGAGCACCGGAAGGTCAAAGGATACCATCAATATCGTCACGCTGCAGGGAACGCCCGGTGCATCGGCAGAGCTGGGCCGGACCGAAGGGTTTCAGAAGGTGATGGATACCCAGCCAAACTGGAACATGCTGGAAATCAGATCGGCGGATTTCACCCAGGCCAAGGGACAGGAGGTCATGCAGTATTTTCTGGACACCTATGAGGACATTGATGTGGTGATCAGTCAGAATGACAATATGGCTTTTGGCGCCATTGATGCCATCGAGGCGGCGGGAAAGACCTGCGGACCGGATGGGGAGATTACGATCATTTCCTTTGATGCGGTCAGCGGAGCATTTGACTGCATGATGGAAGGGACAATGAATGCGGATTTCGAATGCAATCCGCTGCATGGACCGAGAGTGGATGAGATCATTCAGAACCTGGAAGCAGGCAGAACGGTAGATAAAATTCAATATGTGGATGAGACTTATTTTGATACCACGATGGATCTGGCAAAACTGAAAGAGGGCAGGGTGTACTAATGGTAAAAGTATTTCTGGTAGAAGATGAAATCGTAATGCGGGAAGGAATTAAAAATAACATTTCCTGGGAACGGGAAGGATTCGAGTTTGCAGGGGAAGCCAGTGACGGAGAGCTGGCCTATCCCATGATACAACGCACCAGACCGGATATCCTGATTACCGATATCAGAATGCCTTTTATGGACGGACTGGAACTGAGCCGTCTGGTAAAGCAGGAGCTTCCTGATATTAAGATCATTATTCTCAGCGGTTATGATGAATTCCGGTATGCCCAGGAGGGAATCAACATCGGGATCGCGGATTATCTGCTCAAGCCCATTACCGGAGCAAAGCTGCTGGAAACAGTGAAAAAAGTGGGAGAGCAGGTATTAAAGGAGCGGGAGCAGCAAAGCTATCTGGAGACCTTTGGAAAAGAACAGCAGGAAAATATTCAGCTTGCCCGTCAGAAATATTTCAGGAAGCTGGTGTCGGGCCAGTTTCCGGTGTCAGCGCTGCTAAAAGAGGGAAGCAGGATTGGCATTGAGATGGCCGCCCGGCACTACAATATCATGCTGTTTAAGGTATCTACGGGAGATGATCAGGAGGGCTACTGCGAAGCGGTGAATACCGTGACGGATGAGATTAAGAGGATGACGGAAGAACTGCCCCGGATTGTCATGGTGGAATTGAGCACGGAAGGGTGGGCCTTTTTAATGGTGGAGACCATAGGAACCTCCGTGGCGGATATTGCGCAGGAGCTGCTGGGAAAGCTGATGGATATTCTGAAGAACTATCCCGAGATCGAATACTTTGGAGGCGTGGGAAAGACGGTTTCCAGACTGAGTGAGCTGAATAAATGCTGTGATGAAGCCAATCGTGCCTTTGCTTACCGGTATATCCGCCGGAAAAACCAGATTGTATACAGCGAAAATGAGGAGGCCTCCCATAATCAGGAAATTGAGCCGGAATTAAGTGTGCTGAATATGAACCGGGTGGATCATAAGATCATCGAAAGCTTTTTGAAATCCGGATTGAAGGGGGAAATCGGTCATTTTATTGAGGAATACATAGAAAATATCGGTGAGAACAATGCGGCATCGCTGCTGTTCCGCCAGTATATCACCATGGATCTGTATATGACCACGGTGTCGGTACTGGAGCAGTTGGGCTACAGTGCGGCCGATCTGGTGGAACGATGCGGGGATTTCCAGAATATGACAGGGGTATTTGAGACGCTTCCCCAAATGAAGCAGTACATCAGGAAGGTATTTGAAGCGGCCATTGATCTGAGAGAAAAGGCGGCCAGCCAGAAATACAGCTCCCTGCTGGAAGAGGCCAGGACTTACATTCAGGAGAATTTTCAGAATGGGGATATTTCCCTGAACCTGGTGGCGGCCAGCGTGAACCTGAGTCCCAACCATTTCAGCACGGTTTTCAGCCAGGAGATGGGACGGACCTTTGTGGAATATCTGACTGAGGTGCGGATGAAGCGCGCCCGGGAGCTGCTGCGCAGCTCCAACTGCAAGACGGCAGAAGTGGCGTATGCGGTGGGCTACAAGGACCCCCATTATTTCAGCTATCTGTTTAAAAAGACGCAGAACTGCACACCGAGAGAATTCCGCATTCAGGAATAGGAGGAAAGCACACATGTTGCCTAAAGGCTCTTCTGTGAACCGCCGTCTAAATACGCTGGTTCTGGTCAGCTTTGTGCCATTTACGCTGATGGTTGTTTTTCTGCTGGCGATGGTCAATCGTTTTTCTCAGCGGTATGATGTCAGCGTGGAAAATATCACAAAAGCAAATGCATATAATATTACGTTTAAAGAAAATGTGGACTACACCATGTACATCATCGTGGTGAATTCGGAACGTGCCGACGAACTGGTGGATACCAATCAGCCTCATGAGCTGATTGACAGCGCGCGGACGGTATTTCAGACACTGGGGGACGATTCTGAGGATGATTACGCGAAAAATCAACTGAAGGGAATTGTAAAGAGTCTGAATTCTCTGGAAAAACAGGTGAATGAGGTGGAGGCGGACGCACAGGTCAGCGGTTCCTATGACCGGAATCTGGAGCGGCTGGATCTGGACATCCGGGTTCTGACGGAACTGATCCAGGAGCAGATTCAGCAATATATCTATTATGAAGCGGGCAATCTGGAGACCATCCGGGAGGGAATCCGCTCCGATGTGGAACGGATGATCCAGGCTACGGCGATTATCTTTGCAGGGGTTTTGCTGGCACTGCTGCTGGCCAGCCGCAAGATCACCAGCAGCATCACCCATCCCATCCAGAAGTTGTGTGACGCCACAAAGCAGGCCGGCGGGGGGGATTTTGCCGTCCGTACCAAGGAATGGGGAACCAGCCTTTCTGCCAGAAACAACACTGCGGATGAACTGCAGATATTAAACGACAGCTTTAATCAGATGATGGAAAAGATCGGAAATCTGGTGGAGGATATCAAGATTGAACAATTGAATCTGCGTGCCACGGAGCTGAAGCTTCTGCAGGCGCAGATCAATCCTCATTTTCTCTACAATACTCTGGATGCCATTATCTGGCTGGCGGAGGCTGGAAAGAAGGAGCAGGTCATCACCATGGTGTCATCCCTTTCAGACTTTTTCCGGACCGGACTGAGCAAGGGGCGGGATTTCATCACCATTCAGGAGGAAGAGACGAACATCCACAGCTATCTGAAGATTCAGCAGTTCCGCTATCGGGATATTCTGGAGTATGAAATCCGGATTCCGGAAGAACTGTATCCGTACCAGATCCTGAAGCTGACGCTGCAGCCGCTGGTGGAAAATGCCCTGTACCATGGGATTAAAAATAAGCGGGGAACCGGAAAGATCCGCGTCACGGGGGAAAAGGCGGGTGAGCGTCTGATCCTGACGGTGGAGGATACCGGGATCGGAATGACGCAGAAACGCCTGGAATATGCCAGAAAGGTGCTTGCCAGCGAGATTGCTTCAAGAGAGAAGTCGGGCTTTGGCCTGTACAATATCGAACAGAGAATCCAACTGAATTATGGGCCGGAGTACGGAATGAGGATTGACAGCACGTATGGGAAGGGAACGAAAGTGACCGTTACCATACCCGCAGTCTCAAACGTAAATAATTAACCATTTTACCGTAAAAAAACATAAGTTTGAGATGAAACAAAAAGAAAACAGTAAAAATATTAACAAAATGCCGAAGAAAGTTCATTGAAAGCCGTCATACTGCATAGTATAATGACCACAACAAAACAAGTTGATGGTTATTTTAACCAAAGTATGAAGGAGGATTTTACAATGAATAAAAAAATGATTGCTGCTCTTGGATGTGGTGCACTGGCTGCTTCTATGATGACAATGACTGCTATGGCAGGCGAAGATGTAATTACAGTAGGCTATGCACAGGTTGGACATGAGTCAGACTGGCGTACTGCAAATACTCAGAACTATCAGGATGTATTTTCAGCAGAGAACGGATTTGATCTTCAGTTGGTAGACTGTGATAATGATAATGCAGCACAGTTGGAAGCAGTTCGTAACTTTATCTCTCAGCAGTTGGATTACATCATCATCGCACCGATCCAGTCCGCAGGATGGGATACCGTACTTCAGGAAGCACAGGATGCCGGCATTCCGGTTATCATCGCTGACCGTGAGATCGAAGCAGATGCTTCTCTGTACGATGCATGGGTAGGAACCAATACCACAAACGAAGGCATTACCGCAGGCAACTGGCTGGCAGAGACTCTGGACGGCGCAGAAGCGAACATCCTGACCATTGAAGGTTCTGTAGGCGCTTCCGCTACTCTGGGACGTACCGATGGCTTTGCTCAGGTAGCAGCAGATCATTCTGAATGGACTCTGCTGGATTCTCAGTCCGGTGACTTTACACAGGCTGGTGGACAGGAAGTTATGGAGTCTTTCATCAAATCTTATGAAGGACAGTTCAATGTAGTTATCTGCCAGAATGATAATGAAGCATACGGCGCAATGGATGCAATGGATGCAGCAGGTATCACCTACGGTGTTGACGGAGACGTTATCCTGATCTCCTTCGATGCTACTCATGATGGTTTACAGTATACTCTGGACGGAAAGATCAACTGCAACGTTGAGTGTAATCCTATCCAGGCTGAAACAGTAAAAGGCGTTATCGAAAAAATGCAGGCCGGCGAAGAATTCGAAACAACTACTCTGGTAGAAGATCAGGCATTCGTAGCTCCTGGTATCACCAGTGAATATGCAACCACTATGACTGACGAAGTACTGGCAGGACGTGCATACTAATTCCCGGGCAAGGGACAAAGAAGGGCAGATCGGTTCGCCGGCTGCCAAAACCGAAATGATTACAATTCAGACTTTGTAGCTTAGGTAAGAAAGCAGAGGGAGGAAATCCCAGTTCATGGGTTTTCTCCCTCACTTTGTCACTGATGGGAGGGGTAGTGTTGGAAGATAACGTAGTATTGAAAATGCAGGGCATCTGCATGACATTCCCGGGAGTAAAAGCACTGGAAGATGTGGATTTTACTCTGAAAAAAGGTGAGATCCGTGCACTGATGGGTGAAAATGGTGCGGGAAAGTCTACTCTGATTAAATGTCTTACCGGCGTAAATAAATTCGAGGCCGGAGAAATCTATCTGGATGGCTGTGACGCCCCTGTTATTAATAAGAGCACTATGGATGCCCAGAACAAGGGTATTTCTACGGTGTATCAGGAGGTCAACCTCTGTCCGAACCTTTCTGTGGCAGAGAATTTATTTATTGGCCGGGAGCCATTGACCAGGATGGGTACCGTAAACCGGAGGGAAATGAACCAACGGGCAGTGCAGTTGATGAAGCAGTTGGACCTGGAGATTGATGTAACACAAAATTTGGAAGACTATTCACTGGCATTGCAGCAGATGATTGCAATTGCCCGTGCTGTTGATATGGAGAGCAAGGTGCTGATTCTCGATGAGCCGACTTCCTCTCTGGATGATAAAGAAGTGGCGAAGCTTTTTGGCATGATGCGGCGCCTGCGGGACAAGGGCGTAGGAATTATTTTCGTTACACATTTCCTGGAGCAGGTATATGCGGTATGCGATGGAATCACGGTACTTCGGAATGGTACGCTGGTAGGCGAATACCAGATCGAGGAACTGCCCCGCGTGAAGCTGGTGGCAGCTATGATGGGCAAGGATTTTGACGATCTGGCAGCGATCAAACAGGAGGGCAGCGGAGACAAGCAGAAGGAAGAGCTGGTAATCGAAGCAAAGGGGCTGAGTCATGCAGGCACCATCAAACCCTTCAATCTGGATATACATAAAGGCGAAGTAATCGGCCTCACCGGACTGCTGGGAAGCGGCCGCAGCGAGCTGGCCCGTGCGATTTATGGGGCGGACAGAGCTCAGACCGGTACGCTGAAGGTGAAGGGAAATGAAGTAAAGATTAAAAATCCCATCGATGCCATGAAGCTGGGCATGGGTATGCTGCCGGATGACCGGAAGGCAGAGGGCATCATCGGGGATCTGTCCGTTCGTGAGAATATTATTCTGGCAATACAGGCAAAGCAGGGCATTCTGAAAAAAATTCCCATGGCGAAGCAGTGTGAGATCGCGGACAAGTTCATTGAACTTTTACAGATCAAATGCGCCAGCCGTGAGACTCTGATCCGACAGTTGTCCGGCGGCAATCAGCAGAAGGTAATTCTGGCCCGCTGGCTGGCTACCAATCCGGACTTCCTGATTCTGGATGAGCCCACCAGAGGTATTGATATCGGAACCAAGACCGAGATCCAGAAGCTGGTGCTGAAGCTGGCGAATGAAGGAACCAGTCTGATCTTCATTTCTTCTGAGATCGAAGAGATGCTGCGGACCTGCAACCGTATGGCGGTTCTGCGCGACGGAACCAAGGTGGGAGAGATCGAAGGGCATGAAATGAATCAGATGAATGTGATGAAAGTCATTGCAGGAGGTGAACAAAATGAGTAGTATCCGGAGTTTGACAAAAAAACGTTTGTTCCTGCCTATTTTCAGTATGCTTCTGGTTATGCTGATCAATGTGATTTATGATGTGGCATGCGGAAATCCTCCGCTGGGATTTTTTGTGATCACCATTAAGAATGCTGTTCTCTACGGCCGTCTGATCGATGTGCTGAACCGGGGCAGCGAGATCGCGATCCTGGCGATCGGTATGACGCTGGTGGTATCCTCTTCAGCCGGAACGGATATTTCTGTCGGTTCTGTGATGAGTCTGTACGCAGGTGTCTGCTGTATGACGCTGGCCGGCTTTGGTGAAGTAAACGTATCCCAGTATGCGAATCCGCTGCTGCTTGGTATCGGCGCAGGACTGCTGGTGACCTGTATCTGTGGTCTTTTCAATGGCTTTCTGGTGGCATATATGAATATCCAGCCCATGGTGGCTACGCTGATTTTGTGGTCTGCGGGACGAGCCATCGGTCTGCTGCTGTGCAACAGCCAGATCGTATATGTGCGTGTTCCTTCTTTCCAGAAGCTGGGCGCCTATACAGGCTTTATGCCGACTCCAATTATTGTGGCGGCCATCTGCATTGCCATAGCGGCGGTTATACTGAGGTTTACCGCACTGGGAACCTATATCCAGAGCGTGGGTATCAATAAAAAGGCTTCCCGTATTGCAGGCTTTAATTCTGCGAAAATTATTCTGCTCTGCTATGTGATCTGTGGTCTTTGCGCCGGTCTGGCGGGCATGGTGGCTACCTCCCGTATCTATTCAGCAGATACCAACAACATCGGGCTGAATATGGAACTGGATGCGATCCTGGCAGTGGCTCTGGGCGGCAACAGTCTGGGCGGCGGCAAATTCAACCTGGCCGGCTCCATCATCGGCGCCTATACCATTCAGGCAATTACCACCACACTGTATTCCATGGGTGTTTCTTCTGCGCAGGCACCGGTTTTCAAAGCAGTCGTTGTCATCATTATCGTAGTCATCCAGGCAGAGCCTGTGAAAGAATACTTTAAGAAAGTGAGCAGCAAAAGAGCGGCGGTAAAGGAGGCGACAAAGGCATGAATAGGAAAAAGATAAACGGAAACAACCTTCTTCTTCTGATTACGATCGCATTGTTTGTGCTGATGTATGCAGCCGGATGTATCGTTTACGGCTCCAAGGGTTTTGCAAATCTTCAGTCATTTTTAAACATACTGATCAACAATGCCGGACTGATCTGTGTCACCTGCGGAATGACCTGCGTCATGCTCACCGGAGGAATTGATATCTCCGTAGGCTCTCTGATCGCCATGGACTGCATGTTTCTGGCAGTGGGGATGGAGACCTGGAAAATGGGCAGTCAGGTTCTGATGTTTCTGGTGCTGGTCATTGGCGTGGTGTTCGGACTGGTACAGGGCTTTTGTATCGCATATCTGGATATTCAGCCGTTTATTGTGACTATGGCCGGCATGTTCTTCGCCAGAGGTATGACCGCCATGATCTGTACCCAGCAGGTCAGCATCGTCAGTGATAAATTTTTCACAGGGCTGTCCTCCATGAAATTCAGCCTTCCCTTCGGAGGCTATGTCAATAAAAAAGGGATCCTTCAGATGCCTTATGTAAGGATCACCGTTATTGTAGCCATTATTGTGGTAGTGCTGATCTTCCTGATGCTGAAATATACCAGATTTGGACGAAGCCTCTATGCAGTGGGCGGCAATCAGCAGTCCGCAGCGCTGATGGGACTGAACGTAAAGAAAACCAAGCTGAAAGCATATGTGCTCTCCAGTTTTCTGACCTCCATCGGCGGTATCTGCTTCTGTCTCAACACGATGGCAGGCACCACCACCCAGGCCACCGGCCTTGAGATGGATGCCATATCCTCCGCAGTCATCGGCGGTACGCTGCTGACCGGCGGTGTGGGCAATGTGGTCGGCTCCCTTTTCGGTGTGCTGATCAACGGCACCATATCCACACTGGTAAAGACCAACGGAAAGCTGATCAGCTCCTGGTCCAATATCGTGACGGCGATCCTGCTTTGCTTCTTCATTGTGCTGCAGAGCGTGTTTGCCAAGGTCAAAGAGAAAAAATAAATAATTTTCCATAGGGGCTGTCCTGCCAGGACAGCCCTTATCTGTTGTTAACGGTGCGCTCTGTTACAGTTCAGCTTTTTACTTGACGCACAGCTTCCGGGCAGCCGCCCGGAAAGCGTCCTCATTTCAAAGCCGAACTGTAGCGGAACACTGGCCGGATTCAGGAAAAAGTTGACAAAACAGAAGTTTATTTATATAATCTAGGTTATGCAAAGGGGCATTCTTGATGGGAAAAGAATGCTCATTTTTAGTTCACAGGGAAAATAAAGGCGTTGCAGAAGAAAAACAAGGAGATTATTATGGCTAAATATAGCAAAGAAGATATCATGCGTATTGTGGAAGAAGAGGACGTGGAGTTTATCCGTCTTCAGTTTACGGATATTTTTGGTGCGTTCAAGAATGTGGCAATCACCACCAGCCAGTTGGAAAAGGCGCTGAATAACAGGATCATGTTCGATGGCTCTTCTATCGAAGGATTTGTGCGGATCGAGGAATCCGATATGTATCTGCACCCGGATTTGGATACCATGGCGATCTTTCCGTGGAGGCCCCAGCGGGGAAAAGTGGCAAGGCTGCTGTGCGACATCTATTATCCCAATGGGGAGCCCTTTGGCGGGGACTGCCGTCAGGTGCTGAAGAAGGTACTGAAGGAAGCTGCGGATATGGGATACAAATTCCTGGTGGGACCGGAGTGTGAATTTTTTCTGTTCCATCTTGATGACAATGGGGCCCCCACTACCATCAGCCATGAAAATGCAGGCTATTTTGATGTGGGACCGCTGGATCTGGGAGAAAATGCCAGACGGGATATGGTGCTGACACTGGAGGAGATGGGCTATGAAGTAGAAGCCTCTCACCATGAGGCGGCGCCGGCGCAGCATGAGATCGACCTTCATTATGAAGAAGCGCTGAAGACCGCGGATAATATTATGACCTTTAAGCTGGCGGCCAAGACAATTGCCAAACGCCACGGCCTGCATGCCGCCTTTATGCCAAAGCCTATTTCCAATATCCATGGCTCCGGTATGCATATCAATATGTCTCTCTGCAAAAACGGAATCAATGTATTCGAACAGGAAACGGACAAAAACGGCCTGAGCCGGGAGGCCTATTACTTTATCGGCGGCCTGATGAAGCATGTGAAAGGAATGATGGCGATCACCAATCCCCTGATCAATTCTTACAAACGGCTGATTTCCGGCTATGAAGCACCTTCTTATACTGCCTGGTCTTCCACGAACCGCAGCATTCTGATCCGGATTCCGGCAGTGACCGGATTTGGCAAGCGGATCGAGCTTCGCTGTCCGGATTCGGCGGCAAATCCTTATCTGACGCTGGCGCTTTGCCTGGCGGCAGGGCTGGACGGCATCCGCAATCAGATTATGCCTCCGGACAGCATTGATGAAAATATCGAGCTGATGAGTGAGCAGGAGCGGAAAAGCAGAGGAGCCGAGGCTCTTCCGGTAAACCTGAAGGAGGCTCTGGAGGAGCTGAAGAAGGATGCCTTTGTACAGGAGGTACTGGGAGAACATATTGTACAGAAATTTATGGAAGCAAAAGAGAAAGAGTGGAAAGAGTATACCATGCAGGTATCAGAGTGGGAGGTGCATCAGTACCTTGCCAAGATCTGAGTCCGTCCTGTATTAATTAATTTTAGCGGCAGGAGGAAGAGTATGGCGAATATTGTAGTAGTATTTCCGAAGCCGGACGATGCCAGAAATATCCGAAATCTGCTGGTGCGAAATGGTTACTCGGTGACAGCAGTCTGTACCAGCGGAATGGCAGCGCTGCAGGCGGCAGATAATTTAAACGAAGGAATTGTGGTATGCGGCTACAAATATCCGGATATGCTGTATAATCAGCTCTATGACAGTCTTCCCCGGACCTTTGCCATGCTGCTGATGGCATCGGAACGGGTAATCAGTGAGGGGATTCCGGAGGGAATTATCAGCGTGTGTATGCCCCTGAAGGTACATGATCTGATGGATACCCTGGAGCTGCTGTCAGATGAGGTGGAGCAGCAGCGGCGGAAGCGCAAATCCATGCCCCGGCGGAAAAACGAAGAAGAGCAGAAGCAGATCAAAGAGGCGAAGGAGCTGCTGATGGAGCGGAATCAGATGAGCGAGGAGGAGGCTCACCGCTATCTGCAGAAGATCAGCATGGACAGCGGAACTAATATCGTGGAGACAGCACAGATGATATTGAGCCTGATGAGCGCATGAGTTGAAAAATTGTTCAGAAAATGGTAAAATAGAATAACTATTCTGTATTTACGGAACCGTTATGCAGAAAGGACAGAATAAGAAAGCGGGGAGAATATGAAGTTTACCAAGATGCATGGCATTGGAAATGATTATGTCTATATCAACTGCTTTGACGAAAAGGTAGAAAATCCGGGAGAACTGTCAAAGCTGGTCAGCGACCGCCATTTTGGCGTTGGATCGGACGGTCTGATTCTGATCAGACCATCGAAAATCGCTGATTTTGAGATGGAAATGTACAATTCGGACGGCACTTTAGGTGCGATGTGCGGAAATGGAATCCGGTGTGTGGCAAAGTACGTCTATGACCATAAGATGACGGATAAGACCAGCATCAGCGTGTCCACGAAAAGCGGCATCAAATATCTGGATCTGACCGTGGAAAATGGAAAAGTGTCCATGGTGAAGGTGGACATGGGTGCGCCTGTTCTGGATGCAGAGAAAATACCGGTGATTTCAGAGAAAAAACAGATAAAAGAGGAACCCATCACGGTAAATGGCACAAGGTATCAGATGACCTGTGTCTCCATGGGCAATCCCCACTGCGTTGTGCCCGTAGAGGATGTGGAGAGTCTGGATATTGAAAAGACCGGGCCTGGTTTCGAGCATCATCCCTGCTTTCCGGATCGGGTGAATACGGAGTTCATCCGGGTACTGGACCGCAGTACGGTGCAGATGCGTGTGTGGGAGCGGGGGGCAGGCGAGACCTGGGCCTGCGGAACCGGCGCGTGCGCAGTGGCAGTAGCCTGCATCTGGAATGGTGAGACCGAGGATACGGTTCTGGTAAAGCTGCGGGGCGGAGATCTGAAAATCCACTGGGACAGAGAAAAAAATACGGTATTTATGACGGGACCGGCCACCACGGTATTTGAGGGAGAACTGGAGCCGACAACAGAGGCGTTTCAGAAATAGAATATCAGTTAACAGGAGGAGATTGAGAATGTTTAAAGTAAATGACAATTATTTAAAGCTGAAGGGAAGCTATCTTTTTTCCGCGATCGCGAAAAAAGTAGCTGCGTATCAGGCGGAGAATCCGGACAGATCCATTATCCGTCTCGGCATTGGGGATGTGACGCAGCCGCTGGCTCCGGCAATCATAGAGGCACTGCATAAAGCCGTAGATGAGATGGCGGATGCAGCTACTTTTCATGGCTATGCACCGGATCTGGGATATGAATTTCTCCGCAGTGCCATTGCGAAAAATGATTATGCCGACCGGGGCTGTGATATCGCCGCGGACGAGATCTTTGTATCGGATGGAGCAAAATGTGACTCCGGAAATATTCAGGAGATTTTCAGCACTGACTGTAAAATAGCAGTCTGCGATCCGGTCTACCCGGTTTACGTGGACACCAATGTCATGGCAGGCAGGACCGGTGTATTTGATGAAAAGACGGAAATGTGGAGCGATGTCATCTACATGCCGTGTACCGCAGAAAACAATTTTGCACCGGAGCTTCCCGGTCAGACGCCGGATCTGATCTATCTGTGCTTCCCCAATAACCCGACCGGATCCACGATTACGAAGGATCAGCTTCAGGTGTGGGTGGACTATGCCAACAAAGCGGGGGCTGTGATCATCTATGATGCTGCCTATGAAGCCTATATTTCCGAAGATAATGTGCCTCATACTATTTTTGAATGCGAAGGGGCCAGAACCTGTGCCATCGAGCTGAAGTCCTTTTCCAAAAATGCCGGATTTACCGGTACCAGACTGGGCTATACCGTAATTCCAAAGGACCTGAAGTGCGGCGATGTGATGCTGCATTCTCTGTGGGCAAGACGCCACGGGACAAAATACAATGGTGCTCCTTATATTGTGCAGAAAGCCGGGGAGGCTGTCTACAGCGATGCGGGCAAGCAGCAGTTAAAGGGGCAGGTAGCTTATTACATGAACAATGCCAAGACCATCATGACCGGTCTGAAAGAGGCCGGCTATACCGTATCCGGCGGTGTAAATGCACCCTATATCTGGCTGAAGACGCCGGAAAAGATGAATTCCTGGGAGTTTTTTGATTACCTTCTGAAAGAAGCGAATGTAGTCGGCACTCCGGGCTCGGGCTTTGGTCCCAGCGGAGAAGGATATTTCCGTCTGACCGCGTTTGGCAGCTATGAAAACACGGTGGCAGCATTGGAGCGGATTAAAGCGCTGTAGGGTATGCAGATATTGTAAAGCAAGAAAAACAGATCAGGTTCCCCGGGAACCTGAAGATGATGTGGGAGAATAGATAAAACAGCAGGGGATGAACAAACAACACACATTACAAGTATATAAGGGATACTTGAAGATAGATAACCGCGCAGGTTCAAGCAGCCAAATTGTCCTGTGTGCAGGGAGGTTCATTATGAATAAGCCAGGAAAGGCGGTCAGAAGATGCATATTTGCTCTGACCGCTATGATGGCCGTATTAATTACCGGCAATATAAAAACAGAGGCAGCCACAAACGAAAAAACAGTGTATCAGTTCCTGACGTATCAAATGGAACTGACTCCGGCTGCCGCCTGCGGAGTAATGAGCAACATCGACAGTGAATCCGGATTCCGGTCAGACATCTACGGCATGGGAGGGGCTTATGGTCTCTGCCAGTGGACCGGTGTCCGCCGGTCCAGGCTGCAAAGCTGGTGTGCCGGCAATGGATGCAGCGCGTCTTCCGTGACGGGACAATTGAGATTTCTTCAGTACGAACTGAAAACATATTTTCCGGGAGTGGATCAGTATCTGAAAAACCTGGGAAACAAGGATTCTGATGCGTATAATGCCGGATTTTACTGGTGCTATTACTTTGAGATTCCGGCC
The DNA here is from genome assembly GCA_028689585.1 of Lachnospiraceae bacterium. Taxonomy (GTDB): domain Bacteria; phylum Bacillota; class Clostridia; order Lachnospirales; family Lachnospiraceae; genus Merdiplasma. Next base: position 14,052 of record JAQVCW010000016.1, on the reverse strand, counting down.
AATACCTACAGTACATCTCTCTACCGGGCAAGCAGAGCCCAAAATACGTTCTGGCCGGAATATGGTTCTTCCAGCCTGTATGTGACAGCCGGCGTTTCCGGGAAAGGAATCAAGCTCTCCTGGAACGTTGACAGCAAATATGGGTATCAGATCAAACGGGCAGCCAGCAGTTTTGGCAGCTATCAGACGGTGGGCAGAATTTCAGGAGGGACGAAAAAAAGCTACACGGATTCGGATGTTACCATAGGAAAGACCTATTATTACTATATGCAGCCTCTGGATTCAAAGGGAAATCCCATGACCAGGTCCAATAAAACTTCCTGTATGGCGAAAGCATCTTTGCAGAGCTCAGGGTGTAAAATCACACTGAGCAAGGTGAAGTACGGCTATGACGGAAAGGAAAAGAAACCAAAGGTCACTGTAAAATATGCATCGAAAAAACTGGCGCAGGGTAAGGATTATACCGTAGCCTACAGCAAAAATACAAATGCGGGACAGGCAAAGGTCCGGATTACCGGAAGCGGTCAGTATGCCGGTTCTGTGACGCTGTACTATACGATTCAAAAGGCGCAGCAGAAAATAACAGCTCCGGATATCAACGCTGCGCTGAAGGCGGCTTCGGTGGTAGTGAAAGCGAAAAACAGCGGTACCGGCAGGCTCAGCTATTCGGTGAAGAATAAAAAAATTGCCGTGATCAGCGGAGGCAGACTGATTACAAAAGGGGTCGGTATGACCGAGATTGTGATCCGTGCGGCTTCCACCACCAATTATGCCCCGGCTACCCGGACGATAAAGCTGACGGTAAAGCCGGAAAAAGCAGTGATTACCGGAGTATCCTCAAAACAGCGGGGCACTGCTGTGATAAAATGGAAGCAGTTAAGGCAGGTGGCCGGATATCAGCTTCAATATTCCACCAATTCCAGGATGCAGGGGAATGTCAAGACAGAGCTGATCTTATCAGGGAAGACGCTGTATTCCAGTCTTAAAAACCTGACCGGGGGAAAGACCTGGTATTTCCGGATCCGGGGGTATCGGACGATAAACGGAAAAAATTTATATGGCTCCTGGAGTATAACTGCAAAAATTAAGGTAAAGACTTAATAAAATAAAGTATTTTATGCCAGAATGGTGAAAAACTAAATTGGGGGTTGCATCCCAAAATCAAATGTGATAGTATTGCTCCATTAAAAAAGCGAAGAAAGAGACTCTGTTTTTGAAACTTGACAGGAATTCGGTATCACCGACTGAGAGTACCGATGGAGGGAAGAAAACAATAGGGAACACTCTGGAGCCGATTGACTGAAAGTGCAGTAGGTCAGTACGTGGATGCGCGTTAAGCAGGATTGAGCAGGCAGAGAAGTTTATCTGCAAAGCGGGTGGTACCGCGGATTTTGTATATCCGTCCCGGAATGTGAAAAGCATTCCGGGACTTTTTGCCGTATTGGATTCGAGCGCTCCTTGGGACACCGGATCGGTATAGAAAAAGCGGCGGCCGAAAGACACCGGAATGCATCATGGGGCAGCGTTCCCAGAATGAGAGGAGAACATGATGGAATTTATGACAGGTGTAAAGAAGCAGGCCACACTGGAAATCAGGGATCTGATGTCAGCAGACAGAACAGGAAAGACAGTAAAGGTAAATGGAGCGGTTCATTCAGTGAATGATATGGGCGCAGTCACTTTTGTGATTCTGAGAAAACGTGAGGGACTTCTGCAGTGCATTTATGAAGAAAAGACGGCAGAATTTGATGTCAACAGCATTCGGGAGGGAAGTACCCTGGAGCTGGAGGGCATTCTGGAACAGGATGAGCGGGCGCCTCATGGAATCGAGATTCGTATCCGGAAAGTACGGGTTCTTTCCGAACCGGCAGAAGCGATGCCGCTGCCGGTCTCAAAGTGGAAAATGAACACTTCCCTGGATGCAAAGCTGAATTACCGTTCGATTTCGCTGCGAAACATTCGGGAGAGGGCAAAGTTCAAGCTGCAGGAGGGCATTGTGAGAGGTTTTCGGGATTTCCTGTATGAACAGGAATTTACAGAGATTCATACGCCGAAGATCGGAGCCAGGAGTGCAGAAGGGGGAGCGAACCTGTTCCGCCTGGAATATTTCCATCGTCCGGCCATCCTGCAGCAGAGCCCCCAGTTATACAAGCAGATGATGGTGGGCGTCTTCGACCGGGTATTTGAGACGGGACCGGTATTCCGGGCAGAAAAGCATAACACGAAACGCCATTTGAACGAATATACCAGCCTTGATTTTGAGATGGGCTATATCGATGGATTTGAAGATATTATGGCAATGGAAACCGGATTTCTCCAGTATACGATGGAGCTTTTGGGGCGGGAGTATGGGGATGCGCTTCGGATCCTGAATGTAACGCTGCCTGATGTGAGCAGAATACCGATGGTGAGATTTGATGAGGCAAAGAAGCTGGCTGCCGAAAAATACAGCCGCAAGATCCGCAATCCGTTTGATCTGGAGCCGGAGGAGGAGTCACTGATCGGACGTTATTTCAAGGAAGAGGAGAACGCGGATTTCGTATTTGTGACACATTACCCTTCCAAAAAGAGACCGTTTTATGCCATGGATGATCCGGAGGATACCAGATATACCCTGAGCTTTGACCTGCTGTATCACGGCCTGGAGATTACCACGGGCGGTCAGCGAATTCATGATTACAATGGGCTGATGGAAAAAATCGCCGCCCGGGGAATGAGCGGGGATGGACTGGAGCAGTATCTGAACACATTCAAACACGGGATGCCGCCTCATGGCGGACTGGGAATCGGGATGGAGCGCCTGACCATGAAGCTGATCGGAGAAGACAATATCCGGGAAACTACCCTGTTCCCAAGAGATCTGTCCAGGCTGGAGCCGTAGCACTGCAGGTCACGGGACTGTTCCGTATATATCATGTTATGACGAAAGCATAAGATGATGCGGAACAGGAAGCACACTTTCGTTTAAGGAGATCATAATGGCAAATATAATTAGCGATGAAACGATAGAATATGTAGGAATACTGGCAAAGCTGGAGCTTTCCGAAGAAGAAAAACAGCAGGCCAAAAAGGATATGGGAAGTATACTGGATTACATTGATAAATTAAATGAACTGGATACTGCCGGGGCAGAGCCCATGTCTCATGTATTTCCGGTAAATAATGTATTCCGGGAAGATGTGGTGGTCAATGGAGATGACCGGGAGAATATGCTGAAAAATGCACCGGAGCAGAAGGATGGTGCCTATAAAGTGCCAAAGACAGTGGAAAACTGAAGGATGGTGCCTATAAAGTGCCAAGGACAGTGGAAAGCTGATGTTTCAATGAGGAGATTAAAATGAAAAAAAGCATATTAGATCTGACTGCTGTTGAACTTGGCAGAAAGATTAAGGAAAAAGAGATCACGGTCCGGGAAGCGGTGGAAGCCTCCCTGGCTCAGATAGAAAAGATGGAGGCTTCCTTTCACTGTTATGTGACAGTAGGGAAGGAAGCTGCCCTGAAACGGGCGGATGAAGTGCAGAAGCAGATTGACGCAGGAGTCCTTACCGGGCCTCTGGCCGGAGTTCCGGTGGCAATTAAGGACAATATGTGTACGAAAAATATGCTGACCACCTGCAGTTCCAGAATTTTATATAATTTCAGACCGACCTATACGGCAGAGGCAGTTGAAAATCTGGAAAGGGCAGGGGCAGTGGTTCTTGGAAAGACCAACATGGACGAATTTGCCATGGGGAGCACTACGGAAACATCCGCTTTTGGCGAAACGAAAAATCCCTGGAACACAGAACATGTGCCCGGCGGTTCTTCCGGCGGTTCCTGTGCAGCGGTAGCCGCAGAAGAGTGCTTTTTTGCTCTGGGATCGGATACCGGCGGTTCCATCCGCCAGCCCAGCTCATTTTGCGGTGTGACCGGCATCAAACCCACCTACGGAACCGTGTCCCGCTATGGGCTGATCGCCTATGGCTCTTCTCTGGATCAGATTGGGCCGGTGGCGAAGGATGTGACGGACTGCGCGGCTGTTTTGGAAACGATTGCTTCCTATGATAAAAAGGACAGCACTTCAATAGAACGAAAGGATACGGATTTCACCTCTGCACTGACAGATGATGTAAAAGGAATGAAAATAGGCATTCCGAAAGATTATTTCGGAGAAGGTCTGGATTTGGAGGTGAAAAAGGCAGTTCTGGCGGCGGCAGATGTGCTGAAGGAAAAAGGCGCCGTTGTGGAGGAATTTGATCTGAAGCTGGTGGAATATGCCATCCCGGCTTACTATGTCATTGCTTCGGCGGAAGCCAGCTCCAATCTGTCCCGATTCGATGGAATTAAGTACGGTTACCGCACGAAGGAGTATGACGGACTGCACGGCCTGTACAAAAAGAGCCGTTCCGAGGGCTTTGGACCGGAGGTAAAGCGCCGGATCATGCTGGGTTCCTTTGTCTTAAGCTCAGGATACTATGATGCATATTATCTGAAAGCCCTGCGGACCAAGGCACTGATCAAACAGGAATTTGACAAAGCCTTTGAAAAATATGATGTGATCCTGGGCCCGGCGGCACCGACCACAGCTCCGAAGCTGGGTGCGTCCCTGAGTGATCCGCTGAAAATGTACCTTGGAGATATTTATACGATTTCGGTCAATCTGGCCGGACTGCCGGGCATGAGTGTTCCCTGCGGCCAGGACAGCCGGGGACTGCCGATCGGGCTGCAGCTCATTGGAGACTGTTTTCAGGAGAAGAAGCTCATTCGTGCAGGCTTTGCCTACGAACAGGCCCGCGGGCCCTGGAAGGCACCGGCAATGGCGGGCGCGTCAGGCTGTGGGGACAGCTTTGACAGCAGGAAAGAAGAGCCGGCAAGCATACAGACAGCAGGGGAGGAAAACTAAGATGGCAAAACAGTATGAAACCGTAATTGGTCTGGAGGTTCACGTTGAACTGGCTGCGAAAACAAAAATTTTCTGCTCCTGTTCTACTGCATTTGGGGGAGTACCGAATACTCATACCTGTCCGGTCTGCACCGGTATGCCGGGTTCTCTTCCCGTTTTGAATAAACAGGTGGTAGAATATGCCATGGCGGTGGGGCTGGCAACCAACTGCAGCATACATCAGTATTCGAAGTTCGACCGGAAAAATTATTTTTATCCCGATAACCCTCAGAACTATCAGATTTCCCAGCTCTATCTGCCCATCTGCTATGAGGGCGGCGTGGAGATTGAGACGGCGGCAGGAAAAAAGACCATCGGGATCCACGAGATTCATATGGAGGAGGACGCAGGAAAGCTGATCCATGATGAGTGGGAAGACTGTACTCTGGTGGATTATAACCGAAGCGGAGTGCCGCTGATCGAGATCGTATCCGAGCCGGACATGCGCAGCGCGGAGGAGGTCATTGCCTATCTGGATAAGCTGGGCCTGATCATCCGGTATCTGGGGGCTTCTGATTGTAAACTGCAGGAAGGCTCCATGCGTGCGGATGTAAACCTCTCCGTCCGTGAGGCGGGGACAGAAAAACTGGGCACCAGAACAGAAATGAAAAACCTGAATTCCTTTAAGGCGATCACCCATGCAATCGAAGGGGAGAGGATCCGGCAGATCGAGCTGCTGGAGGAGGGAAAGGCAGTCATTCAGGAAACCAGACGCTGGGATGATAACAAAGAATATTCCTATGCGATGCGTTCCAAGGAGGATGCCCAGGACTACCGTTACTTCCCGGATCCGGATCTGGTGCCGATCATCATCAGCGATGAATGGATACAGCAGATCAGGGACCGCCAGCCGGAGCTGCGCACAGAGAAGCTGGTCCGATACCGGAAGGAATTTGATATTCCGGAGTACGACGCTCAGATTATTACAGAATCAAAGAAACTGGCGGATCTGTTTGAAGAAGCCACGGCCATCTGCAAAAAGCCCAAAAAGGTATCCAACTGGATCATGGGCGAGACGCTGCGTCTTCTGAAAGAGAGAGGAATGGAGCCGGAAGAGATTAAGGTATCAGCCGGGAACCTGGCAAAATTGATTGAACTGACGGAAGCAGGCACTATCAACGGCAGCGTAGCCAAGACAGTGTTTGAGATCATGTTTCAGGAGAATATGGATCCGGAGCAGTATGCGGAAGAAAAAGGCCTGAAAACAGTCCATGATGAGGGGGCGCTGCGCACCACGATCGAGGCTGTCCTGGCGGAAAATCCCCAGTCCGCAGCGGACTATAAAGGCGGTAAAGAAAAGGCACTGGGCTTCCTGGTGGGACAGACCATGAAAGCGATGAAGGGGAAGGCGAATCCGGGAGCGGTGAACCAGATGCTGAAAGAATTATTACAGTGAAACCTGTTTTTGTACAGAGTGCGGTATCAGAAGAGAGACCTGCTCCAACGGGGAAAAAGCCAGAGGCTTTTCCACTTGCTGGAGCAGGTCTTTCTACAGGAGTTACCGTTCAGCTTTGGAATGATAAAAAATACAGCATAATTAATTGACAATTGATATAAATATGATATGCTAAATTTATAAATACGTATTACAAAGTAATAATACGAAAGGAGAAAGATGAAAACAAAAATATCTGGGGCTGAATTGGAAATCATGGAATATTTGTGGGATTCTCGGCAACCGTGCACCTTTGCAGCTCTTCTGGATTATTTTAATTCAGTAAAAAAGAAAGACTGGTGTAAACAGACTCTGAACACCTGTGTTTTACGGCTGAAAAAGAAAGGACTGCTGGTGCAGGAGAAAAACGGTGTTAAATCGATCTATGTACCTGCGATTACGCGGGAGCAGTATCATCAGATTTGCGCAGAAGAGATATTAAAAGAATCGTATGGTGGATTGCTGGTAAATTTTCTGGCAGCTTTGAGTGGTAATGATGCGATTACGGAACTGGATCAGCAAAAGCTGTTAGAATACATTAAGAACGAAAGGTGACAATATGAATCTTTTATGTTCAATGTCGGTTGCGGGCACGATTCCAATTCTGATTTATTTCGGAATGAAATTGTTTAGCAGGGAAATAAGCTATGAAGACCAAAGTAAAATGCTGAAGTTGTCTATGTTCTTTTTCCTGTGTCCGTTTCAGGTTATAAAATATGTGTTTCCGATTAAATTACCGGATTATTTTTATCGGAGCGTAAACGGCAGGCTTCAAAGCATATATGAGAAAGGGAGTATTGTGCTCAGGGATTTTTCAGGAGATGGTATTCTGGTGTCTGGATGGCTCCTTTTTCTGGCGGCAGGTTGGGGTGCTCTGGCTATTGGGTTTGTCGTATATCAATTTATGAAATATCGGCAGTTTAAAAAGACAGTTCAGATCACTTCCAAACCATCAAAGGATAAAGAGATTTCTTCCGTTCTGGAAAGGGAAAACATAAAGAGAACCTGTTGCTTTACAAATGTACTGGTCAGAACACCATTTACGATAGGGGTTTGGAACCACAGTATTGTAATTCCTGAATTGAAATTTTCAAAAGAAATTCGAAGAATGATTGTGCTCCATGAATCTGCACATATTCAAAACAGAGATATTTTATTTAAATTTATTTGTATGAGTATCTGTATATTGCACTGTTTTAATCCGTTTGCATGGTTTCTGCTGCATGAATATAATATGATTTCGGAGCATCGCTGTGATGAACATGTTATAGAAACTTTGAAAACAATGGAAGAGAAGAAACAGTATGCGTCAGCGATTGTACTGTTGGCAGCAAAGGATACCAGAATACCGGTTGTATTTTCGGATTATTTTTCAAGAGGCGAAAAGGGTATGAAGAGAATGAAAAAGAGAGTGAAAGAGATTTTACACCAGAGAAGACCATGTACTAAATGGTTTCCGATTATGATGGCGGCAGCAATTTTACTGAGTTCCTCTACCGCAATGGCTTATATTACTCCGGTACCCATATCGGTGGATTTACTTGAGAAGGCGGAGGAAGGAGATTTTATCGTATCAATAGATGAAATAACAGAGAATCCTCTATTTGATGAGCAACGATATTCAAAACTGAGATTTTTGTTGTCAAATACAATGTTTGAAGATATGAGTACAGGGCAAATTGCATATTTGTATTCAACACGAGAGAGTGAATTGTATGCTGTATGTAAACATATTTATAAAACAGGAACTATGCATATACACAAAAAAATTAGCGCAGGAGGCTGTACGGTAACAAGTTATGCAGCTTTGGACTGTACGAAGTGTGGCGAGAGCGTATTAAAGGGACAGCTTTCACAGATTACATATAAAAAATGTCCGCATTAGGAGGCTATTTTGGAACTTTTATAGAAAACACTGTATTAGTACAGTATGGGTATTGGTACAGTGTTTTTATAAAAATATATGTATTACAGTAATGTAATATGAAAAAGCACTCATAGCTTTGTGCTTTGTGATGAAGATGGAAAGAAGGTGATTCCGATGGACAACAAAAAGTCCGAATAAAACAGAAAGGTTGAATATCTGCCACAGGAAAATGTACAAGGTGTCAACGCAAAAAATAGGAGAACGGAGAAAAGTTTATGAAGAAAATCAGGATAATTTTTCTATTATTTACATCAGTGTGCTTTTTCGGAACATTAACGCATGCGTCGGAAGTGTCTTCTTACAGTAATGACAGTGTGTTGCGGAAAAACAATATTGTTAAAGTACAGAATTATTTTAAAGTTATTATTGAAGAAGTTGAAGATGATGGAGCTTTTAAAGCGCAGCCGCTTGGAGCGTGGTTGAAAAGGCAGAAATTTTGTACAGTGGATGATATTAGTAATGAGTATGATATTATGAAACGGTATTCCATAGATTTAGAGATGGCGGGGGTGGATAATGAGAATACTCCCTCAAAAGCCTGTATTCCTTACGAAGAAATTGTTCAAGAAGAAGATGTGATTGATCTTTCAAATGATTATATGGAAATTGTTACTGAAGTAGACCTTTCACATGGTATATTTGAAACGTTAGTTATTGATCTGATACAATAAGTTGATGATACATCAAATCCTGCAACACCTTATCTTACGGTAATAGGAAATAGTGGGGCTGCCTCTATAGACTATATGACGAGTGGTAAATATTTACAATGGAGAGTAACCCCGAATACTTCTTCGATAATTTCTTTTCAAGGATCAATTATTTTTTTGTTATGCCAAACGCATCAATATTTTTTACCTACTGACTATATGCTTGCAAGGAATGAACAGATATATGGATGAGAATGATAAAAATATAATGGAAGAATTAGATGCTATTAAAGAATGTGGATTTAATCTATACACATTGCTTAAAGACTTCAAAATGTCAGAAACGGAAATACAATCTTTGATGAGTGGCGATATTGAATGCTTCACTGATAACGTGGAAAAACGATTTGAGATATTTTATAAAATTCATTTGCTCTATGAGATAATTGAACATGGCGATGAGGTGGTAACAGATATGGTAGAGAAGGTGATTTTTCTGTACGGTATCTCTTATGAGACAATCGCAAAATTATCAAAGGTTGAAGTAAAAGAAGTAAAAAAATTACTGAATAAACAAAATGGTAATGTATCAGTGGAAAATAAATATGCTATTTCCGCGACTGCCTTATTGTTATATTCATTATTACAGTGATTCGCTATGTTCAACGGAGGGAAATCATATGAAAAGAACTAAGGTTTTTATATCCACCTTTCTATTTATGATAGTATTCAATATAGCTGCTTTTGCAGGAACATCCTATTCGGCTTCGAAATATTTTACGCAGGATGGAGTGCAATACAGTAATCAGGCTAAAATTACTGCAGGCGGAGGATATGTACAGGGTACAGTCACGATTAACAGACATGGGGGAACAGCAGCAAGTGCAAATACAATTGGAGCACAGGCAAAGGTCTATAAGTCAACCGGTGCACTTTTGGCACTGACAGGACAGTTGTACAATAAGGTGAATGTTACATGGTTTAGTATCTCGACAAATAATCGAGCGGTCAAAGAGGCATGCTACTGCGAAGGAACTACCTATGTGAAAAAGGCTGGCGTTAGTTTTTCTTATGGAACAAACAGAACTTCTACTTTAAAAGCAACAAGTTATCAGGACATCATGAGGATAAAAGGCTTCACCTCAGATACAGAGGGGCGTACTTATGGAAGTATCTTAGGGATTGCAGAAGAGATCGACTATCCTGATTTTATTAAGGTAGTTGGAGCATCAGATCTTAAAGGTTATGTGAAGAGAGAAGACTTAATAACGGCTATGCAGAAAACGGTACGTTCTGCAATACCTGTTTATAATGGCCTGGGAGAAAGCATTATTGACAGTTTTGTTATCGAGATGGGGGTCATTGAGACGGATAAATCACAATTGAATTAGAGTGACAGGAAAACGCCGGGAGCTCGCTGTTTATGCGGGCTCCCGTTTTCTTCGTCGTTAAAATGTCACTACTATTTTGAGATTTGGGTCAAAATATAATCATTATCTCCAGTGATATTTTCATTTAACTTTTCTTCATATTCAGCTAATTGGAAGTCAGGCCATTCATTTTTTCAATTGGTAATGAAAAGAATATCATTTTAAAAATGGAATAGATTACTGAGAACAAGAGCAGCTTCATCGATTTCAAGCGCATCAAGGAGTACCATTCATTTTCAGAATCAACACCGGCCAGTTCACCACAGATGGCAATGGTAATAATTTCCGAGTCTGTCATTTTGGAATACTGGTAGTTGCGCCTCTTAGAAACAATGGCTGGAACAAACTCCTGGTACAAATCATCAATTACAGTAAAAGTAAGTGTAATAAAATCTTCAAAAGTTGCAATAAAAGTGGTATGATTGTTTTGGAACTTCAACATTATGATGCCCCCTTTCGTTTTTTGTATTCCCTACAAATAGGATAGCATATTTTGTTGAAGTTTCTTTATTAATTTAACTAGCACAACGAGTTAAATTAAGGATTTCTATTGAATTTTATTCGTGATTTGGTATAATAAAAGCAAACAAATGTTCGCAGCGAGCAATTGTACGAATGATAGAAGGAGGAAGGCTCCATGATTCTTATTAGTGGTGTTCACGGTGTTGGAAAACCTATTTTTGTGAAAAATTGAAAGCGGTAGTCGAAGTAGAGTGTTATTCGGCAAGCAGACTTATTGAACAGAGGAAGCACATTGTGTTACTTACTGAAAAACCAGAAATTATTGCAGAGCGCCGTGTGAATCGTGATAGCGTGCAGATTGATACCGAAGTAATACGACGGTTTCAAGAGGAAGAGATGATTTATGCAAAAGAGATGTCTGATAAAATAGGTATTCCTCTTTGTATTTCAAAAGGTTCAGAAGATATGGAATCAACTATTAACTTTATAAAAAATCGGAGGTGATCGAATGGCTGGAAAATTTCTATATAAAGTGTTTTCTGAAATAAATTTAGAGGATCCATTTTTTGATAGTTTAAAAGCGGATTACCCAGGAACACAGAATTCCACAGAATTTTGTACTTGGTTTAAGAAAAAGGCAAATGCAAATTCTAAAGCGTTGGTTTATGAAAGTGAATCCGGAGTAGGCGCCTTTGTATATATAAAGAAAGAAAATGAAGAAATAGAATTGGCGGATGCTCCTAATCTTGCTGCTTGTGAAAGAGTAAAACTTGGCACGATAAAGATTTCAGATCTTCACCGAGGACAAAGAATAGGTGAAGGTGCAATTGGATTAGCATTATGGAAATGGCAACGAACAAAGATAAACGATATTTATGTGACGGTATTTCCAAAACACAGGACACTTGTTAATCTTTTGGAAAAATTCGGATTTCAGGTGGCTGGTACAAATCTAAATGGTGAAAAGGTATATATTAAGAGCAGACAAGCGATTTTATATGATAATCCATATGTTTCGTTTCCATTTGTTGATCCACATTTCAAAGAAGCGGGATATCTTATTTTTGAGGACACATATCATGATACGATGTTTCCATATTCGGAGTTGAAAAATGTGGCACAAACAAGAATAGAGATGAGTGTTGCAAATGGATTAAGTAAAATTTATGTAAGTGCTGCACCACAAATCAACTATAGGATTGGAGAACCCGTTTTGATTTATCGTAAATCCAGTAGTTCGACAGGCAAGAGGTATAAATCTTGCTTGACTTCATTTGGTATGATTACTGATATTTTTCAAGTAAAGAAACAAGGAAGAGTTCTGATTCCATTTGAAGAATTGATAGATAGGATTGGCAATAAATCAGTATTTAATCAGAATGAATTAAGAAGCAAATACGACCATGACAATAATGTAATTGTCTATGAATTGCTTTACTATGCTTATTTTGGGGTTGGCAATAACATTAACTGTGCTTGGTTGTGTGATCATGAATTATGGGCAAAAGATGGAGGATATCCGACAGCAACAAAGTTGAACCCAGAAGAATTTAAAATGATCCTTGGAAAGGGGAATTTGGATGTGCAAAATATTATTATCGATTAATCCAGAACATGTAGAACATATACTTGATGGATCGAAGGAATATGAATTTAGGAAGATAAAATGCAAAGAAGCTGTAGATGGCATCATTATTTATGCTACTTCTCCGGTAAAGCAAGTTGTAGCTGAAGCAGATATTGCTGCTATTTTGGAAGATACTCCGAAAGAGGTATGGAAAAAAACAAAGAAAAAATCGGGAATTTCTGCAGACTTTTTTTTCCAATATTATGAGGGAAAAATGAAAGCGATTGCATATAAATTGACGAATCTTAATGTCTTTGATGAACCCAAAACCCTTGCCGATTATGGTGTGACTGCCGCTCCACAATCATTTGTATATGTTCAGGGGTAAATACGTCTATTTAATGGTGATTTAATGATGCTCGGAGGAACTTTATGTTTGACCGAGCATGTTTTTATTGAAGAGTTACAGAAAATACAACTATAACTTCTTCGTGGAATTAATTTAAGAAGTGTAAAATAGTATTGGAGGTGTACATGGGAGATTGGAATAAAGCTGGTATTCCACACAAGGGATGGACTTGTATTGATGTAGTGGACTTGGCAGAGGATTCTGAACCAGGAGATGAGGTTCAATATGAGCAGTGTGAAATGTGTGGAAATGAAAGGATTAGATTTGTTCATATTATGCATCATCCGGAGTACTCAGAAGAACTTCATGTGGGTTGTGTATTGGATTATTTGCAGCAAAAGTCAGTTTTGATACCATTATCTCTGGTCTAGAAATGAAAATAAATAATGTATTTCCGTTTGTGAATCATCGAGTAATATGGCATTTGTTGAATATTGTTTCAGCTTTAAAAGATTATCAACTATATTGCCATAGTATTCACTATAAACATTTATCCGTTTCAACTGAAAAAGAGCAGTATGGCATATATGACAAAAATACATTTTTCTTGAAAGAAGGAAATGGTATAGAGGAGATAAAGGGAAGTGCTTTTTTCAATAGTAACATAATCATTTGTCAGAATGCATCATGTAATATAGTGTTGGATCAGAGAATCCTTATAAAGGATGATGAAAATATCAGAGTTAATAATGTTATTTTTCCAGATGGAAAGAAAACAGGTATCATAACACTAACGCTTAGATAGATTTTGAAAAGGAGATGAGCAGATGGCAACTATAAGCAAAAAGATTTCAAGGATTGGATTTTGTAAGGTTGATAATGATCAAGCACCTATTCCGATTGAATACATATCTTTTCCAGATGATGGAAGCACAAGAAGAAATATGACATTTGTTAAAAACAGTAATCAATGTCCATATTTGGCAGAAGGAAAATGCAATCTTGGGAAAGAGTGCCAGATATATATAGATGCTGAAAAGCAAATAAAGCTTGATATTTCGGATATGAAGTTTTAGGAAAACAAGTGGGAAACCTCGGTTATTCAATTTCCGATGAGAGCGTAAAATGTGCCTGTCGGCACAAAATTATTTACTTAACAGGGAACTGACTATATTTGAAAAAAGCGAACATATATTCGATAGAACACTTGACTAATAAGAACCATAGACGTATACTATATGTATGAAAGAAAACCTTATACATTCACGCACATGCGTGTACAATATCAACTACCATATGGTGTGGTCTGTG
>JAQVCW010000015.1 GCA_028689585.1 Lachnospiraceae bacterium | reverse complement strand
CATACTGGCTAACCTTCCGCGATTTGGTACAATCGTGAAGAATCATATTTAGAGCAATTGTAGTTTTCTAATCAGTTGCTCTTTTTGATTGCTCAAAATATGATACTTCACTTTAGAATTATACCATGTTTTCCCGCTTAAAAAAAGAACCTAAATTTCGACATTTTCCCCTACACCCGGTACAGCTCCCACACCCTCTTGAGGCAGTCAGAAAAGCCTGCTTTTTCCACATCTTCTGCGGCTATGATCACACACCGGCCCAGTTCTTTTTTCCCTAAATAATACTTTTTTTCTCCCAGGGGCTGCCCCTTTTTCAGCGGAGCTTTTATCTCCTCTTCCCAGTGGGTGGAAAATGTGATCTGGGAGAAGTCTTCTGCCTCTGTGCTGAGATAGGAAAACTCTGTCTCATATGCACAACCCACCATTTCTTCCTTGCCTCCCTGCACCGGCAGGGAGGGCAGGGGATCCTCATGGCTGTCCCGATAGATACTGCAGATCCCGAAGCCATAATTCAGCAGCTCCGATGCATTTCGAAAACGGGTTTTCGAATCCGGTGCTGTCAGCACTACACTGATCAGGCGGATGCCGTTTCGTTCTGCGGTGGAGGACAGGCAGTACTTTGCAAGGCTGGTGCTTCCCGTCTTGATCCCATCACAGCCTTCATAGCTTCTCAACAGTTTATTCGTATTGGTCAGCGTAAAGGGGCTGGTTCCCTGTCTGGTTTCGTGAGTAATGTCCTCCATCCAAATGCTGGAATAGCTGCTGATTTCCGGATGATTCAGCAGAAGCTCCCGGGACATCAGGGCCACATCCCGCGCCGATGTATAATGGTCTGTCGAATCCGTCAGGCCGCAGCAGTCCACAAAATGCGTATTCTTCATGCCAAGCTCTGCCGCCCGCTCATTCATCCGCTGCACAAATGCCTGCTCACTTCCGCCAATATGTTCCGCCATGGCCACAGCAGCATCATTTCCCGATGCGATCACAATACATTTGAGCATCGTTTCCACGGTCTGAAGCTCCCCTTCCTCCAGAAAGACCTGGGAACCTCCCATGGATTTTGCATGTGCGCTGGTGACCACAGTATCCTCCAGCTTAATTTTCCCCTGCGCCACGGCTTCCATAATCAGAAGTATGGTCATGATCTTCGTCACACTGGCCGGATGCACCGAGGTGTCCGCTTCTTTTTCATACAGAACTTTTCCGGTGGAAACCTCCATCAGCAGTGCGTGAGGAGTTTCCAGCGCCAGGACCTCTTCGGCCAGCGCTATCCTGCTGCCGGAACTTATCATCAGGCAAAAGAGACAAATCCATATCTTCATTTTCCTTATCATAAATAAAACCGCCGAACTATCTATTAATTCATATATAATAGAAGTCACAGCGATTTATGATTTATTTTACAGGAAGATAACTCTCTAAAACTTTTCCGGGGCTTCGCACCCCGTTTTACAGCAGCGGCGCCATCAGCCGCAGCAGACTCTGCATCAGGCGGATCACCCGGTTGCGGTTCTGACAATATCCCTTCGTAACTCTTCTGCACTGATCCAGTGTGTTGATCATGTCCTCTTTCACCTGCATTACCGCCCTGGAGCGGTACATCCATACTCCGCACTCAAAATGAAGATACAGACTCCGGTAGTCCATGTTGATGGTGCCCACCGTAGCCACTTCATCGTCACAGACAAAGGATTTTGCATGCAAAAATCCCGGTGTATATTCATAAATCTTTACGCCTGCATCAATCAACTGCTCATAATAGGACTGCGTCAGTAAAAAGACAATCTTCTTGTCCGGGATTCCCGGTGTCACAATCCGCACATCCACGCCGCCCTTGGAGGCCAGACAAAGACAGGTCATCATTTCATTATCAATAATCAGATAGGGAGTGAAAATATAGACATATTTTTTCGCCTGGTTGATGATGTTCAGATAAACATTTTCACCCACGGTCTCATGGTCCAGAGGCGTATCACTGTATGGCTGAACGAAGCCATCGTCTTCAAATTTCCCGGCATAGTAGCTGTGGCAGCGGTATTGTGACAGATCTGATAATTCATCCATATTGCCCCGGATTACACTCCACATCTGCAAAAACATCACGGTAAAGTTCCACACCGCTTCGCCCTTGAGCATAACGCCGTTGTCTTTCCAGTAGCCAAACCGGATTTTTTTATTAATATATTCGTCTGCCAGGTTAATTCCTCCGGTAAAACCGGTATGGCCGTCAATCACCATAATTTTCCGGTGATCCCGGTTATTTAAAATGACAGATACCACCGGACGGAAGCGGTTGAACACCTCACACTGGATGCCTCTGGCCCGGATTTCTTCATAAAACTTCGCCGGCAGTGTGCTCACACAGCCCACATCATCGTAGATCAGCCGCACATCCAGCCCCTGCTTCGCCTTCTCCTCCAGAATATCCAGAATGCTCTGCCACATCTCTCCCCGGTCAATGATAAAATATTCCAGGAAAATAAAGTGTTCCGCCTTTTCCAGCTCCTCTATCATTTTCTTATAAAGAAGCTCGCCTACCGGAAAATATTCGGTTTTTGTGTTTTCATAGAGAGGGAACCGCGCATAATCTCTCAGATAAATGGATTGTTTATTAATTCTGGGATCCAGCTCCTCCAGTTCTTTTCGATATCTTGGATGCTCCTGCAGAGTTTTTTTACTCATTGCAGATGCACTATTAAAGTTTTCCTCAATCTCTTTTGCAACACGGGATCTTCCAAACAGGAGATAAACTGCCGCTCCCACCACAGGTACCGCCAGAATCAAAATCGTCCAGGCCAGCTTGTAAGCCGGATTGATCCGCTTATTTACAATCCACAAAACCGCGATAATACAGACCGCCTGCATCAGCGAAGAAAAGATCCGGTAACGGCTTCCCAGCAGATAGACAAATCCAATAAACCAAAGTATCTGAATTACTATCGAAATCCCCACAAAAAACAGTCTGCTAAACAGCCGCTTTAAAAATTTCTGCATATATTCTCCCTTAGATTTTTGCGAGGTGTACGAAGCACACCTCAATTCCAATATTTCGGGCAGTACAGCTTTTATTCTCGAAGTGCTTTTAAACCATAGGCCCCACTTCCTGTGAGATAAAAAGTCCCCGGTCACACGGGACCAGGGACTTTAACTGCACATTAGTTAAATTTACGCTTACGAGCAGCTTCAGATTTTTTCTTACGTCTTACGCTTGGCTTTTCGTAATGTTCTCTCTTACGAATCTCCTGCTGAATACCAGCTTTTGCGCAGTTTCTTTTGAAACGACGTAAAGCGCTATCCAAAGTCTCATTCTCTTTTACGATTACATTTGACATTGTCTCACACCTAACCTCCCTCCAGTTGTAGATTGTGCATAATACAACTGTCTGGGTATTTTTACTGCACTAATATGTATTATAGCATATTTTTGCAGTTCGTCAACACTTTTTGAAGAATTTTATAAAATTATCCACTCCCTGCTTTTGGCCTGCCAGCCTATTTCTCCCCAAATGCCGCTATATTCTTCCGGTATTCACTGGCCGAAATGCCGCAGATATTCTTGAACGTTTTCATAAAATGCTTCTCGTTATCATAGCCCACCTGCCTGCTGATTTCCAGTATTTTTTCATCTGTGGTTTCCAGAAGACGCTTCGCCTCAGCCATGCGGATGTTTTTCAGATAATTCACAAAATTGGTGCCGGTGTATTCCTTAAAGGCGATGGAGAACAGGGAATAGTTCATGGATACATGGTTGGATACCAGCGCCATATTGATGTCTCTGGAAAAGTTTTCCTGAATGTAGCGCTGTGCATCCCTTATCCTGGCCTGATTCTGGTTCTCCCCAAACTGCTCCTGAAGGTTCTGCCACGCGGATTTCATCCAGTTCTCCTGGGCTTCCAGATAATCCTTCGCCAGGTTCCAGTACAGAATCGGCCTTTCGCCCTGCTTTCTGGTCTCTTCAGGAGCAAATGCGCCATATTTTTTCAGCATGGCTCTCTGGATATCCGACACCACCATCAGGAACTGATCCGTCTGCAGGTCCTGATGCTTTGCCTGAAAGAAATACTGCTGCAGCTGCCGAAGCGCTTCCGGCCCGCGATCCGTGGGAAACTGCTGAATAAACTGCTCCACAAACTGCTCCGGGATCCCCTCCGTTCCCTCTTCTTTATGGGCCCCGGCATCCTCCAATCCGGCATATTTCTTCTCTTTTATAAAGGCGATCCTGCGAAAGCTCTTTGCCTGTGCAAGCGCCGTTCCGCACTCCCGGAACTCCACATGTCCGGCAGAAAATCCCAGCCCGCATTTTTCGCTGCACTGCTTCCATTCTTCCGTCTGCTCTTCGGTGAGGAAAAATACCTGCTCTTCATCCAGCGTTCCCAGCTCAAGCTGACAATTTCCCACCGGCTTCTGATTGCCCCCGCCAAGCACGATCCGATATGGTTTCCCGCCAAAGATCCGTTCGAACTGCCGGTTAGCGGACTGCCACTCTTCCTCCATAATCTGGGACGTATGCAGAAAGTACTTCACCTGATTCTTGAAGTTCTGATTCTGATCCCGGATTTCCGCCTGCTTTTTCTCCAGTTCCTTTTCCAGCTTCAATAAAATCTCTTCTACCTTTTCTCTCTTAATCGGCTTCAGGATATAATCCCGCACGCCGCACTGCAGCATGGACACCGTATAGGAAAAATCATCGTAACCGCTGATGACAATGACCAGCGGCCGGTTCGGCAGATCCTCAAGCTGCTTTACCAGCTCCACTCCGTCCATTTTCGGCATCTTGATATCAGTAAACATCACATCCACCGGATGCTTTTTCAAAAGCTCCAGCGCCTCCACACCATTTCGGCACTCCAGCACTTCCTCCACCGGTACGCTGCTGCGTTTGACCATAACTGCAATCCCGCTGCGGATCATCTTTTCATCTTCCACAATCAATAATGTTTTCATTTTTCTCACCGTTTCCCTGTACATTCGTCTTTGGCAGCAGAATGCTCACCTTCATATAACAGCCCTCTTTGGAATAAAAGCTGAGACCGTAGCCCGGGCCAAATTCCAGCCGGATCCGATCCTGCACATTTTTCAGCCCGATGCCATTGCCGGAGCCTCCGCTGACCTCCAGCTCGCCCCGCAGCTTCTTTTCCAGGATTTCTTTTTTATCCGGTGACATTCCAATTCCGGAGTCCGTAATCTCGATCCGGTAATCCGCTCCCAGATCTTCTCCCTTGATGTAGATCACCGCGTCCTGATCCATATCCTCTATCCCGTGACAGATGGCATTCTCAATAATGGGCTGCAGCGACATTTTCGGTATCTGCTGTCCATAGACAAAATCCGGCAGTGATATAGAAAGCCGGATGATAAAATCATATCTCAGATTCATTAGCTGCACATAATTTTTAATGTACTCCAGCTCCTGACTGATCTCCACCGTTCCCGACACCCATTTCATGCCATAGCGCAGCAGTTCTCCCAGCGCGGTCACCGCATCCGAAATATCATATTCCTCGGAAATTTCCGCCATCATTTTAACAGACTCCAGCACATTATAAATAAAATGGGCGTTGATCTGGTTCTGAAGCGCTTTAATTTCTGTATTTTTCACCAGCACTTCCCGATTGATATTTTCTGTCATCAGCTTTTGAATGCGGTCCAGCATCTGATCGATCTGGCATCCCAGCTCGCCCACCTCATCTCTGGTCTCTTCATGAATTCTGGTATCCAGCCGGCCGTTCTGCACCTGCCTTACCCCCTGGAGAATCCGGTAAAATCCTGCCAGCAGCACCTTCACCAGCCGTTTGATGATCAGCACCATGCCCAAAAAGCTGCCTGCCAGCAGGGCCAGCAGAAGATTTCTCTGCAGATTTATTTTCCCCAGAGGCTCCTTTAGACTGTTTACCTGCAGATAACTGGCCCCCAGTCCGTCTATCTTCTGAACGGTCAGAATAATATCCTCCCCGTCCATTTTCAGATGCCGGCTGCTCCCTGACTGCATTTGATCCGCTTCCTTCAGCAGCTCGCTCTGTTTCCCTGTCCATTTTTCATCCGCTCCACCGTAGACGGTTCCATCCCCGGCCTCCAGACAGGCCCAGACACCCTCTGTTTCGTCATAGAGCTTCTCAAATACTTCATCCATGGCCACCGCCACTTCTACGATACCCACTTTTTCTCCGTCACTGTTGGTAAGGTCGCTGACCAGAGCCATCAGATGACCGGATTCGTTCATGCGGGAATAGGAATGGAGCCGGTCCGGATAGTCATACTGCCACTCCCCTGTCTGATAGGTATGGTACCAGTCCGCCCGCTCTGCCCGTTCTCCATGATAAAGTATGGGCACCATTTCCGGAAAATCATTATTTTCCGCATAGACACAGATATAGTAAAGATAGGGATTGCTGTTGACCAGACGCTCCAGCATGGAAATATTGTTTTCCGAAAAATCCATGTATTCTCTGGTGCTAATCTCCTCCCCCTCCATAAGACGGGTCAGAAACTGCTGCAGCTCCTGATTGTTAAGAAAGGTCTGAGTGGACATATTGCACATCTCCACCACCTTCTGAGCTGCAATGATATTTTCCGATACATAGTAATCCGCTTCCGACTGAGCCTGGCTGATGATCCGGTCCCTCATATTTCCAAACAGCAGACAGGAAAATATAATCATCGGAAGGAATACCAGCACTGCAATCACAATACTGAACTTCTGGTTCAGCTTCAGTCCCTTACAGTAATTTTTAATCTTATTCATCCGTCAACCCCAGTTTTTCCTTGTTCCGGCGATATTCTTCGGTGGCTGCCACCGCGAATGCATCATACCCCTCCGCCTGCCGTACTTCCAGATATTCCTGCAGCAGCGCATCAAACCGGGCGTCACTTTCCGCCAGCAGCAGATCCCGCAGCGCACTGCCCCACAACTGCTGCATTTTTACATACAACCGGTTATTTTCCACATCTTCGGAAAAATCCAGATCATACTGCCCTGTATAAGCCACATATGGATAAGTATACTGCTTCATCTGGGAAATAGGATCCCCGGTATTGTACTCCCACTGCAATTGCATCGCATTGTTCTGCAGCATCCAGTAGGTATCATCCGCACCATAGGTTTCATCGTAGGCCAGACGGTCTTTGTTCAGCAGTTCTGTCACCTCCGGCTTCACCTGAGGCTTGCCATCCGCCATCTGATACATCTCGCCTTCCACACCCAGATACAGCATTTTCTGCCCTTCCTCACTGATCAGATAGGTGAGGAACCGGATCGCCTGCTCCGGATCCTTGCAGGTCTTCGGGATCATGGTAACCGTCCATCCATGAATCCCGGCGATCGGCAGCACCGGATCGTCCCCGGCAGCATTTTTCGGTCCGTCCACCGCTACATAGATCCATTCCGGATGTTTCTGCTGCAGCATTCTCTGCTGCACGGCGATATCCATGTTCTGATAAAACAGGCAGAAATACCGTCCGTCCGCGATCTTATCCTCCAACTGGGAACGCTTGTCGATAAAAATATCATTTTTCAGGTACCCTTCCTGCCCCATCTGGCGAAACACCCTGAGCCAGGCCAGATAATCCGGATCCGTGGTCCGGTCATAGTAAGCACCGTCCTTTTCATAGGGCACCGCAAGAAAGCTCAGCAGATAATTTTCAAAGGAATTGCATCCGTTTTCCGTAAATTCATCGGAGCCGATGGGGATCAGCGGCTGGCCGTCCACCTGGGGATATTGCGCCGCCGCACGGCGCACCGCATCCATAAAGCCTTCCGGAGTGGTCATATCCGGTGAGCCCAGCGCTTCGTAAATGTCCTTTCGCACCAGGAAATTCTGATTGGAATAGAGATTATCGTACTGCTCCATGTCCTGGGGCGTATAGGAAGAATTGGGATAGGCATACAGGCTTCCGGCAGAATCCGTATACCAGTCTGCGGTCACGGGATTGATCACTTCGTTGAATTCCGGACAATACTGGCTGGCCAGCTCCTTCAGATCATAGACCTTTCCCTGATTCACCAGCTCCTTGTACTCATCTTCCCACCATCCGATCGTCAGCAGATCCGTCAGGGTGTCCGATGCCATCATGGCATTCAGCTTTTCCTTTTCAGAGCCCTTCGGCGCGATATAGTTGATCGTTACACCTGTCTTATCCGTAATCGCCCTGGACACCAGATTTTTCCCCCAGGTAGTGGAGTACCAGGAAAAATTCACATACCAGTCCAGGGAAACCGCCGGAGCCGCTGCTTCCTGTGTTCCTCCGGCGCCCTCGCCGCAGCCTGTCAGTATCCCTGCTGTCAGCAGGCATATGCCCGCCATTCCCTTCCATCTCTTCACGCTCATACGCTCTCCCTATACTGTATTTTCACACGGATTGTCAAAACCACAGATAGCAGCCGGGCAAAGTGTGCTCCACCCGCCCTGCTGCCAGAAATTTTATTCAGAAACTAATATATCATTTTTGCCTGGTTTCCACAACCCCGGCCTTTACTCCTTGACACCGCCTGCCGTAATGCTTCCGATGATGTACTTGGAGCAGAATGCAAACGCGATCAGAATAGGAATGACCGAAATCGCTACTGCCAGATAGATGGCACCCTGGTTTCTCATAATATCCGTGGATGAGTTCAGAGAAGCAATCATAACCGGAAGGGTAAATTTATCCGGAGAATTCAGCAGGATCAACGGGATCAGGTAACTGTTCCAGTTTCCGATGAATGCGCCGATGGACATGGTAGCGATACCGGGTGATAGGATCGGCAGCACGATTTTGTGGAAAATGTGAAGTTCACTGGCTCCGTCCATTCTGGCTGCTTCCAGCAATGGCATCGGCAGCACCGTCTCGCAGTACTGACGAAGGAAAAATACCGTTCCCGGAACTGCTATGGACGGCAGGATCAGCGGCAGGTAAGAGTTTACCAGGCGCAGATTTGTCACCAGGTCATAAAATCCGATCAGACTCAACTGACCAGGGATCATCATAAATACCACAATGACTCCAAAGAGCAGCTTGTTTCCTTTAAATTTGTATACTGTCATCGCATATGCGGTCATTGCCGAAAAATATGCGGTTAGCAGAGTGGCCGGGATAGCCACGATCAGACTGTTTCTCATTCCTTTGAACAAGTCAAAATAGGAGGACAGCGTAGCCCAGTTATCCGCCAGTGCCTTACCCGGCACCAGGCTGAAGGAATTCGCGATTTCACTTCCGGTTCTGGTGGCATTTATGATCATGAGTGCAAACGGTATCATACAGCATATAGCCAGAAGAGTCAGTGCAATATAAAGTAATGTTCTTTTTATTTTCGTTGCCATAGACTCACTTCTCCTTCTTATTCATCCATTTGAACTGCAGCACGGACAGAACCAGAATAATCATAAACAGGGCATAAGCAATTGCGGAAGCAAAGCCCACCTGATTTGTCTCGAAGCCAAATTTGTACAGGTACATAACCACGGTCTGAGTAGAACCGGATGGATTTCCGATGGTTCCGCCGCACATCAGGAACGGAATATCGAACATCTGCAGTCCGCCGATCAGAGAAGTGATCGTCACATACAGAAGGATCGGTTTCAGCAGCGGTACGGTTATCTTTGCGAATACTTTCCAGCGGCCGGCTCCGTCAATCGCGGCCGCCTCAAAGTAATCCTTGTTGATGCCCTGCACTCCTGCCATCAGCATGATAAAGGAATTGCCGAACCACATCCAGGCGCTGATCACGGCTACCACCAGAGGTGCCGTCACGGTGGAACCCAGCCAGTTGGTTGCCGAATTCATCAGTCCGCTGCCCACCAGCATCTGATTAACCGTGCCGTACTTCCAGTCCAGGAGAGTTTTGAACAGGAAAGCTACGGAAGTAGCGGCGATCAGATTGGGAAGGTAGAACAGTGCACGGTAGATGGAAAGTCCCCGCACCTTGTATTTAATATCGCTGAAGACAATTGTCAGCAGAAATGCCAGTCCAAGCTGGAGCACGATGTTGACGCCCCAGATACGCACTGTGTTAAACAGAGCGCGCCAGAAGAATTTATCCTTAAATACTCTGGCATAGTTATCCAGCCAGGTTAAATCGGGTACTCCAAACCCCTTGTAGTCCGTAAAACTCAGATACAGAGTACGTACAACCGGGTATACGCTGAATACCAGAAATGTAATCACAAATGGTAAAATGAAGAAATAAGCCGTCCGGTTTAAGTC
The DNA here is from genome assembly GCA_028689585.1 of Lachnospiraceae bacterium. Taxonomy (GTDB): domain Bacteria; phylum Bacillota; class Clostridia; order Lachnospirales; family Lachnospiraceae; genus Merdiplasma. The sequence goes on along the minus strand of JAQVCW010000015.1, from coordinate 87,071 downwards.
TTTTTTCTTCTGGGGCTTAATTTTCTTATCCATGAATTTCTCCTTTCTCAAATCCAGGTGCGGGAGGCGCTGATCCAATTGAATTTTACTGTCAGAGAGTGCAGGTCAAAATTCTGATGCAGCGCGCTGCACTCTTGTTTTTAACCTGCACTCTCCGAAATTTTCATCAATTTTTAAAACAATAGAAGTTCAATTCTTTCTGTGCCTTAATGGATCATGTTATCTTTCTACTGTCAGTTCCGGATAAGTGGACTCTACTACATCGTAGAAGTTGCTGATCGCTGATTCTTCATCCATGGTACCGGTCTTGATTGCCGTGATTGCTTCGCCCCATGCCTTTTTCAGAGGTTCATCGTATTTTGTAATTCTGGAGGTATCGATGCCTTCTGCCTGTTTCAGGAAGAAATCATACAGTTTTTCTCCGCCGTAAACCTGATTTTCATCATCCTTATGCTGTTCCAGTACCGGCAGGAAGGATACTACATCCCCTTCGGAAACATCTACCCACCAGTTCAGGGTATCTGCATCCAATGTGGTGGATTTCAGGAAATCCCATGCCAGGTCTTTGTTCTCGCTCAGTGCGCTGATGCCGATATAGGTACCGCCGCCAAATCCGTAAGACGGGCCGGAGCAAACGCCCCACTGACCGGAAAGGTCTTTTACGTTATCTCTCATTACCAGAGTTCCCCAGGTAGGAAGTCCGTATGCGAATACTTCTGTTGTATTGCCGCTCTTTTCTGCTTCTGCCATTGCTGCGTCATCCCATACGCTGGTATCTGCATCGATCACCGGGATCTCGCCTGCCATTGCATTGTACCAGGTGGTGGACCATGCGTCCACATATGCTGTCATATCATTCTGATACAGGTATACGCACAGATCCATATAGTCTTTCCGATCCTGATCTACATTCAGCTTGCCATCCACTACCCATGCGGAATCGCCTGCCCAGTAGTTCATTTCACCTTCTGACGCGAAGATCTTGTATCCGGCATCCTTCAGTGTCTGGCCGGTTGTCTTGATGGTGTCATAATCCGCGAAAAGTTTTCCGATTTCCTCCGGATCTGAGGTTCCGAATACTTTTTCTGCAATATCTCTTCTGTAGAATACGCCTGCCGGAGTGATCTGATAGGTGATAGCTCTCTGGATGCCGTCTGCATCCTGGCCGATCTGCCATGCGTAATCTACTTCCTGGTCTGCATAATCCTGTGCGTTGTACGGTTCCTGGTTCAGGTCTTCAAAATAACCTGCTTCGTACATGGTTTCCAGCATCTGCGGCTCACCTACGATGATATCCGGTTCTGCCTGTCTTCCTCTCATAGCAGCCTGTACTTTAGTCGGATAATCCGCCGGTGCGATTACTACGGTCTCGATCTGTACGTCCGGATGATTCTCACAGTAATGACCTGCGAACTGTTTCAGGTCATTTGACAGTGTCCAGATAACCAGCTTCTGTTCTGCATCCTGATTTCCGGCAACTGCAATCTTGTTTCCCTCTGCATCTGTCTCTTCCTCAGCAGCCTCTTTTGTCTTTGCTTCGGTCGTAGCTTCGGTCTTTACTTCCGTAGCTGCCGGCTCTTCGGTTTTTGCAGCTTCGGTGGTCTTATCTGTTCCGCCTCCACATGCAGTCAGGCTCAGTACCATTGCACCTGCCATCAACATTGCTGAAATTTTTCTTGCTCTCATGTTCTCTTCCTCCTTGCGATGAACATCAGCTTCTTTGCTGAATATGTTTTTATTATAGAAAAGAAAGTTTCTTTGCATAATGACTCGAATTTTATTAAGGTGTCATTTTTTCGTACTTCACTGCCGGCGTTTCAAAATCACTGCAATCTCTGTCGCTTCTCCTGCGCGCACCGCTTCCGCTGTCCTTCCGGTTATTTCATCCGGCTTTTCTGTGCCTTTTTCTTTCCAGGTTATCCGGTATTCGCTGATCTGATACGTGCCCGGGTACAGGCTCTCCTGATCCGGCAGATAATAGCACACCCGCGTGGTTCCAAGGAAGCAGGCACTGATCTCTTTTGCTTCTCCGATCAGATACTTCGGGATAAATGGCCGGAATTCCAGCTTCAGTTCCTGATTTTCACAGGTAAACGGCGTCTGTCCAAACATCATAATCTGCCACATCTGCAGAAATTCTGCTGTGGAGCCGCTGAGTCTTGCCACGAAGCCTCTTCCTCTGACCGCCGGATTGGGATTGACACTGCTGGCAATAAAGGATGAATTTTCCAGTACACTTCTGCCATACTGCTCTTCCGGCAGAAATGGAACGGCCGCCTTGTGGAAATCTTCTGCAAATTCCTGATACATTCCTGATTTCAACAGCTCCAGAAGATATTTGTATTCCATATGAAGCCAGACAGATTCATTTTCCAGCCAGCCCGGGGTAAATGCGCAGGCTCTTCCCAGTTCAAAGGAAGCGTCCGAGAGGGAAGCGTTCACTTTATACATTTCCAGTTCTCTGTCATACAGTCTGCTATTCCTGATTTTTTCGTAGAGCTGCTTTCGCTCTTCTCCTGATCCCTCCAGCTTCAGAAGGTGTACTGCTCCTTCCAGAAAATCCGGTGTCTGCTTCACTGAAAATTGCAGCGGCAGGATGCCTTCTGCCGTCTCCTGATACTTTAGCACTTCATAATAGTAATAGGTGGCCGGCACGTTTGGACTGATCTTACCGGATTTTTCTCTTCCCAGCTTCAGTATTTTCCGGTAAGCTTCCAGAAAACCGGATATTTTTCTGCTGTCCGCCTCCTGCAGTTCACCCTGAATGCATTCTGCTGTTTTCTCCCAGAAGCTTTCTTTTGCATCATTGATGCAGTTCCAAAAGTTCACTGCCGCTCCCTGCTCAGCCAGCTCCACAGCATAATCGTCTCCGGCCTGACGGATGACACCGGCCAGCTCCAGAACCTCCACCGGTATGGTGACAGTCCCCGTTTGCTGCTCCAGTATCTTTTCCATGTATTCCAGAAGCCGTTCCAGTTCATAAGCTTCTGCCATGGAGGAGCCCAAAAGTCCGGGCAAGCCATTCAGTGCATCATACCAGCCCGGTTTTCCGCCCTCCATCTCGATTCCCATGGCATAAGGATCCAGTGCAGCCATTTTCACCACTGCAAGGCAGAGCAGTTTTCCCATCAGGGACAGACGGACCTCATTCCCCTTCTGATCCTTTAATGCCCCGTCCTTTTCACAGTTTTCATTTTTTTTCAGGTACTGATACTGACGGATCCCGGATTTCGCCTTTGCATACCGCTTCACCCTGGGCAGAATCCGGTTTTCCGCCTGGCGAAAGGTATAGCTGCAGTCCTCATAGAGAACTTCCTTTTTCCGTTCCGGATAAATCGCCAGATATGATTCCAGCAGATCCAGATTATAGGTCCAGTGATCGCTCCAGTAGCCTTCCAGAAAGCTGCAGCCCTCCTTTTTGGTGCAGGAGGAAAGGCGGCGGGCAAATTCCCCTTCCAGATCCTCTGCAGGCTGTTCCCTGCCAACCTCCACTGCCTGTGCTTTGTTTTCAGAAGTCTTCCTCTCCTCCAGCAGTTCTGCATAAATTTCGCCCGGTGTTTTTTCCGCTCCCTCCGGTGTTACATAAACAGTTTTTTCCACTCCCAGAGGATTATATCCGTTCAACTGCAGTGCATTGTAGAACCGTTTCAGATTTTTATCTCCCACCCATGGGAAAAACTGCACATCACAGCGGCGGTTCTGATTCACATCCCTGAAATTGCCATTTCCCTGGGAAAAATATTCCGGCTCCATGGAAAAGAAGTTGTAATCCCGTTCCATATCCCCATGCTTTCTGGAATAAATATATAATACCTCGTCTCCGATTCGCTCCGGAAATCCGCCCCGCAGCAGATTATCCAGAAATGTCTGGCGTCCATAGGCATCAAATACGGCATTCCCTGTGGTAGAAGCAATGGGCGCTGTCAACTGCCCCGGCAGCTCTTTTGCACTGTTTTGTTTCTCTTCGAACCATCCAAAGGTCAGGAAATCTCTCTGAATTGCAGGAAGCTGCTCTTTTTGATGGGTCATGCCGTACAGTTCCCGGATGCACAGTGTCTCTCCTGCTTCCAGCGTTTTGCGGCAGCGAAAGAAGCAGCAGGGCACCTCATTGCAGGTTATCTGCTCCCGGTTCTCCAAAGCAGTATCCGATGCCGCCCGGCTGTCCGCAAAGCCGTAAGGATACTGGCAGGAGGTATCATAGGAAAATACCAGCGAACGGTCCACCACCGGATATAAGAGCTGACCATCCGCTTCTGCCATGGCAAATACGGTCCCTTCCATCTTCTGTACCTGAGTGCTGTCCTCGATACTGGCGCGGACACAGAAGCTTGGAAGCCGTTCCTCCAGATTCGTCACCTGCATCCAGGCCTTGGCCGTCTGCCCCATCTCCTTCATCTGTGTGATTTTTACTCCGTAAGGAAGCAGCTCTGCCAGTCCGTCCAGCACCTCCAACGCCTTTTTTTCACCGGAGCAGTTCTGGAAGGTCACTTTCCGCATCAATGCCGCATAAGGGGAATCGGGAACGGTCTCATACTCTACGGTACAGCCAATTCCTTCTTTCTCCCAGGTTCCTTCCAGCCGCAGGCTGTTCATGCCGATCTCCATCCTGGTTTCCCGATGCTCTCCGGCAGAGTGCGCCGCTTCTGTCCCGGCCTTGTCCCAGCCGTTCCCCGCAAACAGCTCCTGCATCGTTCCCTCTGATTTCACAAAAGTACGAAAGCCCTGAAGCGGTGTCCGCTGGGCTGCCTGATGGGCCGGGCAGAATTCCAGAATAGAATGCTCCTTATCCTGCACACCAAAGCTGGCGATACCCTGTCCCCTGTTTAGATAGCAGCACCACATGGGGATTCCCCGCTTTCCGCCGATGCCCGGAAGAAAGCTGTAAAACAATGGCTTTTTCTGAAAATTTTCTATGATAAACTGATGATTTGCATCTAACATGTCTGTTCTCCTGTTCCTTCTGCGAAACTCACATTTTTGTATTTTCTGCTCTATTCCAAGGTGCCGTGAATCTCGATAATGCTTCCCTCTTCCTGTCCGTCAAACCAGACTGCCGGTATCCGGCATCCGTTTGTGCCGCAGGTGAAACTCTCACAGCCTGCCGTGACTTCCGTCAATTCATAATCCCCGATCTCTTTTCCATAGCCATTTTCATAAATAACCTTCAGGGTATGTCCCCGGAACCTGCACTGCAAAGCCGCCTTTCCTTCCTGATCAAACTGCTCCAGCAGCAGTCTCGGTGAAAGCAGCAGATCACCGCCCTCTCCCCGGATTCCATACATCTGTGTCTGCACGGTCAGCACCACCCAGCTCGCTGCACCGGTCAGATAAGGATACATCCCCCTTCCATCTCCGTTAAAATATTCCGGAATACCGGGGAAGATCCGGCTGACCTTTGCATTGCGGCTCTGCTGATACAGCGCATCGATCACCTTATAGCCTTCTCTCACAAAGCCTCTGGTGTACAGCGCATAGGCGTACATCACGGCCATATGGCAGAAAACAGCGCCATTTTCCTTCTGTCCATAGGCAAATCCAAACATTCTTCCCATATCCATTTTCACTTCATGGAAATCGGTGTTCAGCCGGTAGCCCCCCACCTGAGGAGCATACAGATAGTGGTCTGCCGCATGGATGATCTCTTCCACCTGCTCGTCCGCCGCCGTTCCCGACAGAACGGTAAATACCTGGCTGGTGAGCATCATGCGGACGCCATTGCTGCGGACACCCTCCACCTGTCTTCCGTGATTGTCATAATATCCGTTGAACCAGTGATGTCCTTTTCCATCGGACACCAGTTCGGTGCTCCTGATATGCTTCTGTATCCACAGTCCCATGGCTTCCAGAGCCGCTGCGGCCTTCTCCACCGAGATGTTCACCTTTCTTCCGCCAATCTTCACTCCGGTTTTTCTGCAGTAGCTGCGCAGCAATTCCTGCTTTTTGAAAACCTGGCCATAGAATCCGGCCTCGGTCAGCAGCAGCTCCCCTGCCTCTTCGCACAACGAAATTTCCTGAATTCCTGTTTTTTCCTGCAGCTTTTTCAGGATGCTTCCCAGCGTATGCAGATTGCCTGCATAAGCCGCCGTAAATGCCACGCTTTCTCCCTGCTGCGAAGCCATATCCAGTGCATCGTTCCAGTCCGCGCCTCTCAGACGCATATGTCCGTGGCTTCCTACATCAAAGAACTGAGTGATCTGCTGGATCAGCAGGTGCTCCAGCACGGTTCCCCGATATCTTTTTCCATTTTCCTGCTGCAAAAACGGATCCATCCCAGGCAGGAACTGCTCATCCTTTTCCTCACCCCTGCAGAGCTGACGGTCTTTAAAATAAGTATTTTCTTCCAGCAAAAATGAATAATCCCCTGTCTGATTCAGATAGAGGCTCACGGTAAATAAGGGCCAGTAGCCGTGATCCATCCATACCCGCACAATATTATTCCGGTCTGCCTTAAATTCGCCCGGACGGTTTCCGATAATGGTGGCATTGCTTCCATCCGAACGCACTCCGGCAAAATAAGAAAGGAGCTCTTCTCTCACCTGCTCCGGATCCCGCAGCAGCAGCGCCAGGCAGTCCTGCCACAAGTCACGCCAGCCTCTTCCGCCTCTTCCATAGTCATGATACGGCAGAAAAGAACATCCAAACAGCTTGCGAAAGGTGGGCTGTGTACTCACCCACTGCATCCAGCCGTCAAAGCTTTTGTCGCCGCTGCTGATGGAAAGCGCTGCCTGTTCTGCCCAGTAAGCCTTGTTCTCTTCCAGTGCCAGAGTGACCGCCTCTTCTTCCAGATACTGCTTTCCGGCTCCGTCGTAGCTCAATACCACAAAATAGCTGCAGCTCTCTCCCTGCGCCAGTGTCTTTTCCGGAAACTGCAGAGCGCCTATGGCTTCGTATCCATCGATCTGCGTCCCGGGAAGCATACAGCTTCCCTTCCATTCCTTCTTCAGTACCTTCATGAGGGATTGGGGTGCCAGCAGGCTGCCTCCTTCTCCCACAAATCCTTCTACCGCAGGATATGCACCCACCGGACTGCTTCCGTCACTGCAGGCAGCATAGACGCCATAGAATTCTTCATTCTCATGATGGCCTCTTTCGTCAAAAACCATGGTGGGCTTCACTTCGATTCCCCAGGTCTTCACCGCAATGCGGTTCAGCAGGGAGGTTACATGGCGGTGGTCTCTGATGTGGTCCGCACCTCTGCCGTAGACCGGAATAGCCGTCACCGCACAGAATGTAACAGGATGCTCCCCCCGATTCGTCAGGCTCACTCTCATGATCTCTGCCTTTTCATTGGCTGACGGGCAGAAATTCAATACTTTGGCTTCCAGTCCGGTGTTCTCATTCTGCCGAGTTGTTTCCTGCCACAGCAGACCGGCTTTCATGGTATCGCCTGTATCGTCTGCATTCCCGGCGTTCATGGCTGCTCCCGCCGTTCCCGCTTTTCCGGTGCCCCTTGTCTGACCGCCCATCTTCTCTGCCAACTGCCACAGGGAATATCCGGTGGCCGACCAGGGAAGGTCCTCCCCCTGGATACAGCACCAGAAATTCCGGCTTACCATACTTTCCTGCAGGCTCTCCACCACAGCCGGTTCCAGAAGGAAACGTTCCTGTGACAATTTGCTGTCTCCGTGTCCGTCCGGTGTAATGCTGCTCATGACACCAGCCTCATTTGCCAAGGGCAGATACAGATAGCTGACCGTTTCCGCTGCGCTTGCTTCGAAGCTGCCCATATCATCTAAGAATTGATATTTCATTCTGTCTTTTTCTCCTATTCCGAAGCTTGTATTTTCTCAATCCAGGCATGCAGTCAAAATGGAATGTGGCTGCATTTCGATCTTCCAGCTTTGTCTGCCGCAGCTCAGATAGAATTCCTGTGTCTGATCACTTTCATTCAACACTACTGCCGCAATGGTTCCGTCCGGATTCTGAAACGCCACTGTCTCCGTATCCTTCTGGGATGATGTGGCAAGAATGCGCACTGCCCCCGGCTGAATGAATCTGCTGAAATGTCCAATATAATAATAAGAAAGATTTTTCACCACTTTGTTTTCTTTTACGTCACACATAATAGGTGCGTCGCAGAAATTTCCCACATGATTAGGTCCTCCCTGCATATCCAGCAGAAGGTTCCAATCCAGGAAACCATTCATGCCCGCTTTTAAATTTCCGATCATATCATGGGCATACATCTGTGCATTTGCTGTCTGATCATCGCTGAATCTGGAATATTCCACACAGCCCTCCGTAAAGATCAATTCCTTATCCGGATATTTTCTGCCCACGTAATCCAGCGCTTCAAAATGATCCCCGGTATACCAGTGGAATGCGAAGCCAGCTACTGCCTCATCCGCTCCCGGAACAGACATACTTCCCTCTGCACGTTCCACGATCAGGTCCTTGTTGTGATCCCACACCAGAATCTTCACCTCGGACAATCCGGCCTGATCCAGCTCCTTTCTCAGATAATTCACCGCAAAAGCGCCCTCTTCTTCCGCCGTATACAGGCAGGAATCCCAGGTCTGTACCGCAGCCGGCTCATTCTGCACGGTCACTCTCTGAATGTTGATTCCCTCTCTGCGGTAAGCCAAGAGGTAATTTGCCATCACCTGAGCCCATTTCTGATAATATTCCTTCTTCAGTTTTCCCCCATGATTCATATCCTGATTATCTTTCATAAATGCAGGCGGACTCCACGGAGAAGCCAGAAACTGAATGTCCTTATTCTTCGCCAACGCCGCCTTAATAAAGGGGATCTGATAGCGGAAATCCTCTTCAATGGAAAAGGTCTCCAGATCCCGGTCCCCCTCCTGCAGATAAGCTCTGTTTCCCAGAGAGAAATCACAGCTCTGGATATGCGTCCGCCCGAAGGTATAGTGATTTCCATTCTCGCCAAAATAAGCATCGATCACTTCTTCTTTTTCCTTTTCGCCAAGCCCGTCCCAAATATATGCCGCTGACTCGGTAAACGCTCCCCCGAATCCAATCACGGTCTGAAACTGTGCCTCCGGATAAAGCTTCACCAACTTCGGCGCATAATCCGGATTTTCAATGGCTGCCACCTGGTTCTCCTGCATTTTCACGTTACAATCTGATACATATGTTTTCATATTCAGCACCTTCCTTTAACATCAGCCTATCCTAAATTTGCCTCCGGCAAATAGGCTGACACCGCATGTCAAGTTTTCATAAAAAACTTGACACAGCCTTTCTTTAAAATTACCGCAAGTATATCATTTTGCCGCCCGCCGGAAACAGGATCTATATTTTAGTATGGTGTGTATTTTTTCATCCGCAGTATGCACGTACATGGTTCGAAATAACCGCATGTTTCACTTGTCTGTTTCCGGATATATAAGAAGGTGTGCTTTTTATTTCATAGGACGCAATTTCCTGTAAGACAAAAACAGGCGGTATTCAATTTATTTGAATACCGCCTGTCACCATTATAATTTTCAGTATAGTATATCCTATGCATTTTCCTGCAGCCATCAATTGATATTCAAAATTTACCTTTTCTTTCGATAATCCGATGCCGTAATGCCAGCATATTTTTTAAATACCTTGCAAAAATATTTAGGATCTGAAAATCCCACAGCCGAAGCGATATGATTGATCTTCATACTGGAATTTTCCAGAAACCAGATTGCCTTTTCCATCTTTACATGCAGTACATAATCACTGAGGACTTTTCCAGTATATTTCTTAAAATAACATCCTATGTAGTTCTGACTCATATGCACACAGTCCGCAATCATTGCCGTATCCAGTGCCTGATCCACATTATCGTTCACAAATTCTTTGATCCGATTAATTGTTTTTACCTGATAATCCTGACAGCAATCCTGATAAAATCTCTGCATCATCTGAAAAATGGTATCAATATTTTCACGCAGCTGCAAAAAGTCCTCTGCATCATCGACTGCGTTGAGTGTACTTTGCAGTTGTCTGGCTGACAAGACCGGTTTGTCATACTTTTCCCGAAAAGCCGAATTCAGGTACTGTATCAGCGCCGCCAGCTCCCGTTTCAGCAGCTGCGGTCTGATTCCCAAAGAACAGGCCGAATAATATACTCTGTCAAAATGTTCATAAGCGTATTGCTCTTCTTTCTCCATGCAGAGCATTTCAAACAGTTCCTTTTTGTGAAATGGATCTTCGTACCACTCCTGCGAAATCTGCGGCTGTGACAGATGGGAAACACAATAAAATCTGGCTGACAGACCACTCTGTCTGGCGTGCAGATAGGCGCGGTAAGAAGAACATTCCGTTTCTTCCCGATTGCAGATTCCAAAATGAACCGGAACATGAAATGCCTGTTTCAAAATTGTTTCTATTTGCAGAAGAAGCTCAGAAACCTCGTTCTTTGCTTCTCCCGTAAAAAGCAGAATAAATTCCATGTAATTACGTGCATAAAAAATCCCTTTTTTTCCCAGACCAAGTGCTCCAAGTATTTCACCAAGATCTTTCAGTTCCTCCACATGCCCCGTAATATCACAGACAGCAACTGTCATTGCCGGAATATTTTCTTCCGGCTGATTCGGATTGAGCATTACTCGAAACAGTCCCCATTCTTCGGGTGTTTCCAGATTATCCGGAAACATTGCACCGCTTCCAACGGCTTTCCGCTCCAGGAGTACCTTTTTTACTACCTCCAGGACTTTTTCTTCTTCAATCGGTTTCAGCAGATATTCTTTCACACCATAGTGCATGGCTCTCTGGGCATAATCAAATTCACTGTAACCGCTCAGCACGATAAAACTGACTTCCGGAAGGGTCTTCTTTACTTCTTCGATCAGCTCCAGTCCATTTTTTCCTGGCATACGAATATCGGTAAGCACTACATCCGGTTTATAATATAAAATTTCATTGAGCGCAGTAACTCCGGACGATGCGGTTCCCAGCACTTTTACATCAATTTGTGCCCAGTCAACCCAATTCACCAATCCATCCAAAACGATATTTTCATCATCGACAATATAAATGGTATTCATTCCTGTTCCTCCATCTGCGCACCGGATTTCCTGGCTTATCATAATTTGTTCCACAAATTATGCAATCTGACTTCGTCGTCTTGGTTCTGCTTCGCAGAACGGCCTCAGGGCTCCGTCAGCTTCGCTGGTCCTCCTCAGGCCATATTATATCCTATCGCTGCGCTTTTTTCCATTGGAAAAACATGTATCATGTTATGATGTCAAAATCCAGATATTTTGTGAATGCTTCCCTCAGAATTTCTTCCACCGTGTCACAGGTAACAGAGACATGATGTTTGAAGCCATTGCTGCCCGCCTTCAGCAGAACATTCTGCAAATTCGGAATTTCTGCAACCCCGGCGTTTCCAAAATAGTCCTCGTCGATAACTTCTCCTGTAAATTTTCCTTCTCCCATATAAAATCGTAATCTGCCATTTTCTGTGCATGCGCTCATGTAGGTCATGGGAGACGGTGCAATCCTTGCCATACTCGATCCCCAGGAACAATCCGGACCGTGAACCATTGCCTGCAGCGGATTATCTACAATTTTCTGTTTTTGTGTCAGCATGGCGCGAGGTACCGGGCCGCAGTGGAAAAGAATGCATTTATTTTCTTCACTGTTATAATTATTATTCCAGTCCAGCGTGACTGTCGGCTGCATAGAAGCCAGCTGCAAAGCATACATACTCAGTGCATTTGCAATATCCACCTCACAGGCTGCCGGAATTCCCCGGTTATTCAGTTCTCCCAGAATGACACAGGGACAAATTTTCAGATATGCTTCAAACTCATTCCAGCAGCGGATGCCAAGGCAGTCCAACTGATAATAGTCAATGATCCGGTCAAATATTACCGCTGTTTTTACAATTGTCCGGAAGCTTTCCGATGGTATCTCCCCCCAGTCCGCGTAATTTCTGTAGTCTTCCAGTTTTTTCAAATAATCGGGTTCTGTTTCTGACACGGTGCGGATTTTTTCAAATACATCACTTAAATCAATTGTCTCTACGGTAATTCCCATACTTTCCAAAGCAATCTCATCCACCCGAACCGTCTTCCACGGAGTAGTACGTGCCCCAATTGCTCCTGCCCGGACAGACTTCATGCCCTTCACCACCCGGCATATTCCCGCAAATTTCTGCAGCTGCTTTATGAATTCAGGATCCTCCGGAAAAATCGTATGCGGAGCAAATGCCGTGAAAGGAAGCTTTGCCTGCGTAAACTGATTCATGATAGAAAGTTTACCGCAAAACGCATCCCGCCGGTGTTTTACATCCATCTTTCCGATACTGTCAGGATAAGCCTGTATTAAAATGGGAACGCCGCAGTTCCTGAGTGCCAGAATCGCACTGTTTTCATCCCCAAAATTCGGCAGTGACACAATCACTCCATCGTATTCGTCTCTATGCTCTTTCAAAAATTCTGCATACCGTCTTCCTTCCTCCAGTGTCCGAATACCGCCGTAGCCAGTAGCATCTTCCGGCATCAGCAGAGCATTATTGCCGGATGCTTCGATGGCTTCCAAAATTTCCTTTCTTGCTGCGGGTACAAATTCGGGTGGAAAAAATATTCCGGCAGAAATCAGAACGGCAAAGGTCTGTTTATCAGATATTATCATACTTCTCCCTCCAGTTTCTTGAACATCAGCTTTCTTTTCAGGCGAATCACATTCCATGAGAATGGTCTGAGTTCTGTACACAGCATTCCATTCTGAAAATCCGCTTTTTTTACTTTTTGGGGAACGACACAGTCTGGATCCTCCTCTGTATTTACTGCGAACAGATTCTCATGCGTCATTTCCAGTTCTTCCACTATTTCATAGTCTTCAAAGCCATCCAGAAACGCCAGACACTGCACAGACTCCTTTTCCGCTTTGTTTACCACAAATATGGCTGCATCCTCGCCGTCCATTGTCATGATTGCATCCACAAGAGCAACCGTTCCAAATTCTTCATCCTGGCAGGTATCACACTCAATTCTCATATCCAGCAGGGTTCCCCTCGCATAGTGAGCACAGTGCGCAAATGGATAAAATGTTGTCTGACGCCATGCCTCCCCTCCTGTACGTGTCTTAATGGGAGCCAGTGCATTGACCAACAGAGACATACAGGCAATCTTAACAGAATTGCAGTGTTTTATAAATGTCATTAACTCCAAACCAAGCAGCAGCGCATCTTCCATAGTATAGTTCTGTTCCAGCACCGGCGGATGCACATCCCAATTCGGATGATAATCATCCTTTTCCACCACCATTTCATAACGCTGGACATTCCATTCATCAATCGACAGAAATAAATCTCTGGAAGAACGGTTTTTCGCTTTTGCCAGCTGACAGGCCGCCTCTATCGTTTTTAAATATTCTTCCAATGCATTGATCTGCGACAGGTAATGGCTTGTAGTAAAAGAATCTTTTCGATTCAGATACGCATGAATCGAAATACCGTCCAGAAACTCATAACCGGTCTCGAGCACTTCCCGATCCCATTCAGGATAGGTATCCATTGTCATACTGCTGCTGCCTGCCGCGATCATCTTCAAATTAGGATCTATCCGTTTCATCGCTTTTGCCACTTCTCTGCACTGCCATGCATAATCGGATGCGCGCTTCTGACCAATCTGCCATGGGCCATCCAACTCGTTTCCAATGCACCAATACTGAATACCATATGGCTTTTCCTGTCCATTTTCTTTCCGGTATTCACTCAATGCAGTGCCGCCTTCACGGTTGCAATATTCCAGCAGATCACAGGCTGCCTCAATTCCCCTTGTTCCCATATTTACGGTCATGATACTCTGCGCACCCACACTTTCTACCCATGAGGCACATTCATCCGTTCCCAGTACATTATCTTCTATAGAACGCCATGCAAGTTCCATCCGCACCGGGCGTCTCTCTCTTGGCCCAACGCCGTCTTCCCAGCGGTAACTGGAAGACATATTTCCGCCCGGATACCGGTAGCACGTAATTCCCATTTCCCTTGCAAGGTCCCGGATATCCTCCCGGAATCCATCCTTTTGTGCTGTCGGATGCTTTGGGTCATACATTCCTTCATAAAGACATCTTCCCAGAGGCTCGAAATACTGTCCATACAGAAGTTCCGAAATTTCTCCTATCTGAAACGTTTTATGAACCGTCAGTTTTGCTGTTTTTCCCATAATCCTGCTCCTTCTTTTGGTATTCACCCTTTGACCGCTCCGGCTGCCATTCCAGCGATAACCTGCTTATTCAAAATAAAATAAATGATCAGTGTCGGCAGCATGGTAATCGTAATTGCGGCAAAAATTGCTCCCCAGTCTTTTAATCCGAACAATCCGTTAAAATCCATCAGACCAAGCGGTATTGTTTTCATCTCATTGGATGTCAGAAAGGTATTGGCAAAAGTAAATTCATTCCATACGTTGATAAAGTTCAGGGTCAGTACCGTCATCGTTGTATTTTTCATCAGTGGAAATACAATGGAAAGAAAGGTTCGAAACTGCGATGCTCCATCCAGCTGTGCAGATTCAATCAGCGAGTTTGGTATGTATTCAAGGAAACCTGTGTACAGATAAATACACATGGGAAGTCCAAATCCGACCTGGGGGATAATCAGAGAAGCATATGTATTCCGCAGTCCTAGTATATTATACATCCGAAACATCGGAAGCAGCGTAACAAACGTAGGAATCATGATGCCCATCAAAAAGAATGCCAGTATCGCTTTATCAAATTTAAAATGAATTTTTGCAATTGCATAGGACGCCGGAGCCCCCAATATCACCAGAAGAAGAAGAGTAAATACCGCAATCACAATACTGTTTAAAAAATATCTGAGAAGATGTGACTGCGTAAACGCAGTCACATAATTCCCAATAAAAAACTCTGTCGGAAGTGTATAGGGCGGATTGTTTGCAAAATCCACAGAAGATTTGAAGCTGCTGATTATAATATAAAAGATCGGATAAAGCTGTATGAACAGCACAAGCGCAACCAGAACTCCGAAAACTGTTCTGCATACTCTGTTTTTTTTCTTAACCATTTTCCATCCTCCCTAACACTCTGCATCCCTTGGCGTAATAGCTTTCAATAAGCTAACTACCACCACACATTCCACCACAAGGAATATGGCCAGCGAACTGCCATACCCAAAGTTCATCTGCGTGAATAACTGCTTATACATATAGGTCGCGACCAGTTCGCTCGAGTACCCGGGCCCTCCGCTTGTCAGAATATACGATACGTCAAACCCTTTCAGCGTACCGCTGACTACCATGACAAGAGCAACGAAGATAATATTGCGAATCAGCGGGATCCGAATATATAAATACTGCTGAAGCCCACTTGCACCATCAATCACTGCCGCTTCCACAATGTCTTCCGAGATGGAAATAAAAGCAGAGTAAAATATAATCATATACAGGGCGGACCACTTATAAAACTCCACAAACGCCACCACGTACAGTGACAGCTTTGGGTCGGCGGTAAACGCCCGCTGCATGGATTCCAGTCCAAGCCCCCCCAGCACCGCATTGATTACACCCATCGGTTCTTTCGAAAGAAGCTTTTCAAACACTTGGCAAATAGCAATGCTGGATACGATACACGGAGTAAAATATAGCGTTTTTACCAGATTTTTTCCCTTTGTCAGATGCATCAGCAGGATGGCCAGCAGAATTCCAAGCAATATCTGCATTACCGTATTAATTCCGGCATAGACAAGATTATTTTTGATAATTGTATGAAAGGTGCTGTCGTGAAGCTGCTTCACAAAATTTCCAAGACCGATAAACTTCATATTTCCGATACCGTTCCAGTCAAACAAACTGTAATAGAAGGATGAAATAATCGGTATTATGACAATGAGCAGATACGCAATCAACGCCGGACCTACAAACAGCCAGGGAGTCACTTTCTTTTTCATCTGCCTGCCGCTCCTTTCTCTTTTGGTATATTATTTTGAACTGATGTAGGAGGCAATCGATTCGTCCACTTTGTTCGCATAATCTTCCGGAGTTGTTTCTCCAAGAGCCACATTTACAATTTCCTTTTCCGTTACTTCCAGAGTAGCCGGATCCAAATGTACATCCCAGCACTGACCTGCAATTCCCACATTGTTCAGATCATGGATAATATCCTGATAAACCTGTGGAAGACCTTCTGTTTCCTTGGGTGCCATGGAAGAAATCATGTCAAATTCACTTAATGCAGTATCCGCAAAGTTTTCAACCACATATTTTATAACTGCCTTCATCTCCGGACACATACTTTCTGTAGTCACATATGTCTGGATACCGCTGTTTGCCCAATAGTCGTCTGCGCCTGTGGTAGTATCACCTGATACGGTAGGCAGTTTGAAATATCCAATATACGGAAGCAGCTCTTTATTTTCATCTACCAGACTTGGAAGCACCCAGGTTCCCATATAATAGATTGCCGCCTTCTGTCCCACAAATAGATCGACTGCGGTATTGTACTCTGCAGTTGCCCAGCCCTCATTGAAATAAGGTGCCAGCGTCTGTACAAAATTTGCAGACTCCAGGCCGATCTCACTGTTCATCTTTTCCGTTCCTTCTTTTAATCCATAGATAAAATCATTGCCGTTTCTGCGAAATGGCATCTGAGCCGCATAACGTAAAATTGGCCATTGATCTTTATTGCCAATAGCAATCGGCGTAATTCCTTTTTCCTTTAATTTTGCACATACATCCAGGAATTCATCAAAGCTCTTCGGCACTTCTACCCCTGCCTGTGCAAACAAATCCTTATTGTACCAGAAATATTCTGCATTTCCTTCCCATGGTATCGAATACATTTCCCCATCGGAGAAGGACGAGTCCGTAATCGCCACCGGATAAAACAGATCATAAACATCCAGTTCCTTCAGCAGTTCCCCCATATTTACCACTTTTCCCGCATCTACGAGAGTACGGGCAAATGGTGTTGGATTTTCATCAAACCAATCCGGAAGTTCATCACTGGCTGCCAGAATTTTCAGTTTTTGAAGATAAGATGCACGGTCTGTAATATACTCACAGTCATATTTAAATCCTGGATGTTCTTCCGCAAACTGATTCATCAGTTTTTCAATTGTCTGAGTATTTCCGCCTTTTGTATCACGGCTGGAAATGGCCTTAATTGTAAAGTTGCTGAAATCCAGATTTTCTTCTTCTGCTGCATCCGCCGTTTCTCCTTCTGCAAATCCGGTAAGGCTGCCTGCCAGTGAAAATACCATTGTGCCTGCTAATAATAAACTAACTGCTTTTTTACAACATTTCATAGTAAAACCCTCCTTTTTGAACATTAACTCATCTCAGTTTTGATAATCTGTCTGTTTCTTAAAACGTCCATTCATGAATGATCTATTGAAATCATAACACAATCAAATTTGTTTCGATATTCTAAATGCACATGAAATGGTGGAAAATTTCATGTTCTTTAGTCATACTGTTGTTCATTTTTCTATTTTATCGTATAATAACATTAATTTTCACCAAGGAGGTCCTTTATGAAACGTTTTGGACGTACAATTCGACAGAAAATGTATATTTTAATTACTGTTGTCTGCCTCATTCCCCTAAGTATTGTGACAATCTATTCCCTGCATACTTTCTCCCGCCAGGTAAAGGACACTGCCGAAGATTCAATGAACCAGATCTGTCAGTCCGTCAGCTATAACATTGATCTGATCTTTCGTGACATCAAAGATGCTTCCAATGCACTTCTGGCCACGGATGAACTGCAGAACGGAATACAAAACGGCACACTCAGCCGTTGGGAACTGTCCAAGAGCATTATCAATCTTATGACAAACAAAAGTTTTATTACTTCAACCGTTGTTACATTACAGGACTATTCCGTGTACTCCCGAACCAACGTCAGCGCCGCTACCTACGGGGAAAAGTATGCCAACGTTAATATGGAAGACTTTGAAAGTTTTATCTTCCGCAATCACACAGTCCGCGATACTTCCATCTGGACACTCTGGATGGACGGCTGCGATTTTTATATTCCTGATGATAACTGCGTCTTTTTTTCCCGGAGTATCAACAGTCTGACCACTCTGAAAAAATGTGGAGATATGTTCATTGGTATTGATAAACAACTGTTCTCCAATATCTGCAATAATGAACTCAATCAGTCCGATTTTGCCGTCTATATTACTTCTGATGATCATACTGTTTTTTCGACAAAGCCGGACGAAGCTCTGGAGCATTCGCTGCTGCAGCTGTCCAATACTGATACCGGTTTTCACAAAATTGGCTCTCTGGATTACCTGATTGATTCCACCGTTAATCCGACTACCGGATGGACCGTTTACTGTACGCTGCCCAATGAATATCTTTCTCATGCGGAACAGAATGTTGTTTTTTTCACCCTTCTGCTGGGGTTTGCTGCCCTGATCGTCAGCCTTCTCGCCGCATACGGAATTACCTACCGGGTCACAAAACAGATTTATCTGCTGACCAGTGCTATTGATCAGCTGGAACAGCAGGATTTTCCAACAATTTCCTTTGATTTAAACGATGAAATCGGTCTGCTCGGCAACCGTTTTCAAACTGTCGTTGCGGAAAATTACCGACTCACCACCTCTTTATATGAGACAACGTTGAAGCGCAAGGAAGCGGAATACATGATGCTGCAGTCCCAGATCAATCCTCACTTTTTGTACAATACTCTGAATAATCTCTACTGGATGACCAAAAAGGCGGGCGCAGACGATGCAGCCAAAATGGTTCTGAATCTTTCCCATTTCTTTGAGCTGGCTTTAAATCACGGGAATCCCGTATCTACGGTTAAAAAAGAACTGGAACTGGCCCGCTGTTATTTTGACGTGCAGAATGTCCGTTTCAATCATCGCTTCGAGCTAATTATAGAAGTGCCCGAAGAACTGGAGGCATATACTCTTTTAAATATTCTGTTGCAGCCACTGGTGGAAAATTCTATTTATCACGGTCTGGAAATGCTGGAAGCAGGCGGTGTCATACGAATCTCTGCCAGCTTTTCCGATGAATATCTTACACTCTGTGTGGAAGACAATGGAATCGGTTTTCCACCAGACAGCGATCCTGTGCAATCCGGCGGATATGCACTGCAGAATATCTCGGACCGGCTCAAATTAAACTACGGACAGGACTCATCTCTGAATATCTGCAGCGTCCCGGATCAGGGAACTCGAGTCACCGTCCGTATTTATAAACCAACACCTGATTTTACGCTATTCCGCTAAAAAATGAATTTTAAAAAAGACAAATAATAACCTGTGGTTGTCATTTGTCAGCGTATTTCTGTATGAATGTTAAACTTAGTATCATGTACCTATAGCACTCAAGCGATCTCACCGGCTGTCATTAAAATGAAAAAAGCAGAGGGGAAATACTCTGATTATATTCAGATTTTCCCTTCTGCTCTATTATTTTTTTCAGCATACCTGCACTTAAACACGACCGTAAATGTTCACATATACTCGATTATTCCTGCCGCTAGTGCTCTCTTGTGCTACTTAATCTGTCCCTGCAGCACTTCTTCTGCTTTTGCCAGGGCATCTGTGACTCCGGCCGGATTCTTGCCGCCGGCCTGAGCCATATTAGGACGGCCGCCTCCGCCGCCGCCTACCAAAGCTGCGATGCCTTTGATCAGATTGCCGGCATGAGCGCCGGCTTTCATGGCACCGTCTGTAGCAGTTGCCATCAGATTTACCTTGCCGTCTGCTACAGAAGCCAGCACGATCACGCCTTCTCCCAGTTTTTCCTTCAACTGGTCTCCCAGCTCACGAAGGCCATTCATATCCACACCTTCCATCGCAGAGGTCAGAAGCTTCACGCCCTTGACTTCTTTGACCTGGTCCATTACATCACCCATCGCTTCTTTTGCCAGCCTGCTCTTGAGCGCTTCGTTCTCGCTGAGAGCTGCTTTCAGGTCTGCCTGCAGGGAAGTGATTTTTTCCAGAAGTCCGGATGCATTGGTCTTTAATAATGCCGCCGCTGCTTCCACTTCTTTTTCCATTCTGCTGTAATATTCGCTCACAGCCTCTCCGGTCAGTGCTTCGATACGGCGCACGCCTGCTGCCACACCGGACTCACTTACCAGCTTGAAGTTTTTGATATCGGAAGTATTCTTTACGTGAGTACCGCCGCAGAGTTCCCTGGAGAAGTCTCCCATGGATACCACGCGCACGCTCTCACCATATTTTTCATCAAACAGAGCCATCGCTCCCGTCTTTTTCGCCTCATCCAATGTCATCACATCCGTGCGAACGCTCAGTCCTTCTGAGATTTCCTGATTTACCATCTTTTCTACTTTTTCCAGCTCTTCTTTTGTCATTGCCTGGAAATGAGCAAAGTCAAAACGAAGATGATCCGGAGTAACCAGAGAGCCCTTCTGCTCTACATGACTGCCCAGCACGGTCTTTAATGCTTTCTGAAGAAGATGTGTTGCGCTGTGGTTTTTCGCTGTATTGCCGCGGTTCGCGGTATCTACGCTCAGGGTAACGGTATCGCCGGTCTTTAACATGCCGGACACCATATATCCCACATGGCCCACTTTTCCGCCCAGCAGCTTGATCGTATCTTCTACTGCAAATTCCCCTGCTGCGCAGCGGATGGTTCCTTTATCTCCCTGCTGTCCGCCCATGGTAGCATAAAATGGAGTTTTTTCCACAATAATTGTACCCTTGTCCCCATCGGAAAGTGCTTCCGTCAGATCTGTTTCGTTGGTCAGCACCGTGATTTTGGAATCCAGAGTCAACTGATCGTAACCGTCAAATTCCGTGGTGATATTTACCGGAATCTTATCATAAACGGTAGCATCAGCTCCCATATAATTGGTCACTTTACGGGCTTTTCTGGCCTTGTTTCTCTGTTCTTCCATGCATTTATGGAATCCGTCCTCATCCACCTGATATCCTTTTTCTTCCAGGATCTCCCTGGTCAGATCCAGCGGGAAACCGTAGGTATCATAGAGGGTAAAGGCATTTTCACCGGAAAGCGTTTTGCCATCCTGACCGCCCAGTTCTTCTTCCATACCGGCCAGAATGGTCAGTCCCTGATCGATGGTCTTATTGAACTGCTCTTCTTCCTGCGTCAGCACCTTGAAAATAAATTCTTTCTTCTCATCCAGCTCCGGATATCCATCCTTGCTCTCCCGGATCACGGTAGCGCTCAGATCTGCCAGAAATTCACCTTCGATCCCCAGCATTCTGCCATGTCTGGCCGCACGGCGGATCAGACGGCGCAGCACATAGCCGCGGCCTTCATTGGTGGGCATGATGCCATCGGATACCATGAACGTAGCGGAACGAATGTGGTCTGTGATCAGACGAATGGACACATCGTCGTTTTCATTTGTCCGATAAGTTTTATGAGACAGATCACACACCTTGTCACGAATGGCTTTCATGGTGTCGATATCAAATACAGAATCCACATCCTGTATCACAACCGCCAGACGTTCCAGGCCCATACCGGTATCAATATTTTTATTTTTGAGTTCGGCATAGCCGCCTTTTCCGTCTCCATCAAACTGGGTAAATACGTTGTTCCACACTTCCATGAAGCGGTCACAGTCGCAGCCTACCTTGCAGTCCGGTTTGCCGCAGCCGTATTTCAGCCCGCGGTCATAATAAATCTCAGAACAGGGACCGCAAGGACCAGCGCCGTGCTCCCAGAAGTTATCACATTCGCCGTTCTCATCCCGGTAGAAACGGGTGATACGGTCTGCCGGAATGCCGATTTCTTTGTTCCAAATCTCAAATGCTTCCTCATCCTCTCCATAAATAGAAGGATAAAGGCGTTCCGGATCCAGTCCCAGAGTTTTTGTTAAAAATTCCCAGGACCAGGCAATAGCCTCATGCTTAAAATAATCTCCAAAGGAGAAGTTGCCCAGCATCTCAAAGAAAGTAAGATGACGGGCTGTCTTTCCCACATTCTCGATATCACCGGTACGGATGCATTTCTGGCAGGTGGTCACTCTCTTTCTCGGAGGGATCTCTGCGCCGGTGAAATAAGGCTTCAGCGGTGCCATACCAGCATTTATTAAGAGCAGACTCTTGTCATTATGAGGAACAAGAGAGAAACTCTTCATTGCCAGATGTCCTTTGCTCTCAAAAAAGTCCAGGTACATCTGTCTTAATTGGTTTACTCCATATTTTTCCACGTTTCTTTCCTCCTGCGTGTAAATCCATTTTCTGCACAGTCTTCCGCAGCCTCTGCATCTTTCTGTCTCTTATTTCACTGTTCGCCAGCGGAAGCCATACATTTTCTCTGCGTTATATCTTAGCACACTTGTGTAGTTCACGCAAACTTTTTTCTGTGTCTTTTCAGCGTTCTTGTTGCCGTTCAGCCTTTTACTTGAAGCACAGCTTCCGGGCGGCTGCGGGCTGTATGTTATTTGACGCATACCTTCTTAAATTTCTTTTTTCCTCTGCGCAGCACAACACCCTCTCCGACCAGTTTTTCTTCCGGAATCACATATTTGATATCCACGATTTTTTCATTGTCCAAAGACACACCGCCCTGTTCAATGGCTCTTCTTCCTTCGCTTCGGGTACCTGCCAGCTCTGCTTTTACCAAAGCAGAGATCAGATCCAGGCCGCCATCGGTCAGATCATCTTTCGTCAATTCTGCTATCGGCATTTCCTCTGCATTGCCCGTTCCGAACAGAGCTCTGGCACCGGTCTGGGCTTTGACTGCTTCCTCTTCCCCGTGTACCATCTTGGTCAGTTCAAACGCCAGGATTTCTTTTGCCTGATTTAACTGGCTGCCTTCCCAGTGATCCATTTCATTGATCTGCTCTAACGGCAGGAAAGTGAGCATCCGCAGGCATTTCAGTACATCTGCATCTGCGATATTTCGCCAGTACTGGTAGAAATCAAACGGTGATGTCTTTTCCGGATCCAGCCATACCGCACCAGACTGAGTTTTGCCCATCTTTTTGCCTTCCGAATTCAGCAGCAGGGTAATGGTCATGGCATAAGCGTCTTTGTTCAGCTTCGTCTTGATCAGTCTGGTGCCGCCCAGCATATTGCTCCACT
This sequence comes from Lachnospiraceae bacterium, assembly GCA_028689585.1. GTDB lineage: Bacteria > Bacillota > Clostridia > Lachnospirales > Lachnospiraceae > Merdiplasma. The sequence goes on along the minus strand of JAQVCW010000015.1, from coordinate 64,102 downwards.
GGTCATCTCCGCCAAACTGCATATTGCAGCCGTATTTCTGGAACAGTGCATAAAAATCGTAGCTCTGCATGATCATGTAGTTGAATTCCAGGAAGCTTAATCCCTTTTCCATACGCTGCTTGTAGCACTCTGCACTGAGCATACGGTTTACGGAGAAATGAGCCCCTACCTCGCGGAGCACCTCCACGTAATTCAGATCCAGCAGCCAGTCTGCATTATTGACCATCAGCGCTTTTCCCTCGGAGAAATCAATGAATTTGCTCATCTGCACTTTGAAGCAGTCACAGTTATGCTGAATGGTCTCTTTCGTCATCATCTGACGCATATCCGTTCTTCCGGACGGATCACCGATCATTGCAGTTCCTCCGCCGAGCAATGCAATCGGTTTGTTTCCTGCCATCTGCAGACGCTTCATCAGACACAGCGCCATAAAATGGCCTACGTGAAGGCTGTCCGCGGTAGGATCAAACCCAATATAAAAAGTGGCTTTTCCGTTGTTGATTAATTCTCTGATCTCATCTTCATCCGTTACCTGAGCCAGTAAACCTCTGGCCTGAAGTTCTTCATAAACTGTCATTTTCTCATTCCTCCTGTTATCATCGCTATTGTTCCCCGCGCATGAAGTGCTTTTATATCATGGTACAAGCCTTGCCGGGCGCACTCAATGATACAAAAAAAGCCCCCATCCCATATAGGACGAAAGCTGTTGTTCGTGGTACCACCTAATTTTGCACTGCGGAAGCTGCTCTGTGATATTCGAAGAAGCGGTACGAAATGAAATATGATATTTCAGTCCTCCTGCCCCTGCGCTATCCCTTCTCTGCTGCCGGATCATGCCTTGGCTGACGGTATAACGGCCGTCTGCCGTCACAGCCTACTGAACAAGAGTCACAGACAATCAGATATGCTCTGCCGTCTTTTTGTGAAATCTGTCGTTCGGTGTAAAGCTCCGGGATGTATTTCTCGGTAAGGACTGCACGCGCCTCTCATCTGCCGGCCGCTTTCTGTCTGCTTTCTTACGGATACTTCTTCCCATCAACGCTGTAATCACGAAGCAAATGCTGCTGCATCCGCTTCCAGATTGTCTTTTGCATCTTCCGATGCCTGTATTTCCATACTGTCTGTAAGTATACTCAAATTCCCCCGGCTTTGTCAAGCCCTGATGCGGAAATGTTTTTCAGTTCAGCTTTTTACTTGACGCACAGCTTCCGGGCAGCCGCCCGGAAAGCGTCCTCATTCCAAAGCTGAACGGTAACTAATTTGCCCGTATTACTGTTCATCTGCGATCAGATCTGTTCCGTCCGCTGCTGAGGTGGCCAGTTCATCGCAGCGCTCATTCTGGGGGTGTCCGTCGTGTCCTTTTACCCAGCAGAATTTCACCTGATGCTGAGCCTTGGCTGCCAGCAGGCGTTTCCAGAGATCTACATTTTTTACGGGTTCATTTTTGCCCCGTTTCCAGTTTTTCTTCAGCCAGCCGTCGATCCAGTGCTGATTAAAGGCATCTACCAGATATTTAGAATCGGAATACAGTTCCACCTGACACGGGCGGTTCAGCGCCTCCAGCCCGATAATGGCTGCCATCAGTTCCATCCTGTTATTGGTAGTTTTGATATAGCCCTGGCTGTATTCTCTGGTATGCAGCTCCCCTTTGGAATCCACATACTCCATAACTGTGCCATAGCCGCCTGGTCCGTCCGGGTTGCCCCTGGCCGAACCGTCTGTATATATTTTTACGAACATATCTTTCCCTCCCCCGGCATCAGTCCCTCCTGAATTTGCTTTCTGCAAATGGACTGACGCTGCCTGTCAGATTTTCTCCCATTCCCCGCTCTCCAGGAAATGTTCTGCATTTTCTTCTGCCTGCCGGATCACCTCCGGCTCATATCCCATAATCTGCAGCAGCTTGATGGCATTGCGGCTCACTGCACGTCCCGAATGCAGAATGTAATCAAAATGAATATCATTCTCTTCGATCTCTTCCTGGAAATGATAATTATCATAACTGGATTCCAGTATATGAGTCAGTTCAATATCATGCGTTGCTGCAAAGCAGATTACCCGGCTGCCGGTCATATATTTCAAAATCTGGGAAGAGGCTGCAATTCGTTCTACCGTATTGGTCCCCCGCAGCACCTCATCCACAAAGCAGAGCACCGGTGCAGCATTCTCCTTTCCATCCAGCCGGTCCAGCACCCGCTTGAGGGATTTGATTTCCACGATATAATAGCTCTCCTGCTCCACCAGATTATCCTGCAGCGCCATGGAGGAAAATACGCGGAAATAGCTGCTCTTCCAGGAGGACGCCATGCAGGTATGCACACTCTGGGCCAGCAGCGCATTGATGGCTACTGTCTTCAAAAATGTGGATTTTCCTGAAGCATTGGAACCGGTGAGCAATACTCCCCTTTTGGTCGAAATGCTGTTGGTCACCGGATCCTGAATCAGAGGATGATACAGATCTGCAGTCTCGAGAAATGGAACCGGCACTGTATTCTGTTTTCCCGAATTTTCTGTTCCAGCCATTTTCAGCTCCGGTACCGTATAATTCTGCATCAGTTCCCGGAATGAAGCAATCGCAATGGCACTCTCCACCTTTCCAATCTCCTCGATCAGAATTTCAAATTCACTAATGTGCTTCTTCATCTCTTTTACAACTGTATCAAATTGGATTAAATCGATATGGAAACAGCTGTTCAGATACATTACAAACGCTGTCAGTAAATCTCCGTCCGTCCTGGAACCCATGATTAAAAATGCGGTATTCCGTTTCAGTCTGCCGAACGTTTTTCTTGCCGCGTGCATTCGTTCCTGGTAGGGCTTCAGTTCCGGAATATTGATTTTTTCCATAGCCTCTGCTGTTTCCAGCGTCCGGAGTAAAAATCCGCAGGACAGTACATAGGGCTCCACCGGACGTTTCTTTTTATAATAGTCCATCATGCTGATAAACATTGCTGCCAGCAAGAGCAAAATTCCGGACATTGGATTGATCAGAAGCACAATCACAGATGCCGGTATCAGGCCTGCCATCAGATAATGATGAGCTTTGCTTCCGCTTTGGGCATCCGCCAGATTGTAAATGGTATCAAAAATCGGCTGACGCTTAGATTTTCCTGCCTTAGCAAAAAACACCTGAAGCTGCTCCCTTTCACCCGTATGGGCCGGATCCTGAAAATACCGGATCAGTTCTTCTCTTTTCTGCAGCTCTTCTTCCGAATAAGAGGGAGTTCTCAGCAGATAATACAGGTATCCTTCGCCCATGTAGGAATTTGTATGATTCAGCAGCATAAAAATCCGGTCCATATCCAGATCATTCCAAGTGATATCATCGATCTGAAAACAATCCTGCTTCCGGTTCTGATAATATCCCGAAATCACATCCAGCTCCTGATATTCATATTCCCGTTCAGGCCAGGCTCCCCAGGAAGCACGAATGCGCAGCAGCAGCCTCTGTTTTTCCTTCCTCTTGTGATAAATACTGTATACCGCAAAAGCAAGAAACATGGCAAGAATAATTCCGCCAATTCCAAGGATTGTGGTCCATTCATTCTTTGTGTACATCATCCCGGTTACCTCTCATATTTTTGTGTCACCTGATTTTTGGTTTCGTCTGTCTATGAATTGCTGTCTATAATTTGTCCATAAATATCTGCATAAATATCTATAAGATCTCACGGATTTTTTCCACAGTTTCTCTGGCCAGCTTATGATCTTTGCCGCTGGCAGTCACGCCCACAACCACATTGTCCTTCAGCGCAATTCCAGGAAAGAAAAAATCACATTTGTCTTTATCACTGCATACATTTACCTGAATGCCAAGGCATTTGCAGGCGCTGTAAATATCATTGTTTATTTTTGCATCATTCGTTGCCGCAATCACCACTGCAGCTCCATAAATATCCTCCCGCTCATATTTTTTTCTCAATATGCTCAAACGCCCTTCTTTTTCCAGATCTGCCAGTTCTTTATTTACCTCCGGCGCGATCACCACCAGATGATCTGTAAAATCCAGAAGGGAACGTATCCTTCGTTTCGCAATGGTACCTGCCCCCACCACAATTACTTTCTGCTCCGATAAATCAATAAACATCGGAAAATAAGGTCTTTTCATTTTGTCCTGCCCTGCCTTTGTTAGTATCGTTTTGCCATAAGATGCTGATTTACAAAACTTCGTGTTCTCAGCGTGCTTCTTATTATATCAATAAGTGAGGTGCAGGTCAACATTCTGTTGGGGGGCTTGGAGGGGACGGTTCTTGGAGGGGACGGTTCTTGGTCCGGTTCTCGGGGACGGTTCTCGGTCCTGAATTCGGGACGAAGAACCGTCCCCCTTATTTTTGAAATTTATCTTAAAACAGCAATGCAGATACTCCGCCTACAATGCTTGCGACCACAAGTCCTATCCCCATTCCATATCCAAAATCAATAATATGTTTCTTATAGTTTCCGCAATATTCTTTATCCATATCTTCTGTTCCTTCTAAACGTGTTTTCTTCCAATATGCAAGAATACCAATATCAAGTACAATCAAATCAAACAAATTTACAACCAACCATATGACATAACAATAGGCAAAGCCACTAATAAAGCTATTTGCACCTGCAAAATAAACCATAACCGATAATAGACCTATAAATAGGATACACACCAATACCTTTTTGATGATCAATGCTTTGGTTTCTTCTTTTTTCGCAAGTACTTTGTAGTCGGGGTGAAGTTCAATATATCTTTTTTGAACCATAGGTGGATAATCTTGTATCCAAAATTCTTTATTTGCAAGAACTGAAGAAATAATCCCTACGCCAAAAACAATACATCCTATAATGCATTCAATAAATAGTACCATTCCTTTTTACCTCCCGCAAATTCAAATTGAACAAAATCGCTGTGCGATGGCCTACCGAGGCTGTGGCACAGCGTTTCTTTTTCTAAAATAGGCAGTTTAGTTTCTTTTTAAAAGTATTTATAGTTAAGTTACCACACCATTGTTTTTCACACAAGCACTTTTATTATCCAAATGCTCCTCCATAAAGGTAGTGATAATCGTAACAATTATTACACTTTTATGGAATCTGTCAACAAGACACGCTTAGATGATTTCACTGTCACTGATGTCGATACTTTTTTGAGTGAAAAACGTTCAAAAGGCGGTTCTTGGGGGGCTTGGAGGGGACGGTTCTGGGGGACGGTTCTTTGTCCTGAATTCAGGACGAAGAACCGTCCCCCAGAACCGTCCCCCCTTATTTTCGGTTTCCCGCAATTTTATATCGACTTTCTGCGCTTCATATACTATAATAAGGATGTTTTTAAGCTCTTATTACACTTACAAAGGAGTATTTAGATATCATGGGAATGAATTTTATTAAAAAACTGCCAATACCGGCAGAGATTAAGCAGCAGCTTCCACTGTCAGAACGAGTTCAGAAAATCAAAGCAGAGCGGGATGATATGATTCGTAAGGTCTTTACCGGCGAATCGGATAAATTTCTGGTCATCATTGGTCCCTGCTCCGCTGATAATGAGGATACGGTCTGCGATTATCTGGGACGTCTCGCTAAGATGCAGGATAAAGTTGGCGATCGTCTGATCCTGGTTCCCCGTATCTATACCAATAAGCCGCGTACCAACGGCCAGGGATACAAAGGCATGATTCATCAGCCGGATCCCGAAAAGAAGCCGGATCTTCTGACAGGCATCATCGCAATCCGTAAAATGCACATCCGGGCCATCGAGGAGACCGGTCTGACCGCTGCCGACGAAATGCTCTATCCAGAAAATTTCCGTTACCTGAACGACATTCTCTCCTACGTAGCCATCGGCGCACGTTCTGTAGAGGATCAGCAGCACCGTATGACTGTCAGCGGCATGGACGTACCAGCCGGCATGAAAAACCCCACCAGCGGAGACCTGTCCGTCATGTTCAATTCTGTCCAGGCTGCCCAGAGTCAGCATAACTTTATTTACCGCGGATGGGATGTGACCACAGACGGCAATGATCTGGCGCATGTCATTCTGCGCGGTGCTGTAAACAAACACGGAAACTGCATCCCGAACTATCATTATGAAGACCTGATGCTGCTGTTGGAAATGTATGGAAAACGCGGATTAAACAATCCTGCTGCCATCATTGATGCCAACCACTCCAATTCCAACAAGCAGTACATGGAGCAGATCCGTATCTGCCATGAGGTGCTTCACAGCCGCAATTACAACCCCGAAATCAAGACAATGATAAAGGGGCTGATGATTGAAAGCTACCTCGAAGGAGGCAGCCAGAAAATCGGTGCCTGCCCTCACGTATATGGTCAGTCCATCACAGATCCCTGCCTGGGCTGGGATGACTCTGAAAAACTGATTTACGATATTTACAAGATGTGCTGATTTTCGTATTTTGATTTTATCCTCATTGAAACAAAGGTGTGCTTCGCACAACTTTTGTTCCGCGCGCGTAGCTGCGCACCCATATGCCGAAAGCACTTTCTTGTTGTATAGGAGCACTTTCCTATACAGCAAGAAAGCATTTCAGAAAAAAGGAGGCTCCCGCCAGCAGCGAAAGCCTCCTTTTTATCGCGGAATGTCTGTTATTTTACTTCTTGACTCAAAAATTAAATAATGTTAAAATACAACGGCACTAGAGGCGTTGAAATTTTATCGCCAAATGGAGGAAAAAATGAATATTGCAATTCAAGTACTGCTTTTAATTCTGGGGTTTTTTATGCTGATTAAAGGAGCTGACTGGTTTGTGGAAGGAGCTTCTAAAATAGCAGGCCGTTTCGGGATCCCTCAACTGGTCATCGGACTGACCATTGTTGCCATGGGTACCAGCGCTCCGGAAGCCGCTGTCAGCATTTCGGCCGCCTTGAAGGGCAGCGCCGAGATTACCATCGGCAACATCCTCGGAAGCAACATTTTAAATGTTCTGCTCATTCTTGGACTTACCTCAGTCATCCAGACTGTCACCGTCCAGTTCAGCACGATCCGCTATGAAATACCGTTTGTATTCCTCATCACCTCGCTTCTGGCTTTCATGGGACTGATGGATCTGCAGGTCGGCCGAATCGAGGGTGTCATTCTTCTGGTCTTCATGGTTATATATCTGCTTTACCTGATGTGGATGGCAAAATCCGGACTGTCTTCTGAAGAAGATGCTCCGGTGTTCAAAGCGACCGACTCTATTCCACGTTTTATATTTCTGATTTTAGCCGGTCTGGTCCTGATTGTGTGGGGGAGCGATGTTACTGTGGATGCTGCCACTGCTCTGGCTAAGATTTTCGGAATGAGCGAACGTCTGATTGGACTCACCATCGTTGCTTTCGGCACCTCTCTCCCCGAGCTGGTAACCAGCGTCACTGCCGCCCTCAAAGGAAATTCCGGCATCGCGGTGGGAAATATCGTGGGCAGCAACATCTTCAATATTTTATTTGTAGTTGGCATCACCGCAGTCATTACCCCGGTGGCCTACAGTGCCGGATTTCTGATTGACAGTATCGTGGCCGCAGCCGCAATGCTTCTTCTGTTCTTCTGCGTGTTCCGCAAAAAGAAGCTCTCACGCTCCGGCGGCATTCTTCTGTTGATTGGATACGCATTATACTTTTTCTATCTGATTTATTAATTACATCTCAGCGAAAATTGACTGCTGCAAAAACAGACAGGCTTCTTCCTCTGCCAAAGAGGGTGAAGCCTGTCTGTTTTTAAATTCAGGATCGCCTCTGCGTTCTGGCTGCAAGGCCCGTCATATTTCGCATGACATGCTCTGCGCGCCTCTGCATCTGCGTTCCGCTTCGATTGTTGCCAAACAAGAGCCACTGGCTCTTAACAACCGCCAGAGGCTTTATCCCGGAAGGCGATTGGACTCCCCGCCAAGACGAACTTGCTATTTACTCACCCCCTATAGAGGTGTGGGTCTCATCTTCTTTCAGGATGAACTCCCGCAGCCCGGTTATATGCCTGCTGACCATCATCAGCGCCGACAGCAGCACCAGAATGCCTCCCTCCGCACCGCTGATCCAAAATGCCGGTATCACCGCGAGAAATGGAATTATAACCGCGCCAAGAGCCAGACTGCGCCAGATCATCACCGCCGCGCCTCCGGCAATGCTGCACAGAACGCCGGGAATTCCAAAACAGCAGATCAGCCATACGCAGGTCACGGTCACTCCCTTGCCGCCCCTCCCTTTCTTCCACACCGGATAATTATGTCCGCAGATTGCTCCGATGCCCGCATAGAGCACTGCTGCCCTGCCGATTTGATTTCCCGCCAGTAAATATGCGCCCGCCACCGCCAGCAGCGTCTTGACCGCATCTCCTGCCAGAACCAGTAATCCGGCCTTTTTTCCCAGATTAGCCATAATATTAGCCATCCCCGGATTTCCCGTGCCAATCTGATCCGCACTCTTTCCTGCGGCCAGCTTTGCCACTGCTTCCGCTGTCAGAAAGTTTCCGAACAGATATCCCACAGCTATACATACCATCCGCCACAAAACAGCCATTTATTTCCCTCCCTTTTGAACATCGGCCCATTTCAAATTTGCCTTTGGCAAATGGGCCGACGCCGCCTGAACCTGATACTTTTCATTTACAGGATAGCCCGCACTGCACTTTGTTATACAGCAAAAGATCATTTCAGCGAAATGACAAAATCATTTCCCTTTTCTCTTCCTGCGCCTGCCAGCCCGCTTTTGGCACTGTCGGATACCATGGCCTCCCGTTTTTCATTTATCCCGCCGTTTTCCTCCTGCATCCTGCCAGCATAAGCCGTGAGGGTGAGGCGGCTGGCTTCGTCTTTCACACAGCCATCATCGATTGCGCTGACCTCCAGCCGTCCGATTCCATTTTCGTAGTATCCCATTGAAAATTCCACTTCATTTCCCAGGTCATCCGTTCCGCTCAAGATCACATCATAATCCATGTGTTCTCCGGACGTCTTAAAATAAATCCGCTGCGTCAGACTGTTGGAGGTATATTTTGTAAAAGTGACAGAAGTCTGGTCCGGCAGCAGAAAGGTCTGATTTAATGGGATGGTAGTCGTATCCGCCATCAGCTCCTCCGCAGAAGCAGAGAAAAGGAAATCAAAATTGTTCCCCTTCACATTAAAATACATAGCAATATTCATTTCATCGGAAAGATCAACATTCGGGACCTCCAGTTGTCCACAATAAACCATGTTGTAATCATCCGCCTTACTGCTGACACCGCTTCCGGCTGCAGAAGCCATTTTCCCATTGATGTATACATATGGATAGACCAGATATTCCGCCTCAGCTTCCGAAGTGGTCAGTGCCTCCGGTGCAGTGGCAGTGACGGAAAACACCACAGCCTCTTCATCCAGGATGACATCGTTTAAAGTAACCGTAATTCCTTTTCTTGTAACCGACCGGCCAATTACCGTGCGGTAAGGTTCCAGGTCCTTTTTGCTTCCCAGCAGCTCAGAAATATTGTACAGAGCAGCTTTAGCCTGGGCATACACCAGTTGCCCCACCGGGCTTACCGCACCGGCCAGCAGGAGCAGCCCGGCGGCTGCGGCAGCATATCGGATCCGTTTTCCAGAAGGAACGGTTCCTGCCGGTTTTCTGCGGGAAAAATCTTTTTTCCATTTTTTACGGTCAGCCATGGATACTGACATCGTCTCGTAAAAATCCGGCTGATGATCTATCTCATTCAACAGGGTATAAATATCATTCTTCATAAGATTTTCCCTCCTTATTTTTATCTGAATTTCTGTCGGACTTTCCGCCGCGGGGAAACATACGTTTGATTTTTTTCCGCGCTCTGGAAAGGCGGTTGTAAATCACCGGCTTTGAAATGCCGCTCTCTGCGCTGATTTCATCTATTGTCATTTCATCCACATAGAGCTTACAGAACAGTTCCTGATCCTGAGGCTTCAGACAGGACAGCATCTGTTTCGTTTCCTCTGAAAATTCTTCCTGAATTAATTTTACCAGATCAGAGGTACCATCGGCATTTAATTCCATGTCCAAGCCGGTTTCCAGAAGACGTCTGGCATATTTTCGTTTATAATCCAGCGCTTTGATTCTGGCAATGCCGGCAATCCAGTTGGAAAAGGGATTCTTTTCCGGCTGAAAAGAAGCACAGTGCTCCCAGACCGCATAGAACACATCGCTGGCGCATTCCTCTTCAAACTGCGACAGGGGATACAGATACCGGTGAATTACAGATTTGACCAGCCCTCCATAATGGATCATCACATATTCCAGAGCTTTTTCATTTCCAAGCATCATTTGCTGAATGAAGTTTTGTTCAGTAAGTTTCATAAAGGCTCCTTTTACAGATTTTTCTTTTGTTTCGAAAAAACATTTCTCTGCCGCCCGGTCTGAATTACAGTGCAACAACATTGTTATACTATATATTCGTAACTGAAAGGAGGATTTCTATCAAAATTTCAAATAATTTTCTGGAATTTTGCTAAATATTATTCCAAAAATACAAAAAAAGCCCGGGATCCTCTCCCAGGCTGTCTTCTGACAATAAAAAAGCGCGAGACGGGATTCGAACCCGCGACCCTCGCCTTGGCAAGGCGATACTCCACCACTGAGCCACTCGCGCAAAATAAAACTATTCAATTTCTGTCTCTCAGAAAACCTGCAGCTCTGCAACACTTTCCTAAGAAAGCGCGAGACGGGATTCGAACCCGCGACCCTCGCCTTGGCAAGGCGATACTCCACCACTGAGCCACTCGCGCATTTTTCATGCTGTTCGTATTGCTACCGCGAACATTGACTATAATACTATATTTCCATTCTTTTGTCAATAACTTTTTCCAACTTTTTTATTCGCTCCTCTGACCTGCCAAGTCCTCACTCTTTCATCAGCACGCTCAGCAGATACTGGTTATTCGGCAGGTTCTTATGGGTAATATTATCCAGACGGATTAAATCCAGATGCACCCAGATTTCCTCCGCTGCCACCATAATATTTGCCAACATAACCCCCATATCAAATTCAGTGAAGCGATTCCACAGCGCTCTCTTGCTGGTAGGTTTTTTCGAAAATACATGGACACGGTTCTCATATACCACAAAACGCCAGGGCTGATTATTCATGCTGGAAGGCGCCAGTCTGGACGCCTCCAATATCTCCTTTACCCAGGTTTTCGGTTTTTCCTTATACATGCACAGAGAATCCACGGGCATACGCTTCGCCTCATATTCCTGGCGCAGCAATGGACCCTTGGGACGTCCAAAGGCCATGGCAATGATAAAAGTCATGCCATCATCTTCTTCCTCCTCTGTTTTCTTTCTGGCGAAGCCCTGAAAGCAGCTCCCCACTCCCTTGGTAAAAAGATACAGGGAAATCTGCTCCATGATAAAGCCTGCATTCAGATCACACTTTTCCTTTTTTTCAGAATAAATCAGAAGATAATAGGGTGCTTCCACCAGGAACAAACCCTTCATCTGATTTTTTTTTGTGATATTATCCACGATTTCCAGTTTAATCTCAATCCCCGGAAACAGAGGTTCCATCTGCTCCATAAATGTAAAGATTCCAGACAGCACTGCCTGACTCATGGGCTCCATGCGGAATTTCCGAATGGACCTCCGACCATAGACTGCTTCATATAAGTTCATAAAGTCACCTGATTTTTCATTATTTCAAATATTTGGATTCTTACTTTTCATTCCCTGTGTAATACTTTTGTAACGTTATTTAACATATCATACTTATTGCGACTTTTCAATATGAATTTTACCGCCCGCTCTCCACAATATTGTGGAGCCAGACTCCCTTTTTCAGCAAAACGTATCCAATAATACACTTAATAATCTCCACCGCCTGGCAGCTAAAATAAATCCAGATAATGGACAGTCCGGTCAGCTTTGTGAGAGCCATCGCCATCGGGATACTGATTACCCATACAAATACGCTGTCAAAAAACAGGGTGACAATCGTCTTTCCGCCGGAACGCAGTGTAAAGTAACAGGCGTGCATAAATGCCTGCAGCGGCATAAAAAGAGCAGAAATGGTGATGAATCTGGCAGCCAGCCCACGCACCTCATCCGTAGTGTTGTAAATCTGGGGAAATGCCGGTGCAACCACTGCCATAATGCCGCCCATCACCACACAGCCCATGACTGAAAATGCAATCAGCTTGGTATCCGTGTCCTTAGCCTCTTCCATCTTTCCTGCTCCCAGCAATTGCCCTACAATAATGGATACCGAACTTCCCAAAGCAATAAACAGCACATTGAAAACGTTGGAGATCGTACTGCTGATATTGATTCCCGCAATGACCGCCAGCCCCCTCATGGAATAGCACTGATTCAGCACCGCCATGCCGCCGGACCACAGCGCTTCATTGATCATCAGAGGAGAGCCCTTGAGCAGTATCTTTTTCTGAAGCTCCCACGGCACCCACAGGGTACGGTATATGCCATGTACAAATTCAAATTCCTTTTCTCTGCGGTGCACCAGAATAATAATGATCAGCATTTCTGCAAATCTGGAAATCACGGTGGCGATTGCAGCTCCTGCCACTCCCAGCACCGGCGCCCCGAATTTTCCGAAAATCAGGATATAGTTTAATGTCATATTGACAAAAATCGCCGCAATACCGGCATTCATGGGAAGCACCGTCTTTCCCATTTCCCGGAGGGTGCTGGCATAAGCCTGCGTCATCACATGAGCCGGCAGACCGATCAGCATAATATTCAGATACAGCCGTCCATAACGAAGTGTTTCCTCCAGATTGCCTGCATCGCTTCCCTCATGCAGATACAGACCGATCAGGCTGTCACCAAAGAACCAGAAAATCAGCAGCCCTGCCACCAGCATCAGCGCTCCATAGATCAGCTTGAACCGAAAAGTATTCTGAAATCCCCTGATATTCCGGCTTCCATAATACTGTGCTCCAAAAATGCTGGCACCTGAAATAATTCCAAAAATACAGATCTCAAATACAAAAATGAGCTGATTTGCCACCGCTACTCCGGACATCTGTTCTGTACCGATCTGTCCCACCATGATGTTATCCAGAAGACTGACGAAATTCGTAATGGCATTCTGAATCAGAATAGGAACAGCAATCGCCAGAACCATTCTGTAAAACTTTTTATCCCCAATATATTTTTTGAAAATGTTCACTTTTCTCTTCCCTATTATCTTTCCCTGTAATCTCTTGTATCTTCTCCTGCTTCCGTGCGAAAATTCCAGCGTTATTCCCGCACTTCTCTTTTAAGCGCACTTCAGCGTTATTCTCTCATTTCTGCTTCAGGCGCACTTCAGCATTATTCCCGCACTTCTGCTTCAGGCGCGCATCTGCTCAATATATTCTTCAAACATGTCCAGCGCATCCTTCACCGCTTCCGGTCCGGTCATATCCACACCGCACAGCTTCAGCAGCTCAATCGGGCTCATGGAACTGCCCCCGCTGAGGAATTTTTTATAATTTTCCACCGCATGTTCCTCGCCTCTCCAGATTTTATCTGAAATAGCGATGGCCGCCGCAAAGCCCGTGGCATACTGATAGACATAAAACGGCGTATAAAAATGAGGAATTCTGGCCCATTCATATGCAATTTCCGGATCCGATACCATATCCGGCCCAAAATATTTCCGGTTCAGAGCATAGTAAATTTCACAGAGCCGCTCCTTGGTCAGCGTACCGCCCTTTTCCACTTCTGTATGAATCTCCAGTTCAAATTCGGCAAACATCGTCTGGCGGAACAGAGTGCTCTTAAACTGCTCCAGAAAATAATTGATCAGATATTTTCTCTCCCCGGGCTCATCCGTCTTTGACAGCAGATGGCGGATCAGCAGCGCTTCATTGCAGGTGGATGCCACCTCTGCAACAAAGATTTTATAATCTCCGTATACATAAGGCTGATGATGTCTTGTGTACCAGCTATGCAGGGAATGCCCCATTTCATGTGCCAGAGTGAACACATGGTTCAGATTGCCCTGAAAATTCATCATCACATACGGTTTTGTATCATAGCTGCCCCAGGAATAGGCTCCTGTCCGCTTTCCTTCATTGGGGTACACATCAATCCAGCGCTGGTCAAACCCCTCCTGCAGAAGCTGAATATAATCCTCCCCCAGCGGCCTAAGCCCTTCCAGCACAATTGTTTTTGCTTCTTCAAAGGAATACTCTCTGGATACGTCTGCCGTCATAGGCACATAGACATCATACATGTGGAGCTCTTCCACACCCAGAAGTTCTTTTCTCAGCTCCACATACTGATGCATTACAGGCAGCCTCGCCTCTACTGCCGCGATCAGTTGATGATAGACCGCGGTCGGTATCTGAGAATCATCCAGCGCTGCCTCCAGGGTACTTGCATAATGCCGCTCCTTTGCATAAAAACCTGCCTGTCTCACATTGGCATCCATAATTGCCGCAATGGTATTGCCCATTCTTTCATAAGAACGATAAAAGGACTGAAATGCATCTTTTCTTATTCTGCGGTCTTTATGCTCCTCCAGCGAAATAAAGGCAGCCTGCGTCACATTCAGTGTCTCTCCATTCTCCCCTGTTATGCTGTCAAATTTTACATCTGCATTATTGAACATGGAATAAATATTGGACGGAGCATTTGCAAGCTCTTCCACCTTTGCCAGCAGTTGCTCCTGTTCTGCCGTAAGGACATGGGCTTTCCGGCGTATTTTCTCTTCTATATAAATACGGTATAACTCCAGCCCCTTTGTCTTTGCAAAGAACTGCTCCAGCACTTTTTCCTCTATGTTCAGAAGCTCCGGCTCCAGCCAGGAGGAAGTACTCCCGAGCTTTGTCATCAACTGTTGGCTTTCCCCTGCCATCTGCTGATAAAAGCTGTTGGCGGTATCCTGATTCTGACGCATATTGGCATACACGTATAATTTCCCCATCAACTGCCGTGCCTCACAATATTCATTCAATATCTGCAGCATTCTGCTCTCGGAATCCGCCAGATGTCCCTGCTGTTTTTCAAAATTCTCTGTCAGGATCCGCATTTTCTGCGCATCCGCCTTCCATGCCTCATCGTCTGTATAGATTGCTTCCAGCTCCCAAGTATCCTCCAGGCGCTGTTCCTCTCTTTTGATCAATTGTTTCATCTTTTCCTCCTGTCTCAGGTAATAACCAGCCCATCGCCTTTTTGTCTTTGGCAAATGGGCCGGCACAGCTTAAAAAGGTACCAAATGCGCTCCGGCCTTTCAGTCATCTGCGTTTCTGGTACCAATCATAAACCGGCGGTCAACAAAGTTCCAATACAAATACCTTCGTCTGTTTTTTTTCATTCATGATAAATTCGTCCAATTTTTTATATCTATGACTGCGGCGCAGTTCCTCCTGCACAAATTCAGGCTCTGTGCTGTACAGGATCAAAACTGCTCTTTCTTTCAAAAATTCCGGTGCCTTTTCGAAAAACCGGCGGTATAACAGGCCAATTTCTTCCCTGCCCTTGCCTTTTGATACCTGAGGCATATCTGTGATGATCTCATCGAACAGATATTCATGGGTAAAATCAAAGAAATCACGGTTAATGTAATGAACAATACTTCCATCCCGTTCTGTATTGATTCTGGCCTTATCCACAGCTTCTCCATAAATATCAATTCCATACATGGGATCCGCCGATACCGCTTTATTCCGCTCCAGCAGCATTGTGCCGACTCCGCAGAACGGATCCAGAATCTGCGCATCTTCCTTCAGATACTTTCTGGCCAGTTCCACCGTCAATGCGGCATTTACCGGAGCAATAGAGGAGGCTGCCACCTCTTTTCGATAATCGAACCGGTGATCCGGCAGCGTATACAGCTTTAGCATGGGGACAAAAGAACCATCCTTTCTCTCCAGAAGCCGAAGCTCTGCTTCATAATCCGTAGCCGTGTTCATCAAACGCCCTTCGCTGCCCGTTTCCAATACCTCCGAAATCCTGCGGATAAAACTGCCCTTTTTATCCAGGGGCATGGGGCCCTTCACTTCAATGCGGTAATAGTATATGCCGCCCTCCTTATGGAGATCATCCAGAAACTCCACCAGGGAAAGCTTCAGAAGAGCTTCTCCAATCTGTGCCGGGCTGCCCTCCAGCACCCTGGCTCCCGGTATCGGAAACAGCAGCTCCGTATAGGTGCGAATCTGCTGCAGTTCTTTCAGATTTCCGTCCTTGATGCGAATTCCCTGCCCCAGCTCCGTCACCTGTCCCGTCCCAATCTGCTGTATCGTCACTTCCTTCTGGTTGCGGTTGGTAACCAGAATCACCTCCGGCCCGGGTTCATAGCCAATAAAATGATGTCTCTTCGGCTTTTCATAACGCAGAACCATCGCCTGAAGCTGCTGCATCTCTTCCCGTATATGCTTGCGGTTCTCCTCTGTCTGCTCCATTCCGCGGAGAGTTTCCAGTCTTCCCTTTAACTTTGAAAAATAATCCGAATAATCCATCTTAGCCATGGCTTTCAGATAATCTGTCCGGACAAACAGCGTTTCTTCCTTATTATATGCAGCAAAAAGAAACGGGAGCACATCTTCCGTTTCCATATCTCCCAGAATCAATGCCGCATTCTTACGGATCTTAGGATCCTCTGCCCTGAGCAGATTAGTAAACAGCCTGAAATCGCCTCCCAGCAGATACGCCAATGCCCTCTGATTGCCTTCCTGTCTCAGTTCCTGCCGAAGTGCAATCAGGTTCTGCCTGATTTGATTTCCCTTGCTGATTTCTTCATAATATTCTTTTACCATATACTTCCACTCACTCCGTCTCCAATTCGCTCTCCAGATAATTCGCCAGGACATCTGCTTCCGTTTCCTGCGACTTTACATCCTCCTGACACTGTTCCCGGTATGCCATAACCTCATCCTTGAATTCTTCCCACCGGTCTTCGTGATCCACGAAATACTTGGGACATTCTTTACCCGTAACATCATAATGGCGGATGATCTGATCCCGGTCCAGTTCATATTTTTCCGTCAGATAAGCCACCAGCTTTACCAGTGAGTCATATGTGGCCTCATTAAACTTTCCTGTTGTATCCATATGGCAGTTCTCAATTGATATCGAATCGTGATTCTCCCCATTCGAAGCATAGGCGATCTCATCATCCGGAACGCACTGAATAATCTCGCCCTCCAGTCCGATCACATAATTCGCACTCATGGAAACATTCTGCAAATCCTTCAGGCTCTCAAAATAATCATGATTCTCCTGTGCTGTTGTCTTCGGATTCGCCAGATAATGTACCACGATATAATTAATCCCGTCGGTCTTGGTCCCCGGTCTGGAATAGTCATTAATAGTCAGAAGCTGCTCGTCAATGTCCGGACGCGGTACATATAACGTCAGCTTTGCATCATCGTCCTCTATGTAGTCAATCTTCACATCCTGCTCCAAAAGAGCATCCAGTTCTTCATTCTCTTTCGGCCAGAGCACGATCATCAGGCCCAGCACCACTATTACAGCTTCCACAAAAATAACCCAAATCAGAGTATGGCTGCTTCGTTTTAATCTTTTTTTCCTTCGTTTCTTATGATCTTTATTCATCATTTCCATTAACCTTTGTATGTACTTTTGCCGAAACCCTGTTTTTGTTTCGGCCCTACTTAACAGTATACAATAGTTTCCCCCACTTGACACCAATTTTTTATTTTTTTTCACATTTATTTCACAGTATCATATTTTGTTCCGTACGCAAAGCAGCGCATTCAAATGCCCAAGGCTGTTCTCACACAGGGCTCTTTCCCATGCGTAAACTGAGAAAGCCACATTTCCTCCCTGTGCCGGAAAAGAATATGTGGCTTTCCATTTAGTCTGTTTTATTCCTCTACACTGTAGTTCGGTGCCTCTTTCGTAATATGAATATCATGAGGATGAGATTCTTTCAGGGAAGCGGCTGATATCTTCACAAACGAGCCTCTTTCCTTCAGTTCCTCTATCGTAGGGGTTCCGCAGTAACCCATGCCGGAGCGAAGACCGCCCATCAACTGGAATACCGTATCTTCTACGCTGCCCTTGTAAGCCACACGGCCTTCCACGCCTTCCGGAACCAGTTTCTTTGCATTTGTCTGGAAGTAACGATCCTTGCTTCCATTCTCCATCGCTGCGATGGAACCCATGCCGCGGTATACCTTGTACTTTCTACCCTGATAGAGTTCGAAGGTTCCCGGACTCTCATCACATCCCGCGAACATACTGCCCATCATGCAGACATTGGCGCCGGCTGCAATTGATTTCGTCACATCTCCGGAATATTTGATACCGCCATCTGCAATGATCGGAATGCCGTATTCCTTTGCAACACTGTAGCAGTCCATCACTGCCGAAACCTGCGGCACACCGATGCCTGCCACCACACGGGTAGTACAGATAGAACCAGGTCCAATTCCTACCTTAACTGCATCCGCTCCTTCTTCAATCAGAGCTCTGGTAGCTGATCCGGTGGCTACATTTCCTGCAATCACCTGCAGATCCGGGTACTGCTCTTTTACCATACGGACACAGCGGAGTACATTCGCAGAATGTCCATGTGCACAATCCAGAACCACCACATCTACCTGTGCGCTCACCAGCTCTTTTACACGATCCAGAACATTGGCTGTAATGCCAATCGCAGCACCGCAGAGCAGGCGGCCCTGAGCATCTTTTGCTGACAGAGGATATTTAATTTGCTTTTCGATATCTTTGATGGTGATGAGGCCCTTCAGATTGAAGTTTTCATCTACGATAGGAAGCTTTTCTTTTCTGGCCTTTGCCAGGATCTTCTTTGCCTCCTCCAGAGTGATACCTACCGGAGCTGTTATCAGACCTTCGGCTGTCATAGACTCTTTGATCTTCTTGGAAAAATCCTCTTCAAAGAGCAGATCGCGGTTGGTAATAATACCTACCAGTTTGCCATTTTCTGTAATCGGTACACCTGAAATACGGAACTTGCCCATCAGCGCATCCGCTTCTTCCAGTGTATTGTCCGGGGATAAATGAAATGGATCTGTAATAACGCCATTCTCGGAACGTTTTACCTTATCAACTTCCTCTGCCTGTTCTTGAATTGACATATTTTTGTGAATAATACCAATTCCGCCCTGACGTGCCATAGCGATAGCCATCCGGTGTTCTGTCACCGTATCCATGCCTGCACTCATGATTGGAATATTTAGTTTGACCTTCTTGGTCAGCCAGGTAGTTAAATCCACCTGGTTTGGAATCACTTCTGAGTATGCCGGTACCAGCAGTACATCATCAAAGGTAATTCCTTCACTAATAATCTTTCCCATGCCTTATCCCTCTCATCCTGATTATGTATGTAATTTATGTGTGCTATTAAATTCATACTCTAACAAATTCGCTTTCCAATGTCAACCTTTGTTTTTCAAAATCTGACCGGAATTTTTATTTTTATTTCCGGAATTTCTGTTTCACTGCCGCTTTTGCTTCACACTGAAGATTCCTCCGGTACAGGATATCTCTAGATCATGCTTACTTTTCGCGGTGCGATTCTGCGGATGTCGCCAAGAACTGCCTCATCCAATTCCAGTTTTACCATCTCCAACCCTTTCTCTTTCATTATGACCATCGTATAGCTGGGTACCTCGGGATTCATGGAGGTGAAATCTTTTCTGGTAATGCTCTTATTCTTCTGATACTCATCCAGTGCATGAGAACCCGTAGGCGCCAGCATTTCAAGATTTTCCATGTTATATCCCGCACAGGCTTTTCTCTTTTTCTTGCTCATGATCTTATCGATATCCAGTTCCCCATTTACATAAAGGTATTCGTATTCCAGATCAAAGCCCGGAAAAACGAAATAACATACTGCAATCATAATCAGGGTTCCCAGCAGAAGCGGAGGAAAAAACAGCACACCGGCCGCCGTCAGCAGGGCCGCCGCAAAAATCATCAGTCCTTTTATCACGTAATCTTTCATCTGGGGAGTTCTTTTTACCATAATCTCTCTGTATGCATCACTCATTTTTTTATTCCTTTCTCTTTCCCTTTATTTTTTTAATCAAAACCGGATTGCTTCTCCGGCTGTTGGAACAGGATTTGTTACTCTTCCAGCAGGAACTCCAGAAATTTCACTGCATATTCTGAATTTTCGGAATTCCCCGGCATTGCAAGTATCACGGACTGATCTTCCGTGTACAGGCCATATTGCTTTAATACCTTGGAGCTGTCCAGACGAATGCCATAGATGTACTCCGCTTCCCGGCTGTCTGCGACCGCTGATGATGATGTGGCTGTCCCACTGGTTTCTGCCCCGTCCTCTTCTGACGGCGCTTCTTCGCCGGGCGCTGCTTTATCCTCTTCTGCCGGTACCTCTTCGTCGGCCGCTGCTTTATCCTCTTCTGCCGGCACTTCTTCGCCAGCCGCTGCTTTATCCTCTTCTGACGGCATTTCTTCGCCAGCCGCTGCTTTATCCTCTTCTGACGGCATTTCTTCGCCAGCCGCTGCCCCGACCTCTGACAGATCCGGTTCTGCATCCAGCACGAGATAATCCTTCCACTTTGACTGTTCCTCCTGCGTCAGCCTCAGTTCCATCTGCTGAAACAGTCCCTGAGTCTGGTATTGGCGGTACACATCTTCTGTCATAACCATGCAGTCCAGTTCTCCCGTGAGATTATAGGCCGTTACCTTTGTTTCCGTGGCAGTGCGGGTATTATCCCATACATCGGGATTTAACATCAGGGTAAAATCTGTCTTGATCATTTCATTCTTTTCAATGCCCCCCAGGCTGTCTATGAACTGCTGCGTCAGCCCTTCCGTATCTCCGTTTACATAATCACAATTAAAAAATACCGCATTCATCAGCACCTTTGTATTGATATTTTTCACCATGGTCACGGCTATATTAATCAGCACTCCGCCAACCAGCAAAATCACAAAAATGACTTTATAGTAATCCCAGATATAGACAATTCTCGCTTTCCATCCCATGCTTTTCAGTTTTTTCAACTCTTCCGCCAGCTTCTCTTTTCGTGTCATACAACGCCCCTTATATGTCCGGCAGACAGATCTGATTCCGCCGCCCTCTGTTTTTTTGTACTGCTTTTTTGCTCTGTCTCTTTTTTTGCTCTGTCTCTTTTTTTGCTCTGTATCATTTTTTGCTCTGTATCATTTTTTGCTCTGTATCTTTTTTTAACTCTGACTCTTTGTACTGCATCTTTTCTCATAACAGAACAGAAAAAATGCACTCCTTTGGCACTGTTTAGTTTACCACAAAAGGAGACAATCGTCCATGACGATTGCCTCCTTTCATTTTTATTTTATATTTTATTTTTCTTTATTACATCATTCCCATGCCGCCGGCTCCGCCTGCCGGCATAGCCGGAGCATCTTCTTTGATGATGCCCACTACAGATTCCGTGGTAAGCAGAGTTGCTGCCACGCTGGTAGCATTCTGCAGAGCGCTTCTGGTTACTTTAGAAGGATCCAGGATACCCGCTTTTACCATATCTACATATTCTTCTTTGTAAGCATCAAATCCGGTGCCCACTTCAGATTCTTTTACTTTATTGGTGATGACTGCGCCTTCCAGACCTGCATTCGCTGCAATGTGGAACAGAGGAGCTGACAGTGCTTTCAAAATGATGCGTGCTCCTGTCTTTTCATCGCCTTCCAGTTTTGCTGCCATTTTTTCAACTTTTTTAGCTGCATGGATGTAAGCGGATCCGCCGCCTGCGATGATGCCTTCTTCCACTGCTGCTCTGGTAGCATTCAAAGCATCTTCCATACGAAGCTTTGCTTCTTTCATCTCAGTCTCAGTAGCTGCACCCACACGGATCACTGCTACGCCGCCTGCCAGTTTAGCCAGTCTTTCCTGAAGTTTTTCTTTATCAAATTCGGATTTGGTTTCTTCGATCATAGCTTTGATCTGAGCAACTCTGTCGCCGATTTCCTTCTTGTTGCCAAGGCCGTCTACAATAATGGTGTTTTCTTTCTGAACCTTTACAGATTTTGCGCGTCCCAGCATATCCAGAGTAGCATCTTTCAGTTCCAGACCTACTTCTTCGGAAATCACCTGTCCGCCGGTCAGAATAGCGATGTCTTTCAGCATTTCTTTTCTTCTGTCACCGTATCCAGGAGCTTTTACACCAACAACCTGGAAGGTGCCACGCAGTTTATTTACAATCAGAGTGGTCAGGGCTTCCCCTTCGATATCCTCTGCAATGATCAGCAGTTTCTTGCCAGACTGCACGATCTGCTCCAGCAATGGCAGGATTTCCTGGATATTGCTGATTTTTTTATCGGTAATCAGGATATACGGATCATCCAGAGATGCTTCCATTTTCTCCATGTCAGTAGCCATATAAGCAGAAATGTATCCGCGGTCAAACTGCATACCTTCTACCAGATCCAGCTCGGTCTGCATTGTCTTGGATTCTTCGATGGTGATCACACCGTCTCCGGAAACTTTTTCCATTGCATCTGCGATCATCTGGCCTACACCGTCATCACCGGAAGAAACTGCTGCTACTCTTGCGATCTGTTCTTTTCCATTTACTTTCTGACTCATTGATTTAATTGCTGCAACTGCTTCATCTGTAGCTTTCTTCATACCTTTACGAAGAACGATCGGGTTCGCACCTGCTGCCAGATTTTTCATTCCTTCATTTACCATAGCCTGTGCCAGAACCGTTGCAGTGGTAGTACCATCACCGGCTACATCGTTGGTCTTGGAAGCTACTTCACGGATCAACTGAGCGCCCATGTTTTCAAATGCATCTTCCAGTTCAATTTCTTTTGCAATGGTAACACCATCATTTGTGATCAATGGAGCGCCATACTGTTTATCCAGAACCACATTTCTTCCCTTCGGTCCAAGTGTCACACGTACGGTATCTGCCAGTTTATTAACGCCACTTTCCAGAGCTGCTCTGGCTTCTGCACCAAATTTAATTTCTTTTGCCATAATAATCATTCCTCCTGATTTTCAATGTCATATCAGCCCCGCATTTTTATCTGCTGTCAGGCCGTTCATTTTAATTTCAAAATACAGCTTTCTCTGATCTTACTCAACAACAGCAAGAATATCACTCTGTTTTACGATAATATATTCTTCCTCTTCCAGCTTTACTTCATTTCCTGCATATTTGGAGTAGATAACCTTATCTCCGGCCTTTACCTGCATGGTGACTTCTTTTCCATCCACCATTCCGCCTGGTCCAACTGCTACCACTTCTGCTTCCTGTGGTTTTTCCTGAGATTTGGTAGTTAAAATAATACCGGATTTTGTAGTTTCTTCTGCTTCCAACTGTTTTAACACAACTCTGTCGCCTAAAGGTACTAACTTCATAATATATTCCTCCTTAAAGATAGCTTTCTGTAATTATTATTAGCACTCACTCAAATCGAGTGCTAAATCATGGTTCTATATTAGTTAAATTATGAAAAATATGCAAACTCCTTGAAACCTGTATATTTTTATTATTCTTAAATTATCTCTATTATGCTCTATTTTTCTTCTGTTTTCTTAACTTTTCTTTTTTTATTCAATAAATCCCGAATCCAATCTAATTCCGAAATGTGGCTTAATTCTTACTGCGGGGCCTGTCCTGCTTCCCATGAAACAGCATCTGCCCACCACCTAAGACATTCCGAATCTCGAAACACAACAAAAAATACAGGAACCGTTTATCTGCATCAGATAAGCTTCGCTCCTGTATTTCATTTCCACATTTTTAGATAGCTGCTCTATTTGGCTTTGAGCCGGTCTCTTAGAACTGTTTCTTTTTCTTTTCTTTTTTTATTTCGCTCAGTTCTTCAAATACCACGTCGTTCAGAACCTTAATATAAGTTCCCTTCATCCCGGAGGATCTGGATTCAATCACTCCGGCACTTTCAAATTTGCGCAGTGCATTCACGATAACGGATCTGGTAATACCCACCCGGTCTGCAATCTTGCTGGCCACCAAGATTCCCTCATTTCCATCCAGTTCATCGAAAATATGAATAATTGCTTCCAGTTCAGAATAGGATAAGGTACCAATAGCAGACTTCACAATCTGAATCTTTCTGTTCTCTTCTGCATTTTCCTCATTTACGGAACGCATCATTTCCAAGCCGACCACGGTTGTGCCGTACTCGCTCAGTATAATATCATCAATTTCATACTGTTCCCCGCTTTTATACATAAATACGGTTCCCAGACGTTCTCCTGCAATATCAATCGGATTAATGATTGCCTGATATCTTTTCACATCCTGACTGACAAATCCCAGTGTTTCCAGATTTACATTTTCTTTCGTGGACAATACGCTCAGAAAGCGCTCATTTAACATAGGATCAATATATCCTCCCACTTTGTCCACGATCAGTTCATTAATCTCTTCCACGCCGTCACACTGGCTTACTCCCAGTACCTTGCCTTTTCGGCTGATCACCAGAATGTTGGAATTCATAATCTCCGTCAATACCCCGCAGATATCATTAAACACCACTTTACTGGTATTATTATTATGCAAAAGCTGATTGATTTTTCTCGTTTTATCCAATAACTGTACGCTCATACTGCCTCCTATATCTTCGTAAACCATAATGACTGCTTCATTTCGCTTAACTCAAACTATAGCATATAATTTTCTGAAATTCAATGCAGTTTTACGCTTTATTCGAAATATTGTTCACAATATAGCCACAATTTTCATTGGCACACAACAATTTATTTCCTTTTTCCAGCATATAGCTGCCACATTCCGGGCATTTTTCATTTGACGGTTTCTGCCAGGACATAAAATCACATTCCGGATTTTCGCATCCGAAATATCTTCTGCCCTTTTTGGTTTTTCTTATAACGATTTCTTTTCCGCATTTCGGGCAGGTCACTCCTGCCTTCTCCAGATAAGGCTTTGTGTTTCTGCAGTCCGGGAAGCCGGGACATGCCAGAAACTTTCCATGGGGCCCATATTTAATTACCATATTGCGCCCGCATTCTTCACAGATGACATCCGTCACCTCGTCTGCGATAGAGACTTTTTCCAGACTCTTTTCCGCCTCTGCCACCGCCTGATCCAGATCTGGATAAAAATTCCGGACCACTGTCTTCCATTCCAGATTCCCGTCACCCACAGAATCCAGCAGAGATTCCATGGTAGCGGTAAAGGTCACATCCACTATACTTGGGAATGCCCGAAGCATCATACGGTTCACAGCCTCTCCCAGCTCTGTCATATATAAATTTTTCTGTTCTTTCAATACATATCTTCTGGCAAGCAGCGTGGTAATCGTAGGCGCATAAGTACTTGGCCGCCCAATCCCCAGCTCTTCCAGCGTCTTTACCAGAGATGCCTCCGTATAATGTGCAGGGGGCTGGGTGAAGTGCTGCTTATTGTCAAATTCCTTCAGCGTCAGCTTCGAAGCTTCATCCAGTTTTCCGCTCAGCACATTACTGCTTTTCGTCTCATCCTCTTCTTCCGAATAGACCGACAGAAAGCCCGGAAACAGCAGTTTCGATGCGGATACAGTGAAAATATAGTCGTTTGCACCGATCTTTACTGAGGTAGTTTCATAGCGAGCCTGCTCCATCCTGCTGGCTGTAAAACGCTTCCAAATGAGCTGGTACAGACGAAACTGATCTCTGCTCAGCGCTTCTTTTACCATGACCGGACTGCGGTTAATATCAGATGGACGGATGGCTTCGTGGGCATCCTGTATTTTCTGACCGGCCTTTTTCTCGGTGACTGCAGTGGAGACATATTCTTCTCCGTAAGTTTTCCCGATATAATCCTTTGCTGCCTGATCCGCTTCCTCTGAAATACGGGTAGAATCGGTACGCAGATAAGTAATCAAGCCTGCGGTTCCCTCTCCCTTCAGATCAATTCCTTCATAGAGCTGCTGCGCCATACGCATCGTCTTCTGGGTGGAAAAGTTCAATACCTTGGCTGCCTCCTGCTGCAGGGTACTGGTGGTAAATGGTAACGGCGCTTTTTTAATCCGCTCTCCCTTTTTTATCTCATCCACACGATAGACTGCTCCATCCAGTTCTTTCACTATGGTATCCAGCTCTTCCTTCGAAGAAATAGTGATCTTTTTGTCCCTGCCATAAAATTTGGCAGTCAGAGGCTTCTTTTCTCCCTCCAGATTCAGGATCGCATCCATAGTCCAGTATTCCTGAGGAATAAATGCGTTGATTTCATCCTCTCTGTCTCCAATGATGCGCAGTGCTACAGACTGAACGCGCCCGGCGCTCAGTCCGCGCTTGATCTTTGCCCACAGCAGCGGGCTGATGCGGTAACCAACCATCCGGTCCAGTATTCTTCTGGTCTGCTGTGCATCCACCATGTCCATATCAATGGTTCTGGCATGCTTCAGCGCATCCTTTACCGCTGTTTTTGTAATTTCATTAAATGTGATCCGAAACATTTTCTTGTCTTCCAGCTTCAAAGCCTGTGCCAGATGCCAGGAAATCGCCTCACCCTCGCGGTCAGGGTCCGTTGCCAGATAAACTTTATCTGCTTTTTTTACAGCCTTGCGCAAGGCTGCCAGAATATCCCCTTTCCCGCGGATTGTAATATATTTTGGTTCGTAATCATTTTCCGGTGAAAATCCCAACTGACTCTTAGGCAGATCACGGACATGGCCATTGGAAGCCATCACTTCATAATTAGAACCCAGAAATTTTTTGATTGTCTTCACCTTAGTCGGGGATTCCACAATCACAAGATACTTTGCCATATACGAATTTTCCTCCCGTGAAATATCGGCACCAGGCAGCCAGACCTTGCGGCATGGCAGGAAAATTCCAGTATTTTCCCATGTTTGAAAGCACTGCACCTTTATTTCAATTTTGCATAATAATTCTTTGAAATCTCTGCTGCCAGCCCTTTTCGCTCCAGTTCATATAAAGCATTGATCAGAACCGGCAATGAAAAATCTGTTTTCTCCGACAGTTCCTGAAGGCTTTTCGGCCGCAAATTGAGATTACTATACAACAAATTTTCTTCCCGCGCAAGGGCAAGTTGTTTTTTCTTCTGTGTTTCTTCCCTGTTTTTC
This sequence comes from Lachnospiraceae bacterium, assembly GCA_028689585.1. Classification (GTDB taxonomy): domain Bacteria; phylum Bacillota; class Clostridia; order Lachnospirales; family Lachnospiraceae; genus Merdiplasma. The sequence continues at coordinate 37,195 of JAQVCW010000015.1, read as the reverse complement.
TCTGTTTTTTTCAACAAATTCAAGTGTTCCAGCAGGCTTTCCACTGATAATACCAGCCCTGCCCCCTGCTCGATCAGATGATTGCATCCGTAGCTTAAAACATCGCCATTTCTTCCCGGCACAGCATATACATCCTTTCCCTGATCCAGTGCCAGGTCTGCCGTGATCAGGGAACCGCTCTTTTTTCTCGCCTCCACCACCACGACCACATCGGAAAGACCGCTGATAATACGGTTTCGCATTGGGAAGTGAATGCGCTGAGGCTGGCTTCCCACCGGAAATTCAGAAATCAGACCGCCGGACTCCTGAAGCATGGAATATAAGGAATAATTTTCCACCGGATAGCAGATATCCACACCGCAGCCTAAAATGCCAAAGCTGTCCCCTCCCCGGGAGACCGAAGCCATCTGGGCATATCCGTCAATTCCGTATGCCATGCCGCTGATCACCTGGGCTCCGGCCTCCGTCATTGCACTGCTCAGCTCCTGCGCCATCACTTTTCCATAATGACTGCATTGTCTTGCTCCGATAATTGCCACCGAATACTGTTCCGGATTCGGCAGTCTGCCCTTATAAAACAGTCCGGCCGGACAATCCGTCAGATTTTTCAGTTTTTCTGGAAAGCTTTCATTATCCCGGCTGATAAAGTTTATTCCCTTTTCTCTGGCTCTATGACAAACTCCTGCAATCGAATGGTGTTTTCGAAATGTCAGGAAATCATCGATCCACTTTACTTCTTTCTCTTTCCAAATTTTAAACTCCGTCTCCTTCGCCTCCCATGCGGCCTTTGGATTTCCAAAGTGCCGGATCAACTGATCGATCTGGGCCTGGTATACTCCTGGAATACTGCAGATTCCCATCCAATATTCTTCCATACTGTTTTGTCCTTTCTTGAACATCAGCCCATTATAAATTTGCTTTCAGCAAATGGGCTGATGCTGCATGTTAAGTTTTCTGCGAAAACTTAACACAATCTCTTGAACATCAGCCCATTATAAATTTGCTTTCAGCAAATGGGCTGATGCTGCATGTTAAGTTTTCTGCCAAAACTTAACACAATCTCTTGAACATCAGCCCATTACGAATTTGCTTGCAGCAAATGGGCCAATACCGCATGTTAAAAATTACCACCCCAGTATTTTTTATCCAGTGAGCGGTAGCATATCGCTTCCTTCAAATGAAGCACTCCGATCTGATCTTTTTCGTCTAAATCAGCAATCGTTCGCGCTACTTTCAAAATGCGGTGGTATGCTCTGCCGCTCAACTGCAGTTTTTCAAATGTCTCTTTCATCAGACTCTCTTCCGTTTTTCCCAGATAACAGTATTTCTTTATCTCGGATGTTTTTAATCCTGCATTGAATTTCACTTCGGTTCCCGCATAGCGCTTCTGCTGGATTTTCTGGGCCTTTACCACCCGTTTTCGAATGTCCGCTGAACTCTCTCCTTTTCTTCCGCTGCTCAGTTCCATATAGGATACCGGAGCCGCTTCCACACAGATATCCATCCGGTCCAGAAGCGGCTGACTGATATGATCCAGATAACGCTTTACCTCCCGGATGGAACAACTGCATCGGTTTCTGTCCGGATAATATCCGCACTTGCAGGGATTCATGGAAGCTACCAGCATAAAATCAGCCGGAAAAATATAAGTGCCGGTATTTCTTGCAATGCATACTTGTCCATCTTCCAGTGGCTGCCGCAGTATTTCCAGCGTGTCCTTTTGAAATTCCGGCAATTCATCCAGATAGAGCAGGGCATGATGAGCCAGGCTTACCTCTCCGGGCCTTGGCACCCTGCCGCCTCCTGCCAGTGCTGTCCGGGTAATGGTATGATGAGGAGCCCGAAACGGACGGGTTGTCATAATTCCTTTCCCTTCCGGCAGTACCCCTGCGATACTGTGTATTTTCGATATTTCCAGTGCTTCCTCTATGCCAAGGGGCGGTAGAATAGTAGGAATTCTCTGTGCGATCATGGATTTTCCCACTCCGGGCGGTCCAATAATGAGCAGATTGTGCATTCCCGATACTGCCACCTCCGCACCCCGGCGCAAAACCTCCTGACCCTGGATCTCAGCAAAATCTACCGAATAGGAATTCTCCTGTTCAGACAGTATTTCTTCTATATTAATATGTGTCTCAGTCAGTTTTCCATTAGATGTAAAAAAATTTATCACTTCCGAAATATTCGACGCTCCAAGCACGCGTATTCCCTGAATCACGGCACCTTCCATCCTGTTTGCCATAGGAATAATACAGGTATGGCAGCCGCACTCCAAAGCAGCCGCAGCCATGGACATAATACCGTGTATTCCATTAATTTCACCGTTCAGACTGAGCTCCCCCGCAAAGAAAACACCCTCCAGAGCATCCTGAGGAAGATAGCCATAGGCAGTCAGTACCGCCACTGCGATCGGCAGATCAAACCCCGAACCCTCTTTTCGAATATCCGCAGGCGCCAGATTGATCGTCACACGCTTTGGCAGTAAACGAAATCCTGAATTTTTCAATGCAGTCCTGACTCGCTCCTGCGCTTCCCGTACTTCTGAAGAAAGATATCCCACCATAGTAAACATCGGCAGTCCATCGCTAACATCAGCCTCTACGGTTATCCTTTTGCTTTCAATGCCGCAGATAGCGGCAGTCACTGCAGTTCCGAACATAGAATCCCCCTTTCCCCAATCCGGATAATGACTTATGGATCAAATCGGCTATTCGCATTCGCGCCCTGTATTTTATAGCTGCCATCGCTGCCTGCCGGCAGGAGCCTGACCTTCCGCTGACACAAACAAGTCCCCGCCGCCTGGCATTCCTCATATCTGAAGCGGCGAATTTAAAAACAGAGCATTTAGAAGCAAAAAATTTTATTAGTAACATTTACTTAAATAAATTAAAATCTAAAATAAAGGAATAAAAGCAGAACCTGCAAAATTTGACTTTAAGAAAACCATTTGAACATCATTTCAGCCTATGTGGTTTATAAGATTTACGTAGTTGACACGGTTATTTCGGCTACTTCGGCTACTTCGGCTACTTCGGCTACTTCGGCTACTTCGGTTACTTCGGTTACTTCGGTTACTTCGGTTACTTCGGTTACTTCGGTTACTTGTACCGAATGCGTTTTTTTCTCTTCATATATTTTATGTTATTATTCATTTGATATGTGCCTATATATTAGCACAATAAAATAACAATTGCAAGTATAAAATAAATTAATTGTTAAACAGCAAAAACCTGGAGAGACCTTTATCCGCATAAAGCAGTTAAGTCTCCCCAGGTTTCGTTTCCTGCTGTAATTCATAAAATCAGAATGCTTCCGGATACCAAAACAGCACAGAAGACACCGCACGTTCTCCGAACTCTTTGCATCTCTCTACAGCAGATGAGGTACCTCAATCATTCCCGTCAGCTTCTCCCTGCCGCAGCACACCAGTGTAAACTCCTCCGTCTGCAGATTATAATAAAAATTTTTCTTCTTATCCCGGCAGCATCTCCGACTCTCTTCCGCCAGCGCTTCCCTCAGCATTCCCGAAAAATCCACTTTTCTCAGATCGCTTCGGATCCCTGTTCCCAACATTTTCATATAGCTTTCTTTCCAGCTCCACAGAAGATTCAGACCATCTTTCTTCTCCGCTTCTGGCCGGTGTTCCAGTTCCGCCCACTCTGCCTCATGGCAGATCCGGGATGCCAGATTATTCTTCCATTCAAATCGCCTTTCCACATCAATTCCCACTTCCGCAGTTCCCAAAACACAGGCAACACACCGGGGACAGTGGCTGATGTTAAAAAAAATCTCCGGATAATCCACCAGATACGGTTTTCCCATAGGTTTTTTTCCATAAGAAACAGGCTGGTCAAAGGCCAGCCCCGGATATTCCCTTTTCAATGCTTCTTCTAATAACAAATAAGCCAGACTATGCAGGCTTTTCTCCTGCCGCAGATCTCTGCAATAATATATTTTCATCTTTTATTCAAAGCATTCCCGCAGCTTTCTCAGTGCACTTTTCTCAATCCGTGACACGTAAGATCTGCTGATGCCCAGCCTCTCTGCGATTTCGCGCTGCGTCATTTCCAGTTTTCCACACAGACCATAACGGCAGATGATGACCTGCTGCTCCCTGGCATTCAGAACTTTTTTCACTCCGTCATACAGCTTCTCAGCATTTTTCCGTATCTCCAGTTGTTCCAGGACATCCACCGGCTCGCTCTCCAGAATATCCATCAGGTTCAGCTCCCGCCCCTCCTGATCCACCCCGATCTTTTCATACAGGGAAACCTCCCGGGACAGTTTTTTCTTTACCCTCAGCAGCATCAACAGCTCATTTTCAATACATCTGGCCGCATACGTGGCCAATCTATTATTTTTTTCAAAGTCAAATGTGGATACCGCTTTAATCAGACCAATAATGCCGGTCGATATCAGATCATCCTGATCAATCTCAGTTCCCTGATATTTACGTGCTACATGCGCTACCAGCCGCAGGTTATGTTCAATCAAAATATTTCTGGCTTCCACATCACCTTCTTTGTACTTTTGAAGATAATGCTTTTCATCCTCCGGTGACAGCGGCTTTGGGAATGTTTTCAAAAAGCACCTCGAAGGGGAGTTTTATTTTATTCTATGTGGCTTTCTGTCCAATCGTGCCTATTCCGTCTCTTTTTCCAAAGGATCGTAATATTGCTGCTTATAATATGTAAACAATGCCTTGTATTCTTCCGTCCCCTCCTTGTGCATTATCCTGGCCGCCTCATGTTTATCCGTAAAATAATCTCCGCTGATGCGCTGAATAAGATAGAGAGCAATGCTGGAGCAGTGATCCGATATCCGTTCCATACTGGTGAGGATTTCCAGAAAAGAAATGCCTGCCTGAACGCCGCAGGTTCCATTCTGAAGACGGTCAATGTGATGATTTTTCAAAAGCTCCTTCAATCCGTCAATGACCTCTTCCAACGGTTCTACCCGGTACGCCGCCGTGATATCGTCCTCTTTGAACGACTTTACCGTAATATCCAGGATTTTCACAGCAGCATCCGAGAGCATCTGCAATTCCTGCAGCCCATAGCCGGTAAAACTGATACTCTGCTCTTTGTTATACTGCCCCACTTCAGCAATATTGATGCAGTGATCTCCGATCCGTTCAAAATCTCCCACGCAGTGAAGCATCTCGCTGGAAAGGCGGTTTTCCGTCTTGTTGATACTCTGCGCATTGATTTTCACAAGATAATCTCCCAGCGCCGTTTCCGCCTTATCCAGAAACAGTTCATTTTGTTCCAACTGTTCAAACATTTTTTCATCATACTTCACGGCAAGGGAAATCGCCATCTGTAAGTTTTCCTGTACCGTATCTCCCATGGCACAAATTACTTTTTTACATTGATCCAGCGCCAGAGCCGGACTTTTTTCAAAAATAGGATCCAGCAGAGCCAGAGTGGTATCCATCCGGTTCGGGGCATCCTCTTTAAGGATCCGGCCCGCAGCATTCGCAAGGAAACCGGTGAACGGATACAATACAAGACTCATCACAATGTTAAATAAAGTATGAAAATTAGCTACCGAGCTCCGTGTCATAACAGAATTCCAGAAGGAAAATCCGATCAGGATCTGGAACCCGTAAATTCCTGCCACAAACAAAAGCGCATTGATAATATTCATCATCAGATCCACACAGACCACGCGCTTTGCATTTTTATTGGTGCCGATGCTGGCCAGAATGACCGGTACGCATTTACCGATATTCTGCCCGATGATAATCGGTGCTGCCATAGAAAAAGTAATGCTGCCGGTAGAGGCCAGCGCCTGCAGAATACCCACGGATGCGGAGGAACTCTGCAAAATGGTAGTCACCAGAATACCCAGCAGGATGGCAAGGAACGGGTTCTTGAACATGGTGAAGAGTTTCACGAACTGCTCTGATTCTTTCAGCGGCTCCAGGGCTCCCTCCATCGTGGACATACCAACGAACAGAATGCCAAAGCCCACAAAAATAGAAGCTATCCCTCTGGTCTTTTTCTTTTTGGAACACAGCAATACAAATGCACCCACCATAACCAGAATGGGGGCAAAAGAAGAGGGCTTCAATAAAGAAACCCAGGAAGCACCGCTGCCATTCACATCCGCCAGACGTAAAATCTGGGCGGTCACCGTAGTCCCGATATTCGCGCCCATCATTACCGGTATCGCCTGTACCAGCTTCATAATACCTGCATTCACAAAACCTACCAGCATGATCGTAGTGGCTCCGGAGCTCTGTATCACTGCCGTCACTCCTGTTCCCAGCAGAAACGCCTTCAGTTTGCTGTTTGTCAGCCGTTCCAGCGTCCGCTCCAGATTACCTCCCGCAACCTGCTGAAGAGAAGAGCTCAAAAGATTCATACCAAACAGGAACAGACCAATGCCGCCCATCAGTGATATTATCATTTGCATGTGTAAAACCTCCTACTTGTGCAGTCTGATTTTTACTCAGATTTTACAAGAATTTTACTCTTTTCTTCTTAATATATCATACTTTTCCAGTTTTGTCCCCAGATTTATAAAAAGTTTCTGCTGCGGATGGGGGGCACTTTCCATCTCATTGCCGTCCTCATCCCGTATCTCCTGCACCGTCACCAGAAGGTTCCTGCCATCCGGCTTCATGACCTCTATCTGCTCACCCACGCTGAATTTATTTCTCTGCTCGATCTGATACCGTCCGGCTTCATCCGCATCTCCCACAATGCCCAGATAGGTATACTCCTTAATATAGGTATTATTGTCGTAAATCTGCGCCTCATCTGACGGTTTTCCGTAGAAAAATCCCGTGGTAAACTGCCGGTAGGTACAGTTGGAAATCTGCTCCCGGTACCAGTCCATATTGGCTTCATAACGCCCCGGATCCTGCTGATAATCATCGATTGCTTTTCGATAGGTACGGGCCACGGTGGCTACATAGAGGGCTGTTTTCATTCTTCCCTCGATTTTCAGGCTGTCAATTCCTGCCGACAGCAGATCCGGAATATGCTCTATCATGCACAGATCCCTGGAATTGAAGATATAGGTGCCCCGTTCATTCTCATACACCGGCATATATTCTCCCGGTCTGGTCTCCTCCACTACCGTATATTTCCAGCGGCAGGGATGCGTACAGGCTCCCTGATTGGCATCTCTTCCGGTAAAATAGTTGCTCAAAAGGCAGCGCCCCGAATAGGAAATGCACATGGCGCCATGAATAAATGCTTCGATTTCCAGATCCTTCGGAATATGAGACCGGATCTCTTTGATTTCTTCCAGCGAAAGCTCCCGTCCGCAGACCACCCTCTTCGATCCCTGCTCCTGCCAGAAGCGATAGGTTTCATAATTTACATTGTTCGCCTGGGTGCTCACATGGCGTTCAATTTCGGGACAGACTCTCTTCGCAATCATGAATACCCCCGGATCTGCAATGATCAGCGCATCCGGTTTTATTTTCTTTAATTCTTCAAAGTAAGCTTCTACTCCCTCCAGATCCGAATTGTGAGCCAGGATATTGGCTGTCACATAGACCTTTACGCCATGCTCATGGGCAAAACAAATCCCCTTCTTCATATCTTCCATGGAAAAATTCTTTGCCTTTGCTCTCAGGCCGAATGCCTCGCCTCCGATATATACCGCATCTGCTCCGAAAATAACGGCGGTCTTTAAAACCTCCAGACTGCTGGCTGGTATCAGTAATTCCGGATATCTCATACTTGTCCTCTCCCTGTCCTGATGCTGACTGCCGCCCCGTCTCCAATGGGAACAATGGAGGTAAGCAGCCCGTCTGTATGCTTCAATTCGTATAAATAATCTCTCATCCTTTTATAAATCGTGCGGTTGCGCCGCTCCACCGCAAAACGAGATTCAATAATATCCCCGTCCTGCAGCACATTGTCGGAAATCATCATACCTCCCTCTGCCAGCAGCCGCAGTGTCTCCGGCAGGAAGTGAATATACTGCCCCTTCGCTGCGTCCATAAAGATCAGATCATAGGTTTCGCTCAGCCCTCCAAGCAGCTCCAGCGCATCCCCCTCCAGAAGGGTGATTTTCTGGCCTCCCGGTCCCTTTGCAAAATTTTCCTTAGCAGCTTCTATCCGCTTTTCATACTTTTCAATTGTGGTAATCCTGCAGTCCGCTTCCGTATATTCCGCCATCAGCAGTGCCGAAAATCCCACTGCCGTCCCCACCTCCAAAATTCGTTTTGGCCGTTTCAGCTCCAGTAATATGCGCAGAAAGCTCTGCATTTCCTGGCGGATGATCGGAACCTGATCCTTTCTGGCCTGACGCTCCAGTTCATTCAGAAAGGGAGTGTTCCCGGTATCCAGCGAATTAATATAGGTAACCATTCTTTCGTCTACTATCATTTCATTTCTCCCCAGCCGGAACATCAGCCCATCCTAAATTTGTCTCCGACAAATGGGCCGGCATATCATACCTCACACTGAAATAGCGTCCTCGAACATCTCTATGTCAATGTCTGTCACATTCATGACCTCCATGCTGATTTTCTGCAGCATCCTGCACATTCTCAGCTCCGAGGCCAGATAACCGGAAGCCAATAAATCTTTTCGGAACTCTTCTCTTTCATTAAACAGATTTTTCATCTCATCCAGCAGATTGCCGGTATCTTCCAGACTCTGCTGCTGATAGACTCTTCTTCGAAAATCATTTATCTTCTGATGAAGCTGAGGCTGTTCCTTTACTTTTTTCTTATACTCTTCAAATATTCTGTATTCTTCACTGTTTCTGATCGCTTCCAGAAGTAATCTGGTACATTCCTCCACAGAATTCATTCTGACACCTCCCAAAACATCAGCCCATCCTGAATTTGCCTGCGGCAAATGGGGCTGACGCTGCTTCTTAAAGACGGGAAAAGGGGCTCATTGTCTGGCCCCCTTTTTTCCTATTCGTCCACTTCCATAATAATCGGCAAAATCATCGGACTTCTCTTGGTGCGCTTCCACAAAAATTCGCTGAGGGCATCCCGGATAGAATTCTTCATCTTGCCCCAGTCAGTCATCTTACGATCCAGACAGTTGTCCAGTGTTGTCTGTACCACTCCCCTTGCCTCATCCATCAGATCCTCAGATTCTCTCACATAGACAAACCCTCTGGATACGATATCCGGCCCGGCCAGTACCTGATTGTGGTATCGGCTCAGAGTCAGCACCACGATCAGAATTCCATCCTCCGCCAGATGCTGACGATCCCGCAGGACAATATTGCCCACATCGCCTACGCCAAGGCCGTCCACCAGAATGCCTCCCGTCTGAACATGCCCTGCAATGGCTGCGCTTTCCTCCGAAAGCTCCAGCACATCACCGCTTTTCAGGATAAGAATATTATCCTTTGGGATGCCGAGGCTCTCAGCCAACTGGGCCTGTGCTTTCAAATGGCGGTATTCTCCATGCACAGGAAGTGCATACTTCGGACGCACAAGAGAATAAATCAGCTTGATCTCCTCCTGACAGGCATGTCCGGATACATGTGCATCCTGAAAAATCACATCTGCTCCCTTCATGGACAATTCATTGATCACCTTTGATACCGCTTTTTCATTGCCCGGGATGGGATTGGAGCTGAAAATAACCGTATCCCCCGGTTTGATCATTACTTTCTTATGCATATTGGCCGCCATGCGGGACAGAGCCGCCATGGACTCGCCCTGGCTTCCTGTGGTGATCAGCACCATTTTCTCATCCGGATAGCCCTTCATCTGCTCCAGATCGATCAGGGTATTGTCCGGAATGTTCAGATAGCCCAGTTCCGCCGCAGTGGTAATCACCGTCACCATGCTTCGTCCTTCCACCACAACCTTGCGCCCATATTTATAGGCGGAATTGATCACCTGCTGCACCCGGTCCACATTGGACGCAAAGGTCGCAATAATAATTCTGGTATTGGTGTGTTCTGAAAAAATATTGTCAAAGGTCTTTCCTACCGTGCGCTCCGAAGCAGTGAAACCCTTCCGCTCCGCATTGGTGCTGTCACACATCAGCGCCAGCACGCCCTTCTTGCCGATCTCAGCAAAGCGTTGCAGATCGATGGCATCTCCAAATACCGGCGTATAATCCACCTTGAAGTCACCTGTATGAACCACAGTACCTGCGGGAGAATAAATAGCCAGAGCTACTGCATCCTGAATACTGTGATTCGTCTTAATGAATTCAATCCGGAACTGTCCCAGATTGATTGACTGTCCCGGTTTTACCACTTTTCTTTTCGTTGTCCTGGTTAAATTGTGTTCTTTTAATTTGTTTTCAATCAATCCCATGGTCAGCTTCGTAGCGTATAATGGAATATTGATCTCTCTGAGCACGTAAGGCAGGGCTCCGATATGGTCTTCATGGCCATGGGTGAATACAAATCCCTTTACCTTATCGATGTTTTCCTTTAGATAAGTGATATCCGGAATGACCAGGTCAATTCCCAGCATATCATCTGCCGGGAATGCAAGACCACAGTCCACCACAATAATACTGTCCTCATATTCGAAGGCAGTAATATTCATCCCGATCTGCTCCAGGCCGCCCAACGGGATGATTCTCAATTTTGAATTTTTTGTCAGTTTCAAACTGCACCTCCAGTTTCTTTTTTATTTTTATTTTAGAAAGAAATGCCCGCCGCATTCACTTTTTATTCTGTTTCAAGATCTACATCTTCCAGCATCTCTGCGAAAATTCTGGATACAGCCTCCAGCTCGTCATCCTCTTCCACCATTTCGTAAAGTGATTCTGCTTCTCCATCCACGGATAAATCCTTTAAAATCCAGGCTTCTCCGTCTCCCTCTTCCTGATCGGTCACCAAAAGATAATTTTTGCCGCCAATACTGGTCTGTTCTAATACATAAAACTCAGCAGTTTCTTCTTCCCCTGCTAAAGTAAATTCCAATTTTTCCATTTTTTTATCCCTGTCATCTGAATTTTTTATTTCTCACGCGCTGATTATTCCGCGCTTTCCTGTTCACCGTCAAGCCTGTTCTTCTGAAATGCAAGGCTGTCCATATAGCCCTGAAGAATATACACTGCCGCGATTGAATCCACGTACTGCTTGCGGTTCTCCCTGCGGATGCCGGCTTCCATCATGGTACGGTTCGCTGATACGGTGGTCAGCCTCTCATCCCACATAACAACATCCAGACCTGTTCTTCTTTCCAGCACCTCTTTAAATGCCAGAGATTTCTCAGCCCTGTCTCCAATGGTATTATTCATATTTTTCGGAAAACCCAGTACCAGTCTGGTGACACCGTATTCCTGAATCAATGCTTCAATTCTCGCCAACGTCTGCCGAAGTTTATTTTCAGACGTTCTTCGTATAATCTCGACTCCCTGCGCCGTCAGCCCTAATCCGTCACTGACCGCCACGCCTACCGTTTTTGAGCCGAAGTCCAGCCCCATCATTCTTCCGTCGTTCATCCCTGCTGCCACGATTTATTCTTAATGTATTCTTTTAACAATTCTTCTACCAGTTCATCTCTTTCTACTTTCATAATCATGCTTCTTGCATTTTTATGGCTGGTAATATAGGTAGGATCCCCGGACATAATATACCCTACAATCTGATTAACCGGATTATACCCTTTTTCTGCCATAGCATTGTATACAATATCCAGCACCGTCTTTACTCTGGTCTCTGGATCCGCATTGACTTTAAAATATTGTGTATTGTTGATTTCAGCCATTTTATCACGCCCTTATTTAAACTTTATACTTATTCTAATATAAATAAGCTAATTAATCAATCCCTTACTATAAAAATATTTCCATCTCCATCTTTTACTAATCTGCCTGTTATGATTTCATTCGTGCCGTGTCCCTCTGCCAAAACCGCCGCTTTGATATATTCTCTGGTATAGCCGGTAAAACAGGTATTTCCTGCAATTTCGCTCTTTTCCTCCAGCAGTATTTCACACTTCCGGCCCAGCCGGCTCTCTTCATACAGCCCTTTATTTTTACGGTTTAGCTCCAGAAGCACATCGCTGCGCTGGCCTTTTACCGCTTCGGTGATCTGATCCGGCATTTCTGCCGCTTTTGTCCCTTTTCGTTTGGAATACTTGAAAATATGTGTTTCATAAAAATTCACCGTTTTTAAAAAAGCAACTGTCTCTTCAAACTCCGCTTCTGTCTCTCCCGGAAAGCCCACGATCACATCCGTGGTAAGCGCAGGATTTTCAAAATAGCGGCGCAGGATTTCGCAGTGTGCCAGATATTCCGCCGTATTGTATCTTCGATTCATCCGTCGAAGTACAGAGTCGGATCCACTTTGCAGCGAAAGATGAAAATGAGGACATATTTTAGTCAATTTGCTCAGCCGTCCGGCGAACTCTTCCGTCACAATCCCGGGCTCCAGGGATCCCAGGCGGATCCGTGAAATGCCTTCTGCTTTCTGAACCTCTTCAAGCAGTTCGATCAGGCTGCTTCCCCGTTCTATTCCATAAGAACTGAGATGAATTCCGGTAAGCACCACTTCTTTGACTCCACTATCGGCCAGGCGGGAAATCTCCCGGCGCACATCCTCAAGGTCACGGCTTCTGACTCTTCCTCTGGCGTATGGGATAATGCAGTAGCTGCAGAACTGATTGCAGCCATCCTGTACTTTTATATAGGCACGGGTATGTTCTTCTGTTCCTGACAAAGAAAGCGCTTCATACTCTTTTGTGTGGTTAATGTCAAGAAGTTCTCTTTCCGTTACCATTTTTTCAGTCCGTTTTTTTTCAAACTCCCTGAGAATATCCGCCAGATCTTTTTTCTTATTATTGCCAATCAGAATATCCGCATCCACATCCAGTCCCGTGCGGTCATTTGCCGTCTGCACGTAGCAGCCTGCCGCCACAATGACCGCATCCGGATTCATTTTTTTAGCCTTATGCAGCATCTGTCTGGACTTTCGGTCCGCGATATTCGTCACTGAACAGGTATTGATCACATAAACATCTGCCCCCGGTTCAAACGGCACGATCTCATAACCGGCCTGTTCCAACTGCTGCTGCATGGCCTCTGTCTCATATGCATTTACTTTACAGCCCAGATTATGAAGGGCGGCTCTTTTTTTCATACTTTTCTCCATTTATTTATTATTTCATTCAGTTTTCTTTTTCTTAATCTGTTTTCATCTTGACTTTTCCCCGCAGAAACGTTAAGATATTCATATTAAATGTCTCGTCACCAGCCAATGGCGGATGACCTGTGCCCGCATCAGCGTGCTATCTATCATTTTATTTATTATATCTTATGGAGGACACAAACATGAAAACAGTTCAGATTTCATTAAATTCAATTGATAAAGTAAAATCCTTTGTCAATGATATTACAAAATTCAATTATGACTTTGATTTAGTTTCCGGCAGATACGTTATTGATGCAAAATCCATCATGGGTATCTTCAGTTTAGATTTATCCAAACCGATCGACCTGAATATTCACGCAGAAGATGACATTGATTCCATTCTGGAAATCTTAAAGCCATACATCATCTAATCAGGAAAGCACCGTTTTATCTCCCCCGCATCGGCTGGATGCAGGGGTTTTATTTTTTTGTACTACTCTACCAGAATTGTTTCCGTTGTTTCGATTGCCGTCTGCATCATTTCATCGATCTTTTCTTCCAGATTCCGTTCCGAATATTTAATCACATTGATATTGGGTTTGGTCACCGGATGCTTTGCCACAAAAATGGTACAGCAATCTTCAAATGGAAGAATTGACGTTTCGTAAGTTCCGATTTTTTCTGAAATATCCACAATTTCCTGTTTATCAAAACCAATCAGCGGACGGAATACCGGTATCGTACAGACTTCATTGGTGGCAGCCAGGCTCTGCATGGTCTGACTGGCAACCTGTCCGATGCTCTCACCGGTAACCAGTGCCAGTGATTTGGTCTCCTTTGCAAAATGCTCCGCGATCTTCATCATATAGCGGCGCATGATGATTGTCAGTTCGTCATGGGGGCATTTGTCATAGATGTAGAGCTGAATATCCGTAAAATTCACCACATGAAGGTTAATCGGTCCGGAATACCGGGCCACGATCTTGGCCAGATCGATCACTTTCTGTTTTGCCCGCTCACTGGTATAAGGCGGCGCATGGAAATAAGTGGCATCCAGCTTCACCCCCCGTTTTGAGATCATGTAGCCGGCCACCGGGCTGTCTATTCCGCCGGAAAGCAGCAGCATAGCTTTTCCATTGGTGCCCACCGGCATTCCCCCGGGTCCCGGAATAATCTTGGAATAAATATATATCTTTTCTCTGATTTCCACATGCACCATGATCTCCGGACGATGTACGTCCACGGACAATCCCGGAAATGCATCCAGAATCCGCCCGCCCAGATAGGCATTCATCTCCATAGAATCCAGCGGATAGGTTTTCTTTGCTCTTCTGGTGTCCACCTTAAAGGTCTGCTCCCTGATATCATACACATTGGAAAGGAATTCAATCACATCATTCCCCAGTTCTTCCTTTCCCTTGTCTTCTACCTTCATAACCGGGCAGATTCCCACAATACCAAACACTCTCTGCAGCGCAGCAACCGTTTCTTCAAAATCATAAAAACCGTCAATATCCACATAGATGCGTCCCTGCTCCTTGTGGACATAGAAGCTGCCCTCTATCTTTTCCAGCGCGAACCGTATCTGACGCACCAGTGCGTCTTCAAACAAATGGCGGTTTTTTCCTTTAATGCCAATTTCTCCATACTTAATCAAAAATGCTTTGAACATAGTTCCTCCCGGCGTTTTCCGCCTTCCTCTGTTTTAATCTGACGCCGTCCCACCGCCTTCGCTTTTGCAGCTTCGAAACGCGGGAATTTCCGCCTGCGTCTTTAATGACGTGTGTATCGTTTCAAAACGGGCAGAAGTTTTTTCAATTCTGCAATGCTGTAATCAATCTCCTCTTCTGTGGTCTGTTCACAGAAGCTGAAACGAATGGTGGTCTCCAGCAGTTCATGATCCAGGTTGATTTCCTTCAGCACAGTGCTCACCGGCAGCTTTTTATTGGAAGAGCAGGCCGATCCCGATGATACATAGATTCCTTTGTCCTCCAGAGCATGCAGCAGCACTTCACTTCGAACTCCCCGAAAGCTGACGCTCACAATATGTGGCGCGCTTGCTTCCCCTTCCCCGCTGTTGATCTGAGTATCTTCTATTTCCCGTATTCCATCCATCATGCGCTTTTTCAGCCCGTAAATATGGGCGGTTTTGGCATCGAAATCCCGATAGGCTTCCCCGGCCGCAGCTCCCAGTCCTGCAATGCCGGGCACATTGTCCGTGCCGGAGCGCATTCCCTTCTGCTGTCCGCCTCCCAGAATCAGCGGATGTATTTTTGTTTTCTCTTTTACGTATAAAAAACCGGTTCCCTTGGGGCCGTGAATCTTATGGCCGCTGACCGAAAGCATGTCAATGCCGGACCGTTTTGGAAAAATCCGGTATTTTCCATATGCCTGTATGGCATCCACATGAAATAAAATAGCCGGATTATAAGCCTTCACTATCTTTCCAATCTCATCAATGGGCTCCACTGCTCCCATTTCATTGTTCACATACATCACAGAAACCAGTATGGTGTCTTCCGACAATGCGTTTTTCAAGTCCTCCAGGCTGATGTGGCCCTGGCGGTCCACCGGCAGATAGGTCACACGAAATCCCTGCTCCTGCAAAAACATCATGGGCTGTATCACTGCCGCATGTTCAATTGAAGTGGTAATAATATGCTTTCCCGCCCGCTGGTTTGCCATCGCCGCACCGATCAGCGCCCAGTTATTTGACTCCGTGCCACCCGAGGTAAAATATATTTCCTTCTCGCTGACCTTCATTGTATCTGCAATGATGCCCCGCGCCTCTTTTAAGTATTTTTCCGCATCCACGCCCTTTTGATGTCTGGAGGAGGGATTTCCATAGTCTTCCATCATGGTTTTCACCACAATATCCCTCACGCTCTCCAGACACCGGGTAGTCGCGGAATTATCTAAATATGCTTCCATTTTATTTCCTTCCTGTGTTAAGAACATCAGCTCATCCTGAATTTGCCTGCGGCAAACGGGCTGACGCTGCATGTCAAGTTTTCTCCGAAAACTTGACACATTTTTTGTTACCGTTCCGCTTTTCACTTGATGCACAGCTCCCCGGGAGGCAGTCCCAGGTATGCTGCGGGTGCATTTGCAGAAGGCCTAAGCATCTTGGTTTCCACAGGGTGTTCCATGGAATTGGGAGTCATTTGTTTGAGCCGAAGGCGAGTTATGACTTCCAATTCCTGCTTTTGGAACACCCTGTGGAAGCCTTAGATGCTCTTGGCCCTCGAAACAGCCCCCGCAGCATATCTGGGGCGGCCTTCCGAGGAGCGTCCTCACTTCAAGGCTGAACTGTAACCATTTTTTGGAACATCAGCTCATCCTGAATTTGCCTGCGGCAAACGGGCTGATGCAAATGGGATCTATCTGCTTTCCAGCTGGAACATCAGCGCCGACAGTACTGCAAGTCCCGCAGTCTCCGTACGCAGGATCCTGCGTCCCAGTGTGATGGCCTGCATGCCGTGCTCCATTGCAGCTTCCACTTCCGTATCCTCAAATCCGCCCTCCGGACCAATAAAAATGCCCACAGACTGCCCCGGCTGAAGCGCTGACAGAAGCTCTCTGGTTCTGTCCATATTCTCTGCCCGCTCATAGGGTATCAGGCGGACATCGCAGGCATCCTCTGCGTAAGCAACCGCTTCTGCAAAAGACATCACCTTCGTCACCTTGGGAATCACCATGCGCTTTGACTGCTTCGCAGCACTTTCCGAAATTGCATTCCAGCGCTTTCGCTTGGTCTCTTCCTTTTTCGCATCCAGCTTCACCACCGCGCGCTTTGCAGCTACCGGAATGATTTCATAGACGCCAAGCTCCACTGCCTTTTGTATGATCAGTTCCATCTTATCACTTTTGGGCAGCCCCTGAAACAGATACAGTCTGGAAGACAGTTCTGTTCCATTTTCTTCCACCCAGCGGATCTTGGCCAGGACATAAGTATCCCCGACCTGGGCAATCTCGCAGCGGTAATCCTTCGTATCCTGTCCTGTGCACAGGCGCACTTCCTCTCCCGGATGCATGCGCAGCACATTTTTAATATGGTTCACATCCGGGCCTTCAATCCTGATTTCATTTTCTCCAATCTGCTCTGGAGACACAAAAAAATGATACATAAGCTCAGACCTTTCTGGCCGTCACAGAAACCCATTCTCCCTGGTGCGTCACTTCCACCACTTCCAGGCCGGCTGCTTTTACCGCTGAAACGACTTCATTTTCTTTTTCATCAATAATTCCCGATGTAATATAAATGCCTCCCTTTTTCATCTGATGAAGAATCACCGGAGTCAGAGGCACCAGTACATCCGCCAGAATATTGGCCGCCACGATATCATACTTTTCATATCCCACTCTTTTCTGGACCGCAGGATCATCAATAATATTTCCGATCATAACCTCCATATCTCCGGCCGGAATATCATTTACCTCCAGATTCTCCTTCGTGGCTGAGATCGCACAGGGATCCAGATCCGTACCTACCGCATGTTTTGCTCCCAGCTTTAGAGCCACAATGGAAAGGATGCCGCTGCCGGTCCCCACATCCAGGATTTCCGTCTCAGAAGTCACATATTTTTTCAACTGGCGTATACACAACTGAGTGGTCTCATGCATTCCGGTCCCAAATGCCGTACCCGGATCAATATGGATCACCATTTTGTCTGCATCCTCCGGCTTCATCTTCTCCCAGGAAGGAATGATCAGAATATCATCCACGTAGAACTGATGGAAAAACTCTTTCCAGTTGTTGATCCAGTCTTTATCCTCGGTCTGAGATTCCTCAATGGTGCATTCCCCGATCTCCATAAAATTCCGAAGCTCATCCAGCTCTTCCCTTACCCGTTTTAATATCTCTTCTTTATCCGCATCCTCTTCCAGATAGAAATTCAGATAGGCAATTCCGTCATCCGCCGGTCCTTCCGGCAGAATATCCACAAACATCTGCTGCTTGTCCTGTTCCGTAAGGGGCACCTTATCTTCAATCTCCACTCCTTCTACTCCGGCATCTGCCAGCGTAGAAATCACGATATCCTCTACCTCAGATAACGTTTTCAGTCTAAATTTATTCCAGCGCATTCTTTTTCCTCATTTCATTCCTTATTTCCATTCAATTTACAAGTCAATTACTCTATATTCTATTATAAAACCGCCATGATTTCAACCCATACCAAAAATAAAATAGATGAGCCGCTACAGCTCAGTCTTGAATGAGGACGCATTCCGGGCGGCTGCAAAAAAGAGCAGAGGGAGAACGTTTTGCTCACACGTTCTCCGCCCTGCTCTCTAAGGTCTTTCTGAAAAAAGTTAATCCTGATACCCGTTAGGGTTTTTCTGCTGCCAGTTCCAGGAATCTGCGCACATTTCCTCAATCCCGTATTCTGCTTCCCAGCCCAGTTCTTTTTTGGCTTTGGACGGATCACAGTAGCAGGTGGCGATGTCACCGGCGCGTCTTGGTTTGATCTGATATTTTACAGTGTGTCCGCTGGCTTTTTCGAATGCGGCCACTACCTGCAGCACGCTGTAGCCCTTGCCGGTACCCAGATTGTATGTGCTGACGCCTTCCTTATCCTCCAGCTTTTTGATGGCTTTCACATGACCTTTTGCCAGATCCACTACATGGATGTAATCACGCACACCGGTTCCATCCGGAGTATCATAATCATTTCCGAATACGCCCAGGCATTCCAGCTTGCCGATTGCCACCTGCGCCACATAAGGCAGCAGATTATTTGGAATTCCCTTGGGATCTTCTCCCATCAGGCCACTCTTGTGAGCACCGATTGGATTGAAATAACGAAGAAGAATGACATTCCATTCCGGATTCGCCTTTTGAATATCTGTCAGCACCTGCTCCAGCATCCATTTTGTCCATCCATAAGGATTGGTACAGATCCCCTTCGGGCATTCTTCTGTAATCGGCACAAAAGCAGGATCGCCATAAACCGTAGCGGAAGAACTGAAAATAATATTTTTCACTCCATGCTTTCTCATCACATCGCACAGAACCAGCGTTCCTGCGATATTGTTTTCATAGTATTCAATTGGCTTTGCCACGGATTCTCCAACCGCCTTTAATCCGGCAAAGTGGATCACCGCATCAATTTTTTCTTTTTCAAAAATCTGGTTCATGGCCCCGGCATCCCGTACATCCGCCTGATAAAAAACCGGTTCTTTTCCGGTAATCTCTTTGATCCGCTCCACAGATTTCTCGCTGGCATTATAGAGATTGTCTGCAATCACTACCTCATATCCGGCATTCAGCAATTCTACACAAGTATGACTTCCAATGTAACCGGCACCACCTGTAACTAAAATTTTCATATCTGCTCCTCTTTTCCGGTCTGCCCACAGACCTGCTCTATGATTTATCCTGCTCTTCCGCCCGGGCTGCACCCTCCAGGCTGAAATTCAAAATGCTGTTCCAATGTAATCAGTATCCCGCCAGCAGGGACCCCAAATCTTATTCCAACGTTACCTGCATTCCGCCTGCCCGGACTCCAAATCTTATTCCAACGTTATCTGCATCCCGCCGGCCGGGACTCCAAGCCTTATTCCAACGTTATCTGCATCCCGCCGGCCGGGACTCCAAATCTTATTCCAACGTTACCTGCATTCCGCCGGCCGGACGGATGGAAAGAATATGACAGCTTCCCTCTCCCAGCACCTCTTCAATTCCGGCTTTAAATTCATCCAGCATATCCACCGGAACAAATGCCTGAACGGTGCCTGCGAAACCACCGCCGTGAACACGGAACGCTCCTCTCCCATTCAAATAGTTATCACAAAGTGACAGAGCGATGGCCATTTCCTGATGTTCGCTGTACCCGCAGGGCACAATATTCTGCAAATACATCCAGGAACTGTAACCGGATTCCTTCACCAGCTTCAGGAACGTATCCATATCCCCGCTCTCCAATGCCGTTGCCTGCTTCGGAACCCGTTCATTGTCTCCGTAGAAATGCAGTGCCCGCAGGATCGCCCGGTCTCCAACTTCTTTTCTGATCTTTGGAAGGGCCGCCATAAACTCCTCTTTTGGGATCTCTCTGAGCACTTCTTTTCCCATCAGCCGGCAGATTTTCTTCAATTCAATGGGAATTGCTGCATACTCATCCGTCAGATTGGCATGATCCGCCCCGGAGTCAATGATGCATAATGCCAGTCCTGACTTTTCAAAATCAATATCCAGCTTTTTTACCACCGGATTCGCCGTATCCTTAAAATCAATGGTCAGCATATTTCCTACCGAAGAGGCTGTCTGATCCATCAGGCCGCTGGGTTTTCCAAAATATACATTTTCCGCGTACTGGCCGATCTGTGCGATTTCCACCGGAGATGCCTTTTCCTGAAAAAACAGGGAATTAATCATATTTCCCACCAGCACTTCAAACGCCGCGGATGAACTGATGCCGCTTCCCGGAAGGACACTGGACATCACGCAGGCACGAAAGCCTCCGATCCGGCATCCAAGCTGCTCAAATCTGGCTGCCACACCGCGGATCAAGGATGCTGTAGTATTCTTTTCCTCTTCCCGGATACTCAAATCCTCCAGTGAAATACGGCACAGCGGATATCCCTCTGACTGAATGCTGATCTCCTTTTCTGCCGTCAGCTCTGCTGCTGCAATCATATCCATATCCACAGATGCCGCCAGTACACAGCCGTGCTGATGATCGGTGTGATTTCCGCCGATTTCCGTCCTTCCCGGTGCCGAGAACAGAGCAACCCCCTCCCCTGCCCCGAATGTCTCTTCAAACATATCCAGCAGTTTTTCATATCTTACTGTATTTTTGTCCGCGCCATTTCCATACAGCCAGTGCATTTTCTTCTGAAACGCTTCTTTTGCAAATGCGGCTCTCCAATCCCGTAAATTCATGTAAATCCCTCCCTATCTTTGGAACATCAGCCCATTTAAATTTGCCTTCGGCAAATGGGCTGATGCTGCATGTCTGGTTTTCATAGAAAACTTGACACAACCTTATTTCCTTTATGTCATTTCCGCTATATGTATGTTAAAATAATTTCATGAAAATGTATAGCGGTTCTTCATCAAAAAACTTTGAAATCGTTCGCATTTTTCTCACTGTTCACCGTCATATTTTCAGGAGGCACCATGATTTCATCCTTTGATCTTGACAAATTAAAACCATTATTTCAGGATTTTTATACTCTGACCGGAATTCATATTTCTCTCTTCAGCGAACGCTATGAAGAAATCTTCCCCTACCCGGAAGAACTGCCATCCTTCTGTCAGTTGATCCGGACCGATGCAGAAGCCACCATACACTGCAAAAACTGTGACCGGGAATCCTGCCGGATTGCCGCCAGGCAGCATAATGTCTATTTTTACCAGTGCCATGCCGGGCTGACCGAAGCCTGTACTCCCATTTACATGGGAGAAGTGATTGCCGGCTACATCATCGTAGGCAATATTTTCGCCTATCCGGACCACGAAACCGGCTGGCAGACCATCCGAAAACTCTGCATGGATTATAACATAGATCAGGCCGCACTTCAAGCGGCCTGCCTGGAGCGCCCCATTTTATCCCGCCAATATGTGCTGGCTGCCTGTCACATTCTTGAGGCTGTCGCTTCCTACCTGTGCAACGAGCGGGTTGCCATCCTCAAAAAAGGCAACCTCCATACCCGGATTGATGAATACATCCTCCAGCATCTCACCGATGACCTCAGTGTTGCCACCCTTTGTCAGCAATTCTCCATTGGCAAGACCTATCTGTATGAAATCACCAGCAGTACCTACGGAATTGGCGTAGCAGAGCATATCCGCAGCCTTCGGATGGAACATGCAAGAAAATTATTAAAAGACTCTCCTGAGCTGTCTGTCAGTGACGTGGCATCCGCCTGCGGTTTCAAAGACTATAACTATTTTATTTCCGCGTTTCGGAAAAATACGGGATGTTCACCAAAGCAGTATCAGAAAAACGGGTGAGGGGCGAAGACAGACTCAGCCTTTTGGCAGTATAAACGAAAAATGCGAAGCAGATTTTTCTGCTTCGCAATATAGTCTGGCTTTTAGGGGGCATATCAGCTTAAATTCCATAACGGCTTTTTCATTTTTTATTTTCCGTGTCTGATTTTTTTATTATATTGATATTTTTTGAAAAAGTCACGCTTCTTCCAATTTCGTTTACTTCAATATGTAATCAGCCATTCCCTGTATCATTACCAGGCCCGCTGTGGCGCCTTGATCGGCTATGCCCTGAGACACATTAGCATGTACTGCTGCTTTTCCATATTTCGGCACCATGGATTTTGTCGCTTCCATTCCTTTTTTTGCGCCATCCAGTGCTGCCTGGCAAACTTCAGCTAACGAAGCTGACTGGTTTTTGTTCAATGCGGCCCTCGCATCATCTCCGGCCTGCCCGATACAATCCAGTACGGTACGGTCACCTCTGCTGCATTTTCCCCGTTTCACAATACCGGCTGCAAAACCCTCCAGATAAAGCACAAGACCTTCGGCATCCAGTTCTGTTTTTCCCGTCAGTGCTTTTCCACCATAGGAAATTCCGGTTCCCATCAGCATTCCCATTGTAGAGGGCACAAGATCCGTCATTTCCATTCCTGCTTTTCGGATTTTCTTTGAAAAATCGCTTTCTTCCATGGTTAGAATGATTTCCGGAAGTCCG
The DNA here is from genome assembly GCA_028689585.1 of Lachnospiraceae bacterium. GTDB lineage: Bacteria > Bacillota > Clostridia > Lachnospirales > Lachnospiraceae > Merdiplasma. Next base: position 14,510 of record JAQVCW010000015.1, on the reverse strand, counting down.
CCAAATCCCTTTTTCATGGTAAGCCCCAGATCCCCGTCCCCCATCTTACTGTCCATTTTACATAATTCATCTGCATTTTCTTTATATTGCAATGCAATTGCTTCGAACAGCTCCGGAAGCTGCTCCATTGTAACTTTTTCCATACTGTTTTCCTCCGTCTCTATCGGAACATTAGCCCATTCTACTGAAACAAACGGCAATAAGGCGTTTTATATCTGTGTATAGAATGGAGTATGTACCGGTTCATCAAACCAGCCTTTTAATTCATCATCTACTTTACAGATAGTAATGGATGCTCCCGCCATTTCCATGCTGGTAGCATATTCTCCCACCCAACTGCGATAGACCTTTACTCCCTTTGTTTTCAAATACTCGATTACACTATTGCAGAGAATATACTGCTCATCCAGCGGTGTACTTCCTAATCCGTTCAAAAGAAGAGCAACCTCTGTTCCTTCTGCACATGGCATATCTTTCAGAATAGTATCACAGCTTTCTTTGGCGATCTCATCTGCCGTTTTGATCGGGCCATTCCAGATTCCCGGTTCTCCATGAATTCCCATTCCCATAGCCATTTCATTTTCACCAAGTTCAAAATTAGGTTCTCCCTTTTCAGGAATAATACATGGTGTTAAAGCAAATCCCACCGTGCGGGTGTTATCTTTTGCCTTTTGTGCAGCCGCCAGTACTGCGTCCAGATCTCCCATGGCGCGCGCTTTTGCACCTGCAGCTTTGTACATAAAGAAAATACCTGCCACGCCGCGGCGTACATTTATGTCTGCGCTGCTGTTCACATCGTCTGCCCCTACGATGCTCCGGGTCTCGATATCATCCATGTCGCACCGCTCTGCCGCGTCATCAAATACCATAACATCCCCAGTATAGTTTCCATACAGGTAAAGCACTCCTGCACCCGCTTCCACTTCCCGGGTGATATTATAAATCTGTTTTCCGGAAGGAGACTGAAACACGCCGCCAACACCGCAGCCATCCAGCATGCCATCTCCTACATAACCTAAAAACAGTGGCAGATGTCCATTTCCGCCGCCGGTGACAATGGCAACTTTTCCAGGTACCTTTTGAGCGGTACAGTAACATCTCAGATCATTTGCTGCGCATTTTACCATATCGCCATGTACTGCATAAATGCCTTTCAGCATATCATCCGTATAATTTTCAGCCTGATTCATTATTTTTTTCATAGATATCCTCCTATTTCAGCAGTTTATTCAAAAACTTCTGCTGCTTCATGAAATTCTATCAGCGCTGCACCCGCCCTGACGCATCACCATTCATCAAAAGCTCCACATCCTTCACTCCAGCCAGGTTAAAATCCATCTCAATCGAATGTTTTAAGCAGGATGCTGCCGCCGCGTATTCAATCTTTTTCTGAGGTTCAAAATCATTTACTGTTCCGTACAAAAGACCTGCTGCAAAAGAATCACCGCCGCCGACCCTGTCTACGATATGTACCGGATACGTCTTTGAAAAATAAGGTTTCCCATCTGCATAGAGCAATGCACCCCATTCATTATCTGATGCGCTGATGCTTTTGCGAAGTGTAATTCCAACCTCTTTTACACCGTATTTTTTACAAAGCTGATCCGCCACATCAACATAACCATCCTTGTTCAATTTACCGGCAGTGACATCGGTATCTGCTGCCTTGATTCCCAGCACCTTATCCGCATCCTCTTCATTTGCAATCAGGATATCCACATACTGCAGCACTTTCTCCATACATTCTTTCGCCTGTCCCGGAGTCCACATATTCTTCCTGTAATTTAAATCACAACTGACCGTCAGTCCATGTTCTTTCGCTTTCTTTGCAGCCTCTATTGACACCTCCGGCATATTTGGTCCCAGCGCCGGAGTAATTCCTGTCATATGGAAATTAGATGCCCCCTCAAAAGCAGCATCCCAGTCAAACATTCCCTGCTCTGCCATTGCAATTCCGCTGTATTTCCTGTCATATACAATCTTAGACGGTCTCTGAGAAGCACCCTTTTCCAGGTAAAACACACCCATGCGTTCTCCCCCCCGGATAATGTGTTTTGTCCCGACATTATATTTTCGCATCATAGCAATACCACTGTCTGCAATCTCATTCTCCGGAAGTCTGGTCACAAACTCTGTCTCAACACCCATACAAGCCAGCGAAACACATACATTTGCCTCTGCTCCTGTATAATTGATATCAAAGGAATCTGTCTGAATAAATTTCAGATATCCGGAAGGACTTAAGCGCACAAGAAAATCCCCAAATCCAACTACTTTTTTCATATTGTTATTTCCTCCCTTCAAACATCAGTCCATCTTAAATTTGTCTTTGGCAAATGGGCTGACGCTGCATGTCATCTGCCCGTTCCGGCTCCGTCACGGTTTCCGAAGCAGATGTATCGCAAACCCGCCAAACTCTTTTTCCAGGTAAACTGCATTCAGATTTCCTGCAGCATCATAATTTTTAAATTCCTCCCTCATCGGAAAGCCTTTCTTTTCCAGATATGCCGCCGCACGCTCCACGCTGCGCACACCGATTGCCACATGTCCTTTTTCTCCCGGAAATTTCACCTTACAGCATTCAAAAATGGAACCTGCGAAATCACTTTTTCGGCCCACGCTGGATCCGATTGCGAACAGACTGCCCAGTTCTTTGGCCAATGCGCCGCCTTCTTCTCCTGCATTAATGCCGATATGAATCAGGCGGAAGTTGTGAACAACTGCCAGAGCTTTTTCACACAAGCTGCGGATGCCGCCCCAATCTTCTGCCAGAATCTTGTCAGACGGTGCCATAAAGCTGCCGCCCACTGCTGCTACCTTGGAATTAGAAAGATATTCTCCGATATTATCCAGATTCATTCCGGAAGTGGGTACAAATTCAATCTGGGAATAAGGTCCTGTCAGTTCTTTTATGGTCTTCACTCCGCCCATCAGCTCTGCCGGGAAAAATTTAAAGGTTTTCAGACCAAGCTTCAAGCCCTGTTCAATTTCTGATGCAGTCACGCAGCCCGGAAGTACCGGCATTGCAAGCTCCTGACATGTCTTTACCACTTCTACGTTTAGTCCGGGAGTCACGCACAGATCCGCCCCGGCTTCTTTTGCAGCCCCAACCTGTTCCGGCTGCAGGATCGTCCCGGCCGCCACCAGCATTTCAGGCAATTTTGATTTAATTGCGGCAATACATGCTAAAGCGCATTCATTTCTCAGCGTTACTTCGATCTGAGGAATCCCTGCCTCATACAGCGTCTCTGCCAGCGGAACTGCATATTTCACTGACGGTATCTTAATGACCGGTATAATACCGATTTCTTTGACTTTTTCAAAAACTGTCATATTTTTTCCTCGTTTTCCTGAACATCAGCCCATCCTGAATTTTCCTCCGGCGAACGGGCTGACGCTGCATTTTTTCTGCCTTTCTTTTTCATTTCTGGTTTTTACTTTTCGCTTTTGCCTGCTTTTTTCTTGCCCCTAACTGCTTTTATCATTGGATACAGGAAAGTGATCAGTACCAGGATCAACAGTACACAGGATACCGGACGGGTCACAAATGTCGCATAACTGCCATTGCTCATAACCAGTGCACGTCTCATATTGCTCTCCAGCATACCCCCAAGAAGGATCCCCAGAATGAACGGGCCGGTCGGGAAATGATACACTTTAAACAGGAAGCCAAGTACAGCCGCTGCAAACATAATCAGTACATCGAAGAAGTTATTATTCAATGCATAAGAACCTACTACACAAAGAATAGTAACTGCTGCCCATACGGTAGGCTGAGCCACATTCAGCACCTTTGCGGATACTTTTGCTGTCAGAAGTCCCAAAATCAGGAACGCAATATTAGCCAGCACCATCAGTGCCATAATCTGTGTCGTAAATTTTGCATTTTCTGTAAACATCTTGATACCAGGCTGCATACCGTACATGGTCAAAGAACCGATCAGAATAGCAGTTACCGCATCTCCCGGAATACCCAGAGTCATCATGGTTGTCATTGCACCGCCGATAACGCCATTGTTAGCTGCAGAGCTGACTGCCAGACCTTCTACAGAGCCATCTCCGTATTCTTCCGGATGTTTACTCAGTTTTTTTGCATTTCCCCAGCAGATAATAGAAGCAATATCACCGCCGGCAGCCGGAATGGCCCCAATTACGGTAGCTACCATAGCAGATACAATACCTCTTGGCAGAAGTTCTTTCATTTCTTTTTTATCCGGAAGGACTTTTCCCAGCTCCAGATTCACCTTACGGGCTTCAATATCTTTCTTTTCCTGTTCTCTGTTTCTGGTAAAAATCTGATACATTACCTCACCAATACCAAACATACCAATCATAACCGGAATAAAAGAAATTCCTGCCAGCAGATTGACATTTCCGAAAGTGAAGCGTTTAATGCCAAGGATCGGATCCAGACCGATAGTGGAAAGCAGGATACCTGCCAGCCCCAGGATCAGACCTTTAAGTACATCCCCACCGGATACGGCCACCATCATGCTCAGCCCAAATAATGCCAGCATAAAATATTCTGCAGAGTTAAAGGTTACCGTGAACTTTGCGATCGGAGTTGCCAGCAGGATTAAAGCAGCACAGCTGATCAGACCACCGATAGCAGAAAAAATAACATTAATACCCAGGGCCAAGCCCCCTCGTCCCCGCTTGTACAGTGTATACCCATCAAAGGACTGGGTAATGGATGCAGGTGTTCCCGGTGTATTGATCAAAATAGCGGTAATACCTCCTGCAAAAATAGCTGCATTCCAAAGTCCCATCAGCATGGCAAATCCATCTGTCGGATCAAACCAGAAGGTAATGGGCGTCATGATTGCAATACCCATAGTCGCAGAAAGACCCGGCAGAGCGCCAATCATGGTTCCTATCAGCACTCCTAAAAATAAAAACATAATTACTGACGGCTTCATCAGCTCTGATAAACCGGCAGCCCATACGTCTAATCCTATTCCCATAGTGTTCTCTCCCTCCTATGCGTTGAACAATATTGAAAAGCCCATGTTGAAAACAAGGTAGATAAAAGCAGTAAAGATCACTGCGTAAATCAGGGCGAATTTCCAGGAACGTTCAAACAGTTTATTCAAATAAATTTCAAATAAAAATACACATGCCATAAATGCATTGTTGCCAAAATGAGGCGCAGTAAGTTTCCATGCGATCAGGAATACCACCAGGCCTGCCACCATCAGAAGCAGCACTTTCATGTTCTTCTTGTTTTCCGGTGTCATATCCACGTACTGCTCCGCCTCTGTCTTTATTCCGCGCACCGTCAGACCGCCGCCCATGAGTATAATGGCCACACTCAGGATGTACGGAAAAAATCCGCCTCCGGGAACTCCATCTGATGTGGTCGCTACAAATGCCATCTGCGGATTCAACGCAGTCATAATCAGAAAAAACACACCAAATGCCATGCAGATCAAACCGGCAATGGTATCTGCTTTTAATTTTTTCATAAATTTTCTTCCTTTCTCTATGGGCAGAAAACAACATCGCACCACTTTTTCGGCGCGATGCTGTCATTCACTGCTGATAGGATAACTGTTCTTTCAGGAACAGCTAATCAAATTTTAAGTCCTGATTATTCCATAACGATGCCCATGGATGGGATCAGTTCAGTATAATATGCCAGTTCTTCTGCTGCTTTTGCATCCATATCTGCGCCAGACAGATATGCATGTTCGTAACCTTTGCTTGCCAGAAGTTCTTTCATAGCGTCAGAATTGATAGCGGTCTCTGCTGCCTTTTCCAAAATTTCCACTACATCATCCGGAGTATCCTTCGGAACTGCAAATCCGCCCCAGCCCTGAATAACGATATCATAGCCGAGTTCAGTAGCTGTAGACACATCCGGCAGAACGGAAGAAGCTTCGTCACCGAGGACAGCCAGTGTACGCAGATCTCCTGCTTCTACATTGGTATATACTTCAGACGGGCTGACTGCTACTGCTTCGATATTATTTCCAAGCAGTGCGGTAACTGCGGAAGCTGCACCATCAGAGAATGGAACATGATTAAATTCTACACCGCAAACATCTTCTACAGATGCTGCTGCTACCTGCCAGATAGAACCTGTTCCAGAGTTGCCGACACGTACTTCACCCGGATGCTCTTTTGCATATGCAATAAAGTCATCAAAGGTTTGCCATTCGCTGTCTGCATTTACGGTGATTGCTGCAGGAATTGTCATTGCGCGACCGATGAAGCGGAAATCATTGGTGGTCAGATCTGAATAGCCAAGAGCTGCCAGCATAGTAGATTCAACCGGCATGTAAGCAATGGTATATCCATCCGGATTGCTGTTTCTTACGGTTTCAAGACCGATAGCTCCGGAAGCACCGGTGGTATTTTGAACCATTACGGTAGTACCGATTGCTTTTTCAAATTCAGAAGCAAAGATACGGGATGTGGTATCGGATGCTCCGCCTGCTGCGTAAGGGCAAACGATGGTAATTGATTTGCTTCCCGGAAAATCTGCTGCACTTGCTGATACGGTCAGCACAGATGCACACATAGCTGTTGCTGCAACGATGGATCCTAATTTGTTAAGTTTCATTTGTAAATCCTCCCTTTTATATGTTTTTTATTTTTATCCCATACACTTAAATGTATGGTTTTACAGCCTCTTCCAACGCTTTTGTATCTGCTTCTGACAAATCCAGAAGTGGTTTTCTCATATGTCCGCCCCGGATACCGCGGATGGACAGAATATTTTTGAAGATAGACATGTCTGCTCCTGCTTTCATCAGCCATACAAGATCATTTGCCTTATCCTGTGCTGCCTTTGCAGCCTCCATATTTCCCGCTTTGAACTCCTTGTAGACTTCTACAAAGTATTCCGGAAATGGGCCGGAGCAGCCGGATACAGTGCCGTCACAGCCTGCTACCAATGCCGGAAGAAACATGGAGTCTGCGCCGAACACTACAGAAAAATCTCCATTATTTACACGCAGATACTGAAGTACACGTCCCATATCTGCATAGCTGTATTTAACACCAACAACATTCGGGCATGCTTCACAGATCTTATTCATGGTTTCTGCGGAAACATCATTGTGAGCCAATTGTGGAATAACATATACATATACCGGAAAATCCTGAGGAAGTGCACTGCATACATCCTTGTAATACTGCACCATCGCTCTTTCATCTACGGTAAAGTAGTTTGGAGTAACAACGCCTACACCATCTGCTCCGATTTTATGAGCATGGCGTGCCAGGCGAATGGTCTCTGCCAGTGTCATAGCTCCTGCATGAATAAATACAGTCACTCTGCCCGCTGCTTTTTTTACTACAGTCTCTGCCACCAGTTCTCTTTCTTCTGCACTCATTAAGTACATTTCACCAGTAGTTCCAGTCGGATAGAGGCAGTCAACGCCTTTACCGATTAAAAACTCAGTCTGCTGTTCCAACGCTTCAACGTCCACCTTGTCATCCTCTGTAAAAGGAGTGGTCATTGCTGTAATAACTCCATATAACTTTTTCAATTTTTTCCTCCTTAGGTATCAATATCATTTTTTGTTCGTTCAGTATTGCTGAACATCATGCATCTTTTTCATATGTGCAGTATACTATTTCAAAAATGTAATGTCAAGTAGAAATATAATATTTTGTATAGTAATTACAATTTTACTTTTATTTTTTGTGCATTTTCCATATTATTACAATGTTTATCTTTTATATTTCTTGGTTTATTTGTTTTTTCATTTTTACTTGTATTTTTTTCTTTATTCAGTATTACTGTATGTAATTCATTTTTGCTGAATAACTATTCGGTATTTTTGCATATTAATATTTTATTTTAATTATTCCCCAATATAAATTTGACTTTTATATTTTTCCATGACATAATAATAAATATTTTCATTAATTAAGGACTGATATTCAGCATCACTGAATGCTGATATCATTTAGGAGGTATTCCCTTTGAACAGTAAAGATCCCGTTCCTACCTGGCAGGTAAAATCCGTCGTAAAGGCGATACATATTTTATCCTGCTTCACACCGTCTGATCCAGAACTCAGTCTGGGTGATATCAGTCACAAATTAAATGTTCCAAAAAGCACTGCATTAAACTTAATCCGAACATTGGAAGAATATGGTTACCTGATTCGCACCTACCCTTCCATGAATTATCGCCTTGGATATTCCATCATGCAGTTAAATTATTGTACACAGATGTCCATGCCAGTGGTTCGTTACTCTCTTCCCTTTTTAGAAGATCTGCAGATGAAAACCGGGAAAACAATCTATTTGACTACTCACATCAATGGTAAAGTCCTGTATCTGGACGTAGCTCATCAAAATCGCCGGATGTTCACCTACTCAATCAGCGGAAAGACTCTGAATATGCATTGTACCGGTTGTGGTAAAGCAATGCTGGCCTATCTTCCTGAAAATGAAATTCGTAAAATAATCGACACCTACGGTTTCCCTACTTTTACACCAAATACAATTTCTACGGAAGAGGCGCTTTATCAGGAATTGAACCTCATTCGAAAAAGAGGTTATTCCACCGATCACGAAGAAGAAACTCTCGGTGTTCGTTGCATTGCAGCTCCCATCCGCAACGCACAGGGATACCCTACTGCCGCCATCAGTATTTCCGGAGCGGTTCTTTCCATGCAAGAAGAGCAGGTTTTTGAATATGCTGATGTACTGATCAACACCTGTCACGCACTCTCCAGCTATGCAAATGAATTCCCGGCTGGTCAGATATTACTTTTGAATCAAAAACAGGGGAATGCAGCAGATTAACTTCTACTGCATTCCCCTGTTCTATTGTTTTAAACATGGCACAAAAAAAATCGATATACCATCGATTTATCATTAAAAACATATAAATATTTTCAGCATTCCAAACAGCTCTTGATATTTCTAAGCCCCAGCCACATTTAAAATCAATATTTCTAACAGTTCGTAGGGGAATCGAACCCCTGTTTTCGCCGTGAGAGGGCGACGTCTTAACCGCTTGACCAACGAACCTCATGAATGACACTTTGATATTTTACCGCACTTTTGCTAAATATGCAAGTACTTTTTGATTTTTTAAAAATTATTTTTTTAAGCTTATTTTTTTTAAGCTGAAGTGAATAGTTTATTTCCACTTTGAAGAAGCCAAAGTGGATTTTAATCCTTCACCTTTTTCCACTTCCCTAAATGCTGCATTTAGTCTTACACTTCTTATATCTGACAGCCGCTGGAAAGACAGGCCTTAATTCTGCCAAAGCCGCTATCGCGCAGACAATTGGGCATGAGTCCTGGATCCTGCTGACAACAAATAAGTCCCTACCAGCCACTTAACGCTCCCCGCGCTTGAAGTGGTAGGTAGGAACTCATTTGATGAATCTAAAAATCAGACACATCTAACGGCAAACTCCATTCGCGGACGTTTGCACAAATAAGCTGCCTGAGGCAGCTCATAAAAAATGGAACCAATGGGGATCGAACCCATGACCTCTCGCGTGTGAGGCGAACGCTCATCCCGGCTGAGCTATGATTCCATGTAATCTATTATAACACTTTTTTCAAAAATAGAAAGTGTTTTTTTGAAAAGTTGCAGAAACTTTTCTCATTTTTCTGCATATGTTAAAGAAAGGCCAGATTAGTCGCTCTGAGGTGAAATCGATATGAATTATAAGCGCATTCAGGCAATGGCAGAAGAGCAGCCGGATAAAGGGCAGCTTCAAATACAGGTCACTTCTGAACAACAGAACATTCCAATAGAGGATGCTACTATAGATATCTCCTATTCTGGAGATCCGGAAGAAATTCTGGAACAGATCCGGACAAATCAAAACGGACAGACAGAAACTCTGGAATTAAATGCACCTCCACTGGAATATAGTATGGAACCTTCCGAGAACCAGCCCTATTCAGAATACACGTTAAAGATAACTGCAGCCGGGTATGAAACGCTTACCATATCAGGGACAGAAATTCTGCCGCTGCAGACTGCACTGCAGAATATCAGGATGCGCTCTCTCGCTGTCAATAATCCTCCGGATGTCATTGTTATTCCGGCCCACACCCTTTATGGAGAATATCCTCCCAAAATCGCAGAGGCGGAGATCAAACCAATCACCCAGACGGGGGAAATTGTCCTGAACAAAGTGATTATTCCAGAATATATCGTAGTACACGACGGCTCTCCCATGGACTCCACCGCCACTAATCATTATGTGAAATATCGAGACTACATTAAAAATGTAGCCAGCAGCGAAATTTATGCTACCTGGCCAAAGTCTACTATTATTGCTAATATTCTGGCAATTCAGTCTTTTACGCTGAACCGTGTCTATACAGAATGGTATCGGAATAAAGGGTATAATTTCACCATCACCTCCTCTACCGCCTTTGATCAAAAATGGATGCGGGGAAGAAATTATTATGCCAGCATTGAAGAGGCCGTCGATGAAGTGTTTGATAACTACCTCTCCCGCCCCAATGTAAAACAGCCAATTCTTACTCAGTATTGTGATGGGCAGAGAGTGTCCTGTCCTAACTGGATGACCATATTGCAAGGACGTTCAAATAATACATTTAATAGGAAGAAACTCGTACATTTTTTGATAGCAGCGTATGTCCGTCTGCTATTTTTTTATTTTATGATAGCATCAAATCCAGCCTTTTTCAACTGTACAACCAACTTATCCGCATTGGCTTTGACCGTAAATACTCCGTCCTGTACAATCCATTTACCGTTGGACTGTTTTAAAATTGCCGGAAGTCCCTTTGCCTTGATCTTTTTTGCAAGGTTATTGGCATAGGTCTTGTTTGTAAAGGATCCTGCCTGCACCATGTAAGACTTACTGGCTGTGCCAAACCTCAGGGCATAAGTCCACGGAAAATTGTAATAAGCACTCTTTGCGATCTCACCGCCTGTCTGGTCCCCTACCCTGCCGTTTTCGGCGCGGCCGCTGTTGGCATCTCCTCTGGCCCCAATCAGTTTTCCGGATCCTGCATAAAGCTCTGTGTGTTTCCCCGGAGTCAACAGAACATCCCCGCGCACCAGCCCATCACTGGTTTTAAGGTTGACCTTTGCCGTCACATCGGCAAATCCCTGCTTTAAAAAGATGGCCCGCATATTGGCCGTCTCTGTGGCACCGGCAGTCCTCACTGGGATACCGGCCTGCTCAAATGCCTGGATGATTAAAGAGCTGCAGGCATAGTCCGGCCCCCATCGGCCTGCATCGGTATTATCATAACCATGTGTATTATCTGCGGCAATTGCTTCGGCCCAGGCTACTGCTTTTTCCACCTTTTGAGCAGTTGTCAGCTCCTTTACTGTGTACACCGCTTTGCCGGACTCGTCATACACGCTGTAGCCCGGATATCCGTCTGCTACCTTTTTGGCCTTTTCCAGATCGTGGAACGCGCCTATCTGGGACTTTGTATCACTCCAGGTCTTGCGGATCCGGTACCACACTGCTGTTGTCTCTGGCAAAATATCACCTCCTGTATCATATTTATTAAGATTGTATTGTTTGATTAAACCGCATACCTTGGTGTCATAATTAACGTCCGTGGCATACCCGTGCGACCGGATAAACTTGATCTGCGCTGCATAATCGGCACAGCTGGTAACTCCATTATATTTTGGCAGTGTAGTAAAAAATGCACAGATATCCGCAATGCAGTCCTCGATGCATGGATACACCCTAAAGTACGCATCGATGTAATAAGTATTGCCACTGCTGTCCTGCTCCGGCGTGTGGATCAGCACCTTACTCTTGCCGTCCCATGAGCTGCCAGACCACTGGCTGTTGATCAGATCACATTTTACGCCAAGTACATTATTGTATCCGGATAACTTTGTGGTGTGGCCGTATCCGCTCTCAAGGATCGCCTGTCCGGTGATCACGGATGGATACAGGCCGTACTTTTTAGCGATCGGCTTGACCAGCTCCATCATTTTAGCCGCCGCCTGCGCATCGGTCAGTTTTGCCAGATCAGTGGACTGTGTACCTGCTACCGCGTTCTCAGCCTGCCCTGAACAGAGTTTTTTAAACTCATCCCATGTTGTACCTCCATTGTCATAAACAAACGGATTTGGGCAAATTTTACCGTTTACATCATAATGCCGGATTACATGGTCGATGTCGATATCCAGTTCTTCCATCAGGTGCGCCACCAGCTCCGCAGCCGCCTTGATGGTTTCTGATGTAAAGTACCAGTCTTTATCCGTTGCGTTCATAGTCTTGGTGCTTCGTTTCTTCACACACATTTCAATTCCTACGCTGTTTTTGTTAGTACATAACCCATAAAACGCATGGCCGCCGGATCCTTGCAGGCCACCGCCGCAGTGCCAACTGTAATAATTCCAGTAGTCGTTACCCTGCCAGATATCTCCGGAGTGTCCAACCCAAAAATCAGCGGATGCACCAACATCGGTGCCCTTGTAATAGTCAGTGTTAGCCTTGGCATCTCCCAGCGCGCCTACGTAATGTACAACGATATACTTAATATCCGCTTTTGTCCGTTTTAAGGCCGTGTGGTTGCGGCTCATAAGATTTTTGTTTATATTCATATATGCTCCAATCTGTGCGACGCCGCACATAAAAAGAGAGCGATCACTCGCCCTCTGAATTTTCGGTAACCTCCGGCAGTCCTGCCACGCTGGTCAATAATGACAGCACTCCGGCCAGCAATGATGCCGATACCACGACTCTCCAATCCACTGCTGCGATTACCGCTGCGCTGCCAATGGTGGCCACTGCTGTCTGCGCTACTGTTTTTACCGCTCTGATCCCTGCTGCCTTCATCCATTTTTTCCAATCTCTCATTATGATGCCTCTCTTTCTTTTTCTGTCAGCGTGTCCAGTCTATGGTGCGCTGATTTTGTTGACTGCTCCACAACTACCATTCTTTCTGCCAATCCCTGCACGTCTTTTTTGACTGCGGATATATCATATTTGATATCCCGCACATCTCCGCCGATCGTATCCAGTTTGACGTTGATTGTGGCCATTTCTGTGGCCTTTTTTTCTGCATCTGATGTGTCTGCCCGCTTTGTGTTTTTAACGCCAAAATAGACAGCAAATGCAACTGACACGATGCTTACCAGTAATGCAATCTCTATTGTCATCTGATATTTCCCTTTCCCCGGCATTGCGCCGGCGCAAATAATTGTAATAAAATAGACCGCTGCTTGCGGTCGGTGCTCTAATTCTCATGGAATCACCTCTTTTTTGCAAAATAAAAGCATATCAATACCGGATATTCCGGTACCTGTATGTTTTAATTTAATTAAACACGAATATGCTTATATCACCTAGTGGCAGTGATACCTGGACTATAGGATTCCAGACATTAGGATATGGATTTATAGTAGCCATCCCGAGAACTAGTAAAAGTCATACTCTAAAAGTAACATCGGTCAAAATATACAACAACGGATGGTTTACGGTCACAAAGGTGAATATATTAAACCGTATAAACAATTGGCAGCTACAATGCGACCATGCTGCCGGGTGCATCGATGGAAATGTATATTTAGCATCAGTGACATACACTATATCATAGGACAAACTATGACTTCACCAGACGCATCAATTTAATTCTGTAGTCGCATGTATGCGCTTCAGCGCTCTCGTGCATGTGCCATACGTATACAGTGGCATCGGTATTAAGTATCAGCCTAATCGGTAGTGTATTTGTTTGCCACGATCCACCTATTGTTGCAACAAAGTCATCACCGGGATTGCTGCTGTTTTCGAGTACACCGTTTTTTGTCCACCATGTAGCTGCCGACCCGCCCTGGTGCCGAATCCATAAATATCCAACATAGTATCCTTTTTTTAAGCTGTGTTGGCCGAGTATTGTATTTGTATTTTTTGTCACATTACTTTTTTCGCCAAAGAGGTTTATTTCTTCTACGCTGATAATCTTCGTGTTTAACTCATTAATCGCCCCAGGCAATGTTTTATCCGTAGTGCCTAAATTACCAAACGTCCAGCTTGCTATCTTGGTCTTGATCGCGGTAAGCAGGTTAGACCACTTTATCTTTCGCAGAGACGCTGTTCCGGAATTTCCGATCATAAACAGATCGGTGTCTGCCGGAGCTGTATTTTCAGTTAATGCCGTCACTTTTTTTGTGGTAGTTGTATCAGCCATGATATTATTCCTCCATGATCTCTATTAAATCTTCATTGTCGTCTACTATTACCGCTCCATCATTATCAGATACGGTTAATATTGCTGCGTCTGGTGCTTCGATCAGTAATCCGTCATTATCTATGATCCGTCCGATCTCATCCCCAAGAACAAATAATGCATCTTCAATCTGTATCGATATAATATATTGTTTTCCTGTCTGTACCGGATTCGGTGTAATGGAAACGCCGGTTATTACAATATCACATACCATACGTCACCCCACCCTTAATTTTATATTATCCACCCAGATCTCATCCGCGATATCATAAATATATTTCAGTCGATAGATGCCCGGTTTTTGCGGCGCAATCAGAGCATCAATTTCATGGCCCGTAATGCTGCAT
>JAQVCW010000014.1 GCA_028689585.1 Lachnospiraceae bacterium | reverse complement strand
GCCAGGCCGTACAGCAGTTCCTTACATTTCTCATCCATACCATTGCATAATACCTTTTTACGATATTTCGTGCACCACACAATGTGATATTGAAGAGAGTATACATATCCACGACCATATGTTAAATTATTTTTAATTGGTAAATCATATAGTTTTTCCATATCTATATCATACCATATGTCGCATCATTATGCAAGTGTTTTGTCGAACATTTGTTCTTTTATAGTCATAAAATTTTAGCTGGCTAACTCACGACTGAAGTCACAAGAATGTGCCAGCTATTTTTTCAAATACCCCTTGACACTTTCATGTTTTACTGCTATATTAATATTAGTACTAATTACTATTACCAAAGGAGGACTCCATGGCAACTTTAAAATACAGCCGCCAAAGAGAATCCATCAAAAACTTCCTGGCCGGGCGCAAGGATCATCCCACCGCAGAGACAGTCTACACCTGCATTCGGGAAGAACAGCCCCGCATCAGCCTGGGTACCGTATATCGGAACCTCGCCCTGCTTACAGAGTTAGGTGAAATAAAAAAGATTTCTACCGGAGACGGCCCAGATCACTTTGATGGCGATATCTCGCAGCATCATCATTTTATCTGCAGAAGCTGTCATCAGGTCAGCGACCTGGATATGAAAAGCATCGATTCCATCATGGATACTGCGAAAGAACATTTTAGCGGAGAGATTGAAGGATATGTGACTAACTTTTATGGCCTCTGCGAAAACTGTACCAAAAAGAATAAAAACACTTGACAACGAAGGCAAAAGATGGTAAAGTAATTATAGTAACTATTACTAATTAATAAAATTTAAATCTTTGTGCACACTAAAAAATAATAAAAATTAAAAGGAGATCAAAACAATGGCAAAATTTGTATGTAAAGTATGTGGTTATGTATATGAAGGCGAAGCAGCTCCGGAACAATGTCCAATCTGCAAAGCAGGCGCTGATAAATTTGAAGAAATGAAAGAAGGCACCATGACTTGGGCTTGCGAACATGAAGTAGGCATTGCAAAAGGTGTCAGCGAAGAAATCCTCTCTGGTCTGAGAGCTAACTTCGAAGGAGAATGTTCAGAAGTAGGTATGTACCTGGCTATGTCCAGAGTTGCTCATAGAGAAGGATATCCGGAAATCGGCCTTTACTGGGAAAAAGCTGCTTACGAAGAAGCAGAACATGCAGCTAAATTCGCTGAGATGCTGGGTGAAGTCGTAACTGACAGCACCAAAAAGAACCTGGAAATGAGAGTAGATGCAGAAAACGGCGCTACCGCAGGCAAACTGGAGCTGGCTAAGCTGGCAAAAGCTGCTAACCTGGATGCAATCCATGACACCGTTCATGAGATGGCAAAGGACGAAGCAAGACACGGAAAAGCATTTGCAGGTCTGCTGAAGAGATATTTCGCATAATCAAAGAATAATATAGCATGGAATTTTTAAAGAGGATGGAAGCGTATCGTTTCCATCCTCTTTTTTCTATCGTTACTGTTCTGCCACGGTATCTGCCGAAAGCAGACATCTCTTGTCCATTATCCGGGAAGCGCACGCAGCGAACGGCAAATCCCACCGATTCCATCCTTTTCCCGGAATCGGCAGCATACCATCCATCAGATTTTTCCCCCTCATGCATATATACTGCCCTGCTTAGCCTTCCGTCTTGTGAAGAAATCAAATAATTATTCAAATGATTTCTAATATGCCATAACTGTCACTCCTGCGCAGGGAAGCTTTGCTTCAAAACAATACACCGTCTGCTGCAGCTCTTCCTCCGTCAGTGTCTCATCCATCCGCAGGATTTCCTCCAGCCAGACCGAAGCTTCTTTTTCCGTGATGTATTTCATATCCAGTTGTTTGAGCTCTTCCTCCGCGTTTTCCGGCAGATCCGGAAGCAGCAGAAGCTTCATTTCCTGTCTCTCTTTTTCTGAAAAAACTGTTTTACTCAGCATCCGGATCCGCAGATTTTGTATCTGATCCGTTATATCTGCTGCCCCATCTTCCGTTTTCGCAGTAATCTTCGCATGATACATCGGACCGGCCAATTCAAACTCCTTCAAAAGCTTCCTCTGACTTTCTGTCAGCTCCTTCTGCAGCTCCAGCGGTGTCAGCACCACCTGGCAGGCTTCCTTTTTCAATTGTTTCAGTGGAAGTACCAGCACAGCATCTTTTACCACAAACCATACCTGAGTATACCCCTGCTCTGTCCAGTCCTGAAGCAGTCGTGCGCTCAGCAAAAGGCTGCGGGCCGCATAGACTGGATTTCCTGCTGCATCCGACAAAAATTCTCCGCTCTCGTTCTGTTCAGGAAGAGTCCGGATAACCATCACCAGTTGGTCTGATGTTTCATCTGCGTCTGCATTTTCATCCGGGTCTGCTCCTCCGCCTGCATTTGTTTCCTTCTCCTGGCCCGTTCCATTGTCTGTGTCCGCATTCTCTGTTATCCGCAGAATTTTCTGTTCATAGGGCACAGGCTTCCCGTTTTCATCAATCACAATACTTTCCGCAGCCGCGTCCTGAGAAGCATCTGTGATATCCTGCCCGTCCGATTTTTCTGTTTCCCCATTGTTTCCCGGTTCATTCGTCTGCCCGCTCTTTTTGCAAAAGCTGACATAAATCGTACCGTCTGCGTAAACACCGGAAATAGTCAGCCTGCTGCCGGAAATACCTAGAACCTGCCCATTACACCATGCAGCCTCAAACTGGTATCCTTCTTTGGGCTGGATCGTCAATGTAAACGAGTTTAGTCTCGGCACCTCAAATTCACTGCGGCCGGAATATTCCTGTCCATCCATAAAAACGGAGCCGCCCGCACCACAGTTGATAACAACTGTATGAGCAGACGGTACTTTGGCCACAATATTCGTATTCTGTGCAGCGGTCCCCGTTCCCAAAAGAAACACCAGAAACAGAGCCGACAGAGTCAGGAAATGCCAGCAGTTATGCATTTCATGTCGTCTTTTCATGCTCCATCCTCTTTTCTCATTAATTTTCCAGCACAGGCGTGGATACCGTGAAAGTCACCATGTCCGTATAAGTACCGGCTGCAGCCGTATTCCAGGCTGCTGAAGTGATTTCCACTGTCAGCTTCTGTTTTCCCACTCCCTTAAAATCGGTACTTTGAAAAACCGCATTCCCCTGTTTTATCTGATACGCAATGATTTTCGTTGGATCCACTGAGTTTTTCAGCGTTCCTCCGGAGGATGCACTCACCCTTATCACTTGTTTTGGTGCCAGGCGAAAAGCAGTCACTGACAAAAGCAGGTCACTGGAGATGGCTCCATAGGTGATGGGAACTGATGCCGGAATCACAACAGAATATGCGGCCTCTACCGTTGTGGAGACCGTCGTGCTGGCAGTCTTATCTGCGGCAGTGTCCGTAATGACATTATCAGCCATGGCTGTCATGCTGCCAAAGAGGCAGAAGGACAGCATCCACAGTAATATTTTTTTCATTTGCATATCCTCATTTTATTTACCACAGGACACCGGCGATACCGCCAAAACCTGATAGCCTGTAATATTTTTATATTTCACTTTTTCTTGTTTCATGCTGCTTCATAGTAAACTATAATATATCTTATAGAATAGGAGTATCATTTTCCCCCAACTGCATCGTTTTTACAGTAAATGTAAGAGTATCTGAATAGCTGCCTGCCACAGTAGCTGTTTCTGTAACCTTCAAAGCCAAATCAGCACTGGCTGTGTTTAATGAGTTACGGGTTGTCCAATCGATAACTGCATTTGATGCAGGGGAAGTCCCAATGCCCACATCCGATCCATTCTTTTTAATAGTATATGCTATTTTATTCGTTCCATCTGACAGATAATTTATTCCACCGGTTCTGTTAGCCGCCTTGCTGAGAAATACCCATATCTGCATTGCATCATTCCCCGAGTCATAAGCAGGCTTATAATTGGTCGCATCTAATGCAACGTTGACTGTGCCGGTACCTGCAGTGGGATCAATGGTCACCGAAGCCGGAATAGTGACTGTAAAACTGGTTGATGCTACGGTATAGGTAACTGCAGTATCAGCGGTTCCACCGGATGTTGTTATATCTGCATCTGCCATCGCACTGGTGCCTCCGCAAAGCAGGCATAAGCCAAGCATTGCTGCCGATAATCTTTTTTTGTTTCTCATTTGTTTTCCTCCTTGAACCTGTTGGTGAGATGGATCCATTTTGACAGCCATCTCTATTTACATATTTCCATTTACACGGCCAGCTTCATTCCCATTGATTGTGTCTGTTCTGGCACCTGTTGCTGTTTGAAACCTGGTCTGCCAGACTAACCGGCAGCCATCTATTTAACAACGAGCATGGTTTCCATGTCGGCGTTGTTCGTTGGAGTCTGATTTTCATCCATTTTATATGGCTGAACATGTATCACTGCCTCATACTCTCCCGTTTTCAGTTCACGGGTCAGGGTAACCTTTCTGCAGCTCTGTCCCGGAGGTACCAGGCCTGTCGTAAAGATCACCTCTCCTGTCTCTTTCAGGCATAGTTCAAAGGTCATATAATACCATCCCTCATTGGCCGCCGGATTTTCCAAATTTACTGCTGCCTCTTTCTCACCTGCCGGCAGCGTAATGCTGCCCCAGCCAGGGATGGCAATGCCCTGCTCTTCCGTCTCCGTTTCCGGAGCCGTCTCCGCTCCGGCATTTGGATCAATTTCCAGTTTTTCAGAAGTATCCGCCTGTACCGTTTCGTTCACTGTCTGTTCTTTTTCTCCACCGATTTCAGGAAGTACAAAAAGAAATATCACTGCAATCAGCGCCAATCCCAATATGGTACACAGTATTGCTAATATCTTATTTTTCATGAAGTTTTTTCACCACCCGTCAAATTTACCGTAAATGTCAGCGTATCCGTGTAGCTTCCAGAAGAAACCTCTCCGGCATTTAACTGAAACGTAAGTGTCTGACTCTGATTTTCCCCGTCTGTGAAGCTGGCGGCAGTCCCGCCCTGCGTCAGCGCACTTCCGCCGGCAGGAATCAATGTATATCCAATAGACGTATCTTCTCCGCCGGAAGCAGTCTTCTTCAGTTGGAAATCATTCCTTGAAAATACCTTTACCTCCAGTCGGTCGGTATTTAGGTCTGTACTGCTTGCGGAAATCGTCATGCTCCCGGTATTCACCGAAGCCGTCGGCGGTATGGTCACCGTAAACTCCGCTTCAGACGTTTCCGTCAATTGCTGCAAAGCTTCTTTTTCACTTTCCAATTTCATCTGTATTTCTGTCAGCTCTTCACTTTCGCCATCCTCAGTCTGATCTGTTTTGGTGCTATTTTCTGTTCCCGTTTCAATTTCCGCATCCGAAAGATTCGTCTCGGCTTCATCCGTTTCCGCTTTTCCCAAATTCGCCCCCGGTTCGTTATCTGTCCCCGGCTCTCCTGCTTCGGATTGACCGGCTTGTGTCTTGTCCGGCTCTGTTTCCCCGGTTTCGGTTTCATCGGCTTGTGTCTTGCCTGGCTCTGTTTCCCCTGTTTCGGTTTCATTGGCTTGTGTCTTGCCTGGCTCTGTTTTGCCTGTTTCGGTTTCACCGGTTTGTGACTTATCCGGCTCTGTTTCCCCTGTTTCGGTTTGATCCCCTTGCGGCTTGTCCGGCTCTGCCTCCGCCGTTTCCATTTCTGACACGTTTCCTGCTGCCGCTCCCATGACCGGCAGCGATGCCAGTATCAATCCCAAAGCCAGCAGCAGCCCGGCAGCGCCTTTTCTCTTTTTATCTTTTCGCTCTTTATATCGATCCTTATGCTGATCTTTATCCTTTTCCATATGGTCTCCCGCGCTCCAATTTACCCAGATGATTTCCAGCCTTTCCATGCAAATCAAAACAGCCGAAAGCGTTCGGTTCGTTGGCATAATTCACCTTCCGTCTACCGCTTTTTGACTGCGCTAAAAACATTTCATTATTATACCTTTATGAAATCCTCTTTGTCTAGTGGCCAAATGGCCCTATTAATTCTGTTCTATTTTATTGCTTTTTGGGATGTGAACAGTTGTATCGCAGGGGAAGAAATGATAAAATCGAATTTACAGAATACTTGAAAAGACAGGTGATTAGAATGAAACTACAGGACTTATGGAACAGCTATGCGGTTCACGAGCTTTTTAATGCCTCTCTTCTTCCGGAAGAAATCAAAGTACAGGGAAGCATCCTTACTTATCCGCCGAATACGGTTCTGATCAACCGTGGGGATTTTCCGGAATATATTTATTTTCTGCTGTCCGGGATTGCTCTGGGCTCCAGAAACTATGATGACGGCACCTGCTACTATTACTTCAGCATTACCCGCGAGACCGGTTCCGTGGGCCTGCTGGAAATCATGGCCCACGAGACCAAAGCGATCGCCACTATTATCGCAGCAACCCCGGTTACCGTTCTTCGGATTCGTTCTGCGGTCATTTATGAATACCTGATGGCAAACCCCAAAATGCTGCACTGCTGCACCTATACGATTGCTCATGATCTGTACCAGCGCTCCGGCAATGACGGCATTCTCTATTATCAGAAGGGGATCGACCGGGTTCGCTACTATCTGGCCCAGTATTACCTTACTCATTTTACCGGAGAATCTCTGACGGTAGAAGCGGATTACCAGACCATCGCCAGCAACATCGGCATCAGCGTCCGAACCGTAGTCCGCAGCATCCAGAAATTAAAGCTGCTGGGAGAAGTATCCTCCCTCAACCGCAAGATAACCATCACCCCGGAGCAGCACACCCGGACATTACATGTGATACAGCAGCTTCTTCATGTCTGATTTTTACGTGCGAAGCTGCCAGCCATATACGAAAGGATGCTCTCATACAGGAGCAGCGAACCCTGAAGCCTATATAAGAACCAGCTTCTCCTTCACCAGGCCATGCAGTCTTTCTTTTTCTTTCGGTTCCAAAAAGGCTGCATTTACACTGTTTTCGACTATTGCCGCCAGTTCTTCTGCGGTAAGTGAAAAATCGGCTTTTATCCGCTGGTACTCTTTTTTTATATTTGTATCGGACACTGTCATATTGTCCGTGTTCAGCGTCACCTTCAATCCGGCATCCAGGAATTTACGGATGGGATACTGCCCGGGCCTCAAAACGGCCTTGGTCTGCAGATTGCTGGTGTAGCACATTTCCAGAGGAATTTCCCGCTCTTTCAGCAGTTCTATCACACTGTCATCTTCTGCTGCACGTATGCCGTGGCCAATGCGCCGCGCTCCCATCTTGACTGCTGCCTTTACGCTGTCTGCTCCGGCCGCCTCTCCTGCATGAATAGTGAACGGGATTCCCTCCTGTGCCGCTGCCGCAAAAAGAGGCGCAAACCATTCCGTCTTATAATTCACTTCATCTCCGGCCAGATCCGCCCCGGCCACTCCATAGCCTAAGTATTCTCCGGTCAGACGGATCGTTTCCCTGTTTTCTTTTTCCAGATCGCTTCCCCGCATACAGCACAGGATCAGATTTGCCGAAAGCGTTCCCTTTTTCCGGTACCGGAGAACGGCCTCTGCCGCCGCTTCCACTACCTGACGCTGGCTCAGCCCCCTTTGCATATGAAGCTGGGGCGCAAACCGGATCTCGGCATAGCAGAGTCCCTGACTCTCCAGCCGTTCCAACAGCCGCTCCAGAGCATAGCTTATGGTCTCTCTGGTCTGAAGCACCTGCAGCGGCAGCTTGAATTTGTCAAAATACTCCAGCAGACTGCCGCAGTCCTCACTGGCTGTAAGTACCGCCCTCAGTGAGACCGGATCCGTACCCAAAAGCCCGACACCGGACATCTCCGCCATCCGGAGTACATCCTCCGCTGCCAGCGAACCATCCAGATGTAAATGTAAGTCAATCATACGCCTCTCCTTTCCATGCCGCCGATGTTATCCGCCGCGTCGGTAAGCACTGCAGTCTCCCCGGATGCGGTAAGCACCGCTGCAGTTCCCCCGGATGCGGTAAGCACTGCAGTTCCCCCGGATGCGGTAAGCACTGCAGTTCCCCCGGATGCGGTGACGCTGCAGGTCAGGTTTTCACAGAAAACCTGGCACAGCCGTCATGTCACTACAATATTCTTTACGCCCTTCGCCGCTGCCAGTTCTCTCAGTTCTTCCATCACCGCGTCCGACGGTTCTTTTATCCCGGCGTATTCGCTTCTCACTCCGTAGTGCCGGAATTTGATCAGCTTGTATCTCACGTCCGGTACGTCTGCAATCAGACTGGCACCCAGTGCTACGGTCCTTGCATTGTCCACCACATCCGGCACCACCACCGTTCTGATTTCATATAATTTTCCAATCGCTGCCATCCGCCGGATATTTTCCACCGGATTTTCAAGCCCCATTCCGGTGAGCTTCCGGTGATCCTCTTCGGTTCCCGCTTTCAGATCAATCATGGTTTTATCCAGAACTGCCAGAAGTTCTTTTTTATCCCAGAGTGGGATCTGCCCGTTGGTATCCATATAGGCAGTTTTCTTTTCTTTTTTGATCCGTTCAAAGAATTCGGTCAGAAAATCGGATCTGAGAGAACACTCTCCTCCCGATGCGGTCACTCCGTCTATAAACGGAAGATACGCCCTGATCTCCTCCAGCAGTTCCTTTGAAGTCATATGGCGTATTCTGGGTGATGCATTATTTGTACATGTCTTTAAACAGGTATCGCAATTGCAGCATTTGCTGATATCGTACACCACCCTGCCTGCGTCAGACAGGGACAGCGCCCCTGCGGGACATGTGGTCACACATGCCCCGCAGTGAATGCATTCCTGAATGGTTTCCGGATTATGACAGTACAGGCAGTTCTGATTGCAGCCCTGGAAAAATACGGCGGTCCGGTTTCCATAGCCATCCACTGCGCTGAACGGAATGATTTTGTTCACCGGCGCCCTCATCTCTTTCCCGATATCCTCTTTTCCGCCGGTCCAGGCGGAGCATGACACGACGCTGTCTCCAGATTCTTTTCTCATTCTTCCTCGCCCCGCACCTTTCGATCCAGCAGATGAAGGTTCTTGCTGGCACCGGAGCCGTTTACCGTCGCCTCATTCAGGGTCATCTGCTCCCGGTCAAACCGTTCAATATCCGATTTTTTCACCAGATAGCCGGTCACTCTCACCAGATCGGAATCCGCTCCGTAGAAAGAGAGATATCTGGCTCCCTGAGAAAAAGCGCCCTTTAAAATATCCGCGAGATACTGGGGATTATGCTGAGCTGTCTTTTCAAAAGGAAACAGTTCTCCGCAGCCCGCATCACAGTCCCGATGCATACGGATAAAATTGGTGATCTGATATGGCAGTTCCGGTTCTTCCCCGATTGGGATTCTGCCGCCCGGTGTCAGACTGCTGTCCTCCATGACGCCAACCTGAGCGTGAAGTCCATACTTTCCATATTTACAGGGACGTTTTTCTATTTCTTCTTTCATTTTCTTCATTACTTTTTCTGCATAGAGATCCGCTGCGGCTCCATGTCCAAAGCGTTCCCCGGGATCCTGCAGCTTCATTATTTTATTTACGCATTCCGCCAGGCCCACGAATCCAAACATTCCTATCATGTGCTCTTTGTCTTTTTTAATCAGGCCCTCCTGATAAAGAAAGGTGTTCTCGTAATAATGGCAGTCCTCTATGATAAACTCGCAACGGCTGTCGATGGCATCGCAGACCGCTGTGACCGCATCGGGGATCACCCGGTTTAACAGATCCTCCGGATCCTTTGCCAGCTTGGGAAGCTGATTCATATTCAGCCGCACCAGGGTCAGGCCGCAGCCTCCGATGGGCAGCACATTGTAGCAGCTCACCACTGCATAGTCTCCCATATCCCTCCGGTATAAAACATCGTTTGCAAAGCTGGGCTTCGCAGCGGTCATAGCCGTATCCAGAGCCGCCATCAGATAATCCCGGGGCATATCCTCCCGGTACATCACCGTCATATTCGGACAGGGGCGCTGCATTTCTTTTGTGAGCTTCAGGATAATTCTTCCGGCCCTTGTATCCTCCGGACTCAGATCTGCATGGCAGAACGCATTGGAAATCGTCCGGTCCACATGCACCAGAAGAAAACGGATTGCTTTTTCCGCCTCTGCTTCATCCCTGACAAAAGGCTCCAGCAGACGGTCCAGGCAGCCGATATAGACCGGAAGCCCGCCGTCCGCCGGGATGTTATGATACAGGCACAGCAGATTTCCCACCGCCTCCCAGATATCCTTTGGAGGCTCCAGCATGAGGAATTTACTCCCCTGCTTTAAAAACAGTTCAAAATCAGGCACACAATATCTGGTTCGGTAAGGTGTCTTTCCTTCAAACATATCCATCATGGCGCCATTTTCAAAATATTCTCTGGACTTCTCCGTATAGCGGACCAGCTCCACCGAATTTTCAGCAATCTTCGCCATATCCTTTAATCTCTGATTAAAGGTAACCTTTGGATTGCGGATCACTTGTAATATGTCCTTTGTCATGTCCTTCGTCATAGTTTTTTTCCTTTCTGTCTCAATAACATGCTCTTATTTACAGCTTCTTATTTTTTCGAAATGCACGCACAGAGAAGATCGTCAGTCCCAGCAGCGTAGCGCAATAGGGAATGGTCTTTACAAGATCCGACGGCCAGCCCAGTGTAGCCACCGCATTGGACAGCGCATCTGTGATGCCGAACAGGAAGGAAGTCGCCGCCGTACCGATGGCGCTCTGCATTCCCATCGCTTCCGCCGCCAGAGCAATCCAGCCACGGCCGCTGACCATATCTCTGGAGAACCAGGACACGTATCCCATAGACATAAATGCTCCGCCAAATCCGCACATCACACCGCTTAAAATCAGGGCAATTGACTGTGTCTTGAGCACACTGATTCCTACGGAATCCGCCGCCTCTTTCTTTTCTCCCACTGCCCGGATATGGTATCCCAGAGAAGTGCGCTTCAGCAGAAGGTAGGTAAACACCACTGCCAGAATGGAAAGATAGGTAAGTATGTTGTGACCGGAAATGGCCGGCCCGATAACCGGAATATTTTCAATGAATGGAATATTGATATTGGGCAGCACCTTACTGGTCAGAGCCACGCTGGTCCCTTTGTCATGGGCGGTCAGATACAGGAAGAAAATAGTTCCGCCGCTGGCAAGGCTGTTGATGGCAATTCCGCCCAGGATGATATTTGTCTTGTAATACAGGGTAAAGAAAGCCAGCACACCGGCTGCCAGCGCCGCACACAGCACCGCAAACAAAAGTCCGGCCACCGCGCTTTGAAACAGGTAGCTGAAATACATTCCCGCAAAAGCGGCGATCAGCATCATTCCCTCCAGTGCGATATTGGGTACTCCTGCCACATCGGAAAGCACTGCTCCCATGGAAGCAAATAAAAGAGGCGTCGTCACACGAAAAATAGAATAAAAAAAGTCACTTGTAAAAATTAAACTGGCAAATGAATTCATCTCTTCGCCTCCTTTTCCATCCATTTCTGCTTATACTTATGAAGGAAACGTTCGGCAGAAATCAGCAGGATTATAATACTCTGTAAAATTGCAATCATTTCAGTGGGAATATCGGAAGACCGGTTTACCAGATCCGCGCCAATTCTCAGGTAGCTTACAAAAAATGCGGATCCGATTACGCCCAGCGGATTGTTATTCGCCAGCATGGCGATCATCGCTCCGTCAAATCCGTACCCGGGAAGTGCCGTCCACTCAAATCTCTTGTGCATTCCCAGACATTCGATCACACCGCCGGCGCCTGCCACCGCACCCGCCACCAGATGCACCAGTACAATGACCTTTGCCACTTTAATTCCGGAATAAGCCGCAAACCGCGCATTATTTCCCGTCATTCGGATTTCATAGCCCCATTTGCTCTTATACATGAACAGATAAATGAGCACTGCACAGACAATCGCAATGATAAAGCCAATATGTACTCTGGTTCCGGACACAATGTTCATCAGCAGGGCATTTTCCTGATATTTATAGGATACCAGAGAAGCTACCGCAGGATCTCTCATGGCATTATTCAAAAAATACAGGCCCAGGCCCAACAGTATATTGTTCATCATCAGCGAGGTTACCATTTCATTTGCGCCATACTTTGCCTTCAGCGCACCGGGCACCAGCATGACCACCATACCGGCTGCAATACCGGCCAGAATACAGACCAGGGGCAGCAAAACGATGGGAAGCTTCAGCCAGATTGCCACAAACGAGCCCATAATTCCGGAAATAAAGAAGATACCCTCTCCGCCCAGGTTGAATAAATTTGCTTTAAACATGATCGCCATCGCCAGACCGGAAAAGATCAGAGGCACCGCTGTTTCCACGATGTTTCCGATGTATCTCTTCGAGGTAAATGGTCCGATCAGAAATGTCCGTATAGATTCCACCGGCTGATCGCTGACCGCCAGGATGATCACAAAGGCCACCAGGATCGCTACCAGCATGGAAACCAGGGTTCGTATCATATTAAAGGAACGTTCTCTGCTCATAACGCCGCCCTCCCAATCTGTTCTTCACTGTGACGTTCCAGACCCAGCATATAAAGTCCCAGTTTTTCTTCGTTCAAATCTTCCGTGTGTTCAAAAAATGCCACAAATTCCCCTTCATACATGACTGCGATTACATCAGAAAGCTTCAGCACTTCACTCAGATCGGCTGAAATGAGCAGAACCGCACATCCATTGTCTCTCAGCTCCATTATTTTTTTATGGATAATATGAGCCGCCCCCACATCCACACCACGGGTAGGCTGCTCTGCCAGCAGAACCTCAGGCTCATGGCTGCACTCTCTGGCCACTACCACCTTCTGCATATTTCCGCCGGAAAGGGTACCCATATTGCCGGTGCTTCCGGCACAGCGGATCTCATATTCTGCAATGTTCTCCGTGGCAAACCGGGTTATTTTCTTATAATCGAGCAGTCCGCCTCTGCAGAATTCTTTCGTCTCATAACGGTTGGAGATCATGTTCTCTTCTATGGATTCCTGCGCTGCAATGCCCTGATTCATCCGGTCCTCCGGAACATAGCCAAACTGCATCTTCCGGATATCCGGCACAGAAAGCTTGCGCACGGAAGCTCCGTTCAGGCTGATTTCCCCTTCCTGCAGGCTCCGTTTTCGGGTAAGCAGATCCACCAGCTCCACCTGACCATTTCCCTGGACACCGGCAATGCCAAACACAATGCCTCCATGGACCGAAAAACTGAGGTTCTTCAGCACCGAAACTTTGTTTTTGTCCGTATACGATACCTGATCCACCGTGATCTTTACTTCCTTTACCTTTGCAGGCATCCGGTCGATGGAGGTATCCATCTCGCAGCCCATGATCATGTTGGAAATTTCCTGTTCGGTCACCTCTTCGGTCTGGGCACAGCTTACAAAACGGCCGGCGCGCATCACCGTAATACGGTCAGAAATTTTCTTGATTTCCGGAATTTTATGAGAAATAAATACAATTGTATGGCCCTGTTTTTTCAGGTTGATCAGTTCATCAAAAAGCTGATTGGTTTCCTGGGGTGTGAGCACAGCAGTGGGTTCATCCAGGATCAGTATCTGGGCACCTCTGGCCAGTGCCTTCAGAATTTCTATTTTCTGCTTTACACCCACCGGAAGGGTTCTGGTAATGGCTTCCGCCTCCACCTCCAGGTTGTATTTTTTACTGATTTCCCGGGTAAAACGCACCGCCTCTGTCTCATTTACAAAGCCGCGTTTCTTTGGTTCCATTCCCAGGATAATATTCTGAGCCACACTGAAAGAATCCACCAGCATAAAATGCTGATGCACCATACCAATCCCCCTTGAAATAGCCTCTTTAGAAGAGGAGAACCGCACGGGTTCTCCTTTTAATATGATCTCTCCTGAAGATGGCGGCTCCATACCGAAAAGTATTTTCATTAAGGTGGATTTTCCTGCGCCGTTTTCTCCTACCAGCGCATGAATTTCCCCTTTTTTCAGATTAAAGCTGACATTATCGTTTGCAATGATACCATTCCCATATATTTTGGAAATATTTTTCATTTCCAGTAGATAATTTTCCATCCGAGTTCCTCCGTACCTTATGGGCGCACTGCCTCGCGGATTTCATCAATTTTTTCAGTTGTAATTCCGGTGGTCGGAGTCATTTCCACTTCTCCGGCGATAACCTTCTGTTTCAGTTCTTCGATCGTTGCACGGTCTTCTTCACTGAGCAGTTTTTCATAATATTCATTTTCTGCGATACCTACTGCATTTTCTGCAATACCAAAGACTTCTCTGGTTCCGTAAGGGATCTCATCGTTCATTGCTTTCTGCACTGCATTCACTGCATTGTCTGCAATGTTTTTGATTGCGGAAGTGATGATCACCTCTGCCAGTTCCGGTTTGGTATCCTTCAGTGCTTCTGCCTGGTCAGAGTCTACGCCAACGGCAAATTTACCCTGAAGCGCTGCTGCATCGATCACACCAAGGCCGGACTGTCCTGCTGCTGCAAAAATAACGGACAGATTGGATTTGTATAACAGGAGTGCATTTTCTTTTCCTTTTGCGGTATCTGTAAAGCTGCCTACATAAGAGGTCGCTACTTTGATATCCGGATTGATTGCCTGAGCTCCTTCGATATAACCAACCAGGAATTCATTGATGCCCGGGATATCCATGCCGCCGATAAAGCCGATGGTGCCTTCTCCCAGTTCATTAGCTTTCAATGCTGCTGCAGCACCTGCCAGGTAACTCATCTCATTATTTTTTGTTCCCATGATGTATACATTTTCTGGCGGATCTGCCAGCTCATCATCCAGGTTAATGAATTTCTGATCCGGATACTCTTCTGCCACCTGCACCAGAGCATCGTCATTGTTGCTGGAAATCGTCAGGATCAGATCATACCCGGTTTCGCACATATCCACCAGTGTGGGGTAATATTTGGAAGTATCTGTACCTGATTCGATGTACTCCACATCCACTCCCAACTGCTCTTTGATCGGCTCGATGGAAGCGAAGGCAGCATCAAAGAAAGATTTGTCTCCCAGACTTCCCGGGATCATAAGCCCTACCTTATAATCCGATGCTTCTGCCGCCAGTGCGCCTGTCACCATACAGCCTGCGCTCACTGCGCATACCAGTGTTGCTGCAAATAACTTACTCCATACCTTTTTCTTCATTGCTGTTTCCTCCTTTTTTTGTGAGCATCAGCCATCTTAAATTTGCTGACCGCAAACGGGCTGACGCTGCGTATCCGGTTTTCATGGAAAATCGGATACCGGCTTAGTGTGTTCTCTATCGTTAGCCGCATGACCGGCCTTGGATACTTTTTAACAGAAAGTCTGAAAATTCACTTTCCTGACTTCTCAATGCTTTGGCAAAACCTGCGTTTCCGTATTTCCGATGCTCTGAGAAAACCATCGTCCGAGTTTCAAAAATACCGGTCCACTGTTTCAAAAAACAGATCCGTATCTACAGAAACGGCATATTGAAAATTTCCGTCAATCTCCGGATCTATTTCGTAATAATCCGACCGGTCCACCATGGTTCCCCTGGTCATCTGCCCGGACAGCTCTACGGCGAAATTGCCTTTTTTCAGGGTAACTACCTCCGGATGAAGCAGATATACCACCAGAAGCACATCGTGGAAGGTGACCGGAAATCCGGTTGCCCGGCAGAAGATCTCCACCCCTCTCAGGAAATAATCCATCTGAGGGATCTGTTTCTTCTTCCACTTCTCCAGCCGCTCCTGCCCTACCTTCAGATACCTGGTCACATCCAGTCCCATCATGGTAAGATTTTCCGAATGGTTCACCACAACGGCGGCGGCCTCCGGATCACATATAATATTCCATTCCGGCCTGGAGCTTAAAAATGCACCGCCCATCGCAATGATTTTTGTCTTTTTCATGGTCCGGACATCCTTTAAAAATGCCAGCGCCAGGTTTGTCATAGGCCCCATTCCGAGGATGACCAGCCCCGGGTGCTCCTTCGCCATCTTCACGATAAATTCTGCCGCGCCGGCTGCTGTATTTTCCCGGCCCGTTTCTTCGCCCCGAGCGTGTTTTTCGTCCCGGATGTATTTTTCATCCTGACCGTATTTTTCGTCCTGACCGTATTTTTCATCCCGAGTGTATTTTTCGTCTCGGCCGTATTTTTCGTCCTGACCGTATTTTTCGTCCCGGCCGTGTTTTTCGTCCCGGACGTCTTCTCCGCCGTTTTCGGCTTTTCTGCGGATAGTTCCCTCGCCTGGTCTCAGCAGTTCGTACTGAATTGGCTCTTCCGCGTTCTCTTCTTCCACCTGGTTCAGCGCCCCCTGCTTTCCGACAGATACCTGTATATCTTCTTTCCCATAAAATCTCAGCAGATCCCAAACCATTTCCGCGCGTTTTTTTGTATCCTTAAAAACCGTGGTGATACCAACAATCTCCAGTTCCGGGCAGGAAAGCGCCAGCATAAGTGCTGCCGCGTCATCGGTATCATCCCCTAAATCGGTATCGATTAATATTTTTATTTTTTCCATTCCGTTTCCCTCTTAATTCTTAAACATCATCCTGTCCTGATTTTGCATTCAGCAAATGAGCTGACGATGGTATTAAATTTTCATAGAAACCCGGTACAATTTCTAATTCAAATTATAAAGAATATGTAAAATCGAGTAAAGGACATGTGTCCTTAACTTCATGAAAACTGCTTTTTTATATAAAGTTTTTGTCAAAATTTAATTTAAAAAAGCTGCGGCACGAAACCGGAAAAAGGAACGCGAATCACATTCCTTTTTCTGACTTGGTGCCGCAGCATCTTTTTATTTTTTGACCGCCTCCGGCTGCAATAGCTGCTGCGAAATATGCGGTCAGGCAGCGATAACTGCTGTGAAATGTGCGGTCAGGCAGCAATAGCTGCTGTGAGGTGCACAACCAGGCAGCGGAGAAAGCTGTAACTATCCGCTCTAGCCAGCAGCCTTCGGCTGCCTACATCTTCGCAGCTCCCACCGGATTTCTCATGCCATGACCTTCCGTCACTGCATTCAGCAGTCCCGCTTTCAGCAGGGCCGGACGAAGCACGTTGTAGATCGCTGCCACCAGCACTGTGGATACCACCGCATTGACAAAGGTAGTGGCTGTGCTCCATTTTGCCAGCACGGAAGCCATCTCCTGAGGCTGTCCCAGAATGTACATTTTATAAAAATATCCCACAATGGGATCTGCGATCACATTGAAGCCCAGACCGCACACAGAAGCGATCACACTCCATTTAAAGACATATTTCTTATCGGTGCTCTCACTGATATGAGCAATCCTGTGAGCCACCAAACCGGTGATCAGGCCGATACAAAGCTTCAGCACAAAGGTCTTGGGCGCCCCGGTAATGTACACCGGATCCAGCATGTCCGCAATGGTCATGCCCACTGCACCGGCCAGTCCGCCATATCCGCCCCCCAGCAGCAGCGCCGCCAGCACGCAGAATGCATTTCCGATGTGCAGCGAGGTAGCATCTCCACCCGGCATCGGAATCTTAATCTGTAAAAATGTAAAAGACACAAAACACAGGGCAGCCAGCAATGCTGTCTGTGCCAGTTTCACAACCGTCTGATTTTTTTGTTTCATTTTCTCTGACCTCTCTTTCTTCTGTAACCGTTTTTTTCCAAACGGCTCCACGCCTTCTCTTTCCCGCAGGCAGATTTGTAATACATTTTTTCATTTAGCTAAACTACTTTTCATGTGTATCTATAGCAGTCTTCAAAAATACCGATGTGCCACTATTTTTGAAGACTGCTATAGCATATCACCGAACTGCACCTGTTAAAATAGTCAGTTTTTTCTTTTTTGATAAGGTCAGATTAATTTATTTTCAAATGGACTTGTAATTTTATTTTCGTTGTAGTAATATAATTTTATCAGCACATAGTTTTCAAAACTACATGTCGATATAGCCATATTCTACAGGAGGTTCTTATTATGACAGCAAAAGTTAAATCACAGATCAATCACATTAAAGATCCCGGCAGCGCCATCACTCATTTCATCGGTATGCTGATGGCTATGTTTGCGGCAGTTCCGCTTCTGATCCGCGCCGCATCCAATCCGGATAAAGTACATTTGTTTTCTCTCGGCATTTTTATTCTCAGCATGATTCTGCTGTATGCCGCCAGCACCACCTATCACTCTTTCAATTTTTCGGAAAAGGTCAATAAAATTCTGCGAAAGGTCGATCATATGATGATATTTGTGCTGATTGCCGGCACTTATACTCCCATTTGCCTGATCGTCCTGAGAGGCCGCACCGGCTATATGCTCTGCGCCCTGGTGTGGGGCATCGCACTGCTTGGCATTGTGATCAAGGCCTGCTGGATTACCTGCCCCAAATGGTTTTCCTCCGTCCTCTACATTGCCATGGGCTGGATTTGCGTACTGGCTTTCACTCAGATCATAAACACCCTGTCCCGTCCGGCATTCATCTGGCTGCTGGCAGGCGGTATCATCTACACGGTGGGCGGTATCATTTATGCGCTGAAGCTTCCGATTTTTAATTCAAAGCACAAAGCCTTCGGCTCCCACGAAATCTTTCATCTCTTTGTCATGGCCGGCAGCGCCTGCCACTTCATACTGATGTATTGTTTCGTAGCCGGGATGCCTGTTCTTGCCTGAGCAGTGGAATGCACTGATGCTTCTATTCAAGTTGAAACATATATGAAGTAAATTTCACCAGGCTATGATTCCGAAAACGCTAAAAGAGGCCGCCAATTGGCGGCCTCTTTCTATTAAAAGCAATCGACGAAGCAGGTACTTTTCTCAGGAAACCCAATGCACAGCTCTGAATAGATTATTTTCGATTGCGTACCATAATACAACGACGTCTATAGTGTATTATAGTCAGAAACTCCTGTTTTGTGCATCCATTACCGTATTTCGTAAATACCTGATTATTGGGCAAACACGGTGCCGGCTTTCGCCTTCAGGTATACCGCTGTAATTCTGCAAATCAAAACGGCTTCTATTTACTTTCTGACCAGAAACCATCAGCCCGGTTTTATTCCAGATACAGAACCGGATCCACCGGTACTTCATCCTTCGTCATGGCGAAATACAGATTGCTGCCTTCCACGCAGTAATATCTCGTGGGTTCACTGACGTAGCCGATCAGATCACCCTGATTCACCACATCTCCTTCCGCCACATTCAATTCCTTCAACTGCCCATATTTCAGACGATATCCATCGCCCAGACTCATAGTCACTGTAGTTCCTGTCTCTTCATCAATTGCAATCGATTCCACAATTCCTCTGGATGCGGCCACCACCTGTGCTCCGGTTTCACTGCCAATGATCAGTGCAGGATTGTATTTATACTGGTCTAATGTAGGAAAATAAACGCTGCCGTCCATGCTGTAGTCAATCAGCACATTGCCGGCCACCGGCCAGTTTAAAATATCCGCCTCATTAAAAGTAACCGTAGGCAGAATTTCCTTAGGCTGTACCTGAGCCGATGCTTCCGCTGCATCCGGAGCTTCTGTATCGCTCACCGTATCCGCCTTGCTGCCCGTTTCATCGCCGTCCTCAATGATCCCGTCGGCATTCTCAGCCGTCACATCTCTGGAGGCTGCCTCCTCCAGGTTCGCATCCAGCCCCTGAGCCGCATCCAGCAGGCCTTCCGTATCCTGCAGAGCCTCCTGAAGCGCCGCATCCACCTGGGGAACAAAGGAATCGTCTGCCTGTCCTGTATTCTTATTCAGAGACGCTTCCTCCTGAATTTGCTGATTTTTTACCTTTTCTGCCTGTTTCACCTGATTCATGGCAAACAACGCTGAAAAAGCTGCCACACCCACCAGGCATGCGGCAAAAATCCATCCGCTGTTCTTCTTTTTCCAATTCCGCTTTGAATCTTTTCTCTCCATACCTTTCACCTCATGCTAGTTTAGAGTTCCGATTAACGAACGGCGGTCAATGCCATCCACTCATCTATACATAGGATTGCCCGATATGGAGAGAATATACGATGCTTCTTATTTTTTTATTTGACTTTCGGGGGATGCAGGCTGTTCTCGTATCTGAGCTCTTTCCCATACGAGTACGAAGGCAGCCGCATCAGTTTTTCTGCATATTTGCAAATTTCGTGTACCGCGGCAGCCATGCCAGCTCAATGGTACCGATGGGACCGTTTCTCTGTTTGGCGATGATCACCTCCGCCACATCCTTCCGGTCCGTATCTTTATTATAATAATCGTCACGATACAAAAACATAACCACGTCCGCATCCTGCTCAATCGCTCCGGACTCACGCAGGTCCGAAAGCATAGGGCGGTGATCCGGCCTCTGCTCCACCGCACGAGAAAGCTGGGACAGCGCCACCACCGGCACCTGCAGCTCTCTGGCAATTTCCTTCAGCGAACGGGAAATATCCGAAATCTCCTGCTGCCTGGACTCCGACCGCTTGCTTCCCTGCATCAACTGCAGGTAGTCGATCATTATTATGCCCAGATTGTGCTCCAGCTTATACTTTCTGCATTTGCTTCGCAGTTCAGACACGGAAATGCCCGGTGTATCATCAATGATCATATTGGAACGCCCGATAATGCCGGCGCCTTCGATCAGATTCGCCCAATCCGCATCACTTAAATTACCATTTCGAAGAAGCTGTGCATCCACCCGGGATTCCAGAGAAAACAGACGGTTTACCAACTGCTCCTTGGACATCTCCAGACTGAATACAGCAACGGTCCGGTTGTCCCGAAATGCCATATGCTCTGCAATATTCAGCACAAATGCCGTCTTTCCCATAGAAGGACGGGCGGCAATCAAAATAAGGTCGGAAGGCTGAAAGCCTGAGGTCTTGTAATCCAGATCGATAAATCCCGTAGACAGACCCGTTACACTGCCCTTGTTCCGGCTGGCCATCTCGATCTTATCCAGGGCCCTCAAAACTACATCCTTGATCGGCACAAAATCATCATTTGACTTTCTCTGGAGCACCTGGAAAATCTGCTTTTCCGTGTCCTCCATAATATCTTCCACTTTTTCCGTGCCCGCATAGCAGGCATTGGCTATGTCCTCATTTACCTTGATCAGCCGGCGCAGCACCGCCTTTTCCTGCACGATCTGAGCATAATAACGCACATTTGCCGATGTGGGAACTGCCGTAATCAAATCCCTGATATATTCCAGGCTGCTGATTTCCGGCGGCACATCCATTTCCTTCAGACGATTCTGCAGCGTGATCAGATCCACCGGTTTTCCCTCGCTGTACAGACCGGTCATGGCTTCAAACAGCACTCCATACTGCTTCTGATAAAAGTCCTCATTGCTCAGCTCTTCCATCGCTACAGAAATTGCTTCCTGGTCAATCATCATCGCGCCGATCACCGACTGCTCCGCCTCCACGCTGTGAGGCATCACTCTCTTAATTAATGCTTCTTCCATGCTGCCTCCCATTTTGTTGTCAGACGCATCTGTCAAGACAGCCCGAAACCTTCCGTTTCTTTCTCACGCAGGCCGGGCTGTCCGTTTTCATCCTATGCGAAACAAGTGCCGCCGGCACTTGGCAACGCAGCAAGAACGCAGGAGCGTTCTTACATTACTTAAGTCAGGCTCTCAACCTTTACTTTCAGTTCTGCCGTCACCTTGGTATGCAGCTTGATGGGCACATCCATGGAGCCTACACTTTTTACCGGATTTGTCAGCAGAATTTTCTTTTTATCCACTTCAATGCCAAGCTGCTCCCTGACCGCCTATGCGATTTCCTTGTTGGAAATGGAGCCGAACAGTTTGCCGCCTTCTCCTACTTTTACCTTCAATGTAACCGAAGACTTCTCCAGCTTCGCGCCCAGTTCCTGTGCTGCCGCCAGATTTTCTGCTGCGATTCTGTCTTCATTTACCTTCTGCAGCTTCAGATCGTTCATATTTTTTCCGGTAGCTTCCAGCCCCAGTTTTTTCTTCAGGATAACATTTCTTGCATAGCCGTCGCTGACTTCGACTATCTCGCCTTTTTTTCCTACTGTCTTTACATCTTCCAATAAAATCACTTTCATCGTTAAATAGCCCCTTCCTCTGTCATTTCTGTTAATACGTCTTTAATTTTCTGAACTGCTTCTTCCACAGTCATATTTGCAAGCTGCGCACCGGCGATATTGATATGTCCGCCGCCGCCCAGACGTTCCATAACGATCTGGACATTCACTTCATCTATGGATCTGGCACTGACAAAAACCCGCTTATCATACTCTGTAATAACAAACGATGCCTTTACGCCAATAATATTCAGCAGCTCATTGGCCGCCTGCGCACCCACCACATTGGGGCACTCCAGCCCTTCTGCCGGGCAGATGCTGATGGCATAATTGCCCATAAATGTCTCTGCATGGCGTACTACCTCCGCTCTTGCCTTGTAGCTGTCCATATCGTCCCGAAGCGCCTTGCGCACTCTGGTCATATCCGCACCGCTGCGCCGCAGATATGCAGCCGCTTCGAAGGTACGCACCCCGGTCTTTGCCGCAAAATTGTTCGTATCGATAATGATCCCGGCATACATACAGTCCGCTTCCCGATTCTTCAGCCGGACTCCGTCCTCAAAGTACTGAAGAATCTCTGCGATCATCTCACAGGCGGAGGAGGCTGACGGCTCAATATAAGAAAGCGCCGCATTCTCTATCTTCTCCGTGGTCTGCCGGTGATGATCCACCACCACAATCGTCTTGGTCTGGTACAAAATCTCCTTGCATTCTGTCATGCTGGGACGGTTGGTATCCACCACCACCACAGCCGTATTATTATCCACCAGCTCCATGGCCTTTTCATGGCTGATAAATACATCTTCTTCGTAATCCCTGCTCTCCTGGAACTGCTTCACCCAGGCACGGATACTGCTGTTTTCCTCTCCCAGTACAATATGGGCATCCTTTCCCACCATCTTCGCTGCACGGTACACGCCAATGCAGGCTCCCAGAGAATCCATATCGGTAATATGATGTCCCATGGCTACCACATTATCCTTTGTCGTCATAATCTCCCGAAGCGCCTGGGCCTTCACTCTCGCTTTTACTCTGGTGCTTTTTTCCGCCCGCTGAGACTTGCCGCCGAAAAATGCCATCTTGTCATTGTCCTTGACCACCGCCTGATCTCCGCCGCGTCCCAGGGCCATTTCCATGGCAATTCTGGCAAATTCATAATTCTGCGGATAACCATTGCCGTTGATTCCCACGCCGATGCTCAGAGTCATTCCCTGATCATTTCCTATATTGATCGTCTTGACGCCCTCCAGAATGGCAAAACGATCCTCCTGCAGAACATCCAGGCTTTTCTGGCTCATCACCACCAGGTACTTGTCCTTTTCCAGCTTTTTCACCAGACCGTCCATGTTGGCAAAGTACTTATTGATCTTCCGGTCCACCAGCACATTCAGCAGCGACTGGTGAACTTCATCCACGTTCTCCATCGCCTCTTCGTAATTGTCGATATAGACCAGACCAACCACCGGCCTCTGCTCTCGATTCTCCGTAATATAGTGGTTGAGGTCCGTCTCGTCAAATAAATATACCATATACAGGTAATTATTATCCCCGTCCCTCTCCACCAGCTCCACATCATCCAGCAGATCATCCAGCAAAATCCTCTGAATATGCACCCGGTAATCGTTTTCTTCATAGCGGATCTTTACATCCTTGTCCCAGGAAGTGACCGGAAGACTGCCCCGGTTGATTTCCGGAAACAGGGTGGTAATGCTCTTGCGGTACCCGCTGGTCTTACCCGTGACCTCATACAGACGGTCATTCATCCAGAGAATTTTTCCGTCCGGTTCCAGCAGCGCTGCCGGTATCTCAAATTCTTCCAGGATTTTCTTCTGAACCTGACCGTATCGGGTGGCAAAATCCACCAATTCTCTCAAAATCCTCGGTTTATAATGAAAATACATCCAGAGAATCGCCAGGAAATAAAGTGCACTGAACGCGATGCCAATCAGGCCGGCCTTTGTATCCACCCACATCAGCCAGGCATCCAAAATCAAAAGCGTCAGAGCCAGAATCACGCTCCACTGCCAATGCATTTTCAGGTTGCCGCCGTATTTTGCTTTAAATTTTGTTTTCATTTTTTCTCTCCTTCTCTTAAAGCAGGAGTTATTCTGCGAAGGCTGCCGGCATAAGCGAAACATAAGGTTATTTAGGAACGCTTATACTAGGCATATTCTACCACAAACAGGGCCTTTGTACAAGAAATTTGATGGTTCTGGAAATACCGCCTTACAGTTCAGCCTTGGAATGAAGACGCTTTCCGGGCGGCTGCCCCAGGTATACCGCAGGTGCTGTTTCGAAAGCCAAGAGCATCTAAGGCTTCCGCAAGGTGTTCCAAAAGCAGGAATTGGGAGCCATAACTCACCTTCGGTTCAAACAAATGACTCCCAATTCCTATGGAACATCTTGTGGAACCCAAGATGCTTAGGCCTTCTGCAAATGCACCTGCAGTATACCTGGGGCAGCCGCCCGAAAGCTGTGCGTCAAGTAAAAGGCTGAACTATAACAAATACTGCCTATAGAGGACCGGAGTCCCTCCTCCGCTGTCGGCCGGATATGAAAAGCAGTCCTCCATCTCAATTCTTTCAGCAATTCATAAAATCAGAATTTAAATACCGCTACGCCATAAGCCGGTAAGTCGTATGCAAAGGAATAGGGTTTTCCATCGCATTCTCCTTTTACTGCTTTGTAAATTTCCGGCTGCGGTTTGCCGCTGCCGCCGTACTGGGCATCGTCACTGTTGAGCAGAAGACGGTACTGTTTTCTTCGGTTGACGCCCACACGGTAATCCGGTCTGGCTACCGGCGTAAAGTTCACCACAAAGAGCAGGTTACTTTTGCCGTCCTGCGAATGACGCAGGAAGCTGTAAATGCTGCGCTGTGCATCATCCGCATTGATCCACTCAAAGCCTGCCGGACTGCTGTCTGCATCGTAAAGCGCCGGTGTCTTTTTATAGAGCCGAAGCAATGCGCTCACATAGTTTTTCATCTGCTGGTGAGGCTCCTCCTCCAGCAGGTACCAGTCCAGTTCTCTCGCTTCACTCCATTCCTGAAGCTGGGCAAACTCCTGTCCCATAAAGAGCAGCTTCTTGCCGGGGTGTCCCATCATAAAGGAATATCCGGCTTTCAGGTTTGCGAATTTATCCTCATACTCTCCCGGCATCTTATTGAGCATAGAGCATTTCAGATGCACCACCTCATCGTGGGAAAGAACCAGCACATACTTCTCCGCATAGGCATAAGTCATGGCAAAAGTCATCTTGTTGTGATTAAATTTCCGGAAATAAGGATCCAGCTTCATATATTCCAGGAAGTCATGCATCCAGCCCATATTCCATTTCATGGTAAAGCCCAGACCATCATTCTCCGCACAGTCCGTCACCTTGGGCCATGCGGTAGATTCCTCCGCAATGATCATGGTTCCCGGATGTTTTCCGTGAAGCAGGCTGTTCAAATGCTTGAAAAATTCGATTGCCTCCAGGTTTTTATTGCCGCCGTATTTATTGGGAATCCACTGTCCATTTTCACGGCCGTAATCCAGATACAGCATGGATGCCACCGCATCCACCCGCAGACCATCCACATGGTACTGCTCCAGCCAGAACAGCGCATTGCAGATCAGGAAATTCTTCACTTCATTCTTTGCAAAATCAAATACCTTGGTGCCCCAGTCCGGATGCTCTCCCTTGCGGGGATCCGCATATTCGTAGACACAGGTTCCGTCAAATTCACCCAGGCCATGGGCATCCTTCGGGAAATGCGCCGGAACCCAGTCCAGGATCACGCCAATATTATTCTTATGGAAGTAATTTACCATATAGGCAAAGTCCTCCGGACTTCCATAGCGGGAGGTCGGCGCATAATACCCCGTCACCTGATATCCCCAGGAACCGTCAAAAGGATGCTCTGCAATGCCCATCAGCTCTACATGGGTATACCCCATCTTTTTCACATATTCTGTCAGCTCTTTCGCAAATTCACGGTAATTGTAAAATCCGTCCTCGTCCTCTCCGTGAGGATGCTTTCTCCAACTGCCCGGATGTACTTCATAAATAGATACCGGGCTCTTATCCGGCACATAGGTTTCCTGCTTTTTCATCCATACAGCGTCACTCCATTTGATCGCAGATATATCCGTCACAATGGATGCCGTTCCCGGGCGGAACTCTGCCTGATTCGCATAGGGATCCGCCTTGTACAATTTGCGGCCATCCCTGGCTGTGATCAGGAACTTGTACATGTCCCCCAGCTTCGCTTCCGGCACAAACAGTTCATAAATGCCCAGAGGCTCCAGGCGTTTCATCGGGTGGCCAAATTCACTCCATTCGTTAAAACTACCCATCAGATTTACCGATTTGGCATTGGGTGCCCAGACTGCAAAATGAATCCCCGGTTTTCCATCTTGTTTCGAGGGATGTGCCCCCAGTTTTCTGAAAATGTCATAATGCACACCCTGTCCAAACAGATACTGATCCAATTCTGTAATAAATTCCGGTTCCGCCTTTACAGATATCTCTTCTCTTTTTTCCTCAACCTTTTTTCTCATAAACAATCCTTCTCCCAAATTATTTTCTTCTCATCCTTGCTTTGTATTTTTTATACTATTTTCTTCTGCATGTTCGTTCTGATTTTTCCTGAAGCTCTCCGCCGCAAAAGCCAGATTTTTTTGTGCATTCTATCTATTTTTTCATCAATATATCTTTCTATATTACCACACATTTTCCATAATAGCAAAATGAATATACGGACTTTAATTGAGCCGGATCAGCCGGCATCCATTCGCCGGTACCAGAATATGAAGCTGGCCATTTTCCGCTTCCAGCGCCTCTTCGGTCTTTAAATCAGTCAGCTTCTCCGCCGCCATCGGAAGCCGGATCCACAGGTCGGCATCCTGATCATCGTTGTTCACCGCAGTCACCACCGCTTCGCTCTCATTCAGTCTGGCAAACGCATACTGGCGGTTAGTCAGAAGCAGTTCCCGATATCGTCCTTCTGCCAGCACCGGATTTTCCATCCGGCATTTCCCCAGAAAAGCGATCCATTCCGCCAGCCCCGGAACGGGCGGGTTCTTCTCCAGTTCATCCGGATCCAGGCATGGGCGCAGCGCATCATCTCCCTCTTCCTTTCTGCCCTCCACTCCCCATTCCGAGCCGTAGTATATCGAAGGAAGTCCCGGCAGAGTGTACACCAGCCCATACGCTGGTATCAAATGCTGGCGATTGTTCAGCTTATTTACAATTCTGGATACATCATGGTTATCCAAAAAGCTGTACAGCACCCTGTCCCTGTAAATTCCACCATTTTCATCAAACTGTCGGCAAATGGTATGTGCAATTTCAAAATAATTATGATCATTGTGGCCGGAATACAGCCCCTTGCTCAGTTCATAATTGGTCACGGAATGCAGCATCTCGGGATTGGCCCATCTGCTGTAATCACCATGGATCACCTCGCCCATCAGCCAGAAATCCTTCTTTTCATTTTCCGTCATCCGCCGCATTTCTTTCATAAATTCAAAGTCCAGACAGTCCGCACAGTCTAATCGAATACCATCGATATCAAATTCATGGATCCAAAAACGAATCACTTCAAACAGATAATTCTTTACTTCCTGGTTCTGAAGATTTAAATTGACCAGATCTCCGCAGCCCCGCCAGGTCTCATAGCCAAAGCCATCATTATAGGCGCTGTTCCATCCGAAATTAATTCCCTTGTACCAGCCGCAGTAACGGGAGTTTTCCCGGTTTTTCTGAATATCCGCAAATCCCGGAAATTCTCTTCCCGTATGGTTAAATACCCCATCCACCACGATCTTTTGTCCCAGTTCATGAGCCGCTTTTACAAAATGCACAAAATCCTCATTATCCCCTAATCTGCGGTCCACCAGTTTATAATCAATCGTATCATATCCGTGGGATGTGGATTCAAATAACGGCCCGATGTAAATTGCCTCGCATCCAAGCTTCCTGATATGGGGAAGCCAGGTCTCCAGCTTTGGAAACCTGTGCTGTATTCCCGGCTCCGTATTGCGCCTTGGCGCTCCGCTCATTCCCAGCGGATAGATATGATAAAACGCTGCTGTTTCGTACCACTTGCTCATTCTGTTGTTCCTCCTGACAGTTCACTTTATTTGTCTGTGTATTTGTTACATTTATGAGAAAATACCGTGCAGGAACTGATTTACCAGCGAGATCACCTGTTCCTTCTGCGCTTCCCGTCCCTGCGGCTCCTGCTCCTCTGAGACCATCATGTACTGATTCAGTACACCGATGAAGTTCAGGGCAAACTGTTTCTGCCTTCCGTGCATATTTCCAAGCTGATCCGACGCCTTCTCAAATACCTCCACTACCACCCGGTAAAATTCCGTCAGATAAGGCTTTACCGTCAGATAGGCTTCATTCTCCCTGGCAGAATAAAACAGCGCCATCATCAGCATATAAAACTTTCTTTCCTCTGTAAAAAAATGACAGCATACCCCGGCCAGATGATATAATTTCGTCTTAATATCCTCCTGCCGTCCCGCCTCCTGGCGCATCACCGGGAGCAGTTGTTCAAACTTTGTCTGAAGCAGCGTCTGAAGCAGTCCCAGCTTGCTTCCAAAGTAATAGTATAACGTCGGTTTGGTAATCCCCGCCTTGTCCACAATCTCCTGAATGCCCGTGGCATCGTATCCTTTCGAGTAGAACAGCTCTTCTGCACACTCCATAATCCGTTCTTTATTGTCCATGGTATTTTCTTTTTATCACCTGCCCCGACTGTTCATTGTATTTTTTTGTTTCCAGCATTTCCTGTGTTT
Organism: Lachnospiraceae bacterium; assembly: GCA_028689585.1. Taxonomy (GTDB): domain Bacteria; phylum Bacillota; class Clostridia; order Lachnospirales; family Lachnospiraceae; genus Merdiplasma. The sequence continues at coordinate 70,179 of JAQVCW010000014.1, read as the reverse complement.
TCGGTATTTCCTGTGTTTCCTGTGTTTCTCGTCTTTCTTATTATACCGTTCGGTATACTGCATGTCAACCTGATGAATTATTTTTTTCCCTTTTAAAGTTCCAGTTCGGCTTTTTACTTGACGCACAGCTTCCGGGCAGCCGCCCCAGGTATGCTGCAGCCGCCCGGAAAGCGTCCTCATTCCAAGGCTGAACTGTTTCCTTTTTAAAAAATAGTTCCGGTTTTCTGCACAGGAGCACTTTTCTGTACAAAAACAAATCACCCTCCCGCCAGCGAAAGGTGTAACGCCGGTTGGGGAAGGTGATTATTTTAATGACGTGCAGCCATCATTAACAAATTTTAATTACGGATTTCACAATATTTGCTTTATCTTCAACACTCTTCATCATCGCGTTTTCGATATCGTCAAAATCCCATATGTTGGTAACAATTCCTTTTACATTTACTTTTCCTGCAGCGACTGCTTCGATTGCCAGCGGGTAGATATGACGATAACGGAATACCGTCTTAAATGTCAGCTCTTTATCCAGGGCAAGGCTGACCGGAAGCGTCTCTTCTCCTGATGCGGAATAACCTACCAGTACGATGGTCGAACCCCGTTTTGCAAATTTGACCGCCTGTCTGGTGGTGATCTCGGTGCCTGCAGTTTCAATGGTCAGATCAGCGCCCTTTCCATCGGTCAGACGCATTACCTCCTCAATGGTGTCCTTCTCTTTTCCATTGATAATATCGGTAGCGCCCAGCTCCAGCGCTTTTTCAAGCCGTTTCTGCTGAACATCCACTGCGATGATCCGGCTCACGCCCATAGCCTTCAGTGCCAGGATCGTCACCAGTCCGATACAGCCGGTTCCGGTCACTACAGCAGTCTGTCCCAGATGAGCATCTCCCTGGCGCGCTGCATGAAAGCCCACTGCCAGCGGCTCGATCAGTGCTGCCTCCATGGTGTCCATGTTATCCGGAATCTTAAAGCACAATGCAGCTTCATGCGCTACATATTCCTGGAATACGCCGTCGATTGGCGGGGTTGCGAAGAAAATAACATCCGGGCATAAATTGTATCTTCCCGTTTTGCAGAATTCGCAGTGTCCGCAGGTTTTTCCTGGTTCCAGGGCAACCTTGTCTCCCACTTTCAGATGTGTAACACCTTTGCCCACTTCTACTACCGTTCCTCCTGCTTCATGTCCCAGCACAAATGGCGGATGAACGATATTCGCTCCAATTCCTCCCGCCTCATAATAATGCAGGTCAGAACCGCATACGCCCACATATTCCACCTTCACCAGAACCTCATCCTCTTTTGGCTGAGGAATGGGGCGCTCTGTAAACTCCATCTTCATAACGTCTGTCATAATTGCTACTTTCATATTTCCATCCATATGATCTCCATCCTTTCCGAATGCAAGAACGCCTCTGCGTTCTTGCTGCGAGGCGGGGGCCGCTCCCCCGCTCAGGCATATCTTTTCTTTTTCGTTCTGCTGCCGGAACATTCATCCATTCTAAATTTGCCTTTGGCAAATAAGCTGCCCCTGCATATCAAGCCATCACAAAAAACTTTACAAAATTTCAATCCACCGCTTTCGCTTTCAGCAGATTCGACTGCTGGATACAATCCGAACCAACTGCCAGCAGAAGGATAATTCCCTTGATTACCATCTGCAGATAGGAGCTGATATTCATCAAGACCATACCATTGCTCAGCACACCGATGATAAGAACACCTGCGATTACATTGGACATTTTTCCAGATCCGCCGTTAACGCTGACACCACCCAGTACTACACAGGTAATCACATCAAATTCGTAGCCCACGCCTGCATTGGGCTGACCTGTATTTGCTCTGGCCAGCATGACCAGTCCGGCAACTCCGGCAAACAGACCGGATAAAGAATATACAAGACATTTCACCCGTTTTACACGGATACCGGACAGCTCTGCCGCTTCTTCGTTTCCGCCGAGCGCGTAGAAATATCGTCCAAAATAAGTCTTATTCAGGATAAATGCACCGATTGCAAAAATGATGGCCATGACAATAACCGGAATCGGGATCGGCCCTACGTATCCCTGTCCCAGCTTCAAGAATGCATCCGGGAAACGGGAAATCGGAACACCATTACATATAATGTAGGCAAGCCCTCCAAAAATGGTCTGAGATGCAAAGGTAACGATCAGTGCCGGCATTTTGATTTCCGCAATGATGATACCGTTCAAAAAACCGATTACCGTGCTGGCTGCCAGAGACAAGATGACTGCCAGTATCGGATTCAGGCCCATATTTACCATAAAAAATGCTGCCACAATATTTACAAATGAAATAATGGAGCCGGTAGCCAGGTCAATGCCTCCCAAAAGGATAACATAAGTCATTCCCACGGATGCAATGCCAAAAATAGATACCTGTTTCGCCACATTCAGCAAATTCTTCACAGTCAGGAAATTCTTATTTGTGACGGAAAAGAAAATAATCATTATTACCAGGAAAACCCAGATTGCTCTTCCTTTAATTCCATTCGTTGCTTTCTTCATAATCTCAATCCTTCCTTTCCATAGAAGCAAGCTGCATGATACGTTCCTGATCAAATTCTGCCTTTTTCAGTTCTCCGGCCATTCTGCCTTCTGCCAGAATAATGATTCGATCAGACATTCCCATCAGCTCTTCCATTTCCGAAGAAATCATCAGTACCGTTTTTCCCTGCTCCACCAATGTATTGATCAAAGTGTATATCTCCTGTTTTGCACCTACGTCAATACCCCGTGTCGGTTCATCAAAAATCAGCAGATCCGAATTCGCCGCCAGCCACTTTGCAAGAATTACCTTCTGCTGATTGCCGCCGCTTAAGTTCTTTACAAGCTGATCCAGCGTGGGGGTTTTAATGGAAATCTCTCCTCTGTACTTTTCAGCAATTTCCTGTTCTTTCTTCGCATTTACCACAGTTCCCTTGGAAATCCGGTTATAGATCGGCATATTGATATTGCTGCGGATGCTCATACCCAGCAGTGCACCCTCTTTTTTCCGGTCCTCCGGCACCAGCCCAATTCCCACATCAATCGCTTCTCTTGGATCCTTTGGTGAAAATTCCTGTCCCTTGAAAATAAACTTTCCGGCTTTTTTCGGATGCATGCCAAAAATCAGTTCGGCAAACTCCGTCCGGCCGGCGCCTACCAGACCGCCCAGGCCCAGCACCTCGCCCTTGTGCATCTTCAGAGAGATATCATGATCTCCGTTTCCGGAAACATTATCCGCTTCAAATATAACTTCGTCCCGGATGCAGCTTTTCTTTCTCTCCGGATATACTTCCGTAAGCTGTCTTCCAACCATGTATTTTACCAGTTCATCTTTATTCGTTTCCGAAGTATTCAGCGTGGTGACATACTGGCCGTCCCGAAGCACGGTAACTCGGTCTGACAGACGGAATATTTCATCCAGACGGTGTGAAATATAAATGATTGTTACTCCATTTTCTTTTAGATGATCCACAATCGCAAACATGGACTCTACTTCCGCGTTGGTCAGCGGAGCAGAGGGCTCATCCATGATCAGCAGTCTTGCATTCTGTGAAACCGCTTTTGCGATCTCCACCATCTGCTGATATCCAACGCTGAGCGTCTTCACCAGCGTTTTGGAACTTATATCAATATGAAGAGAATCCAATACTTTTTTTGCTTCTCTCTCCATTGCTTTCAAATCTACCAGCATTCCTTTTCGTATTGCTCTTCCCAGGAAAATATTCTCTGCAACTGAAAGGTCACCCACAAGATTAAATTCCTGATAAATGACACCAATTCCATTTTTTACCGAAGTCTGCGGTGTCATATTGGAAAATGAATTTCCATTAATTACGATTTCACCTTTTGTAGGAGCAATTGCCCCGCTGCACGTCTTAATCAGGGTTGATTTTCCAGCTCCGTTTTCGCCAACCAGTGCGTGGACTTCTCCTCTTCGTATGTTTAGCGAAACATCGTTCAGCGCTACCACTCCGGGATATAGTTTGGTAATATGTTTTAATTCCAGAATATTATCATCCAAGCCCATATTTTACCCCTTTCGTATTATCTTTTATAAATTGCCCACGCTGTGAGCAATCGTCTGTGCAGAGCACAAACGCCCATCTGCGTTTTCTGCATGTACTCCGCTTCTTAAGCTTTAAGAAAAAAGATGCGTACCAGCGCTTCACGCCGAATGCGCATCTTTTCCATTTTCTGTTACTGAGAAATCATTTCTTCCAGATTTTCAGGAGTAACCGGGATCAGGTCTCTGTATACTTCATGTCCCAGGTCTTCGCCTGCTGCATATCTCATAGCAAGATCATAAGCTTCTTTTCCACAGACATTGGCATTGCCGGTAATAGCGATTACGCAGCGGTTAAATTCACCGTTCTGCATTGCTGCAATTGCCTCATCCGTAAGGTCAGTAGAGAAGATACCTACATCTTCGGGAACTTCGCTTCCATAAGCACCCTTCAGAGCTTCATTAGCGCCTGCAGCTCCGCCGCCGCCGATACAGCATACTACTTTTACATCAGGATGAGCCTGAAGAATTGTTTCCATTGCATTCAGACCTTCTGTGGTGTCGATTGCAGGCTGATTCGCTACTACTTCTGCATTCGGAGCTTTCTCTGCCAGTGCATCCAGTATACCATTTTCTCTTTCCAGAAGGATCGGTGTCTGAGGATATCCCAGAACGACTACTTCACATCCCTCATCACCGAATTTTTCATTGATGAACTCTGCTGCCTGGGTTCCGATTGCCACACCCAGGTCATAGTTCTTAATAACCCAGTTGAAGCTGGAGTTTTCCATATCTTCATCCCAGCACATAACTTCGATGCCCGCATCCAGCGCTTCTTTGCAGACTTCTTCGATTGCTTCCGCATCTACCGGCTGAACAATAATCACATCCATCTCAGAGGTAATAAAGTTCTCCAACTGAGAAATCTGTGTATTTGCATTTTCCTGACAGTCCACTACGGTTACTTCATTGCCGTCCTCTTTTGCGTCTTTTGTGATCTCCTCCATCTGCTGAGCCCACACCTGATTGCTCATGGTCTGAACTGCACATCCGATCTTCAATCCGGATGGATGCTCCGTAGCTGCTCCTGCTGCGGATGCCATACTAAGTGCTGCCAGTACCGCCATACCTGCTACTAATCTTTTTTTCATTTTGAAACCCTCCTTGTTTGCTTGTTTATAGTTACAGCTTTTTTGCTGTGAAACTCTTTTTATAAAAGTTCGCTGCCGTTTGGAAGAATAATATATTTTCCTTTTGCTCTGATTTTGGGATCTGCCAAAATCCCCGGCAGTTTTTCCAGGCTTTCCTGACCGGCCAGCATGGACGTTACATCGATTGCATGACCGTTGATCATCTCTACTGCTCTTCCAATGTCATATGGGCTGCAGAAGGAACCTTTCACTGTAATCTCTCTCTGGAACAGATTATATGTCTTGAGTCCGATCACATTGTCCACAGCAGTAACTGCAAACAATACCACCGTTCCATGCCGGTCCACGATGTCCATGGCTTCCTCCGAGGTGCTCTTTAACCCGCAGGTCTCAATCACGGACTGTACATGATCAATTCCTTTTTTCTTCAGCACTTCCGGTACCTTCTCATGGATCGGATCAATGGTAAAGCTGGCTCCCAGCTTCAATGCCATCTCTCTTTTTGTCTCTTCCGGCTCTACCAGGATCACTCTGGCTGCCCCGCGGCTCTTTGCCAACTGCATCAGCAGAAGTCCGATGGCGCCTCCGCCGTATACCACCACATTGTCACCCGCTTTGATATCGCTTCGGTCAATCCCATTGATACAGCAGGCCAGAGGCTCTACCATAGCGCCTTCCACGAAGGAAACATCCTCCGCAAGCTGATGAACCAGTCTTGCCGGAACCACACAGTACTGGGAAAATCCGCCGTCCGCATTGGTTCCGATTGCCCGCATATGTTCACAGTGGCTCATCAGTCCGTTCATGCAGTACCAGCATTCGTTGCAGTTATCCGCCGGATCCACACTCACATGATCTCCTGTCCTGCAGCTTGTTACCTCTGCGCCGGTCTGTGTTACAATGCCGGCAAATTCATGTCCCTGAATCAGTGGCGGCACCGTAGACGTGGAACCCTGATCCCCATGAAAAATATGTACATCCGATCCGCAGACACCGCACGCCATGACTTTGATCAGCACTTCCTTCGGTCCCGGTGTCGGAATAGGACGATGCTCCGTGCGCATATCATCTTTCCCATAAAATACATCACATTTCATCATTTCCATATATTTCATTCCTCTCTAATTGTATATTACTTTTTAAATGTCTTTTCAAATCTGGTTTTATTATAGTTTGGAATGGTTACTTTGTCAATAGCAAAAAGAAAAAGCCCAACAATTTATACTTTTTGCACAAATTGCCGGGCGTAATTTTATTCATAATTATTTTATTCCATTTTACAGTGAGTTCAGATACTGCTCCGTAAACACTGCGGCGGCTCCCATGGCTGCCGCTTCATATTTCAGCACGGCAGGCTTTACAAAGGAGGAATCCTCCAGGTAGGGATCCATTTCCCGAATCTTTTTCCCAAGCTCCTCCGTATAGGAACCAATATATTCTCCCAGATAGCCCCCTATAATCAGAGGCCGGTCAAATACCATATTCAGATTGTGGATAGCCAGCGCCAGATACTGCAGGTATTCTTCCCACAGGGCACGGTACGCTTCTTTCTCCGGAAGTTCCTGAAAAAACTTGTCCAGGAGCCCGTCTGCTGCATCTGCCAGGATCGAAGTGGTTAAATATGCATCTGCGCATCCCCTTCTTCCGCAAAAGCACGGCCGGCCTGTCGGTCCCGGGATCAGCGTCATATGACCGAATTCCCCTTCCCGCAGACTTTCGCCGGGATTTATTTTCCCATGATTTACAATGGCGCCGCCCACCGACTGGCTGATAAAGAAATAGACCGCATTCCCGGTTTCTCCCCTGGCCTTCATCTCCGCCTGAGCTGCACAGTTTGCATCATTTCGCATAATCACCGGAAAATCGAACCAGTCCTTCACCGTATCGTAAAACCCAAAACTGATCTGCATCTTCTCATGCATCGCAAAAATCCTGGTTCCTGTCTCATCCGTAATCGTAGGCAGCGAAATTCCCATGCCAAGTATACTGTCTTTTTTTACTCCGCTCTCGTAAAGGGCCTGCTCGATCACTCTTCTCAGCGCATCATAAGAAGCTTTGTCATCATAAAGCCTGATATTCTGCCTTTTGGAATACAATAGCTGCATTGCCAGATCAATCACCACGATATTCACATGATTTGGCGTAATATCCACACCAATCGCAGCTTTTGCATTTTTAATGCAGGTATACCCAATCGCCTTTCGTCCGCCAATGGACTGCATACTCCCAGTCTCTTTCACCAGGCCATAGTCTTCGAGCTTCTTCAGACACTGTGTTACGGTGGGAATGCTGAGTCCCAACGCGCCCGCTATGCTGTTTTTTGTCTCCTCCTCCTGCTGCAGTACATATCTGAGTACGCTGTTTTGGTTTGCTTTTTTTACTTCAATACTGCTCATCCCCATAGTTTCACTCTCCTTGCTGAAATACATGCAGTTCCTGCATCAGCCTGCTTTCACTGTCCCCCATAACTTCACTGAACCTGCAGTATATCTCATATAATTTCAAATATTTTTCCTGATTTTCTTTCTGGGGAAAATACACCTTGTCGGTCAGACGTGTCATATGAATGACTGCGTCGGAATAGGTGTCATACCCGCCATTTTTACTGCCCGCTGCCAGCGCTGCATAAATCGCTGAGCCCAGCGCTGCTGCCTGCCCGGAATCTGCCACCCTCAGCTTTTTGCCAAGTACATCTGCGTAAATCTGCATCAAAAATGGATTCTTGGCCGCAATTCCGCCGCTGGCGATGATCTCGTCCACTTTTACACCATTTTCTTCGTATATGTCCAGAATATTTCTGGTATTAAATGCCGTGGCTTCCACCAGAGCTCGATAGATTTCTTCCGGTTTTGTGGTGAGTTTCATCCCGATCAGGCAGCCAGCCAGCTCCCCGTTCACATGAGGAGTTTTATTTCCATTCCACCACTCCAGTGCAAGAAGCCCGCTCTGCCCGACTTTCAGCTTTTTTGCTTTTTCACTCAGAAGAGTATGTATATTCAGGCTCCGCCCCTTCGCCTCTTCCTCATATGCCGCCGGTACGCACTGGTCCACAAACCAGCCAAACAGATCGCCTACCGAAGCAAGGCCGGATTCGTAGGCATAATACCCCGGAACAATTGCGCTTTTGACTCCGCCAAGCACTCCCTTGCCGGAAAATGGCCTGTCGCTCAGAGCCGCCAGAACACTGGAGGTCCCCAGCACCAGCAGCATCTGTTTCGGACTGGCCGCACCGCTTCCGGCAAACCCCGCATGAGAATCAATAATCGTGGGTGAGACCGCAATCCCTTCCGGCAGGCCCAGGCGCTCTGCCCATTCCGCCGACAGCGTCCCGATTCGATCTCCCATACTGCAGATTTTTCCCGGCAGTTTATCCTTTGTAAAATCTGTCATGCGCCCGTCCAGATCCTGGAAAAATTCCGGCAGGGGATAGCCCTGTTCTTTATTCCACCACATCTTGTATCCTGCCATAGAGCAACTCCGGTCATGAGAACCGGTCAGCAGGCGGGTGATCCAGTCCCCCGCCTCCAGAAATTCATCTGCCGCCTCATAAATCTCCGGATCCTCCTCCAGTGTCTCCATCACCTTGGGAACCATAAGCTCCGGAGAAACACGCCCTCCGAACCGGACATCCTCCAGCAGTCCCTGCGCCTCAAGCTGTGAATTGACCTTGTCCGCCATTTTCTGGCCCCCATGGTGCTTCCACAGCTTTGCCCAGGCATTCCGGCGCGACGCAAATTCCGGCCTTTCGCAGAGCGCATTTCCCTCTGCATCCACCGGCAGCACGGTGCAGGAAGTAAAGTCCGCACCGATTCCTATTATATTCACCGGATCAATACCGCTTTTTTGTATCACCTCCGGTATTACCGTATCTAACACTTCCACATAATCCGACGGAGCCTCCAGGCACCAGTTCACAGGCAGGCAGGTTTTGCCGTCCGGCATGACCTCCTCGATCACTCCATGAGAATACATCCTCACTGCTTCTGCCATATTCTTTCCATCCCTGCATCGAACAAGGACTGCCCTGCCTGATAATGTTCCGTAATCCAGTCCGATGGTATACTTATCTTCCATATGTAATTCACCTTTTTAAAAGTATTTTAAAATGTGTTTCTATTTAAGTATACCACAAATGTGACGTTCGTCAAGACGTTCCGGAATATCTGTTATTTCTTTTTCAAAGTCCAAAAACCCATAGTTCAAAGACACTTCGTTCGCCGGATCCCCCTCCACTCTGCCAGCATCTTAATAAGCCGTCATTCTTTTCTTTCTGAATTCTTCGATTCTTCTCAAATCCTCCAGCAGCCCCTCCTGGGACATGACCCGGACGGCAGACATGCCAAGCTCTTTTGCCGCCTGAACATTTTCCGCTCTGTCATCAAAAAACATGCACTCCGATGGCTTCAGGTCATATTTTTGAAAAAGCGCCTCATAGATCGCCGCATCCGGCTTCGCCTTATGTATCATATAGGAAACCATCAATCCGTCAATGTCATTCATAAAGTCAGCATATTCCGTATGCTTTTTAAATAACCGTTCTGGATAATTTGATAATAAATAAATGCCGTAGCCCTGGCTCTTTAACTGGTGTACCAGCTTCCATACGGCAGGCCTTGGCGCATGCATATACTCTCCATGATGTATAAACCACGAAATCATCTCCGCATCCTCCGGATACTTGCGGCAGAATTCTGCAATCACTTCATCTTCGGTCATTGTTCCCAGATCGAATACGCTCCATAGACGATCCGGATCATCAAACAGTTCCCTCCCGATCCTGGCAGCGTCCGGTTCCGAAAGTCCGCAGTCCATCAGCATATCTTTCCAGCGATACTGAATCAGCACATCGCCCACATCAAATATCAGGTTTTTTATTCTGTTCATCCTATATCCTCCGCTCACCAAGCATCAGACCATCCTGAATTTGCTGATCGCAAATGGACTGACGCTGCATGTCAAATTTTCATGGAAAACCCGGCACAATCTAAAGCGTGTCAGAAAGCAATCTTCTGACACGCTCCAGACTTTCCTATTTCATTTTACACTACATTTCCGGTTTTGTCTCTGACTTTGTTTCCGGCTCTTTCTCCGGCTTCTGCTCTGGCTTTAGCTTTCGCTTTGGTTTCAGCTTCTCCTTCGGCTCCTATTCTGACTTTAGCTCTGGTTTCAGCTCTGGTTTCAGCTCTGGCTCCGGCTTCTGCTCTGGCTTTGCCTCCGACTGTACCGTCACTTTCACTCCATCCAGCCCCTGCAGATTAATGTTCCGGTTCACCTTCGCATCATAGGTATCCGCCTTGACGATCTCCGCCAGATCAATTCCTGTGGTTTCTCTCATGCTCTCAAACAGCTTGGTCATGACTGCAGGCACATTTCCGGCCACCTGTTCTACTCCGTTGCAGCCTCCGTCTCCGCCGATGATGGTGATTTTGTCAATCTGTCCCAGAGGTTCTGCGATCTTCGCTGCAATTTCCGGCAGCACCTTGATCATCATCTCTGCCACAGCCGCCTTGTTGTATTTCGCATAAGCTTCCGCTTTCTTTTCCATGGCCTCCGCCTCGGCAAGACCTCTGGCCTCAATTGCTTTTGCCTCAGCTTCACCTACCGCACGGATACCCTCTGCTTCCTGTTCCTTTGCAAAACGGTCTGCTTCTGCCTGAGCCTTTCTGGCTTCTGCTTCCCGCTGCGCTTCGAACTGTTTTGCTTCTGCATCCTTCTGGCGCTGGTACAGTACGGAATCCGCTTTCTGCTGTGCTGCATATTTATCGGCTTCTGCCTGTTTCTTTACTTCTGCTTCCAGAGACTGCTCTTTTACCGCCACCTCTTTCTGCTTCAGCTCGATCTCCCGCTCCTGCTTTGCGATATCCGCATTGGCCGTGCTGATCTCGATCGTTTTACGCTGCTCTTCTTTCTGGATCTGATAAGCCGCATCCGCCATCGCTTTCTTCACATCCGCTTCCTGCTTCAGCTCCGATTTCTTCATATCCAGTTCATTCTGCTTCTTGGCAATTTCCGTCTGCGCGGCCACTGCTGCATCATTGGATTCTTTATCTGCCGCCGCCTGTGCGACCTTGATATCTCTCTCACTTTCCGCACGGGCAATGGCTGCGGCCTTTTTAATTTTTACAATATTATCAATACCAAGGTTCTCAATCACCTCATTGGAATCCACAAAATTTTGTACATTAAAGCTGATGATGTCCAGTCCCATGGCTGCCAGATCCGGCTCCGCGTTCTCTTTTACCAGATTTGCAAACTTCTGGCGGTCTGACACCATTTCCTCCAGACGCATCTTGCCGACGATCTCACGCACGTTGCCTTCCAGAACCTCTCGGGCCACTCCGGCTATGTACTCTGTATTCTTATTTAAAAAGTTTTCTGCCGCCAGACGAAGTGTATCCGGATTGTTGCTTATTTTCACATTTACGGTAGCATCCACATTGATATTAATATAATCTGCCGTGGGCACTGCATTGCTGGTCTTTACATCAATGGCAATCAGTCTTAAGTTCAGTTTATCCAGCCTCTCCAGAAATGGAATCCTGATGCTGGCCCTGCCGATTACGATCTTTGATTTTTTCTTCATACCGGAAATAATGTACGCCATATCTGGCGGGGCCTTTACATACCCCAGTGAAAAAAGAAGTATAATTAATGCTGCAACAATAATGATTATAATTACCGGCAATGAAATAATATCAGACATAAGTCCTCCCTCTACGGGTTTTCAACATCCCGTTCGTAAAATTTTGATATTTTCTCCAAAAAGCAATGGTCCCGTCAATCATTCAGCCATTCTTCACTGCTATTTTCGGAAAACATCTTCCCACTGTAAAACCAAATCATTTCGGAAGCGTCAGCTTTTTCCCTCCTTCCTTCCAGCTTTCCAAGATCGCCGGGGCTTTCCTCCACTGTGTTCCCTGTCATGGATGATTTTCAGGTATAAAAAAAGACCCCTACCATGACGATTTCACAGTAAAAGTCTTGCCATCTCATTTGATACGGGCATCTCTCGGTGCCGATTGACGATTTCAAATTCATCCATAAAATATCTGCTATGTGGATGTTTGGCTACTCCCTCTTATTTGGTTAGAGATAATATAGCACAAGCCTTTCATTCTGTCAATAAAAAACGGGTAAAAAACGGGGACGGTTCTTCGGCGGGCAGGGGGGGCAAGGGGGACGGTTCTTCCGTGGAAGAACCGTCCCCCTTGCCCGTCCCCCCTGCCGTCCCCCTTGCCCGTCCCCTGCCCGCCGAAGAACCGTCCCCGTTTTTACAAATTTGCTTTTGCAAGCCTTTGCGTTTTGGCAAGCTGCATCGTGTCATCTTCCTCATCATATCCATCATAAGGCGCCTTCGGATCCACTGGTTTTTGCTTCTTTGCGTCATGGCATATTTGAGCTGTATGTGCAAATGCGAAATCTAAGCTGTCACTCCATCCTGTATGACCGGTAATAATTTTTATAGGAGTATTACGAGAGCGCAGATTTTTTTCTAAACGGGCAAGTGATTGTAATGCCACCTCATTACTTTCTGCAAGAGATGAAAGGAAACTGTATCCTCCATCCGCCCCAAACCAAATTGTATCTCCGGCAAACAGATAAGTATCATCTATTAAATAAACAAGATGTCCCCAGGTATGTCCCGGCACTAAAATTGCTTCAATCTTGATATTATCAATATAAAAAACCTGTCCATCCTTTATAAGAACCTTATTGTTGTCAATCGTAACATATGGCAATTTGTAAAGGCCCCATTTCACCTTTCGTCGAACCTCTTTTGTAAGATATCTATTCTCCACTTCTCCTACATAAATTGTTGCCTGGTTAAATAATCCTTCACTATCTCTTTCTAAGGCTCCCACATGGTCAGTGTCCTGATGTGTGACAAGCACATGCTTGATATCCCTGGGATTGATGTCGAGCCAATTCAGCTTTTCTCCCAGCCTTTCATAACTGTATCCAGCGTCAATCATGATCGTTGTACCCTCTTTTTTATAGAAGAAAATATTGGCAACGTATTCGCGGATACATCCAACATGCTCATCAATCATTCCAGTATTAAGCGGTTTAAACACTCCTTTTCCACGATAAGTAAGTGACATAAAAACCGTTTGAAACTTTGATGCTTTTTTTGACATTATGATTTCCTCCTGTTCCGTTTATCAATATTTCTTTCGAACAACACAATGCAGTCGAAACCCTTTTTGCACAATTTGTTAATAACAGGTATCCGGCTAATCCTTTCTGCATAAATTATATACACTCGGATCACTATCATTAAATTTCTCTGCAGCATGATCAAATTCTTCTTTGGTTAACTTCTTATACATATCTGTTAGTCACCGTATGTTAGTTCTTTCTAACCAATTATAACACAGACTAAGTTTTTGTGTAATGTTTTTTTTAAACACGGGGACGGTAAAAAACGGGGACGGTTCTTCCAAGCGGGCAAGGGGGACGGTTCTTTCTCGAAAGAACCGTCCCCCTTGCCCGTTTGGAAGAACCGTCCCCGTGTTTATCTTTTTTTCAGCCTCCTGACAGTCAGCAGCAAAAACAGCACTGTAAAGATCAGATTGCTCGCCAGAAACGGCAGAAACTCAAATTTCATATCCGGATTATTGGCCCGAAGCCCGTAGGCAAACAATGCATATGGCCAGAAGTTGGCCAGTCCTTTACTTAAAAATCCAATCCCCAGAACGCCGCCTGCCAGTGCAATGCCAATGGGTACCGCAAAGGACTGGATCAGCAGCGACAGAAACAGTTGAACGCTGCATATCGTCACACTTCCCAGAATTCCGCATAAAATCCATTCCGGCATCTGCTTGGGAAGGCCCTGGGGTATCCCGATGATCCAGCCGCTGAGAAGATACAGAAGTAAGGTCCAGAGCACCGACAGAATTGTCACGCAGACCGCAATCATATATTTTCCGAGGATCAGGCTGCTCCTGCGGACCGGAACCGTCAGAAAAAGATTCATATTATGCTCAAAAAATTCCATCCGCCATAGGAAGGCACAACAGGTGGCCACCAGAGCCGGGAAGAAAAAGTAACTTAAAAATAAGGTATTCTGAGTCCAGAGATTTTCCCAGGTATTGCTTAATAATCCCAGATTGTTAGTGAAATTCAGGGTTCCTATCAGCGTGGACAAAAGAGGCAGTATGAGGAACGGAATCCAGACGGGATTACCGGTCAGCTTCTTTGTTTCCGCATAAATCGTCCTTTTTAACATTTTATACTTCTCTCCTTTCGGCCATCCTGCGGCCCCACAAATATAACATGATTGTCCATACACCAACAGCCGCTATGCCGTACCAGTTTACCGGGCACCACTCGTACTGGACAATACGTGTCTCTGGATCATAAGAAGACATCACGGATGCTGACAGCGTTACATAATTAGTCCACAGGACGATATGCTGCAGAATCCTGAACTGATAGAGATACATGACAAATAAGCCGCAGAAAGATCCAAGAATGCCGATTGCCAGCGGTGCCATCTGATTGCGGAACCGAAGGGACAAGTCCAACTGCAGCAGATAGCTGGCAAAGGTCACACCAAAACTCATTATATAGTATAAGGTAATTTTCTCAACCGGCGCGCTGCCCTCAAAATGTACGATATTGCCCACCGCAATCAAAACCAGGGCCTGGCCAATGCTGATCCCCGCTGCAAAAATCATTCCCAGCAGAAGCTTCGCATGATAAAGTGAAGTCCTGGACTGCAGGGTATACAGCAGTTTAAATGTGCTCCCTTTATGCTCCACATCCGCAATGCGGCTGGCGATGACCGCCATAAATGTGGGTGACAGCACTGCGCCTATGATCGGCATCTGCGCCAACATCATCATCCATCCCCAGTGAAGCTGCGATTCATTGGGATTTTGCAGGCTGATCATGAGCCACATCAAATTCAATCCCAAAAAAGCGGCGGTAAGAAACAGCAGCATTCCCATATGATTTTTTCTGAATTCCAGTTTTAAATAATTATTCAAGATGCCCACTCCCTTCTGCCGATCCGTGGGTCAGAGACAAGAAGATTTCCTCCAGTGTCTTTTCATGGCTTTCCATCCGATAAATTTCCATGCCTTCTTCCATCAAAAGTCTGGCAATTCTGCCTGCATCCACATCCCGCATGGGCGAAAGCAGCAATTTCCCTTCCGATATTACTGCAGATATCTTTCTCTGCTGCAGCACTATTTTTGCCCGCTCCGGCTGATCGACCCGCAGCAGCAGATTGCCTCTGCTCTGTAAATGCAGCTGCTCCAGGGAATTCTGGAAAATCAGGTTTCCTCTGTCAATAATTCCCACATAATTTGCCAGCAGATCAATCTCACTCAGCATATGGCTGGACACGATGACCGACATCTCATAAATTCCCGGAAGCGACGCAATCAATTCTCTCATTTCCTGAATTCCGGCCGGATCCAGCCCATTGGTAGGTTCGTCCAGGATCAGCAGTCTGGGAAATCCCAGCAGTGCCATCGCCAGCCCCAGCCGCTGCTTCATTCCCAGCGAATAATGAACTGCCTTCTTCGTTTTCTGCTCCTCCAGGTTTACAATCGACAAAATCTCCGGTATCTGATTTTCATTCACATTTTTCAGCGCAGCCACCAGCTTCAGATTATCCTCTCCCGTCAAATGGCCGTAATAGCTGGGTGATTCGATCAGCGAACCCGTCTGCCGAAGCAGTTCGATTCTGTTTTTCGCCTCCACCGGTTTTCCAAAGATCCGGATACTCCCCTCTGTGGGCTCTGTCAGTCCCAGCAGCATCTTTAGTGTGGTGGATTTCCCTGCCCCGTTGGGCCCCAGAAAACCATAAATCGCATGCTCCGGAACCTCCAGATTAATCTGCTTCACACTGTACTGATTTCCATACTTTTTACTTAAATTCTGTGTGGCAACCACCGTTTTCCATTCCTGTTTCATCTTCTTCTCTTCTTTCCTTTCTTATTCTGCCTTTTTCACCAGAGGCGGTCCAAAAATCGTTTCCGGCCTGTGCAGCATTCTCATACAGCCGAACCGCTTTAGAAAGAAGATACACCCGCCGCCTTATCCGCCGCTGAACCTCACCTTATGTTTACATTAAGAAAAGGAACCGAATATTTACATTCCGGCAGGATAAGATTAAAATAAGCTTATAAAACGCATGAAAGCTGCCAAAGTCATGCCTTTCTTCTCCGCCGGGCGGTAATTAAAAATACGAGGTACTCACACATGGATTATTTAAATCGAAGCATCTTATTAGTTGATGATGAAGAGGAAATATTGAACATTCTGCAGGTCCTGCTGAAAAAAGACGGCTATCAGCGAATCGATACGGCACCGGACTGCAGCCATGCATTTCAGAAAGCAGAACAGAATCATCCGGACTTGATTCTGCTGGACGTGATGCTGCCCGACGGAAATGGATTTGACCTGTATCGAAAGCTGCGCGGTATCACCAGATGCCCTATCCTGTTTTTGTCCGCCAGAGACGAAGATACCGACCGTATCAAAGGACTGGGTCTGGGAGCCGATGATTATGTTACCAAACCGTTTCTTTCGGAGGAGCTGCTGCTGCGGATCCGCAATGTACTGCTGCGCGCTTACCCTCCGCGGGAAAATGATGTGCAGGAACTGATTCATTTAGGCACCGTTGTCATTCAGTTCGGTGACGGCACAGTCACGAAAGAGGGCGTCCGGACAGCGCTGACCGCCAAAGAATTTCAACTGCTGAAAAAGCTCTATGAAAACAGAGGAAATATCGTGACCATCGATACGCTGTGCAACACCCTGTGGGATACAGAAAATTATGGATATGAAAATACGCTTATGGTGCACATCCGGCATCTGCGGGAAAAAATAGAGCTGGATCCGTCCCATCCCCGCTATCTGATCACCGCCAGAGGGCTGGGCTATAAGCTGGTGAAATAAGGAGCATGCCATGCAGTCTGTCAAAAATAAGATCCGTTATATCATTTTTATTATTATCACTGTGTTCGTGGCCTTTACTGTGGCATTTCTGTTCTTTCTCGCCATCTCTCTGTTCGGAAGCCAGAGCCATTCCCTGATTTCCATGAGGCAGTTATCCGCGGAACTGACTCCGTCCGATCACAGTTACACCCTGTCGGAACAGGGGCAGACCATGCTGGATTTCCATCAATGCTTTGCCTTCATAATCGACGCCTCCGGGCAGCGCATCTGGGACTACCAGGCTCCGGATGACATTCCCCAGACCTTTTCCCTGACGGACATCAATTCCATGTCCCGGTGGTATCTGAATGATTACCCGCTTTCCACCTGGAATCTGGATAATCGCATTCTGGTGGCATGCTATCCGAAAAATTCCCTTTTCCGCTATGATCTGATCATGCCTCTGCAGCAGATGATGCTGCTGACGCTCCTCTGTGTTCCCTGTGGAATCCTTATTTTTTCCGGCATTTTCATCTTCGGAACACGCTGGGACCGCAGGCAGAAGCAGAAACAGGATCAGGCCAGGATTGAGTGGATCGCAGGAGTGTCCCATGACATCCGCACCCCCCTCACCTCTATCATCGGATATGCCGAACAACTGGAGCAGTCCGGTGAGGCCGCCGAAGGCTGGCAGCATCCCCTGTCCGCCATTCTGGATCAGGCGAAACGAATCCGCCTGCTGGTAGAGGATTTTAATCTGGTCAATAAACTGGACTACGGGATCCAGGGGCAAAAAGAAATCGTAAAAATCAATGCCGTTTTGCGCCGCGCTGCTGCTGATCTGGTCAATGCAGGCCTTTTAACGGAGGCTTACGACATAGAACTTTCGCTGACCGAAGATGCATCGGTAAGGGGCGATGAAAAACTGCTTTACCGGCTGTTTTATAATCTCATCCTCAACAGCATCCGACATAATCCAGGCGGCTGCCAGATCACCGTCTCCCTTCGGCGAACCGTTTTTCACCGCATCACTATAATCATTGCCGACAACGGCTGTGGTTATCCGGCCAGCATTTTAAAGAAAAATAAACAGACCCACAACCCATGGGCTTCCCATGGGCTGGGCCTGTTTATCGTATCAAAAATCGTGCAGTCGCATCACGGCCGCCTGAAGCTGTCCAATCAGAACGGGGCTGCAGCCAGAGTGACCCTTCCTGCTGTTCACCCGTAAAAAACGGGGACGGGCAAGGGGGACGGTTCTTCCTCGGAAGAACCGTCCCCCCCTTGCCCCTCTGCCCACGGAAGAACCGTCCCCCTATCTCCTCAGGCTGTGGAATATCGGCTGCATTTTTTCGAATGTACAAAACTGTGTGAAGCCAATTTTTCTCAATTCTCTCTGAGCTTCCTCCATATGGCAGCCCAGATCCCCGGGCGCATGAGCATCCGAACCCAGCGTCAGTATCCGGCCTCCCATCTCATAATACATGCCCAGTATCGCTCTTGAGGGCGTCAGATCCTCCAGGCCATACCGGAAGCAGGAGGTATTGACCTCGATTCCCTTCCCCTCCGATATCACATAGTGGAAGATCAGCTCCACCATGTCCATGATATTCTCATCGGAATAATTTCCGTATTTGTCGTACCTTTTTATCATATCCAGATGTCCCAGCACAGAATATTCCTTGTAATTTTTTACCACATCCAGAATTGCGTCATAATACGCTCTCTGAAATTCCTCCTGGCTTTTTCCTTTTTGAAAACATTGATTCCAGAATTCCTGATTGTGGATCTGATGATTGCTCAAAATCACAAAATCAAAATCATATTTGGAAAAATCCTCCCGGTACTGCGGAATCGTCTCTTTTTGAACCCCAAACTCAATTCCTTTTTTTATGTCCAGTCTGCCCTTATATTTTTCCTGCAGTTCCTGCAGTTCTTTAAAATACTCCTGATATCTGCAGTTTAAATCTGTCTTCACTCCATAATCCACATGCTCTGTAAATGCAATCTCATCCAGTCCCAGGGAAATGGCCTGCTGCACCATTTCCTCCATGGGACATTCTGAATCATCACTGTAGCAGGTGTGTACATGATAGTCTGTATGCATTTTTTCACCTGTCTTTCCGGTCATCTTTCTTTGCTTACAGCTCTTCTCCATTGCTGGCAATTACATTTTTATACCAGTCAAAAGATTTCTTCCTGCTTCGCTTCAGGCTTCCATTTCCGTCATTGTCCTTATCCACATAAATAAACCCGTACCGCTTTTTCATCTCTCCGGTAGTGAAGGATACGCAGTCTATACAGCCCCATGGTGTATAGCCCATCACATCCACACCATCCCGGGTAATCGCTTTTTTCATCGCTTCAATATGGGCTTTCAGGTATTCGATCCGGTAGTCATCCTGAATACTGCCATCCGCTTCCACCTGATCGATTGCGCCAAATCCATTTTCCACAATGAACAGCGGAATCTGATACCGTTCGTATAAAAGGTTCAGGGCATACCGCAGTCCGGTGGGATCGATCTGCCATCCCCAGTCACTCCGCTTCACATAGGGATTGGGAACACTTCCCGGAAAACCATCCAGTCCGTTTCCCTCGGCCGCTGCCCCCGCCTTGACCGCATTGGTCATATAATAGCTGAGTCCCACATAATCCACCGTTCCTTCGCGAAGAATCTGTGCATCTTCCGGCTCCATCTGTACCCGGATATTTTTGCGCTCCCACTCCGGCCATACATAGGAAGGATAATATCCTCTCACATGGACATCTCCAAAGAGATAGCGGTCATGCATTGCTTCTACCGAATACATCATATCCTCCGGATCACAGGAATAAGGATAAATCGGCACACAGGCCATCATGCATCCGATCTGAAATTTCGGATTGATCTTGTGTCCCTCTTTTACCACCAGCGCACTTGCCACCAGTTCATGATGCACCACCTGATACATACATTCCTCCGGATGAGGTTCTTTCATGAAAATCACGCCGGAACAGGTATAGCCGAACAGGGGATATTTGTAATTCTTCTGATTGTTGATCTCGTTAAAAGTCATCCAGTATTTTACCTTGTCTTTATAGCGCTCCATCACCGTAAGGGAATATTTCACAAAGAAATCAATCACCTTCCTGTTTTTCCAGCCGCCGTACTCTTTTACCAGATGATAGGGCATTTCAAAATGGGACAGCGTCACCACCGGCTCGATCCCATATTTTAGAAGCTCATCAAACAGATCATCATAAAACTGCAGTCCGGCCTCATTTGGCGTTTCTTCATCCCCGTTGGGGAAGATTCTTGTCCAGCCAATGGAGGTACGAAAGCATTTGAAGCCCATTTCCGCAAACAGCTTTACATCCTCCTTGTAGTGTCCATAGAAATCCGAAGCTTCGTGATTCGGATAATAACAGCCTTCCTTAACTCCATCTGTAATCACGCGGTCAACACCATGAGCGCCTGCCGTCAGTACATCGGCAATACT
This sequence comes from Lachnospiraceae bacterium, assembly GCA_028689585.1. Lineage (GTDB taxonomy): Bacteria > Bacillota > Clostridia > Lachnospirales > Lachnospiraceae > Merdiplasma. The sequence goes on along the minus strand of JAQVCW010000014.1, from coordinate 49,649 downwards.
CACTCCTTTTCCGCCTTTGTTCCATCCGCCTTCTGCCTGATGAGCGGCAATCGCGCCGCCCCATAGAAAATTATCCGGTAATACACCCATTACGTTTCCCTCCTATCCGATTGTCAGCACGGCATCCGCCAGCGCTTTGCATGTTCCTTCTTTTACTTCCACATCTCTGTCCGTATCTGTCATGATAAAAATGACAGTGCTGTCGTATCCGTCTTTTTCAATTTCCGCTTTGTCAAATTCCACCAGAAGATCACCTTTTTTCACCTTATCTCCCTGCTGGATATGGGGCGTAAATCCTTTTCCGTCCAGCTCCACCGTATCAATTCCAATATGGATCAGGAACTCATTCCCCTTCCCGTCCACAAGGCCAACCGCATGTCCCGTGGGGAAAACTACCGCTGCAGTTCCGTCAAAGGGAGCGAATACCTTTCCCTCTTCTGCTGCAATGCCAACTCCTTTTCCCATGGCTTCCGATGCAAATGCCTCATCCTTTACCCGGGAAACAGAAACTGCGGTTCCGGTTACCGGGGATACAATATCTGTTTTTACTGCTTCCGGTACACTTCCCCCAGCCGCTTCTTCTATTGCTGTTTCTTTTACCGCTGCATCTTCTGTGGCTGTTTTTGCTGCGTCCTCCTTAAATCCCACGATAAAAGTGAGCACCGCGCCCAGTACAAAAGAAACCACGATGGACAGCACCAGGCCCAGGAACTGAGTCATATGTCCTTCTTTAAAATAAGCCGGAAGTGTGGCAACACCTGGCATATTATATCCCCAGGATACTGCATTGAAAGCTCCGGCGATACCGCCGCCCACAGCACCGGCAATACAGCCGCAGATCATTGGTTTCTTTAATCTCAAGTTGACGCCATAAATCGCAGGCTCTGTGATACCGAACAGTCCGGTAATCGCTGCTGAAGCTGACACACCCTTCATATCCTTGTCTTTTGTCTTTAAAAATACGCCAAGCGCTGCTCCCGCCTGTGAAAATACTGCAGATGCCTGCAGACCGGTAAAGGTATCATAACCCAGCGCAGAATAATTGCCGACAGTGACGGGTGTAATGCCCCAGTGCACTCCGAAGATGACCAGCACTTCCCAAAGACCGCCTACTACAATACCTGCCACGATGGGGCTCAGACCATAAAGTGTATTATAAGCTCCACCGATGGCTCCGCCGATGGTATTTCCGATGGGTCCAAATGCAAGAAGTGTGAGGGGAACCATGATAGCGATTGTGAACATAGGTGTAAACAAATTGCGGACCACAATGGGCAGATACTTGTCAAAAAATTTCTGCACATAAGATGCCACCCAGATTGCCAGAATCATAGGAATTACGGAAGAGGTATAGCTCAAAAGCTGTACCCGCAGACCCAGGAAGTAAACCGGATCTCCTGCATTTACCATGCTGATATAATCCGGGCTGACCAGGGCGCAGGCGATGACCACTGCGATAAAGGTATTCACGCCAAATTTCTTTGATGCGGTCACAGCGATCATAACCGGCAGGAATGTAAATGCGGTCCATGACACAAAGTTGAGGATCTGATAAGTTCCGCCTGCAGTATTAATTGCATTCAGCGCTACTAAAATACCTAAAATTCCCTGCAGGATACCGCAGGCTGCCAGAGTATAAAGAAATGGAGCAAAGATAGCCGAAATCACATCCACCATCCGGCTGAACAGCCCTACTTTTTGTCTGCTGCCTTCCTTTGCTGCATTTTCATCTACCGTCACCAGTTTAGTCACAAATTCATATGCATCCTTTACATGATTTCCAATGACAACCTGGAACTGCCCTCCGGCCTGAACCGTAGTGATCACGCCCGGGATCTTTGCAACTTTATCCTTATTTACAATAGATTCGTCTTTCAGAATAAATCTAAGCCGGGTTGCACAATGGGTGACATTTGTGATGTTTTCGTCTCCGCCGAGCTCTTTTACCAGCTCATTTGCAGTAATGCGATAATCAATAGCCATTTTTCTCTTCTCCTTTTTTTGCCGCCTGGGTATCTTATTTCTATGATTGAAGTGTGCCTTTATTTATTAGTTCAAATTATAGCATCTGTCATCTCTTTTTTCTATATTCCAGGCAGTTTCTGGCATTTGTGCGGAGCATAAAAAATTTGTTGCAAACCCGAAACAGGGTGTATCACATTCCACAAAAAAAGACGGCCTCTACAGCCGTCTTCCAATTGCTTCTATTAAATATAATACCGGGATTTGTGTCGTTGTATTAATATGATTTCCTTTGTCATGTTCCATCACATAGTAAGAAAGATTATAATCCGACATCTTCGCCAGCGTGGTGGAATTGCGGTTCGTAATGCTGATAATCCTGCAGTTATTCTGCCGGAAGCGGTTCACCATCTGTATGATCTGCTCTGTCTCACCTGAGACTGACAGGGCAATCACCACCGACTCACCCATTTCTTCCGAAATCGGCAGAAATGGATCTTCGATATACTGGCTGTATTTTCCTTCATTTGAAAAACATCTGGCGCCGTATTTTCCCAGTATCCCAGAAGTTCCCAGGCCAATAAAGATCACCCGCTTTGCGCTCTTCACCACTGCCGCGATTTCATTCAGATTGTTCTGAAAACTCTCCGTTTCCGCTTTCTGGAAATAGTCCTGAAGCTCCTGAAGATCTTCCTCCGTCTTCTGGGTTTCCTCTTTTTTCAGATACATACGGAAACAGACTTTAAACTCGGAAAAACCTTCAAATCCGGCTTTTTTGCAGAACCGGATCACAGTGGAGGCAGATACATGCACCGCATCCGCCAGTTCCCGCACAGTCATATAGATCACGGTCTGTTTATTCTTCATCACATAATTATAGACCAGCATTTCCAAATCATTAAAAGTCTTTATCGTCTCATACTTTATCATACTGTTATCTTTCTTCTCTGAAATACGGCAGTCCCAATCCGGCCGGCGGCTGGTTCTCTTTCTTTCTCTGCAGACTGGTCACTACCAGTACCAGGATCGTCACCAGGTAGGGCAGCATCTTGAATATCTCCTGCATCGACTGGCTCAGCGGCACATAGGCAAACAAAATATACAGGCCGCCAAAGAGGATGGAGCCCCAGATCGCTCTGGCCGGTTTCCAGGTTGCGAAGATAACCAGCGCCACTGCCAGCCAGCCTCTGTCGCCAAAGCCGTTGTTCTGCCAGGTTCCGCCCAGATACTCCATGACGAAGTACAGGCCGCCCAGACCGCTGATCATGCCTCCGATACAGGTGGCTAAATATTTATATTTGGTAACATTGATGCTGGCAGCATCGGCTGCGGATGAATTTTCTCCCACCGCCCGCAGATTCAGGCCCGCCCGGGTTCTGGTCAGAAACCAGGTAGCCAGCAGCGCAATGATGATCGCCAGATATGTCAAAAAACCATAGGAAAAGAAAATATCTCCTACCGGCCCCAGATGATCCGACAAAAACGGAATTTTCGTCCGGAATGCCTGCCCGGTAGCGTATACGGTAATCTGTCCTGCGGTTCCGGTAATCTTGGAAAAAGAACCGCCCAGGAAGTTGCCGAAGCCAACGCCAAACGTGGTCAGAGCCAAGCCGGTCACATTCTGATTGGCTCTCAGGCTGATGGTCAGCACACTGTAGATCAGCGCTCCCAGCAAGGAAAACAGCAGGCAGAAAAATGCTGCAAAGACAATGCCCAGCAGGCCATTGGGTGACTCATTTCCATTTTCATAGATAAAAGCGCCTGTCAGACCACCGATGGCGCCCATATACATGATGCCCGGAATTCCCAGATTCAGGTTGCCTGACTTTTCGGTGATGATCTCACCTGTGGCACCGAACAGCATGGGAATGCCCTGGGTAATTGCCTTCTGCACAAATGTAACGGAAAAAATACCTTTGAATACAGCCCACAAAAAGTTCATTTATTTTCCCTCCTTTGCATGACCGCCAAATACCAGCTTGTAATTTACAAAAAACTCGCTTCCCAGGATAAAAAAGAGAATAATTCCGGTAATTACCTCGGAGGCGGATTCATTCAGTTGAAATTCACTGGCAATCTGCGTTGCGCCATTTCCCATGAACACCAGGAAAAAGGAAATTAAAATCATCACAAATGGATTGAATTTCGCCAGCCAGGACACGATGATCGCCGTAAATCCGCGGCCGCCCGCCGTACTGGTGGATATGGTGTGAGAAGATCCGCTCACCAGCAGAAATCCGGTAAAGCCGCAGATCGCTCCGGAAATTGCCATGGTACGCATGATTACCTTCTTAACATTGATGCCTGCATACCGTGCGGTGTTTTCACTCTGTCCCACAACAGAAATCTCATATCCCTGTTTGGTATACTTCAGATATACGAACATGCCTATGGTCAGGGCAATCACAATAATCACATTGATGCTGTAATTAAAATTTCCAAAAATATCCGGAAGGAATTTGGTGGAAATCCAGCCTGCCTGTGTTTTCTGATTGATGGTGCCAATGGTTCCGCTGCCTTTCTTCGCTTCCCATACGATACTGAAAAAGGAAGTCAACTGAATGGCGATATAGTTCATCATCAGGGTAAACAGTGTTTCGTTGGTATTCCATTTTGCCTTGAAGATGGCCGGGATCAGGCCCCATACCATACCGGCCGCCAGGCTGGCAGCCACCATCGTCAAAAACAGCACAGCAGTGGGCATGGACTCTCCGCAGTATCTCAGCACAGCGGCTGTCACGATACCGCCCACCAGGATCTGGCCTTCCGCGCCGATATTCCAGAACCGCATCTTAAATGCCGGTGTGATCGCCAGCGCGGTAGCCAGCAGGATCATAGTATCCCGCAGCGTATTCCAGGTACGTCTTCCCGTGCCGACCGCTCCGTCCACCATGCTCCGGTACACCTGCACCGGATTGCTGTGGGTGATCAGGTAGATGAAAAATGCACAGACCACCAGGGAAATCAAAATAGCTGCGATCCGGATCAAAACAGATTTCCAAAGCGGCATGGAATCCCGTTTTACCATCCGGATAAATGGTTCTTTTCGTTTTACTTCTGCGCTCATGCTCCGGCCCCTCCTCTGTGTTTCGTCATTAACAGGCCTACCTCTTCTTTCGTCGTGGTGCGGGCATCCACAATGCCGGACACCTGCCCGCCGCACATTACCATGATCCGGTCGGACAGCTCCAGCAGCACATCCAGATCCTCTCCTACGTAAATAACAGCCACGCCTTTTTCCTTCTGCTCGTTCAGCAGATGGTAGATGGAATAAGAAGTGTTAATATCCAGCCCGCGCACCGCATAGGCTGTCATCAGCAGCTTCGGCGCATTGGCGATCTCACGTCCTACCAGCACCTTCTGCACATTGCCGCCGGAAAGGCGCCGCACCGGATAAGAAATGCTGGGGGTCACCACTTCCAGTTTTTCTTTAATCGCCTCCGCCAGTTCTCTGGGATGCTTTTGCTCCAGCATGATCGGTTTTCCGTCCCGATAGCTGCGGATCATCATATTGCCCGGCATCCCCATATCGCCTACCAGTCCCATACCCAGACGGTCTTCCGGCACAAACGCCAGAGATACACCCATATTTTTAATTTTCAGCGGATCCTTGCCCAGCAGCTCTTCTTCTCTGCCGGATTCCGGATCCGTAAACAGAATGCTGCCTTCTCCGGGCTGCAGTCCGGCAATGGACTCCAGCAGCTCCTTCTGGCCGCTGCCTGCAATGCCGGCAATGCCCAGGATCTCTCCGCCCATCGCCGTAAAGCTGACCTGATCCAGAGCCTTCACCCCGTATTTATTCAGACAGGTGAGGTTCTTCACCTCCAGCAGCTTTTTCGGATCCTTTGGTTTCGGACGGTCGATGTTCAGAGACACCTTCTCCCCCACCATCATTTCCGTCAGGGAATTCTCCGTAGCCTCACCGGTATTCACCGTGCCGATATAAGCGCCCTTTCTCAGAATCGATACCCGGTCCGATATCGCCAGCACCTCATGCAGCTTGTGGGTGATGATGATGATCCCTTTTCCGTCCTTTCGCATGTTGCGCAGCACATCAAATAAATGCTCCGTCTCCTGAGGAGTCAGTACCGCAGTGGGCTCGTCCAGAATCAGCAGGTTGGCCCCCCGATACAGCATTTTAATGATTTCCACCGTCTGTTTTTCAGAAACAGACATGTCATATACTTTTTTATTCAGATCCAACTGGAAGCCATACCGGTCAATCAGCTTCTGTATATCTTCCAGCACTTCTTTCATATTAATCACTGCAGATTTTCCATCCATTCCCAGAATGATATTTTCTGCTGCCGTAAAAATATCGATCAGCTTAAAATGCTGATGAATCATACCAATCCCCAAAAGATAGGCATCCTTTGGCGAACGGATCGTCACCTCTGTCCCATCCACAAAAATCTGTCCCTTGTCCGGGAAATAAATGCCGGACAGCATATTCATCAAAGTGGTCTTGCCACTTCCGTTTTCTCCCAGAAGAGAGAGGATTTCTCCTTTTTTTACCGTCAGGGAAACATTATCATTGGCTTTTACCTTGCCGAAATACTTGCAGATCCCCTTCAATTCGATTGCATTTTCATACATGAATATCCCTCAATTCTTTCCATCCAAAATTGACACCTGCATGGCTGTGATTAAAATGAGCTGTCACACAATGCAGAATGCTTTATTGTGCGACAGCTCATCCTGTTGCTTTATAAATCTGGGTGTACTTCTTAGAATACCTGGTTCAGCTCAGTGATACCGTCGATGTGGAATGCAAATGCAGGAGCAGATGCCAGTTCAGATTCCATAAAGTATCCGTCCGGGCTGATGTATTCCTGATTGTGATAGGTCTCTGCCAGATCATCCGTAGCCGTGGTGGTGATGGTTTCTCCGCCTACGGTCCAGGTGGAGGTATCAAATACACGAACAGATCCGTCTACGATCGCTGCCCATGCTTTGTCTACTGCTTCCTGTGTTCCTTCTGCAACGCAGGTGCCCAGATCTGTGATCCATACAGCGCCGTCTGCATAGCCCTGGGCACCAGTCAGTATCGATGGTCTCGCCATTCATGACGCAGTTTACTGCATAAGTGTAATATGGTCCCCATTTGATAGAAGCAGAGGTCAGTGCATAATTTGGAGCCGCATCCAGCATGGATACATTATATCCTACGTCATATACTTTGTTCGCTTCTGCAGCACTTGCAGCACCGGTGGTATCTGCATGCTGGCTGACTAATACACAGCCGTCTGCGATCAGCGCTTCTGCTGTCTCTTTTTCCAGAGCCTGATCAGCCCAGGAACCGGTATATTTTACTTCCATGGTCACGTTCGGGCAGATTGATTTTACGCCCAGATAGAACGCGGTGTAGCCGGAAATAACTTCTGCATAAGAGTAAGCACCTACATATCCGATCTTGCTGTCGGTATCTGCGCCGTATTCTTCTGCCAGCTTCATGCCTGCTACAATACCGGATACATAACGTGATTCATAGACAGAAGTGAAGTAATTGTGCATATTCTCCAGTCCGCTGGTAGCTGCCTGGTAACCGGTAGCATGGCAGAACTGAACGTCCGGATATTCGCTGGCCGCCTGCATGATATAATCCTCATGTCCAAAGCTGTTGGCAAAGATGATCTGGCATCCCTGCTCTGCAAGGTCAACCGCTGCGTCATAACAGCTCTCATCTTCCGGAATGTTGTATTTCGCAATCACCTGATCATCAGAAAGTCCACATGCCGCTTTCATATCGTCCATGCCGATCATATGAGCATAGGTATATCCTTCCTGCTCATCACCAATATAGACAATACCTACCTTCATGTCTTCAGCCGCTACCGGTTCCGCAGCACTTGCTGCGCATGCAGCGCCGATGGTCACTGCAGCGGTCATCGTCAGAACTGCTGCTTTTTTGAATAATTTCATACTTACTTTCCTCCTATGATTAGATAAAACATTGACAGGTTCCTGTGCCTGCAGCGATATGCCCCCGGCTTTGGTCCTTCGATTCTTTTCCGCAAAAAACAGCCCCTTTCAAATACCATGCGGCCTATCTTACGGCTTTCCAGAAAGAAAAAGACAGACATACAAACGAGGTATGTCTGCCTTAGACAATATTTCTGTTCAACCAATAGTCGCATCTGAATGGCGTGCGGTAGAAACATCCGGACCATCTATCCAGATCTATATCGGCATAACACTTCTTCTTAATCAGATTTTAGCAACCTGATTGTTCATTGTCAAACGAAATGCCAAAGGAATTTTATTTTTGTAATATCTGTCAAAAATGCACACTTTTTTCACATTTTATTCGTCATTCTTATATCCGAAGCAAATAAATATTTGGCATTCGCCGCCTGACCTATCGGAAATCCTTTTCCTGCAGAATAATGCAGTCATTGACATCAAATCGTTTTTTTCCGGCAGTCAGTTTCCGGAAAAACTTGTTCGATTTATGAATCGCCTGGTCTACCAGCTCGATCACATTGTTAATGGAAACCGCATCTCCCTGAGCCGCCACATTTCCAATGCGGTCATAGAGGGCCGCCGCTGCGGATTCGCTGAATACATAATCCTGCTCTCCCGCATAAATCTGTCCGAAGCCCACCAGTTCATCAATAGTGAATACCGGAATGTAGATCTGGGATGTGAATTTCATGGTAAATCTCGGATGGCGCATCAGCAGTTCATGAATGTACTGCTGCTCATCTTCCAATATAATGATCAGTCCGTCGGTCCGAAACTCCATCGCCGTAGTCAGTTGATCCACAATGCCGTCTTCCAGGTCACCTGCCTCTTCCACGATCAGAGTGCCTCCGGCAATCTTCGCAATCGTAGCTGCAATATCCTTCCGGTTCAGATCAGAAGCATAGATTTTCGCCATTTTCACAAACTGGCTTCCCCGATCCTGAGCAATCGCTTTTGCGATTCCGGTAGCAATCGTAGTCTTGCCGCAGCCATGTCCGCCTAAAATCAGGACATTTCCGCTCTTCGAGGTTCTGTCTTCGCCCTTTTTGCCCGCCTGTTCAATCGCGGATGCGATCTGCTCTTCCATATTCTGAATGCCTAAGAACCCTGCAAACAGTCCCTTCTGGTATTCTTTTACCATCGGATGGCTTCCGTAGATGTTCGGCTGTATCTGTTCCGGTGCTGCTGCCCGCTGTCTTGACCGATTTGCCTGAGCACCTCTGGTCTGCTGCCGGCTCCGCAGGTCTATCGTTGTCTGCGCTGCACCACTGCTCTGTGCTTCCGGCTCTTCTGCACTTTTGTCAAACTCTTCCGCCGGCATACGGCTCATATCTTTTGTCTGCTGCGCTGCATCGGGGCGGAACGCTTCTTCTGCCTGCTCCACTGCATCGGGGCGGAACGTTTCTTCTGCCTGCTCCACTGCATCGGGGCGGAACGTTTCTTCTGCCTGTTCCACCGCACTGCTGCGCTGCCTTGCTTCTGCCTGCCGCACCGCACCGGGGCGCTGCTTTGCTTCTGCCTGCCGCACCGCACCGGGGCGCTGCTTTGCTTCTGCCTGCCGCACTGCACCACGGCGCTGCTTTGCTTCTGCCTGCTCCACTGCACCGTCGCCGAACGTTTCTTCTTCCTGTTCCACCACACCGCCGCGCTGCCTTGCTTCTGCCTGCCGCACCGCACCGCCGCGCTGCCTTGCTTCTGCCTGCCGCACTGCACCGTCGCGGAATGTTTCTTCTTCCTGTTCCACCGCATCGCTGCGGAACGTTTCTTCTGCCTGTTCCACCGCACCGCCGCGCTGCTTTGCTTCCGCCTGCTGCCGGCCGGCTGCTCTTCTGCCCTTTTTCGGTTCCTGCACCGCTGCTTTTTCCCGCTCCAGAGCTTCTATGCCATAGGATGCGTGTCTCTCAGCGATTTCCTCGGTGGGGATACGTCTGGTAGGTGCCGACGCCAGATCTTCCTCCAGCCAGCCGCCGTCTTCCTCCTTCACGTTCTCTTCTTCGCCCCTGCTTTCCGCTTCTGCCTTCCGAAATCTTCTGACACGCTCTTTTTCTTCCGTAACAGGATCATTCTTCACCGCATCGTTCTCATCAAATTCATCAAACTCTTCCTCTGCAGCCATATTCTCATCCGAATCAAAATCATCCTGCGCTGCCGCGGTCTCGTCCAGACCGGTACCATTCTCTTCCGGTTCCGGTACGTGAGGCGGAACGCCCATATTCATCAGCGCTTCATCCATAGCCGATACAACACCGGATGCCTGAGGCCGCTTCTGGGCTGCGGAAGCCTTTGCTGCCGCTTCCTTCACTGCCTTTCCACGCTCTCCCATGGAAAGGAGAATATCATCAATGGAAAGCTGTCCGGCCACCGCTTCGGCCTTCGCCGCCGGCATCTGAATCCTCGGTGCTGTGGGAACCGGTATTCCCATCTCCTTTAGCACGGGCGGCACAGGCTCCTTCACCGCCTGCTCCTCCTTGGACTGCTCAATGATCTGATCCGCAGCCAGTTCATCCTCGTCCTCTTCTATTCCATTTCTGGAGATCACGCCGGACACAATTTCCCGCATACTCTTTACCAGCTCTGTCTGCAGATCCTGCGTATTATATTTGTTCAACTGGTCATCAAATGCCTGTGCATCCTCCACCGGCTCATCCAGCATATTTTCCTGACTGTCCGGTGTCTCCTCAGAATCCTCTTCCATATCCTCAGGCTCCGCCTCTGAGCTTTGCGTATCAAAAGCATTTCCTTCCGCATCTCTCCGGCTGTCCGCCACGGTCTGAGCAATTTCTCTTTCCGTATCGGAAATGATATTTTCCGCCAGTTCATCTTCACTGGTATCTATAATCCGCTTCTCCCCGCCAAGAGCAGTCTCATCTGTGATTTCTTCCTCATCCTCTGCCGGTTCTTCAAAGCGATGTTCGTAGATCTCCTGCTGCTTGGGTGTCAGAGGCGCATACTTCTTCTTCAGCTCCAGAGCCTTGATCACATATTTGCCATTGTGAAACCAGAGTACAAGATCATCACAGGCAGTCAGGCAGTCCTGAATGCGGTCGGCCTGCTGATACAGTCTCGCCAGCTCATAAGCCCATTTTTCTGTATACTCCTGGCTCAGGTATTCTTTCAGGATATCAATCTGCTCCTCCAGGGAAGAACCTCTTCCTCTGTAGATCTTATATTTTAAAATATATTTGTTATTATCATGAGGCGCGGCCTGAACATATTCCGAATAATACTCAATCGCCTCATCAAACTGTTTTAAATGAATCGTCACCTCTACCAGGCGGTATAAGATAGCCCGCCCCACCGGTGAACGGCGATATGCCCGGAGCAAAAGAGCCTTGCTGTCTTCAAACCGGTTGTCTGCCTCATATATTTCGCTGACCATACAAAGTGTGCGTACATTCCGAACCCGTCTCCAGTCAATGACATCTGCTACTTTGGCTGCTTCGCTGTAGTTTCCCTGATTAACGTATCTGTCAATTTCCTCTAATTTGAGGTTATACTCATTTTTATCCAACTTCTCCACCTCATATTCTGGTATATTGTTTTTAGTGTATCATACCTATATTTTAATGTCAAAAGCTACCGCCATAAAAATCATGTTTTTTTCCTGAAAACATTGTGATTCAGAGGTTTTTTTCTCCTCCGAACCACACTTCATATAATTTTCCCACCACCAGCTCCATTTTTCCATCCTCCAGACCCGAATAATTAATGATGACCCGGCCTTCCGCTTCTTTCTTTTTCCCATTTTCTCCCAGATAATACTGGGATAAACAGGAAATTTTTATTCCTGCCTCCTCTGCCCGGCGCATCAGCTCTGCATCCGTCCATTTTGTATTCACCCTCATCAGAAAATGCAGCCCGGCGTCCGCCTCGCGGATTTCAATTCTGGAAGCCAGCGGACTGTTTTCCATCACCGCCAGCAATTTGTCCCTTTTATTTCGGTAATAATTGCGCATCCGGTTGATATGCTTCTCAAAATATCCTTCCGAAATAAATTCCGCCAGCGTATACTGTTCAAAGTTGGACACTGTGCAGGAATAAAAGCCCAGCCGCTCCCAAAAACGCTTCAGCAGTGTCTCCGGCAGCACCATATATCCGATACGGATCGTAGGCGTCAGGCTCTTGGTAAAGGTATTCATATAAATCACTTTGTCCCCTTCATCAATACTCTGGAGCGAAGGGATGGATTTTCCGGCCAGCCGGAATTCGCAGTCATAATCATCCTCTATAATATAGCGTTCTTCCTTTTCATTTGCCCAGGCCAGCAGGTCACAGCGCCTGCCAATGGGCGTCGTAATGCCGGTGGGATAATGGTGGGACGGCGAAATGTGCATAACATCCGCATTTTCCTTCCTCAGTTCATCCAGGCGGACTCCCTTTTCATCCATCGGGACATACACCGCCTTCACCTGGCAGCTTTCATAGACCTGGGCGATCTTCACATATCCGGGATTTTCCAGTGCATAGACCTTATCCCGCCCCAGCAGTTGAATCAACAGACTGTACAGGTACTCCGTCCCCGCTCCCACAATGATCTGTTCCGCTCTTACCCGCATCCCCTGAAACTGCAGCAAATAGCCGGCAATCGCCTGGCGCAGCTTCCAGACCCCCATTCCGGGAGCCTTTTCCATCAGCTCTGTCTTCTGCCCGGCCAGAACTCCCCGCAGCAATCTCGCCCAGATCGTAAATGGAAACTGGCCGGAGTCCATCCGGCTGTTCACAAAATCCGCCAGCCATTCTTCCCGGGCCGTCTGTAAAGCGCACGGCTTCCATAACGGCACATCCCGCCCCGGTATCCGCTTCTCCTCCCGGAGCTCGCCGGAGGGTGTCAGCAGATGTTTTTTTATCTCTGCGGCATAGTAGCCGGACTTTGGAACAGAATAAATATATCCCTCCGCCACAAGCTGCGCATAGGCATTTTCAACCGTAATCACGCTGACACCCAGATTCTTTGCAAAGCTTCTCTTGGAAGGCAGCTTCTCTCCCGATCTGATTGTTCCATTCAGAATATCTCTGCGAATGCATTTATACAGGTGTTCATACAGACTATTATTTCCAAGCATTTCAAATGAATAAGTAAGCATTATTTTAATTCCTTTTTTATCTGACCTTATATATTTTAATCAAATTGGATATTTTCGTATAGCCAATTTTTATTATAATCTCTATCATAGTATTTGTCAAAACAGCAGCCTCGCGCATTCTGTAAATCACACGCATTCTGTAAGTTATGGAGGAAATTATTCATGAAGCGAATCGTAACTATCCAGGACATTTCCTGCATCGGAAAATGTTCTTTAACCGTAGCACTTCCCATCATCTCCGCTATGGGCATAGAAACTGCCATTCTTCCTACCGCAGTTCTCTCCACTCATACTATGTTCACCGGATTTACCTGGGCCGATCTAACCAATCAGGTGGAGCCGATTGCTGCCCACTGGAAAAAAGAAAACTTTCACTTTGATGCCATCTATACCGGATATCTTGGTTCATTCCAGCAGATTCACCAGGTTCGGAATTTTTTTGAACAGTTTCGTGAACAGGGCACCACTATTTTTATCGATCCGGTCATGGCGGACAATGGAAAATTATACGCCGGCTTTGATCTGGCTTTCGCCGGCGAAATGGCAAAGCTGTGCCAGAAAGCAGACATCATCGTTCCAAACATCACTGAGGCCTCTTTCCTCACCGGCATGCCCTACAAAGAGACTTATGACGAAAGCTACCTGAAAGAAATGCTCCGGCGTCTGGCCGGACTTGGCCCCAAATACGCGGTTCTCACTGGTGTTTCTCTCAGTCCGGACCGCATCGGCATCCTTGGCCTGGACTGCGCCGCCGGAGAGTATTTCTTCTATGATACCGTCCGTCTTCCGGTCAGCTACCACGGCACCGGAGATATCTTCTCCAGCACCACCGTCGGAGCTCTCATGAATGGCTTCAGCCTTCCGGACGCATTGAAGACAGCCTGTGACTACACCATGGAAACCATTCGTGTCACCGTAGCCAATCCGGACAGCCGTTCCTACGGCGTGGACTTCGAAACCACCATGCCCCGTCTGCTTCAGCTAATCGGAAAAATATAAGAACAAAAGTGTGCTTCGCACACCCCGCGAGCCAGTTTCTTTAGCAGCACAGCTTTTGTTCCGCGCGCGAAGCTGCGCATCCTTGCAGCTTTGCTGCTTTTTATGATATAGGAAATTCGAGGAATTTCCTATATCATAAAAAACAGAGCCGCTGTGCTATACAACGGCTCTATCTGATTTTTTTATTATTCAATTTTATTTTAGCCCTTCTCGGCTTTTTTATTTTATTAAATATAAATCGGAGGGATAATCCTGCTATTTATTTTATCATACCTTTCGATATATTTTTTATAAAGCAGTTATAATTACTCAATGATTTCTTTACATCATTTCTTTTTTATAATCTGATCTCATGTGGTATTATGTTGAATTTCTGAATTCTTTCATTCGGACGCTTCAATTTAGAAATATTCTGCTTTGGGAACCTGCTCCTTTTGAGAACCTGCTCCTTTTAGAAATATTCTATTTTGGAATTCTCTCTTTTCGGAATTCTTCCATTCAGGATTTATCAATATAATATAAGTAAAGGTGTCTTATCCCGTTCCAATTGTTCCGCTCCGATTATCGTTTAAATTCGATTATTATGGAAGTTTATGATAAGGTCTTTTCTGCAGGAACCTTGTACTCTACCACTATTATATTGATTAAAATGTTCTGAGATGTCCATTGGACTCGACCTCCTTTTTCTGATTTTCATAAAGTAATAAGAAAATCTATCGTAATCAACAACACCTGCACTTATGTGCCACGACCTTGACAAGTCGTTTCAGATAACTTCTGAGATTATTTAACATTTGTTTTAGTTAAATAAGTTAGGTGTTTTGTTGTTATCTGTATAGTACCATCAGCGTTTGTATTTGTCAACCTTTTTCTTGTATTTTTTTAAATTTATTGTTTTTACCGTTTGGCTCGCCTAATTAACTGTTAACTTTCATTTTTTAGAACCTTTGTGTTTTTCTTTTCTCATGAACGGAGGTTATTACGCCAAGGGGATGACCGTCCCCTTCGATTGTGCCAATGCCGGAACTGACAGCGAATACTGCATCAAAGCAGACGGCGGCTTTCCTCAGCCCATGAACTTCATTAACTGGAAATTGCTCTGTCACAGCCGGACAGAGCATCCATGTCATACGAAGCATGACGGGCCCCGCAGCAAAAACGCCTGGCATTCTTGCTCATGGGCTGATAGAAAACCGCCGCAATCTTTTTTTATTTTACCCTATTATAGTTAATCAGACATCCATCCAGGATGATCTGGCGTTCATCATCTGTCATCTCATCCAGCATCAGGGTAAACGGCTGCAGTGCGCCGTCCTTTACCACATATGCCTCCAGTTCAGACACTTTATCCTCCACTGCCCTGCGGATTCCCGGAATAAACAGGTAATCCTTATTGGCAAACGGAAGCCCGCCTTCTTTGATCAGGAAGGGCAGCATTCCCCAGTTCATCAGATTGGAACGATAACGCTTGGTTGCATAGCTGTTGGCAATGTTAGCCCAGCCGCCCAGCACCTTCTGGCAGGAAGCAGCCTGTTCTCTGGCGGAGCCGTCTCCCGGTTTTACCGCAAAGATGGTGGAGCCCACGCCCAGATTTGTCTTGTCCACATCCGGATATTTTCCATTGACCGCACGAAGCACCGGTTTCAGTTCAGGGAACGCTTCTTCCGGGCATCTGCCCGCTTCGATTGCCTTCTGAGCCGTCTGCACCTCTTTTGCCAGCCCGACATAAGCCGGATCTTTACGGGACAGCGTAAATTCTGCCAGCCCCAGCGGATTGGAGCGGTAAGAAGAAGTCTCACCGGACGGAATCAGTTCATCCGTGGTGGTCACCGGATCATGAATCTCAGATACCACTTTCAGGATCATATTTTCCGGCAGTGCGCACATAGCCGGCCAGTCCTTGATATTCGGGCCAAACTTAATCTCTACTGACGGATCTGCCACGCCCTTGCTGTCAAAGACACGGTTTTCATAAATGGACTTGTCAAAGAAATATTTCGGCTTAGAGAAATTGGCATCTATATCGGTAGCTGCCGTCAGATATCCCTTATTTGCAGCAGTGGCCGCGATGGAGCGGGCATCCATCAGTGCTACAGAAGCAATCTGGCCGTTCTGGAGCTTGGAGCCTTCTCTGTTCGGGAAGTTTCTGGTGGAGTGGCGGATGCTGAACGCATTGTTGGCCGGAGTGTCCCCGGCCCCAAAGCACGGACCACAGAATGCAGTCTTGACTACTGCACCGGACTGAATAAGATCAGCCAGCCTTCCATTTTTCGCCAGCTCCATATAGATCGGGGTGCTGGCAGGATAGATGCTCAGCGCAAATTCATCACTTCCGATAAATTTACCCTTCAGAATATCTGCCGCATCACAGATATTTTCAAATCCGCCGCCGGCACAGCCTGCGATAATTCCCTGATCCACATATAATTTTCCGTTATGTACTTTATTCTTCAGTGTATAATCCACCGCGCCGTCCAGGCTGACCTTTGCACGCTTCTCCACATCCTCCAGAATGTCCATCAGATTGGCATTCAGTTCTTCAATCGTATAGGTATTGCTTGGATGGAACGGCATTGCGATCATCGGTCTGATCTGGCTTAGATCCACGTAGATCATGCCATCATAGTAGGCCACTGCACCCGGCTTCAGTTCCTTATATTCTTCTGTCCTTCCGTGAATCTCATAGAATTCCCGAATCACCTCGTCCGTCTCCCAGATAGAGGAAAGGCAGGTAGTCTCTGTGGTCATCACATCCACACCGATACGGAAATCCGCACTCAGATTGGCCACGCCCGGTCCCACAAACTCCATCACCTTATTATTTACATAGCCATTGGCAAATACTGCCCCGATGATCGCCAGTGCAATATCCTGGGGGCCTACGCCTTTTACCGGAGCTCCCGTCAGGTAAACGCCCACCACACCCGGCATATTAATATCGTAGGTCTGAGACAGAAGCTGCTTCACCAGCTCCGGTCCGCCCTCGCCCATCGCCATGGTTCCAAGCGCTCCGTAACGGGTATGAGAATCCGATCCCAGAATCATCCGGCCGCAGCCCGCCAGCATCTCTCTGGCAAACTGATGAATCACCGCCTGATGAGGAGGTACATAGATTCCGCCGTACTTTTTCGCACAGCTCAGTCCAAACATGTGATCATCTTCATTAATCGTACCACCCACTGCACACAAAGAATTGTGACAGTTGGTCAGCACATAAGGAACCGGAAACTTATCCAGGCCGGAAGCTCTTGCCGTCTGGATAATCCCCACAAATGTAATATCGTGGGAAGTCAGCTTATCAAACTTAATTTTCAGTTTTTCCATGCTGCCGGATGTATTATGCTCTTTTAAAATCGAATACGCCATGGTATGTTCTGCCGCCTCTTTTTTTGATGGCACACTTCCCATCCTGCTGCCCAAAGCAGCCGCAGCATCAGCGTTATCTTCCACAATATCCGTTCCATTTACCAGATATGCACCGCTGTTGTACAATTTAATCATGTTCATCCTCCTCATATAGCCATTTTCCCCATTATAAATTCTGAAGCCGCTAAATTCAAGCCCTATTTCAAATCCCCGAAAAATCCTAATTACAGTTCAGCCTTGAAATGAGAACGCTTTCCGGGTGGCTGCCCCAGGTATACCGCAGGTTCTGTTTCGAAAGCCAAGAGCATCTAAGGCTTCCGCAAGGTGTTCCAAAAGCAGGAATTGGGAGCCATAACTCACCTTCGGTTCAAACAAATGACTCCCAATTCCTATGGAACATCTTGCGGAACCCAAGATGCTTAGTCTTTCTGCAAATGCACCTGCGGTATACCTGGGGCAGCCGCCCGGAAGCTGTGCGTCAAGTAAAAAGCTGAACTGTAACAAATCCTATACGACAAAAAATCGCCGCATCCCTGCGGCGATCCTGATTATCCAATTCGTAATTTAAACTTCTGCGCTTCCTTCTCACTGTTAATCTTTTCAATCTCGGCGCCCAGGCTCTGAAGCTTCTCATCAAAGCACTCATACCCACGCTGGATATAGACAATATCATCCACCACAGTCACGCCCTCTGCAGCCAGTCCTGCGATCACCAGTGCCGCGCCTGCGCGCAGATCCGGTGCACTCACTCTGGCTCCGGTCAGCCGGTCTACACCGGTAATGATGGCAGTGTTGCCTTCTACCTTGGACACAGCTCCCATTCTGGCCAGCTCGTCCATATATTTAAAACGATTTTCGAAAATACTCTCTGTCACAATGCTGGTGCCGGAGGCCAATGCCAGTGCAACACCAATCTGCGGCTGCATATCCGTAGGATAGCCCGGATAGGGCAGTGTCTTTACATTCGTGCAATTCAGGCGTCTGGAAGCTACCACACGCACTGCATTGTCAAATTCTTCTACTTCACAGCCAAGCTCCAGCAGTTTTGCTGTGGTCGCTTCCAAATGCTTCGGAATGACATTTTTGACCATAATATCGCCTTTGGTCGCTGCTGCAGCAAACATAAATGTGCCCGCTTCGATCTGATCCGGAATAATGGAATATTCCGTGGCATGAAGTCTCTCTACACCGCGGATTCGGATCACATCCGTACCGGCACCTTTGATATTGGCACCCATACTGTTCAGGAAGTTAGCCACATCCACTACATGAGGCTCTCTTGCACAGTTCTCAATAATAGTACGTCCCTCTGCCATAGTAGCCGCCATCATGATATTGATCGTAGCTCCTACGGACACGGTATCCAGATAAATATGGCTTCCTCTCAGAGTCTCCGCCTCCGCACAGATGGAACCGTTGCGGATGGTCACCTTCGCTCCGAGAGCTTTAAAGCCTTTTAAATGAAGGTCTATTGGTCTGCTGCCGATATTACATCCGCCCGGAAGCGGTACCTCGGCCCTTTTGTATTTTCCAAGTAAGGCACCTATCAAATAATAGGATGCTCTGATTTTCTTAATAAACTCATAGTCCACACTGACTCCGCCAATGGCCGAGCTGTTCATCAAAGCTGCGTGTCTTGTGATACGTTCTACCTTCACACCAATATCTGTCATCGCTTCCAGCATGACGTTGATGTCTCTTACGTCCGGCAAATTTTCAATTAATACGGTATCATCTGTCATAATGGCCGCAGCCAAAATACCCAGTGCCGCATTTTTAGCACCGCTGATATCTACTTCACCTACCAGCGGATTGCCGCCCTTAATAATATATTGTTCCATAGGACACCTCTGTTTTTTATTTATACTTTACCCACTCACTGCATCATGCCTGATGTCTATCTGATGTACCCTGCATCCTTCCCCAAGGAACGCAGCTCCTGTCATTTGTATATTTCATGCCTGTATAACCATTCAATGTCTGAATAGTTACATACCCGTTACATTTTCTTCAAATTAGCTTATCTGTAATTATATCACAGAATTAATATTTGTAAATAAAAATTAATTTTTCCGGCGTTTTACACTATAGCCAAAGGTCCCAAGCTTCTTTCCAAGGGAAAAATACTCACCATGAGAATACACAAACAGTCCTGCTTTGTTCAATTCAAACCTGCCTTTTGCATCCATATACCGATCGTCCACATCCACTGCCTCCACATTGGCAATAAACATGTGATGGGAACCCAGCTCCTGAATCTGCTGCACACGGCATTCGATATTCACCGGGCTTTCCTCAATGAGCGGCGCATCTATTTTAGAAGATTTTCCCGCTGTCAGATGCATTTCCTGAAACTTATCCACATCCCTGCCGGAGCGTACTCCGCAGTAATCCGTGGCCCGCACCAGCTTTTCCGTAGTCAGATTAATCACAAATTCCCCTGTTTCCTTTATGATGGAATAGGAATAGCGCTCCGGCCGGACGGAAATGGAGACCATGGCAGGGGAACTGCAGATCGTTCCCGTCCAGGCCACTGTAATAATATTCGGCTTTTCTTCCGGTCTTGCGCAGCTTACCATCACAGCCGGCAGCGGATAAAGCATATTTCCCGCTCTCCATACTTCTCTTCCCATACCTACCGCACCCCGCTCACCGGTGCAGATACGGCCTGATCCACCGTATCCCCCACTGTTTTTTTCATAATCACAGCACCTCGCTGCTCCGGCTTATGGCTGACATCAGCGCCGGTACCACCTGTTTCTTTCGGGATACCACAGCGGGCACCACGGCAGCATTATTGACCACCTTTACCGGAAATGCGTCTTCGATCAGTTCGATGGAGTTTTCTCCGTAGCACAGCATTTCTGTGGCTTCTTCCATAATATTGGTCAGCATGAAGATCATCATATCCAGTTCATGTTCTTTGTAAGCTTTTTCCAGAAATGGAACCATGCGCTCCTTGATCTCATCCAGCTCGGTCTGACTCATGGAAGTAATCTGCCCAATCCCCAGATTTTTATCCTCAAATTCAAATTTTTTAAAGTCCTGGTAAAAAATCTCTTCCGGTGTCTTATTTTTCAGGTCACTGCCTGCTGCAAACATATCACGGGCAAATTTGCTGCAGTCAATGCCCGCTCTGTCTGCCAGAGCTTCCGCTGCCACCCGGTCCATCTCCGTACAGGTAGGCGAACGGAACATCAAGGTGTCGGAAACAATTGCGCTGCACAGCAGTCCTGCTATTTTTTCCGGTATTTCAATCTGTTTTTCCTGGAAAATCTGATACACTATCGTAGCAGTACAGCCCACCGGCTGATTGCGGAAATACACCGGAGCCATGGTCTCCAGCGATCCCAGTCTGTGATGATCTATGATCTCCATAATCTCCGCATCCTGTACATTGTCCACCGCCTGGATAATCTCATTGTGGTCTACCAGAATGACCGCTCTCTTGCGTACCCCCAGCAAATTCCGGCGGGAAATCATTCCGATATAACAGCCCTTCTTATCTAATATCGGAAAATCTCGATATCTCTTTTTCGACATAATTTCCTTGATCTCATCTGTATAATTCATGACATGGAAGGAAATCAGATTCTCTTTTTTCATAAAAAAATCCACCGGCATGCTCTGATTGATCAGACGCGCCACCGCATATGTATCCAGCGGCGTCACGATCACGGTGCAGTTATGGTCCTTTGCCATTCTCTGAATCGTCCGGGAGACCGGAGCCCCCAGACACACCACGATGCTGCCCGCATTCATCTCAATGGCACACAACTGGGATTCGTACCGGTTTCCCAGGATTACCATATCATTTTCCTCGATATAGTTTTCCATCACATCCGGATTCGCTGCCGCGATCACGACCTTGCCCTTCTCAAAGTAGGCATTTTCATCCCCTACAATCATCTCTGCATCCAGTGTTTCCAGAATATTTTTATAAGGAGTCCTGGCCATGGACACAATCGCACTGTCATATTCTTCCATGTAAGATTTCGCAATATCATTAATCGTGATCAGGCCGTGAAGTTTATCCTCTTCGTCCGTAATAGGAAGGGTAAATACATTCTGGCCCCGCATCAGCGTCCATGCATTTTTAATGGAAATATTGCTGCGCACGCCGGGCACCTCCCGGATCTCCATATCCTTGACACGGGTGCCGATATTATCCAGGTACAGCGGCTGGTCCATTCCAAAATAATCCAGTACATACTGCGTTTCCGCCGTAATCTGCCCCGCCCGGGCCGCCACATAATAGTTCTGATCGTCTGTCTTATTTTTCAGATATGCATAAGAAATAGCCGAACAGATGGAATCGGTATCCGGATTTTTATGCCCCACTACACATATAGATCGTTTTTTTAAATTTTCTACCACTTTTTTCTCCTTTGTCACCTGGTTATCAGCGTTTTACTTCCTCCCAGAAGCTGGTTCCGTCCAGATGCTCTTCAATGCCAAACATATCCAGCACAGTGGCTGCGATATCAGCAAAGCTCTTTCTGGTGCCAAGGGACACTCCTTCTTTTACCGGAGCTCCGTAGATCAGCATCGGTGTGTATTCTCTGGAGTGATCCGTTCCTTTAAATCCAGGATCGCAGCCATGATCTGCCGTAATGATCAGCACATCATCCTCTTTCATCATTTCCATAAACTGCCCCAACTGACGGTCAAATACGGTTGCTGCGTTTGCATAGCCGTCGATATCATTTCGGTGACCGTACATCATATCGAAATCCACCAAATTCACAAAGCACAGTCCGTTAAAATCAATCTTCATATCCTCAAAAGTTTTTTCCATGCCATCTTCATTGCAGGAAATGGATACCGTATGCGCCACTGCCTGGCCTGCAAAAATATCGGATATCTTACCTACGCCATAGGTGTCAAAACCATGCTCCAGCAGACTCACCAGCATGGTCTTTTTCGGCGGAAGCAGGGAGAAATCATGACGGTTTCTGGTACGTGTGAAATTGGGCGCCTCTCCGATAAATGGTCTGGCAATGACACGGCCTACGCCATGTTTTCCCTGCAGAATCTTCCTGGCGATCCGGCAGTACCGGTACAGATCCTCCAGCGGAACCACATCCTCATGAGCTGCAATCTGAAATACGGAATCTGCTGAGGTATATACGATCAGATCTCCTGTTTTCACATGCTCTTCCCCGTAATCCCGGATCACATCCGTACCGGAATAAGGTTTGTTGCATAATACTCCATGTCCTGTCTGTTCCATAAAAGGCTTCAGAACCTCCTCCGGAAATCCATTCGGATAGGTGGGCAGCGGATCCGGAGAAATCATGCCCGCAATCTCCCAGTGTCCGATGGTGGTATCCTTTCCCATGGAAGTCTCTGTCAGCCGTCCGTAAGATGCGGTCGGATGCTCCACACCCGGAGCACAGGTCACACCATCAATATTAAAAAGTCCCATGTTTTTCATATTCGGGGTATTGTATTTTTCTGATTTTACAATCGTTGCCAGGGTATTCGCACCCACATCTCCAAATTTATCTGCATCCGGAAGATATCCAATGCCATAGCTGTCCAGCACAATCACAAATGCTCTTTTTACACTCATAATGATCTCCTTTATAATTCTCTGTCTGATCTCGTATCTGCGTTTCTATATTATCATATTCCTGGAAATTTGGGTACAATTATCTGTTTTTTCACCCGCATCTTTTCGACACCTGTGAATTTTTACTAACATTTTTCTTGTTTATTGTTGTTTTTTGTCTGTTTTATTATATTTTTACAGTTTGTTCACACTTTGTTCACATGCATCTGTTATATTAATTTTGTTCTTGAGAAGGAATTCTCGACATTATGCTGTAATGGCTATCATTACACATATTGATAAATTTTTTCATAATAGCCCCGGTATACCAGATACCGGGGCACTCCTCATTTTATGGGGATTTTTTAACGTTCTATCCCATCTCTGGCTGGCTGCTTCCAGTCGAACGGGTGCTTTATTTTACGAATTTCCGACACATAATCGGCTTCGGCCACCAGTCTCTCCCCCGGCTCCTGTCCTGTCAGTATCACTTCCAGTTTTTCCGGCTTATTTTGCAGGAATTTAACCAATGCATCCTCATCCAGAAGCCCGGCGCGGACCGCATAGACCGCTTCATCCAGAAACAGCACATCATAATCCTGCTCCGCTGCCATCTCCGTCACTTTTTCCAATTGTCTGTTATAAAATTTTTTCCGGTTGTACCGTTCCTCTTCTGTGAGCTGAAAACTGAATTTCTCCTCCTCCAGCCCGTCCAGCAGGGTAATCTGCTCTATCTGTTCCAGCACCTTTCGTTCACTGGTCTTATTATTCTTCATAAACTGGTAGATCAGCACCCGGCAGCCATGGCCCGCCGCCCGGATGCACAGGCCCATCCCCGTAGTTGTCTTTCCTTTTCCATCCCCACAGTAAATATGAACCAGGCCGGTTCCCTTCCTCGGTTTCTTTTTATCCATAATGAACGATTCCTCCTGTCATTTTCTGCGCTGAAGCGTGCGTAGGTCATCAGCCTTTTGCTGGTGACAGTTACCGTTCAGCCTTGAAATGAGGACGCTTTCCGGGCGGTTGCCCCAGGCTTTCTGCAAATGCACCTGCAGCATGCCTGGGGCAGCCGCCCGGAAGCTGTGCATCAAGTAAAAGGCTGAACTGCAGCTGGTGACATTGTATCAGAGGAAGCACGCTGAAGCGTGCGTAGGTCATCAGCCTTTGGCTGATGACATTGTATCATATTCCGAAAATCTTTACAACTTGGGCTTCCAGGTGTTATGATAGATAAATCAGATTTAAAAATGATAACAATGACTCCCTTGCGAAAGAAATCCTGGTGAAAAACATTGGCGTTTTATGGCAAATTTTTTCAATATCAGGCACGAGGTATAATATGAATAACGCAGCAAAGAGACGGATACCTATTTCAAAACGATACTTTATTTCAGCCTGCTTTATGCTGGGCTGCTTTTTCTGCAGTCAGGCAGGTCTGGTTTCTGTGCAGGCTTCCCAGGAAACATCCCAGGAAAATCTGCTTTCGGAATGGAAGATTTTTCCGGATTCTTCTGACACTTCCAATCCTTTTCTGCTCCCGTTAACGGAAAAGGAGACAGAGGCAGCTACGGAAATCGAGACGGAAACAGAGACTGAGACAGAAGCCGACACCGAACTCCGGAATGTTCTGGAGCGGGAAACTGAAGCGGACAGTTCCGCTTCGGGCACGGCTGCGAAACCTCCCGTTCTCTTTTATACTCTGATTGATTACCATGAAATGGCTGATTATCCGCTGCCGGATCTGCCAAAGACCATTCATACTCTGAAAGCAAAAATCACAAGGCTCACCAACAGCTACAGCGGCAACTGGTCCGTCTATGTGAAGAACCTCTCCACTTATGAATATTTTGTTATAAATTACAGTCCTATGAAATCCGCCAGCACCATGAAGCTTTTCATAATGGGTGCTGTATACGAAGCGATCGATCAGAGTGAGCTGGAACGCACCACCGAAATTGTGGATCTGCTGGGCAATATGATTCGCTACAGCAGCAATGAAGCCGCCAACCGGCTCCTGAATCTGTTGGGTGAAGGCAGCTATGACAAGGGTATTGATAAAGTGAACCAATATATCAGTGACCATGGCTATAGTTCCATGACACACGAATACAATGGCTTCGAAGATTCCAGTACTGTTCTGGACTCAGAACATTTCAACCAGACCAGCGCCTGGGACTGCGGAAAGCTGCTGGAGCGGATTTACCGCAGGACTTTCGCCTCCAGGAAGGTCTGCACCGAAATTGAAAACTGGATGCTGAATCAGAACACCCGCTACAAGATTCCCAAAGGGCTTCCGGACGGCGTGGAAGTCGGCAACAAGACCGGAGAAATGGATACCGTGGAAAATGACGCAGCCATAGTCTATTCCGATGCCTGCGACTACATCCTCTGTGTCTTCTCCAATGACTGGGACAGCAAGGATACCGCGCTGACGCAGATACAGGAGATTTCGGCTGCAGTATATGATTTCTTTAATGAAGACTGAACAATTTTACTGAACGATATTTTTCATCAGTGCTTTATTTTAGCTTCATATCAATATCGCGCAGGCCAATCCACAGTTTACTCCGGATTGGCTTGCTTCAATTTACTTCCCCTTACCCTCCCTCCATGCTTTTTATTCTTTAACGCTTTTTATCCTTAACTGCTTTTTATCCTTAACTGTTTTTATATCTTTTGTACCTTTTTATAACGTTTTTGTTTACTTTTATTTCAATTTATGCTATTCTAAAACATATACTTTGAAAAACTTTATTTTCAATGTTCTCAGCACCTATGTTTCAAGAATGCCTCTGCGTTCTTGCTGCGAGGCCCGTCATGCTTCACATGACAAAACATCTGTGATCCTTAGCCCGTTTCTGGCATTTCCGCCAAAATTTTCAAGTAACCATTTTCAATTTGCACACCGTCTGATATACTATACATGAAAATAGATTCTTCTCTTTTCAATACGGTAATCTGACGGATTCACTAAGAAGGAGAGGTATCTATGATACTGTTTCAGGATTTAAACTTAACTGACCGTTTTTTATTTGACGAAGCCATGGAAGATCCAGAGATACATCAGGATTTACTTGAGATCATCCTGAATAATCCGCTTCAGTTGCTTTCGAAAAATGAGGTGGAAAAACAACTGCAGACTGCTCCTTATCTGAAGTCCGTTCGGCTTGATGTATTTGCCATGGATTCAGAAAATACCGTATACAATACGGAAATGCAGAAGCATAAAAAAACAGACCTGCTGAAGCGGTCCCGCTTTTATCAGTCTCTCATTGATTCCGGGCTGCTGCCCGCCGGTTCACTCAATTATAATCAGTTAAATGATTCCTACATCATCATGATTATGCCCTTTGACCTGTTTGGATATGATAAATACCAGTACACATTTCAGCCCGAATGTCAGGAAGTACCTCATCTAAGGCTGGAGGATGGCACCACACGTATTTTTCTGAATACAAAGGGGAAAAATTCGAACGAGGTCAGTGAAGAGCTTGTTGAATTCCTGCATTATGCAGAAAATACCACTGACGAAACAGCCGCAAGGGCAAAAAGCAGTTTAGTTAAGAAAATTCATGAACGCGTACAAACAATTAAGTCCAGCGAAGAAATGGGAGTGAAGTATATGCAGGCATGGGAAGAAAAAGCCTATGAACGGGAAGAAGGGCGTATTGAGGGGCGTGTTGAAGGGCGCGTTGAGGGACGTATCGAGGGACGCGAGCACACTCTAATTGAGTTGATGCAAAAAAAGATAGCCAAAAGAATGAATCTCTCTGAAATTGCCTCACTTTTAGAAACACCAGTGGAAGTGATAGAACCTTTCTATGCGATGATAAAATCTCATCCTGATTCTACCACTGATGAAATCATGAAATTAATGAACGAAGAAAAACATAAATGAGACTATGGGGAAAGATTTGAACGAGGTCAGTAATGAGCTTGTTGAATTCCTGCATTATGCGGAAAATACCACCGACGAAACAGCCGCAAGGGCAAAAAGCAGTTTAGTTAAGAAAATTCACGAACGCGTACAAACAATTAAGTCCAGCGAAGAAATGGGAGTGAAGTATATGCAGGCATGGGAAGAAAAAGCCTATGAACGAGAAGAAGGACGTATTGAGGGGCGTGCCGAAGGGCGCGTTGAAGGGCGTGCCGAGGGGCGTGTTGAAGGGCGTGTTGAGGGACGTGTCGAGGGACGCGAGCACACTTTAATTGAGTTGATGCAAAAAAAGATAGCCAAAAAAATGAATCTCTCTGAAATTGCCTCACTTTTAGAAACACCAGTGGAAGTGATAGAACCTTTCTATGCGATAATAAAATCTCATCCGGATTCTACCACTGATGAAATCATGAAATTAATGAACGAAGAAAAACACAAATGAGACTATGGGGAAAAATTCGAGCGAGGTCAGTGAAGCGCTTGTTGAATTTCTGCATTATGCAGAAAATACCACCGATGAAACAGCCGCAAGGGCAAAAAGCAGTTTAGTTAAGAAAATTCATGAACGCGTACAAACAATTAAGGCCAGCGAAGAAATGGGAGTGAAGTATATGCAGGCATGGGAAGAAAAAGCCTATGAACGGGAAGAAGGGCGTATTGAGGGGCGTGCCGAGGGGCGTGTTGAAGGGCGCGTTGAAGGGCGTGTTGAGGGACGCGAGCACACTCTAATTGAATTGATGCAAAAAAAGATAGCCAAAAAAATGAATCTCTCTGAAATTGCCTCACTTTTAGAAAAACCAGTGGAAGTGATAGAACCTTTCTATGCGATAATAAAATCTCATCCTGATTCTACCACTGATGAAATCATGAAATTATTGAACGAAGAAAAGCACAAATGAGACTATGGGGAAGTATGGGCCCTGCTCTGTCCCTTGTGCATTTGCAGGTATCCTAAGCTATAGCCGATAAAAAGCGGACGCTCCGGATTCTACTCCACATCAATATCACGCAGGCCAATCCACATTTTAGCTCCATTTCAATATCACGCAGGCCAATCCACAGTTAACTCCACATCAATATCACACAGGCCAATCCACATTTTACTCCGGATTGGCTTACTTCCCCTTATCCTTCCTCCATGCTTTTTATTCTTTACCGCTTTTTATTCTTAACTACTTTTATATCTTTTGTATTTTTTATATCTTTTGTACCTTTTTATAATGTTTTTGTTTACTTTTGTTTTGATTTATGCTATTCTAAAATACATACTTTGAAAAACTTTATTTTCAATGTTCTCAGCACCTATGTTTCAAGAACGCCTCTGCGTTCTTGCTGCGAGGCCCGTCATGCTTCACATGACAAAACATCTGTGATCCTTAGCCCGTTTCTGGCGTTTCCGCCAAAATTTTCAAGTAACCATTTTCAATTTGCACACCGTCTGATATACTATACATGAAAATAGATTCTTCTCTTTTCAATACAGTAATCTGACGGATTCACTAAGAAGGAGAGGCATCTATGATACTGTTTCAGGATTTAAACTTAACTGACCGTTTTTTATTTGACGAAGCCATGGAAGATCCAGAGATACATCAGGATTTACTTGAGATCATCCTGAATAATCCGCTTCAGCTGCTTTCGAAAAATGAGGTGGAAAAACAACTGCAGACTGCTCCTTATCTGAAGTCCGTTCGGCTTGATGTATTTGCCATGGATTCAGAAAATACCGTATACAATACGGAAATGCAGAAGCATAAAAAAACAGACCTGCTGAAGCGGTCCCGCTTTTATCAGTCTCTCATTGATTCCGGGCTGCTGCCCGCCGGTTCACTCAATTATAATCAGTTAAATGATTCCTACATCATCATGATTATGCCCTTTGACCTGTTTGGATATGATAAATACCAGTACACATTTCAGCCCGAATGTCAGGAAGTACCTCATCTAAGGCTGGAGGATGGCACCACACGTATTTTTCTGAATACAAAGGGGAAAAATTCGAACGAGGTCAGTGAAGAGCTTGTTGAATTCCTGCATTATGCAGAAAATACCACTGACGAAACAGCCGCAAGGGCAAAAAGCAGTTTAGTTAAGAAAATTCATGAACGCGTACAAACAATTAAGGCCAGCGAAGAAATGGGAGTGAAGTATATGCAGGCATGGGAAGAAAAAGCCTATGAACGGGAAGAAGGGCGTATTGAGGGGCGTGCCGAGGGACGCGTCGAGGGGCGTGTCGAGGGACGTGTCGAGGGGCGTGTCGAGGGACGCGAGCACACTCTAATTGAGTTGATGCAAAAAAAAATAGCCAAAAAAATGAATCTCTCTGAAATTGCCTCTCTTTTAGAAACACCAGCGGAGGTGATAGAACCTTTCTATGCGATGATAAAATCTCATCCGGATTCTACCACTGATGAAATCATGAAATTAATGAACGGAGAAAAGCACAAATGAGACTATGGGGAAAGATCTGGAAAGAAAACCACATGCTGAAAGATATTGTCATCACCGATGACAGTTCCAACACCCGCACCCACAAGGTTTTTCACTGTCTGGACGAATTGTGCTACGCTTTCGACCTTGGAAAACCCATCTGGCTGGATGCCACCATACGGGAGTTCCAGCGGCACAGCAAGGCACGCTTTTACCAGGACAGTTTCATCGAAGAAATTGACTTTGATTTTCTGGAAATCCACATTATCGAAGAGTAGATACAGAGTCTGGCAAACGGGGGAAATATGGGCCCTGCCCTGTCTCCGGTGCATTTGCAGGCATCCTAGTGTACTGACATGTTCATTTCTGAACTATTCGCGCAGGATATTTGTTCAGCAGCAAGGCGGAAGAAAGAGGCGATGCGGTTGCATCGTCGATTGATGACAACGCAGTCTGCTGGACAAATAGACAAGTGAATTAGTCAGAATATGAATGTGTCAGTACACTAAGTTATAGCCGGTAAAAAGCGGACGCCCCGGACTCTTTTCGAGCCCGAAGCATCCGCTTTTAATGATCTGCATCATGAATGTTTTACAGTCTTTTAATAATCTGATTCATGAATGTTTTACAGTCTTTTCAGCAGTTCTTCTCTTTCTTTTTCATATCCCGGTTTGCCCAGCAGAGCAAACATGTTTTTCTTATAACTCTCCACACCTGGCTGGTTAAATGGATTTACACCCAGAATATAACCGCTGACACCGCAGGCAAACTCGAAGAAATAAAACAGCTCGCCCAGAGAGAACT
The DNA here is from genome assembly GCA_028689585.1 of Lachnospiraceae bacterium. Lineage (GTDB taxonomy): Bacteria > Bacillota > Clostridia > Lachnospirales > Lachnospiraceae > Merdiplasma. The sequence goes on along the minus strand of JAQVCW010000014.1, from coordinate 19,549 downwards.
CGTCCTGTTTTGGAATCGTCACCATCAGATTCGGTACCTGACCATCGGTATGTGCCAGGACAGTTCCATTCATAGCGCTCTTATTTACAAAATCCATAGTCTTTCCTGCCAGATAATTCAGGCCGTCCAGATCAGAAGCTTCTTCCTTCAGAACCACAGTGCATTCCGGCTCTTCCACACACATTACAGTCTCAAACATGACACGGCTGCCGTCCTGGATAAACTGACCCATAGAATGCAGATCTGCTGTCAGATCCACTGATGCAGGGAAAATTCCCTTATGGTCTTTTCCTTCACTCTCGCCGTATAACTGTTTCCACCATTCAGACACGTAATGCAGACTTGGTTCATAATTAGCAAGCACTTCTACTGCTTTGCCTTTTCTGTGCAGGATATTGCGGACTGCAGCATACTGCAGCGCACCATTTTCTTCAAATTCGTTCTCCAGTGCCTGTTTTCTTCCGGATGCAGCGCCTTCCATCAGTTTCAGGATATCAGCACCGCTGGCTGCGATTGGAAGCAGACCTACCGCTGTCAATACAGAAAAACGTCCGCCCACATCGTCCGGAACCACGAAGGTCTCATAGCCTTCTTCTGCTGCCAGAGTCTTCAATGCTCCTCTGGATTTGTCCGTAGTTGCATAGATACGTTTTGCAGCTTCTGCTTTTCCATATTTCTGTTCCAGCATTTCCTTGAATACACGGAATGCAATAGCCGGTTCTGTTGTGGTGCCGGATTTGGAAATTACATTAACAGAGAAATCTCTGTCACCGATCACATCCATCAAATGGGTGATGTAGGTGCTGCTGATGTTATTTCCCACAAAATAAATTTCCGGTGCTTTACGGATTTTCTTTGAAACACAGTTGTAAAAATTATGACTCAAAAATTCGATCGCTGCCCTTGCGCCCAGGTAAGAACCGCCGATTCCAATTACCAGCAGTACCTCACTGTCTTTTTTGATTTTATCCGCAGCTTTTAAAATACGGTCAAATTCTGTTTTATCATAATCCACTGGCAGGTCAATCCATCCAAGGAAATCATTTCCAGCTCCCTTTCTCGATACGAGAAGTTCCTTTGCCGCTGCTGTAATGCCCTTCATTGATTCGATTTCACCGGCGCTGATCACGTCGGCCGTTCTTCCATAATCAAATGTAACTTTACCTGACATCATTGGTATCTCCTTTTTTCCTAATATTGGTTAATTTTAGAACCAAATAAATTTTATCATCAATATTTTACTTTATCAAGCTAAAAATTCCATCAGAACATCCCGCAGGATCTGTTCTTTTTCCTTGGGATCCATTTGTCTTAGCAGATCGCGGTTCTTCTCCTGCCGGGAAAGCGCCTCATCAGAAGCCGCGGTTTCCCCGCTGCCGCTGCCTCCCCGCAGGAGGCTGTCCTTCAGCTCCTGTTTTTCCCTCTGGGCCCTGGTCATGGCAGCTTCTTCTTTCATCTGCCTTCGGGATCTTCGCCCAGCCACAGATGCAGCACTGGCCGCGGCCTCTGTGGCCCCCAGAGAAGCGTTCTCCAACGGCCCGGAAGCCGCCATGCCCTGCGCCCCCGGAGCATATGCTCCCTGAGTATTCTGGCTCTGCATATTCTGAGCTGAAACACCCTGCGTATTCATACCCTGCATATTCCGGGCAGAGGCCCCTCCGGCCATCCCCTGTAAGATAGATGTCTTACCCGGGACTCCACGGGATGCTCTTCCTCCCTGACCCGGATCCGCAAACTCCACTTCACTGTAATCCTTCACAGCTCCGCTGTTTTCCAGATAATCCATCAGGCGGATCTGGAGAGAATGATGACGATAGCGGTTATCGGTCAGGCCATACGCAATCCCCACCAGCAGCAGAGACCAGATGCCCGCCCGCAGATAGCTGGTGCTCAGCGAGATAACACCTCCATTCCGGTAAAGAAGCCACATACCTGCCCCGGAGCAGATCAGGCAGACTGCCAGGGACTCCAGTCCCAGCCGCCGCCATTGGTGCAAATTCATTTTCAGGAACTGATAATCTAAAATACTGCGATCTGTGAAAGAAGAAATATCATTTACTTTTTCGTTTAAATGGGTGCAGTTTTGAAAGCGCAGCCTCAACTGCTGTAAAAATTTTCCTTTTTCTCTGGTACCTTGTGTCTCACTTATCAATTTTCCGTAAAGATGCTTTAACAGGAACTGACTGACCACCCCTAAGGCACAGGCCACTCCACAAACATAAAGCAATAAATTTTGATCCATAATGAATTGCAGCATACGAATCCCCCTTTTTGAAAAATTGTTTTCGCCGGTCGGTTATTCTTCCGGAGTCGTATCGCCATTATAGACCTGAAATTTTTATTTGCAAAGCAAAATCGTTCGACAAATTCCTGCTTATTTCCCGGATTATTACAGTTTGCGGCCCTTTTCAACATGTTAAACTCAGATTGCTTCCATGAGCCCCTCCAGCAGTCTCACACTGTGCTCCACCGCTTTTTTCTCAAATGCAGGATAATCCATGGCCGCGCTGTCATCCGCTTTATCAGAAATCGCACGCACGATAACGAATGGCACCTGATTCAGGTAAGAGGCCTGAGCAATGGCCGCTCCCTCCATCTCCGTGCAGAAGCCGTGAAAGTTTTCCACGATCCGGTTCTTTGTCTCTTTATCCGCAATAAACTGATCCCCGCTGACGATTCTTCCGCGAAATACCTTAATCTCCGGATTCACCTTTTCGCATACTCTGGCAGCGGTCTGAGCCAATGCCTCATCCGCCTGAAAAGAAAACACATCCATCTGCGGTATCTGTCCCAACGGATAGCCAAAATTCACTGCATCCATATCATGATGCACCACATCAGTAGAAATCACCACATCGCCAATATTGATTTCGGCATTCAGGGAGCCTGCAATACCAGTATTAATGATCGCGTCCACCTGAAAACGGTCTATCAGGATCTGGGTGCATACTGCAGCATTTACCTTGCCGATACCGCTGCGTACCACCACCACCTCTCTGCCCTTCAGTTCTCCTTCACAAAATTCCATACCTGCTGCCCTGCAGACCTTTCTCACCTTCATATCCTTTTTCAGGACCGCCACTTCTACATCCATCGCTCCAATAATACCTGTTTTTTTCATTTTCTTCCTCCTTGGTCTTCCAGAACATCAGCCTGTTTAAAATTTGTTTTCAGCATATCACAGATAATATTGAATTGCAATTGAGATGCCATCTGATATATAATAGTAGCATTCCGATAGCTGCTGTTCTCTGTACATTTGATATACACAGCAGGACAGTAACTTCAAGTAAAAAATACGGGCATCCGCCCGTTACGAAAGGAGGATATTCATGGAATATAAAACAAGAGGAGTCTGCTCCCGATTGATTCAGTTTGAATTAGACGGGGATATCATTAAAAGTGTGCAGTTTGTGGGCGGCTGTGATGGAAACACCAAGGGCTTATCCCGCCTGGTAGAGGGCATGAAAGCACAGGAGGCCATTTCCAGACTGGAGGGCATTACCTGCGGCATGAAGCCTACGTCCTGTCCGGACCAACTGGCAAAAGCGCTGAAGCAGGCACTGGGCCAGCAATAAACAAAAAATGGAGTGCAATCTGCCCCGGCGCAGGCTGTGCTCAATTTTTTTGCTCTCCGGGTTCCGCCTTTCCTGCTCTCTGCGTTTTTCTGCCTGCTCCCTTCCGCGTTCTGTCTTTCTGCTCCCTGCGTTTCTCTGCCAAAAGCCATGGAGATCTTCTGTTTTCACATTTTCTTCATATCTCCATCACAAACCCTTCACGAAACAGCATTATCATGTATTTATAAAAAGGAACAGAAAATACCCATTAACTTCTTCCTTTTTATAAATAAAAAAGTAGCTGTACCTACCCTCACAGTTACCAATCGTTTCATACTCTGCCGGGTGAATGCCCGGTTCCCCTCCTTTTTTAACCCTTTTAATATTTAAAATAAGGAAAAGACCTCGAAGGCCTTTTCCTTATTTTTGCGCCGGAGTACAAAGTGTCTTCCGGTTACCGCTTTTTGGTTGCCGCTTTTTGGTGACCGTTTTTGGGGGACCGTTCTTAGGTGACCGTTCTTGAGTGACCGTTCTTAGGTGACCGTTCTTGGGTGATCTCTTTTGGTGACCGCTTTCACGCTTTCTCTTCCATTTCCCTTGGACACCACTCCTGCAGCGGACATTGTTCACACTTTGCTTTTCGGGAGGTGCAGATAGTTCTTCCATGATAAATCAACTGAAAATTAATCCGGTTCCAGTGTTCTTCCGGGAGCACCTTCATCAATTCCTGCTCCACCTCCACCGGATTCTTCCCTTTGGCCCAGCCCAGACGCCTGGAAATCCGGAATACATGGGTATCCACCGTCACGCCCGGAATCCCATATGCATCCGCCAGATAAAGGGTAGCCGTCTTGCGGCCCACTCCGGAAAGCTTCACCAGTTCATCCACTTTGCAGGGAATTTCTCCATTGTAGTCTGTTCTGATCTGTTCACAGCACTTTTTCATATTGCGGGCTTTGTTTTTATACAGCCCAATGCTCTTAATCGCTTCTTCAATCTCCTCTGTCGGCGCATCCGCTGCACTGTCACAGGTCGGAAAGTGCTGCCAGAGTCCCGGCAGCACCTCATCCACCTGCTTGTCTGTACTCTGGGCACTCAGCATAATCGCCACCAGAAGCTGCCATTTTTCATGATATAAAAAGCCTTCTTTGGAAGTGCCGTACATCCGATCCAGGCAGTCTAAAATTTTCGGTACATTCTCTCGCAGTCTCATTTGTTTTTCTCTTCTAAGTTATTTTTTCAGTGCTGTTACGTCATTTGACTGTCCTCTGGCCGTTTACATGTTATAGTTCAGCCTTTTACTTGACTCACAGCTTCCGGGCGGTTGCCACCCGGAAAGCGTCCTCATTTCAAGACTGAACTGTAACTTTTACATGCCTTCCTTCAGCACATTATGGTCTCTCAGCAGTTTTTCAATCACAGTGCCCTTTACCAGTCCGACTGCCGGCTTCTTCAGCCAGTTCAGCGGCCCCGGAAGTTCAATTTCCAGCGGTGATTTGCCGTCCATCAGCTTCACGCTGCTGTCCAGCAGTTCTCTGATATCATAGACACTGCCCCATACCTCAGGCACGCCGCGGTCCACAGCCAGCAGTCCATAGACTGCTTCCATCGCCGTTCTCACAGAATATTCTGTCGTAAAGATGGTATCTCTTGGTGTCTCTGCGAACTGTCCCAGGAATGCAAAGTTCACACAGCCATCCGGGATCACATCCGGGCGGTCACCCTTGGCACGAGGCATAAAGAATGCAGTAATATACGGCATCATGGTCGGTACGGATACCGCATGGTTCGCTGCCAGTTCCGGAATCTCCTCCTCTGGTACGCCCATATGGTACAGCCATTCTTCCGTTATCTCCATACCGGTACATTCCTTCATCGGTTTCTTCACATAATCGCCCGGCACATCGGTAAACAGACCGTAAACCCATACGCAGACCTTGTCCTTATCCTGAGACTTAAACTGAGGCTGACGGTTAATCGTCCAACTCATCAGCCAGGATGAATCCCTGCAGCTCACAATACCTCCGGTAACCACGTTTCCGCTCTTTGGATCTCTCTTGCAGATTTTCTCAATATAAGGAAGGATTTTATCATCCAGTGTAGTGATGGTAGAGGATTCCCAGTTAGTTTTGGATACATCGGAACAAAACTTCTCCGGATGTCCAAAAGCCGGATCCTGAACTGCGATATTTTTCCAGAGCTGCCAGCAGCCGCTGGTTCTCACCTCTGCTTCTCCTGCGGGAACATGATTCTGATCTCCGTATACCGTGCTTTCCGTACAGCTTCCGTTTGTCACAAATACCAGATCATTTTCGGTCAGTTCAATTTTACTTTCCTCGCCCTTTACCTTGCACTCAATACAGGATGCGATTTTCCTGCCGTCTTCCTTTTTAAAGATAACATTGGTCACCTCAGTGGAATACTGGAAGGTCACTCCTGCCTCCTCCAGATATTTCACCATCGGTAAGATCAGTGACTCATACTGATTGTACTTGGTAAATTTCAATGCGCTGAAATCAGGCAGCCCTCCGATATGATGGATAAATCTCTGGAAATAAAGCTTCATCTCCAATGCGCTGTGCCAGTTTTCAAAAGCAAACATGGTTCTCCAGTACAGCCAGAAGTTCGAAGAGAATACTTCTTCATCAAAGACATCCTCAATGCTCTTATCATAGAGATCCTCATCCCTGGTCATAAACAGCTTCATGATCTCCATGCAGCCTTTCTGGCTCAGGTTAAAAAGTCCGTCCGTATGAGCATCCTCGCCCCGATTGATCGTAGCACGGCACTCAGAGTAGTTCGGATCCTCTTTATTCAGCCAGTAATACTCATCCAGCACGGATACTCCCGGCGTCTCAATAGAAGGAATACTGCGGAACAGATCCCACAGACACTCGAAATGATTCTCCATCTCTCTGCCGCCCCGCATCATATATCCTCTGGTGGGATCAAAAATACCATCACAGGCGCCGCCCGGCAGCTCCATTGCCTCCAGCACATGAATATGAGATCCCGGCATCTGTCCGTCTCTCACCAGAAAGCAGGCTGCTGCCAGGGCACCCAGGCCGCTTCCTACAATATAAGCAGACTTCTCATCCACGCCCTCCGGCTTTTTCGGATGCGCAAATGCCTCATAATTTCCATTCGTATAGAAAATTCCCTTGCTGTTACGATGCTGTTTGCCACGTTCTGTATTTCTATATGGAGTCTTCTCTTCCTGTGCTGATCCACTATTGCCGGATGCACCCTCAGAGCATCTGCCTTCATCTGTTTTTTCTTCTTTCCGGTTCTTTGAAATATAAGCAGCCGCCCCTACCGCTGCGACCATTGCAGTTGCCACCGCCAATTTATGACTTTTTTTCTTTGACATATTTTTCCTTTCATTTTTGAACATCGGCCCATCTTAAATTTGCCTTCAGCAAATGGACTGACACTGCATATCAAACCTTCACAGAAAGCCTGACACGAACCATCCTCATCGGATTTTGTATTAATTCAGATATAGCACAAAACTGCCACGGAAACAATCGAATTTCTATAATTTAATGAGAATTTCATATTTTATTTATTTCTGTATTCCGTGAAAATATTGACATGAGAATGATCCTTATATTATTCTCATGCCGAAAATCTTTTTTCCTCTTTGCCTCGAATAACACCGTAAAAAACTCCGGTCTCCAATTCCTGGATTCCGGAGTTTTTTGTATCAGATGATAATCACCTTATTTTTTTACCGTTACATTAATTACATAATTCTTCTTTCCTGCCTTCACTGTAATCTTAACCTTTCCTGCTTTCTTCGCTGTGATTACACCTTTCGAAGATACCGCTGCAATCTTACTGTTGGAAGATACATAGGAAATCTTATCCGTACTGGTGATCGGAGAAAGCACCGGCTTTAATATCAGTTTTTTCTTTACCTTCAATGTTGCTTTGGAAGATACACCGGTAATTTTCGAAGTCGTTACCGTTGCTTTTTGTACTTTTACTTTAATCTGTGCCTTTTTCTTACTCTTCAGGGTGACAGTGATCGTAGCCGTTCCCGTTTTCTTTAATGCGGTAATCTTTCCGGAAGAGGTCACTTTCACAAGCTTTGGATTGCTGGATTTCCAGGATGCTATTTTATCTCCCTTCTGCATCGCTGTGACCTTTACTGCGGTCGTGGACTGCCCTGTTTTCAGTGTAATGCTGGTTGCATTGACTTTGATCAGCGCTTTCAGCACCGCCACCGATCTTTGCTCTTTCTTTCCGCATACGCTGCAGCTTCTGGTGTCTGTGCCCTTGGCCAGAGCGGTGGGTTCTTTTGTCCGTTTCCATCCGGTCCACTTATGTCCAACGATCGGAGTTGCCGTCTGTGCTGTCAGCACCGTATTGCATACGCTGCAGTGACTTCCGGCCGTCAGGCCTGTCGTTTGACAAGTCGCGGCTACTGCTGCGTCTGTCACTATGGTATGCGGCAGTTTTTCTGTTACGGTCTGTGCTGTCAGCACCTCTTTGCATACGCTGCAGTGACTTCCGGCCGTCAGACCTGTCGTTTGACAAGTCGCGGCTATCGCTGCGTCTGTCACTATGGTATGCGGCAGCTTTTCTATTTCGGTCTGTGCTGTCAGCACCTCTTCGCATACGCTGCAATGGCTTCCGGCCGTCAGGCCTGTCGTTTGACAAGTCGCGGCTACTGCTGCGTCTGTCACTATGGTATGCGGCAGCTTTTCTATTTCGGTCTGTGCTGTCAGCACCTCTTTGCATACGCTGCAATGGCTTCCGGCCGTCAGGCCTGTCGTTTGACAAGTCGCGGCTACCGCTGCGTCTGCCACTATTGTATGCGGCAGTTTTTCTGTTACGGTCTGCGCCGTCAGCACTGTGTTGCATACGCTGCAATGACTTCCTTCCGTCAGGCCTGTCGTTTTACAGGTCGCGGCTACCGCTGCGTCTGTCACTACGGTATGTCCCTTCGCCGCTACTACTTCCTGCTTTTTCAATTCCTCACCACATACAGAACAATGGCTTCCTTCCGTCAGACCCGTCGCGGTACACGTCGCGGCTATCGCTGCGTCTTTCACTACGGTATGTCCATGGAGTACTACCGTTGATTTTGTTTCACCGCAAACCTCACATTTTTCCACCAGCATACCATCCTGCGTGCAGGTGGCTGCAAACGATGCGTTTTCATCCTTTTTCCATTGATGGTTTTCCGGCGCACATGCCTTCAGTGACAGCTGATAGGGGCTCAGAGAAGGAGTGGCGAATGTTATGGTATCATCTGTACTCCTGGTGTATGGGATGCGCACCTTCTGATTATTTACAATGTGGTAAAGATCAAAATCCGCTCCCCTGTACAATTCCGGAACAGGTATGGTCACGATAACTGGTGCCGCCAATGGTATATTGTCTTTTATTTTTTCACCATCCGCCAGCAGATGCATACTGATATCCACCGTATAATACGGCTTCTTCGTGGTATCATCGTTTCCTGTTGTTTCACCAGTGATGGCGATCTGCGCAGAATACTGCTTCGACCCATCTACCGGAATACCTGAATTCGGATCCTTCAGCAACGCTGCCACAGACACGGCTGCACCCTGCACCTTCACAGACTCTGATACATCTCCCTCCGAATCCACTGTTGTTTCTGTTATCGTACCGACTCCAGTGACCGGGGCAGCTACAATCTGCTCCTCCAGCTTAGACAAAATATCCGTTGAACCGCTGTCAATCAGAGCCTGATTATCAATATCCGCCACTGCTGCTATGATATCTGCAGTCTCTGCGCTGTCATTCTTCAGCATATCTTCCACTGCTGCAATCTGCTGCTGTACTTTTTTCTTAACCAGAATTTTTATAATTTCCTCCTGATTACATTCTGAGCAGACCTTATAGATTTTTCCGTCTTCTTCTTCCGTAGGCTCTTGCGTGAGTTCCTCCCCATAGCTGTGGGCAAGCATCGGAATGACCAGGTCAGATCCCGGCCTTGACTCCCCGCATACCGTACAGTGAATACTCTTGCTTCCCGGCTGCGTACAGGTAGCTGCTCTATCCACCTCATATTCAGTGCTCCAGGAATGGCCGAGAGCCGGAAGCACTTCTTCCTCTGTCTCATTACAGCCTGCATCCAGACAGTGGCGTATCCTCCTTCCGTCTGTGGTACAGCCAGGTTCCGAATCTGTTTTCCATTCTCCCCAGTTATGGGATGAAATGCGTATGGTCACCTGCTGCCCTTTTTCTGTCCGAAGCCACAGGTAGAATGGCACACCCTCTGTCAGATCCAGTTGTGTCTCCTTCTCTGAACACCAGTTGTTCCAGCCATCGTAATTTCCTTCATCCTGATAAATATAATTTACTTCCTGATCAAAGCTCAGACGGTACGTCCCGCTGGTTTTCGGAAGATAAGAATACATATGGTATCCTGCTGCCGTCTCCGTCACCACTCCCTTGGACGGATCGATTTCTTTTGCCATCTCCTCCGCCGGCTTCAGTGTAACCGGGTATTCTCCCAGAACCATGTCCTCCCCGTTTGATCCCCAGTACAACTCCAGCTGCATCGTCAGATCTTCCTGCTCTGTGATATGTTCTGCCTGTACTCTGCCACCATCCTTGTAATATGCCATATAGAGCCAGTAGCCGTCCTCGGAAAATGAACCCAGCTTCATGCGCTGTTCTGATCCTTCTCTGGTAACTACGGCATCCATATTATGGTAAACGGAATAATAGTAATTCAGATCCCAGCCCAGCGGAAGAACGGCCGGAGCAGAGGCCTCCTCTACCTCTATCTTCACATCCTCTACTTCGGACAGCTCTGCCTGAAACGTAATCGCATCCGCAGACAGGTTTTCCATCCTAAGGTAAGTTACTTTTCCTGAAAGATCCCGTTTAAACAGAAGTGCATCGTTTGTATCATAGCCCCACCCACTGTACCTGTCGGGATCATCTGCCGGCCCCGCCTGCCAGTTAATCTGCGCTTCCGCTCCCTCTTCCGCGGTCAGCTGAAGCCTGACCTTTTCTGTATCCCCATTCGGAATCTGATAAATCTGACTGCTTCCGGCCCCGATGGTGAGTGTCTTGCTGCCAGATGTAAGCTGTGGCACTTCCTGCGCTTTCACCGTCAGCGTATAGGTGACTTCATCCGCATCCCCCAGCTTCAGAGATACGGTATAATTTCCCGGCATCAGCAGGGAAGCTTCATCGGCTTTTTCCCCCTGGTCATCATAAATTTCTTTTCTCAGATAGTTTCCATATTCATCACTGGATTCATTCGCCGGATCGAATTCTATGATCTTATCATTGGAATAGGTAATTTTCAGAAGCAGATCCCTGTAATAATCGGTCTGTCCGAAATTAAGCTCCTTGCAGCAGTTTTTCACCTCTACCTTCTCAATATCCGCCAGATCCTTTAATTTCATAGTGGGAACTGTCCCGTCCTGCACCGCTCCCGGATTGAACCAGAGAATCAGATAATATGTCCTTCCTGCCGTCAGTTTCCAGGTATGATTTGCACTGTAGCTGTAATCCAGCCAGTTGCCGCCCAGCTCTTCTGAATCGTACAGAATTCGGTGTACCGGGAGGGAGCATTCAGAAAAATATCTGGAGGCTGCCGGCTTCAGCCGATAGTATTGCACTCCCTCTGCCTCTAATGTATTGGTTCCAGTCTGCAGCGTGGTGGCAAACAGCTCTGCCGGATCCACTGCCTCAATGGAATAGGATGCCTCTGCCCTTCCCAGGGAAGCAGTTACGGTATAGCTTCCTTTCGCCAGCCCCTCGCCGGTGTTGACCTTATTGCCATTTTCATCTGTGACCTTCAGCTTCAGACTGTTTCCATGACTGTCTGTCATATCATCTGTGCCTTCGCCCAGGATTTCCATCGTTTCATCTTCATACACTGCTTTTACAACCATAGCAGCACTCAGATCTACCTGCATACCTGCCGGAAAGCTGCTGCTCTTCTGCGTAATTTCAATGGAATTTACCCGCAGTCCTGCGCTTACCGTCACTTCCTTACTGTCTGAACTGTAATTCCTTACGCTCAGGCAGTAAACCTTTTTCCCCGTTAATTCCTCAGTAAAAACATAAGCTGCATCTTGCTCCAGCAGTGCCTCATCCGAAGCTGTATCAAACAGCTGAAGATAGCTGTCCTCTGCCTGGAACTGATAGCTTCCATCCTCTGCCGGACAGAACCGGTAATAGGAAGTGCTGTCGGGAGCTGCCATCTGTGCAGTTCCCACCTTCAGCTCCGGATAAAAGCTCAGACGGTCCGTAAAATATACTGGATATTTCTCATACAGCTCTGTGTTCTCATAACGAAGGCAGATCACTGCATTTCCTGTAAAATGATCCAGCTCATCACCGCCCAGCCAGTCGCCATCCTCCGTTTCAATCCCCCAGCTTGGAGTATATCCGGCAGCCAATGTTCTTCCCAGTCCCGTTGTCTCATCCGGCGCATCCTCACCGTAGTAGGAGGCTGTGACCTTGATATAACCCTGACAATTACCCGAAGACCCGTTGGGCAGTATCGGACGGCCTTCCGCATTTATCTCGGCGGTAGTGGAAAATGTAAAGCTCTTCAGCACTGCCGTCTTCTCGATCGTTACTGACAGTTCACCGTAAGAAACTCCCTCCTTCAGCGTCAGCAGATAGCTTTTGCCTGGAGTCAGCACTGCCGCATAGCCATCGTAAAGAACACCGTAATCGACATAACCGGAATCTGTTATCTCATCTAAATCAAATTCAACCCGGAACCCATTCTCATCGGAAAGCCAGAAGCGGTATCCCGCACGCTCTGCCCCTCCCTCTGCTGGAACCGTAAACACATAGCGGCCGCTGCCATTCGTCAGGGTATTTTCACCCACAGACAGCTTGGGAAGCAGATCTGCCTCACTGATTATCGTAATCGTGGTCTCTGCACAAATCCCGTCCACTGTTACAGACAGTTCATAGGTACCTGCGGGGATCATTCCTTCCCAGTCCTCCAGGATTTCCTGTGTCTGGCTGTTCTTCAGAGAGATCTCCGGCCGGTAGCCATAGCTTCCAATCCTGTTTGTGATGGATCCCTGTTCTTTTGGAAGTGCACTGTCCTCATAGGTCAGCTCTGCTGTAATATTCGCCAGGCAGTCTTCCCCATAAAGCTGCTTCGGTACAGACAAAGACACAGCTTTGACTCCCGGCAGCTTCTGAATGGTCAGGACATAGTTTCCTCCATTCTCTTCGTAGGAAGCCAACTGAAGATACACTGTTTTCCCCTGCTTCAGTGAAAGGCAGGAAGTGCCGTCATACACATATTCGTCATCTGCGTTTACCTTCAGCTTCCAGTATCCACCCTCTACGCTTATTACATAATTGCCGTCCGCCTGGGGTGTAAATGCATAATATCTGCTCTCATCTTCCGCACCGGTGATTTTATTCTCTCCCGCTTTGACTGTCACGATATCCAGTGAGGGCACCAGTTCAACCCTGACTCTCTGAGGAATATGAAGTGCTCCGCTGTAGATATCCAGCTCATAGCTTCCATAGGGACAGATATAATCATACTCACCCCCATCCGGATACACGCGCACTCCCTCCGAATTATACCACTGCCACCCAATTACACTGCCGTTTTCCAGTATCCAGCCATCTTCACTGTCCGACCATGCCGCCGTCTCCTGGTTTTCTCCAAAAAACGCAGTCAAAGAAAGTGATTTTGTAAAAGAGTAGAGATCTGTCTGCATCCAGCTGAGCGCCTCAGCCCCTGTCACCTGCAGTCCGGTCATGGTATCCACCGAATCTATGGTAAGCTGGCAGGGCTTTTTCCTTGCAAAAATATTTGCATAGACCACCAGCAGATACTCTCCCTGGGGCAGTTCACTGATCATAACGGCTTTTCCGCTCCTACCGGTGCTATCACCAATGGATTCTTCCTTTCCATTGTACAAGCTGATATGGTAACCCTGATTTTCCGCTCCGGTATCTGCCGGCTGTGCCTGGAACCGGAAGCTGTCTTCCGAGCCTTCCGCCACCTGGAACCGATAATATGCATTACCGTTTCTATCCCAGCTTTCTATGGTCGTCGTCTGATGCCCCGACAAGGTATCGACATACTGACCTGCCTCCAGTCTGCTGATGATCTCTACCTCCTGATTCACAGGGGTTTCACTGCCCTCACAGGACACAGAGCAGGTAATCTGTCCCAGCCTGCCATCAAAGGAACTGCCGCTCCCGGCTGCAAGATGGATTTCATTCCCGTAGCGATCCATACTCACGGTGCCGTTCCACTCCTTTTCCTCTTCATCATAATATAAATCCCCGGTAGACAGCAGAATCTGCTCCGCCTCCGCATCTGCATAGGATGTGGTCACGGTAACATCGCTGACATTATTCCAAAATGGAACCTGCACTCCGTCCCTCACTGATACGTCATCTACCGACACAGTAAATCCGGTAATCTGATGGCTGGCAGCCACACCAAGGGATACTGTCATTCCCTCTATTGGAGCGCAGGCAAAAAGCAGCGTTTCCCCCTGCTTCATTGTAAATTTGCGATATTCCCCAATAAAGTCTCCTCCGTCTCCATACGCATCCTCATCACGCACATAATTCATTGCATATGCGTAAGCCCAGCCGTTCTTTGGAGAGATTACGTAGGCTCCGTCTTCCGGTGCTGTGAACGCAAAGTAGTACCTTGCTCCGACAGCGCTGCCGCTTTCCACCTGCCCGCCTCCAGAGGAAACGGGAACTACCCAGGACTGTTTGGCAAAATCCGGCAGCAAAAGAATCTGAAATTTGGCACTGGCGGTGATTACATTTGTTCCGGTTTCCGCACTGATTGTCAATTCATAGCTGCCCGCCGTTCTGGTTCTCATTTCTGTTTCCGTATTGTCCTTTTTCAGCACTGCATCAAAGGAATTGCCATATTCATCTTTCTTACCCCAAAGTTCATCGAGATAATCCCTCAGAGCCATTTCTACGGGTTCCTCGTTCTGATATTGCAAAACTACCATAGCATCCGTCTGATAGGATAGAATTTCCGCCGGATAATATTCCTGGATACCCTTCAGTGAAATGCCGGTAACCTGTTTATATTCCAACTGGCCCAGCCGCACCGGAATGGTTCCTCCATTCGGCTCCTCATAATAAAAACGCACCTGCAGGTAATATGTGGTATTTTTGTACAGATACTGTGTGATGCGGAAGTTACTGTTTTTTCCCCCATCGTCATCATATGTTACTTCTTTTAATACATCACTTCCCTGGACTGTCTCTACCTGGTAAAGGGCGGCATAGGTATCTGCTCCACTCGGTTCTTCTCCGCAAAAAAGATAATTGCCGTCGCTGGCTGGGGTGAATTTCAGCCAGGCACCACCGCTGTCCTCTTTTACCTCAGCAGACACCACTTCGCCATTCGTCACCATTTCCCCTGATACATCAATCACCTCAGAAGCCTCCGGTATCGGCATCACCTCCAAATGGGAGGCCCTGTTCCCGTTCTTCTCTTCTACCGTTTCGCCGATATCCTCCAGAAGCAGATCCTCCTCCGCCATATTCTGCAGTTGGGAATCCTCCGATAACAATATCTCTGGATCTGCCTCTGCCTCTGGATCTGCCTCCGGATCTGCCTGTTCCTTCAGCTCACCCTCAGAGTTTTCCCCTGAGAGGTCTGTCATAGATGCTTCCGGATCTTCGATCAGTACATCCGGATTCCCTTCGATAAGATTTACCGCATTGTCCGCTGGAATATCCTGTTCCACTGCTTCCGGTTTGGTTTCTGCGGCTTTCGTTATCTCCTCTTCTCCTATTTCCACGGCGCCCTCGCTCACCGTATCCTCAATCAATACCTCTTCCGAGGCCATTGTTATCATTGTACCCTCTGGCACCGATGTCATAACCATTGCTGCAGCCAGCATGGCTGCCATAAACCTTTTCTTCCTCATATAATTTCTCCCTCCATCATTTTCAGTCTCCTCTTCGCATCCTTTGTTTTCACATGCTCTTCTCCATAATTCTTTAATAAAACAGGATATGCCTCCCTCAGATACTTCTGCTCTTCCCGGGCATTCTTCATCTTCTCACAGGCACGGGAGAGATTGTAGGCCGGTTCCGCCCTCGCCAGCTCTCCCATCCCCGCTGACATTTCATAGGCTTTTTCCAGATAAGGCAGTGCCTTCTCCGGCCGGTCACTATCCAGATAAGTCACCCCAATATTGTTATTGACGATCTGTGCCAACCCCTTTATCTCCACTTTATTTTTTTCCATCTGGTACAGTGACTCCTGATAATTTTCCAGAGCAGCATCCCAGGCGCCCATACGGTTTTGGATAATTCCCAGGCTGACACAGGACGCCCAATAGTTATAATCATTTTTTCCATTATAGATTTCCGTAAGATTTTTGACCTCCTGCAGATAAACCGCCGCCTGCCCGGTATTTCCATCTGCCAGTTCAATGTTTCCGCTGAGCTGGCTGCACATCATCCGGATATATGAATTTTTTGTTTCTTTTATTCCCTCTCTCAGCAGTTGAAGTTTTTCTCTGGCCGGCTTCACCTGTCCCAGCAAAAGATATGATTCCGCAAGCTGATAGCATAAATTATAGAAGATATGGTTGTTTTCACTTTTATGCTGGCCCGGCTTGTCTTTCCCTCCATCGGCACTTTTTTGCTGCAGCCGGATGCCCTCCTCCAGACATTCAATTGCCTCCTTCAACTGCATCCTCATCTTCATCCCATCTCCCAGGAGAAATTTACCGCAGATCTGATAATAGGGAATTGGGCTTTTATCCAGATATTTGTGAACCAGGTATTCACTCTTTTCATACTTTCCCAGCAGATTTAGAGAACTGCACAGCAGCCAGCAGAATTCCAGAAACAGGATTCCGCAAGTACGGCCCTCTTTCTCCATTTTCTCCAGCTCTCTCTCAGGATCCTCCGTATCACTCCCCTGTTGATACATTTCCATCATGCAAAGGTATAATCTCATTTCTCCCGTTTTTTCCTGACAGCTCTCATACAGTGCACTCACGGTTTCCAGCGTCTGTTTTTGAAAACCATTTTCCACATACATGAAATATCCGGCTTTTAACGTCAGAAATACCATCCTTCCGCTGATGTTCCCTTTCCAATGCACTACCACATAATATAAAATTTCTGCAATGTCTGCAGCTTCCTCTGTCTTAGCTGCTCCCTGGCACAAAATTTTCTCCGGATTCAGATTTTTATCCATTTGTTTCCAAAATGGTTCAAATTCTTTTTCTGACAAATTTCTGGTCCGAATGCTCTCAGCGGTAACCGGGTGCATGGAATATCCGCCCTCTTCTTTTTCCAGCCACCCGCGCTCTGTCAGATCATCCAATATCTCTCTTATATCTTCATCCGGCTCTGACAGTACCGATACAGATTTATCCACAAACTTTGTATCATAGGTTCGGTAAGGCAGTACCGCAAACAGCCGCAGACATCTCTGCTGGGATACTGAAAGATGGGAAATCCGGTAAAGCTGTTGATAAAGGCCGGATAGATTATGTGTCGCATTTTTGTCCCGCCATGTGATTTTTGTCGGCTGCTGACCCAGGCATTCCTTTAACTGCTCCACTGACCATTTCCAGGATTTTGCTGCTTTTCCGAGAAAACGAACGGTAAGAGTGTGCTGGTAGATTTCCTGCTCCATCAGAAGATTCAGCGACTTCCGATCCATCTCACTCAAGATTCCCCCGAATACATCCCGAAAAACCAGGGCAGCCGCATTTTTATCCAATAGCTTTATTTCAAAATTCTGAAAGTCTTTGATCTGTTTTAAACGAGTGGTAACTATGATGGTACAGGATAATTCCTGCAGCCTGTTCCAGTCCGGGTCATCACGTATTTTTTCATCTACATTGTCAAGCATAAGAAGGACTTTATCTTTTCTGTGTGTCTGCAGTACATTGAGGCATTCCTGAAAACGTTCTTCTCTCCCTTTTCCGCTTAAAAAGGCAAAGGAACGGGCAAAGCTGCTGCTTAGATTTTCCTCATAGGAAACAGCCGCTATACAGTCCACAACGCTTTCTCTCTGACAGATCTGCAGAAGCTGCCGCAGCAGTTCTGTCTTTCCTATGCCGCCCATACCGCAGATGGAATATCTCCCTCCGGCTTTTACCATCTCCTTCAGTTCAAATAATTCTATCTCCCGTCCAAAAAAATGATCTGCTGCCAATGGAGCACGGTAAATCTCTCCTGCCTTATAGGTCAGATACTGTACCTGATCCCTTTGAAATTCTTTTTGAGCATACTGATTCCACATGTATTTAGACTGAAGCTGTTTCAAATTTCGGATCTCCGTCATCTGCGCTCCCCCCATCTCCGGGCCGGCAATGGCATGAAGCATCAGCATACCGGTAAAACATCCCCACAGATAACTTTTATATTCCTCTCCCACGCTCTTTTGCAGCTTTATTTCTCCGAGCTTATCCAGAAAATAACTGCCGATTTCCTTTGTAACACAGGGATCCTCTTTTTGAACTATTTTTAAATATGTGGACATTTTATCTTCCAGAATTGAAAAAGAACATCGCTTTTCTTCAAAAAAGGACGCAAATAACTCAGCCTGCTGATAATACAATTCCGAATTAATACAGGCTGCTATTTCACTGATATACTCATTATAAAATTTAAAGTCATTATTTCGATTGCAGAGTTCAGAATGATAGCGGTTCCTGCTTCCTTCCGTCCTCCAGATTATTTTCCCGGAATTTGTATTGCGAAAATCGTATATCAAAATCTGTTTCCAGAATTTTACCAGAGTCAGACCTTTTTTATCCCGGTCTTTGATCACACCGTTTGAAAAAATGGGATAATCATTTACGGTAAATAATCGGTATATGTTCTTTAGTGACAGCAAATTGTTTTCCATATTTTAATATCCGCCTCATTCATTCTATGGTAAGTGAGATTTGCTTACCTCTTTCTCTTCCCATCAGCCTCTATTATTCTGCCTTGAAGCAAGCAGAAAACAGGCCATACATTTCCACGATTTTAAGCTTATCATACCGTTTACGACATTTCAATTATTCTTGGAAAATCAAGGCTTTTGTGCACGAAATAGGCTTTTTTGTGCATAGGCTGAATATAAAAAGGATTTGGACAAAAAAAAGAAAGCCCTGATCATAAGGCTTTCGATACTTTATTTAGTGAGGCATCGGGGATTCGAACCCCGGACAACTTGATTAAAAGTCAAGTGCTCTACCGACTGAGCTAATACCCCATAATTGGGAAAACAAATGCCCAGAACCGGAATCGAACCAGTGACACGAGGATTTTCAGTCCTCTGCTCTACCAACTGAGCTATCTGGGCAAAATTGCGGGGACAGGATTTGAACCTGTGACCTTCGGGTTATGAGCCCGACGAGCTTCCAGACTGCTCCACCCCGCGATATTATTTACTGGAAAGAGTACCAATTATACAATTAAGTAAATCAAAACTCTTTAATGGATGGAGGTGGATTCGAACCACCGAAGCAATTTGCAGCAGATTTACAGTCTGTCCCCTTTGGCCACTCGGGAATCCATCCAAATTAAATTATGAAATTATATTATGCAATAAGTAAAATGATTATACACCCATCTTTTAAATAATGCAAGCCGATGATCGGACTCGAACCGATAACCTGCTGATTACAAATCAGCTGCTCTGCCAATTGAGCCACATCGGCGCACACTTGAGTCAGTGTAATGGGACCTATAGGGCTCGAACCTATGACCCTCTGCTTGTAAGGCAGATGCTCTCCCAGCTGAGCTAAGATCCCATTATGTATGAACTCACATCGCTTGTTCATACAAACGACCCAAATCGGACTCGAACCGACGACCTTCGCCGTGACAGGGCGACGCTCTAACCAACTGAGCCACTGGGCCTTTTTACAAAGGTACTATGACGTGCCTTCAAAACCACACACAGAAATTTTTATATCATCCGATTTTCTTACAACCCGTTATCCTTTGGATAAGCTTGCGACCGATTAGTGACAGTCAGCTCCATACATCTCTGTACTTCCACC
>JAQVCW010000013.1 GCA_028689585.1 Lachnospiraceae bacterium | reverse complement strand
GCACCACTCAAATCCCTGCAGCACCACCAGAAGAATGGAAAAGGAAGCCATCATCTGATTGAGTGGAATAAAACCATCCGCTCTTACGAGACCGGAAGCCACATTGTAAAAAGAGAACTGGATCAGGCCCATGAGAATGGACAGCCCGTAAATCTGCAGAAAATACCGTTTCCGGTTATGAGTATGGAAAAATCCCTCGATCAGGCAGAACAGAAACATGGGCGCTGCCAGCCTTCCTACCCAGTTGAAAAATAAGGGGATCCTTCCGGTGTACTCAAAGAACCCCCGGATATGATCCATGATCATGAAAATCATTGCCAGATATTTGATGGCAAAATCGGTAAGTCCTGCTTTGGGTTTAATGGTTATTTCGTTCATAAAAATTATCCTCCTAAATTGAATGACATTTTTTTATACCGTTTCCGGCTTGTTCGTCATTTCCATTTTGGAGGATATCATAGGTTTCTAAGGATTTTATAAGGATACACGAAAATATCAGAAAATCTGTTAAATCGATTGACCCTTGAATTTACACCACTTCCCGCACATTCGCAATACCTGGAATATCCCGAATATGATCTATGATCGCTTCGTGATTCTCTTTCCATTTCAAGTCCAGATGAAAATTCAGCGTACCGTATTCCTGATCCAGCGTCCTGATGCGCCCCATTTCAATATCAAAAATATAATACTGATTTTTTTCGATCAGATCCATTAAGTTTTTCATCAGAAAACAATGCTCATACTCCAGATAAATTTCCATGCTTTTGGCATGCTGCTTGATATAAAGATCGATTTTCCGCAATAGCACCAGAGCAAAAAAGATATAAAAGGTACCAACAGCCGCACCCACGTAAAATCCGCTGCCTACTGCGATCCCGATTCCGGCCGCGCTCCAGAGACCTGCGGCTGTGGTGAGACCGCGGATTTCGTTTCTCTTGGTCGTAATGATCGTACCTGCACCCAAAAAACCGATGCCGCTGACAATTTGGGCCGCCAGTCTGGTAGGATCAATATTGGGATACATCTGCAGCAGATACAGATTAGTAATCATAATCAAAGAGGAGGTACAGCAGACCAGTACATAGGTCAGAAAACCCGCCGGACGGTTTCGCATTCCCCTCTCAATACCGATAATGCCGCCAAAAAGAAGCGATAACGTCATCCGAAGCAAAATGGAATATAGATTAATTCCGCTCAATATCTCTGCCATATCTTCCTCCTTTCCTGTCACTTTCCGTTATTTTCCATCATTCTCCGATATTCCCTATTTTTTTCGCTATTTTCTTATTTTCCGTTATCTCCTGTCACTTTCCGTCTGCAGCCGCAGATGTCACTCCCTCATGAAGATCTATAATTCTCTGGTTCTGGGAACCGCGAAACCGCAAGGAAATATTTTTCTGTTCTTCTATAAAAGGACCATCCACCAGAACATCCAGGCAGGATAGAAGCTCTTCCGTCACTTCTGTATTCCGGCAGCCGCCCGCCATCAGGTCCCGTTCCAGGATATAGCCGGTGTAGGCCCAGATGGATTTGGACGGATACTGCGCCCGTACTTTTTTAACAAAGGGAAGCAGGGCGCGCTGGTTTTCCGGTTCAAAGGGATCTCCCCCAAGCAGTGTCAGACCACTGATATAATCCGGTTTCAGGGATTCCAGAATTTTCTTTTCTGCCGCACCGTCAAATGGTTCTCCATGCCAAAAGTCCCAGGTTTCCGGCTGAAAGCATCCCTTGCAGCGGTTTCGGCAGCCGGATACGAACAGGACTGTGCGCACCCCGGGGCCATTGGCAATATCGCAGTATTTGATTGCGGAATAATACATGATATAAGCCTCCTGTTTACTTGAATGAAAGCATACCCGGTTCAGCCGCCCGGAGAGCATCCTCATTCCTAAGCCAAACTGTATTCAATCTTACAAATGCAGTACCCGTTCCTTAATCTCCTGAGTACGTCCCTGATTCCAGTACTGGGTACCGATATAACCGCAGGTACGCCGAGCCACGTTCATTTTGTCCTGATCCCGGTTGCCGCAGTTGGGGCATTCCCAGATCAGCTTGCCGTCCTCTTCCACGATCCGGATCTCCCCATCGTAACCGCAGGCCATGCAGTAATCGCTCTTTGTATTTAATTCCGCATACATGATATTATCATAAATATACTGCATCACGGTAACGACGGCTTCCAGATTATCCTTCATATTGGGCACTTCTACATAACTGATGGCGCCTCCCGGGGAAAGCTCCTGAAACTGAGATTCAAATTTCAGTTTGTCAAATGCGTTGATCTCTTCCGTCACATGCACATGATAGCTGTTGGTGATGTAGTTCCGGTCAGTCACTCCGGGGATAATGCCAAAGCGGTTCTGCAGACATTTTGCAAACTTATAAGTGGTGGATTCCAGCGGTGTGCCATAGAGGCTGAAATCAATATGATGGGCTTCTCTCCACTGAGCACAGGCATCATTCAGGCGGTGCATCACCTGAAGGGCAAATTCTGTTCCCGCCTGCTCTGTATGGGATACTCCCTTCATATATCTGGTGCATTCGCAAAGACCTGCATATCCCAGGGAAATCGTAGAGTATCCGTCAAACAGCAGTTTATCAATGACTTCTCCTTTTTTCAGCCGGGCCAGCGCACCATTCTGCCACAAAATCGGAGCCACATCAGACTTGGTTCCTTTCAGGCGCTCATGACGGATCAGCAGGGCCTGATGGCACAGCTCCAGTCTTTCATCCAAAATTTTCCAGAATTTATCCATATCTTTTCCGGAGGAGCAGGCAGCGTCCACCAGATTCAGTGTCACGACGCCCTGATTGAACCGGCCATAGAATTTTCCCTTTCCATCCTCTTCCTGATATACCGTCAGGAAAGAGCGGCATCCCATACAGGGATAACAAAAACCTTTTTTCAGCTTTTTCATTACTTTTTCTGAAATATAATCCGGCACCATCCGCTTCGCCGTACACTCCGCCGCCAGCTTCGTCAGTTCAAAATAACGGGAACCTTCTCTGACATTGTCTTCCTCCAGCACATAGATCAGCTTCGGAAAAGCAGGTGTAATATAGACGCCCTTTTCATTTTTCACGCCCTGAATCCTCTGGCGCAGGGTTTCTTCTATGATCATAGCCAGATCACCTCTGATCTGGCCGTCCGGCACCTCATCCAGATACATAAATACCGTTACAAAAGGCGCCTGGCCATTGGTAGTCATCAGAGTAGTGACCTGATACTGAATGATCTGTACGCCCTGTCTGATTTCTTCCCTTACCCGGTCCTCCGCGATCTGGTTCACTGCTGCTTCTTCCGGCACAATCCCCGCCTTTTTCAGCCTTTCCCTTACTTCCTTCCGGAATTTTTCCCGGCTCACCTGTACAAATGGTGCCAGATGGGAAAGGGAAATGCTCTGTCCGCCATACTGGGAGCTGGCGATCTGGGCGATGGCCTGCGTTGCGATATTGCATGCAGTGGAAAAGCTCTTGGGACGCTCGATCATGGTCTCGCTGATCACGGTCCCGTTCTGCAGCATGTCCTCCAGATTGACCAGACAGCAGTTATGCATATGCTGGGCAAAATAATCGGAATCATGAAAATGAATGATGCCCTGTTCATGTGCATCCACGATTTCACGGGGAAGCAAAAAGCGTTTGGTGATATCCTTGCTGACTTCACCCGCCATGTAATCCCGCTGCACGCTGTTTACCACCGGATTTTTATTTGAATTTTCCTGCTTGACTTCCTCATTGTTGCATTCCAGCAGGCTTAATATCTGCTCATCTGTAGAATTGGATTTTCGAAGCATATCGTGCTTATAGCGATACGTGATATAGCTGCGCGCCACGTTGAATGCATTTTTCTCCATGATATGATTTTCCACCATATCCTGAATCTCCTCCACTTCCGGAGCGTGCGTTTTCATGCTGCACTCTTCCATCACCGCATGCACAATCAAATGAATGGTCATATCATTCATCCGTTCGGATTCCGCCACACTGTTGTTCGCTTTTATAATTGCAGCTTCGATTTTCTGTTCATCGAACTCGTCCTCTACTCCACTTCTTTTAATAACCTTCACTCTTTCCACCCTTTTCTTTCTATGACTGTTTTATTCCTGCAGCACGCCGATCCTGCGCGCATCCTAAGTGTGATACGCCTTTCTCTTTGCATGCCGCATTCTAAATTATACTATATATTGTGTTTCTGTCAAGTTCGTTTCCGCTATTTTGTATTTTATCCATTACAGTTCAGCCATTTACTTGACGCACAGCTTCCGGGCGGCCGCCCGGAAAGCGTCCTCATTCCAAGGCTGACCTGTAACTTTTATCCGTTACAGGTCAGCCTTGAAAAGAAAAGTGTGCTCACGCCCCCAGCAGCATCCCAATCAGCTTCACTCCATACGCTGCGATCCAGGCAATAACGCATTGTCCGATCACCACAGCCACAGCCCATTTTCCGCCCAGTTCTCTCTTGACTGAAGCAACGGCTGCCACACAGGGCGTATAGAGCAGACAGAATACCAGCAGACTCCCTGCTGCCAGAGGAGTGATCGCCGCCAGGATACTCTCCGTGCTTCCAAACAGCACCGACAAAGTAGAAACCACACTCTCCTTTGCCATGAATCCGGTAATCAAAGCAGTGGAAATTCTCCAGTCTCCAAAGCCCAGCGGAGCGAAGACAGGTGCCGCCCAGCCGGCCATCATAGCCAGCATGCTGTTCTGCGAATCCGAGACTACATTCAGATGCATGTCGAAGGTCTGCAGAAACCAGATAACGATAGTCGCTGCAAAGATAACGGTAAATGCTCTCTGCATAAAATCCTTTGCCTTATCCCACAGCAGCATGCCCACATTTTTTGCTCCCGGCATACGGTAGTTGGGAAGCTCCATCACAAACGGCACCGCTTCTCCTTTGAACAGAGTTCCTTTCAACAGCAATGCCACCACAATGCCCAGCGCAATGCCCAGAAAATACAACCCAACCATAACCAGCGCACCGTGCTTCGGGAAAAATGCGGCAGTAAAAAATGCATAGATCGGAAGCTTGGCCGAACAGCTCATAAACGGGGTAAGAAGAATGGTCATCTTTCTGTCCCGCTCCGACGGAAGGGTTCGAGTCGCCATAACCCCCGGCACCGTACATCCAAAGCCCACCAGCATCGGCACGATACTTCTTCCGGAAAGACCGATCTTTCGCAGCAGCTTATCCATAACGAAGGCCACTCTGGCTATGTATCCGCTGTCCTCCATCAGGGACAGGAAGAAAAATAAAGTAACAATAACCGGAAGGAAGCTGAGCACGCTGCCCACACCGTTGAAAATACCGTCAATCACCAGAGAATGAAGCACCTGATTTACATTTACCGCTGTCAGCGCTGCATCCGTCACTCCTGAAAGCCAGGTAATCGCCAGCTCCAGTACATTCTGCAAAAATGCGCCGATTACATTAAAAGTCAGCCAGAAAACCAGGGCCATAATTCCCACAAATGCAGGTATTGCCGTATATTTTCCAGTCAGAATCCGGTCAATTTTCTCACTTCTGGCGTGCTCTTTGCTCTCTCTGGGCTTAATTACCGTAGACTTGCAGATGTCCTGAATGAAGGAAAATCTCATATCCGCAATGGCCGCCGCCCGGTCCAGTCCGCTTTCCTTTTCCATCTGGGCAATAATATGCTCCAGCATTTCTTTTTCATTCTCATCCAGGTTCAGCTTATCGCTCACCCTCTGATCGCCCTCCGCCAGCTTGCTGGCCGCAAAACGAACCGGAATATCCGCCTTTTCGGCATGGTCTTCAATCAGGTGCATGATGCCGTGAAGGCACCGGTGCACCGCGCCTCCATTGGTATCCTCCCGGCAGAAATCCACCCGCCCTGGCCGCTCCTGATATTTCGCCACATGAATGGCATGTTCGATCAGCTCGTCAATTCCCTCCGCCTTGGCCGCCGAAATAGGAACCACCGGAATTCCAAGCGTCCCCTCCATCTCATTCACCAGAATGGAACCGCCGTTTTCCCGCACCTCGTCCATCATGTTCAGTGCCAGGACCATGGGGACATCCAGCTCCATCAACTGCATGGTCAAATACAGGTTTCTTTCTATATTAGAAGCATCCACGATATTGATAATTCCCCTGGGATGCTCGTTCAGGACAAAGGTCCTGGTCACAATCTCTTCACTGGAATAGGGCGACATGGAATAGATGCCGGGCAGATCCGTGATCAGCGTATTGCTATGCCCTTTGATGACGCCGTCTTTCCGGTCCACCGTCACTCCGGGAAAATTTCCCACATGCTGGTTGGATCCGGTGAGCTGGTTAAACAGTGTCGTCTTTCCGCAGTTCTGATTCCCCGCCAGAGCAAAGGTCAGTGTGGTATCCTCCGGCAGCGGATGCTCTGTCGCCTTTACATGATACTTTCCGCCCTCCCCAAGACCCGGATGGCTGATGATTTTCACCTTTTTTACTGCAGTATCTTCCCTGGTTTCGGTCTCCCGTATCTCCCTGATCTCCACCTTTTCTGCGTCTGCTACCCGAAGTGTCAGTTCGTATCCATGAATCCGAAACTCCATGGGATCTCCCATCGGCGCAAACTTGACCAGCATAATATCCGCATTCGGGATTACCCCCATATCCAGAAAATGCTGCCGCAATGCACCTTCTCCGCCCACACTGGTAATTGTGGCTGTCTTTCCAATGGGTAACTCTTTTAATGTCATACTCTTCCTCCGCAAGCTCTGTTCCTGTCTGAGCTTTTTTTTCGTCCTGTTTTCTTAACAACTACATTATATTTCTTATTGAGAATAACATCAAGAACAAAATAGATGCTTCCTTGCGGTTGGAGGACGCGGTGCAGGCGGCTCCCTGAGGCATGGAGGCTGTACTGTTTCGAAGGCCAAGAGCATCTGCGCTTTCTGCAAGGCGATCCAAAGGCGGACCAGGGAAGGTCATAACTCACCTTTGGCTCAGACAAATGACCTCCCCTGGTCATGGATCGTCTTGCAGGAAGCAAGATGCTTAGGCCTTCTGCAAAGGTACAGCCTCCATGCCTCAGGGAGCCGCCTGCACCGCTGTGTACTTCCATTTGCAGGAAGAAAGCAGTATACCAAGAACACCCCTGCGCTCTTGTATATATTTTTATCTCCCGTGGGATAATAAGGGGCAGCAGAAAAATCATCTGCAAAGAAAGGGTATCTATGATGGAAGAAATGAATAAATGGAGTGTGGGCGAGGGCGGAGAGCTGCCTATCGGCTTCGGCCTGAATCTGGCCGCTAATGAAAAAGCAATGGAAGCATTTTCCGGCATGTCGGAGACAGAAAAAGAAACGGTAGTGGAAGAAAGCCGCAAGCAGAAGACAAAAGAAGAGATGGAACAATTCGTAAACCGGATTGGAACTCCTTTACGATAAGACAGTGCAGCCGGTCTGGCTGATGATAGTTTTCCATCATCCCGCCAGCCTCCTGCACTGCCGGTAAAACAAGACGTGCATTACGCACCCCTTCAGCATCGAAGTCAATGTCAGCGCCCACCAGATTCCGTCCAGTCCCAGCCCGGTGCGGCTCAGAAGCAGTGCCAGGGGAATACGCAGTCCGGTCAGGCAAATGGTGAAAATACTGCAGATTTTTGTATTTCCAAGTCCGGAAATCGCGCCTACCGCCATCAATTCCACGCACATGAACGCTTCTCCAAATCCGATGATTCTCAGATAGTTTACCGCAACCGGAATTACCTCCGCCTCATGAAAGAAGATCCTGGCAATCGGCTCCGGCCAAAACACAAAAAAGGCGGAAATCAGCAATCCCCACAGTGCAATGGTTAAAAAAGAAATACGGTATCCCTTTTTTACACGATCCATATGGCCTGCACCATAGTTCTGCCCGCAGAACGCATTCAAAGCCGTGGCAAAACCGTCCGCCGTGTTCCATGAAACAGACTCGATCTGGCCTCCTACTCGCTGGGTTGCCACCGCGCCCGGTCCAAATACGGCTACCATCCTGGTCAGCACCATGGAAATCATGCAGTAAATAGTTCCCTGCAGCGCCGTTGGAATCCCGATCCGGCAGATGGCGCGGAAATACTTTCCCGGTATTCTCCGCAGTAAATTCGCTTTTTTTAACACATTTTCTTTTCCATGGATCCCCCATATGCCGATGCAAAGAACCAATGTAACTACCATCTGAGCAAATACGGTGGCAATCGCCGCTCCCACGGTTTCCAGCCTTGGAAATGGCCCCAGGCCCAGAATCAGCACCGGATCCAGAATCATATTGATTACCAGTCCGATCAAATTCGCTTTAAATGGCGTTTTGGAATCTCCCTGGGCGGTAAACAGGCCGGTCAACGTGATATTCAGATAAGAAAACACCAGCAGGCCGCAGGTAATTTTCATATATACCCTGGCACATTCTCTGGTTTCCGGATCATCAATTCCAAAAAAATTAATCAAGGGGTTGGTAAACAGCAGACAGACCGCCGCGAACAGCAGTCCAAATACAACCGTCAACTGCAGCGCTGCCACCGCATAATGCTTCGCCTCTTCTCTCTCATCCCTGCCGATACACTGAGCCACATAGACCTGTCCGCCCATCCGGGCCAGTGAGCACAAGCCCTGAGAAAGCCACACATACATCCCTGCCACTCCCACACCTGCCACTGCCTTCGCTCCAAGACTGCCGATCCATGCCATATCCGTGATATTGTAGGCAGTGGAAAGAAAGGAGGACGCCATAATCGGCATAGCCAAACCTGCCAGCACGCTTAAAATCGGCCCCTCTGTCAATTTACCTTTTGCTGTTTCTTCCATATATAATATAACTCTCCCGCATTTTTTGTATTTAAGAACGCCTCTGCCATCCGGCCGGAGACTGACATCCCTGCTTTTCAACAATTTCAGTTCATTATAATACATCTCTGCGCAAAGAGCCACAAAAAAATGCCCGAACTCTGCCTAGTGCTCACAGTTCAGCTTTGAAATGAGGACGCTTTCCGGGCGGCTGCCCCAGGTATGCTGCAGGTGCTGTTTCGAAAGCCAAGAGCATCTAAGGCTTCCGCAAGGTGTTCCAAAAGCAGGAATTGGGAGCCATAACTCACCTTCGGTTCAAACAAATGACTCCCAATTCCTATGGAACATCTTGTGGAATCCAAGATGCTTAGGCTTTCTGCAAATGCACCTGCAGCATACCTGGGGCAGCCGCCCGAAAGCTGTGCATCAAGTAAAAGGCTGAACTGTAACGCCTAATGCTCTTTTAATGCTCTTCTTTCATCGCCCGGTATCCAATCACTACGGTCCAGACATAGGCGCAGGTCTTAGGTATCATCAGCATTCCCATCAGTGGTATCGTATCTGCGAACAAGACCACCGGAATATAAAATGCGAAGCTGAGCACTACCGTCAGCCAGAGCCAGCGAAATGCCTTATCTCCACGCTGTTTTGCTGTCTGGTAAAACAGTACGATCACCAGCAGTCCCAGCAATGCAAATGGAATATTCCGGTAAATTCCCCAGCTCAGGGGAGCATCGGCGCTGGTCCAGGCATTCTGCGGCATCAGGCAGAGAATAATGCGGACCGCTGATAGCCCATAGACACATGCGGTCAGTTCCTTTTTTCCCGATATCTGGTAGCGCAGACGCCACACATAATAAAGAATCACATAAAAGACGGTCATTGTTACAGAGGTGATCAGTTTTCCGATCCCAAGCGCCGCCGTATAATCTGCCAGTCCTGTGGTACACAGCGCCACTGCCCGGGGAACCAGATGAAATGCATCTCCGCATCCCAGTGTAACCGCCATAATTCCAAACAGCAAAAACTGTTTTCTCCCTCCGTTGTTTCGTATCATACGAACGCCCAGAGTGATAACCGTTGTCAGATAGATAATGTCAAATAATGTTTCCATGATTGCCTGCATAAAATTACTTCCTTTCTTTTTGAACATCGTTCATTTTTTTCAAGAATGCCTCTGCGATCCGCCGGAGGCGTTATTTTGGATGTATATTGTCCTTCTGATAACCTCAACCAGCACCCTGCAGTCTTTTTTCTGCTGCACAAGCAGGGACAGCAGACTGGTCAGAACAAAATCAATTAGCTCTGACCGGGAAAACATGTCCGTAAATACCTCTTTCCCTACCTTCTCATCCCCCTGCAGCACCTCCAGCATCTCGTTTTTCATATGTAAAAAGTAATTCTCCATGGTCTCGCGCGCCCTGCTCCTGGCATCGCTGGCCAGCCCGATGGAATGAGCGGTAAAAAAATTGGGATACTGCATCATCCCGGTCCGGATCCGTGTAAAAATCCACTGAACATAATCCGGAAAATACATTTTGGCATCGCTGGCTGTCTCCAGGCGGAAAATATCCTGCCACACGCTCTCAATTACAGCGGTAACCAGCTCCTCCTTGGATGAAAAATAATTGTAAATCGATCCCAGCGCTACCCCGCATTCTCTGGCAACGGCCCGCATATTCAAAGAATCCAGCCCCGTTTCCGCCACCATTTCACGGCAGGTCTGCAAGATCGCCTCCCTGGAAGTTATCACTGTATTCATAAATTCCTCCATTTTAAACATTAGCTCATCCTAACTTTGTCTTTGACAAATGAGCTAACTCTGCATGTCAGAGTTTTCTGGAAAACCTGACGTCATTATGAACAATGTTCATTTTAATGTTTTTTTCCTGTTCTGTCAATTGTTATTTTTTACTTTCGGAGCCATTTATGCTAAGATAGTTTAAGAACGCCTCTGCGTTCTTGCTGCGGGGCCGAATGCCTGCGGCACTTTTTAGCAAATATGGATGTTCTTTTTAAAGGTGCGGAGGATATACTTCATGGATAAATACGGTAAAATTCTGGTGGCGGAAGATGATGCGGATATTAATCATCTGATCTGTGAAATTTTGAGAAAAGAAAACTATCAGGCAGTCTCTTCCTTTTCCGGTACAGAAGCCGCTCTGAGGCTGAGTCTGGAGCGCTTTGACCTTTTGATTCTGGATCTGATGCTTCCCGGGATGGACGGAGAATCTCTGCTTGGCAAAATACGGGAAGAAGAAAAGAAAGAGCTTCCGGTACTCATCCTGTCCGCCAAATCCGCCCTGGAAAATAAGGTGTCACTCCTCATGCAGGGAGCTGATGATTATATGACAAAGCCATTTGAGCCGCAAGAACTTGCGGCACGGGTATATGCCTGCCTGCGAAGGGCCGGGAAGGCTCCCCTCCCCCAGCCCTCCAGGCCCTGTCTCTCCTTCCGGAAGCTGAGCCTTTTTCCGGAATCCCGCAAGGCGGAGGTCAGCGGAGATGAGCTGATGCTGACACCTCATGAATATGAGATCCTGTATCTTCTGCTTCAGTCCCCCGATAAAGTCTTTTCCAGAGAGACCCTCTACGAGCAGGTGTGGAAAGGCGGTTATTATGGCGAAGATAATACGGTAAACGTCCATGTGAGCAATTTAAGGAAAAAAATTGCAGCCGTGGATCCGGATGCGGAATACATCAAAACTATCTGGGGAATCGGCTTCAAGCTGGCCTGATATGGATATATTTATGATTTCTTTAAACTTTCTTGAGGATTTATTTACAGCCCGCACGGTATACTCTTTCTTAACAAAGCTGATCTGACCTCCCAAATGGGAACATAACCTTTGAAACACCATTTTAATCAAACCACTCAGACCGGCGGGAAGGGAACATAGTATGGAAACAATTGCTGAAACAAGAAATCTCACAAAATATTACCATCAGTTCTGTGCTTTAAAGGATATCAGCATTCGCATTCAAAGAGGAGATATCTACGGACTGATCGGAGACAATGGCGCTGGAAAGACCACTTTTTTGAAGCTGCTGGCGGGGCAGATCTACCCTTCCGCCGGGGAACTGCAGCTTTTTGGCGCCCATCTTCCAAAAGAACAGGATGCGCAGCGCCCCAGGCTGGGCATCCTGATTGAAGAAGCAGGTTTTTATCACAATCTGACGGTGGAGCAAAATCTGGAATACTACCGGATACAAAAAGGGATTCCCGGCAGACAGGCCGTGGAAGAGGCACTGGAAATGACCGGCCTTACCGCTGTCCGGAAGAAACCGGGAAATGCGCTGTCTCTGGGAATGAAGCAGCGTCTCGGGCTGGCAATCGCACTGATTGGCGTTCCTGAATTTCTGCTGCTGGATGAACCCATCAATGGCCTGGATCCTTCCGGTATCATCGAAATGCGCACGCTTCTTTTAAAGCTGAACCGGGAAAAAAATATCACTATCCTGCTGTCCAGCCACATTTTAAGCGAACTGGAACAGCTCGCCACTGTTTATGGTTTTTTGCAGGAGGGACATCTTCTGGAGCAGATTTCCGCCAGACAGCTTCATGAAAAATGTGTGAACTATGTAGAAATACAGGTTTCTGATCCGGAACGTTATGCGGTGCTGCTGGAGCAGAAGCTGAACCACACCCGTTATCAGATACAGCCGGATGGAAAAATCCACATTCTGTCTGCCGATGGTGAAACCCAACGCTACAGCCGGCTGGCCAGTGATGCCGGACTGTCGGTACTGGAGCTGTCCAGACGGCAGCAATCCCTGGAGGATTACTATATCCATCTGAAATCAAATACCGGAGCCGGCCATGCAAATAAAGACGCCGTAAACGGCCCGAAAATGGAGGTGCACTGACATGATGAACTATATCAAAAGTGAATGTTATCACATAACCCACAGCAAACCTCTGTATGTCATGGCTTCTGTTCTGGCGGGCATTGTCCTGCTGATAAATATCGTACTGGCCATATGCCAGAGAATCATACCTGATTTTCGCTATGGAACCTTCCGTTTTTCTCTGAACTCTTTTACTTCCGTGATTTTTCTCATGCTCATACTGGGAGCCATCATTGCCGGTACCCTCTGCAGTGATGATTTCAAAAACGGCGTAGTCGAAAATGCAATTTCCTACGGGATTTCCAGACCGGCTATTCTTCTGGGCAAATGCACCGTCTGCCTGGCAGTCTCTCTTGTTCTGCTGGCGGCAGTATTCACGGTATATGTCAGCAGCGCCTATTTTCTGCTGAAGACTCCGGAATGGCTTCCCCTGCGGGAAATGCTCAGCGGTATCGGTGCTTCTCTGCCTTCCGCAGTGGCTTCCATGATTCTGATGATCATTCTGGGCTTTTTATGCCAGAAGCAGTTGAATGCCGTTCTTTGGTGGGTTTTTATTTATTATCTTCTTCCCATGCTCTGCATGATCATCGGCCTGAAAGTCGATTTTGTGAAACGGATATCCGAATGGATGCCTTATTATTTCCTGCGGACTGAGGCGATCATCAGCTTCAGTGATTATCAATGTCTGTGGGATACCCCATCCGGACTGGCGAAATGCATCATTGCCGGAGTAATCGGAATTGTGATATTCCTTCTCTTTGGAATTTGGCGAGTTCAGAAGGAAGAATTTTAAATTCTGCACCCTTTCCCTTTTATCATACAGCTTCGAAAACGGAGGTAGACCATGACAAACTTTATTTTGCTTTTCCTGGCCCTGGCGACGGCATACTTCGCTCTCCGTTTTTTCCGGCTGCATCGTTCCCTTCGAAAGACTGCAGATGACCTGACCTCCATCTCCGCCAGTCTGGAAGAAAACCGGGTTCTAAAGCTCCCCTATCCGGATAAGGAACTGGAAAATCTACAAAAGGCCATCAATCAGAATCTCCAGGCACTTCGGACACAGCGTCTGACCTATCAGAAAAAAGAAAACCGGCTTCGGGAAGAAATCGAAAATATCAGCCACGATCTGCGCACCCCGCTGACTGCGATTCTGGGATATCTGAAAATGCTGGATACTTCCGCTCTTAATAAGGAAAATCAGGAATATCTGAACATAGCCATCCGCAAATCCCATACGCTCCAGGATCTGATTGGAGAATTTTATGAATTATCCCGAGTCACTTCTGACAATTATCAGTTGAAGCTAAAGCCGCTGAATGTCTCCCGCCTGCTGCGGGAAGCCTGTCTGGACCAATATAAACTGTTTGAAAAAGAGCACCTTTTACTCCAGCTTGAGATTTCGGAAGACGCTCCGGCTCTTCCCGGCGATGCAGATGCTCTCAACCGCATTTTTTCAAATCTGCTGCAAAACAGCATTCGCTACGGAAAAAGCAGGCTGCTGGTTTCCCTGGAAGCCAGCTCTCCGGAAAAAACAATACGCATCCGGTTTTCCAACGATATCCGGCCGGAGCAGAGACTTTCCGATCCCTCCCTGCTTTTCGACCGTTTTTACATGCAGGAGCAGTCCCGCACCCATGGAGGCACCGGCCTTGGACTCACCATCGCCGCAACACTAACCCAGCTTATGAACGGAAAAATCGAAGCGGCATATTCGGAAGAAAATGCCGCAGAGCTTCTTACGATCACACTGGTTTTTCCCGGTTTTTGTTCACATATTATTTGAGAACACAGGACAGGCAATATGCTGTGTTCATATCCGTTGCAGTTCAGCCTTTTACTTGACGCACAGCTTCCGGGCGGCTGCCCCAGGTATGCTGCAGGTGCATTTGCAGAAAGTCTAAGCATCTTGGGTTCCACAAGATGTTCCATGGGAATTGGGAGTCATTTGTTTGAACCGAAGGTGAGTTATGGCTCCCAATTCCTGCTTTTGGAACACCTTGCGGAAGCCTTAGATGCTCTTGGCTTTCGAAACAGCACCTGCGGCATACCTGGGGCAGCCGCCCGGAAAGCGTCCTCATGCCAAGGCTGAACTGTAACTCATATCCAGCCAGGCCGGTTCCGCAATATTGCGCTCCCGTTTTTTTTATGTTATGATTGAGTGAAGCACATGCAGAAAACGCAGAAAGCTTCCGGAAATACAACAGGAGGAATACGCAGGTCCCCGAAAATCCGGCTTATTTTAATTCTTCGATACCTGCTTACGACAAAAATGAACCGTAAAATTGCCTATCTTGGTATTTTTTCATCCCTGGCCATTATTTTTGGATACATCGAAACCCTGATTCCTGTCTTTGCGGGAGTTCCGGGCATGAAATTAGGACTGGCCAATCTGGCAGTCCTGTTTATACTGTATCGGTATTCTTATAAAGAAGCTTTTCTGGTTTCCGTCATCCGCATCATTGTCATTGGTTTCCTTTTTGGAAATATGTTCAGCATTCTCTACAGTCTGGCCGGCGCCATGCTCAGCCTGACCGTCATGACTCTGATAAAGCGAAAAAGTGATTTCAGCATCATCGGTATCAGCGTGGCCGGGGGTGTCTCCCATAATGCAGGACAGCTTCTGGCTGCCATGCTGATTGTGGGAAACACCAGCCTGCTTTATTATGCTCCGGTCCTGTTGATTTCCGGAGTGCTCACCGGTCTGCTGATCGGCTGGCTGACGGGAGAGACTTATAAAAGGCTCCCCGGCATCTGCCAGACCAAAAACGGAATATGACGTTTCCGCCCTGTTTCAAAACGCTTCTGCGTTCTCGCTGCGGGAACGGGATCGGTCAAAGCCACTCCGCCATTGAGCTGCAAGGTCTGGACTACTGCACTGAAATTACCTTATAGTCCTGATCTTCTACCGCCTTTTTCAATACCTCATTTCCAACTTCTTCACTCAGGGTGACTACTGCTGTTCCATTTTCATGGCTGACTGCTGCTTCTTTCACCCCTGTCACTGCTTCCAGCGCTTTCTTTACTCTTGCCTCACAGTGTCCGCACATCATACCTTCAATCTTCATTGTTTTTTCCATTTGTTTTTCCTCCATCTTTTTTGTTTTTTTGTTTTTTATCTTTTTATCCTTGCCTGCATCGTGAATGCGAAGCAGGTTCAGCCTCAAAGCATTAGTAACCACACAGAAGCTGGATAAGCTCATGGCCGCTGCACCGAACATGGGATTTAGCTGCCATCCGAAGATCGGGATCCATATTCCTGCTGCCAGCGGTATTCCTATGACATTATAAATAAATGCCCAGAACAGGTTTTCATGAATATTCTTTAATGTAGCCCGGCTCAGCCGGATCGCTGCGGGCACATCGCTCAGCCTGCTTTTCATCAGCACCACATCGGCCGCATCGATGGCAATATCCGTACCCGCACCGATCGCGATGCCGATATCCGCCCTGGTCAGTGCCGGAGCATCATTGATCCCGTCTCCCACCATGGCCACTTTGCCCTTTTCCTTCAGCCTGCGTATGACAGTCTCTTTTCCATCCGGCAGCACACCGGCAATCACCTCGTCTACTCCGGCCTGAGCGCCGATGGCTCTGGCCGTCCGCTCATTATCTCCGGTGAGCATAACCACATGAATGCCCATATTCTGCAATTCCCGCACTGCCTGGGGACTGTCTTCCTTTATTACATCCGCCACCGCAATAATACCGGTCAGCTTCCCTTCCTTTGCGAAAAACAGCGGTGTCTTTCCCATCTCAGCCAGACGCTCGGAAGTCTGCTTTATCTCCTCTGGTATTGGAGCCTTGCTGCTGATGAAATTATAATTTCCGCCCAGAACCTTCGCTCCATCCAGAACCGCTGAGAGCCCATTGCCCGGCAGGGCGGTAAAGTCCGTCACCTCCGCCGCTTTCATTTTTCTTTCTTCCGCATATTCCAGCACTGCTCTGGCCAGGGGATGTTCACTTTTCTGCTCCAGTGCACAGGCCATGGACAGCAGTTCGCTTTCCGTAATACCCTCTGCCGGTATCATATCCGTCACCTTCGGTTCTCCGCTGGTTATGGTTCCCGTCTTATCCAGTGCAACAATCTTCATTTTTCCAGTTTCTTCCAGGGACACCGCATTCTTAAACATAATACCGTTTTTGGCTCCCATTCCATTTCCCACCATGATCGCCACAGGAGTCGCCAGCCCCAGCGCACAGGGGCAGCTTATCACCAGTACAGAAATCCCACGGGCCAGTGCAAAGCCAATGCTCTCTCCTGCCAGGAGCCACACGGCAATTGTAATGACCGCGATTGCGATGACCACAGGAACAAAAATACCGGATACTTTATCTGCCACCTTGGCAATGGGCGCCTTTGTTGCCGCCGCATCGCTGACCATCTGAATAATCTGGGACAATGTGGTATCTTCTCCTACCCGGGTGGCTTCGCAGCGGATAAAGCCGGACTGGTTCACCGTCGCCGCCGATACCAGATCCCCGGCGGCTTTGTCCACGGGAATGCTCTCTCCGGTCAGCGCTGCTTCATTAACCGCACTGCTTCCCTCCAGAACCCTGCCGTCCACCGGGATGTTTTCACCGGGGCGGACCACAAATATATCCCCTTTATGAACCTGGTCAATGGAGACCTCCGTTTCCACACCGTCCACCACAACCATAGCCTTTTTCGGTGCAAGCTTCATCAGGCCTTTCAAAGCATCCGTGGTCTTTCCCTTGGATCTGGCCTCCAGCATCTTGCCCACCGTAATCAGGGTCAGGATCATGGCCGCGGACTCGAAATAAAACTCATGCATATAGGACATGACTCCGGCCATATCCCCTCTGACCTGGGAATCCGTCATGGCAAACAGGGCATAGGTGCTGTACACAAATGCTGCACTGGATCCAAGGGCCACCAGAGTGTCCATATTCGGAGCTCCGTGAAACAGAGTTTTAAATCCATTGACAAAAAATTTCTGATTAATCACCATGACTGCCACCGTCAGAAGCAGTTGTACCAGTCCCATGGCAATGTGATTCTCATTGAAAAATGCCGGCAAAGGCCAGTTCCAC
The DNA here is from genome assembly GCA_028689585.1 of Lachnospiraceae bacterium. Lineage (GTDB taxonomy): Bacteria > Bacillota > Clostridia > Lachnospirales > Lachnospiraceae > Merdiplasma. The sequence goes on along the minus strand of JAQVCW010000013.1, from coordinate 84,480 downwards.
ATCATATGTCCCATGGAAAAATACATCAGCACCAGCAAAAATCCCAAAGATGCAAACAGCCTCTTTTTCAGGATCGGAGTCTCCCGGTCACGCAGTGCATCTTCCGGCGCTCCCAGGCCGCCCTGTCCTTCTTTCCCTCCGGCGGCCGACTGCGCTCTGACCCCGCCGCCCTTTTCCGAAGCCCCATAGCCTGCGGCTTCTACCGCTTTAATAATCTCTCCCGGCGCCGCGCTTCCTTCCACACCCATGGTATTGGTCAGCAGGCTGACCGAGCAGGATGTCACACCCGGCACCTTTGAAACCGCTTTTTCCACCCGGGTGCTGCAGGCTGCACAGCTCATGCCGGTCACGTTATATTGGTTCATTATGATACCTCCTCATTGAACATCAGCCCATCTTAAATTTGCCTTCGGCAAATGGGCTGACGCTGCATGTCAAGTTTTCTCTGAAAACTTGACACAATCTTTGGAACATCAGCCCATCTTAAATTTGCCTTCGGCAAATGGGCTGACGCTGCATGTCAAGTTTTCTCTGAAAACTTGACACAATCTTTGGAACATCAGCCCATCCTGAATTTGCCTTCGGCAAATGGGCTGACATAATCTTCTTTTATTTCATCAGACGCTGCAGCGTATCCACCAGTTCGTCCACCGTCTCGTCTTTTCCCTCCAGAATATCCTTCGTCACGCAGGTCCGGATGTGATTCGCCAGCAGAGCCTTATTAAAACTGTTCAGCGCCGCATTTGCCGCCGCCGCCTGGATCAGAATATCGGGGCAGTAGGCATCCTTCTCCACCATTCCCCGGATCCCGCGGATCTGGCCTTCAATGCGGTTCAGCCGATGTATCAAATCTTTATATTCTTTTTCTGAACGCTCTTTTGTTTTATTACAACAGCACTCTTTTTCTTCGCTCATTTTAGTATACCTCCTTTATGCCTGCATTATATACCCCCTCTGGGTATAATGCAAGCACAAATTTATATTTTTTTCTTTCAACATCAAAAAAAGGGCGGAACACGATATCCCGTACCGTGCCCGCCCCATTTATGGCTGTTTTTCTCTTAAAATCAATACTCATCCAGGAAATGGTGCTTCACTCCATCCTGCTTGTATGCAATCACCGTGTTTAAATTCACATTCTCCACGCTTCGGAAAATATTTTTCTCGATCACCGGATCTTTCTCTGCCAGGGTTTTGATCAGCGCTTTGATCTCCGCCCGCTTGGAACCTTTTTCTGTCCCTCCGCAGGAAGCGCAGTTCTCCGTAAAACGGCAGGCGCACTGTATAAAATGCAGCTTATTATAATTCATCCAGTGAATGATCTCTTCCTCCCGAATCAAATACAGCGGACGAATCAACTCCATTCCTTCGAAATTCGAGCTGTGCAGCTTTGGCATCATGGTCTGAACCTGGGCCCCATAAAGCATTCCCATGAGAATTGTCTCGATCACATCGTCAAAATGGTGTCCCAGCGCAATTTTATTGCAGCCCAGCTCTCTCGCCTTGCTGTACAGATGGCCCCGGCGCATCCGGGCACACAGATAGCAGGGAGAATCACCCTCCCCCGCTACAATATCAAATATTTCCGACTGAAAGACCGTGATGGGAACCTGCAAAAGCTTTGCATTATCCAGTATGGTCTGATAATTTATCTCATTATATCCCGGATTCATCACCAGAAATACCACTTCAAAATTCTTCTTGCCGTGGCGCTCCAGCTCCTGAAACAGCTTGGCCATCAGCATGGAATCCTTGCCGCCCGAAATGCAGACCGCAATCTTATCCCCATCCTGAATCAATTCATATTCATTGATTGCCCTGGTAAACGGACGCCAGATCTCCCTCCGGAATTTTTTTACAATGCTGCGCTCCACCTCTTTGCACCGGTCTGCTGCAGGCTCTTCCAGGGCCATGAGCCGCTGCAGCTTCAGCCGCAGATAGGAACGGTATCCGCCCTCTATACTGTAGACCTCATACCCTGCCTCCGTCAGTGTCTCTGCCAGATCATCGCTCTTCTGGCCTGTATAGCAGATCAGATAGAGCGGCAGATCCCGGTTCAGTTTTTTCCGACATTCCTCCTGATTTTCTTCCAGTTCTTCTTCCAATTCCTCCCAGAACCAGTTCACCGCTCCCGGATAAGTTTCTTTTTCAAATTCTTCTCTGCTGCGCAGATCCATGATCCGCTTCTTACGTCCATCCTGCTCCAGTTCTTCTATTGTTTTTCTGTTCATATATTCATGTTCTCTCCTGACACCCATTTTCTTCTGTCATTTTACCCTGTTTCACTCCGGATGTCAAAAAGAATACGATGTCCAAAATGTTTCCCTATTACTTCACTGCGTTAAATGCTTCCTCCAGATCCTCGATGATATCATCAATATTTTCCGTACCCACAGACAGCCGGATAGTATTTGGCTTAATTCCCTGATCTGCCAGTTCCGCCTCATTCAACTGGGAATGGGTGGTAGATGCCGGATGGATCACCAGTGATTTCACATCTGCCACATTTGCCAGCAGAGAGAATAATTCCAGATTATCGATAAAATCCTTTGCCTTCTGTGCATCTCCCTTGATTTCAAAGGTAAAAATGGAACCGCCGCCGTTGGGGAAATATTTTTTATACAGCTCCTGCTGCTTTGGATCCCTGGAAACCGATGGATGATTTACATTTTCCACCTGGGGATGGTTATTCAGATACTGCACTACCTTCAGCGCATTTTCCACATGGCGCTCCACTCTGAGAGAAAGGGTTTCCAGCCCCTGCAGGAAAATAAATGCATGGAATGGGGATAAGGTTGCCCCGGTATCACGAAGCAGAATAGCGCGGATCTTTGTCACAAATGCCGCTGCTCCCACCGCTTTGGTGAAGCTGATCCCATGATAGCTGGGGTTCGGTTCGGTCAGAGACGGAAATTTTCCGCTTGCTTCCCAGTCAAACCGGCCGCTGTCCACGATCACGCCACCGATGGTGGTTCCATGGCCGCCGATAAATTTCGTAGCGGAATGTACTACAATATCCGCGCCATACTCAATGGGACGAACCAGGTATGGGGTGGCAAACGTATTGTCGATCACCAGCGGAATTTTATGTGCATGAGCAATCTGGGCCAGCTTCTCAATATCCACAATATCGGAATTGGGATTTCCCAGCGTCTCAATATAAAGTGCTTTCGTATTCTCCTGAATTGCATTTTCTATCTCTTCGAAATTTTCCGGATCCACAAAGGCTGCGGTGACTCCATACTGGGGGAGGGTATGCGCCAGCAGATTATAGGTGCCGCCATAAATATTTTTTGCCGCTACGATATGATCCCCTGCCTGGGCCAGATTTTCGATGGTGTAAGTCACCGCTGCTGCGCCGGAAGCCACGGCCAGAGCTGCCACGCCGCCCTCCAGAGCCGCTATCCTCTGTTCAAACACATCCTCTGTGGGATTGGTCAGCCTGCCATAAATATTTCCCGGATCACTGAGACCAAAACGGGCTGCTGCGTGATCACTGTTGCGAAATACATACGATGAGGTCTGATAAATCGGCACCGCTCTTGCATCTGTTACCGGATCCGGCTGTTCCTGCCCTACGTGCAGTTGTAATGTTTCAAATTTTAAGTTTCTTTCTTTGTATGTTTTTTTACTCATGATAATCTCTCCATTCTTTATTTTAATTTTTCTGTTCGGTTTTTAGAATTCCTATCTGATTACAGTGATATATTATCATGAGTTTTCCGGTCTGTCTAATACGAAAAAATAACTGCTGGCTATAGTTATTTTCTATATCTGCCCGGCAGTCATCTCACATTTTGCCCGTTTGGGGCGGCTTCCCCTGGGAATCTCCCTCTATATAACGTACTGTTCAACCTTCTCCGCCTGCCATTCCATCATGTCCGCCAGAGTAATATGGTCCACCACCCCATTGATGGCATTATTTAACTGCTCATAAATCCGCACGGTAACGCATTGGGATCTGCGTTCACATTCCTCACTATCTGCACCCACACAGGACACCGGTGCCAGATCGCCTTCCGTCTGCCTCAAAATCATGCCGACGGTGTATTCCGAAGGAGCCTTTTTCAGCATATAGCCACCCTGAGCTCCCCTGATGCTCCTGACAAACCCGGCCTTATTTAAAATGGCAATAATCTGTTCCAGATATTTTTCCGAAATGTCCTGTCTTTTTGAAATATCCTTAATGCTGACCGGTTCTCCGGTATTGTACGTCGCCAGATCCAGCATCAGCCGCAATGCATATCTGCCTTTTGTTGAAATTTTCATTTTGCTTTTTCCTCCCCCCTTTTTGGAACATCGGCTCCCTTAGCCAGATCCCTGATCACTTCTCCTGCAATGATCAGTCCGGCTACGGAAGGCACAAAAGCGACGGAACCAGGCAGTGCTCTTCGTCTGCTTCCCTGCTCTGCCTCCTCTTCTCCTGTCCTGTTTTCTTCCCGGCACGCATCAGCCAGGTCCTCCAATGGCGAAAGGGGCAGTTCCTTCGAATAGACCACCTTCAGATGCGTTACATTCCGCTTTTTTAATTCCCGCCGCATTACCTTTGCCAGCGGGCAGACTGAGGTCTTGTAGATATCCGTCACTTCAAATCCCGTGGGATCCAGCTTATTTCCTGCACCCATGCTGCTGATGATCGGCACACCGGCCTTCTGAGCTTCCATCACCAGTGCAATCTTGGCTGTGACCGTATCCACCGCATCCACCACATAGGAATACTTTGTGAAATCAAACTGTCCCGCTGTTTCCGGCAGATAAAATAGACGGTGCTCCGTCACCACCGCATCCGGATTGATCTCCAGGATCCTTTCCTTCATCACTTCCGTCTTGCAGCGCCCCACCGTCTTTCTCGTGGCGATCAACTGACGGTTCAGGTTAGTCAGGCACACCTTATCATTATCAATCAGATCAACGGCGCCTACCCCGCTTCGTATCAGGGCCTCCACGGTAAAACCGCCCACGCCGCCAATGCCGAAAACCGCCACTCTGGCTCCGGCAAGTGCCTTCATCGCTTCGCTGCCCAATAATAATTCTGTTCTTGAAAACTGATTTAACATAATAGAATCACCCTATTCATAGTAAATGTGTATGATTTACATCATACACATTTACGCCCGCCTGCGATTAATTCGTAAATAATGGTGTAGACAGATAGCGGTCACCGGAATCCGGCAGTAAGGCCACGATCACTTTTCCCTTGTTTTCCGGTCTGGCTGCCAGGATCGCTGCCGCCTTCAAAGCCGCACCGGAGGAAATTCCCACCAGAATTCCTTCGCTGACTGCAAAAGCTCTGCCCTCTGTGAATGCATCCTCATTTTCAATGGTGATCACTTCATCGTAGATTTTTGTATTCAGTACCTCAGGCACAAATCCTGCACCAATGCCCTGAATCTTATGAGCGCCTGCGGTTCCTTTGGAAAGCACTGGGCTGGTGGCCGGTTCTACCGCAACGATTTTTACATCCGGGTTCTGCTGCTTCAGATATTCGCCCACACCGGTAACTGTTCCGCCGGTACCGACCCCGGCTACGAAAATATCCACTTTTCCGTCTGTCTGATCCCAGATCTCCGGACCGGTAGTCTTTCTGTGTGCTTCCGGATTCGCTCCATTGATGAACTGTCCAAGAACGATGGAATTGGGAATTGTTTTCGTCAGTTCCTCCGCTTTTGCAATGGCACCTTTCATCCCCTTTGCACCTTCTGTCAGTACCAGTTCCGCTCCGTAAGCATGCAGCAGATTTCTGCGCTCCACGCTCATGGTATCCGGCAGGGTTAAAATTGCCTTATAGCCCTTGGCCGCCGCCACCGCCGCCAGACCGATACCGGTATTTCCGGAAGTAGGTTCAATGATCGTAGCCCCCGGCTTTAAAAGTCCTTTCTGTTCTGCATCTTCAATCATCGCCAGTGCCACCCGATCCTTTACGGAACCGGCCGGATTCAAATACTCCAGCTTCGCCAGAATTACAGCATCCTTCACCCCTGCTTTTGCGGCATAACGGTTCAACTTCAGCATCGGTGTTTCCCCAATCAGTTCCAGTGCGCTTTCTTTTATCTTACTCATGTTTCGTCCTCCATTCTATAGAACATCAGTCTTTTTTATTCCTATTTATTTACTAGGTTTTATATGAATTGATTTTATTCCTATCCTCTGAAAAAGTCAAGTTCTTTTCTGAAGAAATTTTAGTTCTGAAATTTTAGTTCAGCCTTGGAATGAGGACGCTTTCCGGGTGGCTGCCCCAGGTATACCGCATGTGCTGTTTCGAAAGCCAAGAGCATCTAAGGCTTCCGCAAGGTGTTCCAAAAGCAGGAATTGGGAGCCATAACTCACCTTCGGTTCAAACAAATGACTCCCAATTCCTATGGAACATCTTGTGGAACCCAAGATGCTTAGGCTTTCTGCAAATGCACCTGCGGTATACCTGGGGCAGCCGCCCGGAAGCTGTGCTTCAAGGAAAAGGCCAAACTGCAAGTAAAAGGCAAAACTGTAATTAGCAATTTACTATTCAGGCTCATAGGAGAACGCTGCCGCGTGGGCCGGGTATCTTACGGAAACGCGAGCAGCACTCTGGTGAGCTAACCGTTAAAATCGCCCGCTAAGTTACCATTCACGGCCAATTTACAGCGGTATGCCTGCCAGGGCATTTGACCGTCTGGTACAGGAAAGACTGCAGCCGCACATTTGCAGGAGTTCTAAGCATCTTGCTCTCTGGAATGCGGCGATGGAATAAGAGGGCCTTTGTCTGAGCCTGTGGCGAGTTAGGCCCTCTTATTCCTGTCTGAGCAGCGTTTCAGAGTGCATAGATGCTCTTGGACTCCGAAACAGTGCTGCGCGGTCTTTCCTGTGCCAGGCGGTCAGATGCCCTGGCAGGCATGCCGCGTCCGCCGTGAATAGTAAATTGCTAAGCCTTTTACTTGAAGCACAGCTTCCCGGATTGGATTTAACGGATCTCCTCCGGCTGCAGCCGGTCATAGATCAGGCTCTTTCCGGTTTCATCCAGTATCTGTATCTGCTGATTGTACTGCCCTACCAGCTCACGAAGCTTCTCTTTCGTCTCTGCATGAATGCAGCCGGTAATCGCATTATGAAACGTAGAATCCTTTTCCTCTGCCAGTTCTCCCTCCCGAAGATATCTGGCGATACAATTGACATGGGCTTTCAGATTTTCCGGCAGACTGCACTGGATTTTCTGAATCATTCCCTTTTTTGCATAGCTGTAGAGGGTAGCCCCCGCCCAACAATCCTGCTTTTGAATAATATCGCTCAAATCCATATCGGAAGTATCCCCGGTAAACGAAGAATAGAGTATCAGATCCAGCGCATCATACCTGCATTTTGACTTAATAAAGTAGTAAGAAAGCTCTGTGCTGAGCCGGAAGCCGGTTTCAAAAAAATAAAACTCCCGGTTCTCATCTACAAAACCGGTAATAAAAATGCAGCCATTTTGAATATTCTGCCCTTCTATCATCGCTTTCATATTTTTATCTGCCTTCTGCAGAAAATCCTTCTGATAGCAGGAGGGAAATATCTCCGCATTTGGCACGATCTTCTCCCCCTGCTCCTTTCTGCTGTTTTTCTTATCCGCAGTGCAGGACAGGATCGCCTTTCCATTCTGTATCATATAGTAAGCATTGAATTCACTGCAGCCTGCCATAAATTTTTCAATGATGGTCTTTTTTCCCGCCGACAGGCTCAGTGCATAATCGTTTGCCTTTTTCAGCCCTTCCTTATCATGGCAGATTGTAATGCCGATGGAACCTGCCCGATCCACCGGCTTCACGATCACCGGAAAGTGAATATCCGCCCCGTCAATGTCCTCTGTTCCGTGAATCCCCTCATAAGCCGGTACCGTAGGCACTCCATATTTTCTGCAGCACTCCTTGAATTTATCCTTGCTCCTGGTCAGCTCCAGTTGTTCCTTCGAAGCATAAAACGGCAGCTTCAGCTTTTCACACAGCAGAATTGCATGCTCCACACGAAACTCACTGAAGCCCGCCGTCACCCCATCCACTCCATGTTCCAGGCACAGCCGATACAACTGCTCCTGATCAGACCAGCTCACATCCCAGGCTTCCTCCGCCGCATACTTCGCCGGACTGTCCTGCCAGTTCTTATTATAATCTGTGACAATGGTATACATCCCCCACTCCCTGGCCCGCTCCACAATCAGCCGTTCCAGCTCAGATGCCCCCAGAATCAACAGTTTTTTACCTTTTAAATCCATCATTTCAATTTCCTCCGCTTTTGAACATCAGCCCATCTTGAATTTGTCTTTACTGCATTGCCTTCCTGCAATCTGCCACAAAAAACATGTATTTTCACATTTTACCATGAATAACGTCAAAGTCAATGCGCGGCTGCGGTCTTTTCCTGTGCCAGACGGTCAGATGCCCCGGCAGGTACCCCGCGTCCGCCGTGAATAATAACGTATTTAAAAAAGCTGCCGCACCATCATTTTGCCTGGTGCGGCAGCCCTTCTTCACTTTTTGCTGTTACTGATGGATGCCCCGGTTTTCATCCCCTTTTTCATTTACACCAAATTCATAATCATTTCCCGGTAAAATGATATTCAGCAGGATACCTGCGATTGCCGCGATTGCCAGTGCAGTCAATGTAATAGAAGCTCCTGCTACCGTAAAGGTGATCCCGCTGGAGAAGCCCAGACCGCAGACAAAAATCACGCCTGCAATAATCAGGTTGCGGGATTTGGTCAGATCCACTTCATTTTCTACTACATTGCGGACACCGATTGCAGAAATCATACCATAGAGCATAAAGCTGACACCGCCGATGATAGAAGCGGGCATAGTGCTGATGACAGCGGATACCTTTGGGATAAAGCTGATGATCACTGCAAATACTGCTGCGATCCGGATTACTTTCGGATCATAAACCTTGCTCAGCTCCAATACACCGGTATTTTCACCATAAGTTGTATTCGCAGGACCGCCGATGAGTCCGGCAAGTGATGTTGCCAGTCCATCTCCCATCAGCGTTCTGTGAAGTCCCGGATCCGCCAGATAATTTTCTCCCACCGTAGCGGAGATTGCTGACATATCGCCTACATGCTCCATCATGGTCGCAATGGCGATAGGAGCCATGACCAGGATTGCAGTCACATCGAATTTACAAATCTGGAAAGGAGGCAGTCCCACCCAGCCGGAAGCTGATATGGAAGCAAAATTCAAAATAGCGGAGCCGTCCGGATTGGTCATACCGCAGGCATTCATGATCAGAGCTGCTGCATAGGCGATCACCACACCCATTAAGATAGGAATGATCTTAAACATTCCCTTGCCCCAGATATTGAATATAATGATCACTGCCAGAGCAATCAAAGCCAGGAACCAGTTGGTGGACGCATTATTAATAGCGGAGCCTGCCAGGCTCAGGCCGATGCAGATGATAACCGGTCCGGTCACTACCGGCGGAAGGAAACGCATTACGCGCTTTACACCCACCAGGCGGATGATCAGCGCCAGAACCAGGTAGAAAAGACCTGCGATTACCACACCGCCGCAGGCATAAGCCGCTTTATCATTCACATTCATTCCCTTGTAAATACCATTGCTCAGATTTGCTACGGTAGAAAAACCACCGAGGAATGCGAAAGATGATCCCAGAAATGCAGGAACCTTCATCTTGGCACACACATGAAACAGCAGCGTACCAAAGCCTGCACAGAACAATGTCACAGAAACCGTCAGTCCCCTGGTCAAATCCTCTCCGCACGCCTGCTTAAAATAGCTGTTTACCAGAATCGGTACCAGAATGGTCGCTCCGAACATGGCAAACATATGCTGCAGGCCCAGAATTAACATCTTGGGGATGCCCAGCTTTCTGGCATCGCGAATTGCTTCATTAGAATTACCCATAATATCCTCCTCATTTGTCTTTTTTATATGATTAAAATTTATCTTTTCTATTATATGTGATACCTGCTTCACTTTCAAGGAATTTAATCAGCAAAATTTTATTTCTTTTTATAATTTTTTAATGTTTGTAAAAAATAGAAGCAAAAAAATCCAGGCTGATATTTCGCCTGGATTTTTTAACTTTTATCTCTGTTTTGCAGTTGTTTCGTACCCGACTGGCTGACTCGTTCTGTTATTCCGCCGCTTCTGTCACATCTTCGGCTGCTTCACTGGCTGCTTCTGTTGCCTCTTCACTGGCTGCTTCCGATGCCGCCTCGGTAGCCGCTTCTTCGGATGCTGCTTCACTGGCTGCCTCAGTAGCTGCTTCTGCTGCCTCTTCACTGGCTGCTTCTGATACTGCCTCAGTCTCAGACTCAGACTCTGTCTCAGCAGTTTCTGTGATTACACTGTTTTCTGTCACAAAATCCAGTACCTTATCCATCAGCAGGCTGATTTCAATGGTCTGCTTGTCAAATGCTTCTTTCAGAGCATCTGCAGATTCATATCCAAACTGCTCCGCATAATTCGCACATCCTGTTTCATATTCATCATCTGAGACAGTGATCTCTTCCTGCTCTGCAATTGCTTTCAAAATCAGTTCCTGCTCAAGACTCTGTTTTACAGATGCTTCTACCTCAGTATTGAATTCGTCTTCTGTCATTCCGAAATAAGTGGAAATGAAATCAGCGAACTCCATACCGTATGATTCTGCATATCCCTTGTATGTATTTGACATGGATGCAACACTGTAATCTACCAGATCCTGAGGATAATCATTCACTTTACAGGTATTGTATAACTGAGTCATCAGTTCAGAAGAAATGGTATTCTGCTGTGTTGCCTCTTTATCCTGAAGAAGCTGTTCCTTCATATACGTACGATAGGCATCTACTGTAGTATATTCACCATCACTGAGTTCGCCGACCAGATCATCCGTCACTTCCGGCATTCTCTTGACTGCATTTACCTTAACGGTAAATACGGTTTCCTTGCCTGCCAGATCTGTACTGCTGTAATCCTCCGGGAAGGTAAGGTTCAGATCAAGTGTATCACCGGCCTTTGCTCCGATCAGTCCCTCTTCAAAGCCTTCGATAAAGCTTCCTGAGCCAATCGTCAGATCATATCCTGTCGCTGTGCCGCCATCGAATGCCGTTCCGTCCAGTTTGCCTTCATAATCGATATTAACGACGTCACCATTTTCCACTGTGCCATCTGCTATCTCGTCATATTTATCTGCGCTGGTGATTGCACCCTCTACGGAGCTGTCGATCTCCTCTTCTGTCACTTCAATCGGATCCACTGTCACTTCCAGCCCGGTATAAACGCCCAGTGTAACATAATCCAGTGCGGTATACTCAGGTCTCTCGCCCAGTTCTGCTTCTGTCTCTTCTTCTGCCGCCTCGCTCGCCGCTTCTGTGGTATCCTCTGCTGACTCGGAAGCTGCTTCTGTCGCTGCCTCCGTCGCCTCTTCGCTGGCTGCTTCTGTCACAGCCTCTGCTGCCGTTTCAGTTTCAGTCTCATCGGAAGAAGCCGTCTTAGCCGCTGTCTCCGTCTCCGCTGCTGATGCTTCCGTAGCTGATGCCTCGGTTGCTCCTGCTTCTGCTGCCGCCTCGGTCACAACCTTTTCGGTTGCCTTCTCTGTCTCTGCGCTCTTTTTTGAACAGCCGGCTGCCAAACATGCAGTTCCCAGCAATAATGCCACAAGTACTTTTCTTTTCATAATGAATACATCCTCTCGATTTTTTTCCACAAATGATTTCCCTCGCCAGCTCCAGCATGGCTAAAGCTATGCATTTCTAAAACAGTATATCACATATCTCCTGTTTGCGCACTGGAAAAATACGTTGAAATCTTGAACTTTTGGTGAACTTTTCTTTCATCTTTTGTTGCACTTTCGGACAAAGGATGATAAAATGGAGTGCGAAAGTCCGGTTTTCCGGGAAATATGAGGAGGTACATATGTCAACATTTCTAAAAGTTTTACTGATCATTCTAGTTATACTGGTAATTGCGCTGATTGTTCTGTATTTTGTAGGCAGAAAGCTGCAGAAAAAGCAGGCGGTACAGCAGGAACAGATGGAAGCTGCCAAGCAGACCATGTCCATGCTGATTATAGATAAGAAGATGATGCCCATTAAGCAGTCCGGTCTTCCCCAGATGGTGATCGACCAGACACCAAAGCTGATGCGCCGTTCCAAACTTCCGATTGTCAAAGCCAAAGTCGGACCAAAGATTATGACGCTGGTGGCCGATGCCAAGATTTTCGATCTGATCCCTCTGAAGAAAGAGGTAAAAGCAGTAGTCAGCGGTATTTATATCATGGAAGTCAAGGGTGTACGCGGTCCTCTGGAAGCTCCGAAAAAGAAATTAGGCTTCTGGGCAAGGCAGAAAGCACGTTTTAGCCGAAAACCAAAAGAAGAAGCAGAGCCGAAAAAAAGAAAAAATAAATAAGCAGATCACAGGGCTGTCCTCTATGGAAGTAGAGGATAGCCTTTTTTCGTTTCCTTGCGGTTGTCTCTGCTGCCTATGAAATCCAATTGGAAAATTTCTAATTGGACTCCAATTTCAAAAACGCCTCTGCGTTCTTACTGCCAGGTTTGTCATTTTTAACTCACAGACAAAGTGAGCTGTTCTGCATAATTTAAAATACGGAATGCAAAGTTTCACTTGACATAATAACAGTATCGCATTAAACTAAAAATACATATCAGGGAAAAATCTATACCATATCGGTAACCAATCCCCATATGAAAACAATAGAATATGGCGGAGGGGGAACCGGTGACCTGTCAATGAGCAGCTTCTATAGCAGTTCCTCTTTCGTATCGGAAAGGAGGAATTGAATGGAGGAAACGCATACTTTCATTTACTAAATGCCCTGCTGTCACCCACAGCACCCATGGAACAGAAAAAGGCTATTTTACAAGAATTTGATATTGCTGTAAGCAAAAAAATGGAAAAGGAGATAAACGAAATGTGTAATCTGGGAGAAGGAATCGCAGAAAAAGCCATAAAACAGGGACTGGAACTGGGTACCCGGCAGGGGCTGGAACTGGGTACCAGCCGTATGCTTCAGTTGATTGCCGCCATGAGCCATGGGGGAGAACTGGCACTGCTGCCCCGTCTTTCACAGGATGTGGATTTTCTGGAGGAGATGTTTGTCAAATATCATATCAGCTAAAATTTGCTGAATACCCTGCTGCCAACAGCCATCACCGTTTTCGCTTCCGATCTATAAAGAAAGATGCCTGCACCCGGAGAAAATTTAAACTTCCCTGGTCTGCGGCATCTTTTTTTATAAGAAAATTTTCAGAGAAAAACAGGTCTGTTATTTATAGCCCCGGTTCCCTCTAAAAGCAGCATGAAATTCTTTCTGAAATGACGATCAGACAGCGTCATCCGCTGCACTCACTCTGCCCATACATCCCGTTCCAGCAGAAACCGGCACAGCTTAATCTTATCCGGAATGCTCTCTTCAAAAACCACCGTTCCGCGTTCTTTCCGATCTGTCAGTAAGTCGAACTCATCCAGCCTGCGCTGCAGTTCTCTGGCGGTGCCTTCACTTCCGTCAATCAGATGAGGCCCCGGACCGGTAATTTCCCGGATTGCCCCTCGTACAAATGGATAATGAGTGCATCCCAGCACGATGGAATTCACCCCCTCCAGCAGCTTTGGTGTCAGCAGTTTTTTCAGATATTCCTGCAGCCTGGGTCCTTCCAGACTGCCGGCTTCCACAAACTCCATCAGTCCCGGACAGCCCAGGGGAATAATTTCCGCTTCCCCCTGATACTGTGCCATCAGTCTGCAGAACTTCTCTGCATGCACCGTCATCGGTGTAGCCATGACCAGAACTTTTCCGTGTCTGCTTTCCATGACCGCCGGCTTCAGGGCCGGTTCGATCCCCACCACCGGAATGTCGATATAGGTATTTCTCAGCAGTTCAATTGCCACACTGGTGGCGGTGTTGCAGGCAATCACGATTCCTTTGATCCCCTTTTGGGCCATATGGGCAATGTTGTCCAGTGTCAGCTTCTGTATCTCATGAAACGGCCGCGTCCCAAAAGGTGCATGAATGGAATCACCTCTAAAATAAAAGTTTTCATTCGGCATCAGCCGCACCATTTCACGCAGAACGCTGATTCCCCCAACTCCAGAATCAAACACCGCTATCGGCTGATTTCTTCTCTCCATGGTACCTTCAGATCTCCTTTCGCAGGGTAATTGACACCCGTTTTCGCTGATAATAATTTACTGCTTTATAACTGTTCCGTACCTGACCAGCTACACTGTTTTCTTTTTTTCATTTCATTTTTACATATGCTCCCACTGGGACGGGCGGCAGGAACTCTTCGGGCGCACCTTCAGATCTATTGTACAGTCCGCCAGATGCTCATAATTTACCTCCAGCGCATACTTCACCGTCACATCGATCTGCTCCTCCGTCTCCCGCAGGTCAATATCCGTAGCGGCAATGCCCACCAGAAGATTGCCAAACGGAGTATCATAATAGGTAATATTCTTTTTCTGCTCTTCAAACACCATGTGGGCATTGGTCAGTCCTTTTTTGGTCACTTCCATGCTGTCCTTCTGAACCTTGATCAGATTGCGGATACTGCCCTCCATCCCTTCCACCACTTCATCATATTTGATGTAGTGCATATCACCGCGTTTGCAGTAGCTGCCCGGAATAATGACCTCCACTTCATTCTCCTGCTCTTCGCCCATATTCTGAAATCCTTTTACACTTACTAAAATCTCATCTGTCATGGTATTTTTCCTTCCTGGATGATCGGCTCTCCCTCCAAAAATGCGAAGCAGACCGGCTTTTCCGTCTCAAATACTGCTCTTCCGTTGGTTCCTTCCGTAACAGCTTCCTTCAATCCGGTCAGCTCATCCTCCGGCACCAGTGTCTCTACTGTCACACTGTCCGTATATTCCGAATTTGTAATCGTCAGTCCCCGCTGCCCCAGCAGATACTGGATCTTTCCGATGCCATTATAATCTGTCCTGATTTTCAGCAAAAATCCTGATTTTTTTTCTATGATCCGGCTGTTTTTCAGCCCTTCCTGCACTGCTTTTGAATACGCCCGCACCAGACCGCCGGTCCCCAGCAGCGTACCTCCAAAATATCTGGTCACCACCACAGCCGCATTGTGAAGCTCCGTTCCCAGCAGCACCTCCAGCATGGGGCGTCCCGCCGTTCCCTGGGGTTCGCCATCATCACTGCACCGCTGCAGCTCCTGCTTCTCCCCCACCACGAAGGCAGAACAGTTGTGTGAGGCGTTCCAATATTTTTTCTTCAGCTCCGCAATAAATTCCAGGGCTTCCTCTTCCGAATTCACCGGCCGTACCGTGGCGATGAATCTGGACTTCTTCTCCACAATCTCACCCTCGCCGCCCTGGTATACAATTTTAATCTGCTTCATATCATTTCCTGTTCTTATTAAAATTTTAAGAAACTACCCCTATACTTTTTCAAAGGTTCCGTTATACAATAGATGCAGGAATATTGGAAGCATTTTTGCGCGGCACGATTCGCCCGGCAAATCCGCTTTTTAAAAAACTCCGTGAATCTTGTACTATATGGAGGATAACAGATGAATTTTGGAAAATCAAGTATTTCAAAAAAGATTGCACCCAAGACCGGAAAAAAAGTGGCAAAAAAAGTGAAATTTACCATTCTCCGGCTTGTTTTGCTGGCATTTCTGGTGCTGGTCATCGGAGGCGGCATCTATGGCTATACCACAGTGAAAAAGATTATTGCAGATGCCCCCGACATCAGCAATGTAGCGGTCTCCCCTACGGAGGCAGCCACCTACATCTATAATCAGGCCGGTCAGAGAGTACAAAAGCTCACCCTCCCGGAGGCCAACCGGGATCTGGTGACGCTGGACAAGATACCGGTCTATCTGCAGCACGCCGTAGTTGCCATTGAGGATGAGCGCTTCTATCAGCATAACGGCATTGATCCGAAAGGAATTCTCCGTGCTTTCTGGATCGGCATCAGCTCCGGCAGCTTTTCCGAAGGAGCCAGTACCATCACCCAGCAGCTTCTGAAAAACAGCGTATTTCCCAACTGGACCAGTGAAGTCACCTTTAAGGACCGGCTCACCCGTAAAGTGCAGGAGCAGTATCTGGCTCTGCAGTTGGAACGAACCATGACCAAAGACCAGATCCTGGAGGATTATCTCAATGCCATTAACCTGGGAGCCGGCTGCTATGGGGTACAGGCCGCCGCCTATACTTATTTTGGCAAGGACGTATCCGAACTGACGCTCTCGGAATCTGCCGTCATCGCCGGCATCACCCAGAACCCCACCATGTACAATCCCATTGTGTATCCGGAAAAAAATGCCAGACGCCGGCAGAGTGTTTTGGATCACATGCTGGATCAGGACTACATTACCCAGGCAGAATATGACGAAGCCATGGCCGATGATGTCTATTCCCGCATCCATGCCAACGAGCAGAATACAGACAGCATTTCTTCCATTTACACCTTTTACCAGGACGCAATGATTGATCAGGTCATGGAAGATCTGATGAATGAAAAGGGATATACCTACAAACAGGCTTATAAGGCCGTCTACACCGGCGGACTTCGGATCTTCTCCGCCCAAGATGATGCGATTCAGCAGATCTGTGACGAAGAATTCGAAAATCCGGGTAATTTTCCATCCGGCAGTGAAGTGGGCATTGATTATGCCCTCAGCATTGAAAACACAGACGGCGAGATTACCAATTACGGAAGCGAGGATCTGCGGGCCTATATACGCCGCACCTCCGATCCCTCCTTCGATCTGATGTATGCCACTTCGGAAGAAGCCAAAGCCGGTGCGGAAAGTTTCAAGGCCTCGGTCCTGGGCACCGATGATACGGTTCTTGGAGAGCGTGTTACCATTACTCCGCAGCCCCAGGCTTCCGTGGTCATCATCGACCAGGCCACCGGTTATATCAAAGCCATTGTAGGCGGCCGGGGCGAAAAGGAAGCCAGCCTTACCTTAAACCGTGCCACCTATACCATGCGCCAGCCGGGCTCCACCTTTAAGATCATCACTGCCTATGCCCCGGCACTGGATGCCTGCGGCAAAACACTGGCTGCCACCTACGACAACGAAGAATATTATTATGAGGACGGAACCAAGGTCAGCAACTGGGATCTTGGCAATTACACCGGCCCCACCACCATAAGGGATGCCATCGTGCAGTCCATCAATATCGTCGCAGTAAAATGTATCACGGAGATTTCTCCGCGGCTTGGCTACGAATACGCCAAGGCAATGGGCATCACTTCTCTGGTGGAAAGCTACGATAACGGAACTGAAACCCTCACTGATATCATCCAGCCTCTGGCTCTTGGCGGCATCACCAAGGGCGTAACCAATTTGGAACTGTGCGGAGCCTATGCCTCCATCGCCAACCTGGGGCAGTATATTCAGCCCAAATTCTACACTCAGGTGCTGGATCAATACGGCAATGTGGTGCTGGACAATTCCGCTCCGGCTTCCTCCACCGCCATGAAAGCAAGCACCGCTTATCTGCTTACCGATGCCATGAAGGGAGTGGTCTCTGATCCAGTCGGCACTGCCTATGGGCAGATCAACCTGGGCTATATGCCGGTAGCCGGAAAGACCGGAACCACATCCAGCTACAAAGATATCTGGTTCGCCGGCTTCACCCCCTACTACACCTGCTGTGTCTGGGGCGGCTATGACAACAACGAAGATCTGCCCAGTGAGGGCATTTACCATACCTACAACAAGGTGCTCTGGACCTCCATCATGTCCCGCATCCACGCCAACCTGCCGGTCACCTCTTTCCAGGTACCGGGCAATATCGTCACCGTAGACATCTGCAAAGACTCAGGTCTGGTAGCCATTCCCGGCGTCTGCAGCAGCTATTCCGAGAAGTTCGAGGCAGGCACCCAGCCAGGCCAGTACTGCAGCATCCACGGCAGCGGAGCCCAGGTGGATATCACCCAGTCAGAGACCTCCGGCAACTCTGACATCTCCCCCGATGCCATCACGATCTACAGCACAGATCAGGCCGCCATTTACGATGATATGCTGGATGATATGGGCGTGGGAAATGACCAGGCGGCTCCCGGCGGAACGGCCGCCGGAGGGGATGCTGCAAATGGAAATGCCAATGGCAATGGCGCCGCGGATCATACTGGCGCCGCTTCCGGCAGCGGAAACGCCGATACACCTGGTGGAGCCGATGGCAGTACCGGAACCATCGGCGGCGGTAACGGCATAACCGATGGTACAAGCGGCAACGGCACAACCGATGGTGCAAGCGGCAACGGCACAACCGATGGTGCAAGCGGCAACGGCACAATCGGCGGCAATGGCGATATCACTATCTTCGGCGATTCGTCTTCCGGGCAGACCGGTAATGGCAGTCAGGGCAGTAACGAGAATACCAGCGGCCTTACCCAGGAGCAGATCGCGATCCTGAATCAGATACCGGATGCACTGCCATGACAATCATAAGTGGATTTCGCACATCGCAGTAAAAAAGCAGGTTGCCGCACTAAGAGTCCGGGGCATCTCCTCATCCAAGTACGGCTGTGCTTGGACAGGCATCTTCCATAATCGGACGTAACGTCCGCTGATAGAAGACACCAGTTCAAGCTATGCAGTACATTTGGATTGAAGAGATGCCCCCGGACTCGTAGTGTAGCACTCCCATTTTTATAATATAATTTTAAAGATTATTGAGTATTTAATTATACCAAGTATTTTTTCTCTTCTGACCATTGTATACAAAACCGTTACTACATTACTTTGCATCCACTTTCACTACACTTCAACCCAAGCCGCTCCTTTTTGACTGCTCTCTACCACTGCATGGATGAATTTCACTCCCATCACCCCATCTGACACATCCTGGTAATCATAATCCTGCCCATCCCCTGTTTCTCCGTTGATCTGATCCAGAACTTCCTGCATAAATGCATGGTAAATATTGGCAAACGCATAGGTCAGACCTTCCGGATGGCCGGATGGAATATGGTTCAGTTTCGCTGCCATGCCTGTGATACAGCCAGTGCCACGGTTGTAAATCTGGGTTGGCTGGCCTTTCCTGGTGACCTTCAGGTAATTCGGATCTTCCTGTACCCATTCAATTGAGCCTTCTGACCCAAAGATACGGATCACCAGACCATTCAGATGTCCCGCACAAACCTGAGAACAACTGTACACGCCATGGACTCCATTCTCATACTCCACCAGAATGTTGGCATTCAGGTCCAGATCCATCCCGTAGCAGTCCAGCACGGCTGCCACTTTTTTCGGATGAAGGCCCGTCATATATGCCACGGTATCTTCGATATGAGTACCGATATCTCCTACACAGTTAGAAATGCCGCTCTTCTCCGGATCAGTACGCCATACAGACATCTTCGTCGTAGTCTGGTCTCCGCCGCCGATTTCATCGATCAGCCAGTCCTGCAGGTATTCTGCATTCACATTGACGATCTGGCCAATCTCACCTTTCTCAATCAGTTCTTTCGCAAACTTCACCATTCCATACCCGGTATAGGTGTAGGTCACCGCAAAACAAAGCTTCTTTTCTTTTGCGATCTGCTCCAGTTCCTGTCCCTCTTCCACGGTAAAACACAGCGGTTTTTCACATGCCACATGAATGCCTGCTTCCAGAAATGCCTTTGCAATTTCATAATGTGTGGCATTGGGTGTCACGATACAGACAAAATCAATCCCGTCTTCCCGTTCTTTTTCTTTCTGTGCCATTTCCTGATAATTTTTGTAAATACGATCCTGTCCTATTCCATAAAACTGACCTGTTTTCTGATTTTTTTCATTCTGTGAACTAAAACAGCCGGCCACCAGATCCGCTGTCTCCTCCAGCGCAATCGCTCTTCGGTGCACACCACCGATAAATGCGCCAAGACTGCCGCCCACCATACCATAACGAAGTCTGCTTCTTTTCTCCATAGATTATTTCCCCCTGTATGAATTTCTGTCAATCAGTTGGCAATTGCCTCATCAAATTTAATATCCGATGCTTTGAAATCAATTTTGCGGACAAATTCAGCGGCTTCTTTTGCTCCATATTCCCGTTCCATTCCGCTGTCTTCCCATTCGACAGACAACGGTCCTTCATAACCAATAGCATTTAATACACGGATAATCTCTTCAAAATTCACATCTCCATGTCCCAGGGAGCGGAAATTCCAGCCTCTTCTCAAATCACCAAAATCAATATGTGATCCCAGCAGACCACTTCTTCCATCCAGAGTCACCGCCGCATCCTTCATATGCACATGATAGACTCTGTCTGCAAAATCCTGCAGGAAAAGATGAGGTGTAACGCCCTGCCAGATTAAATGACTTGGATCAAAGTTCAGGCCAAATTCCGGCCGATCCGCAAATTTTTTCAGCAGTCTCTGCGTGGAATAATAATCAAACGCTATTTCTCCCGGATGAACTTCCAGCGCAAATTTGATTCCATTTTCTACAAATACGTCCAGTATCGGTGTCCACAGGTCATAGATTTCCTGATAGCCTGCTTCAACCATCTCTTCTGACGTCTGCGGGAAAGAATACAGGTATTTCCAGATCGGAGAACCGGTAAAACAGGTAATAACACTGCAGCCCATTTTCTTTGCCGCTACAGCCGCATACTTCATCGTTTCGACTGCCCATTTTCTTATGGCATCCGGCTGGTCCGCCAGCTCGGCCGGTGCAAAATTGTTTAATCGGGGATCATTGTAATCGCCCACGCACTGGCCGATAATATGCGCTGCCAGAGCTTCACATTTCAGATCATATTTTTTCAGAAGTGCCTTTACCTCATCCACATAACCATCATCTTCTGCCGCCCGTTTCACATCCAGATGATTGCCCCAGCAGGCCAGTTCCAGCCCGTCATATCCCATTTCTTTTGCTTTCCGGCACATATCCTCCATCGTAAGATCTGCCCACTGACATGTCATAATCGTCAATAATCTGCTCATAATTCCTTCCTCCTTATTATGGAACATCAGCCCATCCTAAATTTGCCTTCGGCAAATGGGCTGACGCTGCATGTCAAGTTTTCACAGAAAACTTGACACAAACTTTGTGGAACATCAGCCCATCTTAAATTTGCCTCCGGCAAATGGGCTGACGCTGCATGTCAAGTTTTCATAGAAAACTTGACACAAGCTTATGTTTAGTCTCTTGATCTCTTCTGAACCATCTGCAGGCCCACTGCCACCAGAAGGATCACTCCTTTTACCGTATCATTTAAGAGCGCATTCATCCCCAGCGCGGTGATAATCTTATCGATCAGGGTAAAAGACATGGTTCCGAAAATAATTCCCATGATTTTTCCTCTGCCGCCGGACATGCTGATGCCGCCGATGACCACTGCTGCAATGGAATACAATTCATAGTTCTTTCCTGATGTGGCAGGGTCGAACGAAGTGTCCTTGGCAATTTTCAGAAATGCCGCCAGGCCGGTGCACACACCGCAGATGACAAAAACCGAAATACGTGTCCAGATCACATTTACGCCCGCCAGCTTTGCCGCCTTTTCATTGCTGCCTAACGCATATACTCTTTTTCCAAATCGTGTGGAATTCGTGACGTAAATCAGAAGTAGCGCGATCAGGAAAAAAACAATGGCGATTAATGAAATCGTCAGAAGATTCCCATTTCCAAAATTAAATAATGCCTGATAGCTGGACTGGGATGCATCCACACTGTATCTGGTCTCTCCCATTTCATTCATCATATACTGGGAAACCGAACGGTAGATCAGCATGGTCGCCAGCGTTACAATAAAGGACGGCATCTTGCATTTACCTACCAGAAAGCCATTGATAAAACCAAAGATGCCCCCCAGGATCAGCGCACACAGCAGGGTAAGAAAAATGCTGTTCACCTGATTAAAAAGTACAATGGTGATGCCGCCGCCAAGTACAAAAGAGGATCCTACCGACAGATCAATATCACCGGTCAGTATCACCATGCCCATGCCCAGTGCCACTGTACCCAGAATAGCGCTGTGCAGCAGTATATTGGTAACTGTTGTCCAGCTCGTCTGAGAACCGTTGATGCACAGGTATGCAATAAAGATTCCGAGAAAAATGATTATAAAATTATAATTGCTCCAAAAATATTTTATCCGTTTAGACATATGCTCCCTCCGTCTTATTCTTTTGTCCATCTACAGCACCGGTCGCATACAGCATAACGGCCTCTTCATTCAAATCGTCATGAGGTAACTGCGCCATGATGCGTCCGTGGTAAAACACAATACAGCGATCCGCGATTTTCTTCAATTCCGGTATCTCCAGCGTATTGACGATGATCGTGATACCCTTTTGTGCCAGTTCTAAAATCAGACGGTAGATCTCTTCTTTCGCTCCCACATCAATCCCCTGAGTCGGATTATCCAGCAGCAGAAGTTCTGCATTTGTATTCAGCCATCTGGCCAGAATGACTTTCTGCTGATTGCCGCCGGACAGGCTGGTAATCAAATCCTGTGAACTGTTTGCCTTGATATTCAGCATGGAATGATAATTTTCATATTTTTTTTGTTCCTGCTGCTTATAAATATGCAGCTTTCTTCCCGAAATCGTATGCTCCGAAAGATACATATTTTCCAGCAATGTCATATCCGCCACCACTGAATTTTCTTTTCGGTTCGCAGCCACCATCCCCACCTTATGCTTCATCGCCTGATGAATGCCTCCGGGCAGCGTCTGATCCCGAAATGTCACCGTACCGGAAGTGATCGGCAGATAGCCAAACAGAGCCTGCATCACCTCAGAACACCCTGCCCCCTGCAGTCCGGTAAAACCAAGGATCTCACCTTTTTTCAGTTCAAAGGATACCCTGTCAAAATCCTTTCCGCAGATTTCCTTTACCTCCAGGACAGTTTCTCCCAGCTCCCTGTTCTTATAGAGATCTTCATTGCTGTAGGTCTCTCCTACCATGTAGCGGGTTACCTGTTCTGCATTTGTCTCCGAAATCTTTCCGCTGTGGATAAATCTTGCATTTCTCAGTACGGTATAACGGTCCGCGATCTGAAAAATCTCCGGCATTTTATGAGAAATAAAAATAAAGGTAGTTCCTTTCTCTTTTAAATTGCGGATCAGTTCAAATAAATGAACAATTTCTTCTTTATTCAATGCAGTCGTGGGTTCGTCTAAAATGATCAGCTTTGCCTTTGAATGCAGTGCCTTTGCAATCTCCAGGAGCTGTTTTTTTCCTGTATCCAGTTCATCTGCTGACTGCTCCGGATCCATCTGCACTCCCATCTCCATCAGCAGTTCTTCTGCTTCCTTCCGCATCCGGTTTTTATCCAGACGTCCAAAACGATTTACATATTCCTTACCTAAAAATAGATTTTCATATACCTTCAGATCATTAAAAATATTCAGTTCCTGGTGAACAAATGCAATTCCAGCCTGTTCTGCAGCAGCGATCGAGCCGTTCTGCAGTTCCTTTCCTGCGAAAACCACCGTCCCGGCGTCCCTGGTATACACACCGGAAAGAATATTCATCAATGTGGATTTTCCCGCTCCATTTTCCCCCAGCAGGGCATGCACCTCTCCCTCTTCCACCACCAGTGAGACATCCTCCAGGACCTTGACGCCGAAAAAAGCTTTTTGTATCTGTTCCATCTTTAATAATTCCA
Organism: Lachnospiraceae bacterium; assembly: GCA_028689585.1. Lineage (GTDB taxonomy): Bacteria > Bacillota > Clostridia > Lachnospirales > Lachnospiraceae > Merdiplasma. Next base: position 60,916 of record JAQVCW010000013.1, on the reverse strand, counting down.
TTTTTCAGCCCCTCTCATTGAACATATGCCCATTCAAAATCTGTTTCCAGCAAATGAGGCTGCCTCACCGGGCTTTGGGAGGACTTGCCTGCACTGTATATCTGCAGGCCAAACCCAGCCTTAGCCTGGTGCGACAGCCCTATTGATAAGTCTATCCCGTGATCAGGATTTATTATTTCTCATCATAGCTTCCGAAAGGCTGAAAATCATTAACGTTTTCTTTATCTACTACAGAAACCGGAATGACATAATCCTGTTCGATCTCTTCACCGGAAATATGTTTCTCCAGAACATTCACTGCTTCTTTGATCATAGCCGGATCATAAGTTACAGAGAAAAGGTCAAAGGTCTCAGGACATGTGATCGTCTGATGAGTTCCCTTCATAACAGCATAGATCTCAGCCAGTCCTGAAGATGCGGACAGTGCTTTAAAGTTTGCCAGAAATGCATCTTTTTTCGTGGTATCCAGAGCTGCGCCATTTAAAGATTCCAGAATGCCCATCGCGATCTCATCATCATGAGTATAGATCCAGAGATTTTTTGAGGTGTCACACTGTGCACTGCCGAACCAGGACTCAAATAATTCTTTTCCTGTATCACGGCTCCAGCCGGTAGCTGCTGATTTTACAACTGCGCTGTCGATCTCTTCATCTGACCAGCCCTGCTCTGTCAGATAATCACGGAAACCTTTGGATCGAAGTTCTGGAACGGATGAATTGTCACCGATCATCTCATAGACATAATCATCTTTCGTCAGGCCTTCTGCAATAAACCGTTTTGCTGTCTCATAACCGATTCCCTCGTTATCGCCCTTTACATTAGCCACAACCTTTGCATCGATCACATCACTGGAAATACAGCGGTCAAACTGAACGAAAGGAACATCTGCTGCAGCGATTTTCTCCAGTGTTGACTGAAGTCCATTATCGTAAGGCAGAATAACGATCCCTGAAAGTCCGTCCGTATTCGCCAGAAGATCATCTACCTGCTGGATCTGATTCTCAACATCAGTAGCCGCATACAGCTTCGCCGTATAGGTTCCGCCAGCATTAATCTCATCCACCTTTTCCTGCGCATAGCTCAATACTGCTCCGGTCCAGCCATGATCCGCACTGGGAACCATAACTGCGATTTCATCTGCCAAAGCGCCCATCCCCATAGTCAGTGTCAATGCACCTGCTGCCGCCAGTCCTGCTGCCAGTTTTCTTAATCTCATCCTTGTCCTCCTTCTTGGCATCCAATGCCATCCATTGTTGTCGTGATCTGCTTAACACAATATTTACTGATGCATAAACTATAACAGATCTGATGCCTTTTTTGAGGTGCATCCTCTGCACCTTCGTCCGCTCCTTTTACCTCCTGACCTTGGCTTCTGTTTCGTATCCGGTGCGAAATTTCGTATCTTATTTTATGTTTCGTAACCAATTTATGGATTGGAAAGAAAACTGTCAATCTGTTTCTGAGCCTCCCGGATGATCACGTTGGATCCCGCCTCCTTCATCTCCTGCAGAAATTCCTGATATACCGCTTCCCAGTCCTCTGCAACTCCCTGACACAGCATTTCTTTATATTTCTTTACCACCAGCTCCACCCTGGCCATCTCAATGGCAAACATCCTGGTATCCAGTTCGAAACCGATCAGGGCGGACTCCAGCGCTTCTTCGTTATATTCTCTGATCTGGTCGAATTCCCCTTCTGCCAGCTCATAGTTCTGAAATACATTTCCTATATTGACCGGAGACAGGCTGTAGCGGTAATTCCGGTCATTATCCATCATCCGGGCGATCACATTGGAATCCTCACTGATGCGAATGTACTGCTCCTTTTCAATTCCATTGGCCAGCAGCCGGTACAGTTCTATTCCTTCTTCGGAATTCAGCAAGTCCAGCACCTGTACAGCCTCCCCCGGATGCCTGGCCGTTTTTGGTATCACCAGGCAGTTGCGGCAGCTTTCCCACGAAATAAACCGGTATCCATCCAGTTCTCCCCGAAGTGCGGTATATTCTGTATCCTTCGAATCATACACGGATTTGTTCTCCCCATATTCTTCTACAAACAGAATATTTCCGGATTTTTTACCATCCTTGCTGGTAGGATCCAGCAGATACTGCACATCCTGCCGAATGTATCCTTTCTGGTACCATTTTGCCATTGTCTCAAATAGTGCCCGGTATGATTCCAGCGAATATTTATTATAGACTACCGGCTCCCGATCAAAGATCCGGATGATAAAAGGGCAGTCTTCCCCATAAATTCCCTCGTATCCCTTATCTGCAATCGTGCACAGCGTCTGATAAGAAACACCGGTTCCAAGCGCATTGTGGTCCTTTGCCTCTTTTAAAAATGTCTCCATTCCTTCAAAGCATTTCAATGTGGTATAGTGGCTGCTCTGATTGTCTTCGATAATCTGATCAAAATCCCCATATCGTTCCATGAGATCCTGATTCACCGTCAGCACCGCATTTTTCCGGTACAGTACTCCCGGAACCGGAATGGCATAGGTATTCCCATCCCTTTTCTGCTTTTTCCACAGCTCCTCCGGAATGTTCTGCTTCAGATTCTGACCATAGGTATTTAAAAGATAATCCAGTGCCATAAGGGATCCCTGCTTCACCTCTTTTGAAAAATCCAGCACCTCACTCCCCATCCATGCCAGATCCACCACCTCGGTATTCGCCATTTTCATGTTCCATTTCTTCTGATAATTATCTTTTGAAACTACTTCGAACTCCACTGAAATATTAGGATAAGTCTGGTGCAGCAGCTCGTTAAAGGCAGTAAATACCTGATCTGATTCCTGATATTTTTCTCCATAGACCATCCATTTTAAAGTAACCATCTCCGTTTCATTCACCGCAGACAACACATCTGATTTCCGAAGCAGCTTCTCGCCGATCAGAAGAAACAGGACTGTGGTCAGCATCAGCAGTGCAAATCCCCATTTTTTCATTCTCCATCCTTTCCGCATCGAGCATCAGCCCATCCTGAATTTGCCTTCGGCAAACGGGCTGACACAATCCTTTGAACGTGTGCCGAAGGCTGTTCTCGTATAGGAGCACTTTCCTATACGAGTACATGTTACATTTTGCACAATGGAAAGTACATCGTAACCGTGGTTCCTTTGGCGGCTTCACTGTCAATATGCAGCCCCGCGCGCTCCCCCATCAGAAGCTTCAGCCGCTGGTTCACGTTCCTTACTCCGATATGACCGGACTTCTGCTGATATTTATCCGCCATATCCTGATTCAGCTTTTCACATTCCTCCCGCGTCATTCCCTGCCCGTTATCCGTCACGGACAAATAAATGGTGTCCTGCCAGCTCCAGGCCCGGATCACGATACAGCCTTTTCCCCTCAGAGGCTTAATTCCGTGGTAGACTGCATTTTCTATTAAGGGCTGAAGGCTGACCTTCACGATCTGACAGGCCATAAGATCTTCGGCGATCTCCCAGTCCACCGATAATTTATCCTCATAGCGCAGTTGGAGAATGTCGATATACAGCTTTGCATTATCCAGCTCCTCTCTCAATGAGATAATCTGTTTCTCATTTTCCAGGCTGATGCGCAGCAGCTCCGACAGTTTCAGTATCATCTGGGATACCTCATTATCCCCTTTACAGATTGCGAATGCTTTCCACCTTATATTTTCCAGGGTATTATACAGAAAATGAGGGCTGATCTGAGCCTGCAGCGCAATAATCTGAGCCCGGTTGGTGATTGCCAGGTATTCCTGCAGATCATCCTGCAGCCGGTTGTTGGAATAAAAGTTGTGGATAATGTTCTGTATGATCTCATGTATTTCATCATTTCGAAACTCACTGAACTGTTTTACATCATAAGAATCCGGATTTTTCAAAAGGCTGATAATGTTCTTTACCGGTTCGTAGCTGTAAATGGAAATAAATACCGCACTTGCCACCGTAAGAATCCCAAGAACCAGCACGATCACCAGAATAAAATCATGCAGGTCTTTCTGATAATCCTGATATTTTCTCAAAGGCACCATAGAGACATAGCGCCAGTTAAATTCAGAGGAGCCCAGCATGGTCAATACGACGGAATCACCTTTTCGCTTCAGCGTCTGGCTCTCTCCCTCCCGCGCAATATAATCCTGATAAAAGTCCAGTTGTGTCCATTTTTTCATTCGGAATTCTTCCGCAGAACTGAAAATTATATTATCCCTTTCATCGATGATCAACAGATTTTCATCGGTACCCGCGGCAACGAACTCTCCCAGCTGCTCCACATCTACGTTCACAATGATCCCGCCCAGAAACTGCATCTGAGTCAGTCTGACCGGAAGAATGTAAGTGAGCAGATAGGGATACTTATTTTCCTTCAGCCGGCTGATCATGCGGGCAGGCTCATAAATACGCTCCGTAAGATTATTGTACCAGGTCAGATCGGCAAACTCCCCAATGTTGCCTCCCCCTTCTTCCGTCAGCAGATAATTGCTTTTACTGGAATAAATATAGATAGAATCCACATATTCAAAGATCCCCGCATACTGATCCAGCTTTTCTCTGGCCAGCAGGGTTTCCTTGTGGTCTACGCTGTCATCACTGGTATCCGTCAGCAGAAATTCCATAATATCATCATCCAGAGAAAGCTGTGCCGAAATCTGCACAACTTCTTTTCCCACCGTATCCATTCGTTCCGCCGTCTGTCTCAGGCTGTTGCTGCTGATGGTACTGACCTCTTTTTCGATCAACTGATCCATTTTTACGGATATCAAAAGCATGACTCCCAGAAAGGAGCATAAAAGCACCAGCAGAATCATGATAAAATTTCGTACCAGAATACTGTTGAACCGATAATCATGCAATAACTGAATAATAAGATTCTTTTTTTTCGTTTTCATAAGCTACTCCAGATTACTTCTAAGAAACTCTGTGGGTGCCTGTCCCGTATACTGTTTAAATACCCGGAAGAAATATTTATCACTCCGGTATCCTACCATCTGGCTCACCTCATAGATCTTATACTTTCCCAGGAGCAGCAGCTCCTTTGCTTTTTCCATTCGAAGCTCGATCATATAATCCGTAAGCCCGACACCAGTGTTTCTTTTAAATAAACGGCATAGATAGGAGGAATTCAGATAATATTTTTCCGCCAGAAGATCCAGGGAAATCTCTTCCTGATAATGCTGTTTTACGTAATTGGTCACCTTATCAATAATATTCTTTGACACATCGTCCTGTCTTTTTTTCACAAGCTCCATTAAAATCTGCAGAAACTCCGAACAGATTTTTTTTAGTTCCTTTGAATTCTGAGCCTCCAGAATTCTGGAATAGGCGATGGTTTCCTTTGCCTCCGTCCACAACTCCTGGCTCATTTTCATCAATTTCTGCTGAAACATGGAAAATATATCCAAAAGAAGCTCCTTTACTTCTTCCAGCGGCAGATTGCGGAATTCAAACAGAAGATTCCCCATCTGACTGTTCAGAAGCTCAAAATCTCCGTCATTGATGGTATCCATCATCAGTTGATATTTCTGGCGAAGCCGGTTCTGATCCTCTGGCTTTAACGAATATTTTCTGTGACTGCTTTCGTCTTTTTCAGCATACATCTGCATGGAACCATAGTGTTCTGCCAGTTCGAAGAAATCCTGATATGCCCCTTCCATGCTCATTTCCAGCTTCAGCCGCAAAACCGCCTCTACCTCATTCTTCTTTTTCACCAGCCACTGCTCCAGCAAAATACAGAAGTCTTCAAGCTCCATCTCCTCCCTGGTGGTGACCACGGTCTTTAATACCTCCTGGGACAGATAGACCGGATGAAAATCGATCCTGCAGTTTTCTTCCGAAAAAATATTATTTAACAGATTATAGCGGTGGTCTTTTTGCAGATAATACTGTTGATTCGCATCCTCTTCCATCTGAAGATTTACTGTGATAACACCGCAGGGCGTTTTCGTATTAAACTGAATGGACAGAAGATTCTTTTTCTCCATGATGCTGTTTTTATTGTGCAGTCCTCCCAGAAGTACATTCATCCAAAACTGCTCCTGGAGCCAGGGCAGCAGATCTTCATAATCCTGCTGCCTGCTTTTTTGCTTCGCCTGCTGCCGCTCCTGCTCATCCAGTTCTTCTTTTATCTTGGAAAAGGCGCGTTCGATCTCCTCCATGTGAATTGGTTTTAGTATGTATTCGGTCACTCCGAAACGGATCGCATCCTTTGCATATTCAAATTCTTTATAACCGCTTAAAATAACAACTCTGACCGGAAGCTGATTTTCATGAATATAGCGGGCCACCTGCAGACCTGTGATTTCCGCCATCTGAATATCTGTAAATACCACATCCACCTTATGGGTGCTGATATACTCAATGGTTTCTTTTCCATCTTCAAAATCCGCCGCCACCGAAAACCCCATCTTTTCCCAGTCAATATAATTGCACATTCCCTTCCGGATCGTTGCCTCGTCATCAGCAACTACCAGTTGATATCTTCTGCCCATATCTGTCCCCTCTTTCCCCGTCATAACGCTCCGGCTAATCCGCCGCCTGTCAGAAGCGGAGGTTTTATCCTTCTTCCAGATAAGAAGCCACGTTGCTCTTATTTACCATGACCGTGGAAATAATTTTCATTTCTTCGTAGCCGTCTCCGTTCAGAATCTGTGCTCCTGTCCGAACCGCCGTTTTCATCATTTTAGATTCATATGTCATGGAAAAAAGATCGTATTTTGTCTCTTTTTCAATCCTCTGATACATCTTTTGTGAACTGGAAGAGCCTGCAATCACCTTCAATTCCGGAAACAGTTCATCCCGCTTTCCCTGCTGATCCAGCTCATCCAAAACATCCAGAACCCCAAGGGCAATTTCATCATCATGGGTAAAAACCGCTCCCACCGAAGCCAGCACCCCGGCATCCTGCTGGCTGATCCACTGGGTGAACAACTGCTTCGTATATTCTCTCTGCCACTCCGTATATCCCACCTGGATTTTTGTAAAATTTTCATTGATCGTACTGTCATATCCATCCGTTCGCTGAAACGGCACCGTAGAGGTATCCCCCATCAGTTCCAGCACGGTGGTACCCTGTGGAAAATAATTGTTAAAATACCTGGCCGTCTCCACCCCGATTCCACGATTATCTCCCTTTATCGTAGCAGTCGGCGCAAATTCCGGAATCTCACGGTCAAAATTCACCAGTGGAATCCCCGCACTCTGCACCGTGACCGCCGCTGTCTTCAGAGAAGCTCCGTCCATGGGCAGCATCACAATGCAGTCAACCTGCTGCTTTACCAGTTCTACGATCTGCTGGGACTGCTCATAAGAATCCTCCGCCGCCACACACATCGTCTCCCAGTTCTCCTCCTGCCCTACCTTCTCTAGTTCCTCTTTCGCATATTTCATCACATCTGCCGCCCAGTCATGAGTCGGGCCGATGGTACTGACCGCCAGCACCTTTTTATCCTCCCGTATCTCCCTGTCCCAGCTATCTGAAATAAAAAATAGTAAAACACCCGACAGCACGATTGCCGCTGCCGCCCGAAGAAGCCATTTTCTGTTCATATATTCCCTCATTTTGATTGTGGTTCAAGAACGCAGGGGCGTTCTTGCTTTAATGTTCAAGAGCTCCCCCACGTTCCTGCTGTATTGCTGAGCGCCAGTGGCACTAATGACTATTATACTTGAATTTACAAGTTAAAACAGTACAATTTATATAAAATACTGTATAATTTTTTGCTATCGCAAAAAAGGCTGCTGCAGAAAAGCAAGGGCAAAACTTCTCAATCCAACTGTACATCATTGCCTGTTCAGGCACCCTCCATTGGCAGACATTAAATCCGAAAACAGAAGATGTCTGAACAGGCAACGCCGTACATGGATGAAGAATTCCGCTCCTCATCTCTCTGCAGCAGCCCTCTCCATAAACCGGTAAGCAAAAATGCCTCTGCGTTCTTGCTGCGAGGCCCGTCATGCTCCGCATGACATGCTCTGCACGCCTCTGCAATCTGCCGGAGGCTCTATCTGGCCAATTCTTTCAATTGCTCCATGCATGATTCAAAAAACATCTGATAGCTTTCACAAAAATAGTTCTGATACGTACCATCGGAACACTTTATCCGATTTCTCTGGCAGCCATTTCTGCAAAGCCCCAGATAAGGACACTGCCGGCATTTCTCCGATAATTTAAACGATTCTTCCAGGAAGCCAAGCTCCTGCCTTTTTTCGTCCATTTCCTGCAGGGAGCTTCTGTTTATATTTCCAAGATAATAAGGATCCAGTACATAAAAGTCACAAGGGTAAACACTGCCATCCGCTTCAATCACATACTGAATTCCACAGCATCCTCTTTGATCGCATGCCTCCGGCAGATATCCTTTCAAAATGCCGGCATAATTGTCAAACTGCCGGATAAAGACTTCATGACCATTTTTATAGTCCTCGTGCCACAGTTGAAACAATTCCACCAAAAATGTGCCATATGCCTTTGGACTCAGCGAATATGGCATCTGCCCCTGTTCTTCAAACACAGGATCCAGGCATGGAATATACTGCTGATAATCAAAACCTTTCTTATGATAAAATTTATAAATCTGCCTTACCTCTCTGGCAGTCGCAGCATTTACAACAGTAAGAATATTATAGGGTATCTGATATGTATCCAGCATTTTACAGGTTTCCAGCACTCGGTCAAAGGTCCCTTCTCCTGAGCGAAAATGCCGGTATTTATCATGTGTTTTCCAGGTTCCATCCAATGAAATACCCACAAGAAAATTATTCTGTTTGAAAAAACGGCACCACTCTTCTGTGATATTTGTTCCATTTGTCTGAAATGCATAGCTGATTTGAAGCTGTTTTTCATGATTATACTGCTGTACCAGAGCTACAGCCTTTTTATAAAAATTCAATCCGCAAAGAGTGGGCTCTCCGCCCTGAAACGCAATGCTGCAGCTTCCCTCCGCCCGGTATATTATCTTCCGAAGCAGATTTTCCAACGTTTCCTCACTCATCATTCCATAGGATGCCTGTTGACGTTTGCTCTGCTCGTCACAGTAAAAACAGTAATCGCAGGTCATATTGCAGTTACCGGAAGCCGGTTTAATTAGTGTGCTGATTGGCGGCATGGTTCTTTCCCCTTGTATTATCATTTTATAAAAAGAATACACTATTACAGGTAAAATAGAAAGTATATTCTGAGACTGTAATGAAAGCGCTGCAGGCTCTGGAAATAAAATTCTTTTGCCAGTCAGTTTTTAGTATTCATTAATCAAGCGCATTGAAAAATCCATATTTTTCAATATTGCACTGTCAAAATTTTTTTTGGTCAATTCACATTTTAACTTCTGATATTCCGCTTTATCCCATAGATTTTCAAACTCATTTGGATCCTGCTCCAAATTATACAGTTCTCCAAACTCTTTGCCATGATAATTTACAATCTTATATTTTCCATCGAAATACATTGTAGCAAAGATATCTTCATGTGTTCCTTTTAAACAATGGTAAAATTCCGAATATACAGAATCTTTATGATAATCTTTATCTGCCTGCCCGGTTAAAATGGGAACCAGGCTTTTTCCCTGCATGAAGCATGGCACTTCCAGGCCTGCCAGTTCCATCAGCGTCGGAGCAATATCCACCAGTTCTACCAAAGCATTTGATTTTACATTTTTCAATATTTTGGAAGGGCATGAAATAATCAGTGGGATATGGGTTAATGCCTCATAAAAATATGCTCCCTTCCAATACAGACCGTGGTCACCATTCATTTCTCCATGATCACTCATATATATAACAACTGTGCTCTCCCGTAATCCATTTTCATCCAGATATTCCAGTAAACGGCCAAACTGATCATCCACAAGTTCAATCTCTGCATAATAATCTCTGAAATGCTCACGCTTTTCATATTCACTTAATTCCGGAAACGGCTCTGCCTGTCCATCCTGCCCACCCTGATAAAAGTCCTTTTGCTGATGAGGAGGCTTCTTATCCAGCTCCCCTTCTTTCCACAAAGGCAATGGCATGTCTTCCACTTTTAACCGGTCTTTATATTCCTGCGGCGGATCCAGCGGCGGATGTGGATCATATGGGTTCAAACTGATCAGCCATGGATGTTTCTCATTTTTATTTTCTTCAATAAATTCGATTGCTTTTTCCACACACCAAGTTGTCTGATGATACTCTGCAGGGACACCAACTGTTTTTCCTGTGAAATTGGGATTAGGGGTTGGCGGCCAGGTTGCCATACTTGTATATTTTCCACCATAAATATCGGCCCAGTTCAGTCCCTTTTCCTTCAGCCAGTTCTGGTAGTCATTCTCTCCATTTAGCCAGTCATCATTGGGGTGCTCACTCCATTTCATATAGGAATAGCCATCCTCCGTGCGATTTTCCATTCTTCCCTGTGCCGACGTTAAATGTAATTTTCCGGAAAGACCACACACAAATCCATTTTCTGCCAGTAATTTTGTAACCAGTTTTTCGTCTTTTGAATAATTATCATTTCCATTATAAAATGCCTTTGTTGTTTTAGGATAACGCCCTGTCAAAAAACAGGAACGACTGGGTGTACATACCGGAGCCTGAGTGTACGCTCTTGTAAATGCAACCCCTTCTTTTATGAATCTGTCAATATTGGGTGTATTTATATAAGAATTTCCAAGAGCGCCAATTGTATCCCAGCGCTGCTGATCCGTACAAAACCATACAATATTTAATGGTTTGTCTGCCATGTTTTCATCTCCCTTAATTTCTTAATTTAATCCTATTCTTTCATATAATTCCTGCGGTGCACAATTATCTTCTAAAAGCCGCTTCATTTCTTTCAGCATTTTCATCTCCAGTTCAACATTGCGGAAGGGATTTTTTTGTTCCGGATCTGTTTCAATGTCAAACAGTAAATCTCCGTACTTTAAATGTTCCTCATACTGATAACAGGAATTATCAGGGGATGTGTCTCCGGAAGCCGGAATTTTCATTACCGGAACTCCTTTTGTAAAATCAAATTCCTCCGATAATTTTCGTTCTGTCTTAACCAGCTCTTCTGTAGAAAACGGTTCAAACATATGAAGCGGCACTACAGTATAGTTATTCAGAACACCTTCGGTTTTTCTTCCGCAGCGCATATACACATATCGCCCGTTGGTAATATTAACATGTTTTCCGAAATAGCCAAACAAAATATAATCATGGATCTTTTTATTTTCTGCCAATACCGGAAGAAGTGATTTTCCTTTCATATTTGGATCCGGCTTGATTCCAAAGTAATCTAAAATTGTGGGTGCGATATCAATGGTCTGACAAAGTTCGCTGCACCGCTCCCCTCTCCTGCCTGTTTCCGGTGTCCACATAAAAAAAGGAGTATGAACAATCTGTTCATAGCAGGGCATATAATTCTTTCCAAAGTAGCCATGCTCCCCGAGCATATAGCCATGATCCGTATTTACAATCAGCATCGTATCTTTCCACATATCATGCTCATCCATAAAATCTAAAATTTTACCCAGATAATAATCAATCATAGATAACACAGCCCGATAATTTACAGTTGCATCGGATACTTCCTTCGAATTCTCCTCTGTTTTTCCATAAAACGGCCAATCAAACGGTGTTTCCTGATCCGTATATAATTTCTTATATTGATCCGGCACAAAATAAGGTTCGTGAGGATCAAAGTATTCTATATGAAGATACCAGTCATCCTCCTTCCAGTTATTTCCCAGAAATTCCAGTCCTGCTTTGCATGTTTTCACATGAGGATGCTTCTCTTCCGGACTCATATACTCACGATTTACTTTATCCTGACGATGAAGATCAATATTCTCCTGAAAACCTTTTACTTTTCCTTTCCAGAAGTCCCCCTCCTGTCCGCGGATCATTTCGCAGCTGGAAAATTTTGTATGGTAGGTACTTCCCCCCTCCTGCCAATAGTGTGCATGATCCGTCACACAATGGCTGTATATTCCATGTTGCCCCAAATCCGCTGCCGCAGAATCATCAAACGGTTCCAATGGTCCCCAGCAGCGATGCAGGAAATTATAACGTCCTGTATGCAACTCTCTCCGCGCCGGAATACAGGGAAGACTTCCCACGTAAAATTTATCAAATACTACTGTATGCTGTGCAAGTCTCTCGAAATTTGGCATGATCGAAGTTACATCACCATAGCATGGTAAAAAAAGACGATTCAATGAATCATACATGATTGTAATTGCTCTCATACGGTTCTCCTCATAGTTCACCACCACTTAATCAGTTCTGTAACCTGATTTCGGAGTTTCACAAACTCCGGTGCCGCTATATCTCTGGGACGCGGCAAGTCATTTACGATTGTTTTCTTTACTGTGGTTGGTTTATTTGTTAATATCATTATTTTATTTCCAAGGTAAACTGCTTCTTCTATATTATGCGTAATAAATAAAACAGTAGTTCTGGTTAATTTCCATAATTTAACCAGTTCATCCTCCAGTTTAAATCTAAGTTCAATATCCAGTTGTCCATAGGGCTCATCCATCAAAAGGAGTTCCGGCTCTGTCGCAAATGCTCTTGCAATACTGACTCGCTGGAGCATGCTGGCGGAAAGCTGTTTCGGATAATAATTTTTGTATTTTGTCAGACCGACAATTTCCAGATATTTTTCAACCTGTTCTTTTTTCTTTGTTTCCGGAAGTCCCTTAATATCAAGTCCAAACCTGACATTTTCCTCAACAGTAAGCCATGGCATCGTAGAATCGCCCTGAAAAATATAGGCAATATTCTGTTTTTTAGGATTTACCTGCTGACCGTTCAGCAATATTTCTCCTTCCGTAATATCATAAATCTTTGTAAGACTATTCAAAAACGTTGTTTTGCCGCATCCGGTAGGACCAACAACGCAAAGAAGATCTCCGTCTGTCACGTTGAATGACATATCATCCAATACAAGCAGATCTCCAAATTTTTTTGTAAGGTGGTTTACCTTAACTTTTATTTTTTCTTCCATTCTCAGATCACTCCTATAATGTGCTGTCCATAATGCCCGTAATCTCTTTTCGCAAAGCGAGAAATTCCGGTGATACCAGGTTCCTTGGCCTTGGCAGATCAATGACATATTCTTTTTTCACCGTTGCAGGGCAATTTGTCAGCACCAAAATACGGTCTGCCAGGTAAAGTGCTTCTTCAATATTATTTGTAACAAAAATAACCGTTCTCTTTTCCGCCTCCCAGATGCGCTGCAGTTCTTCCTGCATCAGATATCTGGTCTGTGCATCCAGCGCGCCAAATGGTTCATCCATCAACATAACCTCCGGTTCATTGCAGTATGCCCTGGCAATGCCCACACGCTGTTTCATTCCACCAGAAAGTTTTACCGGAAATGCCTTTTCAAAACCCTGCAGCCCCACAAGATCAATATACTTCTGTGCACGTTTTTCTCTTTCCGCTTTTTTATTACCGGCCATTTTTAAACCATATTCCACATTTCCCATGGTAGTCATCCATGGAAATAATGCGGTAGACTGAAATACCACCCCTCTGCTTGGATCTGGCTTGCTGATTTCTTTTCCCTGCGATTTGATACTTCCTCCGGTGACACGTTCAAAGCCTGCAATCATATTAATAATCGTCGTTTTTCCACACTGACCAGGACCAAATAGAACAAGAAATTCATTTTCTCTGGTTTCCAGATTAAAATCCTTTACTACCTGATACTCTCCTTCTGGTGTCTCAAATGCCTTGCATACATTAGTGCACTCTATCAAATTGCCGTTTTTTAATTTCCGCTCTTGTTCCATCGACATAATATATCCTCAGCCTTTCTCATAATAATCGCAAGAATAAAACCTACAACACCAATCATAACAATACCGGACAGTATTTGAAGCATATCATTATTATTCATACCTGCCACAATCATCCACCCAAGTCCTTCCGAAGAACGGACCATCTCTGCTGCCAGTACTGTTGCCCAACTGCTGGAAATCGCCACCTGCAGGCCTGCAAAAATAGATGGCACTGACGCCGGCAGAACAATGGTGGTAAATATCTGCCGCTCATTTGCCCCCAGCATTTTAGCTGCATTCACTACTTCCCGATCTACGTTTTTTGCTCCGGCCATTGAATTTAAAGTCGTATTTGAAAAAGAAGCTAAAAATATCAGAAAAATCTTTGCATTCTCGCCAAGTCCAAACCAGATAATAGAAATCGGTATCCATGCAATCGGCGGTATGGGACGGATAATTCGAAACAGGGGATTGAAAATTGCTTCAGCAATACGATACCAGCCCATCAAAAGCCCAAGTACAATACCAAATACCGAGCCAACTATAAATCCAATCATTACACGTATCATACTGTAGCCAACATGAACAAGAATACTATGACGTCCCACTTTTCCAAAAAAACCTGCAGTCACTGTTTCCAGAACTTCCACCGGACCTGGAATTAACATGCCTAACTTTGTAAAAGCCGTACCCCAATACCATAGAAACAAAAATGCCCCAATAGAAATACAGGCACAGGCTACATTTATAGTTTTATCTGAAATATTTTTCTTTTTTATCATTTTGCATTCATCCCCTTTGCCACCTTTATTTCCACCAGATGAAGAACTGCATCAAATACCGCGCCAACAGCACCAATAGCCAGCATTCCTACGATAATAATATCCGGCCTGGAAATTGCTCTTGCCTGCTGTATCATATATCCAAGGCCCTTTGTAGATGCCAGAAGTTCCGCTGCTACCAATGCGGTCCAGGCCGTTCCCAAAGCCACACGAAGTCCTGTGAAAATCATGGGAAGTGCTGTGGGAATCGCAATTCGAAACAGCTTTTGCCCACTTGTTGCTCCAAATACATCTCCAACCCACAGATGTGTTTCCTTCGTTTGCCGGATTCCGGTATAGCTGTTAACCACACATGCAATTAGAGACCCCAGGAAAATAACCAGAGCCTTGGATGTGATCCCAATACCAAACAGCAGGATAAACATGGGTATCCAGGCCAGACCGGGAATTGGACGGATCAAATCAAATAAAGGCCTTACAAAACGATCTACCCATTTGTTCCATGCCATGGCAATCCCAAGTGGTACCCCTACAAGTGCTCCCAATCCGTATCCCAACACGGCTACTTTGATACTTGCCCATAAATGAGCCTGCAATGTAGCACCATCTGGTGCTTTTGTCTGCAGTTTCTGCAAAAATGTGTAAAATACTTTCAATGGTCCTGGAAACACTGTTTCAGACTTCAAGTGCATCACATTAATTAAAAAGTACCACAGGGCAATCACTGCTGCTACAGAAATCACTGAAATACAGAGATAAAATACATTTTTTTGTTTTTTCATATCCATGTCCCATCCTTTTGAACATCAGCCCATCTTAAATTTGCTTTCAGCAAATGCACTGACGCTGCATGTCAGGTTTTCCTGAAAAACCTGACACAATTTTTTGAAATATATTTTGCCTTGTTTTATGGGGCAGTCGCATATTTTTTCAAATCTGCAAATGCCCCATTTGATATTTCGTTCCTGTTCCTATTCTGCCGCTCTTGCCTTAACCTTTTCCACAAAAGAATGATCAATGCTTGCTTCTACATTCGGAATGTCCTCTGAAGTAATCATATCCTGTTCTACAAAAAATTGGCCAATGTCTAACATAAACTGTCCAAGCGGACTATCACTGTCAATCGTTTCTCTTATATAATAATTCTTTACTTCAATTTCAGTATCCATATCAGATGCGCTGTAAGTAATTCCCTCCTCTCCATACCAGCGAACTGCCAGTTCTCTCCTTCCTTCTTCATCTGCCATTAATGCTTCACAAGCCTTATAATAGCATTCCAGGAACAGAGACAGATCATCGCTTCGTTCTTCGGCCACATCATTTTGTACAAAAATAGTATCCACAATCGGATTGTCCAAAATCATATTCATATCACAGACTTTCACATATCCGGCATCTTCCAGCTGGTTTGAGAAAGGCATTTTAATTGCAATCAAATCACCCTCCCCCGTTACAAATGCCTGGTATGCCTGCGCATAATCCATAGAAACCATACTGAAGTCTTCCGAAGTTAATTCAAAATGTTCCATATATTTAATAGCCTGGTAATGAGCAGTTGTCGCCAGCGGTCCAAGAATAGAAGCTCCCGTCAATACCTCTGCATTTCCGATTATTCCTGCTTCGTCAGCACCGGCCTGAGCAAATGCACTGTCGGCTCTGGCATAAATGCACTCTCCACCGCTGGTAATAACACCATCTCCAATATAAGTATACATTCCTGTTGCCAATGCATATACGGAAGCCATACCACTGACTGCCACATCCAGTTCTCCTGCCGCCATCGCCTCATTAATAGGTGCACCGGTTGCAAAGATCTGCATGTCTACATCCAGTCCTGCTTCTTCAAATAACCCATTTTCAATCGCATATTCCAATGGTAATCCTATTGAATTAGCCATACTTCCTACGATCAAAGTCTCTCCTGATGATGTCAATTCTTCTGCCATGGCAGCACCACCCAGCAGGCTCGATGCCATACATACACTCAATGCCAATACCGTCATCTTCCTCATAAAAAAAATCCTCCTTAAATTATAAATTCTCTCGCATCAGTTAATGAATACGTATTCATTTGTAATTTATTTATATCATCAAACATTATTCTTGTCAACCAGCTTTATTATTTTTGTTTGTTATTCACTGTTTTTCCTTTCTTTTTTTGTGCAAATTGCATATATTTTTAAATAAATACAAAGCAAAAGCCTAATACAGAGAGCCGTTCTTCTGAACCACTTTTCTCTATGTTAGGCTTTTGCTATTGTTCATATTTTTCCGTTTTAAGAAATCGGATATGTAGTATCACGAATGACAAGCCGTGGTTTAATCCATTCACGCCGCACAATCTCTTTCTTCTCTATCAAATCCATCAAATGGCTGCAGGCTTTTGGCACAATTTCCTCTGTTTCAACATGTACCGTACTTATTTTGGGACGAAGCGAAGATATCAGCGGTATATCATCCATCCCCAGCAGCTGTGCATGTCCCGGTATGGAAATTGCAGCCTCTTCCAGTGCCTGCAATGCCCCTATCGCAACCAAATCGCTATAAGTAAATATAGCTGTTTTCTCTTCCGCCAGTCTATCGATATACCCCTCCACACATCTGCAGGCCGATTCAATACTAATATTGCACTTCAATATGTCCTCATCTTTAAATATATATCCACACTCTTCCAATCCGCTGCGGTATCCTTCAAAACGCCTGCGAGCATCATCTTTTTCTTCATTCACCGTAATATATATTTTTCGATAGTCCGTAAATTTCCCAAAATACTTTCCTGCTAAATATCCGCCATAAAAACTGTCTGAGAAGAAATAGTTCAGATTATCTCTGATATTTGCATTGACATTCATCATAAACACACACGGCACATGATATTTTTGTATCAGTTCCATTTCGTTGTCTGACAGTTCCATTCTGAGAACCAGAAATCCATCCACCTTTTTTTTCCTGATAATACGCTCGAAACTGGAAAAATCATCTGCACTGCGGTCATAATAGATAACCATAATATCATAATCATACTGACTCATTTCCTGCTGAATGCAATCATAGATATGTGCAAGCATCAGATTATCATTCATGCTGATAAAATGCTTCGGAAATAAAATACCAATCGTTCCAGTCCTTCTTGTACGAAGACTCTGAGCCTGACTGTTCAGCTCAAAATCATACTCTTTTGCCTTCTGCAGTATGTATTCCCTCTTCTCCCGGGTGACAAGGCTGCTATTGTTCAATGCTCTGGACACGGTTGACTGTGAAACACCAATTAACTTTGCAAATTCTCTTGACGTCATATACTTTATCCTATCATCCTACTGAAATTATAGACAATATAGCATCTTCCACTTAATAATGTCAATTTCTTTCTGCATTTGCAACAGTTTCTCTCTCCGTATAATACACATCTGCCCGAAAAGCCGTTGTTATCTCAGGACCGAACTGTTGCTCCGCTTTCATTCCCTGCTTTTCAAAAGATACACCTTACTCTAATTTTAACCCCGCCAGCGCCTGCGCAAACGCATTATTCACCGGCTCTTTTGCCTCGTTCTGCTGCCGCTTCATATAGTTCGCCACATCCCGCTTGTTGACACCAGCACCTTCTTTTTCCCTGCGGTTCTGGAATGCGGACAGCTTCTCCTTGTACCCGCAGACGCAGACAAAGATATCCTCTGCTCCCTTTCCCGCTGCTGTATCCTCCCGGCCGGCAGTTCCCTTCTTCTTTATCAGTTCCATCCGCTTATGACACTTGGGGCAGCGTGCATTGGTAGTGCGGGACAGCGTTTCCCGGTAGCCGCATTCCCTGTCCTGACAGACCAGCATTTTACTGGTCTTACCGTTCACTGACAGCAGCCGTTTCCCGCAATTGGGGCAGATCTTGCTGGTCAGGTTATCGTGCCGGAAGGTTCCGTGGCCGCTTTTGATTTCATCCACGATTTCACAGGTATAATCTTTGATTTCTTCCAGAAATGCCTCCTGCTTCATCTTTCCCTTTGCGATATTTCCCAGTTTTCCCTCCCAGTCAGCGGTAAGCTCCGGCTTGCGAAGGTCAGACGGTACCAGCTCCAGAAGCTGCTTTGCTTTGGAGGTAATATGTATTTCTTTTCCTCTCTTTTCCATCAAAAAGCTGTTGAACAGTTTTTCTATAATATCCGCTCTGGTAGCCACAGTCCCCAGGCCCCCGGTCTCTCCGATGGTCTTTACCGCCTGTTTATCACGGGTGTCCATATAGCGCACCGGATTTTCCATGGCTCCAAGCAGAGTCGCTTCGGTAAAATATGCAGGCGGCTTTGTCTTTCCGGTATTCAGACTGATCTGCTCCATTTTTATTTTTTCACCCTGCCTTTTTGAAGGCAGCGTCTGTTCCTCCAGATACTGTCCCGCATTTTCCCTGGTGGAGCGGTCCTGATCATCCTCGTCCTCATTCCAGGCATCTTCGGAAGCTGCCATTTGGTACACTTCTTTCCAGCCCAGCTTCTTTACCACTCTGCCGCTGGCCAAAAACGTAACCGTCTCCTGCTGCCGGGCTGCCTGATTTCCACTGGTTTTTGCTTCCATAGTCACCTGCTCATACTCAAAAGGCGGATACAATACGCTGATAAATCTGCGCACCACCATATCATATATTTTCCGTTCTTCGTTTGTCATATGCTCCATCTGTACAAACTGCTCCGTAGGAATAATCGCATGATGATCACTGACTTTTTTATCATCCACAAAACTGCTGCCCGTCTGCAGCGGCTTATTGATCAGAGAGCCCGCCAGCTTGCGGTAAGGACCAACACTGCAGGCTTTGAGCCGTTCCTTCAATGTTGGTACCACATCCCTTCCAATATAACGGGAATCCGTTCTCGGATAGGTCAGCACCTTATGATTTTCATAGAGGCGCTGCATGATATTCAAAGTCTCCTTTGCCGAAAAACCATATTTCTGATTCGCTTCCCGCTGGAGTGTGGTCAGGTCATACAAGCCCGGAGCCGGTGTCTTTTTCGGCTTGCTGCCCACCGATACGATCTCCAGCGTGCCGGCTTTCAGTCCGTCTGCCAGCCGCTCCGCCCGATCCTTCTCAAATGTCCGGTAGCTTTTATTTTTCTCATCCCGCCAGGTCCAGCGGATCCCGCCCGCCTGCACCGTAATCCCGTAATACTCCTGCGGCTGAAATTTACGGATTTCCTCCTCCCGCCTGGCAATCATAGCCAGCGTAGGAGTCTGCACACGCCCGCAGGAAAGCTGGGCATTATGCTTACAGGTCAGTGCCCTTGTTCCGTTCATGCCCACCAGCCAGTCGGCCTCCGCCCGCGCCACAGCAGCCCGGTACAAGTTGTCATATTCATGTCCGTTTTTCAGATGTGCAAAGCCTTCTTTGATGGCCTTATCCGTTACCGAAGATATCCACAGACGGCGGATCGGCTTGCGGCATTCTGTCTTATCCAGGATCCAGCGTGCCACCAGCTCTCCTTCTCTCCCCGCATCCGTGGCGATGACGATATCCCCCACGTCTTTCCGGTACAGCTGGGATTTCACCACGCCAAACTGCTTTGCGGTCTGAGGAATTACCACCAGCTTCATCCGCTCCGGCATCATCGGCAGTGTTTCCATATCCCATTTCACATATTTCTTATCATAATCCTCCGGATCCGCCAGTGTCACCAGATGCCCCAGGGCCCAGGTCACCACATACTCTCTTCCTTCCAGCATGCCATTTCCTTTTTGGCTGCACCCCAGTACCCGGGCAATGTCACGGCCCACAGAGGGTTTTTCCGCTATCACTAATGTTTTCACGCTGCTCTTAAACCTCCTGTTTTTTTCTGTAATTTTGTAATTTATCAGTGAAATTCCACTTCTTTCAAATGCAGGCTGTTCTCGTTTAGAAGCCTCTTCCCATGTGGTTTCGGGCGCATAACCTGCCGCTCCTGATTTACGCTCCTGCCATTTTCCCCCGCACCTCATCCAACTGCTGCCGTATCGCCGCCTGCTGGTCTTCGAAGAGCAGAGACTTATTATATTTATAATACCGCGGGCACTCATTTTCCCGTAAGAACCACACTGCATCGGAATGTACGGACAGTTCGGTGATGAAAATTACCATTTCCTGTCCCTCGCCAAAGGCAGCCTCCATGAAATCAAAGGCATATTCCAACTGTGCCGCCGTCTCTTCGATCTTCTGTTCCCGAAGCTTCGTCTCTTTCTGAAATTCCTGCTGCACCGTCTGGAAAGCTGCCCCGGATCCGGCCAGCAGCTTTTCATACCGTTCCAGTGTCTCCCACAGTCTCAGATTGCAGCGGCGCAGCTCCCGGTCATTTTGGCCGGATTCCGCTTTTCGCCGGGCATTTCTCTCTTCCTTCTCCCGCAGTTCCTTCATAATCTGCTCCGGCAGTTCTTTTGTATCCGATTCTTCCTCCAGTCTGGTTTTAAACCGTTTCAGGAGCTCAAATAACCGGGTTACAAACCGGTCTGATCTCCGGCTTTCCCTGAAATTTTCAAACATCCGCGCCAGCAGCAGTCCGGTCACGCTGAGCCGTTCATCAAATGCTGCGAATTTCAGCTTATTTAAAGCACCCGGGCGAATCATGCCGCTCAATATTTCATCAATCCGGTAATCCGTCTTATATTTGTAATACAGCTCCAGATAATTGGCAAAATCCTTGGCAATCTTAGGGTGCTGCAGGTACTGGATCATCACTTCCTGATCCATAATCAGCCCAAGCTTCTCATAGGCATAGATCATTTCCGATAGATCCTCCCATCCTCTGGCCGTCACAAATCTCTTTCCGTCCACGCATGTCTCCATGTGGTAAAAATTCTCCTTGTGAATATCCAGATAGGAAATCACGCTTTCATGAATCCCGGCCTGATAAGCGTACTCCTTCCAGATGGAATAATCTGCCTCTACATTTACTACCTTCACACGATCCAGCGTCACTACGTCGAATTCCCGGACCGACTTATTGTATTCCGGCGGATTTCCCGCCGCCACGATAATCCAGCCCTGAGGAACCTGCTGATTGCCAAAGCTCTTGCACTGCAGGAACTGGAGCATGGTGGGTGCCAGTGTCTCGGAAACACAGTTGATCTCATCAATAAACAGAATTCCTTCCTGTTTTCCGGAAGCCTCCATCCGATTGTAGACCGATGCAATAATTTCACTCATGGTATATTCCGTCACCGAATACTTCTCACCGCCAAATTTCTTCTCCCGGATAAAGGGCAGGCCGATGGCGCTCTGTCTGGTATGATGGGTAATGGTATATGAAACCAGCCCCAGATCACACTCTCCGGCAATCTGTTCCATAATCTGAGTCTTGCCGATTCCCGGAGGTCCCATCAGCAAAATCGGCCTCTGCCGTATCGAAGAAATTCGATATTCTCCGAACTCATCCTTCTGCAGATAGGCTGCGATTGAATTTTTAATTTCCTGTTTTGCCCGTTTAATATTCATTTTATGATCCTCTCGTGTAGAACATCAGCCCATCCTGAATTTGCTAATCGCAAATGGGCTGACGCTGCATATCAAGTTTTCCTTGAAAACTTGACACATTTTACGAAACATCTGCCCATTCTGAATTTGCTGATCGCAAATGGGCTGACGCTGCATGTCAGTTTTATTTTTGGTCTTCTTCCCAGATAAACTGGCGGTCTGTCTGAAACTCCGTGTTCTCTTCCAGATCCTCTTTTTGCAATATCAGTTTAATGGCCCAGGGCGGCACGGCAGCATCTGTATAATCCTCTTCCATAAAGACAAATGCCACATCATAGGGAGGCCGCCGCTTTGGAAATGTACCGTATCCATCTGTAAAATAGAGCATTCCCTTTAAATGAAGCAGTTCTTTTTGCTCAATTAACTGATTGACATAATCGAAAGCCGGGCGGAAATCCGTGCCTCCATTTCCCATCAGTTCAAAATGCTCCATATAGTCCTTCAGCTCTTTCTGCGAGGTGATCTTCTGATCCGCCCGCACCTGTTCATCGCACTGAAGGATCCTGATATTCACCTTCCGCAGATAGCTTTGGGATTCTGTCAGCACCGCATAGGTCTGTTCCAAAAATGTCCTCACCAGCTCCCCGCTGCAGGACATAGACACATCGATGACAATCACAAACTCTTCAATCTTGTGCACCTCTTTATATTCCTGCGGTTCGATCAGAGGCATGTTTCCATACAGAGAAAGCCCATAGCTGTAGAAAACATAGTCAAAGGTATCCGGATCCACCTGCATTTCTTCCTTCATGACTGCGAACTTCCGCAAAAAAGAACGGTAATCATACCGCTCACGATTTGCCACCTGCATTTCTTCCAGCAGATCCCCGGCTCCCTGAGAAACCTCCTTCGCAAACGTCTCCATCTCGGTCTGAGTCTTTTCACTCACATCCTGCCACTTATTCTGCAGCACTTCCATCTGGGGCGGCGGCGGACTGCCGGGCGGCTCCGCTTTCGGCCAAAGGCTGTGATCATCGATACCGTATTCCGTCTCCAGACGGCGCAGCTCGTACTCCGGCAGTCCTGCCTGCATCAGATAATGGCAGATGCCTTCCGCAGTCAATACCTTCCGCTCTTTTTGCAGACGCTCCTGCCAGTTCATGCGATAGCGATTGCCGCCCATGCGCACACAGCGGTAATTCATGCCATCCATCAGCGTTTCCACCGCCATGTCACAGGAAATATTCCACAGCCGTTCCGGGTATTTTCCGGTTTTCAGCAAATGACGGAACAGACAGTGGTACACGGTGTGCAGATAAATCCGGTTCACCAGCTTCCGGTCCTGTTCATACAGATCCGCCAGTACCTTGGGATGGACAAACAATGCAAATCCATCCGTGCCGATGCCGGACAACTCCGTGGTCACCCGAAACTCCAGACTGCTCAGTGCCAGATCCAGGAAACGCATATTCAGATATAGTTCATTGCGGGAATTTTGAAGGATTCGAAACGAAATAGCTTCAAACTGCTGAGTAATCTCTTCGGAACGCGACATTTTGTTTTCCTCTCCAAAGCTGTCTTTTCATAAAAGACACCTTTTGCAACTGTAATTATTTTAATCCTTTTTCAGCTCATATCCTCCGCCGCTTTTTACAATTTTCGTATCATAAAATGCCTTCATTGCCTGCAGCAGATACCAGGTGTCCCGCACTCCTGCTGTTTCGTAGGGAGAATGCATGGCAAGCTGAGCCAGGCCGATATCCACGGTGTTTAATGATACCTGATTATTGGAGATATTACCCAGGGTGGATCCGCCCGGAATGTCTGAATGATTGGCAAAGGTCTGGTACGGCACGTCCGCTCTCCGGCAGATTTCCTTGAATATCGCTGCGGAAACTGCATCTGTCGTGTACTTTTGATTTGCATTATATTTGATTACTACACCATGGTTCATATAGGGGCGATTCGTGGGATCTGCCTTATCCAGATGGTTTGGATGAACTGCATGAGCATTGTCTGCTGACAGCATGAAGCTTCCGGCAACTGCTCTCTGGTACTGTTCCCGGCTTCTGCCAAAGCATTCGTTAATTCGCTCCAGCGTATCGGAAAGCATGGTGGAAGCTGCTCCCTGTTTCGTGGAGCTGCCCACTTCTTCATTATCGAAAATACAGCACACCTGTACACTGCTGCCTTCACCGCCCTCCAAAAGAGCCCGCACAGAAGTATAGGCGCACTGCAGATCATCCAGCTTTGTGCTGGAAAAATACTCCCGGTCCGCTCCCCAGACTGTCCCGTCCACACGATTATACAAAAACAGATCTGTTCCCAGAATGTCCTCTTTTTCTGCTTCCGCCGCCGATGCGATCATAGGCAGAAATTTACCTTTAGCCGTTTCATCCCCAAACAGCGGAATCATATCTTTCTGAGCCTGGTAGGTATAACCTTCATTTACCTTGCGGTTCATATGAATGGCTGCATTTACTATCATCACCAGATCCCGGTCCAAATCCACCAGCTTCGCCTGAAGCTGCCCGTCCGCTGTTCTTACAATCACACGGCCTGCCACTGACAGCGGGCGGTCAAACCAGGGGGCACAGATCATACCGCCGTATTTCTCTGTATTTAATTCCACGTAATGACCGTCTACCAGCATTTCTTCATTTTCCTTAATCTTAAAGGAGGGTGAATCGCTGTGTGATGCCACGATCTGAAAACGTTCAAATTCGTTTTCCGGTATCTTAAATGCTATCATGGTTGAATCTGAGCGTACCACAAAATAGGATCCTCCCGCCTGCAATTTCCAGTTCTGAGTCTCCTCCAGCTCTTCAAATCCATGTTCTGTCAGCATAGTCCGAATATTATCGATGACATGATAACAGCTCGGGCTCCTTTTAATAAAATCCATTAATTCTCTTGTTAGCTTTTCGTACATGTCTTCTCCTTTTTTCACTTCTTATTTTATCCCATTTCCGGGGATCACTCCCCCGCTGAGCTGAAAATCTCCGGCGGGATTACAGAGATGCCCCCGGGCCTTAGTGATACAGCTCCCACATAGTGCAGGCGGTTTTGTCGTTCCAGATCCTCTCAGTTTTCCGAAAAATCATCAAAGTCAAATGTTTTTTTCTTCTTTTTGAAGTTCTGCCGACGGTATTCCATCAGATAGCTGACCTCCTCCGCCTTTTTTCGCTCCGATGCCAGATTCAGAAAATACTCCAGAATTGTTTCTGTATAATAGTGTTCCTCCGCCAGCAGTCTCAGCAGCTTCATACGTTCTCCCTGCAGAATAAATTCCGCAGTAATCTGATATTCCTCTCTCAGCCAGGAAAGATACCGTTCTTTTGCTTCCAAAAGCAGTTCCTTTGGCGTCTCCAGACGGGAAAGCGCCAGTCTCAGCACCGTTTCCGGAGCCTCCTGCGCCACAGCCAGAGCAAAAAGGCGATCATACTGATGATAATCCATCCGGCCGTTCAAAAAACACTGGCGGTACTTGTATCCGGTACCGTGGTATACAATTTCGATGATTCTGGCCGGCGTGTTTTCCTTGGCATCCTCATAATATTCCGGATAGATCAGGCGGATTTCCTCCCCGGCTCCCAAACCGGCACTGCCCTTTTGAGAAGCGGCACTGCCCGCTTTCGAATCACCATTTCCTGCTTTCGAATCACCATTTCCCGCTTCCGAATCACCATTTCCTGCTTTCGAATCGGCATTTCCCGCTTCCGCTCTCATGATCACTTCCAGTTCAAACGGCAGCTCTGGGATAAAATCCTTCAGGCAGCGGGGCGTCTTCTCTGCGCTCTCCATGGAAAAATGCAGGCGCCTTATCTGATTGCAGGCCACAAATGCCCCGCCCCCAAGCCTTTGAAATCCCCATGGAATATGCAGGCTGCGAAGCTTCCGGCAGCCATAAAAAGCATAGTCCCCTATGGCCTTCAGCGTCCTTGGCAGAATAATCTCTTCTATATTAATTGTGCTAAGAACCGGCAGATCCGCTCCATCTGTTCCATTTGATCCGTCCGCTCCATCTGCTCCATCTAATCCATCTGATCCGTCCGCTCCATATTCTTCCTCTTTCCCTTCGCTTCTGTATGCAGTCTGCATCTCTTCCGCTGTGTATCTCACCGAGGCTTCCCCTGCAAAACAATGATCCGCCAGTTCCGTCACCGGCAGTCCCGCGATCCGCTCCGGCAGTTCCAGAACCTGTCCCGTACCGTAGCAGCGTACTATGGTTATCCCATTGTTCTTTTTTATATAATCAATTTTCTCGATCATAGCCATCCTCCGCTCCATATCATATCACATTGCATCTGGCAAGCCAAGAATTTTGGTGTTATACTTACATTAAAAGTTACAGTTCCGCTTTGGAATGAGGACGCTTTCCGGGTGGCTGTGCGTCAAGCAAAAGGCTAAGCTGTAACCATTAAAATATAAAACGCTGCGAAGGAGGTTTTTATGAGCACCATCATTTTAAAAGGAAATATCATCCACACCCCGTCCAGAACTCATTTTGAATGCATTCCTCATGGATATCTGGTCTCCGAGAACAATCAAATTCAGGGAATCTACACCGAACTTCCTGAACAATATAAGAATATTCCGGTGCAGGATTACAAAGACCGGCTCATCATTCCGGGGCTCTGCGATATGCATGTCCATGCCCCCCAATTTGTCTATCGGGGGCTGGGACTGGATCTTCAGTTGATGGACTGGCTGAATCATTACGCCTTTCCTACAGAAGCCCGTTTTCAGGATCTGTCCTATGCCCGGATCTATTATGAAGCCTTTGCCGATGCCATGGCGAAAAACGGAACAAGCCGCGCCGTTATTTTTGGCACGCTCCATGCTCCGGCTACCGAGCTTCTGATGGAGATTCTGGAGCAGAAAAAGATCGCCGCCTATGTGGGAAAGATCAATATGGATACCTTATCCCCGGACTACCTGTGCGAAACCCCGGAGGGTTCCCTCGCTGCCACCGAGCAGTGGATTCTGGATACCAAAGACCGGTTCCATTATGTGCAGCCGGCCATTACTCCCCGCTTTATCCCCACCTGCTCCAGCGAAGTGCTGAAGGGCCTGGGAGAACTGGCCTCCAAATATGACCTCCACATCCATTCCCATATCTCCGAGGATCTGGGCGAGATGGGCATTGTGCGGGAACGCTATCCCCAATACGACAATGACGGAGAGGTCTATGATCATTTCGGACTCCTGAATGACAAGACTGTCATGGCTCACTTCATCTATCCCACTGACCGCGAGCTGGAGCTGATGAAGCAGCGGGGTGTCACCATCGCCCACTGCCCTCAGTCCAACGGCAACGTGGCGGCCGGGATTCCTCCCATCCGGCGAATGCTGGATATGGGTATCAAGGTCGGCCTGGGATCTGATATTGCAGGCGGCTACAGCATCTGCATCCTGCGTGCTATGGCTGATGCCGTGTACCTTTCCAAGCTGAAATGGCTGGAAAGCAAGAAGCAGGATTCTTTCCTGACCATACCGGAGGTCTTTTATCTTGGCACCAAGGGCGGCGGACAGTTCTTTGGAAAAGTGGGCAGCTTTGAGCCCGGCTATGAACTGGATGCCATGGTGGTCGATGACAGCAGCCTGGGTACCCCGGCTGACTGCCTGACGCTGGAAGAGAGAATAGAACGTGTAATTCATCTGGCAGATGACCGGAACTTCACGGCCCGCTATGTGGCCGGAGAAGCCGCCCTGTAGCTGACTCAAAAATAGGCGCAGGCTGCTCTGGGCATTTTCTGTGGCAGCACTGCTTTTGTTCCGCGCTCAGTGCGCATCCATTTGCCGAAGGCTGTTCTCGTATAGGAGCACTTTTCTATACGAGAATCAAAACAGGCACCTTCCATCAACGGATTTTAAATCCAATGATGGAAGGTGCCTGTTTTGTCAGCGTCCCGGCCGGATGTGAAAGGCCGTCCTATTCTGCTGTCTGTACTGCCAGGCTTCTTCTTAATTCCAGTTCTTCTGTCATTTTTCCTCTCACGTCATCCAGTTTGTAAAAATAGGTAACCAATGCGATGAGCGCACACAGTACGATCGGGATCCAGATAAAGCAGACTTCAATATAAGAAAGTGCTTTCGGCGTCTGTACTGCATTAGCCACATAACCGCCATTCTTGAGAAATATGCCGATGACAAAGCTGGTCAGTCCCATTCCGCCTTTTACGAAAAATCCCTGAAATGCTGCGATCAGTCCGGAAACGCTCACATTTTTCTTGTATTCTGAATAGTCGATGACGTCCGGTTGCATGGCAAAGGTAATTCCAAAAATACCATATATTCCAAGTCCGGTGATAATCAGGCCGGTCAGAAGACAGACTGCAGAATTTCTTCCCGCAAAGATCAGCAGATCCCCTGCCACATACAGCAGGATGCTGAAAAACATTAGGTTCTTCTTGCTGAAGCGCTTTTCCAGAGATGGCAAGATCAGCAGCATGGGAAGTCCGGATAAAATTCCAAGGATACCCACCAGAGACAGCCAGTCCGTTCTTCCAAGGTTATATTTGAAATAATAAATAACTGTGGTGCTTCTGACTACATACAAGGAAAAATAGAACAAATTAAGTAAAAATAAAAGCCATGCCTGGCCTGTCAGGCCCTTGAAGTCCTCTTTCAAAGAAGTGTGCTTCTGATTTACCGTGAGCGGAACCACTTCTTTTGTACTGGCAAATGTGAAAAAGAAAATACACATAGCCACAATTCCATAGATCGTCATGGTGATCAGATAGCCCTTTGCCTCATTTCCCTGTCCAAAAAATTGAACCATCGGAGAGGTTATGGTCATAACAATCGCCGTACCCGCCATGGCGCAGACCATTCTTGTAGATACCAGAATATCTCTTTCATGAATATCCGAGGTAAGTCTCGGAACAATCGTATTCAGCGGAATATTGACCACTGTATATGCGGTACAGAGCAGACAATAGGTCACATATGCCCATATCAGCTTGCCGCCGCTGCTAAAATTCGGAATAAAAAATGTCATAACTGTAAACACTGCAAACGGCACTGCACCAAACAGAAAGTAAGGTCTTCCCTGTCCCCATTTTGTGTGGGTTCTGTCCACGATCAATCCCATTCCGGTATCCGTCAGAGCATCAATAAATTTTGTTACCAGCATCATGGTTCCGGCTGCTGCTGCCGTGATGCCAAATACATCGGTGTAAAAAACCATAAGATAGGATGCCATTGTACTAAATACCAGATTACATCCCAGATCTCCAATTCCATATCCTATCCGTTTGCCCCATTTTCCCATATTTCCTTCTCCTTACCTTCGAACATCAGCCCATCCTGAATTTGCCTTATACTATTTCATATTTTCAATTGCACTTTTTTCAATTGCAAGCCCCGCTTCATATCGTTTCATAAATGTCTGAAATCCTTCTACATCTTCTTTCTCCGGGGTGCAGGTCTCTCCTGTCATCTTGGCGAAAATACGTTTTTCCAGATATGTTTCCAGTGTCTCTCCTGGTTTTTTATCTGCAAGGTATGCTGCCAGCACAGCAATTCCCCATGCACCGCCTTCGCTGGCGGTATCCATCACGGTAACAGGTGCATTCACTGCCGCTGCCAGATATCTCTGGCCGACGCCTTTGGTCTTGAAAAGACCGCCATGTCCCATGATCCGTTCCACTTTTACTTTTTCTTTTTCTGTCAGAATATCCAGTCCCAGCTTCACTGCGCCTAAGGAGGTATACAGATGAACTCTCATGAAATTCGCCAGATTAAATCTGCTTTCCGGTGTGCGTAAAAATGCAAGCCGTCCTTCATTGATCATGGTGATATTTTCTCCGGAATAGTATCCGTAAGCCAGAAGGCCGCCGCAGTCTTTCTCTCCCTTCAGGGAACAGGTATAGAGTTTTTCAAACAGCTCGCTCTGTTTTGCCTGCATCCCCATCAGTCCGGCAAACTCACCGAACAGATTAACCCATGCATTCAGATCGGAGGTTCCATTGTTAGCATGGGACATGGCACAGGGAAAACCGGTGGGCGTAGTCACCATATCGATCTCCCGATAAAGCCTGGACAACTGTTTTTCCAGAACAATCATTGCAAAGGTGCTGGTGCCTGCTGACACATTTCCGGTGCCGGGAGCCACGGAATTGGTGGCTGCCATACCGGTGCCTGCATCTCCTTCCGGCGGGCAGAAGGGAATTCCCGCTTCCAGATTTCCGGTTTCATCCAGAAAGGCTGCTCCCTCGGATGTCAGTCTTCCGGCTTCTTCCCCGGCCACCAGCACCTGAGGAAAGAGCTCCTCTGTTTTCCATGCATACCCGTACCTTTCGATCAGAGCATTAAACTGCTTCATCATTTTCCGGTCATAATCGCGGGTATCAGAATCAATGGGGAACATGCCGGAAGCATCTCCGATACCGATTACTTTTCTGCCGGTGAGCTTCCAGTGAATGTATCCACTCAGAGTGGACACAAAATCCAGTTTTTCCACATGCGGTTCCTGATCCAGTATTCTCTGGTAGAGGTGGGCCACCGTCCAGCGAAGGGGAATATTGAACTGAAACAGCTCCGTGAGTTCGTCCGCTGCTTCCTGGGTATTGGTATTTCTCCAGGTCTGGAAGGGTGCAAGCTGATTTCCCCCTTGATCCAATGCCATATATCCATGCATCATGGCGCTGATGCCGATTGCTCCTGTTTTCCGGAGCGTGATGCCGTAGTCCGCTTCTACCTTTTCCCGCAGGGACCGGTAGCACTGGCGCAGGCCCTCATGAATCTCCTCCAGACCATAGGTCCAGATATTATTTACAAATGAATTTTCCCAGTCATAGGTGCCGGTTGCCAGCACATTTCCCTGATAATCCACAAGAACGCTTTTGATTCTGGTAGAGCCAAGTTCAATTCCCAATGCGGTACTGCCGTTTTTGATTAATTCTTTTCTGTTCATAACAACTTCCTTTCTGCCAGATCTTCTGCGCTGTGGCTGCTGCTCTTCTTTAGAAGCAGGTAAATGCTCCGTCCAGAATGAAATCAGAGCCTGTGGTAAAGGAACTGGTATCTCCCGCCAGGTATACGCAAATGGACTCCAGTTCTTCCGGTTTTCCCATTCTTCCCATCGGAGCCATCTCATTCCACTTTTCAATCAGCGGAATTAAGGTCGGGGAATTCAAAGTAAGTTCTGTTCCAATGTAGCCCGGGCTGATGCAGTTCACACGGACACCGCGTTTTGCCCACTCAATCGCCAGGGATTTTGTCAACTGGATCACACCTGCTTTTGATGCATTGTAAGCACACTGAGGCTGAGGTACATTCACAATGTGAGCTGACATGGAAGCTGTGTTGATAATGGAGCCTCCGCCATTTTCCAGCATATATTTTCCGGCTGCGATATCCGTAAGAAAAATGCCGTTCAGGTTGATATTGATTACCTTATTCCACTGTTCGTAGGTCATCTCTTCCGCCGGTGCGTTGATGCAGATGCCTGCATTATTATGACAGAAATTCAGCCCGCCCAGCTCTGCAACCACCTGCTTTACCATCTCGTCCACCTGCTCTTTATCTGTGCAGTCTGTCTTGATGGCAATTACTTTTCTTCCGGTCTTCTCTGCCAGCTCTGCCGCTGTCTTCTTTGCCTCTTCGTAGTCCAGATCCACGATTGCCACATCAGCACCCGCCTCTGCAAATGCGGTAGCAGTACATTTACCAATGCCTCTTGCTGCTCCTGTTACAAAACCTTTTTTTCCATCCAGTCTCATCTTTTCAATAATTCCCATTTTTTTCTCCTTTTTTTGAATTTATTTTGTAAAATGATTTATCAAATTGTAATTACATAATACATTCGAAATCGCGTTTCGTCAATCTGTAATGTTTCACAGTATTTTGTAAAATGATTTAGCAAAATTGCACAATGGATTTTTGGAGGGAGGAATGTTATAATTACGAATCAAACATTAAGCTGTACATTCGTTAAGGAGAATATCCATGAAAAGTATTACTCCAAATCAGATCAAGCAGAATAACCGGCATCTGATTTATCATTATATTTATAATAAGAAAAGCGTATCCCAGCAGGAGCTTTCCTATGACCTGCATCTGAGCCGTCCCACAGTGACCACGAACCTGGCTGCTCTGGAGGAAGAAGGACTGATCACCAAAAGCGGTCAGATTGATACGGAATTCGTGGGCAGAAAGGCATCCGCCTATTCCATCGTTCCGGACTTTCGTGTGGGTATCGGTGTGGAGATCGTAAATAAAGAAGTGAAAATGATCGCCGTCAATCTCTATGGGGAAAAAATAGACCGTCTGGTATACGAAATTTCCTACCGGAATGAAGACGCCTACTACAAGACAGTAGCAGAAAAGATTCTTGATTTTAAGACCGGTCTGAATCTGAAGGAAGAGCAGATTCTCGGAATTGGTTTTGCTATGCAGGGACTGATCACTCCGGATAAGCAGACCGTGCTCTATGGAAGGATTCTCTCCTGCACCGGACTTTCCATTAACGCTCTTGGCAGATATCTGCCTTACCCCTGCTCCTTTATCCATGATGCGGACAGCGCCGCTGTTTCGGAGCTGTGGACCTCTCAGGGGCTGCAGAACGTATTTTATCTTTCTCTCAGCCGGCACCTGGGCGCCGCCATCATTTCCGACGGCAAAATACTGTCCGGGAAGCACGGCCACACCGCCACCATCGAGCATCTCCAACTGGATCCCCATGGTTCTCTGTGCTACTGCGGCAAAACCGGCTGCATGGAAACCCTGTGCTCCGTAAGCTCTCTTCTTTCAGAGACAGAAAATCTGGATGACTTCTTTGATCAGCTAAAGGAAAAAGAGCCGTCCATCTTGGGGCGATGGACGGCTTACCTTACTAATCTTGCAAAGGCCATCAATATTCTGCATTTGATTTATGATGCTGACTTTATCCTGGGGGGGCATCTGGCTCCTTACTTTTCGGAAAATGACATCGCCTTTTTACACGCTCAGATTCAGCAGATGACACCCTTTCCGGAAGAACCCGATTTTATCCGGATCAGCAAAATGCCAAAGCATAATATTGCCATCGGAGCGGCCCTTCCCTATATTCAGGAATTTTTAAGTTAGACCGCACGCAAAAACAACGTAATTGCTTTAGGACTTCAAACCTTGACAATAATATACTTAACCGGGCAGCCGGTAGGGCGGCCATACTCCCGTTCCGAGTCTTGCGGAAAGGGGTATGCTTATGAGTACATATGAGGAATTCATGGTTATTTTAACCATCGGTCTTCTGATCGTGGCAATTCTAAATTTAAAAAATAAGTAAGCCGCCCTGTGCTTTGGCGAGTCCAGGCGGCTTACTTATTGTAACTGTCAGTTGATTTCGCCGGGACGGGAAGATTTGACCTTCCTTATCGGCTGTCTTGTTAAGTATATTATAGTCAATACTATGTGATTTGTCAAATTCCAATTTTAAAATCACATCGCCGGGTACTGTTCACGACCGACGCGGCATGCCTGCCAGGGCATCTGATAAACTCGAAAATATATTGCTGCATCACGCACGGCAGGTATTCGGTAGGTATTTACTCACATTTCCGGACATAAAACAGCGGAAATCCTCTGTCTATAAGGATTTCCGCTTTTTCGATTGAAAGCTGCTGACCGGAATCGAACCGGTGACCTCCACATTACCAATGTGACGCTCTACCGACTGAGCCACAGCAGCCTGTATACGGTTCATCACCGCTACAGTTAATGATTTTAGCACAGTACTTCTGTTCTGTCAATTGTTATTTTTGATTTTATTAATATTTTTTTAATTTTATATACAATTTAAAAAATTCAACGTTTCCGCGCATTGGAAGGAACGTGGACTGCCTGAAATCATTTCTTATTTCCTGAAATTTAATTCTGGAATTTTTCCAGATCCGTATTTTTTCCGATCACATAGAGAACGGTATCGGCTTCCAGCGGCGCATTTGGCTGAAGCTGGAGCTGCATCTGGTCTTCCTTTTTCATTCCTACGATATTGAAACCATATTTGTTCCGCAGATTCAGCTCTGCCAGAGATTTGCCGGCCCATTCCGGCGGTGTCATCATTTCCACCAGGCTGAAATTCGGAGACAAGGATACCCAGTCCATAAAATCCTGCGCTGCGATGAACCTGCCCACGCGCTCTCCCATCTCCTGCTCCGGATAGACGATCTTGGAAACTCCGATCTTTTCCAGTATCTGGCCATGCATTTTATTTTTTGCTCTGGCTACAATATACTTCAGTCCCATTTCCTGGCACATCATGGCTGATACGATGCTGGCTTCCATATTGTCCACCATCGTGATGACTGCTCCGTCCACATTCCGCAGCCCCATATTTTTTATGGTCTCCGGATCCTCCACATCTGCAGTCAGAGCGTAGCTGACATCATCTGCAATTGCCTGAATCTTTTCTGAGTCCTTATCCACTGCGATTACCTGACAGCCGGCTTTTTCCAGGGTTCTGGCCACGCTGGCGCCAAACCGGTCTACTCCAAATACTACATACTGTTTCTTCATGTCTTCCTCCAATCCTTTCCTGCATGGTTACTGTTCTCTCCGTGCCCCGTGACACGCTTCACGATTGGCTGGTGCTATCGGAAATATAGACAAGCTTAATGTGGTAGTTATTTAGGAAACGATGTACTAGCCTACCACAATATGCTCCTGCGGCAGTGTCCGGTTATCATTCTTCCGTCCAAGGCGGGCTGCCAGAATCATCGGCAAAGTGATCGGCCCGATCCGGCCCATATACATCAGCACAATGATCACCAGCTTACTGGCTGCCTTCAAGCCCGGTGTCAGGCCCGCTGTCAGGCCCACTGTAGCCACCGCGGATGCCACCTCGTACATGCAGTCCAGCAGGGATGCACCCGGTTCCAGCAGAGAAAGCGCCGTGGTTCCGGCCAGCAGAAGGAACAGGCCAACGCCAAAGACCACTACAGCGCTGCGCAATATGCTGTTGGCGATCTTTCTTCGAAAGCATTCGGTATCTTCATGCCCCTTCAGGATAGACCAGCAGGTCAGCAGCAGCACCGCCAGCGTCACCGTCTTGATACCGCCGGCAGTTCCCACCGGAGAGCCTCCGATAAACATTAGAATACAGGATACAAATTTGGAAGCATCCCGCAGCCCTCCCTGGGATATGGTATAAAATCCCGCTGTCCTGGTGGTCACTGACTGAAACAGAGCCGCCAGCCATTTTTCCCCGGCATTCAGCGGTCCCAGGGTTTCCGGATTATGATATTCCGCTGCCAGGAAAAACAGCATGCCAAACACGATCAGGGAAACCGTCATGATCACTACGATTTTTGTCTGCAGTGTCAGCCTTTTCACCGATCTTCCCAAAGGATCCTTTTGTAAAAAGATCCTTTTTAAAAACAGAGTGAGGTCTTTCCATACCATAAATCCCAGTCCGCCCATGACAATCAGAAGTATGGTCACCAGATTCATCCATGGATTGGATACGAAACGTGCGAAGCTGTCCTCTCCCAGAATGTCAATCCCCGCATTACAGAAAGCGGATATGGCATGAAATACAGAATACCAGATCCCCCGCAAAATGCCGTAGGACGGAATAAAATAAAAAGAGTATAATACAGCGCCGCAGCCTTCTACTACCAGCGTACCTTTCGCCACATAAAGCAGCATGCGCACCAGACCGCTCATGGTATCCATATTGAAATATTCCTGTATGATGACTCTGGCATTAAGCGTAATTTTCCGCTTGATCAGCACCATAAACCACATCACGCAGACAATGACTCCCATACCGCCGATCTGAATCAGCAGCAGAAGGAGGATTTTTCCTGCCAGCGTAAATTGAACAGCCGGTACGATCGTCACCAGGCCGGTCACGCAGACCGCACTGCAGGAGGTAAACAGAGCATCAATAAAGTTCAGCCATTTCCCATCCGTGTTAAAGACCGGAAAGGTCAGCAGCAGCCCTCCCAGCAAAATGACACCCAGAAATCCCGGTGCCATAATCTGCAGCGAATTGATTTTTTTCTTTTTTTTCTCTTCCGGAGTTTTCTTCAAATACTCCAAAAGAACAGCCTTTTCTCCAGACATATTCTGCCCCTTTAAAGTCTCTGACGCACGATTTCATAAGCCAGCACACCGGCTGCCACTGACGCATTCAGAGAATCGATATTTCCCTTCATGGGAATGGAAGCGATATAATCACATTTTTCTTTGACCAGACGGCTGACGCCCTCTCCTTCATTTCCAATGACCATACCGATCGGCCCCTTCAAATTCAGGTTATACATGGTCTCACCGCCCATATCCGCACATACGAACCAGAGTCCCTCTTTTTTCAGCTCCTCAATTGTCGTACTTAAATTAGTCACCTTCGCTACCGGTGTGTAGTTCAGCGCTCCTGCGGAGGTCCTGGCTACCGTTGCCGTCAGCCCCACTGCCCGGCGCTTCGGAATAATCACGCCATGAGCTCCGGCCAGATTCGCAGTACGGATAATTGCGCCCAGATTATGGGGATCCTCGATATTATCCAGCAGGAAAATAAAGGGCGCTTCTCCCTTTTCCCTGGCCGCATTTAAAATGTCCTCTACGGAAGCATATTCATAGGCCGCCGCCTGAGCGATCACTCCCTGGTGCTTTCCGGTCTCTGACAACTGGTCCAGACGCTCTTTCTTGACTCTGGATACAATGGTGTCATGTTTTTTTGCTTCTCTGAGCACAGACATCACCGGACCATCCTGCAGACCTTCCTGCACATATAATTTATCTATGGTCTTGCCGGAACGAAATGCCTCCAGCACTGCATTTCTTCCTTCTATCGTCAATTCTTCATATTGTATTTCCATGCTTCCTCCAAATCTGTGCTAAGCCCCGTGCAGCTTCCGGCTTTTTTTCCGCAAACGGCAGTGTCCTAAATTTCGTGCCCGCTCTCTTCCAGCCCCATTTTTACCAGGTCTGTCATTCTCTGAAAATCCTGTTTCAGATATAAGTATCCCATCAGCGCCTCAAATCCTGTGGCCTCCAGATATTCCCTGCGGCTGGCATTTTTCGCGGTATTATACGGCTTTGAATTATGACCTCTCCGGTAGACTCCGGCCTCTTCTTCCGTAAGATGCGGCAATAATACAGCCGCCATCTCCGCCTGGGTGCCCGCCTTTACCAGCGCACAGGCCCTCTGATGAAGCTTCGCGGTCTGACAGTTGGCCCGCCTGACCAGTATGGTGCGGATCAGCAGATCATAGGCTGCATCCCCGATATAAGCCAGCGTCAGAGGGGAATACATGCGCCAGTCTTTTTCTTCCAGTCCAAAGGTTTCCGCCAGATAAGTCATCGCCTGGTTTACACCCTCTTCCATTTTACTCCTTCTCTGGTATCCAGAAGTTCAATTCCAAGATCCAGTAGCCTGCCGCGGATCTCATCTGCCCTGGCAAAATCCTTTGCTTTTCTGGCTGCCTGACGGTCTGCGATCAGCTTCTCAATATCCTCATCCAGCACTTCCGCTTTCTTTTCCAAAATCAGGCCAAGGATATCACCCAGCTCCAGGATTTCTTCCCGGACTGCCCTGATCGCCGCTTTGGAGTTGTCCGCCGAGACGGTGGTATTGGCAAATTTCACCAGCTCAAAGATAACCGAAACCGCATCCGCTGTATTCAGGTCATCATCCATGGCCTCATCGAACTTGGACGTATAAGCGGCGGCTTCTTCCAGCATAGCCTTTTCTTCTTCTTTCAATTGCTCTGCCGCTGCATTTTTCTCCAGATATTTCAGATTATCCACCGCGTTGATCACACGCTCCAGCCCGTTTTTCGATGCTTCCATCAGTTCTGCGCTGAAATTCAGGGGACTTCTGTAATGAGCGCTGAGCATGAAGAAGCGCAGTACCTGAAGATCATACTTTTCCTTAATCTCCCGCACGGTAAAGAAATTGCCCAGGGATTTGGACATCTTCCGGTTATCAATGTTCAGGAATGCATTGTGCAGCCAGTATCTGGCAAAAATCTTTCCATTGCAGCATTCACTCTGTGCAATTTCATTTTCATGATGGGGGAAGATCAGATCCTCGCCGCCGGCATGGATATCGATCTCTTCACCCAGATATTTTTTGGACATAACGGAGCATTCGATATGCCAGCCGGGACGTCCCTCGCTCCATGGGGATACCCAGAAGGGTTCTCCTTCTTTTTTCGGCTTCCAGAGTACGAAATCCAGAGGATCTTCTTTCTGGTTCTCACCGGACACCAGCAGAGAACGGCTGCCGGAACGCAGGTCATCCAGATTTTTATGGGAAAGCTTTCCGTACTCGTCAAATTTTCTGGTGCGGAAATATACCGTACCGTTCACATTATATGCAAAGCCTTTGTCAATCAGCGTGGAAATCATATCGACCATGCCGCCGATCTCCTGAGTTGCCAGCGGATGTGTGGTGGCAGGTTTTACATTCATATCCGCCATATCCTGTTTGCATTCCTTAATATAGCGTTCGGAAATTTCCTGGGAGCTGACCCCCTCTTCGATTGCTTTGGCAATGATCTTATCATCCACATCAGTAAAATTGGATACATAGTTCACTTCATAGCCCTTATGCTCCATATAGCGTCTGGCGGTATCAAACACGATCATCGGCCTTGCATTGCCGATATGGATAAAATTGTACACGGTAGGTCCGCAGACATACATGGACACCTTTCCCTGTACTAATGGTACAAATTCTTCTTTTTGCTTGCTGAGCGTATTATATAATTTCATTTTTTTCACCTTTCTTAAGTCAGCAGCCCGTGATCTCAACGGGGAATTTCATAAGATGCGCTGCTGTACTGTATAGCTGTCTCTAGTCTATGCAATACGGCTGTGTTTGTCAACATTTTTTAGATTTGCGAAAGTGCTTCCTCTTCTATACCACTTCGCAGATCATGGCACTCTGAAACGGATTCTGATGTTCCAGAAACCCGGGAAGGTCACAGACTGCAACCCGTGGTACTGCTTCTGCCGCTCTGAGCACAGCTTCGCCCGGACGGCCGATTCTTTTCAGTGTTCCGCCTTCCGTTGTCAGATGGATCTCAAAGAGACCGTTATTTTCCGAAAGGATGGGATCGGTGATCTCCAGGCAAAAAAGCTGCTCCTCTTCGGACCGTATCTGACGGATAAAAGCGGGCAGATGAATGATCCTGCTCATCATAGGAGGAAAGCTTTCTCTGATCGTGCAGCGGCTGCACACCGGCTCTCTGTCCGCGTAAAGAAGCTGCAGCTCCCCTGCGCCGGCCTTCTGCTGGGCTTCCAGGTCACGATAATACCGGGGGCTGCGCCAGGAGAACATGGTAAAATGCTCTGACAGGCAGGCATTCACATTGTCGGAAAGCTGCTGCAATTTTAAGTCCCGGAGGGCCTCCGGAAGCTGACCGGCCCGGCTGCACTTCACCTCCGGAATTGCTCCGTCCTTTTTTGCCATGCCTCCTAAAACCACATCATCTTCCCACTGCCAGTTCCAGGTCCGGTGAAACCCGAACGGAGTGTAGATTGCTTCCGAAGCGGGCATCAAAAACACAAAAGGTCTCTTCTGAGCATACATTTCATGCATTGCCAGCTCCAGCAGTCTGCGCATCAGCCCCTGGTGGCGGCTGGACGCTCTTGTCGCGACCGCCACGATATAATCTATCTTCTGAATCGTCCCATTCCAGCAGATCTCACAGGGATTCAGATGCACCATGGCATGAATTTCCTGCTCCTCCTCCGCCACATAGATCTGATTATCCTTTGTTTTCCATTGATAATAATAATTTACAAAAGAAGCTTCATCTTCTGAAAAGACCTCCTCATAAAGGCTGCGCGTCTTTTCATGTTCTGAAGCTTCCAGTTTTCGAAATTTCATAGAACCTCGCTTTCTGAAATTCCCCTCTGCTGTTCCAAATGAGACTGGCAGCCGCCACACCCGCCGCAGCCGCCGGCCGACATCATCACATCATTGGATACCAGATCCATCAAGGGCAGCAGCGCACAGATCGCCTGAGCGGAAATTCCCTCTCCGTTTCCGGTAAATCCCAGCCCTTCTTCTGTGGTCGCCTTGATATTCACCTGATTTTTCTCAAGTTTCAGAGCCTTTGCCACATTTTCAATCATCTGCGGAAGATGGGGCATCATTTTAGGACGCTGAGCTATGATCGTTGCATCAATGTTTTCAACAATATAATTATTTTCCTCCAGGAGCGCACCAACCTGCTCCAGCAGCAAAATGCTGGAAATTCCTTCA
This sequence comes from Lachnospiraceae bacterium, assembly GCA_028689585.1. Lineage (GTDB taxonomy): Bacteria > Bacillota > Clostridia > Lachnospirales > Lachnospiraceae > Merdiplasma. The sequence continues at coordinate 20,796 of JAQVCW010000013.1, read as the reverse complement.
TATCTTGGATCCGTATCCGGAAAGTGCTGTCCGATATCACCCAGAGCGGCCGCTCCCAGCAGCGCATCCATAATGGCATGAACGATCACATCCGCATCCGAATGCCCCAGCAGCCCTTTTTCATAAGGGATCTTCACTCCGCCTAAAATCAGCTCTCTGCCTTCTGCCAGCTTGTGTACATCATATCCTAAACCAACCCGCATCTTGTCCTCCTTTTAATCATCAGCCCATCCTGAATTTGCCCTCGGCAAATGGACTGACGCAATCTATTTATGCATCTCTCATCTTCTTTCAAGATGAAAAAGCTCCAGGCTGAATTTTTCTCCCTGAAATTTTCCCAGATGTTTTGCGATCACCACAACTGAGATCAGAAAACAGCCCAGAGTAAGCGCACCGGAACCGTATATTCTCCAGCATCCCATATTCCACACCAGAAATGTAACCACGGAACGGAACAGATGGGGATTGATCACCACGATCACGGAAAAAATAATATAGCAGACCGCCAAAAAAAACGCCGGAACCAAATTCGGATAAATTCCAAGCATTGCTCCAAAGGAGGAAGCAATGGACTTTCCTCCTTTCAGGTGATGCCACAGCGGAAAAGCATGTCCGATCACCGGAGCTGCCAGCACCAGTGCAAATGCCCATTCCTTCTGATCCAGTCCCTGCATCGCCATATGAATGGGCAGAAATGCTTTCCCCATATCCAGCAGCAGCACCAGCATGCCTGCTCTGATCCCGCAGTGCTGAAACACATTGAAGGTCCCGGGATTGCCGTCATCACTCACTTTCCGGATATCCATATGATAAAACCATTTTGGGATCCAGTACGCATATAAAACACTTCCGGAAAAATATCCCAGAAGAATCCAAAATAAATAATCCATCCGCTCACCCTCTCTTACTTTCAGGTACACCTTGGCGCACCCGCTGCAGGCCATCTCCAGCTTTGCAAAGCTTCCATGGTAACCTCAAAGCCCGCTCTGCTGTCCGCCTGAGACTTCTCCAGACTCTTACCCGGCTTCACAGAGCTTCTGCATCAGCCGGAATATGTTCAGGGAAGCCTGGGGAAAAGAATTTTTCTGCTGGGCCGCTTTCATTCTGTCCTGCATCGCAAAATCATACAGAAGTTCTTTTCCCTTTTCTACCTGCATTTTAACACTTTTTTCTGCAAGCGACATCCCCCTGGAGGAAAAAAATTCTGCATTTTTCGTCTCGCATCCTGGAATCGGCGCCGTATGGATGATCGGCACCTGCTTTACCAGAGCCTCCGTGGAAGTCAGGCCGCCCGGCTTCGTATAGACAATGCTGCAGGCATCCAGCCATTTTGAGATCTCACTGATAAATCCAAGGATATGCACCCGCGCCATCCCGGCAAACTCCCTGGTCAGCTCCTCCTGCATCTTCCGGTCACTTCCGCATATCACTGCTATGTCATGCTCCTGTCCCGAGTGCACCAGTGCCTCCGTCAATTCTCTGAGTTTTCCAAACCCCATACTTCCGCCGATGATCAGGTACAGCGGAGTATCCTCCGGCAGCCTAAGCTGTCTGCGGGCTTCCTTCTGCTCCAGCTTCGGGGCCAGCTCCATGCTGGTGGGAATTCCCAGGGGATACAGCTTTTCCTCCGGAATTCCTTTGTCCCGGTATTCGGCTGTCAGATCCGGATGGGGGATCACATAGGCATCACAGTTTGTCTCCTCCCAAAAGGGAATGCAGGTATAATCCGTAGAGACTGCGATCGCCGGTATCTCCAGCATCCCGTGCTTCTTCATATATGTCACCGTCTCCGCCGGGAACAGATGAGGCATCACCAGAATATCTGTCTCATGCTCCTGAAGATAGCGCCACAGATGGCCTGCCATTCTGCTGTTCGCCAGATAAACCGGAGATTTGTGCCTGGACGAACTGATCAGGTCTCCTGCCTTATAGGCTGCCTGAAACAATTTTGGTGTATATTTTGCCGTCTTGATATAGACATCCCCCACCAGACGCGAGGTGCGTTCCCCGGCCAGTGACATGATATCCAGCAGCTTTGCCTCATGGCCCTCATAGCGGATTCGCTCCACCATCGCTCTGCCGGCAGCATTGTGACCGCCGCCGGTATTACAGGATAAAATCAATACTTTCATAGACACCCCTTTTATTCTTCCGCCCCGTTCCCGGAATGTGCTGCTTTCAGTGCAATCCCATTCACTTCCACCTGGTCGGTGATGGGTATCACCAGATACGCTCTCCCGTCAATGATCCGTGTCTCCACCAGATCCGGTCTGTCCGGGCTCACCTGTATGGTGACATCCGGTGTCTTAACCTCGAATTTCCTGGTATTCATAATATTGGCCGCCAGAAAAGAGGTCTTTTCTCCTGCTGTTTCCTCAAACTGTTGGTCAAATCCGGCCAGTTTTTCCTCTTCCACTCCGCTGATCGACAGCAGATTCTTCACCTCTGCCTTGCTCAGAATAACAGGATCCGGACTGTCCTTCTGCTCTTCTGTCATTTCATGCAGATTTTCATGAATATTTTTAACGATCTCATAATCACAGGTATCCCCCAGTGTCTCTTCGATCAGCATCTGAAATACTTCCTTCTGGTTTCCGGCCGACAGCGGAAGCACACACCCCAGAAGCTGATCCGTAAATTCAAAATGAAGATCTTCCGCATCCTTAGAATAGTACAGCAGACTATGAATATCCGAGCTGCGGTCATTAAACGCCGGAAACAGAAAGCCAAGCTGGGGCATATCCACGATCCAGTCACGGATCCTGTTTTTAAAGCATTTGTCCTCCGCATCAAAGGAAAGCCCCGGTTTGGAAAGCTTCACCGGACAAATACAGGAAACCACATAATTGTACACCTCGTCCGAAGCATCAAACATCTCCATATTGTCGGAAGATTTGCCTGGGACATCATAAGCCGCAAATATCAATAAAATAAGATAGTTATCCGGGCAGGGATACGCTTCGATCACCTTATCATAATACTTTTCCAGCATTTCGTCATCCTTTAGCTGACTGTCCCTCAACTGAAGCAAAAACTCCTGGGTTCCGCCCTCCATCTCCGTTTCCAGAGGAAACTCCATATTCAGAAGATTTTTCCCCAGTGTACCGGACAGCGTCTTTCGAAAAATCTCAAAGTACTTAAACATCTCCTCTTCCTGTAAAGAAAGAAATGCCTCCTTAAAATCCGCCAGCTTGTTCTTTTCCCCATCCACATAACATCCGCAGATTCGGGTAATCGCACAGTTCGCCGGAGTAAACTGCTTTTTAATTTCGGTAATTTCTTTTTTATTCATAATATGTAAACTGCTCCTCTTCCTATTATTTCCTGCATATTGTAGCACAAATTCCGATGCCGCGCAAAACCATCTTTACGAATGCAGGGAACTGCCGGCGCAGAGGATATTACTGTTCATTTTAAGTTTTAAGTACACAGCAGGGCAGACAACTCCGCCCTGCCTCCTCAAACAGAAAGTAAACGCCAGCCCGCCGTTTCAGGATTCCATCTGCCGTCCCATAAAACCTGCGGCACATTTCGCCAGCACCTGCTCTGTCTCTCCCATTTTTCCCTTTTCCTCTTTGCTGCGCAGGATCACTGCTCCGATCACATCTCCTTCGCACAAAATGGGGCTGATCACCTGAGAACGGGAATCCTCCATATCCTCGGTGATTATTTTTACATGCTCTTTGCCGCTGTTGACCAGCAGCACATGTTCCCGGTCATTCATCACTTCTTCCAGTTGTCCGCTCACCGGCTGCCCTATGATATCCTTTTTTATTCCTCCGGCCGCCGCGATCACCTGATCCCGGTCAGTAATGCAGACGCTGTGTCCTGATGCCGCCGCCAGCGCCTCCGCATATTCCTTTGCAAAATTCCCCAGCTCCCCAATAGGAGAATACTTTTTCAGGATGATCTCGCCCTCCCGGTCAGTAAATATTTCCAGCGGATCCGCTTCCCGAATCCGTAAGGTCCGGCGAATTTCTTTCGGGATCACGACTCTTCCAAGGTCATCGATTCGTCTGACAATTCCTGTTGCTTTCATATTATAAAAACCTCCGTTTACATTTTCTATTGTTATTTCTAGTATTTGTAAACAGAGGATTTTCTATACTATAATATTGGGGTTGGATTACCACTTTTATCAAGTGCATAACTATAGCAGTCTTCAAAAATACCGGCACAGTTCATTCTTGAAATGAGGACGCTTTCCGGACGGCTGCCGGAAGCTGTGCGTCAAGTAAATGGCTGAACTGTAACTTTATTCCTCGCCGCCGCACAAGAAAGGATTGACTTTCCCCTCTATAATGCATATGATAATTTAAAGTTATTTAACCAGCGATCCAGATCAGGTCAGATTTTCTATGAAAACCTGACCTGCAGCTTCAGCCCATTTGCCCAAGGCAAATTCAGAATGGGCTGATATTCTATTAGGAGACTTCAACATGAGAATATTGATGATCCGGCATGGCGATCCGGACTATGAAAATGACACATTAACTGAAAAAGGAAAAAAAGAAGCAAAACTGCTGTCAGAGCGCATCATAAAGCTGAAGGATGCTGATTTTTATCAGTCTCCGCTGGGAAGAGCGCAGGATACGGCCGGCTATACCCTGAAAAGACTTGGGAAAACAGCGCCGACGCTGGAATGGCTGCAGGAATTTCCCGCAAAGCTGGATATCAATCCGTCACCGGCGCTTCAGAAAGCGTTTCCTGACACACGGCTGGAAAACGGGATCTACCGGGAACGAATTGTATGGGATGCCACTCCAGCGTACTGGACGGAACATCCGGAATACTTTGATGCCACAGCCTGGCGGACTTCCGAAATCGCTGCCCATAGTGATCTGAACGAAAAATACGCCCTGATGAGTTCAGGGCTGGACAGACTGCTGGAACATTACGGCTATTATCGGGAAGGCAACTATTACCGCACTGCTTCAGGATGCACCGATACCGTTGTAATGTTCTGTCACTTTGGTGTTACCTGTGCCATGCTGTCCTATTTATGGAACGTTTCTCCCTTTATTTTGTGGCACAGCCTGGCTGCTGCCCCCACTTCCGTCACCGAGCTCTACAGTGAAGAACGGGAAAAGGGAATTGCCTATTTCCGGGCTGCCTGCATCGGGGATATCTCACATCTCTACGCTGCCAATGAGCCGCCCTCTTTCTCCGCACGCTTCTGCGAGACCTTTGAAAAGAGCGAGGAACGCCACTAAAACCAGTTAAGCTGTTTCGGCCAGCCTGGGTTCCCCGGTTCTGCAGGCCGCCTGACCGCTTAGTCCCTGAACTGTACATTGTACGCCGCTTAGCAGCACACAAGCCTCAGCCGATCCATTGCCTGCTCCAGTATTTTTCTGGGGCAGGCAATATTGATTCGCTGAAATCCCTCACCAGACCTTCCAAACATGCTTCCGCTATCCAGCCACAGCTTCGCCTTCTTTTCAATCAGCGTATCCAGTGCCTCTCCATCCAGGCCCAGTTCTCCAAAATCCAGCCAGATCAGATAGGTCCCCTCCGGTTCAATCAGCCGCACTCCCGGAATATTTTCCTTCAGAAAGCTTCTTACGAAATCCAGATTTCCCTTCAGATATTTTTTCAACTGTGTGAGCCACTCCCCGCCTCCGGTATAAGCCGCCTGGCAGGCAATCAGTCCCAGGGCATTTACCTGACTGTACCCTGCTGCCGTGATCTCATTCTGAAATTTTACCCTTATTGTTTTATTCGGTATCAAAATATTGGAAACCTGCAGACCAGCCAGGTTAAAGGTCTTGCTGGGTGCAGTGCAGATAATGGAATTTTGGGCAAATTCCGGCTTCAGACCGGCAAAGACGTAATGATGCTGTCCCGGATAGGTGAAATCACTGTGGATCTCGTCACTCACCACCAGCACCCCATGACGGATACAGATATCACCTGCCGTCTTAAGCTCCTCCTGTGTCCATACCCGGCCCACCGGATTATGCGGGCTGCACAGAATGAACAGCTTTACCTCATTTTCCACGATCTTACGTTCAAAATCTTCAAAATCCATTTCATAGTGTCCATCTCTCAGGACCAGATCGCTGCTCACCAGTTTCCTGTGATTCGATACAATGGTCTGGGAAAACGGATAATAAACCGGCTGCTGTATCAGGACACTGTCCCCTTCCCTGGTCAGAGCACGGACAGCCATTGCCAGCGCAAATACCACGCCGGGTGTTTTCACCAGCCATTCCTTTTCTATGCTCCAGTTAAAATGCGTCCGATACCAGCCCGCCAGCGCCTGAAAATAGCTTTCCTTTGCATCGCTGTAGCCAAAGATACCATGCTGCACCGCTGCCGTCAGGCTGTCCAGGATCGGCTGTGCGGCAGGGAAATCCATGTCCGCCACCCAAAGGGGAAGAAGATCTGCTTCTCTTCCTCTTTCCACAGCAAAATCGTATTTGATACAGTTCGTATTTCTCCGATCTGTAATTTTATCAAAATTATATTCCATATATCAAACCTGGGGTTCCTGCCTTCCTGGACAATTTCAAAATCCGTTTTCAGCCTGACCCCCGTTTCCTTCCTGATTAATTTTTCTGCAGAGCCTGCTCCAGATCCCCAATCAGATCTTCCGCCGCTTCAATTCCCACCGAAAGCCGGAGAAAATCTCCCGTGATACCCAATTTTTCTCTGGTTTCCGCTGGAACATCCCCATGTGTCTGCAGCATGGGATAGGTAATCAAAGTCTCCACACCGCCCAGGCTCTCGGCGTAGGTAATCAACTTCAGTTTTTCCAGGGTCTTTCTTGCGGTTTCTTCCGTATCTGTCCGGAAAGAAATCATGCTGCCTGCTCCTCTGGACTGGCTCCGGTTCACTTCAAAGCCCGGGTGCTCCGGCAGCCCTACATAATAGACATTTCTGATTTTTTTCTGTGTCTTCAGCCACTCTGCGATCTTTTTTGCATTGCTCTGCTGTCTCTCCTGGCGCACCGCCAGCGTTTTGATGCCCCGCAGGATCAGAAAGCTGTCAAAAGGCGAGAGACAGCCACCTGTCGTTTTATAAAAATATCTGATCTGATCCGCCAGATCCTGACGGCAGGTACATACAAAGCCTGCCAGAGTGTCATTGTGCCCGCCCAGAAATTTGGTCCCGCTGTGCACCACCAGATCCGCTCCCAGCTTCAGTGGATTTTGAAAATAGGGGGATAAAAATGTATTATCCACAATCAGCAAAAGCCGGTATTTGTCCGCCAGCAGCTTCATCTGGCGGATATCCGTCACCTGCATGGTGGGATTGCTGGGTGTCTCGATATACAGGGCTTTCGTCTGCGCTGTAATGCATCTCTCCGTCTGTACTATATCCGATGTGTCCACATAAGTAAAGGAAAAATTTCTCTTCTCCGCAGCCGCATCAAAAATCCGAACCGATCCGCCGTAAAGATCTTCCGAACACACAATATGGCTCCCCGGCTTCAGGATTTCCAGGCAGAGGCTGATTGCTGCCATACCGGAAGCGCAGGCTGTGGTGTCCAGCGCACCTTCCAGCGCGGAAACCGTTCTTTCCAATTCACTCCTGGTTGGATTGCTCTGCCTGGAATAATCAAAGCCGGTGCTCACCCCAATCCCCGGATGGGCAAAAGTAGCTGTCTGGTAAATGGGAACCGACACGGCTCCGTACGGATGCTCTAAAGATGTATTTTTTTCTCCATGAATACACTGTGTTTCAATTTGATAGTTCATAATCATCACCTCACCAATTCTGCCACCAGCGCACTTCCCAGCCTCAAATCCTCAATCGTAGTATATTCCTCTACCGAATGGACCTGATACATGCCGCAGGACAGCACAATTCCCCGAATTCCATTTTTCACAAAATTATTGTTGTCGCTGCCCCCGAAGGTAGCTGTCAGCTCCGGATTCAGCCCGATTTTCCTGCACGCCCGCTGGAAATTGGCTGTCACCGCTTCTGTTTCTTCTATTTTATATGCCTTCATATGAACCTCCGTCTGAACTTCCAGCCAGGCGCCGGTTCCTTCCAGGCTCTTCTCCATACTCTTTTTCATGTTATCCAGGGCCTTTTGCGCTTTTTCGTGAATATAGCTGCGCACCTCTCCCCGACAGATGCATTGCTCCGGCACCACGTTGGTTCCTGTTCCACCCAGAATGGTTCCGATATTCAGTGTGGTATCTGCGTCCAAATGCCCCTGACAAAGAGCTGAAATTCCCCTGCTCATAAGGGATATGGCATGAATTCCATTCTCGGGTTCAAAACCGGCATGAGCTGCCCGTCCATAAACAGTGAGCTGAAAAGAAATGATGGACGGTGCCTGCAGCGCCGCCCGTCCAACCGGCCCGCCAAGATCCAGTACATAGGCATATTTTGATTTTATTTTCTGAAAATCAAACACATTGGTTCCTTTGATGTAGACCTCTTCTGCCACCGGGAATAATACTTCAATATCACGATGGGGAATCTGATTTTCCAGTACAAACCGGATCCCCGCCAATATCTCAACAATCCCGCAAATATCATCCGCCCCCAGCACCGTATCTTTCCGGGAGGTGATTTTCCCATCCGGATAAAAGACCGGCACCTTGCCCGCTGCCGGCAAAACGGTATCCATATGCGCGGACAGCAAAACAGGCTCCCCTTCCGCCGTTCCTTTCAGAAAACCGTAAATATTGCCAGCATTTCCATGCAGCCTGCTGCCTGCATCGTCTTCCGTCACCGCAAATCCCAGCTCCTGCAGTTCTCTTTTGAGCCAGTCCGCCGTGGCTCTCTCAGAGAAGCTTGGAGAATCAAGCGCCGCCAGAGCCAAAAATTGCTGTGTAATGCGTTCTGTTTCGTTAAACTTTCTCCCCTCATGCGCAATGCGTTCATTCTCTCTGTCCATTTTTTCACCTCTGCGGATCCGTGGGATCTTCTGATTTTTTATATCTTACTATACTGCATCCAAAGCGCCAGGACAATATCTGTCTGTAACACCGGATATCATTCCCAAATCCAGATATGGTCAGATTACATACTCCGGCTGATTCATCAAATTCATTTTTGTAAAAAATTCAACCGTTCTTTGGTTGACCGGATGCTCGAAGACCTGCCTCGGAGTTCCGTCCTCTACGATTTTTCCCCCATCCAGAAAGATCACCCGGTTCGATACATGACGGATAAAATTCATTTCATGGGAAACCAGCAGCATGGTAAATCCCTCTTCTGCCACCTTTTTAATTGTCTCCAACACCTCCCCCACCAGTTCCGGATCCAGTGCGGAGGTGGGTTCATCCAGCAAAAGCAGGCTGGGCTTCATGGCCAGTGCCCTTGCAATGGCCACCCTCTGCTGCTGGCCTCCCGAAAGATGTCTGGGATAATGGTTCGCCCAGGCGGCCATCCCAACCCGTTCCAGTTGTTCCTGTGCCGCCTTTTTGGCATCTTCCCTGCTTTTTTTCTGAACCACCAGAAGTCCTTCCATCACATTTTCCAGTGCCGTTTTCTTTTCAAATAAATTAAATTTCTGAAATACCATTCCGGTATTTTTTCTCAGCTCCAATATTTCCTTTTTATTTTTTCGGGACAGGTCTATTTCTTTTCCATCCATTTGAATTTTTCCCTGCTCCGGCTGTTCCAGTTGATTGATGCAGCGCAGCAGAGTGGATTTTCCGGTTCCGGAGGGGCCTATGATTCCCACCACATCCCCCTTTTGAATTTTCATATTGATCCCATCCAATACGATGTTATCCCGAAATTTTTTCTTCAAATTTGTTATCTCAATCACTTGGCATTCCTCCATCTGTATCGCCTGTCCCGCTGCCTCTTTTTCTGCTTCTTTGTCTTTGCTCTATTGTCTTTGCGCTATTCTCTTTGCGCTATTCCCTTTGCTCTATTCCCTCTATATCCTCTGTCCCGGCTTCGCCTCACATACACGCTCCGTCACCAGCGCCGCATTCTCCGGAATTTCATTCTTCCGCTCCAGCAGCTTCACCAGTTGTTCCACCACGATGGTGACCACCCAGTAGATCAGCGCCAGGGATACGTACACTTCAAAATACCGGTACGTCCGCCCTCCGATAATCTTTCCCTGGGCTGTGATCTCCACCACCGCACAGGTGAATGCCAGGGAAGTTCCCTTTATCAGTCCGATAAAGGAATTTCCAAGACCAGGCAGCGCCACGGTCAAAGTCTCCGGCAGGATGATTCTCCTTAATGCCTGAAAGTACGTCATTCCCAGCGCATTGGCCGCTTCGATCTGCCCTGTCCCCACGGACTGGAGCGCCCCGCGGAAAATTTCTGCGATATATGCGGATTCATTGACGGAAAGTGCAACGATCGCACAGAAAATCCCGGGAACATTGCCGCTTTGAAACTCCGTTCCATTTCTGGTGCTGATGTATTTGAGCACCATGGGGATGCCAAAATAAGTGATGTAAAGCTGTACGATGATCGGAGTTCCCCGGATCACCGACACAAAAACATTAACTGCCGCAGTCAGCACAGGAACATGGTTGATCTTGATCACAGCCAGGATCAGTCCCAGGATAACGGCGATCAGCATGGAGATCACTGCCAGCTCCAGGGTAACCGGAAGATAAGCCAATATCTCACTCAGATGTGAAAATACCGCCTGAACATCAAACAATTTTGCCATGGTGCTGCCTCCCGTTCTGCCCGCTGCCGGACAGATTTTTCTCTGTATAAATGCACCGAAACGCTCCGCTTCCATAGGCTCTGGACAGATCCGGCACATATCCCAGCTTTTGGTAAAAGCCAAGAGCTGCCTCTCTGGAATGAATTACGGCTTTGGAAATTCCTTTTTCCGCCATCCACCGTTCCGCTTCCAGAATCGCTTCCTTTCCGTAATGCTGTCCCCTGTATTCCTCCAATGTGGCAACCCGCTCTATTTTGCAGGTATCCTCGTCCAGATAATGCAGCCTGCAGGTAGACACCGGATAAATACCCTCCAAAATCAGGATATACTCATCTTCCGGCGTATCCTCTCCAAATTCCGCCTCCAGGGGAATTTGAAATCCTCTGCACATGGCCTGTGTGCGCACATAATGCACTCCTGCCCTCTGCCATTCCTCGGTTACACGAATCGCTGTTCTCATCCTGCTGCTCCTTTTCTGCTTTTAATCCTCTTCCAGGCGGAATTTATTCGCCGGATCCTGACTTAATGTTTCCCTCCCCGCCGGTGTTTTCCATATGCTGTCAAAATCGGTAGCCGGGATGACAATGTCGTAATAGGTAGATTCCAAGTAATCTTTTTCTTCCTCAAAGTTTTTTCTGGATGCCGCAAAATCTTTAAAATAAGTATTGTGATAAAATGCCGGTATCTGATAAAGATCTCTTGCATATCCCCACAGGTTTTTATAATCCACCAGACGCTGTTTGCAAGGACCGATGTTTCTGGAATAAGCCACATCAAATCTTGCCAGCGTGACATAAAGGCGGATATCGCTGTCTGTCACATAATCGCCGAACAGGAAACGATTCTTTTCCAGTCTTTTTTCGCAGGCTTCCAGTCCGGCGAAAAAGGTCTCATAGGCATCGGAAAATGCCTGCAGGGACTGGGCGAACTGAGCACGGTACACGGCATTGTTCACATTTTCAAACAGCCACCAGTTTTGCCGGTCGATTTCTTCCCTCAACTCCTCTGGATAAAGATCCGGAGCATTCTTTTTATGAAATGGCCGGAAATCCGTTTCCAGATAGTTGGTCAGGCGGTGATAATCATTGTTCACCACTTTTTTCGTCCGGTAGTCCACCAGAGCCGGAACTGTGGCACGCCCTTCATAGGAGGGATCCGCATTATAATATAATTCGCTGAGAAACTGCGCCCCGGTCTCTGCATTGATGTGGTTTGGAGAATTCACAAATTCCCAGCCCAGTGGTTTTCCATACGTTTCTTCGCTCCCGTCCACAATTTCAATCCGGATGGTATCCTCCAGCCCCAGCAGTTCTCTGGCGATGGATGCCCGGTTGGACCAGTGGCAGCCCTTCCCCCAGAATAAAATATAGCGGTCTTTTTCCACCGGATTTTTTCCCGGTCCGAACCCTTCCGTAAAACGGTTGGGCTGGCGGTGAAAATTACCATATTGGTCTACTTCGCTCACAGTTTCCGTCGGCCGTACACGGATCTGTCTTCCATTTATTTCAATATATTCTGCCATATTCCTCACTCCTTCGTTTTGAACTTGTTTCCCGGATCTGCGCTCAGCCTTGCCCTGTCATGAGGTGCTCCCCAATAGGCATCAAAATTGATCTCATCCAGAAATCTGGCGTTAAATGACTCCATCAGGGTTCCGTTCTTCTGATTGCCAGGTTTTGCAAAATCCTTGAAATAAGTGTTGCTGCGAAAAGCCGGTATCTGATACAGGTCTCTGGCATAGGGCCATAGATTTTTATAGGTGAACAGCGGATGCCTGGTATGGCCCAGTTGATAGGTATAGCGGATATCCAGCCGCGCCAGGGTGACGTAGAGCCGCACATCGCTGTCTGTCACATAATCCCCGAACAGAAATCTCTGATTTGCCAGCCGTTCCTCCAGAAGGTCCATCGCCGCATAAAAGGCATGATAGGCATCCCAGTAGGCTTCCTTGCTTCTGGCAAAGGCCGTTTTGTAGACTCCATTATTTACATTGTTAAACAGCCAGGCATTGAGGCGGTCAATCTCTCCCCGCAGCTCCTCCGGATACAGGTCCGGGGCGCCCTTTTTATGAAACGGTTTAAAATCCACTTCAAAATAATTGGTCAGACGGTTATAATCGTTGTTCACCACTTTTCCGGTCTTCACATCGATCAATGCCGGTACCGTGGTCCGTCCCGTATATTCTTCATCCGCCTGATAATAGGCTTCGCTCAGAAACTGAATATCCAGAACCGGATCCGTATTATTTTCATCATATACAAATTCCCAGCCCAGATTTTTTTCATGCGTTCCGTGATCCACCAGATTTACACTGATGGCATCCTCCAGTCCCAGCAGTTCCCGGACAATGGAGGCCCGGTTGGACCAGTGGCACAACTTCGCCCAGACCAGACGGTACCTTCCGGCTTCCGCCGGATTTTCTTCCGCCCCCGATCCTGCCAGACTGCCAAAGCCTTTCGTAAAATGATTGGGCTGCCGGTGAAAATAACCATTTTCATCCACTTCTGACACCACCTCTACCGGCCGCACCCGTATCTTTCTTCCATTCACAATTTCATAATCATATTCTGCCATCGTGTTCCTCCATTCCGCCTGTCTGCCTGTTCTCCTGATCAGCAATTTACTTCGCCGGCTCAGTTCATCGTTGTTTCAAAGTCAGCATCATCCGGTACCTGGTCCGCTCCAAAATATTTCTGTGTCAATTCCAGGAGTGTTCCGTCTTCTTTCAGTTCCAGCAATGCCCCGTCAATGTCTTCCCGCAGCGCCGCGCCCTGAGCATCCTTTGGAAACAGGAAATAAGCGTTCAAAGCGGTGGAAATCCTCGCCGTTTCTTCATCCGAGATCACATGGCTGTCCAGACCGTCGAAGCCAAATTCTTTCTGATAAGCAGTGTAAATGGGAAGGTCATCGATGCGAAAATCAGAGGTTCCGTCTTCAATGTGTTCAAACCAGACCGACAAATCCGAATCCGAATAGGTGATCTCAATCTGGGAGTCCGGGTTTTCGCTGTTCCACTGCTCCAGTGCATTCGTCACATTGCCTCCGGCACTTGCCTCGATCTTATATCCTCTGTCCGCCGCATCCTGCAGAGAAATCAACGGCTCATCCTCTTTTCTCTGAATAAATACATAGGTGGTTGTATCATAGGGGTAAGAAAAATAGTAGGACTCTGCTCTTTCTTCACGGTAGCTGAAATTGTTAACCGCAATATCATAATTTCCGCTGTTCAGGCCGGTCAGCATTGCATCAAATTCCGCCAGACCAAGATCCAGTTCATACTGGGGCAGACGATCAAACACATTCTGCAGAACTTCGATATCGTATCCGGAAAAGCTGCCGTCCTCATTTACCGTTACATATGGAGCCGGGCTGCCTTGGGTGACCGCATGAATCACTGTCTTTTCTGCACTCCCTGCCGCATCTTCAGCCATAACGAGTCCTGCTGCGGTTATGGAAAGTACCGCTGCTGCGGCGGTTACCTGGATAAACTTCTGAATTGTTTTCTTCTCAATCATCTTTCCCGCTGTGCTCTTCTTCATAATATTGTCCTCCTCTTTCTGAACATCACTCCATCCTGAATTTTCCTTCGGCAAATGGACTGACGCTGTATATCTATATTTTTCCTATCGGATAGCTATGATATTATCATAGCATACATTCTTTGTCTAATATAGAAAAACAACAGCCAGCTATAGATACAGTCTATAGCTGGCTGGTTAAATCAAATATTTGTATCAAAATTTCTCCCTGCTCACCATCTGCCGAGGTGGGAACTTTGTCTTCCAGATAGCTTAGATCAACTGCAGTACCCGCAGCACATAGAGCCATCCCGTAATCGTAAATGCGCTGAGCAAGGTGGTCAGCATAATCACGCTGGAGCTGAGCACCCCTTCATGCCCCATATTTTTTGCCATGACAAAACAGCTCACGGTGGTCGCAGAACCCAGCATAATCAGGATCGCCACCAGCTTTTCCTGACGGAAGCCAAGGGCTGCTGCCAGCGGCAGAAAGACCGTGCAAAAGCCGATCAGCTTGATAAATGAAGCTGCCAGCGCGGGACGCAGCTTTCCAAATGCCTTTTTGAAATCAAAAGCAGCCCCCATTGCCATCAGTCCCAGCGGTGTTGCCATGGAACCGATATTGGACACGGTCTTCTCCAGAATGCGGGGCATCGGCAGCTTCAGCATGGACCACAGCAGTCCGGACACAATCCCCAGAATGATGGGATTTGTGGCTATCCCCTTCAGTGTCTTTTTCCACATGGTTCCATCCATCCGTCCGCTGCATCCCGGCTGGAAAAAAGAAAGCACCACCACAGCCATCACATTGTACAGAGGGACGCTGGCGATAATCATCAAAGGGGCCATACCCGCGCTTCCATAAATATTCTGTATTAGCGCAATTCCCAGCAGTGCCGCGCTGCTGCGGTAAGAAACCTGAATAAACTCTCCCCGGATCGAACGGTCTTTCAGAAAACGGGATAAAAATGCCGCCCCCGTGATGCTGACCGCCGTAGCGCCAAAGCAGAACAGCACAAACCGCGTATCCCACATCTGAGTAAAATCCACGGTGGCCAGATCTCCAAACAACAGCACAGGCAGGGGCACTACAAACACAAACTTATTTAATTTTTCCGCAAAATCCAGGTCAATAAAACCGGCCTTATGAAACAGCATTCCAAGAATCATCATCAGGAATACCGGAACCGTGGCATTTAAACTAAAAACAAGACTATCCATTTAATTTCTCCATCCGAAACATCAGTCCATCCTAAATTTGCCATCGGCAAATGGACTGACACTATTTTGCTTTTGATCTTGCCTCCCATTTTTCTTTCCATATTTCCAGCGGTTTTTTCTTTTCCGGCTTGCTTTCTTCCGCAAAACGCGCCTCATATTTCGTTATCATTTCCTCCTGTCCCCGTTTTCCCAGAGCCCAGAAAATAATTTTCCGCAGAATATCGTAAATCACGGCAAACACCGGAACACCGATCAGCATTCCCACCAGTCCCCACAGAGAACCAAAGAACAAAATGGAAAACAAAACCCAGAAACCGGACACGCCCATTTTATCTCCCAATATGCTGGGTCCGATAATATTTCCGTCTACCTGCTGCAGTATAATCACAAAAATCAGAAAAATCACACAGTCCATGGGACTGACCATCAAAATAAGCAGTGCGGAGGGAATTGCCCCCAGATAGGGGCCAAAAAACGGAATAATGTTCGTCACGCCCACAATAATACTGACCAGCATCGCATAAGGTGTCCCGGCCAATGTGGTGAACACGAAACAGATCAGGCCGATAATGGCGGAGTCCAGCAGCTTTCCATGGATAAAAGCGCTGAACATCCGATCCGTGTAGTGCACTTCCTCCCGGATCCGGTCTGCCCATTTCTCTTCAAACAGACTGTAAAGCAGCAGTTTCGCCTGGCTCAGAAACTTTTCCTTGCTGCCCAGATAGTAAACTGCCACGATACATCCCACACCAAAATTTCCCAGAACGCTCACCAGACTGAAAAAGCTGGAGGTCACCTGGGTAATGACCGTTGTCATATTCGGTAAAAGTTCTGTTTCCAGATAAGTCTGCAGTTGGGTACCCAGCGTAGTGATTGCCTGCTGCAGATAAGTAGTGAAAGCATGATTGCTGTCTTTAAACTGCAGTGTCTGCAGCCAGATCTCAAAACGTTTGATTCCATCCGGCATCATGGAAATAATACCGGAAATACTGTTGACCAGTTGTGGAAATACCGTCAGCAGCAGCAGTGCAATAATGGCAATTGCAAAGATCAGCCCCAGAAAAACAGAACACATCCGTGTCATTCCCTTTTTCTCTTTTTTGGACACTTTTTTCCACAGCCAGGTCAGCTTCTGTTCAAAAAACACACTGACCGGATTGATCAGATAGGCTATCACAAATCCGTATATAAAAGGCTGCGGGATCGCCATCAGCTTTTGCAGAATACCTCCCACCCCACCGGGACGAAATACAAGCAAAAACAGCAGGCCGCCCACAAAAAAAGTGCTCAGCACCGCAATTGCAATGTAGAAATATCTCTTCCAGACATCATTTTTCATATGTTCCTATTCCCCTTCCCCAAATTCAAAAAAACCCTCTGCGCAGTGCAGCGAGCTTTTTTACCGGATGCATCCTCAGAATAGTTCTAAGTATACCCGTTTCTCTAACTATTGTAAATATTTTTGTTTTTCCTGTGTCCTATCTTTTTATACTGTTTCACAGTCAGGCCGGATCCAGTAACATCGCCGGTGCATTTAAAGTTCACCTGCGGTTGTTATGATACTTCTTTTGAAACAGTTCCGGCTTCCTTCGTCTCAAGAGATAATTTTACCTGTCTGGCGTGTTCCTTTCTGGTCAGCAAAATACCGGCTACCAGTGCGGTGATGGGGGCCACCGTTACCAGTCCAAAGCTTCCCACAATCGTATTCAGGATCTCAGCCGCCACATATTTATAATTCAAAATGTGATCAACGGGAGTTCCCTGAGCCATAAATGTCATCAACTGGCACACATATCCGCCTGAATAGCTGAGCAGCAGCGTGGTGGTCATGGTTCCCATGGCAGCCCGCCCCACATTCATTCCGGAACCCACCGCTTCTCTCCAGGCAATATCCGGCTTTTTCTGCACTACCTCATGCACCGCGGAGGTGATATCCACGGACAGGTCCATCATTGCCCCGGAGGCTCCGATAAAAATACTGCTCATAAAGATCTGCGTCAGATTCAGGCTGGTGTAGCCGCTGTAAAGCAGTCCCTCCGCGCTCTCCATCACAGCTCCGTGGATGGAAAATAAATTGGTAAAGGTGATGCCCATGATACAGGTGGTCGCCGTCCCCAGCAGGGATCCCATGGATGCCACCAGCGTCCTCCGGTCAATCCCGTATACAAAGAAAATAATGGTAAGTGTAAGGAATATAGTAATCCCGATGCCGATCCATACCGGATTCATTCCGTTAAGATAGCAGGGAATCAGTATTTTCCAGATGCTTAAGATCGTAATCACAAAGGAGAAAAAGGACAGAAGCCCGTTCTTCCCTGCAAAGATCACCAGCAGTGCGAAAAACAGCGCAAGCAATATAAATTCTTTATCCAGCCGAAAATGGTCGGACATGGTCACGTAGGTAATGTCGTCCTCATTATGGCTGATGACCGCCAGGGCCTTATCTCCCACGGAAAAAATCTTATCCTGGGCCAGAGATCCGCTGAGGAAGTTCACGCCGGATACCGTCTGGCCTGCAAACAAGCCATTTTCCACCTGCAGTTCACAGCGCTGTTCGCCGGACTGCACCATGCCATTGGTAATAATATTATCGTTATTCACGGAAAGCACGGTTACCGTAGCCCGTTCTGTTCCCTGATAGATCAGAGCATCCTCATAACCGGTAGGCAGCGCCAGCAAAATTCCCGTGATAATAAAGCCAAAAAGTAAGGTAAGAATGATATTTCTCTTCTTTGTAAATAATATTCTGTGTTTCTTCACGTTTCCAAAGTCCTCCATTGTCCCAGCCCTGTTCCCCGCGTAGCTGTGCATCTGATATCACAGGACGCACTTTCCTGTGACAGAAAAGAAAATCCGCCCCTTTGCCCCCATCATTTCTGCAAACAATGGAGAAGCAAAGAGCCGGATTTCTCACTGCGGTATTATTTATTCTACTCCGGTCAAAGCTGCCAGGCTGAAGTAAATGCCGGTGTTGTCATAATATCCCTCAAAGCTTTCAGCGCCTGTACCCTGCGCAAATACTTCTACAGGGAGTCCGGTATGGCTGTAAGATGAGAAATCTACACCACTCTTGTTGTTCAGAATGTGGGTAATGGTAACAGTCAGCGGTTCGTAGCTTCCGTACAGGATATAATCTTCCTGTCCGATCTCTGCATCCTCTGCTCTGGTCATCGTCTCTTCATAAGCTGCCTGAAGTTTTTCGTATTCCCATTCGGTCATTTCCAGAGAGCCGCCTTCTGCGTCATGAGGATGAGAGTCAGCGCTGTCTAAGGTAGCCGCTTCTTCTTCTGCGGCTGCAGGTGCCTGCAGGCCGAACAGTTCCGTCACATCTGCCATTACAGTATCGAAATCTGTTTTGTTCTCTTTGTAAGCAGATACATAATCAGAGTCATATTTTGCATAAGAGATCTTCTGATTTGCCAGATTGGTAAGGAAGGTATCATAGTTGGTTCCTGCATATCCGATGGTCAGACCACCAGTCTCATGATCTCCGGTAACCAGGATCAGAGTCTCTTCCGGATGCTCGTTGTAGAAATCAATTGCTTCCTGTACTGCATTGCTCAGTGCAACGGTATCGGTAATCGTAGCCGCTGCATCGTTTGCATGACATGCCCAGTCAATTTTTCCGCCTTCTACCATCATAAAGAAGCCGTTTTCATTATCCAGTACATCGATTCCTTTGCTCACATAGTCTGCCAGGGCCCATTCGCCATCTGTCAGATCCATATCATAAGCCATAGAATCTGAGTCAGCCAGATGCTCATCGATGATAATGGTCTTTCCGGTATCTGCTGTCACTGCTTCTGCATCTGCCTGGGTATTTACTACCGTATATCCGGCTTCTGCTGCCACTTCATACAAATCTGTCTGATCCTTATTTTCACCTGTTGTTTCTTTCAGTCCGCCGCCGGCGAAATAGTCGAAATTGCTGTCGATCATTTCCAGTCCAATTTCATAATAATCATTTCTGGAAGCCTGATGTGCATAGAAAGCTGCCGGTGTAGCATGGTTCAGATTAACACTGGAGATTACGCCGATTTTGTAATCCTTCTGTTTTTTTAATTTTTCTGCAATGGTCTCATACGGAGTAGTTCCGGTTTCATCCATGTTGATGGTACCGCTGTAAGTCTTATTTCCGGTAGAAATAGAAGTTGCAGTGGATGCAGAGTCAGGGCAGAAAGAAGTGCTGTCATAAGTCTGAGCGGAACCTGCTACCTGGAAATCAAAAAAGCTGAGCTGATTGGAGCTGGTCAGGATCTCTGCTGCCGGATCATTCTGCATTGCATTCATGTAATAGTTGGTCAACTGGATCTGAGGATAGCTCATTCCATCACCGATAAACAGGAAAATATATTTTGGTGCTGCTGCGGTCTCATCTGCCGCTGCGGTCTCCACGACTGCTGCTGTAGTCTCTTCTGCCATGCAGACAGAACCTGCTGCTGTGGTAATCATCATTGCACCTGCGCATGCAAGAGCTATTTTTTTCTTCATCATCAATTTCTCCTCTTTTTAATGAAACCTGTCATATTCTTTTCAATTTTTCTTTTTCACATAATTATTGCATCCGGATGTGGTTATAGGATACTCTGTTTTGGAAATTCCAACTACCATGAAATGGAAAAAGTTGTGTAAAATCTTTGAAAAGGATTGTAAGGCCATGTAAATAAATTCAGAGGATGACGGCGCCTTTTCCATATTTAAATTAAATACTAAAAAAGGCAAACAAAAAAGCGGGTGATGGGAATCGAACCCACGTATCTAGCTTGGAAGGCTAGTGTTCTACCATTGAACTACACCCGCAAAAAGAAATCTTTCTGCAACGAAAACTATTATACCCCACATCTCAAATAAATGCAACAGAAATTTTTCTTTTTTACAATTATTTTTTTACAGTTTGGCCTTGGAATGAGGACGCTTCCCGCGAGGCTGCCCCAGGTATGCATCGGGTGCTGTTTCGAAGGCCAAGAGCATCTAAGGATTTCACAGGGCGTTCCAAAAACAGGAACGCCCTGTGAAATCCAAGATGCTTAGGTCTTCTGCAAATGCACCCTTAGCATACCTGGGGCAGCCTCGCGGAAAGCTGTGCTTCAAGTAAAAGGCTAAGCTGTAACATTTTTTTTGGGACAAAAAAAGGACCGCAAACCCTTCTGAATAAAGGATCTGCGGCTGCCCCTGCCAAGGAGTCGATGCGACAAGATTTGAACTTGCGACCTCTGCGTCCCGAACGCAGCGCTCTACCAAGCTGAGCCACGCATCGCTATCAAGCTTGATTATTATAACATTGACGTTTCAAAAAATCAAGCCCTAATTTAGTTTTCTTTTAATTTCGCCAGGATAAACGCATCAAATTTTGTCTCTACCATCTTGACATTTTATTTATTTTATGCTTACCACTTCCATTTTTTCGTTTTATATGTTATAATGTATTACATTCTATGTAATACTATTAAGGAG
>JAQVCW010000060.1 GCA_028689585.1 Lachnospiraceae bacterium | reverse complement strand
CTGTCCGCCAGCTCCTTTTCCCGCTTCTGCTGCAGGTACTGAGTTTTCTCCTCTTTGTTCATCTTCGCCAGCTTTTCCGCTTCTGACAGTTTGTCATCCGTCAGAGCCTGCCATTTCGACTGTGCATTCGTTACGGCAGTGTTGATAGCCTGCTGCACCCTGCGGTCAAACTCTGCCTGATTTCCCTCGCCTTGTAAAAAATCATCAAAGGACGGAGGTTCATTTCCACTTCCTCCATCCCCGCCTTTGTCCCCTGCCTCTTCTCCACCGGCTCCGCCGCCATTGCCACCACCGGCCCCAGCATCGTCTCCTCCATCTGCAAAGAACTGCAGGTTCATCGAAACTTTACATACTACTTTCGCAAATCTATTTCTCATTTTTTCTATCCTTTCCGCCCAGCCTATTCGCATCCACGCCCGGGCCATTCGTTTTTTCAGATTTATAGTTTTTGGCCATTCCGGGCACAAAAATAGAACGCTTCACCCTGCGTCCCAACGGGAGATACTGGATCACTGCTCCTTTCCCTCTGTCTTAGCCTTTGCTGCTTTGGCTGGTTCTTCCTTTACGATTTCAGCCATGCCCTGGCTAACCAGATACTTTGCACGTTGCTCTGATACATCCAGTTCTGTGTCTTCCTCCTGGATGGCTTTCAATGTCAGGTCATTGTACCGTTTGATCACTTTTATCTTCACCCTGCTCACCTCCCTTCCTTGTGCGACGTCGCACAGATTATTTTAATCTTTATTTGTAACTTTAAATCCCCATTCTGGCAGGAAATTTATCTCATACTTATACTTATCCACATCAGCACCGGATAAATCTTCGACTACATACATGGTGTAATCATTCAGGTATATGTAGTCCTTTTTATAAATGCCATCTCCCGTTTCACAAATAACTTCCAGTTCATTCTCGGAACTGTTTTTCAGTGAGAAATTCCCGGTCAGTTCCAGCATTACCGTATCAGTTCTTGCATTCATAACCGTGATTTTTCTTGTCACATTAAAATTATCTGCTTCCTGGCTGATATTTGTGCTTACCTTATCTGCCTCGGTACATCCGGTAAGCAATCCGCAAACCATAATTACAATCAATAAATACGTAATACATTTTTTATTCATAACATTTTCCTTTCCTTTTTTTCGTACAAAAATACCACCAGTCTTTTGACCAGTGGCATTATAAACTACATATTTAGTTATCAGTATAGAGAAACTATTTGGCAGGCGTACCATTCTCCTGCATCTCTCGGGTTTCCCCTGTCAAGCCATCGGCGTGTGGACGGGTACGAAATCTTCCACCTCAAATAGTTTCTCTCTTACTGTATGTAAATTATATCATCCCTATTCTTTTTTGTAAAGAATAGTTTTATTATTTAACAACCTCTTCCACTCTTTTTCATTTATTTTCATAAATGTAATAATCGAATTTTTAAATTTTGGATTGTCGCTCGAAGTATTTAGCCTTAATACCGTTTTAAACTGTTCTCCGTTTCCATTTGGCATTTCTTTTAATATCAATGCGGTATTAGGTTTATTTGTTTCCACGATATAATCAGGTTTTTCAACAACATCTTTTAAAAAGTTGCAATACTTTTCATAATCATTAGGATGTCTGTCCTTTATGTGTTGTATTCTCTCATCTGTTATGATAACTTCATCCGTAGAAATATCAGTTGTCACGCACTTATAAATATCTCTATTAATCTTTCCGACTGAATGCACTTGGATTTCCTCTTCTGTGTTTGATGTATTTATCATATCAGATTTTTCTTCTTTTTCAACATATTTTTCATACCATTCCTGATACGTCATCGTGGCCGGCACCAGTTCTATCCGGTGCTTTTCTGGATTATAGGCGCTGCGCTTCATCCTCGCAAGCACATCATCTGATAAGTATGCAATATCCGTACAGCGGCACCAGGGGTGCATCGGGTGAAAGTTTACACCGATCTTTCGTTCGGACACAAGAAATATTTTCCCGTCCAATGGCTGACAGCATTCCTTACAGGTCCGCAGATCCAGTGTGGCCACATACATATACCGATCTATTCCGGCCTCCTGATAGGCTATGGTATTCATCTCTCCGGATATGAAATTGCTCTCTGTCCGGACCAGCCTTCTGGATTGCATGGCTCCCTGGGCAAACTTATTCGCAATGATACCGGCAGTCTCACGCTCCGTCCTCCCAGTGATCAGGTTGAGCAACAGTTCCGTTTTCAATGTCTGCGCCAGTCCATGAGTGTTCTTCCAGATGCGACTGGAATAGTGCTCCCCTGACCAGTTCATGGCCAGAACCTGATCGATCTGCTTTGGATCAACATGATTAAAGCTGAATGCATATCCCGCCCGCTGCTGTATCTCAAACATGGTTTTGTAATATGCCTCATTTGCCAGATCTGTATAAAAAGCAGTGCTGAAGGCTTTCTCCTGCTGGTACACGTCCTGCATCACCAGATCGATCTGGTTCTGCAACTGCTGCAATCGCTCCAGCCTGGCCTGAAATGCTGGAGCTTCCAACTGCTTCAGCAGTTCTTTTTTCGTTTCACCCGAATTTCCATTCTTTAGCTTCTGCTGCAGTTCATCCAGGGAAGTTTTATCCTGCAGCGTGTTGACCAGGCGCAGAGCCTCCGCTTCCGACAGTCCATATTTGACCATGTACTTTTCAAAGATGTCCCTGGCCCGATAGGACAGATACCTGCAGGCCTTCTGGTATACCTTCGCAATATCGCCCGCCGTATGTTCTGCCCCGTCCATGTATTCAAACATATTCCGGGCCTGCCTGCGCTCCCAGTAATCATTCATTCACATCATCCTTTTTCCCTGGCGGAACGGAACCCTGATCCTGAGGTGGATCATTTGCATGACTGCCGAACAACTCCGCCTGCTGCTTCATGGCCTGCTGTTCTTCTTTCTCCACTGCTTTCAACTCCTCTTCCGGATCATCCACAAACGGGATCTGAGAGAGCAATGTTTTACGGCTTACCTTACCCCAGAGGTTTGCCACGTACTGGCTGATCTCCAGAAGGTTCTTCGGCATCGCCCTGGAAAATACCGGAGTGATGCCAGATATATCAATACTGACTCCGGATCTGGTGTTAAGGAAATTACAGAATATCCGCAGCCGCTTGCGCAGTCCCTTTTTGTAGTACCTGGTCTTTATCTTGGTGATATTTTCCATCCCCAGCAGCTTAAACTCCATGGCCACTCCGGATACATTTCCGCCAAATGCCTCATCTGTCATACAGGGAATATGGGAAAATTTGTGAATATCCTGCTCAATTGCCTTTTTCAGGATTTCCACACCGGACTCATCATATGTCCTGGTCAGATATTCTGCTTTGGAAGCATCCGGCATTTCCAGCAGTTTTTCCTTTTTCAGCTTTTTCATGGCCTCTTCGCTGCCTTTTCCATCCCCCGTTTCTTCCGCATCCTCATCACTGAGCAGTGTCCCGTAAATCGCCAGGATCGCATCGATAAACTGCTCCTTATCCGTGATCCGGTCACTCATCAGCGCATTATACGCATCGATCAACGGGATCTGCAGCTCATAGTCACCGATTGCCAGCTTATTGTTCAGGTATTCAATGATTGGCACTTCTCCCTTAAAATGTGCTTCCGGCCCTTCCAGGATGCCCTGCGGTCCCTCGATGTCCTCAATGTTTGCAACATATTTGTAATTTGGAGTGAGGATTGTGGCCACATACACCGTATTCGTTTTGTCCCTGGAATCTACCCTGGCATAATAATAGACACCAAAGAGCTCGTTTTGCTCAATGGTGTCATCATAGACAATAAAGGTATTTTCCGGTTTCAGGTTCTTGGTCTGCAGATCTGTCTCATCCTGCTTGGTGTAGACATACTCATAGGCACGTCCATAGATGGAAAGATCCAGCCCATTATCCCCATCCGTCTCATCTGCTCCTGCATCCTCCAGCGCATCCGTGAGCACGGTAATATCATCTTTGGTTTTATAGGTCACCGGCTCCCCGATGAAATAGCTGGAGGCTGTGTCAGAAATATCCTTTGCGTGATTGCAGACCAGCTTGTTTTCCCGGTCCCTCTCCTGGAGGATTTTATGCTGCCCGCCATAATAGTCCAGCAGTTTTTTCAGCCGATCAGCTCCTGCCCTGTGCTTCAGGATCAGGTGACGGACGGCCTGCTTGTCTATATTCAGTTCGTCAAATTCTTCTGCCGGCATTGTAAATACGTGCATGGTATCACCTCATTCCTGCTTTTGCTTTGCTCTTAATTCTTGCAGTATTGTTATTTAAAATTGTATATACAAAATAGCGTGCAGCATCCATGGCGTGATCGTGCTCTTTTACTGGTTTATCCTCGCCCCGCTCTGCTGCCTTTTCATCCCAGATATAGGATCCGAACTCTTTTATTGTATTTACACAGGAGTCTGCAAATATGATCTTATCCTGATTCAGCTTCGTCCCGATCACCCGGATACCGTCTTCCACATCATTCTTTGCTTTCAGCACCCTGTATCCCCGCTTTCTCAGCTCTGCAATAAAGGAAGCGGCCGAAGGATCCACGATGATCGCCTTGATCTTTGTTCCGTCCAGCCATTTTTCCAGATCGTCCGCATATTCCGAATCTGTCTTCTGCTTCCCGGTATCTCTCCCGGAGTAGTAATACTCGCGAATGCAGTACCAGATATTATCAACACCTTTATTCCAGAGCAGAAACGCTGTTGCATTCTGCGTGCCATAATCGCAGCTCACATACCGATTGTTATCTATCAGTTTTCGAAAGAACTGTAAAATCGGATGGACATGACGGTCCTGATCAAACATATCATAGATGATGCCCTCTGCCATGCACCATAGGCCCTGGATATACCTCTTGTAAAAGACTCCGGAATACATGCTGCGGTAGCGCTCTTTCACCTTTTCCGACAGGCTCAGGTTATCCTCCATGGTAAAATGAAGGTACAACAGGTGCTTTTCTTTTCGCTTGTCAATCCAGTTTGCCTTAAACCAGTGATATGGTCCATCCGGGTTACAGTTAAACCAAAACTTGGAACCCTCCACAGAACACCGGCCTGTTGCCTGATTAACAAAAGACTCCGGCATCAATGCAACTTCATCAAAAAAGACCCCCGCCAGGGTAATACCCTGAATGAGATCTTGCGATCGCTCATCCTTGCCGCCAAAGATGTAGAAATAATTCTCGGTTCCATTTCTGGTAACAACCAGCAGATTGTCTGCCCTGTGATCCGTTACCTGGTATCCCCTTGACCGAAGCATCAACTTGAGCCAGAACAATACATTTCTGCGAAAGCTCCCGATCGTCTTACCACACATACCGAAGTTCTGGCCGGAGAAGCTGCTCATGGCCCAGATCACAAATGATAATGACATACAGAGCGTCTTTCCTGATCGGATTGCCCCGTCTGCTATGATGCCATCCATGTCCTTCACCGGAGACGTTTGACACCACCAGTTAAGAACCTTACGCTGTTTCCTGGAGAACGGTTTGAATTTGAAAATCTGATTAATCCTCTTCATCGGCCCAGTCCTCTGCAGCAGATCCGGCCAGCGCATCCAAGAAGCCATCGTCTGCCGTTTCTTCCGTCTCGTTTGCCCGCGCTTTCTCTTCTTCCATTTCTGCACGCGCTTCTTTGATCCTGATATCTGCTTCTACATTTTTCTGATCAGCCTCAGTCCGGTCAGACTGCCCTGCATATCGTGCAATCGCTTCATAGGCTTTTACATTACCTGCAAGCCCCTCTTTAATCATTGCCATATTGAGAGCCGCTTCAAGCGTGCTGTCCAGTCCAAGTGCTTCCAGCACCGGAGTCCATTCCGG
>JAQVCW010000059.1 GCA_028689585.1 Lachnospiraceae bacterium | reverse complement strand
AAGAGGAGAATTTCCTGTGTTATGTACCGCAAGCAGGGATATCCCTCATATCCTGCATGCTACCTTATGGCAGGGGAATACCCCAGCCATCTTAACCAGCGGCACCCTAAAGGCAGGGCAGGGATTTTCAAGGACAAGACAGGTCACCGGACTGGAAGGAAAAGAAAGGGTCAGGGAGTATGTGGCAGAGTCCCCATTTCAATACCGGGAGAACTGTCTTTTATATCTTCCAAAGAATTTAAAAAAGGTAAAAAGAGGGAGCAGAGAGGAAGTCCTTATGCTTACAGAGCAGATTCATTCCCTGATTCGGGCGACCAATGGGCATACGCTGGTACTGTTCACGTCCTACTCGCTAATGAGCGGCGTATATCAGATGCTGCGCGACTGTCTGCCCTTTGACCTTGTGGAAGTCTGGAGGCATTCGCAGGAAGAAATCGTGCGGTTTAAGTCGCTGGAGAACGGAGTGCTGTTTGCAGCCGGTTCTTGTTGGGAAGGTGTGGATTTTCCGGGTGACATGGTGTCTTCCCTTATCATAGTAAAGCTGCCATTTGCTGTTCCAGATCCAATCAGTGAAGCAGAGCAGGAGAAGTATAATACGTTAGAGGCATATATTAAGTCCATCATCGTGCCGGATATGCAAAAGAAGCTGCGGCAGGGATTTGGACGAGCCATAAGGACAGAGCAGGACACCTGCGTGGTGTCGATTTTAGATCACAGAGCAGTGGTAGGTGGGCGGTATCATAAAGAGGTCATCAGCGCACTACCAAAATGTTTGATGACGGATGATATCCGGGAGGTGGAAGCCTTTATCCGAAGGAAGAAGAACACAGATTATTATGGGAAATAGGCGGTTTCCGGCATTGTTGGTAGTGCTTCATTTTGGAAGATATTCCAGCAAAAGTTCAGTGGTTATTCAGGCGGTTTTAGGGCAGTTTGGAATTGCTTTGCTGCCACGTAGTGGGTATACTGTGTATAGCGTCAGAGAAGAAAAGAGGTGGAAGCGAGATGAAGAATTATGCAGTTGAAATGATAAGAGATGTTTCAACAAAGTATTACTATATCCGTAATCTTGCTACGATGGAAATCGAACCGCTTCCCAGTAAATATCTGAAGCACAAGACCTGTTCCAAGAGATCACCTAATACGGTGAGAAGATCAGCATTTTCCATTCTGTATTATCTGGAATACCTGATCACGATAGAAAAGGAAGTCACCGATGTCTATGAGATGTCATATGAAACCCAGACAGAGCATTTTGTGAGATTCCTGCAATGGCTCAAGCTTGGGAATCATACGGAAACTGAATATAAGAGGATACCGAATAACGGAACCTGTAACGCATACCTAAAAGATGTGTTCAGGTTCTTTCTATTTATAGAGGCACAATACGAGCAGTTCGGAAGCCTGCAAGTGCTCTCCTACAATAACATCGTAAGAGCAAATGCAGTGGGTGTGAAAAGAGTCCTTCGTTATCAGGCATTTAAAGGATATCTCAAAGAAGTAAAACAACGGAAGAAGCCAGCCAAGCAGGATGAGATTGTGACTATCCTGCAGGCATGCACCAACTGCCGGGATCAGCTCCTCATCCTGCTGTTAGCAGAAACCGGATTCCGAATAGGCGAGATACTCGGTGTGGATTATGTAAAAGACATCGATTATGAGAACCATCTGGTCTGCGTATATTTCCGGGAGGATAATGACAACGATGCGAGGGCAAAGAATGCCGAGTACCGAAAGGCAAAAGTAAGTGATGAGACATTTGATTTTTTGCAATATTATCTTTCAGAGTACAGGAAGGTGCTCCAGCATCAAAACTATCTCTTTATTAATATCATGGGGGATACGAAAGGGCAGCCGCTGAGGGTAGATAGCGTCTATGACATGCTTAAGCGGATGGAGAAAAAGACGGATATCAAGATCACACCACATATGCTGAGGAGATATTTTGCGAATATGCGGCATGAGGATGGGTGGCGGCTGGAAATGATCAGTCAGGCTCTTGGACACAGGCATCTGGAAACCACCATCCAGTATCTGAATATGGTGGATGACAAGCTGATAGAAGCCAGCAATGACTTCTATGAAAAGCATTCTGCCATCTACAGAATCAAGGATGTGCTATAACGACAGGAGGTGAGAACCATGCCTGCCCAATTATTACAATGGGCACCGACAAATACAGAAACTGCAGAAGAATATGAACAGCGAAAAAAACGGTTATATGAAGAAATTGTTCGCTGCGAAATCAGTGATACGGTAGCCGTAAATAAATTGAAGAAATTTCTGCTGGCAGAAGGGATTGCAGGTATTGCAGAACTGGATTATCCACTGCGTATGAGATATGCCGCATTCTTAGAGAAGAATGTGAAGCAGGGAAAAAGACACCTGAATGCATTTGATCGTGTGAAGCAATATGCCATTCAACAACAGATGAAAACACTGGCAGGCAGACAGGCGTGTAAATGGCAGTACCAGAACCAGATCCTGTTCATTCCCTATCATTCGGACGAGGAAGTGGTCAAGCAGTTTGCGGCTGCCAGACAGATGGAAACGATGGTGTGGGATTTCGGAGTGGACTGTTCAGAACAGCTAAAACGGCAGGTATTTGAGGTGCTAAACCATATCATAGCGGACAACAGAGATGATGTCACCAGACGAGTAACACTGCTGGCACTTCAAAGGTTCTACGGATTCTGTGTAGAAAATAAGATTGCAGATATTGAGAAGCTGGAGCTGGATGAAGTAGAAAAGTTTTATATGGAAATACGCAGGGAAAAGAAAAGTGGCGTAGAAAGATTCACTGGAATCTTGAATTACAGCAGAAAGATTGTATTTGTAAATGCTGCTGAAATCCACTGGGATGCAGGCGTGTGGTATCTGGAACGCTTACACCTGACAGCAGAAAGAGCCAATCAAAGCACCCTGAGAAACACCGTATCATTTCTGGAAATCAGAAACAAAGAGAACCGGAGATATGCACAGGCATATATGAAGTATGAGCTTGGTGTTACCGGACAGGCAGTCAGTACCATATGTAGAAAATATCAATTTATACAAGCCTTTTTAACTACGATGGAAGAAAAGAATCTGGAAGCAGTCCGATGCAAGGCGGAAGATATCGACATTCACATAAAGAGGCTGCAGGCACTTAAGATACAAGAAAAAGGCTTTAATGAACGGATATCTGCAATCCAGCACTTTTACAAATTCTTAGAGATAAAGGGATACATCAAACAAGTACCATTTCATGCAGCGTATTACTACCAGAAAGTGCTGCCAGTGCATCATGACAGAAGTGTGGAAGATGCGGTGTGGAAAGAAGTCATACAGAAATTAAGGTTCTTTCCAGAACATCTGCGGTGTATGTTCCTTCATCTCTGGTGTCTGGGACTCCGGGCAAGCGAGGTGTGTACACTAAAAGGGGATGCATACTTCAGGCAGAGCGGTGAAGCGTGGATGAAAATCCATCAGGTGAAGATGAAAAATTATAAGAGAATCCCAATTCCCGAAGCCTTATATAAGGTCATGCAGGTATATCTGGAAAAACATCATATCAAGCCAGAAGATTATATATTCCAAAACAGCAGAGGCGGTGCCTGCCTGTATAATACATTCCGCACCCAGATGTTAAAGTGCTGCAAAGAAAATGAAATCGAGAATGGACACTATATGTTCCAGTCTCATGATTACCGCCATACCGTAGCAACATTATTTTACGACAGTGAAGTGTCCATACAGAGTATCCGGGATTATCTGGGCCACAATTACGAAGAAATGACAAGGCAGTATATAGACTATATGCCAAAGAGACTGGCAAAAGCAAATGATGAATATTTCAGCAAGCCGAATCATTCGCTGGCGGCCTGCTTGAAGAAAGGAGACAGTTTTGGAAAGTAACAGAGTGTACTATAAGGAACTGCAATGCTGGCAGACAGCTACCCAAAAGCAGCGGCAGACAGACTATAAACGAGATTATTTTGATCTGAAAAGACTGCCAACGGATGCGATGAAACAGAAAATGCGAACCTTTTTATTAGAACGTGGCAAAAGCGTATCGTTTACAACCATATTAAATGACAGAGGTGCATATAGAAAAATACTGCAATTTTTGTCATCACAAAAGAAAAATGAGATTACCAGCTTTCAAGATGAAGACAGAGAAACATGGATTCGGAAATTAAAAGGCTGGATGATGCTAAATGGAATCGCAACAACATATGAGAAAAAGAGTGCATATGGAACAGTTTCCATTATAAATGCCAGACTTGTACAGTATTTCAACGGAATTCTTGACGCAGTGATGGTAGAGGATGAAGTGGACGAACTGGAAAAAGATATCTGGAGATTAGAAAGGCTGGATATCGAAATCCGGGCAAATCCCATTTACAATGTAGAGACCATCAATTTCCAAGGTATCAGCCAGTCTGATATAAAGGAGGAATTTAAAAAAGTTGTTTATCTGCATTTAAAACAAGAAGCGCTGGGAACGGTGCAGAGGGAAATGACAACTGCAAGACAGTTCTCAAAATTTCTAAAAGAAAAATACCCACAGATACAATCCTGTGAGGATATGAACCGGGCGGTACTGGAGGAATATCTGGTACATAAAATGACGCAAAATGAAGCGTATAAGAGTAACGCAGATGATGTGAGAAAACTTCGGTCATTACTGGAAACTGCAGGGAAGATATATAACTGGCCACATCTGGAAAAATTATTTTTAGATACCGATATTCCACCAGAGATTGAGCCGGAGTTTAAAGTCTACACGGATGAGGAAATGAAGCGGCTGAATGCGCAGATTGTAAAGCTGGACGAGCAGATAGCCAGATGCCTGATCATACACCAGATGCTGGGAACACGAATATCCGATACGCTGACACTTAAGAGGAACTGCTTATATCTTATAGACCAGCAGGATATGGTAACCATCGATCAGGTCAAGACAGACAGCTACCAAAAACCAATCAGCAGGGAACTTGCACAGTTGATTCAGAAAGCGATTCTTTATACGGCTGAGAAATATGGTGAAACAGAATACATATTTGTGAATGATAAAAACCCAGAGCGTCCACTGCAATATGGCACGATTAAAAGTAAGGTCATGTCGATGATAGGAAAAGAAAAGCTGCTGGATGATCATGGGAAACCATTCCGCTTTGGCACACATTTATTCCGCCATTACTATGGGGTGAAGCTGACAGAAATGCATCTGGATGACTGGACACTGACAAGACTGCTTGGGCATAAGCGATTAAAAAGTGTCAAGAACTACAGAAAAATGAGCAATCAGCAGATGGCTGACGAGACAAGAAAGGTGAGAGAAATGATGTCAGAAATCATACTGGCAAATCTGGAAGGATGGGGCCAAGAATATGAACAAATACGATAAGATGATTGAAGAAAACAAAAAACGAAGTGCAGAAAAAGTGGCGGTTTCCAGAGCAGCCATACGTGAACTGCAGGAATCGAGAGAATATATCAGCGTGCCAAAACTGATGAAGATGACAGGCTTATCCAGAGGGTTCTTTTATAAAAATCTAACCATACGAAAAGAAATGGACAGAGCCATCGAACAGCAGGCAGGACTCGTAGACCCACGCAGGGAAATCATAGACAAGGCAATGGACAATCAGATAGAATTACTGCAGCAGAAGGTGGCGGAGCAGCGGTATGAGATAGAGCAGCTCAAGAAGAAAAATGAGAAGCTGCAGAAAGCACTGAATAAGAAAGACTTGGGATTTATCAAGAATCTGTAAAAAGAATATTGAATAAGAACCACAGGGTACATGAGAGAATGTGCCCTGTGGTTCTTGTTCAATGAGAATTTAACAACAATATAAAGATGGTTTAGAAACGCGATGCTTCAAGAAATATGATTTTATAATTTCA
>JAQVCW010000039.1 GCA_028689585.1 Lachnospiraceae bacterium | reverse complement strand
ATCTTCTATCGAGAGATTAGCATCGGAAAGAGGAATGACAAAACAGGCAGCTTCCTTTAAGGCAATTCAGAAATAGGAATAAACTAGTAGTTATAAATGTGGAGATTCAGTTGTACTAAGTGCCAGGGAGGTGTCCCCTGGCACTTTGATATGCTCCCTTCCAGGTAAATAAGTGGAATGAGTCCAGTTATCATAAAGACTGATTGAAGAGCGTGTTTGAAAAATGCTTTCTGCAAGAATACCGCAAAGTGGGGCGTGCAGATTGCAGGAATGAAGTTTCAAACACACTCTAGGATTAACGCCACCAGTATATCGGAAAATTTGCCAATAACAATGCAAGAAAAGAAATTAAATTAATAAATTTTTTCTTTTATAATATCAATGGCAAACGAGAGCGCAATGTATTTCTACGGGCATGATTTTTATTATCCCATGATAACAGTGACATTATAAGTTTTCTTTCCTTCTTCAAAAGGAACTACCGTTCCCTCTATTTCTGTTCCATCTACGATCAGCTTTCGCACCCCTTTCTCCACATGATCCGGATTTTCTACCTGGATTTCGTAGGTGGCACCACGGAATTTTCTGGTCAGAGAGAAGCCGCCGAAATCCTTTGGCAGGCAGGGATCAATGCCGAGTCCGTGATACTGGGGCTGAATACCCAGAATATACTGGGAAATATTTACAAAGGTCCAGGCTGCAGTTCCGGTGAGCCAACTGTTTTTTGCCTGACCATGGAATCTGGCATCGGCTCCGGCCACCATCTGGGCATAGACATACGGCTCGGTACAGTGGATCTCACTGATATCCTCCAGATAAGCGGGGCAGGTCTTGCGATAGATTTCAAAAGCCCGGCTGCCATGTCCCAGCACTGTTTCCGCAATGGACACCCAGGGATTGTTGTGGCAGAAGATACCGGCATTTTCCTTATAGCCCGGCGGATAGGAGGAGACCTCGCCGAGATTTAGCTGATAAGAAGTGTAAGCAGGCTGCAGTATCATGATGCCATACTTACTGTCCAGTTTTTCCTGAACTGACTTTAAGGCTTTTTCGGCGAGTCCTTCCTTTACACCGATGCCGGCCAGAACACAGAAGCCCTGGGGTTCAATATAAATCTGGCCTTCCCGGCATTCTCTGGAACCTACTTTCCGGGACTGGGCATCGTATGCCCGGAGGAACCACTCACCGTCCCAGCCGGAGGAAATGACTGCCTGATACATGGCATCCACTTCGTTCAGCGCCATATCTGCTTTCTCATTTTCCCCCATCATGGTGCAGATGGAGGCATATTCACGGCCGTATTTTACAAACATTCCTGCAATAAAAATGGATTCTGCTACAGGCCCCTCAGAAGGCCCTGTTGTCTGAAAGGATTCTCCGGGAGTATCCGAAAAACAGTTCAGATTTAAACAGTCATTCCAGTCGGCGCGGCCGATCAGAGGAAGGCCATGAGGACCTTTGTGCTTTGCCGTGTATTCAAAAGAACGCGTCAGATGCTCAAACAGTGTGGCGGTCTTGCTTTCATCACTGTCAAAGGGAACCATTTCCTTCAGAATGGAGAAATCGCCGCTTTCCTTCATATAGGCGGCAGTCCCGGCAATCAGCCACAGCGGATCATCATTAAATCCGCTTCCAATGTCCATATTCCCTTTCCTGGTAAGAGGCTGGTACTGATGATAAGCACTTCCATCTTCAAACTGTGTGGCGGCAATATCCAGTATTCTTTCTCTGGCCCGTTCCGGGATGAGATGTACAAATCCAAGCAGATCCTGGCAGGAATCCCGAAAACCCATGCCCCGCCCGGTGCCGGACTCGTAATAGGAAGCAGAACGTGACATGTTAAAAGTAACCATGCATTGATATTGATTCCAGATATTCACCATCCGGTTTACCCTGTCGTCACTGGATTTTACACAGTAGGCAGACAAAAGCTGCTCCCAGTAGTGCTTTAACTGCAGGAATGCTTCTTCGACCTGGGAAACTGTCCGGAAACGGGAAAGCAGGGCAAAGGCCGGCTTTTTATTGATGATGCCGGGAGCCTCCCATTTCTCTTCCGGGGAATTTTCCGCATAGCCAAGTACAAACACCAGAGTTGTGCTTTCGCCGGGCTGTAAAGTGAGATCAATCTGATGGCTTGCAATCGGATACCATCCGCTGGCAACCGAATTGGTGCAGGCTCCTGCTTCGACGGCCTCCGGATTGGAAGCGGGGCGGTAGGTGCCTATAAAGCTGGTGCGGCTGCTGTCAAAGCCGTGCACCGGCCTGTTGACAGAGAAGAAGGAATAGTGGTTTCGGCGTTCCCGGTATTCTGTCTTATGGAAGATCGTTGAGCCGGAAATCTCCACTTCACCGGTGCTGAGATTTCTCTGATAATTTGTCATGTCATCGGAAGCATTCCAAAGGCAGAATTCCGTGTAAGAAAAGACCTGAAACTGTTTTTCCCGGCTGGTTTCATTCTTCAGAGTAAGCTGATTGATTTCGCATGTCGCATCCATGGGTACAAAATTGAGCAGATCCGCCTTCAATCCATTTTTGGAAGAGAGAAAACGGGAATAGCCGATGCCATGGCGGCATTCATAGGTATCCAGCGGAGTCTGGGCAGGCTGCCAGCCCGGATTCCAGATGGTGCCATTTTCTTTGATGTAATAATATTTTCCGTTGGAATCATACGGTACATTGTTGTAACGATAGCGGGTAATGCGCAGCAGCTTTGCATCCTTGTAAAAGCTGTAGCCGCCGCAGGTATTGGACACCAGTGAAAAAAAATCATTACAGCCCAGATAATTGATCC
The DNA here is from genome assembly GCA_028689585.1 of Lachnospiraceae bacterium. Taxonomy (GTDB): domain Bacteria; phylum Bacillota; class Clostridia; order Lachnospirales; family Lachnospiraceae; genus Merdiplasma. Next base: position 26,440 of record JAQVCW010000039.1, on the reverse strand, counting down.
ACGGAAGCGGCGTCTGAGGCGTCGTGATGACATATTCCCTATTTGCATCATCATAATATCCATACTTCATAGTATTTTCTCCTTCAGTTAAGAAAACGTTTAAGTTAAAATCTTGAGGAAAGTATATCGTATTTCAAATTGGAAATCAATAGGCAAAAAACGGATTTGAGTGGGGCAGAATAAACAAAAAAATGTAACTTATATTGTATGATTATAACAAAGTACCGTAATCAACACTTTAAATGCAAAAAAGAAGTTGAGTTTCAGAAGAAAATCATGTATAATAAATATTCGAAAACGATTGAGCGTATAACAAAAAATAGAAGGCAAAAGGCAGAAGATAAAAAATAAAGAACGGAAGAACGAAAACGAGGTGCGTAAAATGGTGTCTATGAAAGATATTGCGAAAAGATGCGGAGTGTCCATCGCCACGGTGAGCAAGTCATTGAATGGCTACAGCGATATCGGGGCGGAGAAACGTGAGGAAATTAAGAAGGCTGCAGAAGAGATGGGATACTTTCCAAATTCTTCCGCCAGAGCGCTGAAGACAAAACGCACCTACAATCTTGGCGTGCTGTTTGCTGATAAAGCGCGCAGCGGCCTGACACATGATTATTTTGGAAGTATTCTGGAAAGCTTTAAGGTGGCGGCAGAGGCGAAGGGGTACGATATCACCTTCACCAACTGCAATTTGTCCAACCGCAGGATGAGTTATTATGAACACTGCCGGTATCGGGGCGTGGACGGTCTGGTGATTGCCTGCATTGATTTCGACACTCCGGAAGTGCAGGAGCTGATCCGCAGCAGTCTGCCGCTGGTTACCATTGATCATGTGTTTGACGGCAGAATTGCAGTGGTTTCCGACAATGTGGGCGGAATGAAGGAACTGGTTTCCTATGTGTACCGGATGGGGCATCGAAAAATAGCCTATATCCACGGAATGGATTCCTCCGTGACCAGAGGGCGGCTCAGCAGTTTTCACCGGACTATGGGAGAATACGGAATCGATACGCCGGATGAATACGTGAGAGAAGCGGCCTATCGGGATACCGGGATGACGGAGATAATCACAAAGGAGCTGCTGACATTGGATAATCCGCCGACCTGCATTCTGTATCCCGATGATTTCTCGGCGCTGGGAGGCATCAATGCGATCCGCAGCATGGGAATGAAGATACCGGATGACATATCGATTGCAGGATATGACGGCATTACAATTTCCAGAGTGCTGGAGCCGAAGCTGACCACGATCCATCAGGATACCCAGTCCATCGGCCGCAAAGCTGCCCGGGAGCTGATCAATCTGATTGAAGAGCCCAAAATCACACTGATAGAAAAAATCGTGGTAGAAGGCGAACTGCTGACAGGAAATTCAGTAAAAAATCTGAATAATGATGAATGATGATAATGATGAATGATGATAATGATGAATGATGAACAGTAAGCTGCCGCACGGCCTTTAAAACGGGCTGTGCGGCAGCTTTTTGGTGCGCCTGGCCCCGGTCCGCTTTTGATATCTGCCCTCAGCAGTACAACTGGAAATGAAAAATACTTAAACGATAAAGATGTAGTAAATCCAACAAAAACCGTCAAATTTATTGCCGGAATATAAAACTGGAAAAAAATTGCACAAAGGGTAAAATGCCCATGAAATCAAGAAAAACCATAAAAACAAGAGGGAAAATTAAATAAAAATGAGCAATGCTTTGTGAAATATGTCAAAATGTATAAAATAGCAAAAAAAGCACTTGATTTCTTGTGCAAAGTAATATATATTAAAACTAGTTAAACGATTTCGGAAGAAATCAAAGAACACAAAACATAAATTTTAAAGCCATAAGGCAAAAATAAGGAGGATTTCATATGAAAATGAAAAAAGCGACCGCACTCATGATGACAGCAGCTATCGGCGCAGCGATGTTCACTGTTCCGGTATTTGCAGAAGAAGTAGAGACTGAACCGGCGAATACCGTCAGCGGTGACAGCGCGGCAGAAGATGCATTTGTAATCTGGGGATGGAACGAAGATATTAAAAAAATCCTGGACGGACCATTTGCAGAAGCATATCCGGATCTGTACAAAAGAATTGTTTTCGTAAACACAGGCGGTTCCGACACTTATCAGACGAAAGTAGATGCTATTCTGGAAGATCCCAGCGGTGAATTATATCCAGATCTGATGGGACTGGAAGTAGACTATGTTTTGAAATACGTAAATGGCGATTTTCTTTCTTCTGCAGGTGATCTTGGAATTACTGCAGATGATTATGCAAATCAGTATGGCTACAGCTTGGATTTGGGCACCGATTATGATGGCAATGTAAAAGCACTGTTCTGGCAGGCTACCCCTGGATGTATTCAGATCAGAGCGGATCTGGCAGAAAAATATCTGGGCACCACCGACCAGGCCAAACTGTCTGAGATGTTCAGCAGTTGGGACAATATTCTGGATACGGCAAGAAAAGTAAACGAAGCATCTGGCGGAACGGCAAAGCTGTTCTCCGGGTATGATGAAATGTTCCGTATTTTCTCCAATTCCAGAGCAAATGGCTGGTACGATGAAAATGATACCATTCAGGTGGATGAGAACATGACCAAATATATGGAAATGGCAAAGATCTGTTATGAGGAAGAGCTTACCTACAATACCCAGCAGTGGAAAGATGACTGGTATGCAAATATGGCAGGTGACGGTGAGACGAGCAATGCGGCAGTTGCATACTGCGGATGCCCATGGTTTACTTACTGGTGTCTTGGCGATGCATGGAAGGCAAATACGATTTTGGTTCAGGCACCGGAACAGTTCTACTGGGGCGGCACAGGCCTTGCAGCTACTGCCGGATGCGCAGACACCGATATGGCCGCTGCGATCCTGAAATTCTTTACCTGTGAAACAGATCCTATGGTTTCCATCAACGCACTGAACAGCGATTTCGTAAACAATAAAGAAGCAGTTCAGAAGATCGCGGATGCAGGAACGACCTGTGAATACATCTATGGCGAACAGGACATGATTTCCTTCTACCTGCCTATGGCTGATGGCATCGATGCAAAGAATGCTACCGCAGAGGATCAGGACATCAATTCTCTGTGGACCACTCAGGTAGATGCATATGCAAGAGGAGAAAAAGATCTGGATACCGCAGTTGCAGATTTCAAGTCATCCGTACATGACACATTCTCTTACTTAAACGTAGAATAATCTTGTGCTGACGGTGCTGCTTCCTTCCGGCATGGGAGGAGGCGGCACTTTTTCCTCTTACAGAAATCCTGCCTGTAAGAAATCTGCCTTCGCGTACCTGTGAAAGAATCATCTGTATTCGAAAGCGAAATGAATTGAGAGGGAAGAGGACTATGAAAAAACGACGTAAAAAAGTAAGGTATGGAAAATATGGATATTTGTTTGTTGCTCCATTTTTTCTCACCTATGCATTTTTCCAGCTCTGGCCGCTGATCAATACCTTTTTTTACAGTATGCTGAACTATTATAAGAGAAATGGCAGAGAATTTTCTGAATTTTGCGGACTGCAGAATTTTCAGAATATCCTGGGACTGGTCAGTGGAGAAAAAGCTTATGTGCTTCATTATTTTAAAAACACATTTATTATCTGGGGAATGAATTTTATTCCGCAGATCCTGGTATCACTGCTTCTGGCGGCATGGCTGACGGATAATAAAGTCAGGCTGAGGAGCCGGGGGGCAGTTAAAGTGATTACTTACCTGCCCAGCGTAATTACGGCAGCATCCATTTCAGTATTGTTTCACGCTTTGTTTTCACAGTATGGACCGATCACGATGACGCTGAAAAACCTGGGGATTATCGGAAGCTCTTTTAATTTTCTGGAAAGTTCAGCAGGCACCAGAGGACTGATCTCCTTTATACTGTTCTGGATGTGGTATGGCAATACCACCCTGCTTTTGATATCCGGTGTGCTGGGGATCTCACCTGATCTTTATGAAGCCGCAGACATTGACGGGGCCAATGGAAGAGCAAAATTTTTCCGCATCACCCTGCCGCTGCTCAAGCCGATCATGCTGTATGTGCTGATTACATCGGCAATCGGCGGCCTGCAGATGTATGATATCCCTGCATTGTTTAACGTATCAAACACCGGATATGTAGGCTTTCCGAATGACAATTCCACTACGGTAGCCATGTATATTATGAGATTGTATAACAGCGATGTAGGAAAAGCGGCGGCAGTTTCTGTACTTCTGTTTATTGTAACGCTGATCATCAGCCTGATTTTCTTTAAATTCGGCACCTCGAATGAAGAAAAGGCAGAGGCCAGGAGAAGAAAGAAACGTCTGTCAGAAGGGGGAGGATGTTAATGGCTGATACAAAAAAGCTGCAAAGCTATTCGGCAAACCAGAGAACCCAGAAAATCATCAGAGGCGTTGTGTGCATCCTGTTTTGTATCCTGAGTCTCCTGCCGTTCGTTCTGCTGGTTATGAATGCAACCAGAGCTTCTGACGATATTCAGATGGGTGTCTCCCTGATCCCGTCCGGTCACTTCCTGGAAAACTGGAAGAATCTGATGATAAAGCAGCAGGGAATGCAGGTAACACTGTGGAGCGCGGTGCGCAATTCCATGATCGTATCCGCGCCCGCAACCATACTGGCTGTATATTTTTCTTCCATGACAGCGTATGGCATTCAGGTCTATGATTTTAAAATGAAGAAAGCAGCCTGGGCCTTTATCATGGCTGTCATGATGGTGCCAAACCAGATCACTATCATTGGATTTTACCGCTTTATGCTGAAGCTGGGGCTGGTGGATAATTACATTCCGCTGATTTTACCGGCGATTGCCGCACCGGCGGTGGTGTTCTTTATGAAACAGTACATGGAAAGCACGCTGTCCATTGAGATGATCGAAGCTGCCCGGATTGACGGGGCCGGTGAACTGAAGACCTTTAACCGGATTGCCATGCCCATCATGAAACCGGCGGTAGCCACTCAGGCTATTTTCCAGTTCATTGCCCAGTGGAACAATCTGTTTACACCTACCATCATGCTGACCACAGATACAAAGAAGACGCTGCCTTTATTTGTACAGATGCTGAATTCAGATCAGTTTCGTGTGGATTATGGTGTGGTTTATGTGGCATTGTTTGTTACCGTCGTTCCGCTGATTGCAGTATATCTGATTTTGTCCCGCTATATCGTGGCCGGAGTAGCCCTGGGCGGTGTGAAGGGATAATCTGACAAAAAGATTTCAAAAAACAGCAACATATAAAAAAAGCCTGCATATTCTGAATTAAAAGGATAGGCAGGTATTTTTATGGCCAAAATAGTAATTGATTCAGGACATGGGGGAAGCGATTCCGGGGCAATATATAATGGAAGGAACGAAAAGGATGATAATCTGAGGCTGGCGAAAGCGGTGGGAGAGCTGCTGGCCAGACAGGGGGTGGATGTGGTATACACCAGAACGGAGGATGTTTATCAGACGCCTTATGAAAAGGCCCAGCTTGGAAATGCGGCAGAACCGGATTTCTTTGTGTCACTGCATCGAAATTCCAGCCCGGAGAATAATCAGTATTCGGGTGTGGAAACCCTGGTATATGACATTACGGGAAGCAAGGCCAGACTGGCGGAGCGGATTAACGGCAATCTGGAAAAAGTGGGCTTCCGCAATCTGGGAGTAAAAGAGAGACCAGGGCTGGTGGTGCTTCGCAGGACAAAATCACCGGCGGTTCTGGTGGAGACCGGATTTATCAATACCGATGCGGACAACGCGCTGTTTGATGAAAAGTTCAATGAAATTGCCCAGGCAATCGCAGACGCTATTCTGGCGGAACTGGAGGCACAGGGGGAAGTGACAGAGAACTATTACCGCGTGCAGGTGGGCGCGTTTCAAAATCCGGAGTATGCACAGAATCTGCTGTATCAGCTTCTGGCACAGAATTATCCTGCGTTTATCATGAAAGATGATAATTACTATAAAGTACAGGTGGGAGCTTTTAAAAATCTGGACAATGCGATCAAGATGGAAATGGCACTGCGCAGGAGGGGGTATTCCACGTATCTGGTCAATGAATAAAAAGATGCCGCATGGAAGGAAAATTAAAAGATGCCGGAAATGGAGAATTATGGTAAACTAATAAGAAAATGAGTGAGGCCGCCGAAGAAAACAGAATCGGCGATGGCGGGACAGAGATGTTCGGAATTGATAATAATGGAATGGATGCACGCTGACTTGGAAAAAAGGATTGTATTGGTGACTGAGATGAACTGGGGTAGAACAAAAAAATATTTTATAAGGCCGGGCTTGATACGAAAAATGGGATATTTGCTGGGAGTTTTATTTTCCTGGATTCTCCTGAGCGGTTTTGACATACCGGAGGGCTGGATGAACACTATCGGGCCTTTGAGCAAGGAAGATGAGGCGGTTCAGGAGGTGCTGAGCCGGATCAACCGTTACTGCAGCACCTTTGTGGAATATGAGTTTGGCAATCAGGATGAAATACTGGATGGAACCACGATTGTGGAGTGGATACAGTATGATACTCTGACCGGTACCTTATCAGTGAGCGAAGATAAGATAAAAGAATATATTGCCGGTCTGGCAAAAAAGTACGATACCTGCCAGAAACCAAGAGAATTTCAGACCTCTCTGGGAGACTGGGTCACGGTGGAAGGGGGCAGCTATGGCTGGCTGCTGGATCAGGAGCGGGAGGCAAATGTGCTGGAGCATATGATACGCTATGGCGCCAGGCGAAAGAGGATCCCGAATTTTGCTCAGACGGCAGCAGGCTGGACGCACAGCGATCTGGGAGATACCTATGTGGAGGTGGATCTGACCAGCCAGCATGTGTGGCTGTATGTGGATGGAGTTCAGGAGCTGTCTACGGACTGCGTGACCGGCACTTATACGATGGACAGCAGAAGAACACCTTCCGGGACCTATACTATTTATTATATGCAGTCACCGGCAGTTCTTAAGGGCGCGGACTACACCTCGCCGGTATCTTACTGGATGGCATTTAACGGGGGTATTGGTCTTCATGATGCCAACTGGCGCGGAAATTTCGGAGGAGATATCTATATGTATGATGGCTCCCATGGCTGCATCAATCTGCCCACGGAGGCCGCCGCCACATTGTATAATTATGCCTATTATGGTATGCCGGTAATCTGTTATTACCGTTACTAATATAAAAAGTGTTGATTTCATAGAAAATTCTGATAAAATAGAAATATGATGAATAATACAAATTTAGAATCAATAACAGAACCGCTGATATGCTGGTTTCAAAAGAATGCGAGGGTTCTTCCCTGGAGGGAGAGACCTCTGCCTTACTATGTGTGGATATCAGAGATCATGCTGCAGCAGACCAGAGTGGAGGCGGTAAAACCCTATTTTAACCGTTTTATCCAGGCGCTTCCCAGAGTACAGGATCTGGCGGAATGCCCGGAGGACCGGCTGCTGAAGCTGTGGGAGGGACTCGGCTATTATAACCGGGTGCGCAACATGCAGAAGGCGGCCCGGGTGCTGATAGAAGAATACGATGGCGTGCTTCCGGCGGATTATGAAAAGCTGCTGAAGCTGCCGGGGATCGGCCGTTATACCGCCGGTGCGGTGGCTTCTATTGCCTATGGGATACCGGTTCCGGCAGTGGATGGAAATGTGCTGCGGGTAATCAGCAGGATTATTGAGAATGATCAGGACATTACGAAGCAGTCGGTGAAGGATGAGATCGAAGCTATGCTGCTGGCTGTGGAGCCAAAGGAATGCCCTGGGACGTTCAATCAGTCTCTGATGGAGCTGGGGGCGGTGGTCTGTCTGCCAAATGGTGCGCCTCTGTGTGACCGGTGCCCTGTCCGGGAACTGTGTCAGGCCAGAATTCACGAAAAGCTGGATGTGATACCGAAGAAAAAAGAAAAACAGAAGCGGCGGATAGAGGAGAAGACTGTTCTGGTCATTCGGGATGGATTTCATACCGTGATTCAAAAAAGACCCTCCACGGGACTTTTGGCGGGGCTTTATGAGCTGCCGAACCTGGCAGGGCATCTGAGCCGGAAAGAGGTGCTGCAGTATCTGAAAGAGCAGAATTTTCTGCCGGTGCGGATTCAGCCTTTAAAAGAAGCCAGGCATATTTTCAGCCATGTGGAATGGCGGATGACAGGATATATGGTGCTGGTGGAGGAGATGGAACAGAGCGAATCAGGAATGCTGGTCATAGAGCCGGAGCGCACGGAAGAGGAATATCCCATACCTGCAGCTTTTTCGGCATATGCACGGTATCTTCAGATAAAACTGGGACAGGAAAAGTATGAAAGTTAGGAGAAAAAATATGAAAACATTAACAGTTGCCATACCATGCTACAATTCAGAAAGTTATATGGAAAACTGCATCAAATCACTGCTTCCGGCAGGGGAAGATATTGAAATTCTGATTGTGGATGATGGATCGAAAAAGGACAACACTGCGGAGGTGGCAGATCGTTACGAAGCAGAATATCCCGGTATCGTGCGGGCAATCCACCAGGCGAACGGAGGACACGGCGAAGCGGTCAACACGGGTATCCGCAATGCTACCGGGACTTACTTTAAGGTGATTGACAGCGATGACTGGGCTGACACCACAGCGCTGCTTAAAATCATCGCAGTCATGAAGGAGCTGGAAGAGAAGAATACGCCGGTTGAGCTGTTTTTGGCGAATTTTATTTATGATAAAGTGGGAGCCAAGCATAAGAAGGTGATGCATTTTCGCAATGTATTCCCGGAAAATCAGGTCTTTGGATGGTCCTCCATGAAGCACATGAAGCAGACTCAGTATATCCTGATGCACAATATTTTTTATCGCCGGGAAATGCTTCTGGAATGCGGCATGGTACTGCCAAAGCATACCTTTTATGTGGACAATATATTCGCATTTCAACCGTATCCCTATGTAAAGCATCTGTATTACATGGACGTGAATCTGTACCACTATTATATCGGACGGGAGGATCAGTCCGTAAATGAAAAAGTAATGATTGACCGTATCGACCAGCAGATCAGAGTAAATAAGATCATGATCGATATCATGGCAAAACAGGACTTCCATGGGCTTGATCCCCATATGAGAAAATATATGTACATCTATCTGGATAAGATCATGACCGTGACCTCTGCCCTGCTGCTGGTGGCAGGCACAGAAGAGGCACTGGAAAAGAAAAAAGAAATCTGGACCTATCTGAAAAAGACCAACCGGAAAATGTACCGCCATCTGAGGACCACGCCTCTCGGTCTTTCCCTGAACCTTCCGGGATGGCTCGGACGTAAGACCTCTGTCCGCGGCTACAAAATCGCCCGGAAGCTGGTGGGATTCAATTAATGAAATGAAAGAGGATTTTCAGCTCACTCATGTGACTGAAAATCCTCTTTTTTTAATCAGGGCGTTTTTTAAAGTCCCGTTTTTAATCTACGATCATTTTTAATTTTTCCTTTGACAGGTCGAAGGCGACCTTGCTGCAGTATCCGAAGTGCTCCCCGTCCACATGCACGCAGGCTTCTGCTTCCGCCTGAACCACAGCGCGTTTGCAGCGGTAGATGTGTATGCCCTTGATATTGGTGTGCTTTCCGAAAAAAGCGGTGGGTAAAATAGCCAGAACCTTCAGGGTTGGGATATCGTCTACCACAAACAGATCCAGTTCATCGTCCACCGGACTGGCTTTTGGGCAGAACATAAATCCGCCGCCTTCATACTTGGTATTCATAGCCGCGATAAAACGGATCTTCTGAAAGGTGAGAAGCTGGCTGTCGTTCATCAAAAGCCGCACGGAAAACGGCTTGCTGGTAATCAGAAGCCGCAGCGCGTTGATCAGATAAATCAGCTTTCCCATATGCAGCTTATTCAGAACGGTTTTCAAACCGGACTGGTGAGAAGCATAGCAGACAGAGGCATCAAAGCCTATGCCGGAGCTGACTGCAAAATAGCTTTTCTGTTGGCCGGAAGTGGTGATGCCAATATTGATATTTCGGAATTTGGAAGGGGACAGCAGGATATCCACAGCCTCAGCCGGATTGGATGTCAGGTGCATTCCACGGGCGAAATCATTGCCGGAGCCGGTGGGAATATAGAAGAAGGTAATCCCCTGACAGGTGGTCAGTCCGCTTAAAAATTCATTGATCGTACCATCGCCGCCCACCACTGTAATGGTACAGGGCGTTTTGTTTAAGGAAAGAAAACCAGCCAGTTCTTTTGCATCTCCCGGCTGTTCCAAAATAAAGCTCTCATATTCCACATTTTTCTGATCCAGAATATCCTCCACTTTATTCCAGACTTTTATGCCCTTTCCCGAGCTGGAAAAGGGATTTATAACAAAATAGTACATAAAAAGCCCTCCAATTTGAAGCAATGCACCGAGGTGCATTATCTGCCTTTATTGTATCAGCTTTTCTCTTTTTCGACAATCCCCCGGATGATGGAAAGTGCTGCGGTCATTACAGATCAGCTTTGGAATGAGGACGCTTTCCGGGCAGCATACCCGGGGCAGCCGCCCGGAAGCTGTGCGTCAAGTAAAAGCTGAACTGTAATTCCGGCAGCGCGAAGGTTGCGGCTGGCTGCGGCAGCGCGAAAGTTGCGGCTGGCTGGTTGTCAAACAGCCGTTTTTATGCTATGATGGGGTATATTTTGAGAAAGAGAAAAAGCCAGAGGAGGCACAAAATGGAAACAACCGGCAAAAATTTTATTGAACAGATTATTGACAGGGATTTGGCAGAGGGACGCTGTGAAACTGTATGCACTCGGTTCCCGCCGGAACCGAATGGATACCTTCATATCGGACATGCGAAGTCGATCCTTTTAAATTATGGACTTGCCCAGGAATATCACGGCAAGTTCAATATGCGTTTTGACGATACCAATCCGACCAAGGAAAAGTCTGAATTTGTAGAATCGATTTTGGCAGATATCAAATGGCTGGGAGCGGACTGGGAGGATCGTCTGTTTTTTGCATCAAATTATTTTGATCAGATGTATGAAGCTGCGATTTATCTGATAAAAAAAGGCAAGGCATTTGTGTGCGATCTGTCAGCAGAAGAGATGCGGGAATACCGCGGAACGCTGACCGAACCGGGAAAAAACAGTCCGTACCGTGACCGCAGCGTGGAAGAGAACCTGGAATTATTTGAGGGCATGAAAAACGGCCTGTATCCTGATGGCTCCAAGGTGCTGCGCGCCAAGATTGACATGGCATCGGCCAATATCAATATGCGTGATCCGATCATTTACCGGGTGGCCAGAATGAATCATCACAATACAGGGGATCAATGGTGTATTTACCCGATGTACGATTTTGCTCATCCGATTGAGGATGCGATCGAAGGAGTGACACACTCCATCTGTACTCTGGAGTTTGAAGATCACAGACCTCTGTATGACTGGGTAGTGAATGAACTGGAATATCCCCACCCTCCAAAGCAGATCGAGTTTGCGAAGCTGTACCTGAAAAATGTGGTGACCGGCAAGCGTTACATTAAAAAGTTGGTGGAGGATGGCATCGTAGACGGATGGGATGATCCGAGACTGGTTTCTATCGCAGCGCTGCGCCGCCGTGGTTTCACACCGGCATCCATCAAGATGTTCGTAGACCTGTGCGGTATCAGCAAGGCACAGAGCGTTGCTGATTATGCCATGCTGGAATACTGCATCCGGGAAGACCTGAAGCTGAAGCGTCCGCGTATGATGGCAGTGCTGGATCCGGTTAAGCTGATCATTGACAATTATCCTGAGGATACCATGGAAGAGCTGGATGTGGAGAATAATCTGGAAAATCCGGAACTGGGTATGCGTAAGGTACCGTTTGGAAGGGAATTATATATCAACCGCGATGATTTTATGGAAAATCCGCCGAAGAAATATTTCCGCCTTTTCCCGGGCAATGAAGTCCGCCTGATGGGCGCTTACTTCGTGAAATGTACCGGTTTTGAAAAAGATTCCGACGGCAACGTGACAGAAATTCACTGCACCTATGATCCGGAGACAAAATGCGGATCCGGATTTACCGGACGTAAAGTAAAGGGGACGATCCACTGGGTAGCTGAAAAGACTGCCATCCAGGCTGAGGTTCGTCTGTATGAGAATATTATTGATGAAGAAAAAGGCGTGTATAATGAAGACGGTTCTCTGAACCTGAATCCAAATTCGCTGGTGGTTCTGAAGGACTGCTATATGGAACCGGCATTGAAAGAAGCGGGGGCTTATGACAGCTTTCAGTTTGTGCGTACCGGATTCTTCTGTGCAGATTCCAAAGATTCCAGACCGGGAGCTCCGGTATTTAACCGGATCGTTTCACTGAAAAGCTCCTTTAAGCTGCCGAAAGCAGAATAGATTTCGAAGCCGGATGTCCGGAAGCAGTAAAGATCACAGGATCTGTATGGTATGTTTGAGGAAAAAGACAGGTTAGAGACAGAGCGGGAGGGCTGTAAGGATGCCGGAGCATTTTTATCAGGGAATTACGGATTTTATCTTTGTGGAAAATCCGCCGGAGAAATCAGATATCATATTGATTCCGGGAGGAAATTATCCGGAGGCGGCTCTGGGGGCAGCAAGGCTGTACCATCAGGGCTATGCGCCGCTTCTGCTGCCCTCCGGCAGGTACAGCATTCTGCAGGGCTATTTTCCGGGAGATTATGAAACGGAATGGAGCTATCTGAGCTCTATTCTGCTGGAGCAGAAGGTGCCGGGCGAGGTGATTCTGCGGGAAGACCAGGCGAGCTTCACCTATGAAAATGCGATCTATTCCAGAAGAGTATTGGAGGAGGCTGGTCTGAAAATCGGGCAGGCGCTTCTGGTCTGTCAGACATTTCATGCCAGACGATGTCTGATGTACTACCAGGAACAGTTTCCGGATACCCGTTTTCTGGTGTGTCCGGTGGAGACAAAGGGCATCAACAAGGATAACTGGTTTTTATCACAGGAAAAGATAGATGTGGTATTGGGAGAAGTAGAACGCTGCGGAACACAATTTCATGAGATATTAAAGAGGTACGCGAACTAATACAGGATACTGAGAGACAGATCACACGGAGGTTGACATGATAAAATTAATTGCTTCTGATATGGATGGTACGCTTTTGCCGGAAGGCACACCGGATATCAATCCGGAAATATTCGAAGTGATTTTGAAGCTGAAGAAAAAAGGCGTTATTTTTGCAGCGGCCAGCGGCCGGCAGTATGGCAGCATGGTAAATGTATTTTCACCAATTCAGGATGATATTATATTCATCGCGGAAAATGGCGGATATGTGGTCTGCAGAGGCTATGATATGTACCGGGGCAGTTTTGACCGGGCACTGCTGGAAGAAGTCGTGGATTATATGAGGCATCAGGATGTCCGGATCAGTATGGTAAATACACCGGAGGCCGGATATACAGACTGCAGGGACATTGAGCTGATCGAGGATATTCGTCAGCGCTATCATTTTAATATGATTCAGGTGGATGATGTTTTAAAACAGAAGCTGGATGTTACGAAAGCAGCATTATATTGTAAATCGGATGCGCTGGAGATTGCCCAGGCGGCAGAGAAGCAGTTTAGCGGAAGAGTTAAAGTCATGGCGGCCGGTGATCTGTGGGTGGACTTTATGCAGGAAGGCATCGACAAGGGAACCGCGCTGGCAAAGATACAGCAGCAGTTGAATATCAAAGTGGAAGAAACCATGGCTTTTGGGGATAATTACAATGATATCGGCATGCTGGAACGGGCCGGAGAGAGCTATGCCATGGAAAATGCCAGAGAAGGTGTGAAGAAAGCGGCCAGGCATATCGCAGCCAGAAATGATCAGGATGGAGTCTTGAAGGTGCTGAAGGAACTGCTGAAGTCCATGGAAGAATAAGAAAAAGAATCAAGAAAAAGAATTAAGAATAAGGTTTAAGAAATTTAAAGATAAGTAATAATAAAAGAAATTTAAAACAGGAAAGGGCGGCCGGCCGCTGCCTGGAAAGAAGGAAAACCGATGGAATATTCAGAAGAATGTCTGGAAACGTTTTTGAAAAATCAGGACCGGCTTTTTAACGAGCCGGTGGCAGAGACTTTGGAAGAAGCAGAAGAATTTCTGGAGGACTGCATGGCGGTGATCGTGAAGAACCTGCAGGAGGTACGGGAATATTTTGAAGAGAACGGAATGGATACGGCAGAGATGGAAGATGCAGAACTGGAAGATGCCAGTGAAGTATTTGTGCTGCCGGATGGAACGTATCTGATTGTAGAAGGATAATGCCTGCCTGAACATAAGCTAATTCAAAATCAAAAACGCCTCTGCGCTCTTGCAGTGAGCGGCTCGTCAGCTTTGCTGGCATAATGAATCTGAGCCGCTCTGCAATCCGCAGAGGCGTTTTTGGAAATGCTTCAGGCAAACATGGGAAGAATGCACTTCGTAATGATTCCCAGCAGCACCAGGTGAACCGGGTAGAACCAGTAGAAAAAGTATTTTAGTGAAATTCCCCGTTTTCCATTGTAAAAAAAGACGGGAATAAAAGCAATTGGCGCAGGTACCTCCCAGGAGATCGCGGCTGCTCCGCCCAGGCACTGGTACAGCTTTGAAAAACGAAAGAGATAGAGCACTTCGATCAGGAAAACTCCTTTGTAGCTGTAATCTGTCTGCAAAAGATTGGCAGCCAGAAGACCGGCCACTAAGATCAGAAGCTGAAGGACAATCTTTCCATAGCATGCGGTGATTCCCCAGAGCACCAGCAGACCGATCAGCAGAGTAAAGTATACATTCTGCTTGGAGGGATAAAACCAGCTTGGCTTTAAGGCAAAATCAAAGGGGATTTCGGAAATCAGAGCGAAGAGAAACATGCGGGAAGCATATTTTTTCACATCATGGGTATGAAGAAAGCCTTCTACCAGTAAAAAACAGAAAATCGGAAACGCGATCCTTCCAATATCCCGCATCAGGGTGTAAAGATGCCTTACCAGAGCCAGCGTCTCCGGATTAGCGGTGATATAGGGCTGCCTGGTCAGGGCGTACACAACAGTAGCGCCGGTGTGATCAATCAGCATGGTAATAATAGCGATGAATTTCAGCGTACTTCCTGAAATTCCAAAACGTTCTCTCCAGTTCATATCAGATGAATTCCTTTCTTGATTACCTATAATAAAAAGGACGCCGGAAGCGTCCTTTTATTTTATATTATTTTTTTCTATTTTGCAAGCAGCATCATGATCTTGTTGCTTCTTGCGATGAACCGGGTCATCTCGTCCGGGGCGAGCTGCTTGTGAGCCAGCATAGCCAGGTCATAGAGCTGTTCGCACATCATGGAGACATTATCGCCTTCTTTGTTCTCGAAAATATATTTTACTAGCTGATTATTTGCATTCAGGATCAGAGTCTCATTCGATCCCATCATAGAAGGATCCATGCCGTACATATTGTACATCTTCATCATATCCTGCATCCGTCTGCTTTCTTCGGAAAGCACCATCATAGAAGAGATATCGGCATTTTTCAGCTTCTCTACTTTGACTTCCAGCTTATCCTTGCCCACCGCTTTGCGGAACAGTTCGGTGAGGGCAGCGGTGGTGTCCTTTAATTCCTCTTCAGAAGCTTCTTCCTTAATGCTGTCCGTCACATCGGCATCAATGCGCTCAAATTTCAGATCTTCGTGCTTGCGTTCTACGTGAGAGATAAAAGCAGTATCGATATTGTGCTTTAAGATAACAGCGTCCAGTCCGGCATCCTTGAACATATTAATGTACTGGCTCTGCTGGATTTCATCGGTCACATAGTGGAGGATGGTCTTTTCCGGTTCTTTGTCAGCATCTTCTTTGCCATCGGTATCTTCGGTAACCACATCGTGACTTTCATCAAAGTCCACTGTCTCTTCGGCAGAAGCATTGTCAGCGGAAGCATCTGCGTTTTCGTCCTTTGCAGGCTTCAGCTCGGAAAGAGTCAGATATTTGTTGTTAATGTCTTTATAAAGGATGTAATCCATCATGCGGCCGCTGAATTTTTCATCCTTGAGGCAGCCGTATTTGATGAATGGGCTGATATCATCCCAGTATTTTTCATATGTCTCACGGTCTGTTTTGCACATGCCGGAAAGCTTGTCAGCTACCTTTTTGCTGATATAATCAGCGATCTTTTTCACAAAACCGTCATTCTGAAGAGCACTTCTGGAAACATTCAGAGGAAGATCAGGACAGTCAATCACACCCTTTAACAGCATCAGGAATTCAGGGATCACTTCTTTGATGTTGTCTGCGATAAATACCTGATTGTTGTACAGCTTGATGGTTCCTTCGATAGAATCATATTCCGTATTGATCTTCGGGAAGTAAAGAATACCCTTCAGGTTAAACGGATAATCCATATTCAGGTGGATCCAGAACAGCGGTTCTTTGTAATCCATGAATACCTTGCGGTAGAAATCCTTGTACTCATCCTCGGTGCACTCATTGGGATGCTTGGTCCAGAGAGGATGAGGATCACTGATGGATACAGGGCGTTTGTTAATCTTTACTTTATCCTTTGCCGGAGAAATCTCTACGGTCTCTTTATTGCCGTTTTCATCTTCTTTTTCTTCTGTCTTGGCTTCTTCGTGAATCCGCTCTGCAATGATATCGTCTTCTTTTAATTCAGATTCCTCGATGGTCTCATATTCCTGAGGTGCATTTTCTTTTGACAGGAAAATTTCCACCGGCATGAAGGAGCAGTATTTTTCCAGAACTTCACGGGCACGGTATTCATTGGCAAACGCCAGGCTTTCTTCGTTCAGAAGAAGGGTGATCTCGGTACCTACGCTGGTCTTTGTGCCATCCCCTATGGTGTAATCATATCCGCCGTCACATTCCCAGTGAACCGGTGCGGCACCTTCCTGATAGGAGAGAGTATCGATCTGCACCTCGTCCGCCACCATAAATACGGAATAAAAACCAAGACCAAAATGGCCGATGATGTCATCTTTATTGGTCTTGTCCTTGTATTTTTCCAGGAAAGCGGTAGCGCCGGAAAATGCAATCTGAGTAATATATTCTTCTACCTCGTCGGCAGTCATACCAAGACCGGTATCGATGATCTTCATCGTCTTCGCTTCCGGATTCACAATAATCTGAATGCTGTCTTTGTGGCCTTCCGGATAAGAATATTCGCCGATCATCTCCAGCTTTTTCAGCTTCGTGATCGCATCACATCCATTGGAAACTACTTCACGAAGAAAGATATCATGGTCGGAATAGAGCCATTTTTTAATAATGGGAAATATGTTTTCGCTGTTAATGGAAAGACTTCCTTTTTTGCTGCTCATGTAACAACACTCCTTACTTATTTTAAATTTTGATGGTTTCGTTTCTGTTTGTATCACATTGTAATACGGACAGATAGAAATGTCAAGAAAAAAATAGCACTCATGACGAGTGAGTGCTAACAATTTCTTTTTGCCTGAAAAACCGGTGAACCATCTCATCCCAGGAATGCTCCAGCGTCTTATCCAGAGTGAAAAGACGAAGAGAGGTTCCGGTGATGCAGGAGACTTCCTTCCCATTATAAACAATATTTAAAAAAAGGCCGTTCACATCGGCGGCCTGCAGGCTGACGCCGGACTGTACCAGCAGCTTTTCCACATTGTAGTCTGCCAGCCGGAATACGATCTTAAAATGAAGGGGAGTATTCTTTCCCCGGATCAGGCCAAAAAGGAGAGGCTTTACCATCTTCCAGGAAGGATTTTGGGGAGCCTGTGCCGAAGCGGTCACAGTAGTCTCGGAGCGGTCAGCGGTATCTGAGCCGTCGGTGTGGAATTCGTCTGAAGAACTAAAATAATCCCTGTGGAAAGAACCATCGATATGAAAGGTGGTAAATGTAGTAAGAGATGCTTCCGACAACAGGAAAGCATCAAATGCATCTGAAACCAGAAGCTTGTTCATAAAATCCTTAACATCTGAAATTTGAAGTGACTGCAAAGATGAACCTCCTGCGCTGAACTATTTTTCGATTATCTGTAAGTAATAATTTACCATAGAAAAGAGAAAAATACAAACAGAGAAACGGGTTCTTTACAAAAAATAATATTCTTTTTTGTTTTGCTCTTTTCAAGCGGAAACATATGTGCTATCATTATGTAGTATTAAATACTATGTATGAAAAGCTGAATATTTTGCTGGATATATTATTAAAATTTACAGCCAGGAGGTTCCTATGAGTTATATAATTGTGATAGATAGTTGTGGTGAGATGACAGAAGAGATGAAGAAGGATCCGAGATTTATCTCAGCACCCTTATCCATGCAGGTGGATGAATATGATATTGTGGATGATGCGACATTTGATCAGGCGGATTTTTTGAAAAAGGTAGCTGCCAGTCCCAATTCTCCAAAGTCTGCATGTCCGTCACCGGAGTTTTATAAGACGGCATATGAAGGGGAGGCAGATCATATCTACGCAGTGACTCTTTCCGCAGAACTGAGCGGCTCCTACAACAGCGCCCAATTGGGTAAAGCGTTATTTCAGGAAGAAAATCCGGACAAAAAAATATATATATTCAATTCAAAATCAGCATCCATAGGTGAGACGCTGATTGCTCTGAAGATTCAGGAGTGCGAAGAAGCCGGTATGCCCTTTGACACATTGGTAGAGACGGTAGAAGCATATATTGCGGAGCAGAATACTTGGTTTGTCCTGGAAAGTCTGGAAACCCTGCGAAAAAATGGCCGCCTCAGCAATCTGAAGGCACTGGCGGCATCTGTATTGAAGATCAAGCCTGTCATGATGGCCACCCCGGAGGGCAATATTGCGCAGTTGGATCAGGCCCGCGGGATTAATAAAGCCCTGGTCAAGATGGTCAGCAGCATTGCAGAGATCACAGAACATCCGGAGAATAAGATCCTGGCTATTTCCCACTGCAACTGCAGGGACAGAGCTATGCTGGTAAAAGAAGCGCTGATGGAAAAAATGAAGCTGAAAGATATTTTTGTGCTGGACACCGCAGGGATCAGTTCCATGTATGCGAATGACGGCGGAATCATTGTGGTGGTCTGAGCCGCCCGGAAGCTGTGCGTCAGGTAAAAAGCGGAGCTGTAACAAAAGTTTTTGCTCAGAGAGAGAAAATCATTGAAAAATCACAACTTTCGTGTATACTAATAGGTAGAAAATACAGGGAACGGCATCGAAAGCGAACGGCATCGAAGGTGAACCGCATCGAAGAAGAACGCAGCAGAGCATTCCCGGACGTAAGGAGCGAAAATATGAGTCAGGCAAAAGTAGACCGTTATAAAGAAGAAAAGAAAAACCGCGGCAAGATTGTAAAGAAGCAGAAGATGGAATGGCTGCTGACCAAGATTGTACTTGCGGTATTTGCAGTAGCATTGGCAGGCTGGGCGGGTGTGTCCGTATACCAGAATGTGACAACCAGCGGTGACACCACAGCAGAGACTGAGAGCTATACGGTAAACACCGGTGCGATTGATGATTATCTGAGCACATTGCCTATAGAGTGATATTCGGCAGCGAATACTGGTTTTCAAGATAAATCAGCCCCGGGATGAAAAACATCCCGGGGCTGATTTTTTCTTGTTTTTTATTTCTGAGATTTCTTTGCTTCCGCCAGCTTCATTGCACGAACCTTCAGAGGAAGTCCGAATAAGGTGATGAATCCGGAAGCATCATGGTGGTCATACATATCACCGGTGGTAAAGGAAGCCAGGGACTCATTGTACAGGCTGTATGGAGAAGTTTCGCCTGCCTTGATGATATTGCCCTTGTACAGCTTGAATTTCACTTCGCCGGTCACATACTCCTGTGTTACATCCACGAAAGCCTGGATTGCTTCACGAAGAGGAGTGAACCATTTTCCTTCATATACGACCTGAGCAAACTGACTGCCCAGTTTTTTCTTGGTTTCCATGGTCTCACGATCCAGGGTCAATTCTTCCAACTGATCATGAGCTGCCATCAGGATGGTTCCGCCAGGAGTCTCATAGACACCACGGCTCTTCATACCAACTACACGGTTTTCTACGATATCCACAATGCCGATGCCGTGTTTTCCGCCCAGTGCATTCAGCTCTTTGATAATATCGGAAACCTTCATTTCTTTGCCATTCAGAGTCTTCGGAACGCCGGCTTCAAAAGTCATGGTTACATATTCGCCTTCTTCCGGAGCCTTTTCCGGAGTCACACCGAGTACCAGCATATTGTCATAATCCGGCTCGTTGGAAGGATCCTCCAGCTCCAGGCCTTCATGGCTGATGTGCCATAAGTTGCGGTCACGGCTGTAGCTGTGGCTGTGGTCAAATGGAAGATCAATGCCATGCTTATGGCAGAATTCGATCTCATCTTCACGGGACTGCATGGTCCATACATCTGTCATACGCCATGGAGCGATGATCTTCAGATCGGGAGCCAGCGCTTTGATGCCCAGCTCAAAACGGATCTGGTCATTTCCTTTGCCGGTAGCGCCGTGGCAGATGGTGGTAGCCCCTTCCTTGCGGGCAATTTCTACCAGCTTCTTTGCGATGACCGGACGGGCCATGGAAGTTCCCAGCAGATACTTATGTTCGTAAACAGCGCCGGCTTTTACACACGGCATGATGAAATCGTCACAGAATTCATCCACAATATTTTCAATATATAATTTAGAAGCGCCGGAAAGCTTTGCTCTTTCCTGCAGGCCATCCAGTTCGTTTCCCTGTCCGCAGTCGATGCAGCAGCAGATTACCTCATAATCGAAGGTTTCTTTCAGCCATGGAATTAACGCTGTAGTATCCAGTCCGCCGGAATAAGCTAAAATTACTTTTTCTTTCATAATTCTTTTCCTCCAGAATATTGTCTAGTTTATCACTGACACATACTATACCGCAATCATCATAAATATGCAAGTAAAAAATGAAGGATTGGTTGAAATGATAAGATAAACAGAATATTATACAATGAATATGTATAATTATACGTTAAAAAACACTTTACATCCAGAATTGAATGGTATATCATAAGAATAATATTTCCGCAGATAAGCTGCGGAATGATTAAAAATAAGAAAACAGCAGGGTGATTATTATGATTAAAGCAGGAATTATCGGTTCTACCGGATATGCAGGCCAGGAGCTGGTCCGCCTTTTACTGCAGCATCCGGAAACAGAGATTGTATGGTATGGCTCCAGAAGCTATATCGATCAGCAGTATGCAGACGTTTACCGCAATATGTTTCGCCTGGTGGATGCGAAATGTCTGGATGATAATATGGAAGAGCTGGCAAAGGCGGCGGATGTGGTATTTACCGCCACGCCTCAGGGCCTGTGCGCATCGCTGGTAAATGAAAACATTCTGAGCCAGACCAAAATCATTGATCTGAGCGCAGACTTTCGTATCAAAGATGTAAAGGTCTATGAAAAGTGGTATGGACTGGAGCATAAGAGCCCGGAGTTTATTCCGGAAGCAGTTTACGGCCTGTGTGAAATCAACCGGGAAGATGTGAAGAAGGCAAGACTGGTGGCAAATCCAGGCTGCTACACCACCTGCTCTATTCTGACCATGTATCCGCTGGTAAAGGAAGGGCTGGTTGATCCCCATTCCATTATTATAGATGCCAAATCCGGGACTTCAGGGGCAGGCCGCGGAGCGAAGCTGCCAAACCTGTTCTGCGAAGTAAATGAGAGCATAAAGCCATATGGAGTGACGAATCACCGTCACACTCCGGAGATTGAAGAGCAGTTGGGCTATGCGGCAGGAGAACCGATCCTGATCAATTTCACACCGCATCTGGTGCCGATGAACCGCGGCATTCTGGCGACAGAATATGCTTCTCTCAAGGACGGCGTGACAGAGGCTATGGTGCAGGCAGCATATGAAAAATATTATAAGAATGAATATTTTATCCGCCTGCTGGGCAGCGGAGTATATCCGGAAACCCGCTGGGTAGAGGGAAGCAACTTCGTGGATATTGGATACAAGATCGATGAAAGAACCTGCCGGATCGTAGCCATGGGAGCAATTGACAATCTGGTGAAGGGCGCAGCGGGACAGGCGGTTCAGAATATGAATCTGCTGTTTGGTCTGCCGGAAAATACCGGACTGAAGCTGGTGCCCATGTTCCCGTAGGGCAATGATGGAGCATGCCTGGCCGCAGGAGCGCAGAAAACGTTTCGGAAGGGCTTTGGGGAATACTTCATAAATCAGACGGCACCTAAATGCACACAATGAAAGTGACGAAAAAGGAATTATGTGAACGGAGGACTCAGGATGCAGAAAATAGAAGGCGGAGCAACCGCGGCCCAGGGCTTTTTTGCCATTGGGATAGCGGCCGGCATTAAAAAAGATAAAAAAGATATGGCTATGCTGTACAGCAAGGTTCCATGTGCGGCAGCAGGCACCTTTACAAGCAATGTAGTAAAAGCGGCCCCGGTAAAGTGGGATCAGGACATTGTATACCATCAGAAGACCGCTCAGGCAGTGGTGATGAACAGCGGGGTGGCCAATGCGTGTACCGGTACGCAGGGCTACGGATACTGTCAGGAGACAGCTAAGACAGCGGCCGGGCTGCTTCATCTTCAGCCGGATCAGATACTGACCGCATCCACCGGAGTGATCGGGCAGCAGCTCCCCATGGATATTTTAAAACAGGGGATCCATACCATGGTTCCCATGCTTTCAGACAGTCTGGCTGCAGGCAGTCTGGCTGCAGAGGCCATCATGACTACGGATACGGTAAAGAAAGAAGTGGCAGTGGAGATCGAGCTGGGCGGTAAAAAAGTCGTGATCGGCGGCATGAGCAAGGGCTCCGGCATGATCCATCCCAATATGTGCACCATGCTGGCTTTCATTACTACAGATGCGGCGATTTCCAAAGAGATGCTGCAGAAAGCGCTGAGTGCGGATGTAAAGGACACTTATAATATGATATCTGTGGACGGAGATACCTCCACAAATGATACCTGTCTTCTGCTGGCCAACGGTCTGGCAGGCAATCCGGAAATCACAGAAGAAAATCAGGATTATCAGGATTTTAAGAAAGCCTTAAATTACGTGAATACCTATCTGGCAAAACACATGGCAGCCGACGGAGAAGGCGCTTCCGCGTTATTTGAAGTGAAGGTAGTAAATGCAAAAAGCAAAGAACAGGCAGTGATCCTGAGCAAAGCTGTCATTACATCCAGCCTGGTAAAGACCGCTGTCTGCGGCCACGATGCCAACTGGGGACGCATTCTCTGTGCAATGGGCTATTCCGGAGCTCAGTTCGATCCGGAAAAAGTAGACCTGTATTTCGAAAGCGCAGCCGGGAAGCTGAAGATTATCGAAGACGGTGTAGCCACCGATTACAGTGAAGAGACGGCAACCCGGATTTTATCAGAGAAAGAGATAACAGCCATTGCTGATATCAAGATGGGAGATGCCTCTGCCACAGCCTGGGGCTGCGATCTGACCTATGATTATATCAAAATCAATGCGGATTACCGGTCCTGACACGCGGGTGTCTTAAATTCGGCCAATGCACGGCAGCGTATTAATTTATTATAGAGGGAACAGGAGAAAAAAGATGGAAACAATGGAATTGTGGCTGGAAAAAGCCAACGTCCTGATTGAAGCGCTTCCTTATATTCAGCGCTTCCACGGAAAGACGATAGTAGTAAAATACGGCGGAAGTGCCATGGTGGATCACGAACTGAAGCGAAATGTGATCCGTGATGTAGCACTGCTCAAGCTGGTAGGCTTTCGTCCTATCATTGTCCACGGCGGAGGAAAAGAGATCACCAAATGGGTGAACAAAGTCGGACTGGAAACCAATTTTATCAACGGACTGCGTGTCACGGACAAAGATACCATGGAAGTGGCGGAGATGGTTTTGAATAAGATCAACAAAGGTCTTGTTTCCATGATGGAAAAGCTGGGACTGAAGGCGGTTGGCATCAGCGGCAAAGACGGAACCGTACTGCGGGTAGAAAAAAAACTGTCCGGAGGCAGGGATATTGGATTCGTGGGAGAAGTAAAAAAGGTCAATACAGAGCTTCTGAACACCCTTCTGGACAATGACTTTATTCCGGTGATCTGTCCGATCGGTTCAGATGATGAATATCACTCTTATAATATCAATGCGGACGATGCAGCCTGTGCCATCGCGAGAGCCATGAAAGCCTCCAAACTGGTATTCCTGACGGATATCGAAGGGGTTTACCGCGATCCGCTGGACAAATCCAGCCTGATCAGCGAGCTGACAGTGCCGGAAGCGAAGGAATTTCTGCTCAGCGGAAATGTGGGCGGCGGTATGCTGCCGAAGCTGCAAAACTGCATTGATGCCATTGAAACCGGGGTATCCAGGGTGCATATTCTGGACGGCAGAATAGAGCATTCCCTGCTTCTGGAATTCTTTACCAACAAAGGTATTGGAACGGCAATTATTGGAGACGGGGAAGAACGCTACGACGTTTAATCAGGGAGGAATGAGACGATGCCAAAGAGCAGAGAATATATGGAGCGGACGGAACAGAGCGTTCTGCACACCTACAACCGTTTTCCGGTAGTGCTGGAAAATGGAGAAGGCGTATATCTGGAAGATGTGGATCATAAAAAATATCTGGATTTTGGTGCCGGCATTGCGGTATTTGCACTGGGCTACGGCAATCAGGCGTACAATGATGCGTTGAAGGCACAGATCGATAAAATTATCCATACCTCCAATTTATATTACAATGTGCCGCTGATGGAGGCGGCGGAAAAGCTGCTGCAGCACAGCGGTATGAGCAGGGTATTTTTCACCAACAGCGGAACAGAGGCAGTCGAAGGCGCCATCAAGGCAGCCAGAAAATATGCTTATAATAAAGACAATGGCCGCACGGATCATGAGATCATTGCCATGAATCACTCCTTCCATGGCCGCAGCATGGGAGCGCTTTCCGTGACCGGCAACCCTCATTATCAGGAAGCATTTAAGCCTTTGATGGGTGGAGTGAAATTCGCCGAATTCAACAATTTAGACAGCGTAAAGGAGCAGATCAGTGACAGAACCTGCGCCATTATTATGGAAACGGTACAGGGAGAAGGCGGAATTTATCCGGCGGATCCGGAGTTCATCAAAGGAGTAAAGGCCATCTGCGAGGAAAAAGACATCCTGCTTATCCTGGATGAAATCCAGTGCGGTATGGGACGTACCGGCAGCTATTTCGCATGGCAGCAGTACGGCGTGGAGCCGGATATCATGACCTGCGCAAAGGCCCTGGGCTGCGGAGTGCCGGTGGGGGCATTTGTGCTGAACGAAAAGACAGCAGCATCCTCTCTGGTTCCGGGGGATCACGGCACGACCTACGGCGGCAATCCGCTGGCGTGTGCGGCAGTCTCAAAGGTATTTGACCTGTTCGAGCAGGAGAAGATCATAGATCATGTAAAAGCCATTACCCCTTACCTGGAAAAACGTCTGGATGAGCTGATGGCTAAATACGATTTCCTCACCGCCAGAAGAGGCATGGGCCTGATGCAGGGCCTGGCAGTGACCGGTCGTCCGGTGGGAGCTATCGTAAAGAAGGCGCTGGAAAACGGGCTGATTGTCATTTCAGCCGGCACCGATGTGATCCGGTTCGTTCCGCCTCTGATCATTACCGAAGAAAATGTGGATGAGATGATAGAAAAGCTGGAAGCTTCATTTTAGCCTCTTTGGGCAGAGGGCGGCTCTTCCATAAACAGCAGAGAATATTTTCACACCTTCCTGGATATACTTTGAGTATATTTGCAGGAAGGTGGTCTTTTTTATGTGGGGAATTATCATAGCAGTTTTGTCGGGAGCTCTTATGAGCGTGCAGGGAGTATTTAATACGGAGGTCACGAAACAGACCAGCATCTGGGTTTCGGCTGCCTTTGTTCAATTTACCGCTTTGCTGGTGTGCCTGGCGGCCTGGTGGCTGACAGATAAAAGCAGCTTTTTTGGGCTGGCAAAAGTGACTCCCTGGTATGTATTGCTGGGAGGCACTCTGGGGGCGCTGATCACGGTTACAGTAATTAAAAGTATGGGAAGTCTGGGACCTGCCAAAGCAGCCATGCTGATTGTCATTGCACAGTTGATCGTCGCCTACGGGATAGAGCTGCTGGGACTTTTTGGGGTGGAAAAGCAGCCTCTGGAGTGGCGGAAGGTGATCGGGATGCTGATCGGGATCGTGGGGATTGTTATCTTCAAAAACTGAGTTCATGGAGTCTTTTGCAGGAGCTTTGTTACCGTTCAGCCTTGGAATGAGGATGCTTTCCGGGCGGCTGTGCGTCAAGTAAAAGGCTGAATGGTAATCTGCTTTGGAATAAATATAAGAAAAAAGTTGAAAAGGATCAATTAATATGGTATTGTAAGAACTGGTAATGATTTATTGGTTACTATTCACAGCCAATTTATGTTCAACACAATTTATACCTACCCATGGCTGTAAATAGTAACCTTCGCAGGCTCATTCCGAAATTTGCTGCGCAAATTGGAGCCTGCTCACTCCTGCATCACTTTCTTACGACTCAAACAGCAAGTGTTTGAGTCTGCTGTGAACC
>JAQVCW010000038.1 GCA_028689585.1 Lachnospiraceae bacterium | reverse complement strand
CCTGGCACTTAGTACAACTGAATCTCCACATTTATAACTACTAGTTTATTCCTATTTCTGAATTGCCTTAAAGGAAGCTGCCTGTTTTGTCATTCCTCTTTCCGATGCTAATCTCTCGATAGAAGATACATTCCAGCGAAATTTCACTGAAGCAAGTCCATATTGCCATTCCTGTAAATTGTCCGCTCTGGCACCGGCTTCCAGCGCAATTCCTGTCATGCCGCTCTGACTGGCGGGATAAACGGAGTCCTTATAAACAGCGGCCGGTCCTCCCGTTGCCAGAATTAAGTTCTGACAGGAAAACAGGTGAAATTCATTGCCTTTGTCTACTCCCAGCGCACCAGCCACCTTTCCGTCTTTTGTTATAATCTTTATAATCGTTATATGATCCAGAACTGAAATTTTTTTTCTTTTCACACTCTCTTCCAAGCATTCTGTCATATATTTTGAAGTCAGCGGTCCAGCTGACGTTGCCCGCTGTTTCGGATCATGATCCGTCTTATATCCCACATATTCCCCGTATTCATTTGTTGGAAAAGGAACCCCGAGATTTACCAGCTTGTAAAAACACTTTAATGAGTTTGCCGCTTCAATTAATGCCAAATCACCATGAACACCGATCCCGTCTGCCAGCGTATCCGTCATCTCTCCTATGGAATCTTTATTATCGGCAGTCAAGGCAATCTTATAATATGTCTGTTTATCGCTACCTGTATTTCGGGAAGTTCCCATCTTTCGCCCTTCCGTGACAATCATAACCGGTACTTTTAAATCATACAGCCAGTCAGCGGCATTGTATCCTGCGCATCCTGTTCCAACCACGAGCGTATTTATTTCATGACACTGATACTTCATTTTCCCCTCACATTCTTCTTAAATGAAAACCACCATCCGCATTTAAAATCTGTCCGGTACTGAAATCCAGCAAGCCGCTGCAGGAAGCCAGTACCGCCTTTGCTACATCTTCCGGTAGTCCAAATCTTCTGATCGGAGTAATCCCATTTTTAATCATTTCCTCATATTTTCCATGAACACACTTTGTCATATCTGTATCGATGATACCTGGTCGAACTTCAAATACCGGAATTCCCTCGTCTGCAAGACGGTCTGCAAACAGTTTCGTTATCATGGCAATGCCTGCCTTTGAAATACAATATTCCGGCCTATTCACGGATGAGGTATACGCTGACACAGAAGAAATATTAACAATTCTCGGCTGGTATTCTTCCTGTATCGCTTTTTTCATATCCACCATACGCTTTGCGGCCTGCTGACACATAAAAAAGGTTCCGTATAAATTGATCCTGCAGACTCTGTCAAAACTCTCTACTGTAGTATCCAGCAAATCCTGCCTAACCAGCGGAGCCACTCCGGCATTGTTTACTAATAGATCAAAACGTCCTTCTCTGCCTTCTATTTCATCCAGCAGATGTTTTCTGTCCGTTTCCTTTGAAATATCACAGGGAAGATAATAGCAGCCATTTGGCATTGTTCTAATTGCATTCAGTGTTTCTCCTAATTCTGCTGCCGGGGTTCTGCTGGAAAAAATTACTCTATAATCATTTTTCGCAAGCAGACTTGCGATTTCAAACCCTATTCCTTTTCGCGAACCAGTAACTAACGCAATCTTCATATGATCCTACCCCCTTTAATCATGATAAATTTCACGGTCACGTATGAAGCATCCAGTACTGCAACCTTTGCGCAAATGATCCGTACACAGACTACAGGATACACAAGTTCTTTTCTCATCCACGCATCCATGTTCATACAATTGTCTCGGCAAATCCGGATTTGCAAATATTGCCCTTCCAAAACCAGCCAGCGTGCCCGCTCCTTTTTCCAGTGCACCGGCTGCTACATTCGGCGCAAATTGTCTCAGATAACTAAATCCGGCATTTATAATTGGTAATTCCTTATTTTTTTCCTGTACCTCGCAAATTGTCTCAATAAATCTTGCCACGCCTTTTAACGGATGCTCATCCGGCTCATATCCGCCCCGCTCATACGGTCTGCTGATATGAGGATTCACGTACGGACTGGCAATTGAGACATTCAGTACTTTCAATCCCACCAACGACTTTAATTCGTCAATCAGCCGCAGCGGCTCCGTAAGATCTATTTTGCTGCTTCCATTCTCCTGCACTACTCCCCATCCATAGGGATAAGGAAAATAGTCTGTCAAGCCCAGTCTCGTAGACACAATGAAGGTTTCTGGTGTCGCCGAACGAACCGCAAGAATAGAATTTTTCAGAAAACGAGTTCTATTCTCATAGCTTCCGCCATATTCTCCCTTGCGGGTAAACGCAGCCAGAAGTTCACTTCCAAGATATCCGTGACATGCTTTGACATCTGCTCCGTCAAAACCGGCCGCAGCCGATAGTCTCGCTGCTTCATAATAAGTTTCTTCTATTCGTTTCAGGTTGCTGTCAGTAATGATACGGCTGTTTTCTATTGGTTTTTCTCTCTCCAGCAGCGGATTATTTCTGGCAATCCATGGTTCTGAAAAACCGTTTGGTTTAGAATATCTGCCGGAATGTGTCAGCTGCTGAATAATGACAGGTTCATATCCTTTCGTCTTTAGACAGGTTTCTTTTATTTCCTCAACCAGATATTTGTAGGCATCCACATTTTTTTCATTCATCATCAGCTGATGCGCCTGTGCCCGCCCTTCCGGTACAATCGCCGTAGCCTCGAACCAGACCAGACCTGCACCACCCTGAACAAATCTCCGATACCTTCTTCTAGTCAGTTCACCTGGCGCTGCCTTTTCATCCGCATCACATCCCTCTAATGGCTGTATCACAATTTTATTTTCAAGATGTTTTCCGCAGAGTTCATATGGCTTCAGCAGTTCAGAAACAGAATCGGCGTATGGCAATGCAACGCCAATAGACGATGCCTCATCTAATAATTCTTCCTTGCTTTTATAATTAAACTTTCGATATCTCATATTCTTACACCACCTCAAGCCTTTCTATTTCTGAGTACTCATTGAAATCTGAATCTCCTCCATCAATTTTCCGATATCCTGGCACTGCTCCAAGTTCTGAGTCCTATCGAAGTAATGATGTGCGCTTCCCTGAGGCATAATCCCACTTACACACTTTGAGAATTTATCGATCCGCTGTTCTTCCGAAAGTTCTTTTCCAAGAGATCCTGTGCAGTAATCCACCTTGTCCCTTACTTTTCGTCCATCCTTCAAAATAATTGTAACCTGAGCCCCCTCCAGTGCATCCTCAAAAATTCCATCATCCAGAGCAACTTCTGTTTTCTGTACCAGTTCCATTAATTCCTCGGCGGGAAATTCTTCCCCGCAAAAGGCTCCGATATATCCATATCCATAATACAGCGCAACCGAAATACAGTAAGCAATGCTGAATTTTCCCTGCATGGGATTTGCGGGTACTGGATACTTATCACTCGCCTTTGTACTGCTCTGCGCAACACAATAAATATGCTCTACATCCTGAAATGCTATCCCATACTGCTTCTTCAGATGAATCGCAGCATCCATTGCACAGTGCGTTCCCCCGCAGGTTGGATAATTTTTTACCCGCATCCCCGTCCTCTCAAAAATGGAACTTTTTGCTTTCATTACCTGCTTCATCGCATCTATATTTATTGTGGATGAACATGCGGCAAGAAATCCATTAGGATCCTCGATAATATTGGGATTTGCATCAAAATTTAGCTTCGCCATATTTGCAGCATAAATGCCCCTTGCAGCCGTACGGGCTGCTGTCAGATCCTTTGCCAGAGTTCCATAGTTTGCTCTCAATCCGGCAGCCTCACTGGCCGCGATTCCAAAAGCATTTACTAATTGTTTTTCTGTCAGTCCCATAAGCACCCCCGCTGCAATCGCAGATCCAAAGATACTCAGAGTAGAAGAACTGTCACATGCATGAGGGTATCCATCCGCTACCAGTCCCCTGCCCATAAGAGCAGCAACATCCGCTCCTGTAACGAACGCCTGCAATAAATCAGTTCCAGATTTATGCAGCCTTTCTCCAACTGCCAACACTGTTGAAAAAACTGCTGACGTAGCATGTCCGTGTAATACCGCACACATATCATCATAATCTCTGATATGCGCCGCCATTGCATTCAGCGATGCCGCATGCTCCATATCTGTTTTAAAACCATCCGCTGAAATCACACTGCAGACAGCCTGACCGCCATACTCTTTTAAGTATCTCTTCAACTTGAAAAAACAGGTATCCTGCGAACCAATAATCATGCATCCCAGAGAGTCATATATTGACAATTTTGCCGTTTCAACTACTTCTGGCGGAAATTTTTGATGAAATCTCTCCATCGCATAGGTTACGAGCATTTGTGATATACTCCTCGTTTTCCTTTCCATCTGTCTATTTTCCTGCATATTTTTTCTTCATCTCCCTGCATTCCAGATAATAGTTAAACACCATAACTCCTAAAAGCAGTACGCCCCACAGGAAATTTTTCATTGAAGTTCCCAGCCCCAATATACTAAATCCGCTGGATAACAGCTGCATTGCAATCAGTCCGCATACTACACCAAACACCCCGCCTTTTCCGCCGCTGGGACTCACTCCGCCCAGACTAATGCAGAGTACGGATGTAAACACATACGATGCGCCATAGTCAGCCTTTGCCGTGTTTATCTTGATGACATATTCAAATCCTGTAATTCCGGCAATCAAACCGCAGAGAACAAATACCTTCATCATGATCTTTGAATTATTTATTCCTGAGAACAGTGATGCTTTTTTATTTGTACCAAAATACTTCAGTTCCTTTCCGAACCTCATTTTATTGAGCAGGACCGCCGATAAAACAATGACAAAAATAAGTATAAATAACGTATTCGCTATACCAAATGTCGTTCCGTTTCCAAAATCTGAAATAAGTTCCGGGAAACCTGCTATTGATTTCCCCTGTGTAAACATAAATACAATTCCGGAAAACAGATACATGGATCCAAGCGTTGCCAGCATTGGCTGCAATTTACATTTTGCAACCAAAAATCCATTAAACAGGCCGCACAACACACCTGCTGCTGCCGCTGCAAAGATACACAGAACCAAAACCCATCCCCACTGTTGATCTGTCAGTTCATGACCGTCAAAGCTTTTTAAAATAAAAGCCACAACCATAGCAGCAATATTTGCGGTACTGGCCAAAGACAGGTCAATGGAACCACTGATAAAAGCAAACATCATCGCAAGGGAAATCAATCCCAATTCTACCATTTGAAATGACATGCTTCTGAAATTTCCTACCGTCAAAAAATCTGCAGGATCCAGCACTAATATGATAATAAACAAAGTTAATGGTATTGCTATAAATTTTAATTTTTCGTTACTGATTTTCAGGCGGCTGCCTCCAGTTTTCTTTTCTTTCAATGAACATCACCCCCCCTTATCAGCGATATTTTTGTCTGTTGCGAAGTACCTGTGAAACCGTACTCAAGATTATAAAGATACCTAAAATAAATTCCTGCATATAAGACGGCACTTTCAAAATTGTCAGATTATTACTGATAACTGTGATTAATATCACACCAAGCAGAGTGGCTACTACATTTCCCTTTCCTTCTTCTGCATTGGCACCGCCAATAATTACCGCCGCAATAACAGGCATTTCGCCCCCGATCAAATCTCCGGCAATTACAGTGCGCAATGTACATGCATTCACAATACCACCTATGCCGCAGATTGCTCCAACGATGACAAACAGCAGCACGTACGTTTTTTTCACATTGATTCCAGCACGTTCTGCGGCCTGCATATCGCCGCCAATCAGATAAAAATTTCTTCCAAGCCGCGTATGCCACAGCAACAGCCAGATCAGAATATAAAGAACCACAACAATCAAAACCGTTGCTCTCAAGGTGGAAATTCTGCCGCCATCACTTTCTATCTGCAGCAATGCCATTTTTCCAAAATCTGCCATTTTCCCCGGTACCACCTGTTTTCCGGTTCCTACAAATGCCAAAATACTTCCGTCAAAAAGAAATTGCGTGGCCAGCGTTACAATAAAGATTGGCAGCTTAATTGCATTTACAAACAGTGCATTAATACAGCCCAGACCGATCCCCATTCCGATGCCAATTAAAAAAACGATTACAATCGACGGGTTCCAATTATTGTTAAGTAAAATCTTTGTTGTTGTAAACATGATAAAAGACGCAATTGCCATAAATGAAAGATCAATTCCCCCTGATACGAATATCAGCAATACCGGCAGTGCGAAAATTGCATTCAATGTTGCTGAACTGCACATGCTAAACACATTGCCTAATGACAAAACTGCCGGATTCACTGTATAAAAGGCAACCAGAAGTACAGCAATCAGTACGATAAGAACGCATTCATTCGATTTTAGAATTCTTTTCGCCATTCCCTCACTCCTCCCGTCCTTTTATATTATTCGTCAGAAAATGTTCCATTTCCTCTGATGTTGTTTCTGATATTTTAAACTCATTGCAGAACATCCCATCATGCATCATGTATGCACGATTGCACAGTTGCCGAATTTCCGGCAGATCATCCGAAATGACCACCACGCTCACACCGGTTTCCGCAATCTTGTGCACCAGTTCATGTATATCGCTTTTTGATCCCACATCAACACCCACCGTCGGGCAATTTAAAATTAGAAGATCCGGTTCTGTGGCAATCCATTTCAAAAGAAGAACCTTTTGCTGATTACCGCCTGAAAGCATTCTTACTTCCTTGTCATATTCCATTCCGGCAATGCTTACCCGATTCAAAACTTCCTGATAGGTTTCGACCATTTTCCTTTTATTTAAGAAACCGCATCGTGAAGAAAGCTTTTCCATCAGACAGACAATCGCATTATCACTTATGCTGCTGCTGAGATGTAACCCTTCGGTTAACCTGTCCTCTGGAACATATGCGATTTTACTTTTCATTGCATCTCTGACGCTTCGAATTTGAACTGCATTTCCGTGCATGTAAATTTCTCCGCAGTCGCAGGGCATTAAACCAAACAGGCTTTTTGCCAGTTCGGAACGCCCGCAGCCCAACAGCCCGGTAATTCCGACAACCTCTCCTTCGTACACATCAAAGTTTATATCCTTGTAATAATTCTTCAGCCCCAAACCTTTCACCTGCAGCACTGGTTCTGTATTCGGCCGTTCATATATAAAAGTCCGGCTCACCAGTTCTCTCCCAGTCATATAAAAAACCATTTTTTCCTGCGTCATGCCTTCAATACCGCCTGAATAAACAATATTTCCATTTCGCATTACACTTACATTCTTGGACACGGCTTTTACTTCATCCAGTTTATGGCTGACAAACAATACTGCAATCCCCGCTGCATTCAATTCTTGAACTATCTTTAACAAAATTTCAATTTCCTTATATGTAATTGCCGAAGTTGGCTCATCCATAATAATTAATTTTGCATCCATTACAATTGCCCGCGCAATTGCAACCAGTTGTTTTTGTGCAACACTTAATTCCGAAACCAAGATATCTGTATCAATATCCGCCCCGATTCGTTCCAGGGCTTTCTTAGCGGACTGTGTCATCTCTTTCCACGGAATTCCCCTTCTGTTATCCGCAATTAAACTGTTGGTCATAATATTTTCCGCTACAGTTATATTTGGAAATAAAGAAAAATCCTGGTAAACCACCTGAATTCCCTCGTGCATTGCTTCAATCGGTGTAAGATGATGATATTTTTTCCCGTTTATTACAATTTCACCGTAATCAAATTCGTAAAACCCTGAGATAATTTTAATCATCGTGGATTTTCCACAGCCATTTTCACCGATCAGGCTTGTAGAAACGCCCTTCTCAATACTAAAATTCAAATCTTTTAATACATCCACTCCAAAAAATGATTTCCTGATATGTTTTAATTCAATAAGATGATTCCCCATAAGCCCTTTCCTCCATTCCGGCATTTCCTCCCCTGTTTTACAGAGGAGGAATTCAATTATGAAATCACAGAAAGGTGTTATGGTCTGGTGTATTCATCCAGATTATCAATCGTATGATATACAAGACCTGCACCAGATACGATTTTCCCATCTACTTCAACAGAATTGTAACCTTCGATTCCCAGATCCATTCCTGTCTTAATTTCTTCTCCATTCGCAACCGCTGCTCCCAGTGCACACATTGCGCCTCCGATCACATCCGTTGGCGGAAAGACACTCATAGATATTGCCCCTGATTCGATATAATCTCTGCATTCAGATGGGAAGCCCAGTCCAATTACCACCAGCTTGCCAATCAGGCCATTTTCTTCACATACCAAACCGGCTATATTAAGATCTTCGTGTGTCCAGAGAGCTTTCAAATTCGGATATGTCGTCAGCAACTCATTGAACAATGAACGAACATTTTCAGTAGAACTTTCAACCGGTGCTGTAATATCACATACAAGGTTCATATCCGGATAGTTTTCTTTAATGTATGCGATTCCTGCCTCAGCACGTTCCATTTCCGCTGAATTTGACAGGGAACCAACCACCACCACATAGTCACCTTCACCTCCGCAAAGTTTCGCCATATTTTCTGCTACGCTTTCGCCATATACTTTATTCGAAGCAAAACATAAATCATAATCATGATTTGTCATTTCTGTTGCTTCCTGTGTGATAACTGCTATTCCATTCTCACGAGCCTGTTTTAACAGCGGTTCGACAGTATCCGGATCGATCGGTGTGATTGCAATCACATCCGGATTCATCGCCAGTGCATCCTGTACCAACTGAACCTGCTCCGCCGGATCATACTCAATCGGAGCCAGATTGATAACTTCATTTCCTGACATTTCGCCATATGCCGTTGCCCCATTCATAAATTCTTCCCAAACAACATCCCCTGTCTGGCGAACAATATGAACAATTTTTAATTTTCCTGTTTCTGCAGAATTGCTGTCTTTTTCCTGTGCACCTGCGCATACGCCAAAGCTAATTGACAACCCCAAAGTCAATAATAAAGCAATTGTTTTTTTCATAGTGCCTCCATCCTTATATAGTTTTTACATTTAATTAATAGGTTAACCGGTTTCCTCCGCGCCGAATCTATTCCTGCGCTTTCATCTGCGGCGGTCCTGCCTATGACCACTCGGTAAAACGTTGTCTTGTTTCAAGTTGTCTTTTCGATACAATTATGATAAACTAAATTTATTAAAAATAGTTATTGCTTTTTGTGTTGAAATAGGTATTTTTTGTTGGGAGGTATTTTATGTCTTCAAGGTATATTATAGATGATATTCAGCACTGCATTTCCCATGAGGACCATCAGTTGCACTTTCACCATACATATCAGATACTGTTTGTTATGAAAGGAGCCAGTGAAATAACATTTTCTCATACCACACAAATTGTCCGGGAAGAATCCATTATTTTTCTTCGAAATCTGGAACAGCATGCAGTTCACGTAATCGAAACACCCTATCATGGATATGTCCTGCACCTCAATCCACTTTTGACTGACCAAAACATAATTGATTCTAAACTACTCTCTATCCTCAAGGTGCGCCCCGCTTCATTTTGCAACCACATTAACATTAGCCGTATCTTTAGTACCATAACTTCACTATTTGAGCAGATGCTCAGCGAATTTAAACATCATTATCCCTATAAACGAGAATTATTAATTCAGCTGGTAAATCAACTCTTAATACAGATCTGGCGCCTGAGTCCGGATAGTTTTCCCATGTCCGCATTAGCAGAAAATGAAACTATTTTTCAAATACAGACCTATATTGAAACAAATTATCTGCAAGATATTTCTATAACAAACTTAGCACAGCAATTTTATCTTTCTCCCTCCTATTTATCTCACAATTTCAAAAATATGACTGGTTTCAGCCCAAAGCAATATCTTATGCTGCTTCGTTTAAGTCATTCAAAATCGCTGCTGCAGCATTCTGATGATTCTATTTCTAATATTGCCTATAAAAGTGGCTTTTCCGACATTAATAACTATATTAAATATTACAAACACTATTTTGACGAAACTCCAAGCGCAACCAGAAAGCGCAAAAAAGATGCCAAAGACCAATGACGCTCATACAGCAATAAGCAGAAAGGATCTGTCAGAAAATAGAGAGTCTTAAAAAAGTAATGGAGGAATTAGATTTTTCAGGCTTACTCGCCTGTTGTTCAGATGAGGGAAGAACCGGGCATAATGCAAATATACGTAGTATACGTGCTGTTGACTTTATTGTTGAATTATGCGAAAGGAACCTTACTTCCCGATCGCTGTAGAAAACTATTTCATTATTTATTTTTATTGAAGCTCCTAAGCCGTTCCATCCAGACCAAAGGGTATTTTGGAGGCCTCAATGAAAACGACAGCCTCCGTTGTTTCAATTACCGCACCACATAAAAAGTATATAAGTAATATCGCGTTCTAAAATACGAGATTGGAAGAAAAATAAGCATATCCGACAGGAAGTCCTGCTCTGAAAAGCATGGAATTCTGCGGGATATGCTTATTTTATTGAAGGAACCTCAAAAAACCGATATTAACCGACAGCCCCTTTCTGTTTATTGCTGTGTGAACAGAATAATCCTCACATTTCTACTCAATCAGGCTCCAGTCAAATAAAACACCTAGGTATTTGCTCTTATCTGCATAAATATCGCTGTAGATTTTCTGACAGTCTAATGGAGAGACAATATGGGTAATCATATCGAGCGTATGTACATCACCGCTCTTAAATGCTTCATAAATACGTTCATGAGTTTCCTGTAGTGACACCCCAAATGCATTGGGTTCTAACGCAGTCATATCAATAAAAATTCCATGGATATGCTGATAGCGAAGCAGTATATTGGATGAAATCGCCTGTTCGCACAGCATAGGCGGATCGGTAAGCAGCGCAATATTCCCGTCATTGCGGACAATATTGCAAGCCTGAGCCAATCCTGCAGGAACAGCTGTACAGTCAATCGCACTATCCGCATATTTTCCATCATTTAGCTTCAGGAATTCTTCTACCACATCGCCGGTTTCTCCTACCAGCACATGGCTGGCTCCAAACTGATATGCCCGTTCTGCCCGCTCTTTTAACGGATCGATTGCTACTATATTTCGTGCGCCAAGCATTTTTGCAAACATAATGGAAGCCATTCCAAAGATGCCGCATCCCATGACAACCACGGTATCCGTAGGTTGTATCTGGCACTTCATCGCTGCAAACATACCCCCACGCAGAATTACCGTCCAGCATACTTCTTTCGGTTCCATCCATTTCGGCATGTGATACACTCTCCATGAAGTATCAATGTTAAAATAACTTTGATGACGTTCATGGCAGAAAACTATATCTCCAACCTTATAATCCGTAATATCTTTTCCAACCTCAACAACCTCTGCTACTGTACTGTATCCAGTGGCAGTAGGATGTCCCATTTCAGCAATTCTGTGGCCGGATTCATGGAATTTTTTTTCAAATTGTCCGCATTCTGTTCCAATACTAATTACTGAATATAATGATTTGCACTGTAACTCGTCATCCTTAGGCGCCTGCAGTTCTATTGTATCCAAACGGCAGTCAAATGAATCATGAAAACGAATAATTTTTGTTTCCTTAACCATACTGATCTCCTTTAAACATATATTTCGAAAAGAACATCTTGATGACATTATTATATCTTATATTTCATCATTTTTAATCGTCATATTTGTATAAAAATAGGTATTTTTTGTTTTGCTGTTTCTTTTCGATTTTCTGAGAGAACTTTTTTATTGTGCAGAGGAAGCAAAAATCAAATTTCAATTATCTGCTTTACTAAGATTATTATTTAATTCTGCCTACTGTTATATCTGTATAATTCTGTCGTTCTTTATAAGTATCATATTTTGTTATTGACAAAACTGGCTAGATTTTAAACAAAAAAAGCATCGGACCATTCCTCTGAAATCCAGAGTTCCTCTGCTTTTTCTAAAAAATTACTTTTTATATTATTCCAAATACGAAGCTGCACTATCAGAACCACAGACTCCAGAGTACATATTCCTGTAAAATAGTTTAAATAGTTGGACATACCAAGCTGAAAAATAGAATACAATCTATACATCATCTTTCTACCTTGTCCAACAGTCTGTTTTCAAAGATTAACTCAGAAAGCTTAGTTACACTTTACGCAGGTTCATCAGCGCCTTCCGTATTCATGTTCGTACAATTCTCCGTCATCCCGGCTGACCACTGTACCAATTCCCAGCACACTGAATAATTCCAGCAAAAGTGCATGTTTCATTCTTCCGCTGATAAAATGTATCCGTCTCACGCCCCCATCCAGAGCCAGAATGGCATTTTCCAGCTTACGTCTCAGATCCTGTTCCATCTGCTGCTGTTCCAGATAAGTCCTTAGTTCTGACTCTTTCATTGACAGAATTTTTTTATTTTCATCGGACCAGCGAGCCCCTTCATATTTACTGACATAGATCAGTTTTTCTGCCTGCATCCGGACTGCAATCTCCCTTGCCGTGTCAATCGGATCCAGATTTATATTTTCCGTATCAATATCGTTTGGTGTCACCACCGGAATATAGTCATTTTCCAGTGTCATATGCAACGTCTGCTCATCAATCCCGCAGATTCCCACTGCCTTAACACCGCACAGCTCTACCAGCTTCGCCACCCGCTTATTTTCTCGGAATTTATCCGCTCCCATGCGGGCATCATGAACAATGATCGGCTTCATGCCAACACTTTTCAGCAGTGCAATATCCTGCATCACTCCCTGTTCCTCTTCCCCGCTTAAGATATTACTGCACAGGTATCCGATCACAATGATCTTCTGATTAAAATCCCGGAAGTAAGGAAGTGCATCTGCCAACACAGCGGCTTTTTCTCTTATATTGTCCCTGTCTTTATCCACTATTTTTCTGACCTTTCGATTTCAATCTGGCACATCTTCATCGTCTGCAGTGCTGCATCGTGCGTCTCCGGTGTGACACCGGCACAGCAGGACGGATCCACCATAATCGATATTTCGGGCATCTTAGCCTTCAGCAGCAGTGCATTGGATACCACGCAGATATCCGTACAGAGCCCAACCAGTTCTACCGCAATTTCTTCTTTTTTGTTTTCCTCCGCCAGAGTCTCCGCCAGAATTTCCGAACCAAACGTGGGCTTATTAATGATGACAGCATGTTTCAGCGCAGCAGCCACCTTTTCATTGATTTCCCAGCCAAAGGTTCCCTCTATACAGTGCTCTACCGGAAGCTTCTTCCCCTCCTGAGTATCCAGATAATTGACCGGATGGGTATCTCTGGTTGCATAAATATTCTCCGTAGGATATGTCATTATCTTCGCAGCCACCGGCTCCACGATAGCCTCCGCTTCCTTTGTTCCCAGCGAACCGTCAATAAAATCATTCTGCATATCCACCACTACCAGTATTTTTTTCATAATAATCTCCTTCAAACCACGCTGAATTTTCTTATCTCTGCTTTTATCCTACATCTGTCTGCGGACGATAAGATACTCATCCCCATTTCTAAAATAGGGGCAGTT
Source organism: Lachnospiraceae bacterium (assembly GCA_028689585.1). Taxonomy (GTDB): domain Bacteria; phylum Bacillota; class Clostridia; order Lachnospirales; family Lachnospiraceae; genus Merdiplasma. The sequence continues at coordinate 15,919 of JAQVCW010000038.1, read as the reverse complement.
GTAATTCGTATCCGTCACAAAACGAACCATTTCGTCCTCATCCAGATTGATATCACAGACATAATATTCACATTCCTCATCATACACATAATTTGCACACATCTCGCAATTTGTTCCTGCCATACTTTTTTACCTCGTTCATACTGCCGTTACAACGCAGTATAACTGCCTCCCTCAAGAACACAAATTTTATTTTTAAACTCCTATACAGAATACCTATTTTTCACACAAAAATCAAGTTTATTTCCTTTTTTATTTTTTTAACAGTTACATTAACGGTTACCGTTCGGCTTTTTACTTGATGCACAGCTTTACGGATGGCTGCCCCAGGTATGCTGCAGGTGCATTTGCAGAAAGACTAAATATGTTCCGATTGCAAAGCAATCGAGAACACGGAGTCTCGCAGAGACGAAGGTAGCATCTTGGGTTCCACAAGATGTTCCATAAGAATTGGGAGTCATTTGTTTGAACCGAAGGTGAGTTATGGCTCCCAATTCCTGCTTTTGGAACATCTTTCGGAACCCTTAGATGCTCTTGGCTTTCGAAACAGCACCTGTGGCATACCTGGGGCAACCGCCCGGGAAGCGTCCTCATTCCACAGCCGAACTGCAACCTTAAACTAATCTCAATTGCCCCGGATCTCCTGTCTCATGAATTTCACATAAGAAATAGTAAATACACCCAGTGTCAGTGCAATCAGCCCGGTCAGATGCGGCCATACCAGCAGCATGCTCTGCCCCAGGGACAGATAACTGGACAGCGCGCCCACAAGCTGTGACATGGTCACTGCATTGACTGCACGAACGGAAGGATTTAAGATGGTGCTGACCGCTTCCGTGTACAGATAATAAGGAGAGATACGGTTAATATAAAGATTGCAGTTGTAATTGCTCAGGGTGTTGACCGCTGCATTGTACTGATTATTCACCGGATAAATGGCATTTGCAATAATGCTGGCCAGAAGACTCATAAATACTGCAAAGAAAATCCACAGTGCAATAGAAGCCAGTGCCGATGTGGCAGAGTGTCTGCAGATAACGGAAAACAGCATCGCCATTGCCAGCCAGAAGCAGATGTATACAATCGTATACAGGAGATAAATCACCACCCGGGCCAGTTCTTCGACGGACGGCAGGATGCCGATGGACAGGAAACCGATTGCCCCGATCAGAACGCCCATGGAAATTACCATCAGTGATATCAGTGTCCCTCCTGCCAGAAATTTGCCGATAATCACCGAATCACGGTAGATAGGCTGTGAAACCAGGCGGTTCAACGTTCCATTATTCCGTTCACTGTTGATCGCGTCAAAACCTAAAATCAATCCTACAAATGGCCCGATCAGGGCGATAAAGGAAAGAAAGGAGGGAATTGAATTGCCGCTGGTGGTATACAGCTTCAAAAAGATAAAATTGCTGTCACTGGAAATGGCATCACTCATGCCGGTCAGCGCGCCGTAAATACTGGCAATGGTAGTTGCAGTTACCAGAAGCATAATGATAACGAAACGTCTGCTGGTGATATGATCTGCCATTTCCTTCCGGTACAGAGCAGACATGCTGTGGTATCTTGCGCGGTCATTTCTTTGTTTGTTTTGTTCCGAAGATATGTTTTCCATTTTTGTTTTCCTGCTCATGTTTCTCATCCTGCCCTGCTTTTTCAAAATAACATCTGTAGATTTCATCCAGATCTCCACCCTTCTGCCGCAGATGGAGCAGCGTATAGCGATTGGTTCCCAGGAAGCCTGTGATTTCTTTTCTCAGGTCCCGGCTGGAATGAACAACAAATTTGTCCCCTTCTTTTTCAATGCCCGTTACCCCGGTCATGTTGTGGATAAACCCAAGGAAACGGTCATCACAGGGATATGCTGCCACCTCCAGCGTATAATGTCCTTCCTTTGCAAGCTGTCTTCCCAGATCCTCTATCTTGCCGGCGGCCACCAGACTGCCGCTGACAAAAATACCTACCCGGTCACAGATCTGCTGGATCTGATACAATTGATGGGAAGATACCAGCACCGTTCTGCCGTCTTCCACAGACAACTGCTTGATCAGTGTAAGAAACTCTCTCATGCCCTCCGGATCCAATCCCAGTGTAGGCTCATCCATGATGATGACTTTGGGATCCTTCATCAGCACATCTGCGATGCCAAGCCGCTGGCGCATCCCTTTGGAGTAGGTGCCGGTCTTCTGGTGCTGTGCGTAGGTCATGCCTACCCGCTCCAGAAGATCATCAATTTTGCTTTCCATTTTTTTCCCGTCCAGACCATTCAGTCTTCCGGTAAAACGCAGATTTTCTCTTCCGGTCATATCCGGATAAAAGCCTACATTATCCGGCAGATATCCGGTAATCCGTTTCACCTGAATGGAATTTCTGGTACAGTCAATTCCATTAATCGTTGCCTCACCCAGAGTCGGCTCTGTCAGACCCAGAAGCATCAGAATGGTGGTGGTTTTACCCGCACCATTGGGACCCAGCAGGCCAAAGATTTCGCCTTCATTTATGGACAGATCCAGATGGTTTACCGCCACCTTCTCGCCATATACTTTCGTCAGTCCCCGGGTGGCAATCATTGTGTTTTCTCCCATGATTACCGTCTCCCATATTTACGAATTACGATTCCCAGTCCTGCACAGAGGATAATGATGATGATGACAGCCACAATTCCCCATGTAGTATGATTTTTCACGGAAACTCTCAAATCCATTTCAGACGAAGTCTGTGTATTGCTGACCGTGATTGCGGTTACATAATCACCGATAATGGCGTCTGCACTGGGCTGCACATAAGCTGTGATTTCTTTGGTGGCTCCTGCTTCCAGTAAGTCAATGGTCGTTTCGTCGAAACGAACATTCCAGTCCGTAGAAGCCGCTGAGGTAAGCTGCAGATTTTCCAGTGCTACATTTCCGGTATTCTGAATGCTCATGGTAATTGGTGTTTCTTCATTTGCATAAGCGCTCATGCTCAGATTGCCGTTCGGTGTGGTCAGGACTGCTGCATAAGTACCGGTGATGGTTACCTTCAGATCCAGATTCAGAGTTTCATTAGCAGAAGCCGCTGACAGGCTGATGGTATAATCTCCCTGTTCCACCTTTTCTGCCGGTACCACTGCCACTGTAATTCCCTGGCTGGCTCCTGCATCTACCGGGAGGCTGGCTACCTGATTGCTTTCACCGGACGGAGTAAAGGTTACCTGCCATCCTTGCGGAGCATTGGCAGACAGACTGTAGGATTGGGAAGATACTCCATTGTTGACCAGCGTGGTGGAAAAGCTGAAGCTGGTTCCGGTGGCTCCCTGCTGCTCCGGATATTCTGCGGTGAAGTTGCCTGCGCCCGCTTCTTCTGTCGCTACCGTGATTGCCAGAGGCAGTGTCACAGAATTGCCATTTCCATCCTCCGCTTTCAGCACTACGGTGTATTCACCCTCTGCTGCCTCTTCCGGCAGTGTCAGAGAATAGCTCAGTGTCGGACTGTCATCCTTAATCTGACCGGCGGCCACATGCACTCTGCTCACCTGGCTGCTGCTTCCTCTGAAATATCCGTCCCAGCCATCCGGAAGCGCCTCAGTACTCAGACTCATATCTGTCTCTGCTGCATCTGTATTGGTCAGGTAAAGATTAAAGCTGGTGGTCTCACCCGGTTTTAAGGTGATGCCGGGATAATCTGTACTCAGAACAATGCTTCCGTTTACTACTGCGGACAGGCTTTCCGCCGGTGCTGCATCTGTTTCTGTTTTCTGCTGTGCTTCTGTTTCTTGTGCAGCCTCCGTTTCTTGTGCAGCCTCTGTTTCTTGTGCAGCTTTTGTTTCTTGTCCAGCCTCCGTTTCTGCCACTGTTTCTGTCTGTGCCTCAGTGGTCACCGCTTCTGTCTCTTTCTGCGCAGCGTGAGCCGGAATCGGTATCAGTGCCGCCCACAACGCGATAATCAGAATCATTCCCACTAAAATCAGCCACTTTTTCCTTGATGCTCGAAACTCATCCATCATAATACAACTCCTTCACTTAATTTATTCTGCAGTTTTTCAACTGCTTTTTTCGGGTTTTTACATCCCTTATTTACGGAATAAACTAATACATTTTTGTGTATATTTCATGGCAATAATGTGTTCAATTTGTGTAGGATGTATGATTCAAGTACGCCCCTGCGTTCTTGCTGCCAGGCCTGTCATGCTTCACATGACAAAACAGGTGTCTGCTATAAAAGGATTTTTGGGTCCTGTTATAGCAGACACCTGTTTCTTCAACGTAAGGCATCCCCTGCTATATTATTCCGCTGTCTTTATTTTCCCCGCCAGTTCTTTCATCTCTCTTGCATTCTGATATACCGCATCCGTGATCTTTACTCCGCCAAGGATGCGGGCCAGTTCTTCTATACTTTCTTTTTCTTCCATCCGGCGTATGGAAGTCACCGTCTTTCCGGAAGCGGCCTCTTTTTCGATAATCAGATGAGTATCCGCCATAGCCGCGATCTGAGCCAGGTGGGTAATACAGATAATCTGATGGCTTCTGGAAATAAGGGCCATCTTCTCCGATACCTTCTGGGCGGTCCGGCCGCTGATACCGGTATCTATCTCATCAAAGATCAAGGTGCCGATGGCATCCTTCTCCGCCATGACCGCCTTGATCGCCAGCATAATTCTGGAAAGCTCGCCGCCGGAAGCCACCTCCCAGAGCGGACGCAGGGGCATCCCCGGATTCATGGAAATCAGGAAGCACACTTCATCCATACCGGTGCTGCCCGGTTCTTCCAGCCTTTGAAATTCAATTTCAAACTGGATATCCAGAAAATTCAGCTCCAGCAGGGACTGTTTTATGCGCTCCTGCAGCAGCAGCGCATGTTTTTTCCGTATTCCGGATATTTTCTCTGCTGTCTTTTTCAGAGCCTGCATCGCCGCTTTTTGTTTTACGCGCAGATCCTCCAGATAACTCTCATAATCCAGAAGCTGCTCCAGACGCTCCTGTTTTTTCGTCTGATAGTTCAGAATATCCTCTATGCTCTTCCCGTACTTTGACTTCAGATGGTTCAGCAGATCCAGCCTTCGGGACAGCTCGTAAAACTCCTGCTCATCATAAGAAAAATCTGCAATATAATCCGCCAGCTCCCGGTTCGCATCGGAGAGCAGATCCTCGATCTGGGAAAACTCCTGCTGCAGCCCCTGCAGCTTTTCATCGTAGTCGGCCACACCAGACAGGCAGCGTACCGCTCTGCCTACTCCGTCCCCTGCGCCGCTTTCATAGCCGGTCAGATTTTCGATCTCAGAAAGTGCCTCCATGATCTTCTGTCCATGGGACATTCTGGTAAAGGAGCTTTCCAGCTCTTCATCTTCTCCCGGCCGAAGCACCGCTTCTTCGATTTCCTGGATCTCATACTTCAGGAAATCAATTTCCTTGGCTCGCTCGCTCTCATCCAGAACCGCTTCTTTTAACTGCTGTCTGAAAGAACGATAGGCTTCCCATTCTTTTTCACAGATACGGGGCAGATCGCTCAGATCAGTCTTCGCAAATTTATCCAGAAGCATCAGATGATTTTTCTTGTACAGCAGGGACTGATGCTGGTGCTGTCCGTGAATATCGATCAGTTCCGAAGCCAGCTCCCGAATGGTGGAGATATTGACAATCTCTCCATTGATTTTGCTGATACTTCTTCCATTGTGGTACTTTCTGGATATCACCACCTGCCCGTCCTCATCCGGTATCTCCAGTTCGGCCAGCTTTCCTCGCACCGCAGGGCTGTCTGTCCAAAATACCAGTTCAACCAGAGCATACTCCGCTCCTTCCGGAACGTAATCCCGAAAATTTCCAGTCCCCAGCGCTACATTGACAGAGCCGATCACAATGGACTTTCCCGCTCCGGTCTCTCCGGTCAGGATATTCAGCCCATCCCCAAATACTACCTCTGCCTCCTGTATCAGCGCCATGTTTTTTACGTGTAAACTCAGTAACATGTTCTTATCCCTGCACTCTCGCCCTTATTTCCTGTTTTTTGATTTTCCCATTTTTCACAGGCGGAAACGCTTTTGGCACCTCAGTTCCATGCAAAAACGAATGCTGCACATCACCTGCCTATACCGTTCCCACAATTCTGCGTATCTTCTCCATCACCTGTATGGTCTCTTCACTGCTGCGTACTGCACACATAATCGTGTCGTCTCCTGCAATGCATCCCGCCACTTCGGACCAGTGCATGGCATCCAGGGCGGCTGCCACTGCCATGGCCATCCCGGAAACCGTCTTCACCACCAGAATATTCTGAGCCATATCCATGGATACATACCCTTCCCGCAGTACCCTCAGATACTTTTCATTCATCCCGGCGCTGCCGGTCTGCATCAGTGCATACTTCTGTTTGCCTCCGCTCATGGCAATCTTTGTCAATTTCAGTTCCCGAATATCTCTGGATATGGTGGCCTGCGTCACCTGAAAGCCCTCTTTGTTCAGATAATCTGCCAGTTCTTCCTGAGTCTCAATATCATGTTTACTGATTAGATCCACAATCTTTGCATGTCTGCTGATCTTCATTTCTGCCTCCATTCTGGTCCAAAAACGTCCTTTAATTCATCTTTTTACGAAGTATCTCTAAAAAACTGGTATTGTTTATTTTTATCAGATGTGTTTTCTTCTCAGATTTCGTAACAATAATTCGATTACCCACATTTAATTTCAGCGAAGTATCCCCGTCAAAAGTGATCTCGGCGCCTTCATTGTCTTCATGATGGCCGCCTCCCACCTCCACAGCAACCTCCACATGATCCGGCAGAACAATCGTCCTGGAATTGAGTGTATGGGGAGCTATGGCCGTGAGCAGGATCAGCGATGCATCCGGAGCTACAATAGGACCTCCGGCAGAAAGGCTGTACCCGGTGGAGCCGGTGGGCGTGGAGAGAATGATGCCGTCTGCACGGTAGGAGCACAGAAATGTATCATTTACATAGATATTAAAATCCACTACCCGCAGCCGCCCTCTTCTGCCGATCACAATATCGTTCAGCGCCATGTCCTGCATCATTTTTTTTGTATTATGATATGCAGAACCGGTAATCATCATACGGTCTTCTATGGTGTATTCATCTGCGATCAGCCGATCCAGCGCCGCCTGGATATTCTGGTGTTCAATCTCAGCCAGATAGCCAAGAGTCCCCATGTTGATGCCCAGCAGCGGCAGATTCGTATCCACCAGATCTCTGGAGGCCTGCAGCAGCGTTCCGTCACCGCCCAGAACCAGGACGCACTCCACATCCTTCGGAATACGGGATGCGTCTGTATATTTATACAAATGTCCGCCGCCATGGTCTGCACTATCCTGAACATAGCATACTTTTCCCTTTTCTTCCAGATATTTTTTTATTAAATTTGTCTTTTCCAGATCGGGATCCTTTAAATGATTTGTAATTACATAAAATATATTCATATGCCCCCCAGTAATCAATCCAGGGATTGATGTGCTTCGGATACCACTTCAGAAACAGAAAAAGGAACCTGACTGCAGTCACTTCCCTCCGGCTGTTTTTTCAGCCACAGCAGATACTCAATATTTCCTTCCGGTCCCTTGATGGGAGAAAATTCCAGCGCTTTTACAGCAAAACACAGGCCATGAGCAAAATCCACTACCTTTCGAATGACTTCTTCATGTACCGCCGGATCCCGCACCACACCTTTTTTTCCGACTTTTTCCCGTCCGGCTTCAAACTGAGGCTTAATCAGGCACACGATCTCTCCCTCTTCCTCCAGCAGCGCTCTCACCGGTCCCAGTACCTTTGTCAGGGAGATAAATGAAACATCGATCGAGGCAAAGTCCACCGGCTCTTTTATGTTTTCCGGAAGCACGTAACGGATGTTAGTTTTCTCCATACAGACTACCCGCTCATCATTGCGCAGCTTCCAATCCAGTTGTCCGTGTCCCACATCTACCGCAAATACTTTTACCGCACCGTTTTGAAGCATGCAGTCCGTAAAGCCGCCGGTGGATGCGCCCACATCCATGCACACCTTCCCTTCCAGAGTCACGCCAAAGTGCTGCATGGCCTTTTCCAGCTTCAAGCCGCCCCTGCTGACATATTTCAGCGTATTTCCCCGTACCTCAATCGCCACCTGGCTGTCGAACATGGTTCCAGCCTTGTCTTCCTTCTGTCCGGCTGCGTACACCTGACCAGCCATAATTACCGCTTTCGCTTTTTCTCTGGAAGCAGCCAGCCCCCTGTTCACCAGAAGCACATCCAACCGTTCTTTCATCCTGCTTCGTTTCCTTCCTGTCCCTGTTTTATCTCAAATCCTGCTGCATTCCCACATATTCTGCGATGATCCGCTTTAAAATAGCATTTGCATCGATACAGGTCTCTGTCTTCAGCAGTTCTACATTTCCATGTTCCACATAATCATCCGGCAGAGTGATGTTGATCATCCTTATCTGCTTTCCAGTGTCATTGCAGTACTCCAGGACTCTGTCCCCAAAGCCTCCGCTTCGCACATTCTCTTCCAGCGTCACCAGCAGCCTGTGATCCTCCGCCAGACGATCCACCAGCTCCTCATCAATGGGCTTTACAAAACGGGCATTTACCAGGGAACAGCTATAGCCCAGATCCCGCAGATGTTCTCTTACCTCTTTTGCCACTTTGACCATGCTGCCCACTGCCAGCAGCGCGATCTCACACTCGTCATACAGGATCTCACCCCGGCCAAAAGAAACCGGCGCCCGGAAGTTCTGCAGCTCATCATAGGCTTCCCCTCTGGGATAGCGCAGCGCAATCGGTCCGCTGTAATTCAGTGCAAACTTCAGCATGTCCGACAGTTCCCATTTATTCTTAGGCGCCATAACGCACATATTCGGAATGCCGGACAGGAAAGAAAGATCAAAAATTCCCTGATGCGTCTCTCCGTCGCTGCCCACCAGCCCTGCTCTGTCTATAGCAAAAACCACATGCAGATTTTGAATGCACACATCATGGATCACCTGGTCATAAGCCCGCTGCAGGAAAGAAGAATAGACCGCCACCACCGGTTTCAGGCCGGCCACCGCCATGCCCGCTGCAAAGGTGACTGCGTGTTCTTCTGCAATTCCCACATCGAAAAAACGGTCCGGATACATATTCCGGAAGCGCTTCAGACCGGTGCCGTCCGGCATCGCCGCCGTGACCGCCACCATCAGCGGATCTCTGGCTCCCATCTTGCACATTACCGTAGAAAATACATCCGTATAATTGGCTTTTCTTTTTTTCTTCTTCGGAAGTCCTGTCTCTATGTCAAAGGGCTCTGCTCCATGAAAACGCGCCGGATGCCGTTCTGCCGGAAGATATCCCTTTCCCTTTTTCGTCTTTACGTGAACCACTACTGCTCCGTTCACTTTTTTTGCTTCCTGAAAAACCTTCACCATCTGACCAATATTATGACCGTCCACCGGCCCAAGGTATTTCAGTCCCAGTTCTTCAAAAAACATGCCCGGAATGACCAACTGCTTCAGCCCCTGCTTTGTGATCCGGATCCGTTCTACCATGCGGTTGCCATAGATTGGAATTTTGTTCAGTGTATTCTCCACCCCGGCCTTCAGCCCGGTATAAGCCTCTGCCGTACGCAGATTGCTCAAATAGGTGGAGAGACCTCCCACATTTTCTGAAATGGACATTTCATTGTCATTTAACACGATAATATAATTCGTCTTTATCTGGGCTGCATTGTTCATGGCCTCATAGGCCATGCCGCCGGTCATGGAGCCGTCTCCGATCACCGATACCACCGAATAGCTGCAGCCCAGCAGATCCCTGGCTCTGGCATATCCCAGTCCTGCCGAAATGGAGGTAGAGCTGTGTCCGGTATCAAATGCATCACAGGCGCTTTCCTTTCGCTTTGGGAAACCGCTCATCCCGCCATATTTACGCAGTTCATCAAATCCGGATCTTCTTCCGGTTAGAATTTTATGTGTATAGGACTGATGCCCCACATCCCAGATAATTTTATCCTCCGGCAGAGAAAATGCCAGATGCATTGCCATGGTAAGCTCTACCACGCCCAGATTCGATGCCAAATGCCCTCCGGTCACACTGATCTTTTCAATCAGGAACTGTCTGATCTCCTCCGCCAGCAGCGGCAGATCTTCCCTGTCGATATTTTTGATATCATTTATCTGATTTATCTTTTCCAGTATCATCCTGCTACCCTCTGTATCTTGGAGCGTGTCTAAAGATTTATTTTCGCCTCCGCTGCCCCGCATTTAGAACCCGGGCACTGCAAAAAAGTATACTTTAAACACGTTCCGGATTTTTTCGTATTTAGAATTTTCTGTGTATGAGCTGCAGCATCAGCTCCCGCAGGAATTGATTGCGGAAAGGAAGGCTGTCCATTCTTGCGATTGCCCGCTCTGAAAATACCTCCACGTCCTTCTGGGCCTGCTCCAGTCCTTTTAAGGACACATAGGTGGTTTTGTTATTCTTCTCATCGCTCTTTACTGATTTGCCAAGAACCTGCGTGGTGCTGGTCACATCCAGGATATCATCCTGTATCTGAAATGCCAGGCCAAGATCTCTGGCCGCCGCTTCCACTGTTCCTATCGCTTCCTCATCCGCACCGGCAAGAACAGCGCCGATCATCATAGAGCCTTCAATCAGCGCACTGGTTTTCAGCCGGTAGATAAAATCCAGTTGATCTTCCTCTAACGGCTGACCTTCCATCTCCACATCCACGGACTGGCCTCCGATCATGCCCCGGATGCCGGTCTTCTGCGCCAGGATACGGATAGCCCGTCCCAGGTTTTTATTCTCCGGCTCCATGGCAAATGCCCTGACTGCCGTCTCATAAGCATAGTTCAAAAGGCCGTCTCCGGCCAGAATCCCCATGGCCTCTCCATATACCACATGAGTGGTCTTCATGCCCCGACGGTATTCGTCATTGTCCATGGCCGGGAGGTCATCATGAATCAGGGAATGGGTATGGATCATCTCCATCGCCGCCATAAACGGCTGCACCACCTGTCCCGTTCCTCCGAACAATTCATACGTTTCCTGCATCAGAAGCGGCCTCAGCCGCTTGCCGCCTGCCAGCATACTGTAATTCATCGCCTCCAGCAGCGTCTTCTGAAATCCCCCTTCTTCCGGAAGATATTCCCGGATCACTGCCTGTACCTGTGTTCTTTTCTCCTGCAATGTCTCATTGAAATTCATCCAGTTCACCTTCTTCATTCATAATCTGAACCTTTTTCTCTACTTTGTCTATTTTCCGGCTGCACTCCTTTAAAAGCTGCATCCCATCCTGATAAATCTGAAAGGAAGCTTCCAGAGAGGTATCTCTGTTCTCCAGCTTTCCAATCATCTCATCCAATTTTAAAAAAGCTTCTTCCAGCGTCTGAGAGCCTTCCTGATTTTCCGCCTTCCGGTTTTCTTCTGCTTTCCGGTTTTCTTCTGCCTTCCGGTTTTCTTCTTCCTGTCCCATCGCTTCTGTCATTTTTCTGTCCTGTTCTGCTTTCCCCATAATTTGTCTCCATTACCCGGCTTTAAAAAGATCCCAAAACTTCCTGTTCTTCCGGCTGCCGATCAGTTTTCTTTCTTTCCCGGCTTATTTGTCTGCAAAATCATATTTTCCGCCCGGGCCTCTATACAGCCATCTGTGACGTACACCTTCAGCAGCTCTCCCCGTTTTGCCTGCTCCACAGAAGTGATTCTCCCTCCGGTGCTACCGGTTACCACCGCATATCCCTGCGCCAGCTTTTCCAGCGGAGACAGACCTTTCATTTTTTCAATATATACAAAAAGACGATGCCTGCTGTTTTCCAGCTTTGCCTGCATCAGAAGCTCCATCTTCTCTTCTGTCTGCATCAACTGCTGATTTTTTTCCCGGATCAGATGCTTTGGACTGTGCAGCCTCAGACCCATGGTATATTGGGCGAATTTCTGCCTGGCATCCTCCAGCTTTGTTCCCATCCGAAGCTCCAGTGCTTCCCGATAGTTTTCCAGCAGAGCCTCTGTTGAAGCGATCTCCTCCACCGCCATCTCCGCTCCGGCCGAAGGAGTGGGTGCCCGAAGATCCGCCGCGAAGTCAGCAATCGTGGTATCTGTCTCATGTCCTACCGCTGAAATAACCGGCGTAGCGCATTCAAAAATAGCTCTCGCCACCGCTTCTTCATTAAATGCCCACAGATCCTCAATGGAGCCGCCGCCCCGGCCTGCAATGATCACATCCACTCCGGCCGAATCCAGCATCTGAATCCCTTTAATTATGCTCTCTGCCGCCCCGTCTCCCTGGACTCTGGCCGGATACAGAATAATCTGGACATAGGGATTGCGCCGCTTCGCCACATGAATAATGTCCCGCACCGCTGCTCCCGTGGGAGCCGTCACCACGCCCAGCCTGCGCACATGGGCCGGGATCGGCTGCTTGTATTCCGGTGCAAACATCCCCATCTCTTCCAGCTCCTGCCGGAGCGCTTCAAACCGCTCGTAGAGCACCCCCAGTCCATCCAGACGGATCTCTTTTGCATAAAGCTGATAGCTTCCGTCCCGCTCATAGACGCTGATGCTGCCAAATACCACCACCCGCTGACCATTTTCCATCCGAAATGCCAGCCCTTTTCTGGCACTGGCGAAAAGAATACAGGAAATAGCCCCGGTCTCATCCTTTAATGAAAAATAGATATGACCGGAGGTATGATATTTACAGTTCGATACCTCTCCCTTGATGTACACGCGGTTTAAGAGAAAGTCCTGCTGAAACATATTTTTAATGTAAGAATTGATCTGCCCTACTGAATACACGCTGCCCATTATTTACTATACCAGCTTTGCCAGAATTCCATTCACGAAAGAAGAAGATTCTTCGCTTCCGAATTTTTTAGCCAGTTCCACTGCCTCATTGATAGCTACATTGACCGGGATTTCATCATCATATTTCATCTCATATACCGCCAGACGGATGATTGTCAGATCTGCTTTGGCCATACGGGCAGTTTTCCAGCCCTTCGCCACTTTATTGATCTCTTCATCCAGCTTGGGAACTGAAGCCTCTATCCTGGCCGCCTTTTCCATTACATATAATTTATCTTCTTCTGATACTGCAGCCGGACGTGTCTCAAAATCATCATCGAAACCCTGCTGAAAATACAGTTCCATCTGTTCCTGCAGCTCTTCCGGGGAATTAAATTCAATTCCAAACAATATCTTAAAAATATGCTCCCTGGTTTCTCTTCTGCTCATATTCTCTCCTTCTGCTAAAAAAGGATGTCCAGACAGACATCCCTTATCCTCATCATTTTCTTTTCAAAGATTTATCTGGCGTTATCCATGACAACATTTGCAATCTTGATATTCACTTCCGATACTTCCAGACCTGTCATTGTCTCAATGGCAGTCTTTACCTTATCCTGAATCTCTGCGCAGGTATCCGGCACATTATATCCATAGCTCATGTTGATATTCATAGCCACTTTCACTTCACCATCTTCCACCTGTATCCGGATTCCCTTGGAAAGGCTCTTAACTCCCAGCTTCTCAATCAGGTCTCTGGTTACATTGCCGGCCATCGATGATACGCCCTTCACTTCCGATGCAGCCAGACCCGCAATAATAGCCACTACTTCATCGGCTATCCTCACTTCACCGTAGCTGCCTTCTGTCTCTATCGTACTGGTATGCGTTCCTTCATTTGCCATATTCTATTCCTCCTGTATCGGTATCTCTCAGGCTGGACATTCAGGATGGCTTCCGGTCCGTTCCCGGTCAAAACGCCGAAAACCGGATCTCCATCTCAGCTTATCTGTCCTTCACGCTCCCTGAGCAATCGTTTTGTTTACTCAGTCATATTTTATTATTTCTTTACTATCTATATATTATAGCAAATATTCCGCTATTTGCAAGCAATTTTCTATGCGCTGAATATCAGCGTCCGAACTCGGACAGCTCCAGACCGGGATTTCGATCCAGGACCATGCCCACTGACCAGCTATTGACGAACAGCAGCAGCGGATGCCCTTTCAGGTCTTTGATTTTCTTCATGTCAGAGGTTCCGGTGATCTTGTTCAGATCAATTTCTTTATTTTCAATCCAGCGGATGTGCTCATATGGCAGGGTATCCAGACGGATCTCCACGTTGTATTCATTTTCCAGACGGTATTTTAGTACGTCGAACTGAAGCACACCAACTACACCCACGATAATCTCTTCCATACCGGTATTGAACTCCTGGAAGATCTGAATCGCACCTTCCTGGGCGATCTGATTGATGCCTTTGACAAACTGCTTGCGCTTCATGGTATCCAACTGAGTGACACGGGCAAAATGCTCCGGAGCGAAAGTAGGAATCCCCTCAAAGGCAAATTTCTTGCCGCTGCCGCAGATGGTATCTCCGATGGAGAAAATTCCCGGATCAAATACACCGATAATATCTCCCGCATATGCCTCCTCCACAATGTGGCGTTCCTGTGCCATCATCTGCTGAGGCTGGGACAGACGCTGCTTCCGGTCTCCCTGCACATGGTATACTTCCATGCCTGCCTCGAATTTGCCGGAGCAGATACGCATAAATGCGATACGGTCCCGATGGGCTTTATTCATATTCGCCTGTATCTTAAATACAAAGGCTGAAAACTCCTCTGACATAGGATCGATCACGCCGCAGTCAGCTTTTCTTGCCAGCGGGGAGGTGGTCATGGTCAGAAAGTGCTTCAGGAAGATTTCCACACCGAAATTGGTCAGTGCGGAACCGAAAAATACCGGCGATAATTTTCCCTGACTTACCAGGTCCTGATCAAATTCTGCGGATGCACCATCCAGAAGCTCAATCTCTTCCAGAAGCTGTTCCTTTGCCGCATCTCCTATAAAGCTGTCCAGCTCCGGTGAATCCAGATCATATATGGTGGAATGTCCCTCTTTCGTTCCTTTTTCCGTATCGGTAAAGGTAGCCACCGTATTGGTGCTTCTCTCATATACCCCTTTAAAACCTTTTCCGGATCCAATGGGCCAGTTCACCGGACAGGTTGCAATCCCCAGCTCTTTTTCAATCTCGTCCAGCAGTTCAAAGGTATCATTGGCATCCCGGTCCATTTTATTGATAAAGGTAAAGATAGGAATGTGCCTCATCACACATACCTTAAACAGTTTCCTGGTCTGTGCCTCCACGCCCTTGGACGCATCGATGACCATCACCGCTGAATCCGCCGCCATCAGGGTACGGTAGGTATCCTCCGAGAAATCCTGATGTCCCGGGGTATCCAGAATATTGATGCAAAAGCCATTGTAATTAAACTGCAGTACAGAAGAGGTAACGGAAATACCTCTCTCCTTCTCAATCTCCATCCAGTCAGATACTGCATGACGGGAGGTTGCTTTTCCCTTTACGGAACCAGCCAGGTTAATCGCGCCTCCATAGAGCAGAAACTTTTCTGTCAGCGTAGTCTTACCCGCATCCGGGTGAGATATAATGGCAAAGGTGCGTCTTTTTTTTATTTCATTCGTAATGTCGCTCACGTATTATTCCTCCAGATATTTCGTCCATCCGAAGTCCATTTCTTCGGCCTATCTGCCATTTTAACAAGGTTGAAGGGCGCTGTCAACGCTAAATCCCGTTTTCTTTCCTCAGATTGTTGCAGTTCTGCCTTTTACTTGACGCACCGCTTCCGGGCTGCTGCCCCAGGTATGCTGCAGGTGCATTTGCAGAAAGACTAAATATGTTCCGATTGCAAAGCAAGCATCCGTATGCCGAAGGCTGTTCTCGTATAGGAGCACTTTCCTATACGAGAACAAAAGATGCTGTATGGGAAGCAGCGTTTCCACATACGGCATCTTTTATCAACACAGTTATTCGCAGTCTGCTTCGCTATGGTTACTGTTCACAGCCAATGTCATTAACTTAAAGTGCAAAATGTGAAAATGACAGTTAATGTTACAGGAAAGAGGTTAACTTAACAGAAAAAGTAATTAATTCCACAAAAGCCCAAATAAGATAAA